>NZ_JAIQDE010000006.1 GCF_020037015.1 Corallococcus sp. AS-1-6 | reverse complement strand
CCACTGCCCGCTGTGCCTCCGCAGACTCGGCGCTCGCGCTCCTCCTCGAGGACCGTCACGTATCTGATCAAGTAGTATTAGGGGCTCGGGCCTATAGGTGCAACCGACCCGCCTGGTTTCGCTCGCGATTCCCGACAGGCGGGCGGGCGGGGCCTGCGCCGCGTGACACTTCCTCACGCGACGGGGGCCCGGGGTCACGTCATTCCTTGGCGCTCGTAGCAATCCTGCGTAGGCTGCCGCCCGTGAGCAGCACCCCCTCGCGTTCCATCATCCTCATCGTCGACGACGAACCGGACCTGCGCGAAGTCGTGGCGGAGTTGCTGGAGATGGAGGACTACACGGTGCTCCAGGCCGCCAACGGCCAGGCCGCGCTGGACGTCCTCGCCGCCAACGCGCAGCCCTGCCTGGTGCTGCTGGACCTGATGATGCCGGTGATGGACGGACACGAGTTCCTCCACCGGCTGCGGGAGGACGCGCGCTACCGCGAGCTGCCCGTGCTGATGCTCACCGCCCACTTCTCCGCCAAGGCGCCGCCGGGCACGGTGGGCCTCTTGCGCAAGCCCGTGGACATCGCGGAGCTGCTGGCCATGGTGGCGCGGCACTGTCCCGCCGCCGCCTGAGCGCGGGGCTTCACGCCAGGGCGGTGTGCACCGCGATGGCGTCCAGCAGCTCCTCCAGCTTCACCGGCTTGCCCAGCCGTCCGGACACGCCTTGCGGCAGCGGCAGGGTGGGGTGCGCCGTCAGCACCAGCACCCGCGTGAGCGCGAGCGCGCCCGTGCCGCGCAGGTGTTCGATGAATGCGTGGCCGTCCATCACCGGCATCACCAGGTCCAGCAGGACGAGCGCGGGCATCCGCTCCTGCTCCGCCAGCACGTCCAGCGCGTCCTGGCCGTTCACCGCCGTGAGGACGCGGTAGCCCTCCGACTCCAGGATTTCGCGCAGCGCCTCGCGGACGTCTTCGTTGTTCTCCACGAGGAGCAGCGGGGGGCGGTGTTGCGAAGTGGACACCCCTTCACCGTAGGGCACGGGCTCCAGCGTTTCCAGGGGGCTCGTGGGCTTGGACGCCCGGGAGGCGCGGGGGCAGGGCGCCTCGTGGCTCATGCGCCGCCGCGCGGCAGCGTCAGGGTGAAGACCGTGCGCTCCGCGTCCGACGTCACGGTGAGCGTGCCCCGGTGGCCCCGGGCAATCTGGTCGGAGATGAAGAGCCCCAGCCCCAGGCCGGACGGGACGTGGGCGCCCGTGTGCGCGCGCTGGAAGGGGTGGAACAGGGTCGCCAGCTCCTGCGGCGCGATGGGCGCTCCCGGGTTGCTCACCCGCGCGAGGACCTGGTCCGGCTCGCCCACGAGCGCCAGCTCCACGGGGGCGTCCGCGGGGCTGTACTGGAGCGCGTTGCCCACCAGGTTGCTCAGCACCTGCGCCAGCCGATCCGCGTCCCAGTTCCCCGTGAGGGGGCCGGTGGACGTCACCTTCACGGTGCGGCGGGGGTGCACCAGCTCCAGCTCCTCCACCACCTGGCACGCCACCTGGCCCAGGTCCGTGGCGGCGGGGCTCAACGGGATGCCGCTGCCCAGCCGGCTGCGGGTGAAGTCGAGCAGCTCGGTGATCATCCGCGTCATCCGGTCCGTGCTGAGGATGATGCGGCTGGCGGTGCGCTCCAGCGCCGGAGGCAGTTGCTCGCTGGCGACGAGGAAGCTGGCGCCCATGCGGATGGAGTGCAGGGGGTTGCGCAGGTCGTGGCCCACGATGCCCAGGAAGCGCTCGCGGAACTCCGCGGACGCGCGCAGCTCGGCCTCCGCCTGCTTGTGCCGGGTGACGTCCACCAGCACGGTGCCCACGCCCACCACCTCTCCCCGGGCGGTGCGCACCGGGTGGTAGCTGGCCATCACGTGCAGCCCGCCGCCGGGCGCGTCCGGGTGCTCCAGCGTGAAGCCCACCTCCTCCACGGGCTCGCCCGTCTCCATGACGCGGCGGAGCAGCGGCTCCAGCCGGTCGGCGAAGCGGGGCAGCACCTCCGCCAGCGTCCGGCCCGGGTAGGCGTCCACGGACAGCCCGTCCAGCTTCGCCATGCGCGCGTTGACGCGCACGAAGCGCAGGTCCCGGTCCAGCAGCGACAGCCCCACGGGCGAGGACGTGAGCAGCGCGTCCAACTGCGCGAACACCTCCGCCTTCTCCTCGCTGGAGCGCCGCACCTCGTCCGCCAGCCGCTTGGTGCGCGCGAGCGCGTCCACCCGCGCGCGCACCTCCTCCGTGCGGAAGGGCTTGGACACGTAGTCATTGGCGCCCGCGCGCAGGCCCTGCACCAGGTCCTCCGGCCGCCCGTGCGAGGTGAGCAGCAGCACCGGCAGGGCCTGCGTCTCCCGCTGGCCGCGCAGGAACTGACAGACCTCCGGACCAGACATTCCCGGCATCTCCCAATCCAACACCACCACGTCCGGTGCCCGTCCGGCGTGCAGCCGTTCGAGCATCGCCGCGCCGTCCGGGAACGTCTCCACCTGGAAGCCCGTTCCAAGCGCCGTCTTGATGAAGAGCGCTTCGCTGGCGCTGTCATCCACCACCCAGACACAAGGTGCGGGCTCCGGGGGACTCGGAGGAGGGCCCGGCGGGCGGGGGAAGGAGGCGTCGGACGGAGGAGGGGGGCGCATGGATGGAATTCAGTTCCTGGAGCGGAAAAACAGCGGCGCGCAGGGTGCCGGATGTGCGGGCTGCCGTGGCGCTTCGTCGTCCGCCGTGGCACATCGTTCAAAGCGGGCGTGGACCAGCCAACGTTCAACGCGCGCCGGATGACTCATTTCTTTCAGCGGATCGGAATCGATCTAGCTTGGCCGGCCGTTGCCAGAGGACGCCATGCCCGAGGTACTCGTCGTCGATGACAGCAAGGTGATGCGCGACATGGTGGTCGCCTGCCTGCGGCCCTATCCGGACAGCCGCTTCACCCAGGCGTCCAGCGGACTGGAGGCCATCGAGCAGTTGTCGCTCAAGCCGTATGACCTGCTCGTCCTGGACCTCAACATGCCGGACATCGGCGGCATCGAGGTGGTGGAGTTCGTGCGCGGCCAGGACCACCTGCGCGACCTGCCCATCATCATCGTCACCACGCGCGGCGACGAGGCCTCCCGCGAGCGCGCGTTGCAGGCCGGCGCGGACCGCTTCATGACCAAGCCCTTCACGCCGGACTCCATCCAGGGCGCCGCCCGGGCGCTCCTGGAGAAGAACCCGGCCGAGGCGCCGCGCGGGTGACGGGGAACGGGGAGTTCGCGGAGTTCCTCCCCGCCTACCTGGCGGAGGCGGATGAGTTGCTCGCCTCCGCGCAGAAGGACCTGCTCGCGGTGGAGGAGGCCGTGCGCAAGGGGCAGGCGCAGCCCCGCGCGGTGCGCGAGCTGTTCCGCGCGCTGCACACGCTCAAGGGCCTGTCCGCCATGGTGGACGTGGAGCCCGTCGTCTCCCTGGCGCACTGGATGGAGGCGTCGCTGCGGCTGGCGGATCAGGCCGGCGGCCGGCTGCCGGAGTCCAGCGTGGAGCCGCTGGTGGAGGGCCTGCGCGCCATCGAGCTGCGCGTGCGGCAGTTGGGCGCCGGGAAGCTGGCGTCGCCCGCGCCCGCGAACCTGCTGGAGCGGCTGGAGGCGCTGGGGCCGCAGGTGCGGGACGCGGCCCCCAGGCGCGCGCGGCCCGTGACGCTGGACGCGGAGGCCGCGTTCGCCTCCCGCCTGGCCCCGTCCGAGCGCGAGCAGTTGGAGGGCGGGCTCGCCGGGGGCCAGCGCGCGCTGCGGCTGGACTTCGTGCCGTCGTCGGAGCGCGCCGCGAAGGGGCTCAACATCAACACCGTGCGCGAGCGCGTGGCGAAGCTCGCGGACATCGTGAAGGTGCTGCCCCTGTCCGGCGCCGCCGCGGGGGGCGCGTCGCTGGCGTTCGCGCTGCTGCTCCTCACCCGCGCGGAGGACGCGGTGCTGCTGGACGCCGTGGGCGGCGCTCCCGCCACGGTGCGCTCGCTGGAGGCGCCCGCGCCCGCGGAGGCCCCGCCCGCGGACCTGGGGCCGGACGGCGCCGCGGGCCTGCCCGGCGCCGCCGTGCTCGACGAGGAGCTGGACGAGCCGGAGGTGCGCCGGGGCGGTGGCCTCTTGCGCGTGGAGGTGTCCCGGCTGGACGAGGCCATGGAGTGGCTGGCGGCGCTCGTGGTGAACCGCTCCCGGCTGACGCGCGCGGTGGCGGCGCTCACCCAGGCGGGCGCGCCCACGCGGGAGCTCACCGCCATCCTCCAGGAGAACGGCCGGCAGTTGCGCGATTTGCGCTCGGCCATCCTGCGGCTGCGCATGGTGCGCGTGGGCGACGTGCTGGAGCGGCTGCCCCTGCTGGTGCGGGGGCTTCGCCGCGCCACGGGCAAGGCGGTGCGGCTGGAGCTGGACGTGGGCGACGCGGAGCTGGACAAGGCGGTGGCGGACCGGCTCCTGCCCGCGCTGGTGCACCTGGTGCGCAACGCCGTGGACCACGCGCTGGAGTCCCCCGAGGAGCGCCAGGCCGCGAACAAGCCCGCCGAGGGGCGGGTGCGCCTCACCTGCCACGCGCGCGCCAGCGGCCAACTGGAGCTCACCCTGCGCGACGACGGGCGCGGCGTGGACGCGAAGGCGGTGGCGAAGGCGGCGGGCGCGCCCGTGCCGGACTCCCCGGACGCGCTCCTGGACCTGCTGTGCCGGCCCGGCCTGTCCACGCGCCAGGAGGCCACGCGCACCAGCGGGCGGGGCATGGGCATGGACATCGTGCGCCGCATCGTCGTGGAGCAACTGGGCGGCGAGCTGCGCATGGACACGCGCAAGGGCGTGGGCACCACCTTCACCGTCTGCGTCCCCCTCACGGTGACGCTGATGGACGCCATCGTCTTCGAGTGCGCGGGCCGCCGGTACGCGGTCGCGGTGGGCACCGTGGAGGAGCTCATCGACGTCGCGGGCGTGGTGCGCCCCGCGGGCGCGGACGGCGTGGGGCTGGTGGAGCGCCGGGGCGCGGCGGTGCCGCTGGTGTCGCTGGCGCGGCTCCTGGACGCGCCCGTGGACGCCCGCGCCGCGGGCCAGGACGCCAAGGCGCTCATCGTGCGCCAGCGCGGGGAGCCGGTGGCGTTCGCGGTGGACCGGCTCGTGGGGCAGCAGGAGATCGTCCTGCGGCCGCTGGAGGATCCGCTCGTGCGCGTGCCCGGCGTGGCGGGCGCCACGGACCTGGGGGATGGCCAGCCCACCCTGGTGCTGGACCTGGGCGCGCTGGGCGCGGCGCGCGCGGGCCGCCGCAAGCGTGCGAGCAGGGCCGGGGAGCGGGTGTCATGAACGTGCTGCACGTGCTGTTCAAGGTGGACGGGACGGAATACGCGATGCCCGCGGCGGACGTGGTGCAGATGGAGTCCTTCACCGGCGCGACGCCGGTGCCCGGGGCGCCCTCCCACGTGGCCGGTCTGGTGCAGGTGCGCGGACGGGTCATCCCGGTGGTGGACGCGCGCGTGCGCTTCGGGCTGCCGGCGGGGACGCAGTCCCTGGATTCACGGGTGGTGGTGGGTCAGTTGGGCGAGCGCACCGTGGGGCTGCTCGTGGACAGCGCCCGCGAGGTGTTGAAGCTGGACCCCCGCACCATCCAGCCGCCCCCGCCCATGGTGGTGGAGGGCGCGAAGGGGTTCGTGAAGGCCGTGGCGCAGGTGGGCCCGCGGCTGGTGATGCTCATCGATTTCCCCCGCGTGGTGGGGGAGGAGGCGGCGGATGTCGACGGACAACGGTAACAGCGTGCGGAAGCTGGAGGACGCTCGCGCGCTGGCCGAGCGCGCCTCGCTCCAGGTGGCGGAGGGCGTGGGGCTGGTGAAGTCCACCGAGCAACTGGCGGCGCGGCTCGCGTCCGCGGGCAACGACCAGGCGGCGGCGGGCGAGCAGGTGCGGATCGCCATCGAGTCCGTGGCGACGCAGGTGGAGCAGACGAGCGTCGCGGTGCAGGCGCTGGTGCGCAGCCAGGCCTCCGTGGGCGACGCGGCGAAGGGCGTGCAGGTGGAGGCGGAGACCACCGCGGCCACGATGCAGGAGGTGACGGCGTCGGTGTCCGGCGTGCGCAAGGACGCGGGCGCGCTCGCCTCCACCGCGGACGTGACGGCCTCCACGCTGGAGGAGGTGGCGCGCTCGGTGAAGGGCGTGAGCGCCAACGCGGAGGACCTGGCCGCCTCCAGCGAGGAGCTGCTGGCGAGCATGCAGGAGATGACCGCCACGGTGGAGGACCTGGTGTCGCGCAACCAGACCAGCGCCGCCACCACGGAGCAGGTCGCCGCCACCATCGAGGAGATGTCCAAGGGCATCACCCGCCTGTCCGCGGACGCGCAGGGCGTGGGCGAGCGCATGGGCCAGGTGTCCGGCGCCGTGGTGTCCCTGGGCAGGACGCTCCAGGACGTGGTGCGCGACGCGGGCGCCATGGCCTCCAGCGTGGAGGAGACGGCCTCCACCACGGAGCAGGTGGCCCGCAGCGTGCGCGGCGTCGCCGAGCACACGCGCACCCTGGAGGCGAGCGCGGTCACCACCGCGTCCACCGTGCAGGAGGTGGCCGCCAGCGTGGAGGAGGTGGCCGCCACCGCGGAGAAGAACGCCGCCGTGGTGGACGCCAACGCGGCCACCATCGAGCAGCTCTCGCGCTCCGCCCAGGCGGTGGCCCGCGCGGCGGAGAGCATCAACGGCCTGGCCTCCACCAGCGCCAGCGCGTCCTCGCAACTGGAGTCCTCCACGCGCCGCGCGGCGCAGTTGACGGAGGAGGCGCGGCTGGCCGCGGAGCGCGTGGGCGCGAGCGCGCGCGAGGGCGGCGCCACCGTGGCGCGCTCCATCGCGGGCTTCGGCCGCATCCGCCAGTCCATCGTGGAGTCGTCCGGGGTGATGAAGGAGATGGGCCGGCGCGCCGAGGAGATTGGCGACATCGTGCAGACCATCAACCTCATCGCGGACCGCACGAACCTCCTGTCGCTCAACGCCAGCATCGAGGCGGCGCGCGCGGGCGAGCACGGCCGCGGCTTCGCGGTGGTGGCGGAGGAGATCCGCGCCCTGGCGGACCGCGCGGCGGCGGCCAGCAGCGACGTGGCGAAGATTGTCCGGGGGCTCCAGACGACGGCGCGCGAGGCGGCGGTGGCCACCGGCGAGGGCGTGCGCGCGGCGGACGAGGGCGCGGCGCTGGCGGGAGACGCGGAGCGCGCGCTGGGCACCATCCTCAAGGGCGTGGACGAGGTGGGCACCAACGTGCGCGAGGCGTCGCGCGCGTCGGCGGAGCAGGTGCAGGCGGTGCAGGCGCTGGTGCAGGCCACGGCGAAGGTGAGCGAGCAGGGGCGGGTCATCGCCGCGTCCGCGGTGGAGCAGGCGCAGGCCGCGCAGGCGCTGACCCAGGGCGGCACGGAGATGCGGCGCATGGCGCGGCAGACCACCCAGGCCACCCAGGACCAGGCCAAGGCGCTGCGCGACGCGGTGCGCTCCAACAACCAGTTGACGGACGTGGCGGAGAAGGTGTCGCGCGCCATGCAGGAGCAGGCCCAGGCCGCCACGGACCTGGCCCGCAGCACCGCGCAGATGCGCCAGTTGGTGCAGGGCGTGAGCACCGCGGTGATGGCCCAGGGCCAGCAGGTGGGGGCGCTGGGGGTCACGGCGCAGGAGGTGGCGTCCTCCACGCAGCGCACGCTCACCGGCATCGCGGAGCAGGCCAAGGCCGCGCAGGAGGTGACGAAGGCGATGGAGGCCACGCGCAAGGAGGTGGCCCAGTCCACGCGCGCCATGTCGGAGCAGGCCCGCGCGCTCAAGCAGGGCGAGCTCGCCAGCCGCCAGGTGGCCACCCTGGCCAAGGAGGTCACGCGCGCCACGGACGAGCAGGCCCAGGCGCTCACCAGCCTGGTGCGCGGCGCGGAGGAGGTGCGCCGGGTGGCGAAGTCCACCGCGCGCGCGCTGGATGAGCAGACGGACGCCCTGTCCCTGCTCACCGCGTCCGCCGCGAAGCAGGCCACGGGCGTGGCGGCGGTGGCGAGGGCCGCCGTGGATCAGGCCACGGTGAGCGAACAGCTTGGCCGGTCCGTGGAGGACATGCGCGTGCGCGCGAAGGAGATCGCCGGCACCACGGCGGAGCAGGCGCGCGCCATGGCCGTCACCGCCAGGGAGGTGAAGGAGGTGGCGGGCCGGCTGGGGCAGTTGTCGCGGCTGCACGGAGAGCAGGTGGAGGGCTTGAGCCACCTGAGCGGCCTGTTGGGCGCCACGGAGCCGGGGTCGCCCCGGAACACACGGGAGCAGGCCACGTGAGCAGCATGACCGCGAAGCAGCACCCGTTGTCCCTGTCCGCGGAGGACCGCGCCCGGGTGGAGGAGGTGGACCAGTTGGCGCGCCGGGGCCCGGCGAGCCTGCCGGTGCTGGTGGACGGGCTGGACGCGCCGTCGTGGGCGGTGCGCCGCGCCGTGGTGTCCGCGCTGGCGCGCCTGGGCTCCGCCGCGGTGGAGCCCCTGTGCCAGGTGCTGCGCCACCGCCGGGACAACGAGGCGCGCATCGCCGCGGCGGTGGACGCGCTGGTGGCCGCCACGGGGGACGTGGAGGGCCCGGTGGAGCTGCTGGGGGACGACCCCAACCCGGCCATCGTCTGCGACGCCGCCCAGGTGCTGGGCCGCCGCCGCAGCCGGAGGTCCGTGCCGCTCCTGTCGCGGCTCATCGTCCACCCGGACGACAACGTGGCGGTGGCCGCCATCGAGGCGCTGGGCCGCGTGGGCGGCGGCGCGGCGGTGGACGCGCTCCTGTCCTCGCTGGGCAGCGGCAACTTCTTCCGCATCTTCCCCGCCATCGACGTGCTGGGCCGCTCGGGCGACCCCACCGTCGTGCCGGCGCTGATGGCGCTGTTGTCCGACCCCTTCTACGTCCTGGAGGCGGCGCGCGCGCTGGGCCGCACCGGCCAGGAGGCCGCGGTGCCCGCGCTGGTGGGGCTGCTCCAGCGCGGCAACGACGCGGTGGTGCGCGTGGCGGCGGTGGCGCTGGTGGAGATCCACGACGCGCAGGTGCAGCGCTTCGGCGGCGCGCGCACGGTGCCGTCGGTGCTGCGCTCCAGCTCGGCGGAGCCGCACCCCACCGGGCGGCGGCTGGCCCAGGTCATCGCGGGCGCGGACGCGGGGGAGAAGACCGCCCTGGCGCGCCTGCTGGGCTGGGTGGGCGGCGCGGACGCGGCCACGGGGCTCCTGAAGCTTCTGGACTCGCAGGACCTGGGCGTGTCGCGCGCGGCCGCGGCGGCCCTGGGCGAGCTGGGCGCGGAGGCGGACCTCCAGATATTGCAGGCGCTGCGCGAGGGGGACAGCTCGCGCCGGCGGGTGCTGCTGCCCCTGGTGGGCAAGCGCTCCGCGGCGGTGCCGGACGTGCTGTTGTGCCTGGAGGACCGGGACGCGACGGTGCGCGCGCTGGCGGCGGAGACGCTGTCGCGCATTGGCGACACGTCCGCGGTGCCGGCCCTGTTCGCGCGGCTGTCGGATGACGACCCGCGCGTGTCGCAGGCGGTGGTGGGCGCCATCCAGTCGCTGGGCAGCGAGACGACGGAGGCGCTGGCGCTGGAGGCCGCGCGCTCCACGGACACGCGCCAGCGGCGGGCGGCGCTGCGCATCGTGGCGTACTTCGGCTACCCGCGCGGCCTGGACGCGCTGCTCCTGGCCATGCGGGACCCGGACGAGCGGCTGCGCGACGCGGCCATCTACGGCCTGCCCTTCATCGACGACCCGCGCGCGGTGGACGCGCTGCTGGCCGCCGCCAGCCACGAGTCGGAGCGCACGCGCGCCACCGCCATGCGCGCGCTGGGCCAGACGGACAAGCAGGCGCGCATCACCTCCACGCTGCTGGGCGGCCTGAACGACCGCGACCCGTGGGTGCGCTACTACGCGTGCCAGTCGCTGGGGAAGCTCAACGAGGAGGCCGCCGCGGACGCCATCGTCGCGCTGGCCAACGACGACGCGGGCCAGGTGCGCGTGGCGGTGGTGGACGCGCTGGCGCACATGCACACGGAGAGCGCCATGGCGGCGCTGCGCCGGGCGGCCGCCTCCGCGGACGCGGACGTGCGCCGCGCGGCCCTGCTGGGGCTGGGCGTGGCCCGGCGGCCGGACGCGCTGCCGGTGCTGCTGGAGGCGGTGCACTCGGAGGACCCCGCCACGCGGCTGGTCGCCCTGTCCGCCGTGGCGGAGTACGACGCGCCGGAGACGCTGCCCGCGCTCCTGCGCGCCGCCGGGGACCGGGATGACAGCGTGCGCAGCGCGGCGGTGGGCTTCCTCGCCACGCGCACGGGCCCGCACGCCACGCAGCAGCTTGTGTCGCTGCTGGGCGACGTGATGCTGCGCGAGCAGGTGGTGTCCGCGCTGGCGCTGCCGGTGGAGGGCCGGCTGCCCGGGCTGATGGCGGCGCTGGAGGCGGCGGACGACGCGACGGCGCCCCTGCTGGTGGCGGCGCTGGCGCGCATGCGCCGGGCGGACGCGCGGGCGGCGCTGATGCAGTCGCTCGTCGGCGCGAGCTCCGCGGGCCGCCGGGCCGCCGCGCCCGCCGTGGCGGCGCTGGGCACGGTGGAGGCGCGCGAGGCGCTGGACAAGGCGGCCCACCGCGACGAGGACCCGGAAGTGCGCCGCGCCTGCCTGCTGGCCCTGGGGCGCTAGGACAGCCACGGCCCATGAGCACGCTGCCGCTGTCCCCGCAGGTCCTGGCCATCCTCTCCATGCTCATCGAGCAGCGCTCCGGCCTGCACTACGGGGCGGAGGACCGGGACCTGCTGGCGGAGAAGCTGTCCACCCGGGCGCTGGACGCCGGGTTCGACTCGCTGCTCGACTACTACTACTTCCTCCGCTACGACCCGAAGGGGCCCCAGACGCTGGACTCGCTGGTGGAGGCGCTGCTCGTCCACGAGACGTACTTCTTCCGCGAGCCGCAGGCGCTGGAGGTGCTGGTGGATGAGCTGCTGGTGCCGGAGGTCCGCGCCGGCAGGAGGCCCCGCGTGTGGTGCGCGGCGTGCTCCACCGGCGAGGAGCCCCTCACGCTGGCCATGCTCCTGGACGCGCGCGGCATCCTGGGGGACGTGTCCCTCCTGGCCACGGACCTCTCCTCCCGGGCGCTGGAGCGCGCGAAGGCGGGGGAGCACAACCTGCGCTGCCTGCGCGCGCTACCCCCGGGCGTGATGGGGCGCTGGCTGGACATGGTGGACGGCCGCCCCCGCGTGCGGCCGGACCTGATGGCCAAGGTGGAGTGGCGGCAGCTCAACCTGGTGGACACGGAGGCCTACCCGGAGCCGGGGAGCTGCGACGCCGTCCTGTGCCGCAACGTGCTCATCTACTTCCAGGACGACACCGCGCGCCGCGTGGTGGACGGCCTCACCCGGACGCTGCGGCCCGGCGGGCACCTGGTGGTGGGCACCTCCGAATCCCTGATGCGCTTCGGCACGGCGCTGTGTTGCGAGGAGCGCCGCGGCGCGTTCTTCTATCGCAAGGCGGACCCGTGACGTTGCGCGTGCTGGTGGTGGACGACTCGGCGTTCGCGCGCAAGGTGCTGCGCAAGGTGCTGTCGGAGGCGCGGGGGCTGGAGGTGGTGGGCACCGCGCGCGACGGCCTGGACGCGCTGGAGCGGGTGGCGGAGCTCAAGCCGGACGTCATCACCCTGGACCTGGTGATGCCGTCGCTGGACGGGACGGGCTTCCTGCGCGCGCTGGCCGGCATGCCGGACGCGCCGCGCGTGGTGGTGGTGAGCAGCGCGGGCACGGACAGCGAGCTGGCGGTGGCCGCGCTCCAGGCGGGCGCGGTGGACCTGGTGCACAAGCCCACGGCGCTCGCCACGGACCGGCTCTACGAGCTGGGCGCGGAGCTGGTGGAGAAGGTGCGCACCGCGGGCAGCGCGGTGCCCCGCTACCAGCGGGAGCTGGCGAACGCCGCCGCCGCCCCGCCCTCCAGGCCCCTGCCCCCGGCGTCGTCGAAGCTGCTGGCGGTGGGCACGTCCACGGGCGGGCCGCAGGCGCTGACGCGGCTGTTGTCCGCGCTCCCCCGGGACTTCCCGGCGCCGGTGGTGCTCGCGCTGCACATCCCCGCCGGCTACACGGAGGCCGTGGCGAAGCGGCTGGACTCGCAGAGCGCGCTGGAGGTGGTGGAGGCGAGTGACGGCATGGAGCTGGTGCCGGGCCGCGCGGTGCTGGCGCGCGCGGGCCACCACCTGAAGGTGGCGCGGCACGGGGCGCTCAACCTGGTGCGCCTGGACCGCCATCCGCTGGGCACCCCGCACCACCCCTCCGTGGACGTGCTCTTCCAGAGCGTGGCGGAGGTGTGGGGCAGGGACGCGCTGGGCCTGGTGCTCACCGGCATGGGCGAGGACGGGCTCCAGGGCGCGCGGGCCCTGCGCGCCGCGGGCGGCGTGGTGCTCACGGAGGCGGAGTCCTCCTGCGTGGTGTACGGCATGCCGCGCGCGGTGGCGGAGGCCGGCCTGTCCAACGGCAGCGCGCCGCTGGACGCGCTGGTGCCCCTGCTCTCGCGCTTCGTCTGACGGGCCTTGGGGGCCGCCCGGCCTCAGTCGCGGTGCGAGGGCGGCGCGGGCGGCTCGGGCGGCGGGCCCTTCCGGGGCGGCGCGCGGCGCGGCAGCGTGACGGTGAAGGTGGTGCCGTCATCCTCGGTGGACGTCACGTCGATGGTGCCGCCGTGGGCGTGCACGATTTCGCGCACGATGTAGAGCCCCAGGCCGTAGCTCATCTTCAGCGTGCGCGTCTGCTGCGGGCCCTGGCGGAAGGGCTCGAAGAGGTGGGGCAGGGTGGCCTCCGGGATGGGGCGGCCCTGGTTGTGGACCGTCACCACCACCTTGTTGCGCAGCCCGCGCGTGGCCAGGCGCACGGGCGCGTCCACCGGGCTGTACTTGAGGGCGTTCTCCACCAGGTTGGACACCACCTGTGCCAGGCGGTCCGGGTCCCAGTGCCCCTGCGTGTTGCCCTTGTGCTCCACGACGATGTCGCGCTGCGGGAAGGCCACGCGGAACTCGTGCGCCACCTTGGCCAGCAGCTCCTGCGTGTCCGTGCCGCGCGGCTCAATCACCACGCCGCCCACCAGCCGGGCGCGGGTGAAGTCCAGCAGCAGGCGCGTCAGCCGCTCAATCCGCACCGCCGCGGTGGCGATGCGCTGGCTGGTGCGCGCCGTCTCCTCCGCGGGCCCGCCGGCCGCGAGCACGCGCGACCAGTTCATGATGGCGCCGAGCGGGCTGCGGATGTCGTGGCTGATGATGCCCATCAGGTGTTCCTGGAACTCGGCGTGCCGGCGCACCTCGTCCTCCGCCCACTTGCGCTGGGTGATGTCGCGGCTGATGCCGAACAGGCCGAACACGTTGCCTTCCGGGCCGCGCAGCGGGCCCTTGGTGGACATCCACACGCGCAGGTCCCCGCCGGGGTCGCGCTGTGAGTCCTCGTAGGTGAGGGGGTGGCCCGCCTTGAGCACGTCCCGGTCGTGCTTCGTGTTGGCGCGGGCCTCGTCGGGCGGGAACAGCTCCGCGTCGGTGCGCCCGCGCACCTCGGACACGCTGCGGCCCACGGCGCGCGCGCCCGCGGAGTTGATGACCTGGTACCTGCCCTCCAGGTCCTTGATGTAGATGGCGTCGGTGGTGCCCTCCATCACCGCCTGGAAGAGCTGACCCACGCGCTGCAGCTCGTGGCGGGCCTGGAACTCGTGGGTGATGTCGCGGCAGTGCACCAGCAGGCCGCCGTCCATGGGGCGGGCGCTCACCTCGAAGCACAGGCCGCCCTCGTGCCAGCGGTGCTCGTAGGGCGCGGCGGAGGGCTGCTCGGTGGCGGGCGCGTCCAGGCGCAGGCACGCGCCCAGCCCCAGCACGTCCGCCACCTTCTTGCGCAGGTCATCCCCCGGCTGGACGCGGGACCCCAGCAGCTCGCGCATGCGCCGGCTCAGCCAGGTGATGCGCCAGCCCGCGTCCACGCCAAGGAAGGCCTCCGGCAGCGCCTCCAGCAGCGCGAGCGGACCCGGGCCAGAGGCCTCCGTCGAGGACGGGGCGGAAGGACGGGAGCGCGGGCGGGCGGGAGCTTGGGCCATCGGTGGGTCGTCGGGGTGCGGGGAGCGGGTTCCTTCAGGTGGGAAACACAGCGGTGCCGCGGAGCGTGCCCGGCTTCAATGCCGGATGACGGGACCAGGGCGGCGAAGGGCGTCCTGGCCACCCGTTTACGCGAATCAGGGAGTCGTGGATTTCCGAGGGTAGGGAGGAACCTCTTGGAGGAAACGGGTGCGTGACATTCCTGTCGCCTGCTTCGCGCGCGAGGTCCACCACGCGACAGAAGCCACGGCTCTGGACAGGAACGGAGCGCATCCTGGCGAACCATACCCCGCGCGGGGCCAGGCGGGGGCCCCGCCCCGAGGGGTGACAGAGGCCTTGCGCCCCTGGCGGAGGGTTGCGGCCGGGGCGGATGGAGCGGGGCGCTCGGGTCCCGGGTGACCCCGGCTCAGGGCTTCCTGGCCTCGCGAGCCTCCCTTGCTTCCTTGGCCTCCCGGGCCTCGGCGTCGCCGCGCTCCAGCTTGCGGTAGAGCGTCTTGCGGTCCACGCCCAGGATGCGCGCGGCGAGCGTGCGGCTGCCGCCCACGGCCTCCAGCACGCGGTGGATGTAGCGGCGCTCCAGCTCCTCCAGCGTCACCAGCTCCGACGGGTCCGTGTTCTCCGGCACCACGCGCGGCGTGCTGTAGTTGCGGATGCGCTCCGGCAGGTCATCCACCGTGAGCTGCTCGAAGGACGTGAGCGCCACGGCGCGCTCGATGCAGTTCTGCAGCTCGCGCACGTTGCCCGGCCACCCGTAGGACAGCAGGCGCTGCGCCGCCGCGGGGGACAGGCCCACCACCTTCTTGCCCGTGCGGGACGCGAACTGCTCCACGAAGCGCTGCGACAAGAGCAGCACGTCGTTGCCCCGCGCGCGCAGCGGGGGCAACTCCAGGCCAATGACGTTGAGCCGGTAGTAGAGGTCCTCGCGGAAGCGGCTCTCCTCCACCGCCAGCTCCAGGTCGCGGTTGGTCGCCGCGACGATGCGCGCGTCGAAGGGCGTCTCCGTGTCCCCGCCCACCGGGCGCACCACGCGCTCCTGGAGCGCGCGCAGCAGCTTCGGCTGGAGCGTCATGGGCAATTCGCCCACCTCATCCAGGAACAGCGTGCCGCCGTTCGCCTTCACGAACAGGCCCGTGCGGGACGCCTTCGCGTCGGTGAAGGCGCCCTTCGCGTGGCCGAACAGCTCGCTCTCCAGGAGCTGCTCCGGCATGGCCGCGCAGTTGATGGCCACGAAGGGCCCCTCCTTGCGCCGGCCCCGCGCGTGGAGGGCGCGCGCGGCCACCTCCTTGCCCGTGCCGCTCTCGCCGGTAATCAGGACCGTGGCGTCCACGTCCGCCACCCGGTCGATGAGCGCGTACGCCTGCTTGAGCGCGGGGCTCTCCCCCACGAGCGCGCCGTCGTCCTGGCGCTGGTCCAGGGCCTGGCGCAGCCGGCGCACCTCCGCGCGCAGGGCGCGGTGCTGCACGGCGCGCTCCAGCACCAGCACCAGCGCGTCCAGGTCGATGGGCTTGGTGATGAAGTCGTAGGCCCCCGCGCGGATGGCGGCCACCGCCGTCTCCAGGCTGCCGAAGGCGGTGACGACGACGACGGGGATGTCCGGCCGGTTGAGCACGATGCGCTCGCACAGCGCCAGGCCGTCCATGCCCGGCATGCGCAGGTCGGTCAGCACCGTGTCGAAGTCCTCGGCGGCCAGCTTCTGGAGCGCCTCGTCCGCGGCGGCCACGGCCACGGGCTGGAAGCCCCGGCGCTGGAGGCCCTTCTCCACCATGGCGCGCATCTCGCGCTCGTCTTCGACAATCAGGATGCGGCCTGGCATGCGTGCGTCCCCGGCGGCAGGTAGATGGAGAAACAACTCCCACGGCCCGGCTCGCTTTTCACGTCAATCCAGCCGCCGTGGTCCCGCACCATCCCATAGGAGACGGACAGTCCGAGCCCCGTTCCCTCGCCCACGTCCTTGGTGGTGAAGAAGGGCTCGAAGACGTGGGGCAGCACGTCCGCGGGGATGCCCGTCCCCTCGTCCTCCACGTCCAGCCGCACCCAGTCCTGCTCCGGGCCGCCCACGTCCGCGGGCGGCGTGGCGCGCAGCACCTGCGAGCGCACCCGCAGGGTGCCCGGCCGGTTCATCGCGTGGAGGCCGTTCATCACCAGGTTGGTGAGCACCTGCTGGAACTGCCCCGCGTCCACCTCCACGGTGAAGCCCTGGGGCACCTCCTGGGACAGCGTCACGCCCCGCTTGGTGGCCATGGGCTTGAGCAGCGACAGCGTGCGCTCCGCCAGGAGGGACAGGTCCTCCGGCGCGCGGGACGGCGTGCGGCGCCGGGCGAAGTCCAAAAGCTGCCGGATGATGCCGGTCATGTGCTGCGCCTGCTGGAAGATGATGCGGGCGCACTCGTTCACCTCGTCGCCCTCCGCCTCGCCGGAGGAGACCATCTTCGCGCGGCCCATGACGACGTTGAGCGGCGTGCCCAGCTCGTGCGCCACGCCGGACGCGAGCTTGCCCACCGTGGTGAGCCGGTCCGCGTGCCGCAGGTGCTCCACCGTGCGCAGGCGCGCCGCCGTCTCCGACGCCAGCCGCGCGCGCGTCTCCTCCAACTGCTCACCCATCCGGTTCATGGCCACCGCCAGCGTCGTCAGTTCATCGCCCTGCTCGCGCCGCAAGGGGACGCGCGCGGTGAGGTCGCCCTCGCCAATCCGCCCGGCCAGGTGCACGAGCTGCTCCACGGGCTGGCCCACCAGCTTGCGGCCCATGGCCATGGCGGCCAGCAGGAAGAACAGGGACAGCGCCGCCGTGGCGATGAAGGTGCCCACCACGGTGGTGCGCACGTGCATCTCCTGCTCGGACATGGACTCGGTGATTTCAATGGCGCCCATGCGCCGGCCCAGGAACACCGGCGTGTACGAGCGCAGCACGCCCGGGCGGGTGGTGTTGTCCATCAGCCAGCCGTCGTTGCCCGCGCGCAGGCTGAGCAGCAGGGCGGGGGGCAGCGCCGGAGCGAAGCCGGAGCCCGGCCCCCCGTCCAGCCACACCCAGCGCAGCCGCACCTGCTCCTGGAAGCGGTTGGCCTGGTTGAGGAGCGTGAGCGCCTCGGCCTCGCCCGCCAACTGCCACGCCTTGCCAATGGAGCCGGCCAGCGTGTGGCCCAGCAGCCGGTGGTCGTGCTGCGTGTCGATTTCCGACCGGGCGAGCTCCCGGTTGACCTGGAACGCCTGGAGCCCGGCCATCACCGCGACGGCGAGCAGCACCAGGGCCAGGGTGAATTTGCGAGCGAGCTTCACGGAAGAGGCAACCCCCGGTTCGTGCGTGAGGGGGAAGGAACACACGGACCGGGGAGGTACGCTACGGGTACCGCGGGTGCTGCGTCACGACAGGGTGTGGCTAGTTGCTGCCCGAGCCCTCGGCCGGCGCGGCGGGGGCCTTCTGGGGGGCGCCCTGCTTCGCCTTCTTCGCCTTGGTGCCGGCCTTCGCCTGGGCGGTGGGCGCGCTCTTGGCGGCCTTGGGGGCGGCGGCGAACGCGCCCATGGAGGCGAGGGACAGGGACAGACCGAGGACCAGGGCGGAAGTGCGCTTCATGGAGAGACTCCGTGTCATGCCCGCGAGTGTGAAGTGGGGTGTGGGGTGCGGGCTGACGGGGGCTAGAGCATTGGCCATGCCAACACGCGCCCCAGAGCGGGGGTGCCGCCAACGCGGGGCATGATGGCCATGCATGCCTGGGGCACATTGCCCCGGCGGGGGCAGGATGCCCCGGAGGCCCCCGCGACCTGACGGCGCCACGTCCCCCGAGGGCACGTGGCATGCGCCATGCTCCTTTCGCAATCCAATGACGAACGCACCTCCCCAAGAAGAAGCGGCGCACGCCGCGCGCATCCTGGTGGCCGAGGACGACGACGCGATGCGCGCGATGCTCGTGCGCACGCTCAAGCGCGCGGGCTACACGGTGGTGGAGGTGGAGGACGGCTTCGAATTGGGGGACTACGTGGCGATGATGCAGGGGCACGGGGGCACGCTCGCCCCGCCGGACCTCATCGTCAGCGACGTGCGCATGCCGGGGCGCACCGGCCTGGAGGCGCTGGGGCGCTTGCGCGCGCAGGGCATCGCGTGCCCCGTGCTGCTGCTCAGCGCCTTCGCGGATGAAGAGACGCACGCGGAGGCCCTGCGGCTGGGCGCCCGGCGGCTGCTGGACAAGCCGGTGGACCTGGACGTGTTCAAGGCCGCGGTGCGCGACGCGGTGGCGCGGCCCTGAAGCGGCTCAGGCCGGCGTCCCCGCGTCGGCCGGCGGGGCCTCGGGGGCGGGAGCGCCGTTGAGCTCGGCGCGCAGCCGCTCCCGGTCCAGCTCGTTCTCCCAGCGGGACACGACGATGCTGGCCACGCCGTTGCCAATGAAGTTGGTGATGGCGCGCGCCTCGCTCATGAACCGGTCGATGCCCAGGATGAGCGCCAGCCCCGCCACCGGCACGGACGGCACCACCGCCAGCGTGGCGGCCAGGGTGATGAAGCCCGCGCCCGTCACGCCGGAGGCGCCCTTGGACGTGAGCATCGCCACGCCCAGCAGCGTGGCCGTCTGCGCGAGCGTCAGGTCCACGTTGAGCGCCTGGGCCACGAACAGCGCCGCCATGGTGAGGTAGATGTTGGTGCCGTCCAGGTTGAAGGAGTAGCCGCTGGGCACCACCAGCCCCACCACGGACTTGGAGCAGCCCAGCCGCTCCAGCTTCTGCATCAGCGGCACCAGCGCGGACTCGGACGATGACGTGCCCAGCACCAGGAACAGCTCCGCGCGGATGTAGCGCAGGAACTTGAGGATGGAGAAGCCCGTCACCCGCGCCACCAGCCCCAGCACGCCCACGATGAACAGCGCGCACGCCAGGTAGAAGCACCCCATGAGGCGCAGGAGCGGGCCCAGGCTGGTGATGCCGTAGGCGCCCAGGGTGAAGGCCATGGACGCGCCCGCGCCAATGGGCGCCAGCTTCATCACCGTGCCAATCATGTGGAAGAAGGCCTTGGAGAGCGCCTCGAAGAGCACGACCACGGGCCTGGCCTGCGCGCCAATGGCCGTGAGCGAGAAGCCGAACAGCAGCGCCAGCAGCAGCACCTGGAGCAGGTCGCCCTCGCCGGTGAAGGCGTCCACGAAGGTGCGCGGGATGATGTGCAGCAGGAAGCCCGCGGTGGACTGGTCATGCGCCTGCTGGGCGAAGCGGGCCACGGCGCTCGCGTCCAGCGTGCGCGGGTCCACGTTGAAGCCGGCGCCGGGCTTGAGCACCGTCACCACCAGCGCGCCGATGACGAGCGCGAACGTGGAGATGACCTCGAAGTAGAGCAGCGCCTTGCCGCCCACCCGGCCCACCTTCTTCATGTCCGCCACGTTGGCCACGCCCAGCACCACGGTCAGGAAGATGACCGGGGAGATGAGCATCTTCACCAGCGCGATGAACCCGTCGCCCAGCGGCTTGAGCTTCACCGCCGTGGACGGCGCGAAGTGGCCCAGCAGGCCCCCCGCGAGGATGGCGGCCAGCACCCACAGGTAGAGGCGGGAGGACTTGGAGCCGTTGGCGCTCATGGTCGTGTGCTCCCCCTCAGGCCGACTCCTGCTCGGCTTCGTCCTTCTCGAACAACTGCTCCAGCTCCCGGCGCGCGCGGACGATGACCTCCATCATCTTCTTCTCGTCCTTGAAGACCTTGGCGCTCTCCAGCATCAGGGCCTCGTCGTGCTCGCGGAAGCGCTCCACGGAGCGGCGGGCCTCCGCGAAGGTGAGGCCCAGCTCCTGGAGCACGTCGCCGGCCATGGCGAGGCTCGCGTCGAACGTCTCGCGGATGAGGTGGGTGACGCCCAGGTCCATCAGCCGGTACGCGTGCTCGCGGTTGCGCGCCCGCGCGTAGATGGTCAGGTGCGGGAAGTGCTCCTTCACCATCTGCGCGGTGCGCAGGGACGCGGCCATGTCGTCGATGGCCAGCACGAACACCTTCGCCTTCTCCGCGCGGGCGGCGCGCAACAGGTCCAGCCGGGACGCGTCCCCGTAGAACACCTGGTTGCCGAAGCGCTGGATGAAGTCGATGTGCTCCGCGCTCGCGTCGATGGCGGTGAACCCGATGCGGCGGGCGCGCAGCAGGCGGGCCACCACCTGCCCCACGCGCCCCATGCCCGCGATGATGACCGGGTGGTCCTCCTCCGGGGCCACGTCGTACTCGCGCTGCGGGCCCTTGGGCTTCAGGCGCGGCGCCACCCAGCGCTCGTGGATGGCGGACAGGAACGGCGTCACCACCATGGACAGGCCCACCACCAGCACCAGCAGGTCCGCCTGCTCGCGGTCCATCACGTGGAAGGACACCGCCAGGGAGAAGAGGACGAAGGCGAACTCACCGCCCTGGGAAATCACCACCGCCAGGCTCGCCGCGGAGCCCGGCTTCTTCAGCCCCACGCGGCCCAGGCCATACAGCACCAGCGCCTTGAGGAGCGTGAGGCCCAGCACCAGCGCCAGCACGCGCAGGGGCTCGCGCGCCAGCAGCGCCAGGTTCACGGACATGCCCACGGCGATGAAGAACAGGCCCAGCAAGAGGCCCTTGAAGGGCTCGATGTCCGCCTCCAATTCGTGGCGGTACTCGGACTCCGACAGCAGCACGCCCGCGAGGAACGCGCCCAGCGCCATGGACAGGCCCACCGCGCTGACCAGGGACGCGGTGCCCACCACCACGAGCAGCGCCGTGGCGGTGAACAGCTCCTGGCTGTGCACGGACGCCACCGCGCGGAACACCGGCCGCAAGAGGTAGCGGCCCGCCACCACCACCCCCAGCACCGCGCCCACGGCCTTCAGGGCCATCAGCCACCCGGCCTCCGCGGCCGGCGTGTCGGACGTGCCCAACAGCGGCAGCGCGGCCAGCAGGGGAATCACGGCCAGGTCCTGGAACAGGAGGATGCCGAAGGCCAACTGCCCGTGCTCGGTGGTGAGCTGGTTCTTCTCCCCGAGCAACTGGAGCGCGAACGCGGTGGAGGACAGGGACAGGCCGAAGCCCGCGATGATGGCCGCGCCCCAGGACAGGCCCAGCGCCTTCGACACGCCCGCGAGCAGCAGGCCCGTCAGCACCACCTGCGCGCCGCCCATGCCGAACACGGAGCGGCGCAGGTTCCACAGGCGGGAGGGTTGCAGCTCCAACCCGATGACGAACAGCAGGAGCACCACGCCCAGCTCCGCGATGTGGAGGACGTTCTCCACGTCGGAGATGAGGCCCGCGCCATACGGCCCGATGGCCGCGCCCGCCGCCAGGTAGCCCAGCACGGAGCCCAGCCCCAGCTTCTTGAAGAGGGGCACGGCGACGACCGCGGCGGCCAGGTACACCAGCGCCTGATGCAGGAAGGACATAAGGCGCCTGCATGGCACGCTGAAGGCCACCTCGGCAACAGGCGTGGGATGCGGCCCGGGCCTGCCCGGGCGCCCTCGGACGCGGGCCGCGCGGCGTCAGTGCTCGTAGGGGTCGCGCGGACGCGACATGCCGCCGGCCTGCTGGGGAACGGCGACGGGCACGCCCACGTGGGCCACGGGCAGGGTGAAGGTGAAGACGCTGCCGGTGCCCAGGATGCTCTCCGCGCGGATGGAGCCGCCGTGCGCCTCCACCAGGCCCTTGGCGATGGCGAGCCCCAGGCCGGTGCCCCGGGCGGCCGCGTCGCGCGCCTGCCAGTAGCGGTCGAAGATGTGCGGCAGCGCGTCCGGCGCGATGCCATTGCCCGTGTCGCGCACGTCGAAGGACACCTCGCCGCCGCGCATGACCGCCTTCACCGCCAGCGTGCCGCCCGGCGGGGTGAACTTCACGGCGTTGCCCAGGAGGTTGCCCATCACCTGGAGCACGCGGCTGCGGTCGCACTTCACGCGCAGGCCCTCCGTGGGCAGGTCCGCCTCCAGGTGCAGCCCCTTGGCCTCCGCCAGCGGCCGGATGGCCTCCAGCGCCTCGGTGGCCAGCGCCACGGCGGTGTGCTCGCCCAGCTCCAGCGGCAGGTGGCCCGCCTCCAGGCGGCCCCAGTCCAGCAGGTCGGAGATGAGCCGCGACATGCGCTCCGCCGCGTCGTTGATGCGCGTGGCCTGCTTGGCCACCGCCTCGCCGCCCGGCTTGCCCGCCGTGCCGCGCAGGAGTAGCGCCGCGCCCAACTGCACCACGCCCAGCGGGTTCTTCAGGTCGTGCGACACCACCGCGAGCAGGTCCTCGCGCGCGCGGGCCGCCCGGCGGGACTCACCCACCAGCCGCGCGTTGTCGATGGCCAGGCTGGCGCGCAGGCACAGGTCCTCCGCCAGCGCCAGGTCGTCCGGGCCGTAGCGGCGGCCGGAGCCGGAGCTCACGAACGTCACCGCGCCCAGCGTGTGGCCGCGCGCGCGCAGCGGGATGATCATGTACGAGCGGGCCTGCAGCGCCTGGAGCATCGCCGGGTGCGCGGGCTCCGCCGCCGCCGCGCGCAGCAGCGACTCCGTCACCGCCGGCACCAGCTCCGGCTCGCCCGTGCGCAGCACGCGCAGCAGGCCCACGGGCGCGTCCTCGCGGACCTCCATGCGCATGGGCAGGCCCCGGGCGCGCTCCTGCTGCGTCGGGTCCAGGCACGCCACCGCCGCGCGGCCCACCCACGAGCCCTGCTCCAGCGCGTCCACCAGGCACCAGTCCGCCAGGTCCGGCACCGCCAGGTGCGCGAGCAGCGTGTACATGCCCTGCGGATCCGGCGGGTGCGTGAACAGCGTCGTCATCGCCTGGTACAGGAAGGAGCGGCGGCGCTCGGCGGTCTCCACCTCCGCTCTCGCGGCCTGCTCCAGCTCCAGCGCGCGTGAGTAGACGGCCTCGGCCTCCGTGAGCGCCCGCGCCGTCACCAGCACCGCCGGGGACGCCTCCGCGTCCGCGCCCAGCGGCGTGAGCACCAGCGCGTGCCGGTGCAGGCCCTGCGCTCCCGGCCAGGGCGCCTCCACGGTGGTGGACTCGCGCAGCGTCACCACGCGCACGCGCGCGGTCTCCAGCGCGGCCAGCGCCTCCTGCGGCAGCCCCAGCTCGCTCCAGTGCCGTCCCGGAACCGCGCCCGCCTCCAGGCCGAGCGCGCGGGCGCCCGCCGCGCTGCACGACACCAGCCGGCCTGTTCCATCCAGCAGGTAGGCGGGGTCGGGGATGGCGGCGAACACCGCTTCGTAGGCCAGGCCGGTCGTGGGAGCGCTCATCGGGAGGAGGGGGGCGTGGGGAGACCCCGATTGGACCCGATATTGACACTCCGTGCCAGGGCCGCCATTCCGGCCACGAACTCCGACGAATCAATTTCACTCAACCAACACTTCAGCCCAGCCGCCCCCCAGGCTGGAGCAGCGCCAGCAGCCTGCGGGCGATCTGCCCGAGCGGCAGGACCTCGTGCGCCAGGTTGGCGCCCACGACCACGGCGGGCATGCCGTAGACGACGGACGTCGCCTCGTCCTGGGCAATGACCCGCCCGCCCGCCTGGTGCAGGTCCCGGATGCCGTCCAGGCCGTCCTGGCCCATGCCGGTGAGCACCACCGCCAGGGCCGTCTGCCCGTAGGCGCGGGCCACGGAGCGGAAGAGCCAGTTGGCGGACGGCCGGAAGCCCTGGATGGGCGCGGCGCCGGACACCTGCGCGCGCTGGTCCATGGTGACGCCCAGGTGCTTGTCGTCCGGGGCCAGGTACACGGTGCCGGCGGTGAGGGGCTCGCCGTCCTCGGCCACCTTCACGCGCAGCTTCGTGGCCGTGCCCAGCCACGTGGCCAGGCCGGAGCCGAAGCCCAGCGCGATGTGCTGCACCAGCAGGATGGGGGGCGGGGGCGTGTCCCTGCCGCCCAGGTCGGACAGGATGCGGTGGAGCGCGGCGGGGCCTCCGGTGGACGCGGCCATCGCCAGCACGGCGGGCGGGCGGGCGCCGGGCGTGGGCGTGGACTCCTGCGGGGGCTGCGGCGTGGCGGCGCGGTCCGGCCAGCGGCGCACCACCTTCACCTGGGCCATGGCCTTGAGCGTGTCGCGCAGGCGGCGGCTGTCCGCCTCGAAGTCCGGCGACTCCGGGCCCACCGGCTTCTGGAGCACCGCCAGCGCCCCGGCCCTCAGCGCGGCCATGGACGTCTGGATGTCACGCTCCACCAGCGTGGACACCACCACCACCGGCGTGGGCACCTCCGTCATGATGCGGCGGGTGGCGTCCAGGCCGTCCATGCGCGGCATCTGGATGTCCATCGTCACCAGCGCGGGCTGCAGCCGCTGGCACAGCTCCACCGCCTCCAGGCCGTCCCGGGCCTCGCCCACCACGGTGAGCGCCGGGTCGGTGCGGAGGATCTCCACCAGCAGCCGTCGGGCGGTGGGCGAGTCCTCGGCCACCAGGATGCGCAACGGTTCGGTCTTCATAGCAGTCGCCTCAGGGTCTCCAGCAGACTCGTGGGGTCAAACGCGCTCTTCACGATGTAAGCGCTCGCGCCGGCTTGCAGGCCGCGCGCCTTGTCCTCGGGCTTCTCACGCGACGTGACGAGCACCACCGGCACCCGCCCGAAGCGTGGAGAGGTGCGCACGGCCTCCGTCACCTGGAAGCCGTCCATGCGCGGCATCTCCACGTCCATCACCATGGCGTCCGCGCCGCCCGCCTGGAGCCGCTCCCACGCCTCCGCGCCGTCCGCGCACGCGACGACCTCGTAGCCGGCGCCCTCCAGGATGCTCTGCTCCAGCATGCGCGTCGTGGGCGAGTCGTCCGCCAGCACCACGCGCCGGCGCGCCACCTGCTCCTTGGGCGTGGGGAAGAACTGGGCGGAGGGGCGCCCCCCCGCGGCCCGCACCAGCGACGCGGGGTTGAGCAGCAGCGCCATGCGCCCATCCGGGAGCACCGCCGCGGCGGCCACGTGCCGGGCGCGCTTCACGCGGCTGCCCAGCGAGCGCACCAGCACCTCCTGCTCCGCGATGACCTCGTCCACCACCAGCGCCGCCTGCGCGGTGCCCGCGGACAGCACCACCGCGGGGGGCCGCGCCCTGGGCGGCCCCGGGGGCAGCTCCAGCACGCCCGCGAGCGACGCCAGCGGCACCAGCGCCTCCGGCGTCACCCAGGACATGCGGCCCTCCACCTCGCGCACGTCGGAGGGGGACAGGCGCAGGAGCCGGTCCACGCCCTCGCTGGCGAGCGCCAGCACCTGCCCGCCCACGGACACCAGCAGCACGCGCAGGGTGCTCAGGGTGAGGGGCACGTCCAGCGTGAAGCGGGTGCCCTGGCCCGCCTTGAAGGCCACCTCCACGCTGCCGCGCAGGGCCTCCACCTGGGCGCGCACCACGTCCAGGCCCACGCCCCGGCCGGACACCGCCGTCACCTTCGCCGCGGTGGACAGGCCCGGCAGGAACACCAGCCGCGCCGCGTCCTCGTCGTCCTCGGGCGCCTCCAGGCCCCGGGCCCGCGCGCGCTCGCGCAGGGACTCCAGGTCCAGGCCGCGCCCGTCGTCCTCCACCGCCACCTCCACCCGGCTGCCGCGCAGCCGCGCGGACAGCACCACGCGCCCCTCCTCCGGCTTGCCGTGGCGCACGCGCTCCTCCGGCGCCTCCAGGCCGTGCGCCACCGCGTTGCGCACCAGGTGCAGCAGCGGCTCGCGCAGGGACTGGAGCAGGGAGCGGTCCAGCTCCAGCCCGCCGCCGTGCACCTCCATGCGCACGCGCCGGCCCAGGCCGTGCGCCACGTCGCGCGCGGCGCGCTCCAGGCCGGTGCAGCCCTCCTCGAAGGGGAGCATGCGCGCGCGGCGCACCTCATCATCCAGGCCGGTGGAGGACTGGAACAGCGCGCGGCGGTCCTGCGCCAGCACGCGCGCCACCCGCGCCAGCTCCAGCTCCACGCGGCGCAGCGTCGCCTCGGACTGTGTGCCGCGCACCCGCTCGCGCAGCCCCGTCACGTCGTCGCGCAGCGCCTCCAGGGACTCGGCGTGGCCCTCCAGGCGCAGCATCGCCACGCGCAGTTCACCGCTGCGGCCCAGGAGCGCGTCCAGCTTCTGCCCGGACACGCGCACCGGCAGCGTCTCGCCGCTGGCCTGCGAGGGGAGGGCGGGCTCCGGCTCGGCCTCCGCGGGCTTCTCCGCGGAGGCGGGGGCGGCGGGCTCCGGCTTCGGGGCGGGCGCCGGCGGGGGCCGGGAGGGCGTGCCGTGCGCGGCCTGCTCCAACTGGGGCAGCAGCGTCTCCAGCGGCGAGCCGGCCAGCTCCTGGCGCGAGGCCAGCCGGCGGCCCGCGTCGTCCAGCGCGTCCACGGTGGCGAAGCACAGCTCGAAGAGGTCCGGCGTGGCGGCGCGCCCGTGGATGAGCGGCTCCAGCACCTCCTCCATGCGGTGGCAGGCGTTCTCCACCATGCTGGCGCTGGCCGCGCGTGACGCGCCCTTCACGCTGTGCAGCGTCCGCAGGATGCCGGGGATGAGCTCCTTCGCGCGCGCCGGGGCCTGCTCCAGCGCGAGCAGGTCGCGGTTGAGGGACACCACGTGCCCCTCCAGCTCCTCCAGGAACGAGTCCAGCAGCGCCTGCGCCAGCCTGTCGCGATCCATGGGTTAGCGCCCGAACTCCCCGAGCAGCCCCTTGAGCTTCTGGCCCATGGCGTTGATGTCCTGCATCGCGCGCTCCGTCTGCCGCGACGAGATGAGCCCCTGCTGCGTGGCCTGGTTCACGTCGTGCATCGCCTGGCGGATCTGCCCGATGCCGGTGGCCTGCTGGTTGGCGGACGCGGCGATTTGGGCGGCCGTGAGCGACGCCTGGGTGAGCAGGTCCGCCAACTGCTGGATGGTGGCGCCCGCCTCCGTGACGACGCGCGTGGCGGCGGACACGCTCTTGGTGCCCTCCTCCGTGGTCATCACCGCGCCGTGGGTGGCCTTCTGGATCTGCCCCAGGATCTGGCGCACCTGCGCGGTGGCCTTCTTGGACTGGTCCGCCAGGGCCTTCACCTCGGAGGCGACCACGGCGAAGCCGCGGCCGTGCTCGCCCGCGCGGCTCGCTTCAATGGAGGCGTTGAGCGCGAGCATGTGCGTCTGCTCGGAGATGTCGTTGACGGTGGTGATGATGTCGCCAATGGCCTGGGCCTGCTCGGCCAGGGCGAGGATGCGCGACGCGATGGACTCCACCTGGTCGCGCACGGCGCCCATGGAGGACACGGCCTCCTCCACGGCGCGGCGGCCGGAGCGGCCCACCTCCTCGGAGTGACGGGCGGACTCGCTCACCGCGCGGGCGCGGCCGGCGGCCTCCTCCGACGTCTTGGTGATCTCCTCGATGGTGCTCACCGTCTCCGTGACGGCGGTGCCCTGCTCCTGGGCGCCGGCCACCTGCTCGGTGGTGCTGGCGAGGATCTCGGAGGACGCGCCGGCCAGTTGGTTGACGAACTCCGCCACGGTCTTGAGCGTGTGCTCGCGCTGCTCGGCCTGCTTCGCCAACTGCACCTCCGCCTGCTGGCGCCGCTCCGCCATGCCATTGAAGGCGCCGGCCAGGTCGGCCATCTCGTCCTTGCCGCGCACGTCGATGCGGTGGGTGAGGTCGCCCTTGCCCAGTTGCTCCGCGCCGAAGGTGAGCTTGCGCAGGGGGTCGGTGATGCCGCGGGTGATGACGAAGCTGCCCACGCCCACGATGGCCAGGCCCAGCAGGGTGCCCAGCGCCAGCACCCAGACGCTGCGCTGCGCGGCCTGGGTGGCGGCGTCGGAGTACTGCTTCCAGCGCTCCTCCTCCGTGTCGCGCATCTCGAAGATGATCTCCCGGATGCTCTCCATCTCCTTCTGGCCGCGGTTGGTCTTCACGATGGCCTGGGCCGCCTCGAAGCCCTGCTCGCGGCGGACGCGGATGGTGTCCGCCAACTCGTCCAGCTTGTTCAGGACCAGGGGCTCCAGCTTCGCGAAGCGCGCGCGCTGATCCGGGTAGCGGGCCATCGCCGGGCGCAGGGCGTCCAGGTCCGTGCGCAGCTCGGCCAGGGCGTTCTGGTACGGGCGCAGGTAGGTGTCATCCCCGGTGAGGATGAAGCCGCGCTGGCCGGTCTCCGCGTCCACGACGAGCGCGCGCACCTCGCGCAGCAGCTTGTAGTTGTTGTGGGCCTCCAGCAGGCCCTCAGTGGTGGTGGTGAGCTGCTGGGCGCCCTGGAAGGCCACGCCGGCGATGATCAGCAGCACCAGCAGGGACAGCCCGAAGCCCAGCGCGATGCGATTCCCGATGCTCATGCGACTCCTTCTTCGGAAAGCTCGAACACGAGACGCTCGTCGGCGAGGAGGGCCTCTCCCTCCAGGACGAGCGTGCCGTCGGGGCTGACGCCGGACACCAGCGCGCCCGCTTCCTCTTCCAGGGAGGGGGGCGCGGGCAACAGCTCCGTGCCCGTCAGCACCGCCACCTCCACCACCTCATCCGTGCGCAGGCCCAGCTCCGCGCGGGCCGTGCCCACCACCAGCACGGGGCCGGTGCCCTGCGCGGCGGGCCGGCCGAACAGCGGGGCCAGCTCCACCACGGGCAGCACCTCGCCGCGCAGCAGCGTCAGGCCGCGCAACAGCGGCGGCGCGCCCGGCAGCAGGGTGAGCTCCGGTGCGCGCAGGACCTCCAGGATGAAGCGCGACTCCAGGGCATACACCTGGCCCGCGGCCCGGAAGCGCACCATCTCCCGCTGGCTGCCGGGCAGCACGGGCAGCTCCGGCGGGCGGGCCAGGGAGAGGGCGCGCGCGTCGAGCGCGGCGAGGGCCGCCGCGTCGGTGAAGGCGTCGCGCGCCTCGGTGGCGCGCTCCAGCGCCTCCAGCCGGGCCCGGACCTTGTCCCAGTCGATGTTTCCCTCGCGCTTCGGCATCCGCTCGCCTCTTTAGACTTCGGTCCGCTCCAGGCGCCGCCACTCCGCGCGGGCCACGTCCGCCAGCGCCCCGGCCCGCTCACCTTCGGCCAGCGGCACCAGCGCCTCTGGCGACAGCTTCCGGCACAGCCCTTCCGCCTCGCGGTAGGCCCGGGCGGCGGCGGCGGCCTGGTCCTGCCGGCGCAGCACGTGGCCCAGGAGCAGGTGGCCCACCGCGAGCCCCGGCTCCAGGTAGAGCGCCTGCCGGGCGGACTTCTCCGCGTCGGTCAGCCGCGCCTGTCCCAGGAGCAGCAAGGCCTCCAGATACCGCAGACCGGCGACCAGTGGGTGACGAACCGCGGCCTCCGCGCAGGCGAACAGCGCCGCGCGCGGGTCCAGGTTGGCCAGTGCACGAACCGCGGCCAGGGCGCCCTCCGGGTCCGCCGACCAGGCCCCGGCCCGCCGGGCGGCCTCGCGCCAGTCGCCGCGGGCCAGCGCCGCCCGCACGGCCTCCAACGCCTCCACGCTGAGCGTGAAGCGGGTGCGGGTCCCGGACGTGGAGGCCTCGCCGGCGCGACCCGCCGGTGTCCCCGCCGAGGGAGCACCGCCGCCCGAAGTTCCGAGGCCCGACGAGGGCGCACCGCCGCCGGGAGGCCCGAGACCCGAAGCGGGAGCACCGCCGCCCGCAGCTCCGAGGCCCGACGAGGGCGCACCGCCGCCGGAAGGCCTGAGACCCGAAGCGGGAGCACCGCCGCCCGAAGTTCCGAGGCTCGACGAGGGCGAACCGCCGCCGGAAGGACCGAGGCTCGAGGCAGGAGCACCGCCGCCGGGCGTTCCCGGCGCGACGCCTCCCTCCAGGGACGGCCGGAGCCCCGGCGACGGGGAGGCGCCAGGGACGGGGAACGAACCGGCTCCGGGACGTCCGGCGGAGGCCGCGCCCGGCGGGCCCACGGTGAAGGGCGTGCCATCCGCGCGCAGCGGCGCCAAGGGCTGGAGCGGCACGAAGTGCCCGGCGTTCGAGCCGGCCAGGGGCCTGCGGTACAGCACGCCCCACTCCGTGAGGACGGGCTCGAACGGCGCGTAGTCCCCGAGCGGCGGATCCGACGGCCCCGTGAACAGGTACCCGCCGTCGTTCAGCGACGCATGGAGCCTGCGCGCCACGCCCTCGATGGTGGCGCGGTTGAAGTAGATGAGCACGTTGCGGCAGAAGACGACGTCCAACTGCCACAGGCCGCTCTCCGCCGAGGGCCACGTCTCCAGCGCCAGGTTGAGGTAGCCCAACTGCACGTGGCGCTTCACGTCCTGCGACAGCAGGTAGTAGCGGCCCTCCTGCTTGAGGTGGGGGCGCATGCGGTCCGCGGAGGGGCCGCGCAGGGACCAGTCCGTGTAGCGGGCCTTCTGGGCGCGCTGGAGCGCGGTGCGCGACACGTCCGTCGCGCGCACCGTCATGTGGTCCTCCCAGCCCTCGGCCATCAGCAGCGCGGCGATGGAGTAGGGCTCCTCGCCGGAGGAGCACGCCGCGCTCCACGCGCGCAGCAGGTGGTCCGGCCCCTGGCGCTCGCGCAGCTCCGGCAGCACCACGCGGCGCAGGTGGTCGAAGTGCTCGTGCGTGCGGAAGAAGTACGTCTCCCCGATGGTGAGCTCGGTGAGCAGGTCGTCCAGCAGCGCGTTGTCGAACGACAGCTCGCGCAGGTAGACCTCCACGTCGTCCTGGTCGGCGCGGGCCATGGCGCGCTGGATGCCTTCCAGCGCGGCGGCCAGGCAACTGGGCGCGGCGAGCCCCGCGCGCTCCTCCACCAGGGCGAGCACCTCCTTGAAGCCCGGGGGGAGGACGCCGCCAATCAAGCGGGCTCCGGAAGGGCTCCGAGCGCGGTGTCGAGTTGCAGGGCCTCCGCCTCGGAGAGGAACGAGCGCAGGTCGTGCACGAGCACCAGCCCGTCCGGGAGCTTCGCGGCCCCGGCCACGTACCCCACGCCCGGCAGCTCCCTGGGGGACGGGTCCCACTCCCCGGGGGTGACGGCGTGCAGCCCCTCGGCCCGGTCCACGCGCATCGCCACCGGCCGTCCCCCGGCGGAGGCGACGATGAAGTGGTCCATGGGGGACAGGGCGCGAGCGGGGTGGCGGAAGCGGCGCCGCAGGTCCAGCACGGGCAGCAGCTCGCCGCGCAGGTTGAGCAGGCCCTCCACCACGTCGGGGGCCCGGGGCAGGGGCGTGAGGCGCGCGGCGCGCACCAGCTCGCGCACATCCTCCACGGGCAGGCCATAGCGCTGCCGCTCCAGGGTGAACAGCAGGACTTCCTGTGGGCGGGCCTCCGAGGGGGGATTCATGGATGCGCGTCGCAGGCTACAGGAGGGAGGGCGCCCTGGGGATTCAGGATGTTGGCCCGTCTTCCAGAGAACGCTCCGGGGGGGAGGGAGCGGGGGGCGGCCTGGAGCCAACGCCCGGCGGAGCGCCAGGAGTCCCGGGAGGAAACGCTTTTTCGTGCGGGCCGTCCTCAAGGGACAGTCGCCAGCAGGCACGGGGCCGGGCATCGTGAGGCACATGGTTCAGCACGTCATCGTCGTGGGCGCGGGCCCGGGGGGCCTGACGGCCGCCATCAACCTCGCGGGGCAGGGTTTCCGGGTCACCGTGGTGGAGAAGGACGCGGTGCCCGGCGGCCGGATGAAGGGGCTCACGCTGGGCGAAAGCGGCGAGTACGCGGTGGACACCGGCCCGTCCATCCTCCAACTGCCCGGCATCCTGAAGCAGATCTTCTGGCGCGCGGGGAAGCGGCTGGAGGACTACGTCACGCTGGTGCCGGTGGACCCGAACACGCGCGTGCACTTCTGGGACGGCACGCACCTGGACACGCGGAGAGACCTGGAGCGGATGGGCCAGGACCTGGAGCGGTTCGGGCCGGGGAAGGGGCGCGCGCTCCAGGAGTGGATGGAGGACGGGCGGCGGAAGTACGCGCTCGCGTACGAGAAGTTCATCTGCACGAACGCGGGCAGCCTGGACTACTACGCGCCCTGGCGGCTCGCGCCCACGCTGCGCTTCAAGCCGTGGCAGACGCTGTACAAGCAGTTGGACTCGTTCTTCCACGACGACCGGATGACGTACGCGCTGGCGTATCCGTCGAAGTACCTGGGGCTGCACCCGACGACGTGCTCCTCGGTGTTCAGCGTGATTCCGTTCATCGAGCTGTGCTTCGGCGTGTGGCACGTGCAGGGCGGGTTCCGGGAGCTGTCCCGAGGGATGATGAAGTGCGCCCAGGACCTGGGCGCGACGTTCCGGATGGGCACGGCGGTGGAGCAGGTTCGCACGGAGGCCGGGCGCGCGGTGGGCGTGAAGCTCGCGAGCGGCGAGGTGCTGGACGCGGACGCGGTGGTGGTGAACGCGGACCTCGCCTACGCGGCCCAGAAGCTGCTGGCCCCGGAGCTGCGCGAGGGCACGCGCCTGTCGGACGGGGCGCTGGAGCGGGCGAAGTATTCGTGCAGCACGTTCATGGCGTACTACGGGCTGGACACCACGTACGCGGACCTGCCGCACCACCTCATCTACCTGTCGGAGAGCGCGAGGCGCACGGACAAGGACGCGCTGGAGGACCGCACGGTGGACGTGGACGACCCGCCCTTCTACGTGTGCAACCCGGGGGTGACGGACGGCACGGGAGCGCCGAAGGGGCACTCGACGTTGTACGTGCTGGTGCCCACGCCCAACACGGCGCGCCCGGTGGACTGGGCGAAGACGGAGGCGACGCTGCGCGAGCGCATCCCGAAGATGCTGGAGAAGGTGGGCATCAAGGGGCTGCGCGAGCACGTGAAGGCGGAGCGCTACTTCACGGCGGAGACGTGGAGGGACGACTTCAACGTGTTCCGCGGCGCGGTGTTCAACCTGTCGCACACCTGGATGCAACTGGGCCCGCTGCGGCCCCGCGTGAAGAACGCGCAGGTGGACGGGCTGTACTTCGTGGGCGGAGGCACGCACCCGGGCAGCGGGCTCCTGACCATCATGGAGAGCGCGAACATCGCGGCGGACTACCTCACGCGTGAAGCCGGCAAGGGCCCGCTGAAGGGCTGGCCGTACGTGCCGCCCATGGAGGACGCCGGAGAAGAGGCGCCGCTCCGGATGGCCCGGAGCGGCTGAGGGGGCGCGCCGGCCTTCACTCCATGTCAGACCTCCCCGGTAGGTTCGGCGCCGTCGTCGAAACGGGGGGGACACCATGGCGTTGGATTGGAAGACCTTGCTGTGTGACACGCGGATCCGCGAGGCCATGGGGGGACGGGCCTCCGCGCCGCTGGAGGACGATGGGCGGACCGAGTTCGATAGGGATTATGACCGGACGGTCTTCTCGACGCCGGTCCGGCGCCTGAAGGACAAGACCCAGGTGTTTCCGCTGGATCCGAACGACGCGGTCCGGACGCGCCTGACGCATTCCATGGAGGTCTCGACGCTGGCCCGAGGGCTCGCGCGTGGCGCGGCCCGTTGGATGTGGCGCGAGGGCCACATCGATTCCAGCCAACGGGTCCTCGACATCGAAGCCATCGCGGCGACGTGCGGCCTCATTCACGACCTGGGAAATCCTCCATTCGGTCATGCGGGCGAGGAGGCCATCAGCAGTTGGTTCAAGAAGAGCTTCGGGGAGACGGGGAAGGGGCTCTACCCCGGGGCGGAGACGGCTCCTGCGCGTGACGGCCAGCTCCGGAATGATTTCTTGCGGTTCGAAGGAAACGCCCAGACGCTCCGCATCGTGTCGCGCCTTCAACTGCTCGCGGACTCCTACGGGCTGAACCTGACGGTGGGCACGCTGTCGGCGGCGATGAAGTACACGGCCGCTTCGGATGAGACGTCCGACACGGGGCCCGCCGACAGGAAGAAGCCCGGTTATTTCGCCTCGGAGCAGCCCCTCGTGGACCGGATCCGGTCGCTCACCGGGACGGGCACTGCGCGCAACCCCATCGCGTACCTCGTCGAAGCCTGTGACGACATGGTCTACGCGACCGTGGACCTCGAGGATGGGGTGAAGAAGGGCATCGTGAGCTGGCATGAGGTCGAAGCCTTCCTGGAGGGGAACGACGACTCGGGCCTGGCGAAGCGCATCCTCAAGAGTGTCCATGAGTACATCGAGAAAGCGGACACGCCGCTGGCGGGGCGGGCTCGGGACGAAGCCCTCGCGCAGCACTTCCGGACGCTGGTCATTGGCGAGGCCAAGAAGGAGGTCCTCGCGGCCTTCCGGCGGCACTACGCCCGGCTCATGCAGGGAGAGGCGCTGACACAGGGCGACCTCATCAGTGCCAGTGGAGCGGCCCGCCTCATCGAGGTGTGCAAGAAGTTCGGGCGCGAGCACGTCTACAACGCTCCGGAGACGCTCCGCCTGGAGACGCTGGGCCGCCGCGTCATCCATGGATTGATGGACATCTTCTGGGAGGGGGCCCATGGCTGTCCGGACCCGGTGGACACCACGAGCAAAGCCTGGAAGAAGTTCAACAAGAGCCCTGAAGGCAAGGTCTACAATCTGCTGTCGAGGAACTACCGGACCGCGTTCGAATCCGCTTCCAAGAGCTCAAGCCTTCCTCCGCTGTACCACCGCTACCAGTTGGTGACGGACTACGTCTGTGGAATGACAGACACCTTCGCTTGCGACCTCCATGCGCGGCTCACCCACGGATAGCGCGGTCATCCACGATCCTGTCGGCGTCTTGCGCAGGCGTCTGAGCGACTTCGTCACCCGTGTGCCCCATCCCTGGCACGGCGCGATGCGGACGCTCCTGGACGTCTTCCGGGAGCATGACTGGCAGGTCTTCGTCTTCGGCGGCACGCTGCGGGACCTGCTCGCTGTGTCGGCGACGGCGGCGCCCCGGGACGTCGACCTGGTGGTGGCGGGAGCGACGGGGGATGCGCTCCGGCAGGTGTTCTCCCGGGAGCTGGTCCGGGTCAACCGGTTCGGGGGGCTGCGACTCCAGGTCCAGAAGCTCCCGGTGGACGTCTGGACCCTGGAGTCCACGTGGGCCTTCCAGCAGCGGCTCGTTCCCGGAGGGGACTTCGCGCACCTGCCGAGGACGACCTTCCTCAACGTGGAGGCCGTCACCGCGGAGTTGGACACCCGGAAGGGGCGTGCTCGCCAGGTATACGGAGACGCTTTCTTCCGTGCGGTGCGCGAGCAGGTGCTCGAAATCAACCTGGAGGAGAACCCCTACGAGGGCCTCTGTGTGGTCCGGTCCCTGCTCACGGCGAGGAAGCTCCACTACGCGCTGGGGCCTCGGCTGGCGCAGTACATCGCCCATCATGGCTCCCGCATCGACGCGGCCGAACTGGAAGCCATCCAGCGCTCCCACTACGGCCGCGTCCGGCTCGACCGGGACCAGTTGATGCGCCTGACCCGGATCGTGAGCCGGAAGGTGACGGCCACGCGACCGAGGCCCGTCGAACTGCCCCGGGTGCGTCAGCTCGAATGGAAGCTGCCGCGTCCCCAGCAACTCGACTGGCACTCCCGGGAGTGGAGGTCCACGTCCCGGGGAGGGCCCACCTCGCAGAGCACCGGCTGATCCTTTTCAGGGGCGGCAGCTCACCTCCACGAGGATGCCGCCCGGGGCGCGGCAGTAGACGAGGGTGCCCCGGTTGTTGCGGATGACGTCGGACACCTCCAGGCCGTCCGCCTTCACGCGCTCATGGAAGGCGAGGACGGGGGCCTCGGAGTCCTGGAGGAAGCCGACGTGGAAGTCCTCGGGGAAGACGTCGGCGTCGCGCTTGCGGCGCTGGAGGATGAGCACGAAGCCATCCGTCCCGCCGAGCATGGCGATGGCGGGCGAGTCAGGGTTCTTCGCGTGCGACGTGAAGCCGCAGTAGCGCGTGAAGAAGCGGGCGGTGGCCTGGACGTCGGGGACCTGGAGATCAAGGTGGTTCAGCTTCATGGTGGACCTCGCGAAGGCACACGAGTGCCTTCGAAGGGCCGTGGGTCCTGACTCCCGAGGGAGACGGACAAGTGCTTCCACCATGGAAGTGACCGGGGCTCACCGAACCGGTCCGCCGTTTTCCGACCGGCGTGAAGGCTAACGCAATGACAGACGGAAGGCCAGCCTACGAAACGTAGCGCTCCGCCAGCTCCGACACCTGCCCCGTCGCCTGCGCCACCGCCGTCGCCGCTTCCTGCGTCGTGCCCAACTGCCGCAGCGTCGCGGCCATCAGCTCGTCCATCTCGCTCACCGCGCTGAACAACTGATCCACGCCCGCGTGCTGCTGCGCCACCGCTTCGGCGATCTGCCGCACCGCCGACGCGGACTCGTGCGTCAGCTTGATCAGCTCCCGCAGCCGCTCGCCGCTCTTGCGCAGCGGCACCAGCGCCGCCTCCACGCCCGCGGAGCTCTTGTCCGCCGTCACCACCGCCTCGCCCGTGGCGGTCTCCATGCCCTCCAGCAGCCCGCGCACCTGGCCCGTGGCCTTGATGGACTGGTCCGCCAGCTCGCGCATCTGCCGCGCCACCACCGCGAAGCCCCGGCCCTGCTCGCCCGCGCGGCTCGCCTCGATGGCCGCGTTGATGGCCAGCATGTGCGACTGGTCCGCCAGCGACTTCACCACCTCCGACACCCGGCCCACCTCGCGGGCGCGCGTGCCCAGGTCCACCACCTGCCGGTTCAAGCCGTGCGTCAGGCCCCGGATGTCGTCGAGCCCCTGCTCCGTGCCCGCCAGCGACTCCTCGCCCAGCTTGCCCATCGCCGCGGCGCGCTCCGCCACCTGCAGGACGCTCCCCGCGCGGCTCGCCGCCAGCTTCGACATCTGCTGGATCTCCTGCGCTGTCGTGCGCGCCTGGTGGATGGCGGACGCCTGCCGCGACAGCGTCTGGTTCTGCTGGTCGCTCGCCTCCGTCAGCCGCGTGCCCGCCTTCGCCAGGTGCCCCGCGGACGAGCTCAGCGCCCGGGGCAGCTCCTGCAACTGCTCGTAGAGCAGCCACGTGCGCGCGGACAAATCACCCAACTCATCCGTGGACACCCACTGCGGCGGCGCCGCGCGGCCCTCCACCAGCGCGTCCAGCGACGCCCCCACCGCCCGCGCCCCCTGCGCCAGCCGGCGCGCCGCCCACGCCGCCGTGAAGATGGCCCCCAGCGCCGCGAACCCGCCCAGGAACGCCACCGGCAGCGTCAGGTCCCGCTGCAACGGCTGGATGCGCGAGCGCACCCGCGCCGCGCCCCGGTACTCGCCCGACAGCTCCAGGTCGTCCGCCAGCGAGGACAGGTTCTTCTCCAGCCGCAACTGCAACGTGGCGATGCTCGTGATGCACGTAATCAACAGCGCGGACACGACGATGGCCGGCAGGAACCAGCTCTGCCGGGGCAGGAACAGCCCCTCGCCAACGGGGCGCTCGTGCGGCGCGCGGCGGAACGCCTCCAGCGTCACCGCCGCCAGCGCCTTCTCGTAGAGCATGTACAGGATGGGCGCGCTGAAGAGCCCCGCGCTCATCGCCACCGCCACGCCCACCAGGATGACGCGCGGCGGCCGGTCCAGCGCCAGGCCAATGGCGCCGTTGAAGAAGATGCCCCCCAGGAACCAGCCCGACTGCGCCTCCACGAACGTGAGCACGCCCGGCAGCCGCAACAGCCGCCCCAGCCGCTCCGCGGGGCCCACCTCCGCCTCCACCGCGTGCCGCAGCAGCGCGCCCACCGCGCCAATGGGCACCACCAACGCCAGCCCGCCAATCACGATGGGCGTGACGACGCCCAGCACGAACCCGACGTTGCTCGCGTCCACCTCCAGCAACTGCATGTCGACGTAGATGGCCGGCGCCACCGCCACCGTGACGACCAGCGTGCGCAGCAAGAGCAGCTTGAAGAGCAGCGCCTGGGTCGAAGAGGGGGATGGCAGTGTCATCGGGTGACGGATCCGGTTGAACGGCTCAAGCCTGAGGGCGAAGCGCGGATGCGTCAATGCAACGCCGCCGTCTTGTGACACAGACTCCCGGGTCTCCGTGGATAACAGGGACGCAGCGGGTAGGGAGGGCAGGGCGCGTGTCGTTTCACCGCGCGCCGCGCGCTGTCCATTGCCTGACATTCCGGCCTGTCCCGACCCCGAGGAGGGCGGCCGTGCGGACGAGCCGGCAGCACCCTGGCGCGCGCCCGTGACGTGAGCACATTGTCCTCCACAACGCTTCACACACCGACGTCAGGAGGACGCCATGGGCGAGTGGACTGACAAGACCAAGGGCAAGGTGAAGGAGACCGTGGGCGTGGCGACCGGCGACCGCTCGCTGGAAGCCGAGGGCAAGGCGGACACGCTCAAGGGAAAGATCAAGGGCGTGGTCGAGGACGTGAAGCACGCCATCAAGGACAAGGCCGACGAGCGCGAGGAAGTGCGTCGCGGTGACGCGGATCCGTATCAGCGCTAGCGATACCTCGCTGAAACCCCGTTGAAACCGTTCGGGCCGCGGAAGCCTTCGTGCTTCCCGCGGCCCGGGCTGTCTTCAGCGGCGCGTGCTCACTGCCGCATCTTCTCGCAGGGACACGCCACCTCCAGGAAGGTGGTGGACTTCCCGCTGAGCATCACCCAGAGACAGCGCAACACACAGGCTGTTCCGAACTCCCGGTAGATGAGTCCCAGGTTGGAAACCACCTCACGTCCGGTGATGACCCCTCGCATGTTCCCGCTCCCTTGCGTCCTGCCGTCCGACCCGCCGCCCATGGCCTCGTGAGAGGCCGGGCAGAGGTCTTTGCAAAGGGCTGGCCGAGCCTCCGAAAGCGCCCCCCTTCCCCAGGGTCCTGCGGTGAACGTCTCAAACCGTTGAAACAGCGGCCCTGGACGCACGCCTGCCCTGGAGTCCTTGAACGAAGCGGTGCGGCGCCCTGAAAACGTTACAGAAACAGGATGGCGTCCAGGGGATGGAAGGCCTGTCCGCCTGCCCCCGCCGCTCGCGTGCCCCTCCGCCCGGCTGCGGACGCAGCGTCGCCGCGAAGGACGGGTGGCACATCCACCAACGGGTCTGAATGTATGTCCATGAGGGCCCGCGTCAGGCGGGGGGCTCTTCCGCGGTGCGTCCCAGTGGTGAAGGGGAAGGGAGTCGAGATGAGGCCAAACGTGTCTTCCAGGAGGAGCCAGCCGCTGCTGCCCGACGGACTCCTGCGCGCCCAGCGGGGGCTGCGGCGGGTGGCGGTGGGGTTGGACTTCTCCCTGCAGTCCGAGTTCGCGCTGGCCCGCGCGCTGCGGCTCCCGCTCGCGCACGGGGCGGCCTTCAGCGTGCTGCACGTGAGCCCGCCGTTGGATGGCCACGCCGGCCCGGACGGGACGGTGGACGGCGAGCGGTGCCTGCGCCGGTCGGTGTCGTCCGCCGTGAAGCGGCTGCGGCAGCGGCCGGACGTGGACGTGCGCGAGGAGCTGCGCACCGGGGACGCCCCGCACGAGGCGGCGGAGCTGGCGAAGGACCAGGGCGTGGAGGTGCTGGTGGTGGGCCGGCCGCACCCGACCCAGCCGGTGAAGCCGCTGCCCGAGGACGCCATGGTGATGCGGCTGGTGCGGGAGGTGGACGCGTCCGTGCTGGTGGTGATGCCGCGCCCGGGCCGCGTCTACCACCGGCCCCTGGTCGCGGTGAACTTCTCGCGCGAGTCCCGCCGCGCGCTGGAGCTCACCATGCGCCTGTGTCCGGTCTCGACCCCCATCGAGGTGCTGCACGTGGTGGACCTGCGCCAGGAGGAGGCGGCCCTGCTCCACGAGGACACCTCCCTGACGTCTCGACTGCGGCTGCGGCAGGAGCGCGAGGACGCGGCGCGAAGGGCGCTCGGGCGCTTCCTGGCGCCGTACCGGGAGACGGGCCGGGTGATGGAGAGCCACGTGCGCTTCGGGGACCCGTGCGAGTGCATCCTCGCGCAGGCCCGGGAGGGTGACGCGGACCTGCTCACGCTGGGCATGTCCTCCGCGAACCCGCCCACCGCGGTGACCGAGGGCGTGCTGCGGCACTCGCGCTGCGACGTGCTCATCTCACGGCACGCCGCCCCGCCCACCCCCCTGCCGGACGGCGGGGGCACGCCGGCCTCCTGAAGGCAGGGAAGTCCAGCGCGGCGGGCGCTGGAGCGTTATGAGGGGCGGCACCTTGTCACGCCCCCTGCCGACACCGCCGCCTACGCTCCGGGCCCGCCTGAAGAACGCGGGCGTCCTCTTCAAGCAGCTCCCGGGCACCTTCCACCTCTTCTGGCGGGCGAGCCCCCGGGGCGCGGTGGTGCTGGGCGCGCTCACGCTGGTGGCGGCGGTGCTGCCGGCGGGCATCGCGTGGGTGGGCAAGCTCATCGTCGACACGGTGGTGGCCGCGGCGAAGGGCGACGCGGCGGCGGGCTCGCGCGTGGTGGGGCTCGTCGCCACGGAGTTCGCGCTGATGGTGGCCTCCGCGGTGGTGGACCGGGGGCTGACGCTCACGAAGGACCTGCTGCGCGCGCACCTGGGCAACCTGCTCAACGAACGCATCCTCCAGAAGGCGCTGGACCTGGAGCTCAAGCACTTCGAGGACTCGGACACCTACGACAAGATGCAGAACGCGCGGCGGGAGGCGAACGCGCGCCCGCTGTCGCTGGTGATGCAGGCGTTCAGCATCGTGCGCAACGTCATCACCCTGTCCACCTACGCGGTGCTGCTCGTGGCGCTGTCGCCGTGGAGCGTGGTGGTGCTGCTCGCCGCGTCCATCCCCGCGTTCATCGCGGAGGCGCGGCTGGCGGCGGAGGGCTTCCGGCTGTACTCGTGGCGCGCGCCCGAGGGCCGCAAGCTCAACTACCTGGAGTGGATCCTCACGCGCGACAGCACCGTGAAGGAGGTGAAGCTCTTCGGGTTGGGGCCGCTGGTGATGGGGAGATACCGCGACCTGTTCCAGAAGTTCTTCGCGGAGGACCGGGCGCTCGCGCGCAAGCGCATGGTGTGGGGCCTGGGCCTGGGCCTGCTGTCGCTGGCGGCCTTCTACGGCTGCTATCTCTTCGTGGCCAGCCGCGCGGCGGCCGGCGGCATCTCCGTGGGTGACATGGTGCTGTACCTGGCCGTCTTCCGGCAGGGGCAGGCCGCGTTCCAGGGCATCCTCACCAGCGTGGGCTCCATGTACGAGGACGCGCTCTTCATGAGCAACCTCTTCGCCTACCTGGACATCCCCACGGTGGAGAACACGCCGCGGCTGCTGCCCGCCGTCTCACCGCCGCGCGGCAGGGCCAACGCCATCGAGCTGAAGGACGTGTCCTTCCGCTACGCGGGCAAGGACGCGTGGGCGCTGCGCAACGTGAACCTCACGCTCAAGCCCGGCCAGAAGCTGGCGCTGGTGGGGGAGAACGGCGCGGGGAAGAGCACGCTGGTGAAGCTGCTCCTGCGCATGTACGAGCCCACCGAGGGACAGATTCTGTACGGCGGCGTGGACACGGCGCGCATGGACGCGGACGACCTGCGCGGCCGCTTCGGGGCGGTGTTCCAGGACTTCGTGCGCTACCAGTTCAGCGTGTCGGAGAACATCGGCCTGGGCCACGTGCCCGCGCTGGAGGACCGGCCGCGCATCGAACGGGCGGCGGAGCAGGGCGGGGCGAACACGGTCATCGCGGCGCTGCCGGCGCAGTACGACACGATGCTGGGCGGCTGGTTCGAGAAGGGCCAGGAGCTGTCCAGCGGCCAGTGGCAGAAGCTGGCGGTGTCGCGCGCCTTCATGCGCGACGACGCGGAGGTGCTCATCCTGGACGAGCCCACGGCCAGCATCGACGCGGAGGCGGAGCACGCCCTCTTCGAGCGCTTCCAGGCGCTGGCCGCGGACCGCATCGCCATCGTGATTTCGCACCGCTTCTCCACGGTGCGCATGGCGGATCAGATCGCCGTGCTCCACAACGGCACGGTGCAGGAGCTGGGCAGCCACGACGAGCTGATGGCGCTGGACGGGCGCTACGCGCACCTGTTCCGGCTCCAGGCGCGCGGCTACCGGGACTGAGGGCTTCTCAAGCCTGGGCCTTGGCGCCGCCGGGCAGGTGGTCCCGGATGACGCCCAGGAAGTACGGCTTGCCGTAGTACTGGCTCATCTTCCCCAGCAGCTTCCCGTTGCGGAACAGCAGGAAGGTGGGGATGCCGTACAGGCCGAAGCGGGTGGCCAGGGCCTCGTGCTCGTAGGCGTTGACCTTGACGACGCGCATGGGGGCGCCGTCCAGCTCCTTTAGGAGCTCCGGTTCGGCGGCCGCGTAGATGTCGCAGTTCGGGCAGCCGGGCCCCCAGAAGTCCACCACCACCAGCTCGTCGCGGGGTTCCATGACGAGCGAGTCGAAGGTCTCGGTCGTCGCCTCGATGCTTACGGGATGCGCCATGGGGGCCTTCCTAACGCCCGGGGGGCGGGCCTTCCATCCGGGCTGCCTGGACCCGGGGCGGGCGGCCAGGAGGGATGGAGGGGGCGGGCGTGTCAGGTTGTCCAGGTATGTCTACAGGCGTCGGGTGGACGAAACCCGACATGCACACTGCTCACGGGGGCCCAAGGCGCCATAAGGTGCGAGCCCTGGTGGCTGTCGATGTCGTGGAGGGGTCATGCACGAGTGGTTGGAGGCACTGCGCAAGTCGGCGAAGGCGACCTCGGAGGGTGTGCAGGCGGAGGAGGTCCGCCGCGCGGAGACGGAGTGCGGCGTCCCGTTCCCCGAGGACCTGGCGGACCTGTACCAGGCGCTCAACGGCGGTGAGTTCCAGGGCGAGGTGCGGCTGTTCCCGCTGCACGGCGGCGAGGGAGCGCCCAGCGTCCTGGAGAAGAGCCGGCTGATGGTGGTGGGTCTGCCCGCCGCGGGCGTCTGGCGCTTCGGGCTGAAGGGGGCGCACCGGCACCTGTTCGTCGCGCGCAAGTCCGCGATGGTGGAGCAGGGGGACGGTGGGCCGCTGCCCGGCTGGGTGGACGCGCTGGACGGGGACACCTGGGTCTTCGGCACCTGGGACGGCGAAAAGCGGGAGATGCGGCTGTACCGCCGGCTCAAGGACATGCTCGAGGTGCTGATTCCGCCCGTGGAGGAGGTGGAGAGCTTCGGGGAGCGGACGTTCGCGCGGGCCATGAACGCCGTGCTCCAGGGAGCGCTGTCCGGAGCGGCCGCGCAGGCGGAGGACGAGGAGGAGGCCCCCGCCGGACGTGGCGGCGACTACTCGAGCGACCTGGCCGCCCTGGCCCGTGACGCGGGCGAGGACGAGGAGTTCGAAGCCGCGGAGGCCGCCGACGAGCTCGAAGCCGGGGAGGCCGAGGTGTCCGGCGAGGAGGAACTGGAGGCGGAGATGGCCGAGGACACCGGTGAGGAGGCCCCCGAGCAGGAGGAGCTGTTCGAGGAGCCCGAGCGCCCCGCCGTGAAGAAGGCCCGCCGCGAGAAGGCCGTCACCGAGACGCCGTCCGCCCCCGCGAAGAAGGCCGCGGGCAAGGCTGCCGCGAAGAAGGCTGCCGCCGCGAAGGAGGCCACGGGCAAGGCCGCCGTGAAGAAGGGCGCCGCCGCGAAGAAGTCCACGGGCAAGGCTGCCGCGAAGAAGTCCGCTGCGAAGGGGGCTGCTGCGAAGAAGGGTGCCACCGCGAAGAAGTCCGCCGCGAAGGGGGCGAGCCAGAAGCGCGGCGCTGCCGCGAAGAAGGCCACGGGCAAGGCCGCTGCGAAGGGCGCTGCCCAGAAGCGTGGCTCTGCCGCGAAGGGTGTGGCCCAGAAGCGTGGCGCCGCCTCGAAGAAGGGCGCCGCCTCGAAGAAGGGCGCTGCCCAGAAGCGCGGGGCCACCAAGAAGGCCACGGGCAAGGCCGCCGCGAAGAAGTCCTCGCGCCGTTAGCCCTGGCCGCGCGGGGCCTCCCGTCGAGGCCTCGACTGAAAACAAAGGGCGCGTCCCATGCACTGGGGCGCGCCCTGTTCACAGCCGCATCCGGTGGTCGGCCCGGCTACCCCTCGGGCAGCAGGTCCGGCGACTGGGCGCGCGGTCCGGGTTCGTCAGGCTGCGCGGTCAGCTCGCGCTCCTCTTCCTCCTCATCAGCCCGGCCGAAGCGCTGGATCTGATCCGGCAGGATGTCCCGCGCATCCGCCTCCTCCTCCATGGGCGGCGACAGCGCCAGGTCCTGGTCCGAGATGTTGATCTCGTCCTCTCCAGTCTCCGGGTTGCGGTGGCGCAGCGAGGTGGACTCGCCCACATCCTCGTCTCCGAGCTTGTTGAACTTCATGGGGTCTCCTCGACAGGGACGGTTGAGAAAAGCTTCCGTGTCCCCACGAAAATGGGACCCCCGGACAGGAGCGGCAATGGACGCCGCCCGCCTGCCTGCCGGGCCCAACCGCTCGTCAGCGGGGAGCCGTCGGCGGCTGGCCGTCAGGGCTGCCGGGCTCCACCTCCAGCAGCACCATCCCCAGCGCCAGCACCCGGGAGAGCGTCTCGCGCACCGTGTAGCGCCAGGGAGTCGCCCGTCCCTCGTCCGCCGCCACGCCCCACGCGTCGATGCCCACCGAGTTGGCGATGAAGAGCGCCCGCGACAGGTGGAAGCGCTGTGTGACGAGCACCGCCCGGTCCGCGCCGAACACCGAGTGCGCCCGCAGGCAACTGTCGTAGGTGGACAGCCCCGCCTCGTCCCCCACCACCGCGTCCTCCGGCACCCCGCGCTCCAGCAGGTAGCGCCGCATGGCCCGCGTCTCGTTGTGGAAGGGCGCGGAGTTGTCCCCGCTCACCAGCAGCGACCGCACCTTGCCCTGCCGCCAGAGCGCGATGGCCGCGTCCAGCCGCTGCGCCAGCACCGGCGACGGCACCGCGCCCGGCGCCAGCCCCGCCCCGAACACCAGGGCGATGGGGGCCTCCGGCGCGACCGCCAGCGGCACGATGCGGCCCTGGTAGCGCAGGCGCACGAAGTGCGACAGACCCAGCAGGACGGCCAGGGCCAACCCGAGCAGCCCCAGGCCCCTGCGTACCCACACCCTGGTCGTGCCGCCAGCCTTCATGGACCTCGCGCAACAGTCGGAAGGGGCCATTCTCTTCCGGCGCCCCCCGGTCGGAAAGCACCACGGGCGGCCCTCTGGCGGGAACTGGTCACGCCCGCCCGGCCCCCGGACGGCGGTGGCGGCGGGCTCCGGGCACGGGCCCTGGTGGCAGGCAGGGGCCCCGGGTCCGGGCACCCCGCCGTTGACCGGCCTCCGCCCCGCCTATATAGGGGGCCCGCCGTCCCTGAAGGCCAGCCCGGGCTGTCACGGGGCACGCGCCGCACGTCTTACGAGGAGTTTCCGGTCCATGGCGTCCCTTCGCGACATCCGCAAGCGCATCCGCTCGGTGAAGAACACGCGGCAGATCACCAAGGCCATGAAGATGGTCTCCGCCGCGAAGCTGCGGAAGGCGCAGGACGCCATCCTCGCGGCCCGTCCGTACGCGCAGACGCTGGAGCAGATCATCTCCGAGCTGGCCGTGCGCTCCGCCGACCAGGAGCTGGCGCACCCGCTGCTCGCCACCCGCCCCATCCGCCGCGTGGAGCTGCTGCTCCTCACGTCCGACCGCGGCCTCGCCGGCGGCTTCAACTCCAACGTCATCCGCCGCGCCAACCGCTACCTGTACGAGAACAGCAACCTCCAGGTGCGCGTCTCCACGGTGGGCCGCAAGGGCAACGACTTCTTCCGCAACCGCGGCCAGTCCATCCGCAAGGACTTCGCCGGCCTGTACGCGACGCTGAACTACCGCTCCGCCGCCAACGTCGCGGAGGAGCTGGCCGCCGCCTTCCTCAACGACGAGGTCGACGCGGTCTACGTCGTCTACAACGAGTTCGTCTCCGCCATCACCCAGAACGTGGTCGTGTCGCAGCTCCTCCCGCTGCAGCCCGCCACGGCGGCGAAGCCCGCCACCCCCGCCCCGGAGGCCGTGACCTCCGCCCCGGCCCTGGTGGACTTCAAGTACGAGCCGTCCCGCCAGGCCGTGCTGGACCGGCTGGTGCCCCAGGCGGTGAACATCAAGCTGTACCGGGCGCTGCTGGAGAGCGTGGCCAGCGAGCAGGGCGCGCGCATGAGCGCCATGGAGAACGCCACCAACAACGCCACGGACATGATCTCCAGCTACACCCTGCTCTACAACCGCACCCGCCAGGCGGTCATCACCAAGGAGCTCATGGAGATCGTCTCCGGCGCCGAGGCCCTCAAGTAGTCCGCCTCCCGGCCGGTCGCACCCCCTCGGCTCCAGACGCTGGGCCCGCTGCTCCCCGCTCCCACGAGCGCCGGGCACGGGCCCTTCGTCGTTCCAGACTCCCCCCTTCGAGGCTCCCCAACGAGCAGGCGCGTCACAGGGGAAGCGCAAGGGACTGGCGCTGGGGACACCGCTCCGCTAAGCGGGACTTACGCAGGCGGACCCGGGAGGCTTGACCCTGCCGGGCACCCCCCGGTAAAGGGGGCCCGCCCACACCCCTCTTCGGGGTTCGATTTCCTGACGGGCGGCGGCGCCCCGGCCGCTCGCCACACGAGACAAGGCAGAGGAGTCCCATGAGCGCTCAAGTCCCGACGACTGGCAAGATCACGCAGGTTCTCGGCCCCGTGGTCGACGTGGAGTTCCCGCCCGGCGGGCTCCCTGAGGTGTACGCCGCCCTCAAGGTGACCAACCCCAACCTGGGCGCGGAGAAGGACAACCTCACCATCGAGGTCGCGCAGCACCTGGGTGAGAACACCGTGCGCTGCATCGCCATGGACTCCACGGAGGGCCTGGGCCGCGGCATGCCGGTGAGCAACACGGGCGCCCCCATCCAGGTGCCGGTGGGCAAGGCCACCCTGGGCCGCATCATGAACGTCACCGGCGAGCCGGTGGACGAGATGGGCCCCGTGAACGCCACCGAGTACTGGCCCATCCACCGCGCGCCCCCGCCGTTCACGGAGCAGGACGTGCGCGTGCAGATGTTCGAGACCGGCATCAAGGTCATCGACCTGCTCGCCCCCTACACCCGTGGCGGCAAGATCGGCCTGTTCGGCGGCGCCGGCGTGGGCAAGACGGTGCTCCTGCAGGAGCTCATCCGCAACGTGGCCGTGGAGCGCGGCGGCTTCTCCGTGTTCGCCGGCGTCGGTGAGCGCACCCGCGAAGGCAACGACCTGTACCACGAGATGCAGGAGACCAAGGTCATCCAGACCGACAACCTGGAGAAGAGCCAGGCGGTCCTCGTGTACGGCCAGATGAACGAGCCGCCCGGCGCCCGCGCCCGCGTGGCCCTCTCCGCGCTGACCATGGCGGAGTACTTCCGCGACGTGGAGGGCCGTGACGTGCTCCTCTTCGTGGACAACATCTTCCGCTTCACCCAGGCCGGCTCGGAAGTGTCCGCCCTCCTGGGCCGCATCCCCAGCGCGGTGGGTTACCAGCCCACGCTCGCCACGGAGATGGGCGGCCTGCAGGAGCGCATCACCTCCACCACCAAGGGCTCCATCACCTCCGTGCAGGCCATCTACGTGCCCGCGGACGACCTGACGGACCCGGCCCCCGCCACCGCGTTCGCCCACCTGGACGCGACCACGGTGCTCAACCGCTCCATCGCGGAGCTCGCCATCTTCCCCGCCGTGGACCCGCTGGACTCCACCAGCCGCATCCTGTCCGCGGACGTGCTGGGCGCCGAGCACTACGCCGTGGCCCGCCGCATCCAGGGCATCCTGCAGCGCTACAAGGAGCTCCAGGACATCATCGCCATCCTCGGCATGGACGAGCTGTCGGAAGAGGACAAGCTGTCCGTGGCGCGCGCCCGCAAGATCCAGCGCTTCCTGTCCCAGCCGTTCTTCGTGGCCAAGGTCTTCACCGGCCTGGACGGCCGCTACGTGAAGCTCCAGGACACCATCCGCTCCTTCAAGGAGATCGCGGACGGCAAGCACGACGACCTCCCGGAGTCCGCCTTCTACATGGTCGGCTCCATCGAGGAGGCGCAGGAGAAGGCCCGCAAGCTGGCGGCGGCGTAAGACACCCATGCGCCTGACCGTCGCGCTCGCCCTGCTCATGTGTGGTGCCGCGCCTTCCGCCCTGGCGGGGGAGCGCGGCAGCCGGGCACGGGTGAGCGCGAACGGCCTCTACAGCGTCCGCCTGGTGGACGTGGGCGTGGGGAAGTGCCGGCTGGAGATGCTCAAGGAGAGCGGGCCCCTCTGGTCGGCGGACGTGTGCGTGGGGACGGTGGACGACCTCTACTTCGCGTCCAATGACGGGGAGAAGGTCTGGGTGCTCTACCCGCTGGTGGAGAAGGGCAAGGCGCCCCCCAGCATGAGCAGGAAGAAGACGAAGGGCCACAGCCTGGCGTGGGCCCGGGTGATGGTGGCCGCCCAGTTCGACCGCACCGGGCAGAAGCTCCAGGAGCGGCGGCTGACGGAGCTGATGACGACGAAGCAGTTGTCGGAGGTGCGGCAGTTGGCCCACCACCTCAAGTGGCTGGAGGGCACGCTGGGCATCCCGGGCAAGGGCCCGCGCCTGACGGACGCCGGGGTGTTGGAGTTCGAGCCGGTGGGCGTGAAGACCCAGCGGCTGACTTTCTGATGCGGTAGTGCGGTAGCACGAGGACCTTCATGGCCAAGCTGACTGTCGAGATCGTCACCCCCGAGAAGCGCATCCTGTCCGTGCAGGCCGACGAGGCCATCGTGCCGGGCGGAGAGGGCCTGTTCGGCGTGCGTCCCGGCCACACGCCGTTCCTGTCGCTGGTGGAGCCGGGCACGCTCACCCTCATCGAGGCGGGCAAGCAGGACCGCTACTTCGTGGCCGGCGGCTTCGTGGAGGTGAGCAACGACAAGGTGCTGGTGCTGGCGGACGCCGCCGAGCACGTCACCGGCATCGACGTGGCGAGCGCCCGCCGCCGCATGGAAGAGGCCCAGGCGCGCCTCAAGGACCTGAGCAGCGCGGACGCGCGCTACGCGCTGGAGCAGGCCGCGGTGCGCCGCGAGGCCGCGCGCATCAGCGCCTCCGAGTCCCGCTAGGGGCTTCCCCGCGCGTTCTCCGGGAAGGGTGGTGCTCCGAAGCCCCGCGAGCCACGGGGGCCGGCGCTCCACCCTTTTCGCGTTCCAGGGCCCGGACGAAGCATGATGCGGCGCAAGTCATGAGCACGCCCGACTCGCCCGTCCTGGAGCTGTTCCACCGCATCGCGGATCCTCCGTCCGCCACCGCGCGCCGCTTCGTCACGGACCACGCGCTGGAGGACCGCGTGCGCTTCCGCAACCTCACCTACGAAGAGGTGGAGCAGGACTGGCGCGAGCGCGGCGGCCACACGTCCCCCGCGCTGTGGGACGGCGCGCGGCTGCACCAGGGCGCGGAGGCCGTGGTGGCGCGCCTGATGGCGGTGGTGAACCTGGGCCGCGACGACGCGTGATCCGCGCGCACGCGCATGGACGAAGTGAAGTCGCTCACGTCAAGGTGAACACCTGAGCCCGTGGGCACTCCACGCGCACGAGTCCACCCGTGCGTCCCTTTCGGTCCATGCGCAGCATTCGAAGTTGGACATGCATGCGGGCTCGCGCGTTTCCACGGGCTCGCCTGCTTGCTGAAACGCAGCGGGATGCGATAGCTACCGCGCCCCCGGTTGCGCCGCGGTGACGGCGGAGGAGGCGGACAGTGGCGATGCGCGCGGTGCAATCCAGCGGGACCTTTCTTGTCCAGCGCTCCACCGCACCCGCTTCGTGCACGTCAAGGCCCCATGATCGATCCGCCGTCGCGTCGCGCGCCATCGCAGCGTTCATCTCGGTGCTCGTCCTTGGCTGAGGCTCGGGTAATCTCCGCCCCTCCGATGCCGCTGACTCCCGCAGACCGCCAGGACCGTTTTCATGCGGCATTCCTGGGGCTCGCCATCGGGGATGCGCTCGGCTTTCCGCTGAGGGGCATCCCCCCGGCGAGCCTGGCGCGGCTGCCCGGCCTGGCGGAGGACTTCGCGCCCCGGCCGCGCGGCAAGTTCGCCAAGGGCCAGTTCAGCGACGACACGCAGCTCCTGCTCGCCGCCGCGGAGAGCGTCATCCGCGAGGGCAAGGTGGACGGCCGCAGTGCGGCGCTGCACCTGGCGTGGCTGTGGCAGGAGGGCATCATCCTCCAGCCGCCGCGCAGCCTCTCCGAAGCGCTGCAGCGGCTGGCGGGCGGCACGCCGTGGATGAGCGCGGGGGCTCCGCTGGGCACGAAGTGCCCGTCGGTGCTCAGCCGCGCGCTGGTGGTGGGGCTCTTCGAAAGCGGCCAGCGCGCCCGCCTGCCGCACGACGCGGGCGTGCTCACCGTCATCACGCACAAGGACCCCGTCTGCGCCGCGGCCGCGGCCGCGTTCGCGCAGGCCGTGGCGCTGGGCATGGAGCAGGAGGCCCTCACGCCCGCGGCCTTCTGCGAGGCCCTGGCGCTGTCCGCCGCCGTGCACGACAAGAACCTGGCGGAGGAGATCCGCCACCTGCCGCGCCTGCTCACCTGGGACACCCAGCGCGCCCTCAACCAGTTGCGCAAGGTGGGCGTGCCCCCCAGCGAGCTGAAGGGCGTGGACGGCCTGCCGTGCCACGTGGTGCCGGTGCTGCTCACGTCGCTGTACGCCACGCTGAAGGTGCCGCACGACTTCCGGGAGGCCGTGGTCCTCACGCTGCGCTGCGGCGGCGAGGCGGACGTGGCCGCCGCCCTCACTGGCGCCCTGCTGGGCGCGCACCTGGGCACCCGCGCCATCCCGGCCCGCCTGCGCAAGCAGGTGCTGTACGCGGAGAACCTGCTGGACACCGCGGACCGCCTGTTCCGCGCCCGCCAGGTGCGCGAGACGCTGGCCACGGCGATCGCCCATCAGAAGACCCGCCGCTAGCCGCCCGCCCCCAGCCGGCCCGCCCGGAGGGGTGGGGGCACCAGGCAGGCAGCCGGACGCGGCCGGGGTGTGCGGCGGGACTTCTCCCACACACCCTTCCTGACCACCTTGAGGGACAGACCGGGGACAGCCGGGACGCCAGGCAGGCGGCCGTCGGTGATGCCCTGGGAGTCACCCTGTCGGAGGCACGGTCGTGGACCTCGAATCGGAACGCCTGGAGCGCAGCCAACTGGAGACGCTCTCCACCCCGGAGCTCATCCGGCACGCGCTGTCGGAGACCCGCCTGTTGGTGAAGGCGGAGGTGATGCACGCCAAGAAGGAGCTGAAGCAGGAGCTGCAGGCGGCCAGGCTGGCGGGCATCTTCCTGGGCGCGGGGGCCGTGCTCGCCCTCACGTCCCTGGCGGTGCTCTTCGTCGCGCTGGGCCTGGCGCTGCCCCTGGGGGCCGCCGTGGGCGTGCTCATCGTGGGCGCGGTGCTGCTGGCCGTGGCCGGACTCCTCCTGTTCCTGGGCACGAAGCGGATTCCCAAGAAGCCGCTGGTCCACACCCAGGAGCGCTTGAAGACGGACTTCCAGATGACCCGGGAGACGCTGCAATGAGCCAGGCCTCCGAGACCGAAGCGCACGTGGACCACGCCATCACCAGGCGCATGGGCGACCGCGAGCAGGTGGAGCAGACCGCGGACCGCATCCGCGACGAGCTGCTCCTCACCCTGGAGGAGCTGGACCGCCGCCGCACCCGCGCCACGGACGTGCGCTACCACGTCAACCAGAACAAGGACCTGCTCATGACCGTGGGCGCCGCCGCCCTGGTGGTGGTGGGCCTGGGCGTGGGCCTCGCCATCTACCGCGCCCGCCACCACGACGAGCGCGTGCGCCGCCAGCGCCGCAAGGCCCTGGAGCGCGCCTGGGCCCACCCGGACCGCGTGGCCACCAGCATCGAGGACAAGCCGCTGGGCGCGGAGCTGGGCCGCAAGGTGGTCATGATCTTCGCCACCTCGCTCGCCACCGCCGTGGCCCGCAACTCCATCCAGACCCTGGTGCCCTCGCGCACCGTCACCAAGGTGCCTGTGGAGAAGAATAAGAATTACTGAATGCGCAAAATGCGCGCATAAAACAGACTGATGCTCATGACGGACCTGCTCTATGCGCGCGCGCAGATGGGACTGTCGCTCGCGTTCCACATCGTGTTCGCGGCGGCCGGCGTGGCGTTGCCGGTGCTGATGGTGTTGAGCGACCTGAAGCACCGGCGCACGAAAGACGCGGACTACCGGAAGCTCAGCGAGAAGCTGGCCAAGGGCACCGCCATCCTGTTCGCGGTGGGCGCGGTGAGCGGGACGGTGCTCTCGTTCGAGCTGGGCCTGCTGTGGCCGGAGTTCATGGGCCGCTACGGAGAGGTGATTGGCCTGCCCTTCAGCCTGGAGGGCGTGGCCTTCTTCACCGAGGCCATCTTCCTGGGCATCTACCTGTACGGCCGCGAGCGCGTGTCGCCGGGCCTGCACCTGTTCAGCGGCGTAATGGTGGCGGTGAGCGGCGCGGCGAGCGCGTTCTTCGTCACGCTGGTGAACACGTTCATGAACAACCCGTCCGGCTTCACGCCCACGCCTTCGGGGCCCACGGACGTGCAGCCGCTGGTGGCCATGTTCAGCCCCGGCTGGCAGTACCAGACGGCGCACGTGCTCCTGTCCTGCTATCAGGCCAGCGCGTTCGCGATGGCGGGCATCCACGCCTTCATCCTGCTCAAGCACCCGGGCGCCGCGTTCCACAAGAAGGCGCTGTCCATCGCGCTGCCGCTCGCGTGCGTCACCGCGCTCGCGCAGCCGCTGGTGGGGGATTTGTCCGCGAAGCACGTGGCGCGCGCGCAGCCGGTGAAGCTGGCCGCGATGGAGGCGCACTTCGACACGGAGGCGGGCGCGCCCCTGCGGGTGGGCGGCTGGCCGGACGCGGAGAAGGGCACGGTGTCGGGCTCCATCGACCTGCCGAAGGGGCTCTCCATCCTCGCGTTCGCGGACCCCGACGCGGAGGTGAAGGGCCTGAAGGAGTTCCCCCGCGACGTCTGGCCGCCGGTCGCCAAGGTGCACCTGGCCTTCCAGGTGATGGTGGGCACGGGCAGCCTGATGGCGCTGCTCGCGCTGGTGACGCTGTGGCGCCGGTGGCGGGGCCGCGAGTGGCCGCACGGCAAGGGGATGATGCGCGCGTGGCTGCTGTCCGGGCCGCTGGGGCTGGTGGCGCTGGAGGCGGGGTGGCTCGTCACGGAGTGGGGCCGGCAGCCGTGGATCGTCCGGGACGTGATGCGCACGGGCGAGGCGGTGACGCCGGTGCCGCACCTGGCCGCGCCGTTCTTCACCTTCACGGCGGTGTACCTGTTCCTGGGGGTGACGGTGCTCTTCGTGCTCTGGCGGCAGGTGGCGGGCACGCTGCCCAGGCCCCGGGAGCCCGGCGCGGACGTGGACGGCGAGGCGGCCCATGCCCATTGAGACGACGGTGCTGGGGTTCGCGGTGGCGGGCACGTTCGTGCTGTACGCGCTGCTGGGCGGGGCGGACTTCGGCGGCGGGGTGTGGGACCTGCTGGCGCGCGGGCCCCGCAAGGCGGAGCAGCGCGCGCTCATCGCCCGCGCCATCGGCCCGGTGTGGGAGGTGAACCACGTCTGGCTCATCGTGGGGCTGGTGCTGCTCTTCAGCGGCTTCCCTCGGGCCTTCGCGGCCTTGAGCGTGGCGCTGCACGTGCCCCTGACGCTGCTGGTGCTGGGCATCGTGTTCCGGGGCACCGCGTTCACCTTCCGCGCCTACGACACGCGCGGGGACGCGGTGGAGCGCCGCTGGGGCGTGGTGTTCAGCGTGGCGAGCGTGGTCGCGCCGCTGCTGCTGGGCATGTGCGTGGGCGCGGTGGCCAGCGACTCCATCCGCATGCGGGGGCACGCGGTGGTGAGCGGCTTCTTCGCGTCGTGGCTGTCGCCCTTCGCGCTGTCCGTGGGCGCGCTGACGCTGGGGCTGTTCGCGTTCCTGGCGGCCGTGTACCTCACGCACGAGGCGCGGACGCCGGAGCTGGCGGACGACTTCCGGCGCCGGGCGCTGGTGACGGGCGGGCTGCTGTTCCCGCTGGCCCTGGCCGTCCTGCTGCTGTCGCGCGAGGGCGCGCCCCGGGTGTGGACGGGCCTGCTCCAGACGCCGTTCGCCCTGGCGCTGCACGCGGGCACGGCGGTGGCGGCGGTGGCGGCGTTCGCGCTCCTGTGGACGCGGCGCTTCCGGGCCGCGCGGGTGGCGGCGGCCACGCAGGGCGGGCTCATCGTGCTGGGGTGGGCGGTGTCGCAGGCGCCGTACCTCGTCTATCCGGACCTGACGCTCCAGGGCGCCGCGGCGCAGCCGGTGGTGCAGCGGCTGCTCCTGGTGGCGCTCGGGGTGGGGCTGGTGACGGTGGTGCCTTCGCTGGTGCTGCTGTTCCGCGTCTTCGGGCCCCGGGGCCAGGTGCCAACGTCTAGGTCTTGAGCACGGGGAACAGCGGCGGGTGCACGACGCGGGGCTTCTCGTCGCCTCGCGCCACCAGCACGCGGGCCCCTTCGAGCAGCTCCTCCGCGTCCAGCGCTTCCACGACGGTGCGCGCGGCCGTGTCGGGGTCCATCACGCGGCAGTGCACGCGCATGCAGCCCTCTTCCGTCTCGCCGCCCTCCACCTCGCCGTTGCCCGTCCAGCCGAGCGCGTCCGTGAGCAGCTCCTCCACGGCGTTGCGCTGCTCGAAGTCGTGGCCGGTGCCCTTGCCCTGCACGGTGTACTCGACGAGCAGCACGGCCATGGCGTCCGGCTCGGGCTCGTCGTAGCCGGCGTCCACCTGGGGCTCGGCCTCCTGGGCGATGACCATGTCGGGGTCCTCGTCCGGGGGGACGGGGACGGTCTTCTGCTCGCCGCCGTCACCGACGCTGCCCCAGTGCACCGTGACGACGCCCTCGTGCTCCCACGCCTCCCAGTAGCGCAGGGTGTCGCCGTCCTTCTTGTAGAGCTTCAGCAATGCGTTGGCCTCATTCGCGCGGACTGCATACCGCAACCGGGCTCAGTAGGCACGGCCCTGGCCGCCGTCCACGGGGAGCGTGGAGCCCGTCACCCACTTCGCCCGCTCGGAGCAGAGGAAGGCGACCACGTCCGCGACCTCCTCGGGCGTGCCGAAGCGGCCCCAGGGAATCTGCTCGCGCACCATCTTGGCCACCGCCTCCGGGTCGTGCTGCTGGCGCCGGTCCCAGCTCCCGCCGGGGAAGAAGATGGAGCCCGGGGCCACGGCGTTGACGCGGATGCGGTGCGACGCCAGGTCCACCGCCATCTCCTTGGTGAGCGCGATGAGGCCCGCCTTGGCCGCGCTGTAGGGCGCGCTGGTGGCGTACTCGCGGCCGAAGATGGAGCTGATGTGCACGATGCTGCCGCCGCCAAGCTGGCGCATGATGTTCACCGCGCGCTGGCTGCACCACACGGCGGACATCAGGTTGCGCTGGAAGACGTCGTTCCACTGCTGGGTGCTGGCCGCGTCGAAGGCGCCCGCGCCGCCGCTGCCGCCCACGTTGTTCACCAGGATGTCCAGCGAACCGAAGGCGCGCACCGCGGAGTCCACCGCCAGGTACGCGCCCTCCTGCGTGGCCACGTCGGTGACGACCGTGGCCACCTGGGCGCCCTCGGAGCGCAGCTCCTTGGCGAGCGCATCCAACTGCTCCGGGTGGCGCGCGCACACGCACACCCGGGCGCCCTCGCGCGACAGCACCATGGCGATGGCCCGCCCGATGCCCCGGCTGCTGCCGGTGACGAGCGCCGTCTTCCCCGTGATTCCGAGTTCCATGCCGCCCCTTCTACCGCCGGCCAGGGCCGGGTGGGGGACGGGATTCACCCGGGGCGTTCAAAGCCGCTCGAAGATGTCCAGGCGCCAGGTGCCCTCCATCTCGCCGCGCAGGTGGCGCAGGTGCCTGGGGGTGAGCTGGCGGAAGGCGTCATGGACCTCGTGGCCGCCGCAGCGCATGTCGCGCGTCTGGCCGGTCCAGTGCACCAGGACCAGGTGCCCGCCGGGCTCCAGGTGCTCCAGGATGCGCTGCTGCGCGAGCGCCAGCTCCGGGAGGCTCCAGTAGGCGCCGCGCCCGGACACGAGGGTGAGGTCGAAGGTCTGCTCGGGGTAGCGGTCCGGCACGTTCATGCGCTCGAAGCGCACGTGGGACAGGTGGCGGCAGCGGTGGATGGCGCGGGCCTGGGCGGACTCGGAGGTCTCCAGGGAGAGCAGGGCCTCACAGCGCGCCTGGAGCTTCTCCGTGAGCAGGCCGGTGGCGCCCCCAATCTCCAGGCCGGAGCGGTAGCGCGCGCGGGGGAGCGAGTCGATGGTGACGTCGTAGCGGCTGCGCACGCAGCCCAGCGCGTCGAAGCGCCACGGGTCTTCGGCTTCTTGAGAGGGGACGGGAGGGGCCAGCAGGAAGGCGGAGGAGGGTTTCATCGAGAGGGCACCTGGGGGATGTCGTGCCTTCAGGATGGAACCCCCCCGGACCCTCCACATCCCGTCCGCCCGGGGCCATGAAGGTGTCGACCCCGGGGCAGTCCGGGCCTCGCCGGACGCGGGAGCGGTGCCTGCCCCCGCGGGCAGGGCTTTGTCACCCGGCCTGGAAGCGGGCCTCCGCCGGACGCGCGCCGCCCGAGCGCTTCACGCCGTGGTCGCCGTTCGCGGACAGGTGCTCCAGCAGCTTGAACACCGTCTCCACCTCGTCCGCCGCGCCAAGGTCCTGCGCCCACTGCTCCGCCGACCGCGCCTCCGCCTTCGCCGCCTTCAGCTTCGCGAGCAGCTTGCCCTGGAGCTCCAGCACGCGCCCCGCGGCCTTCTTGCCCGCCTCCACGCCCGGCTGGTGATAGGCGTTGATGTTCACCAGGCTCGCGTAGAGGCCCACCGCGCGCTCGTACAGGGCGATCAGCGCCCCCACGGTGCGCGCGCTCACGTCCGGCACGGTGAGCGTCATCGACTCGCGGCCCTTCTCGAACAGCGCCCGGCGCGTGCCCAGCAGGAACCCCAGCAGGTAGTCGCCGCTGGTGTTGTCACCCTCCACCGCCAGGGACTTCCCGTCCCGGTCCTTCAGCACCTCCACGAAGGTGACGAAGAAGTTGTTCACGCCCTCGCGCAACTGCTGCACGTAGGCGTGCTGATCCGTGGAGCCCTTGTTGCCGTAGACGGCGATGCCCTGGTTCACCACCTGGCCGTCCAGCGACAGCTCCTTGCCCAGCGACTCCATCACCAACTGCTGGAGGTACTTGGACATCAGCATCAGCCGGTCCTTGTACGGCAGGATGACCATGTCCTTCTGGCCCTTGCCGCCGCCCGCGTGGAACCACATCAGCGCGAGCAGCGCCGCCGGGTTCGCCGCCACGTCACGCGCGCGCGTCGCCGCGTCCATGGCCTTCGCGCCCGCGAGGAAGCCGTCCACGTCCAGCCCCTGCAACCAGGCCGGCAAGAGCCCCACCGCCGACATCACCGACGTGCGCCCGCCAACCCAGTCCCACATGGGGAAGGTGCGCAGCCACTGGTGGCCCCTGGCGTAGGTGTCCAGCTCGCTGCCGTCGCCCGTCACCGCGACCGCGTGCGCGCCGAAGTCCAGGCCGCGCTGCTCGTAGGCGGCCTGCGCCTCCAGCATGCCGTTGCGCGTCTCCTTGGTGCCGCCGGACTTGCTGATGACGACGGTGAGCGTCTCCGCCAGCCGCTCGCCCAGGCCGTTGAGGACCCGGTCCATCCCGTCCGGGTCGGTGTTGTCCAGGAAGTGCACCTGCATGGCGTCCCGGCCGCTGCCCAGCGCGTCCGCCACCAACTGCGGGCCCAGCGCGGAGCCGCCGATGCCGACGATGAGCACCTGCGTGAACCTCGCGGCCTTCGCGGGCTTCACCTTGCCCGCGTGCACGTCCTTCGCGAACGCGGCCACCTGGGCCTGCATGTCCGTGATGGCCGTCTTCAGCTCCGCGTCCGGCGCCAGCTCCGGGGCGCGCAGCCAGTAGTGGCCCACGCGGCGCTTCTCATCCGGGTTGGCGATGGCGCCCTTCTCCAGCGCGTCCATGGCCTGGAACGCCGCGTCCATGCGCGGGCGCATCCCGTCCAGGAAGTCCGCGCCGAAGTTCATGCGGGAGATGTCCAGCGTGAGCCCCACGGAGGGGACGACGCACAGGTGCCGCTGGTACCGCTCCCACAACTCGCGCTCCGTCATGATCCGACTCCCTTGCAAGGGGCGCCGACCTCATGCGCGGCGCCCGCCAGAACCGACCGTCGCGGCGCACCGTAGCAAGGCCCGCACGGCCCGGACGCAACGATGTCGCGCGCCGCGTTGCCTGGACGTCGCTTCTGTCCTCCACCCGGAGGCGCGCGGTCCCTACGGTGCCGGGTGCGCGGCCTCCACGGACGCGGGCTCCGGCGCCGGCAGGGCTCCCTTGGGCTTCCAGGCCGGGTTGCGGAAGATGTAGCCCAGCCGCTGGCTCAGCGGTCCGGGGCGGGCCGCGTCCCTCGCGATGGCGGCGAACTCGTGGAACGCGATGCGCACCGGGTTGTGCGTGGTCAGGTTCTTCGTCAGCCCGTAGATGGGGCGCTCGGTCTCCGGGACGAACGTGCCGAAGAGCCGGTCCCAGAGGATGAGGATGCCCGCGTAGTTCACGTCGATGTACGCCGCGTTGGACGCGTGGTGCGCGCGGTGGTGCGAGGGCGTGTTGAACAGCCACTCGATGGGACGCGGCAGCCGGTCGATGGCCTCCGTGTGGATCCAGTACTGGTACAGCAGGCTCACCGCCTGCTGCGTGACGATCATCTCCGGGGAGAAGCCCAGCAGCGCCAGCGGCGCCCAGAACACCCAGCCCGTCATCGGCGTCCACGTCTGCCGCAGCGCCGTGGACAGGTTGTAGTGCTGGCTGGAGTGGTGCACCACGTGCGACGCCCAGAAGAAGCGGCTCTCATGGTGGACGCGGTGGAACGCGTAGTAGCAGAGGTCCTCCAGGAAGAAGAGCAGCACCCACGCCACCAGCCCGTGGCCCAGGCGCAGGGGCGTCAGGTGGTAGAGCGCCGCGTAGCCCGCGAACGCCACGCCCTTCCAGAACACGCTCACCGCCACGTTGCCCAGCCCCATGGAGAGGCTGGCCAGCGTGTCCTTCCACGTGTGGCCCTTGATGTGCTCGCCGCGCTCCCGCCGCAGCTTTCGCACCCAGAGCGCCTCGGCGATGACGGTGATGACGAACACCGGGATGGCCGGGGTGATGAGGTCGGGGATGTGCGACATGTCCATGGCTGCGGACCTCCTGCGAATCAGACCTTCGGGTGCGGTGGGGCGAACGCGACGCGCATGAAGCGCGCCAGCGTGTCCAGCATGCGGCGGTGCGCCGGGTCCTCCGGACGGGCGGCCCCACCCACCGCCGCGCCCTGCACCGCGTCCAGCGCCAGCTCCACCACGTCGTCGAAGTCCGGGTGCGTGGCGGCCACGTCCGGGAACAGCTCGCGCGCCACGCGGCGCATGTTCTGGCGGTGCGGACCGTCCACCGCCGCCAGCGCCCTCTGCAGCTCCGGGCTGGTGCGCGCCGCGACGTACAGCTCGATGGCGGCCTGGAGCTCCGGCCGCTGGTACGCGGCCCACAGCATGTCCACCGCCGCCCCCACCCGGTCCTTCCCGGACGGACGCGCGCCCACGCCCGCGAGGAAGTCCTGGATGAGGCGCGGGAAGAGGTGCTCCACCGCCACCGCGAGCAGCTCCTCCTTCGTCTCGAAGTGCGTGAACAGCGCCCCCTGCGACACGCCCGCCCGCTTCGCCACCTCCACCGTCGTCAGCCGCGCGTAGCCCTGCTCCACCAGCGCCTCGATGGTGGCGTCCAGCAGCTTGCGGCGCGTCGACTCGCGGCGCTCCGCCTGCGTGCGGCGCGCCGGGGCCGCGGCCTTCCTGGGGGCGGACTTCGGGGACATGCCGGGACGATAACCGCCAACTTAAAAAGTGACCAGTCACTTTTTGGAAGGGGCCTTCCGGGGTGCCGGACCACCGCCGTCCAGGCCTGCCCGTGGGGCGTCCGTGCAGGCGGGCGTCTGTCTTCAAGGCCGGTCAGGTGACAGGCATTGGAGCGGCAAGGCTCGAGAGACGCAAAGCCCGCCAACTGGACAGGCAGGGAGCCAGGCGCTCCTGTGCTTTTGATACATCTCCCCTCTGGAGTGTGGTCAAGAATCGCCCCCTTGAGACAGAGCGGGGCGCGGCTCGGCTGCTAGTGATCCGTTCGGGATCAGGCAAAAATGTCTGGGAAATACCGCAAGCACTTGCGCTGGTTGTCCGCCCGCCCCGATATGAACATCTCCGCTCTTTTCGTCGGCTCCCTCCTCGCTTCGGCGCCTGTTCTCCCTCCCTCCGCCACGGCGGCCGCGAACATGCCCGAGGTGGGCGTGCCCTTCGCGTGTGGCCGCATCTACACGGTGAGCCAGGGCCATGAGACGGGCAGCCACCAGCACAACGACACGTTCGCGTGGGACTTCCGGATGCCGGAAGGCACGCCCATCGTGGCGGCGCATGACGGCGTCGTGCGCATGGCGCGCGGTGACAGCAGGCAGGGCGGGTGCGGCGAGCAGTTCGCGCCGCTGGCCAACTACGTCGTCATCTCCCACGGCGACGGGCTGGAGACGCAGTACCTGCACTTCAGCGCCGTGGTGGTGAAGGCCGGTGAGAAGGTGAAGGAGGGCCAGCTCATCGGCTTCTCCGGCGCCACGGGCTGGGCGTGCGGCGCGCACCTGCACTTCAAGGTCGCCAAGGAGCAGGGCGCCGGGTGGAACAACCCCTCCGTGCCCGCGCGCATCGTGGGCTATGGCGACCCGGTGCGTGACACGCTGGTGTCGGCGCCGCTGTGCAAGGACTCCGCGCAGCCGATGATGGCCTCCAACGGCGGCGTCCACGTCCCGGGCCAGGCCGTCATGTCCATGTCACCCGACAGCGCGAATCCGCTCCAGGATGCGACGCGCGGCCTGCCGCCCGGTGCCAAGTCCATCATCGACGGCCTCTCCCAGCCTCCCGCCCAGGGCGGCGAGGGCCTCGACAAACCGGCTCCGGCCCGCGCGCCCCGCATGGCGAGCGGCTCCGACGAGACTCGCTGACGCGAGCAGCGCTCCGGCGCCCGCGAGCAGCCCGAAGAAGGCCCCCGCGTTGACGAAGTACTCCAACGGCAGCAGGGGGCCTTCGACGTAGCCGCGCACCACGCGGTAGCCCACGTGCCCCAGCAGCGCCAGCAGGGGCAGGTTGATGAGCGGCAGCACCAGCCACCGGGCCGTGCGCCACCAGCGGGCCACGGCCTCCGCGACGGCGGTGGAGGCCGTGTAGCGCCAGGCGCCCGCGCGGGCCACGCGCAGCTCCGCCAGCATCACCTCCACGTCCGGCACGCCCAGCGCTTCCGCCTCCAGGCCCTGCGTGCGCGCCACGCTGCGCGCCTCCGCCAGGGCGGTGCGCGCGGCGGACTCCGCGAGGAAGTCGTCCTCGAAGGGCTCCACCACGGCCACCTCCGCGGCGCGGGCGCGGGTGCGGTCCCTCACCGCGTCCACCACCGTGGAGGCCGCCGCCACCGCGAGCCCCGCGGGCAGGCTGCGGCGCGCGACGAGCGCCCCCACGCCCATCCCGGACGCCCCCCACAACGACAGCCGCAGCCCCCACGCGGCGGGGCCCCAGAAGCGGCCCGCGGCCTGCCTGCGGACCTCCGACGCCAGGTGCCCGTGGGCCAGGGACAGCCGCGCGTCGAAGTCCGCCTGGAGCGCCTGCGCCGCGCGCGCGAGCCCCGCGTCCAGCGCGGTGCGCGTCCTCGCGAGCAGCGCGTCCGTGTCGTCGAGCGCCTTCTGGACGGTGGAGGCCAGCTCCTCCAGCGCGCCCAGGGCGTTGGTGTGGCGCACGCGCGCGGCCACGGCCTGGGTGGCCAGCCCGCGCAGGTGGAAGAGGAGCGGGCCGAACTCGCCGGAGACGTCCTGGCCGTCCTTCGCGGCCCTCGCGCTGATGGCGAAGACGGGCACGTCCTCCGCGGCCAGGCCGTAGTGCTGGGTGGCCACGCGGCGGACCTGGGACTTCAGCGCTTCGCGCGACTCGGCGGACAGCTCGTCCGCGAAGTTGAGGATGAAGACGAGCGCGCGGCGGCGGGCGAACTCGGTGAGGAACTCCACCTGGGTGGCCTCCGCCACGCTGCCCCGGTGCATGACCACGAGCGCCACGTCCGCCTTGTCCAGCGCGGCGCGCGCGACGTCGCGGTGCTGGGTGGCCACGCTGTTCAGGTCCGGCGTGTCGATGAAGACCTGGCCGCTCCACAGCCCCTGGGGCCCGGGCGTGTAGCGCACCACGCGCGCGCCGGTGCGGGCCAGCTCGTCCGTGGCCGTGCCCTCCGGCGCGAAGAGGGTGGAGGCGGTGCTGGTGGGGCGGTCCACGCCCTCGCGGGAGAGGTTCTGCCCGGAGAGGGCGTTGAGCAGGGTGGACTTGCCCGCGCCGGTGGCGCCCACCAGCGCGACGACGAGCGGCGCGTCCTTCCGGGCCACGCCCCGCGCGTAGTCCTCCAGGAGCCGCTCCAGGCGCGGGCCATGGGGCTGGAGCGCGGGCAGCGACAGCGCGTCGGTGAGCAGCGGGCGGAGGGCTTCGGGGTCGGGGAGGCGGGTGTCGTCCACGGAGGGGCCAGCGTGGCGTGGCGCGCGCGTGCTGGCTACCGGGATGTGCGGTGACGGTGCGCCAGCGTGCATTCCCCCTTCAGCCCGCGACCGCCTCCGCGGCCCGCGGGACCTGGGCCGTGTCCCCCACGGTCTTCCAGAGCCAGGCATTCACGTCGAAGCGCGGGTCGCCCAACTGGCGCCCCAGGTCGATGCCGTCCCAGGCCAGGTGTTGATCCTCCGGAGGGCCCAGGTCGCCGAGCGTGCCCATCAGCTTGTTCCACTGCGCTTCGGGAGAGCTGTCGTTGGAGGCGCCGAACATCGCGTAGAAGGCCAGGTGGTGCGTCGGATCCTCCCGAGGGCCGTCGTCGTCGAGCCGGCGGGTGCGAAAGCCGGTGGGCGGGAGCGGGTGCGGGTGGTTGAGGTTCCAGCGCTGCTCCTGCTCCGACGTCAGGCCATCCAGTCCGGAGTCGGTGCCCGCGAACAGCAGGCCCAGGTCGCGCCCGGCCTCCGCGCCGTGGATGCGCGTGGTGGGCCCGTCGCCGGTGGTGAGCAGCCACCGGACGCGCTGGACCGCGCGGGAGAACAGCTCCAGCGCGAGCCGCCCCTCCCGACGCTCCTCCTCGGCCCGCTCCCGGAGGAAGTCGCGCCGCAGGTGGGCGTGCTGCCGGAAGAACTCGCGCACCGCCGCCACCCGCCGCGCCGCGACGGCGGTCAGCCAGTGTCCCCGGGCCTCCATGAAGGCCACCGCCTCCACCTGGAGCTCACTGTCGGAAAGGGGAGGCGGAGGGGCGGGATGCTGCGCCATGGGCGTTCTCCGGGAAAAGGAACGCCAGAAAGGTCGGAACGCTTCACGAGGCTGGGAGTGGGGAGTCCCCCTCACCTGTCTGCCATCGCGCATCCCGGACGCCGAGCGTGCGCCCGTGCGCAGTCGCCTGGGCCAGCCGGGTGTCAGGCGGCCTCCGCGGATGTGTTCTCGCGGTGGAGGAGGGGGGCGCGTTCATGCGCGCACCGTGAGCCCGGGGAGCTGCTTCGCGCTTCGTGAGAATAGCGGCCGGGGCCGGCGTATCCCCCTTGCTCGAGCGCGGCCGTCGCCGCTGGCTCCTTCCTGGGTGGCATTCATGACGCGATACCTGACCGGCCTTCCTCACCTCCTTCCCTTCGCGGTGGCCTCCGTCCTGGCGGCCTGCGGCGGAGACCCGGCCGGGCCGGGGGAGGACCCCGGCGAGGACCCCTCCCCCAGCGGCTGTGTCCGGACCATCTCCAATGACGTGACCTCCACGACGGCCTGGGCGCCGGGGGAGGAGCGGTGCTCGTACGCGGTGACGGGCGTCGTGGAGGTGAGCGGCGCGCTCACCCTCGCCCCCGGCACGGTGGTCCGCTTCGGCCCCGACGCGGGACTGCTCGTCACCGCGACGGGCTCCCTCCACGCGGTGGGCACCGAGGCCGCGCCCATCACCTTCACGGGGACGACGCCCACGCCGGGCTTCTGGAAGGGGCTCGCCTTCAAGTCCAACACCCCCGAAAACGCGCTGGAGCACGTGGTCATCTCCTACGCGGGCAGCGAGCAATCCTTCTGCTGTGACTTCTTCTACGGGCCGGGCGGCAGGCTGGAGGCCCGGGCGGCCGTGGTGGTGGGCTCCAACCTGGGCGCCGGCAGCCAGGTGAGGATCGCCCACACGACGGTGGAGAAGAGCGGCACGCTGGGGTTGTTCGTCTTCAACAAGGCGCGGCTGCCCGGCTTCTCGCGGAACCTCTTCCGGGGCAACGTGGGCGCCCCCGTGGTCGTGAGCGTGTCCACCGCGGGCGCGCTGGACGGGGAGAGCCTCTACTCCGGGAACAGCCCCACCCAGCCGGAGGCCAACGGCGACAACGCCGTCCACCTGGTGGCGGCGCCGGAGGCGGACACCGCCACGGCGCAGACGCTGCGCAAGCTGGACGTGCCCTATGGCGTCTCCACCGGCCTTCCGGACACGACCGTGGAGTACGCGGGGGCGCTCACCCTGGAGCCGGGGGTGCGCCTCCAGTTCGAGGCGGAGTCCGGGCTCCGCATCACGGAGACGGGCTCCCTGGTGGCGCGAGGGACGGCGGAGGCGCCCATCGTGTTCACGGGCAGGACGGAGACGCCGGGGTACTGGAAGGGCATCTCCATCCTCTCCCTGAACCCGGACAACGTCCTCGCCCACGCGCGGGTGACCCACGGCGGCTCGGACCCCTTCTGCTGTGACTACTTCACGCGCACCGGTGACATCCGGGCCAGCATCTCCGTGGGGAGCGCCCTGGGGCGGGGACAGTTGCAGTTGACCAGCTCGCTCGTGTCGCAGGGCGCCGGCTGGGGCGTCTTCGTCTTCAAGAACGCCACCTTCACCCAGAGCGCCAGCACCTACGACGGCAATGCCGCCGGCACCGTGGGCTACGAGGCGTCGCCGCTCGCGCCCTGAGACGACACGACGCCGGACGCGAGGGGCACGGCTGGCCCCTCCCGCCCGGCGTCTGTGTTTGAAGCCGGCCTGACGCCTTACAGCGAGTTGACGAACTTCAGGAGCGCGTTGCGGTCGGAGGCGCTGAGGTTCACGAAGGCCTGTTTGGCGGCCTCGCCCTCGCCGCCGTGCCAGAGGATGGCCTCGGTGACGTTGCGCGCGCGGCCGTCGTGCAGGTACGCCTCACCGCCGGACACGCCCGCCGTCAGGCCAATGCCCCACAGTGGCGGCGTGCGCCACTCGGCGCCGGAGGCCTGGCCTTCCGGCAGGTTGTCCGCCAGGCCCGCGCCCATGTCGTGCAGGAGCAGGTCCGTGTACGGGCGGATGGTCTGGCCGCGGAACTCGGTCATCGCCGCGTAGGGGCTGGTGGTCAGCGTGGGCGCGTGGCACTTCGCGCAGCCCGCGTTGGTGAACACCGTCTCACCCTGGAGCGCCGTCGCGTCCGAGTGGTCGCGGCGCGCGGGGACGCCCAGCAGCGCGATGTAGCGGGTGAGCTTGTCCAGGTCGGCGTCGGACAGCTCCGCGCTGGTGCCCGTGCAGCCCTGCTGCGACGTGCCGCAGTCCTGCGTCTTGAACACGTTGGACGTCACGCCCATGTCGCTGTTGAGCGCCTCGGCCACCTGGTGCTTCACGCGCGCCGCCGCCGCCTTCCAGCCGAAGCGGCCCATGCGGGTGACGCCCGTCTCCGGGTCCTTCACCGTCTGCATGCGGCCGGAGATGCCGTCGCCGTTCGCGTCGTTGGGGTCCGCGAGGCCCGCGATCTGCGACTCCGGCACCGCCTCCAGCAGGCCCATGCCAATCAACTGCGGCGTGATGCGCGCGGAGAAGTTCGTCGGCGTCACGTTGAGGAAGCTGTAGTTGGGCTTGCGCAGGCTGTACGTCGCGCCGCCGTTCAGCGTGCCGCTCGCCGTCGTCGTCCAACTGGAGATGCGCACGTCCGCCTCCGGCGTGCCGCTCACCGCGCGCGGCTGGAGGCGGAAGCCCAGCGCCGGATCCACGGACACCACGCCGTTGTTCACCTTGCCCACCTTCACCACGTAGTTGTCCAGCGTGGTGTTCGTGGTGGAGGGCGGCAGGCCGCGGCCGTTCTGCTTGTGGCAGGAGACGCAGGACACGTTGACGTAGTTGTTGCCCAGCTTGTTCGCCTGCGCGCTGAAGACGGGGTTGTCCGGCTCGGAGTGGCTGCCGTCGCGGAAGTTCGTGTGGTGCAGCCGGCGGCCCTCCACGAAGGGCTGCGCGTTCACCGGCGCCAGGTTCGTGGGCATCTGCAGGAAGCGGTTGTCCGGCTCGTTGGAGAACGGCGTGTGCAGCGTGCCGCGGCCGCCCGACCAGGCCTTCTCCGGCAGCGGGAAGGAGTCGCGCAGGCTGCCCTGGCCCTCGAAGGGCACCAGGCCGCCCTGGCCCACGATGTAGAGCATGCCCGTGGAGTAGTAGTTGAAGCGGCCTTCCACCGGCTGCTGGAGGAACACGCCCACCTCCAGCTCCATCCGGTCGCCGTTGCGGATGGCGCGGCCTTCCTTGGCGTTGAAGTTCACCGACGCCGTGTACTTGTAGTCGTTGACCTTGGTGAAGTCCGCGTTGTGCCAGTACTCGGCCACCGTGTTGATGCCGCGGAAGAACGCGCGGAAGTCCGGCGAGTCATACGGATAAATCGTGTACAGGTTCACCGTGATGACGCTGCCGCCCTTGGCGACCTCGTCCACGATCTCAATCCAGTGGGTGCGCTTCTCGAAGTACAGCTTCAGGTAGTGGTCGTAGGCCTGGTACTGGTCCTCGCGCATGTGGCGGTCGCGGACGCGGTCGCCCACGCGGGTGATGAGGGCCGTGGAGGTGTTCTCCACCGTGGCCGCCTCCAGCGCCGTGCTGCTCGTGAACAGCGGCACCACCGGGCCCGCGTCGCCGTTGGGCGGAGGGCCGGCGTCCACGCCGGTGCCCGCGTCCGTGCCCGTGCCCGCGTCGGTGCCCGTGCCCGCGTCCGTGCCGCCCGTGCCGGTGTGCGTGTAGCGCGTCCAGGCCGTGTCCCGCGCGCAGGCACAGGACACGTCCCAGTACGTGAAGAAATAGTCGATGGTGTTGCCGGTGCTCAGGCCGGTGACGGTGTACTGGTTGCGGCCTCCCGTCACCGTCATGCGGATGTTCTGCTGTCCGCCGCCGTTGAGCACGTAGTGGATGTCCGCCCAGTCCGTCGTGTCGACGTAGAAGACGGCGGAGGAGCCCGATGGCGTGACGCCATACGTGGCGGCTTCTGCGGATTGCACCGCCAGACAACTGACGGCCAGGAATGCGAGCGCGATTCCCGTGAGTCTGCTTCGGCTCATGGTTGCGAACTCCGGTGTGGGGGTGGATGGGGCGTGGGACGGCGTGCGCTGCGAAGGGGACTTCGTAGCTTGTCCGAAGAAAGTCTGAACGCCCTGGGAGCCGCAAGGTGGGAGTCCGGAGAATTCGACTTAGACGTGATAAATGATAAATAAGCGAAATTGATGCAAAGCGTGACGCGCCGTGTTGTCAGGGATTGACGCGTCGTGTTGCCAGACGCCGTGAAAGGGCCCGGCCCCGAGTGACGGCGGGGGATGGGGCGGCGCGGCGTGGGTGGGTAGACTCCGGGGCCATGCGCTTCCAGCCACCGTGGGGTGGAGCCTTCCGGCTCGACACCTTCTTCCACCGCACTCCGGACGTCCTCCCCGAGGAGACGATGGCCTCCATCCGCTCGGCCATCCTGGGCTCGTCGCTGCTGGGGGAGTCGAACCTGTCGGGGCAGTTCTCCGGCACGTACGGCTTCTCGCTGACGTTCCGCCGGGACGCGCTGCCGGAGGTCCACGAGCGCTTCCCGGCGTTCGCGCCGTACCTGGCCAGGACGCTCCTGCCGGAGTGCAACGCCTTCCTGCTCAACCCGCTGCTGGTGGGCAAGGGCCGGAACGTCGCGGCGCACATCGACCGGAGCCTCGAGTTCTACGGCCCCAGCATCGGCTGTCCGGTGGCGGTGAGCGTGCTGTATGTCCAGGTTCCGAAGGAACTCCGGGGCGGGGCGCTGCGGCTGTACCACCGGGGCGGCAGGGTGGCGGAGCTCGCGCCGCAAGAGAACGCGCTGGTGATGTTCCGGGGCGACCTGCTGCATGAGGTGGAGGCCATCACCTCCGGCGCGGAGTCGATGCGGGAGTCGCGGATCAGCCTGGTGGTGGAGCAGTACCGCGCGCCGGAAGAGCAACTGGCCAACGTGCCCCGCTTCGAGCTGCGCACGCGCTCGGGGGTGCGGGCGTGAGCGACCTGACGCTGGAGTGGACGCTGCCCGCGCCGCCGGACGCCGTGTTCCCCGCCTTCTCGGAGCCCGCGCTCATCCGCCGCTGGTTCGGCGCGCCGCCGGGCTGCTACCGCACGCACGCGCCGGACCCCGGCGCGCTGGGCCAGCCCTACCGGGTGGGCCTGCGGGACTCGGCGGGGCGGGTGTTCTCTCAGGTGGGCTGCATCGTGCAGGTGGAGCCGGGGCGGTTCCTGGCGCTGGAGATGGACTGGGAGGGCGGCGGGCCGGTGCCGCCGGGGCGCACCCGGGCGGAGCTGACCTTCCATCCGGCCGGAGACGGCACGCGGCTCCAGCTTCGCCAGGGCCCGTTCGCGGACGACGCGGCCCGGGACGCGCACCGCGCCTACTGGGAGGCGTGCCTGGGGCGGCTCGGGCGCGTGGTGGCGGGCGAGGCGGTGCCGTGCTTCGAGGAGTTCTGGGAGGAGTCGCGCGGCTACGTGGGGCCGCTGGCGGTGGCCGCGTACACGGTGCTGGCGGGGCTGCGCGAGTCGGGCGCGCCGAAGGAGGCGGTGGCCCACGTGGAGGACCTGCTCTACACGCACCTGTCGCGGCTGCGCGAGGACACCGCGGACGTGCTGGGCGCGGTGCTCCAGTCGCGGGTGGAGGGCGGCGCGAGCTGACGCCGCCGCCCCCCGGGGGCGCTCAGGAGGCCAGGGCCTGCGGCGGAGGCGTGCGGGCCTCCTCCTCCGGGACGTGGGACTCCGCGTCCTTCGCCTTGGCGATGCGCTCGTCCAGCTCCGCGGTGAGGTGCTCGAAGACCTCCTTGTTGAGCGTGCCCTGCTGGTAGGCGCTGAAGAGGGCGTCCTTCTCCACGACGAGGACGCGGCGGATGGCCTCCTGCTTCTCCTCGTCGTGGAAGCGGTTGGACTGCTGCTTGAGCGTGATGAGCTCCTGCTCCACCGCCTGCGCCTTCTGCTGGTAGTCGCGCTCCAGGGGCTCCAGCGTGTCCACCGGGATTTCGCGGCCGCGCCGCATGGCCTCCAGCGACGCGAGCGCCGCGTGGATGGCGCCCAGCCTGCCGCGGGCCAGCTCGTACTGCTCCTGGTAGACGTCCTTGATGCCGGTGATGCCCAGCGCCTTGAGCATGGGCGCCATGGTGAGCCCCTGGACGATGATGGACAGCACCACCACGCCGAACGTCATGTTCACCAGCAGCTCGCGGTGGGCGAAGTCGTTCGGGAGGCCCAGCACCAGCACCATGGACACCGCGCCGCGCAGGCCGCTCCAGGTGAGCACCGCGCTCCACTTCCAGGGCAGCTTCTCCGACGTGAAGCGCAACAGGCCGGACACGCCGTAGACGACCACCGCGCGGCCCAGCAGCACCGCCCCGTACGCCAGCAGGATGGGCAGCCACGAGTCGAGCAGCGACGATAGCTGCACCTCCAGGCCGATGAGCAGGAACACCACCGAGTTGAGCGCGAACGCCAGGTACTCCCAGAAGCTCTCCACCGCGATGCGCACCGTGGGGCCCATGCCCTCCTGGGCCGCCCAGTTGCCGCACACCATGCCGGCCACCACCACCGCGATGACGCCCGAGTAGTGGAAGTGCTCCGCCACCACGAAGGACCCGTACGCGGCGATGACCGTGCAGGTGATCTCCACCATGGCGTCCTCCACGCGCAGGATGACCTTGCCCACCACGAAGCCCACCGCCGCGCCGATGACGGCGCCCATGCCCGCCACCTTGATGAAGTCCATCACCGCGCCGCCCGCGGTGAACGCCTGGCCACCGGCCACGCCCACCACCAGGGTGAAGAGCACCACGGAGGTGCCGTCGTTGAGCAGGCTCTCGCCCTCCACCAGGATGGCCAGCCGCTTGGGCGCGCCCAGCGCCTTGAACAGGCCCACCACCGCGATGGGGTCCGTGGACACGATGAGCGACGCGAACACCATCGCGTGGATGAGGCCGAAGCCCTCCAGCGCGTTCAGCCCGCTCATGGCCGGGGACAAGAACAGCGCCGTGAGCGCCATGGACGCCACCAGGCCCGGAATCGCCAGCGAGGTGATGGCCAGCTTGTTCTTCATGAACTTGCGGAAGTCCACGTGGAACGCCGCCTCGAACAGCAGCCCCGGCAGGATGACCGCGAACAGCAGCTCCTTCGTCAGGTGCGGCGGTTCAAAGGCCTGCACGATGCCCAGGCCCAGGCCCGCCAGCACCAACGCCACCGTGTACGGAAACTTGAAGTAGCGCGCCGCGATCGCCACCGCTGTCGCGATGGAGAAGAGCAGCACGAAGGCCAACTCGAAGTGCATGAATCCCCAGCCCCGTTTGTGCTCAAAAATGGCGAGGATGCCACGCGCGCGGGGCGGTGGGGCAACCCCCTTTCGGGGGGAAAATGAGAGGGGACGGGCAGGCGTTGCATTTTGCCAGACTGTTTTCCCGGGCCTGGAGACGGATGCGTTGTGGGGCCGTGGGGCGGTGGCTAGAAGCGAGGGATGATGGACCTCTTCCTGATGTCGCCCCCGGGCCGGGGCTGGGCGTTGCGAGGCCGCTCGAACTTCCGCAGCCGAGAGGCCGCTCCGGCGGATGCGCGCGGCGCGCGGCGGGAGTGGCTGACGCTCGCCCGGCACATCGAGTCCCGGGGTGGCACGGTGGTGGCGCTGCCCTCGCCGTCGGACGCGCTGACGGGCATGCCCTACGCGGCCGAGTGCGGTCAGGTGGTGGCGCGCGAGGGCCAGGCCCCGCTGTTCCTCCTGCCCCGGATGATGAGCGCGCATCGCTTCGCGGAGCGGGACCACTGGGCGCCGCTGGCGAAGCGCCTGGGCCTGGAGGTCGTGGACCCCGGCGTGGGCATCTGGGAGGCGCACGGCGACGTGGCCACGTTCGACGGCGTGACGCTGCTGTTCTGGGGCGGGCGCACGACGCTCGACGGGCTGGAGGCGGCGCAGCGGTCCTTCCCCGGTGAGGTGCTGCGCGTGCAGGTGCGCGAGCCCGCCTTCCACGGGAACATGGCGGTGCTCCCCCTGCCGGCGGTGGACCGGCTGGTCGTGTGCCCGGACGTGATGGCGCCGGAGTCGGTGGCGCTCCTGGAGCAGCGCTTCGGCGCGGACCGGCTGGTGCGCGTGACGGAGGCGGACATCCGCCGCTACGCGACGAACGGGCTGCCGCTGGGCAGGGACCTGCTCGCGCCCACGGTGATGCCCGCGCACATCGCGGAGACCTACGAGCGCCTGGGCATGCGCGTGGTGTCCATGCCCATGCCGGAGCTGACGGAGAAGGGCGGCGGCTCGTCGCGTTGTCTGGTGTCGCGCGCGTCGGTGGACGCCTCGCGCGTCACGCTCCCGCCGGAGTACCGGCTGGACGTCGTGGCGAAGGACCTGGAAGCCGATGGCGGGTGAGCTCGCGTCGCTGGCCCAGGCGTTCTTCGCCGCGGCCCCGGAGCTGTCGTTGCAGGCGCTGGGCTCCGGCGTGCATGTCCCGTCGCTGGACCTGTCGCCGTACGGCATCCCGGTGAAGCACCTGCTGGCGGAGCACAACGCGGAGCTCGCGCGGCAGTACCTCACGCTCAACCAGTTGGCGTTCGGCGGCATCGGGGTGCCGCGTTGGGTGCTGTCGGACCTGTACCTGCTGCCCGGCGCCATCGGGCTGCTGCGCTGTCCGGCGCGGCTGCTCAAGGCGCCCGCGCGGGAGCGGCTGCTGCTGGCGGACGAGGAGCCGGCCATTGGCGCGGCCTGCTACGTGGCGCCGTCGCTGACGCCGGGGCTGTTCGTGGGCGTGTCGCTGTTCAGCTTCCTGCCGGGGCGCAGCGCGTCCGCGTGGGTGAAGCTGCTCACGCTGGGCATGGTGCGCGCGAAGCGGCTGCGCGGCGTCACCCAGTGGGACAACCCCGCCGTGCGCGTGCACTCGCGGCTGGGGCCCATGCGGCTGGTCGGGCGCGTCCCCGGCGGACACGAGTACGACGAGCGCACCTTCGTCTACGAGACGGACCTCTCCGACGAGGCCCGCGTGGCCCGGGCGATGCTCCGGGGGGACGCGGCCCTGCCCGCCGTGCGCATCCCCGTCACCGACCTGCTGTCGCTGGGCACGCTGCTGGACCGCGCGGAGGCCGGGGCCCGGCTGGAGCTGGTGCCGCCCGGCCAGGACGACGGCCACGTGCTGGTGCGCGAGGTGCCTCCGGGCTGAGGGCTTCAGGGCGCGGGGGCGTGCGGGAACTCGTCGTCCTGCTCCAGGGCCTTGCGCAGGGCGCTGGCGCCGTCCTTGAGGATGGGCGCGCCGTGCGCGAAGCAGACGGTCTGGATGGGCAGGTGGTCCAGGATGCGCTGGATGCTGGTGCGCGTGCGCAGCGGCTCGTCCTGGTACTCGCCGGGGACGAAGGTGGGCGTGCGCCGGCCCTCGTGTGACAGCAGGTCGGAGATGAACACCACGGCGTGCGGGCTCTTCTGGAGCCACAGCGTGTACATGGCCTCCGTGGGCCCCGGCGTCTGGAAGGTGTTGAGGCCGCCCGGCAGCGTGGTGCCGTTCACGTATTCGAAGTCCGGCTTCTCCTCCAGGCCCTGCGCGCCCTCGGGCGCCCAGACGGGCACGCCGAACGCCTTGCGCAGGCGCCACGCGGAGCGCTGGTGGTTGCCCGCGGTGAGCACGATGGCGTCGATGTCGCCCAGCTTGCGCAGGGCCTGCTCGTCGATGGGCAGCGGGTCGATGAGGGTGACGGTGCCGTCGTCGTCCACCACCGCGTAGGCGTCGCTGCGGATGCCGCCGAGCCGGTCGTCGGAGACGGTCCAGTGGTGCACGCCGGGGACGATTTCATCCGTCTTCTTCGCCTGGGCCTTGGGCTCGCTCATGCGGACAAAGCTAGGCACCTGTCCCCGGATGACAGGGGGGCGCGCTCCGCCGCCCGTCTGCCCCTCCAGCGAGCCCTCCTGGCCCCTTCGCATCCCGCCCTCCGCGCGCACTTTTGTCATTGGACGAAGGAGCGACCCGATGCGCGCGATGAGCCGCGAGATGCGACCGCTGGTGGTGTTCGATGGGGACTGCGGCTTCTGCAAGCGCTGGGTGGCGCGCTGGCGCCAGGACACCGGCGGCCGGGTGCGCTTCGCGCGGGGGAGCGGATGGCTGCTCAAGCTGCTGGGCATCCCGAAGCAGGACATGCGCCGGGCGATGCAGTTGGTGGAGCCGTCGGGGCGCCGCTCGTCCGGCGCGGAGGCCGTCTTCCGAATGCTCGCCTGGTCGCCCCGCTGGAGCACGCGCCTCGCCGCGCGGCTGGGGCTCACGCCCGGCGTCCGGCAGGTGGCGGGCGCGGTGTACTCGGTCATCGCGCACCACCGCCGGAGCGCGTCGCGCTGGGACACGTGGTTGTTCAGCCGCGTGACGGAGCCCGCGGAGCACCGGCTGGTGCGCTGGGCCTTCATGCGGCTGTTGGGTGGCACGTTCCTCGTCGCCTTCACGTCGCTGGGGAGGCAGGTGCTGGGGCTCTACGGGGAGAAGGGCATCCGTCCCATCCGCGACGTGGCGCAGTCCGAGCGCCAGGCCGAGCAGGGCCGCTGGCGCCCCCCCTCCGTGTTCTGGAAGGACGCGTCGGACGCGGCGCTGGTGCGCGGCTGCCGCGTGGGGCAGGCCCTGTCGGTGGCGCTGCTCCTCAACGTGGCGCCGCGCCCGAGCGCCGCCGCGCTGTGGGCGCTGTACCTGTCCTATGTGTCGCTGGGGCGCGAGTTCCTGTCGTTCCAGTGGGACGTGCTGCTCCTGGAGATGGGGCTCTTGGGCGCGCTCACCGCGCCAGCCGGCGTGAGGCCCGGGCTGGGGAAGCGGGACGTGTCCGCGCTGGAGGTGTTCCTCTTCCGCGCGCTCGTGTTCCGGCTCTACTTCGGGTCGGGCATCAGCAAGTTCCACTCGGGCGACCGGACGTGGCGCGAGCTGAGCGCGTGCGACGTGTACTTCGAGACCGCGCCCCTGCCCACGCGCGGCGGCTGGGCCGCGCACCAGTTGCCGCGCCGGGTGCGCCACGCGGGCACGGCGGCGGTGCTGGCGTCGGAGACGGTGGTGCCCTTCCTGGCCTTCGGCCCCCGGCGCGTGCGGCAGGCCGCCTTCGGCGCCTTCTCCGCGTTGCAGGCGGCCATCATGGCCACGGGCAACTACGGCTTCTTCAACGTCCAGTCGCTGGTCCTGGGGCTGTGGCTGCTGGACGACGCGGCCCTGCGGCGCGTGCTGCCGGAGCGGCTGTGGCGCGACGCCGGTCTCGCGCGGTGGCCCTCGGTGCCGGGCACCGTGCTGTCCGTGGCCGCGGCGGTGCCGCTGCTCACGCTGGGCACCATGGAGCAGCTTCGCCGGATGGGGTGGTGGCCGCGCGGCCCGGAGCGCCTGGTGCGGGCGGTGGACTGGCTGGAGGACCGGCTGATGCCGCTGCACTCGGTGAACTCCTATGGCCTGTTCGCGGTGATGACGGTGGACCGGCCGGAGATCACGGTGGAGGGCTCGAACGACGGCGTGCACTGGGTGGAGTACCCGTTCCGCTACAAGACGTCGGGCGTGGACCGGCCACCGCGTCAGGTGGCCCCGCACCAGCCCCGGCTGGACTGGCAGATGTGGTTCGCCGCGCTGGGGTCGCCGCCGTCGTGGTTCCTGGCCTTGATGGAGCGGCTGCTGGAGGGCTCGCCGGAGGTGCTGCGCCTGTTCGCGTCCAATCCCTTCCCGGAGCATCCGCCCCGGCTCGTGCGGGCGGTGCTCCACGACTACCGGATGACCTCCCGGGCGGAGCGCCAGCGCACCGGGGCCTGGTGGACGCGGGAGCGGCGCGGGCTGTATGTGTCGCCGCTGACCCTCGCGCCCGGGTCGTCCGAGCAGGCGGGACGGCTGACCTGGTACGTCTGAAACAGGGCCGGGTCGACGTGACTCGCGCGCGGTACGCCAGGACCCCACACGGAGGAGGAGCGGCTAATGGCTCCCCGTGCGAAAGCGAGGGGCCGGGGACTGGCGGGGGATGGCGATCGCTGGGTACGGTTCAAGGGCGATGGTGTCCGGTGCTTCCCCGTCTTCCCTCATCTTCGGCAGGTATGCGGTGCTGCGCCGCGTGGCCGTGGGGGGCATGGGGGAAATCTTCCTGGCACGTCAGGTGGGCGTGAGCGGCTTCGAGCGCCCCGTCATCCTCAAGAGCCTGCTGCCGGACCTGCTGGAGCACGACGGCTCGGTGGAGATGTTCCTCGACGAGGCCCGGGTCGCGGCGCACCTGAACCACCCGAACGTCGTCTCGCTGTACGAGGTCGGCGCGTGGCAGGGCACGTTCTACATCGCCATGGAGTACATCGAGGGCGAGAACCTGGGCCGTCTGGCGAAGGCGGCGCAGCGGGCCGGCACGCCGCTGCCCCACCGCGTCTGCGCGCAGATGATCCGCGACGCGGCGCTGGGGTTGGACCACGCGCACCACGCGCGTGACAGCCAGGGCCAGTCGCTGGAGCTGGTGCACCGGGACATCAGCCCGCAGAACATCATGGTGCGCCTGGACGGCCTGACGAAGGTGGTGGACTTCGGCGTGGCCAAGGCGACCATCCGCGCCAGCCGCACGCGCACGGGCGTGCTCAAGGGCAAGCTGCGTTACATGTCGCCGGAGCAGGTGCGCAACGAGCCCGTCTCCGGCACCAGCGACCAGTTCGCGCTGGGCGTGGTGCTGTGGGAGCTGTGCACGCGCCGGCCGTTCATCGACACGGACAACCCCGCGGAGGCCATGCGGCGCATCGCGCTGGCGGCGGTGCCCCGGCCCTCGCAGTTCGTGGAGGGGCTGTCGCCGCTCCTGGAGCAGATCATCCTGCGCATGCTCCACCGCGCGCCCGGTCAGCGCTTCGCCCGCTGTTCGGAAGTGGCCCGCGCGCTCCAGTCCTACCTGGATGAGACGCCGGAGGCCCCGGAGGAGAGCGTCCCCGCGGTGGTGACGCGGCTGGTGGGCGACGTGGTGCTGGCGCGGCTGCGCGACGCGGGCAGCGGCGAGCCCGGGCTGCCCCAGGTGCGCGAGCCCTCCAACGTGTCGTGCCCGCGCTGTGGCCAGTCCACCCCCGCGACCAGCCGCTTCTGCCCCGCGTGCGGAAACTCGCTCACGCCCCCGTCCGGCGACGCCGGGCCGAAGCTGCTCACGCCCGTGTCCGGAGATGACGCGCCGAAGCTGGCGCGGACGCCCGCCTCCGGAGGCGCCGCGTCCCGGCTCCCGATGATGCCCGCGCTGCGCGAGCCGCCCGTGCACCTGGGCGACGAGGACCTCCCCGACGCGCCGACGGCGAAGGCCCCCGCGCGCCGAGGCGACGGCGCCGTGCACGAGCCGCCCACCGACCCGACGATGGAGGTGCCCGCGCCGCTGGCCTCCGCGCTGGCCGGGCCGCCGTCCGCCACCGACGCGGACGACGACGGGCCCCCGGCCCTGGGAGACGAGGCCCCGGGCCCCACGGTGAAGATCCGCGCGATGGACGCGCAGGCGCGGATGAGCCGGCTCACGCTGCTGGTGGTCGCGGGAGAGCCGGCCCACGCGGCCCGGCTGCGCGAGGCGGTGGTGCAGGCCTCGGCGCGCCACCACGTGGAGGCGGTGGCGCTGTCGGACACGCACTGGTGTCTGCCTTTCGGTCTGCCGCAGGCGCACGCGGAGGACGCGACGCGGGCGCTCAGGTGCGCGGAGGAGCTGGGGAGCGCCGGTCTGAACCTGCGGCGGGGCCTGGAGTCCGGCGTGGTGCGCACCAGCGCGGAGGCCGGGGCGGCCCGGCTGTCCGGCCTGGGGTTGGAGCGGGCGCGGGCGCTGGCGGACGCGGCGGTGCCCGGCGAGCTGCTCGTGGGCGCGTCGGTGAAGGCGCTGCTGGTGGAGGCGGGCGGGGTGCGCATCGGCATGGCGCGCGAGCTGCCCGGCGGCACGGCGTGGCGGGTGGAGTCCGGCGCCGCGACCCGCGTGGACGCGCTGGTGGGGCGCGACGAGGCGCTGACCCAGGCGGCGCTGGTGGTGGAGTCGGCGTGCCGGGGCGAAGGCGGCGCGCGGCTCTTCGTGGGGCCCTCGGGCGTGGGACGCAGCCGCTTCCTGGAGGCGGTGGCGGAGCTGGCCACGGGCGCCTCGCCGCGCGTGGTGTACGCGTGGGGCGGAGACCCCCGCTCCGCGGGAGCGCTGGGGCTGTGGCGCACGGTGTTCGCCGCGCTGTCGCGGGCCGCCACGGGGACGGACGCATCACCGCTGTCGGGCCTGGGCTTCTCCGAAACGGAGGCCGCCGCGCTCTGGCGGAGGCTCGCGCGGGGCGCGCCGCCGGGCGGGGGGCACCTGCCGGCGGGCGACGGCGCGGTGGTGGACGCCATCCAGCGCGTGGCGAAGCCGTCCGGCCTGCTGCTGCTGGTGGACGACGTGCACCGCGTGGACGGCCCTTCGCTGGAGCTGCTCGCGGGGCTGCTCGCGGCGAAGGACCGCGTGTCGCTGGTGGCCACGGGGGACGTGGACGCGGTGCCCACGGCACTGGCGTCCCTGCCCGTGACGGTGCTGGAGGGGCTGTCGCCGTCGGAGCTGAACGCGCTGCTCACCGCGAGCCTGGGCATGGCCCTGTCGCCGCCGTTGGAGCGGGCGGTGGCGGACCGGGTGCGCGGCAATCCCGCGCATGCGCTGGCGCTGGTGCGGCTGCTGGTGTCGGTGGGCGTGTTGCAGCGCACGGAGGGCGGCTTCCAGGCCAACGGCCCGCTGTCCCCCGCGGCGCTGCCGCAAGGCCTGGGGCAGGCCCTGGGCGCGCGGCTGGAGCTGCTGCCCGCCGCGTCGCTGCGCTTCCTCCAGCGGGCCGCGGTGGAGGGCTCGCTCTTCCGCGCGGAGTTGGTGCGCGCGTCGCTGACGGCCTCGGAGGGCGCCGGGGTGCTGGAGGACGCGGAGTGGGTGGTGCCCGTGCCCGGGCAGCCCGGCATCTTCCGCTTCATGAGCGAGGAGGCGCGGCAGGTGCTGCGCGAGCGCCTGTCGCCCTCGCAGTTGCGCGGCGCGCACCAGTCGCTGGCGGAGACGCTGGAGGACGAGGCGTTCGCGCAGGAGCCGGCCCGCGAGGTGCGCGTGGCGGACCACCTGCTGGGCGCGGACGCCGCCGGCGCGCCGGCCGCGTGCGAGCGGGCGGGGGACTGGTTCGCGGCGCGAGGCGAGTGGCGCTCGGCGGTGGAGTTCTACCGCTGGGCCCTGGGCCGGGCGCCCGGCGCCACGGCGGCGGTGGTGCGCTGGCAGTTGGACGTGCTCGCGCGCGCGGCGGGGTGCCTCACGCAGGTGGACCCCGCCGCCGTGGACGGGCTGGTGACGCCGTGGCTGGACCGCGTGCCGGTGATGCAGACGCCCGGCCGGTGGGCGGAGGCCGCGCGGCGCCTGGCCGTCGCGGAGCTGAAGCTGGGGCGCGTGGACGACGCGGAGGTGCGCCTCACCATGGCGCAGGGCCCGGCGGGCGCGGAGCCGGAGGCCGAGGCCCTGGTGCTGGGCGAGCTCGCGCGCGTGCGCGAGGCCCGGGGCGAGACGACGGCCGCGGTGGAGCTGCTGGCGCGGGCCTTCCAGCGCATGGGGAGCCGGACCCCGCAGCTCGCGGACTTCTTCTGGGAGCACTACCTGCTCCTGGGCCGGCTGCAGCAGCGGCTGGGGCAGTTGGACCGGGCGCGGGTGGCCTTCACGCGCGCGGCGGAGCAGGCGCGGTCGGTGGGCAGCGCGGTGGGCCAGGCGCGAGCGCTGTCGCAGCTCGCGGGCCTGCGGGTCCTCGCGGGCGAGCCGGCCCAGGCGCTGTCGGACCTGGAGCGCGCGCTCACCCTGGCCGAGCAGGGCGGGGACGCCCAGGAGGTGGCGCGCATCCACTACAACGCCGGGCGCCTGCTGGTGGCGGGAGGCCGGGCGCCGGAGGCGCGCGAGCGGCTGGAGCAGGCGAGGGAGCGCGCCCGGGTGGCGGGCTGGCGGGAGGGGGAGGCCCTGGCCGCGCAGGTGCTGGGGGCGATGGAGGCCCGGGCCCCGCGCCGGGGAAGTGGGCAGTAGTCGTCAGCAGGCGTGCGGGCGGGCGGACTTCGTCGCGGGCGCTCACGGTTTTCACGCCCGCCGGGTGATCCACCGGTAGACTCGGCCATTCCCCACCTGCCCCGTGCCTGCCTTCGTGAAGACCTCACGTCCCGTCTCCTTTTCCCTGTTGGGTTTCCTCGCGCTGGGGGTGCTCGGCGCGTGTGGACCGACGCCCACGACCATCACCCTGGAGCAGCCGGAGCTGCGCTACCTGCGCACGCAGGGGCAGAACCTGCCGCTCAGCTACACGGTGTTGGACGCGGACGGGCGCAAGATGATGGACACGCGCCTGCGCTGGACCAGCTCCGCGCCGGAGGTGGCCTCCGTGCTGGAGGACGGCACGGTGGTGGCGCGCAAGTCCGGAAAGACCATCATCGGCGTGCAGGGCGGACGGGCGAAGGCGGCGCTGCCGCTGGAGCTGACCATCCTCGCGTCCCTGGACGTGCGCGCGCCGGGCGCGGACTTCGTGGAGGTGGGGCGCACCATCAAGCTGCGCGTGGTGGCGCGCAATGAAGCGGGCCACGTCATCCCCGACGCGGCGCCCGACTTCCGCTCCAGCAACGAGGCCGTGGCGCGCGTGGAGAACGGCGAGCTCATCGCCGCGTCGGCCGGCGTGGCCACCGTCTCCGCGACGCTGGGGCACCTGCACCGCGCCATCGCCGTGCAGGTGGTGCCGCCGGACTTCGCGCGCCTGGGGCTGAACCTCACCTCGTACACCTTCAAGAAGAAGGGCCAGTCGGTGATGGTCCAGGCCCGCGCGTACAACCGCAACGGCGTGGCGCTGGAGAAGGTGCCGCTGGAGTGGTTCAGCTCCAACAGCGCCGTGGTGACGGTGTCGCCCGAGGGCCGCGTGACGGCCGTGGGCAAGGGCCGCGCGGTGGTGTCGGTGGTGGCCGGCCGCCGCCGCACGGCCGCGGACTTCATCGTCGAGTAGCGCCGCCCTCTACGGCTTCTTCCTGGGCGGCGCCGGGGACTTCGGCGCGGGGCGCTTGCCGCCCTTCTTCTTGGACGCGGCCTCCACGTCATCCGGGCAGGGCGGGCGGGGCCCGTCGCTCGGCGGCTGGATGGTGAACTCCACGCGGCGGTTGAGGGCCATGCCCTCCTCCGTGGCGTTGTCGGCCACGGGCATGCTGCGCCCGAAGCCCTGCGAGCACACGCGCTCCGCGGCGACGCCGCTCTCGATGAGGAAGCGCTTCACGCTGGCGGCGCGGCGCTTGGACAGGTCCAGGTTGTACTGGTCGCTGGCGCGCGAGTCGGTGTGACCCTCGATGAGGATGCGGTCCATCCTCGGGTTCTCCTCCATCACCCGCGCGACCTCCTCCAGCACCGGGTAGGACTCGGAGAGGATGACGTCCTGGTCGGTGGCGAAGTTCACCTGCTCCAGGATGACGATCTTGTTCCCCGACGTGCGCGCGAGCGGGCAGCCGTCGCGCCCGCGCTTGCCCTGCGGCACGTCCGGGCACTTGTCGATGCGGTCCACCACGCCGTCGGAGTCCGCGTCGGTGTCCGGGCAGCCGCTGTTCTCCACCGGGCCCGCCAGATTGGGGCAGCGGTCGCGCTCACCGATGACGCCGTCGAAGTCCGGGTCCACGGGCGGCGGGGGCGGCGCGGGCGGCTCCTTGAAGCGCTCGATGGCCTCCCACTCGCGCGTCTTGGCGGGCACCCAGAGGATGGACGTGAAGAAGCTCAGGTTCGGCGACGCCAGCGAGCAGCCGCAGCCCAGGCCGCCGCCGAAGGTGAAGGTGACGCCCAGCGAGCTGTACCAGCGCAGGCCGATGAGCAGCTCCGCGGGGATCTGCCGCTCCTGGCCGGGGGCCTTCTTGAGGCCGAACGCGCCGTTCACCATGCCGAGCGCGGTGATGCCGCTGCCGCGCAACAGGGGCACCTCCGTGCCCAGGCCGAACGGGGCCATGTCCCCCAACTGCACGCCGCTGAAGATGACGTCCGGCCGCTTCCAGAAGCCGCCGTTGAAGGCGAGCAGGATGCCGGACTCGAAGCGGTAGTCGAGCACCAGGCCCGGCGCCCAGGTGAGCTCGCCGTCGCCCGCGAAGGCCTCCTGCACGCCGGTGGGGAAGCTGACGTTGAGCGTGAGCGCCGCGCCCCAGCCGTGGCCCTCCGCGGAGCGGCGGAAGCCGGGGATGGCCACCTTGCCCATGAGGCGCAGGTCGCCCAGGGCGAAGCTCTCCACGGGCCCTTCGGTGCCGATGACCTCCAGGTTCTGGCCGCCCTGCAGGAGCACGAGCGGCATGTCCACCCCGACCTCGAACCAGTCGAAGAGGCCCACCGTGGCCATGACGTCCAGTTGGAGCCGGTTGCCCACGAGGCTGATGGAGCCCAGGTCCCCGTCCCTGGGGACGAGCGAGAGCGGGTTGAGGGAGTAGCTGAAGTAGGGCCCGGCGGAGACGGACAGGTGGGACAGGGGCCGGGACTGGGTGACCATCACCAGGTCCTGCGGCGCGCCGGAGGGGCGGAAGACCTGGATGTTGAAGCGCGGATCCGGCGCGGCGTGGGCGGCGGTGGACAGCGCGAGGGCCAGCAGCAGCGGGAGCAGCGGCGAGCGGGAGGGCTTCATCGGACGCGGCGGGCGGAGCGCAGGAAGAGGAAGCCCAGGGCGAGGGTGACCAGCATGGCGGTGCTGCCGGTGGGGGTGTCCTCGGCGGTGGTGCCGCAGCAGAAGGCGCCGCCCTGGGGCTCGGTGCCGGGCTTGCGGCGGCCGCGCTCGCACTGCTGGGTCTCGGCGGAGCAGAACTCGACGCCCAGGCAGTCGCCGCTGTCGGCGCAGCTTTCGAGGCAGGTGTTGGTGGCGACGTCGCACGTGCCGCCGCAGGGGCAGTGCGCGTCGGCGAAGCACTCGACGCACGCGGAGCCGTCGCACACGGTGCCCTCCGCGCACGTCACGGCGCAGGCGCCGGTGTTGGAGCAGGTGCGGGTGGTGGGGTCGCAGGTGCCGCTGCCGCAGTCGGAGTCGTTGACGCAGCCCACGCACACGCTGTTCCGCGCGGTGCCGTCGGAGAGGCAGAAGGGCGTGTCGCCGCCGCACGAGTCGCAGCGGGGGCCGCAGCGATTGTCGGTGGTGCAGGAGCTGCACTCACCGCTGAGGCAGAACTGGCCGTCACCGCATTCCAGGTCGTTGCGGCACTGGACGCAGACCTCGCCGTCGAGACAGTAGGGGCGCTCACCGGGGCACTTGGAGCAGCCGGGGCCGCAGCGGTCGGAGGTGTTGCACTCCGGGACGGCGTCCACGCAGGCGCCGTTCAGGGTGTCGCAGCGCTGGCCGTTGGCGCACTGGCTGTCGGTGGTGCACTCGACGCAGGAGGGCGGGGCGCCGGGAGTGGGCGCGGCGCACTGGGTGCCATTGGGGCAGCAGTTGCAGGAGTTGCCGGCGCAGGCGTCGTTGGTGTCGCAGGGCGTGCAGACGTGGTTGGAGCACGACTCGCCGCGGTCGCATTGGGTGTCTTCGTTGCACTCGACGCAGGTGTTCGCGGTGAGGTCGCAGACCTGGCTGCCGGGGCACTCCGCGTCGGCGGTGCACTGGACGCAGGTGAAGTTCGGCTCGTCGCAGACCTGGCCGGAGCCGCAGTCGGAGTCGCGGACGCAGCCGGTGCACACGTTGTTGGTGGTGTCGCAGCGGCCGGTGGCGCAGTCGCTGTTCTGGGTGCACGCGACGCAGGTGAACTGGCCGTTGACCTGCGCGCAGATGGGCGCGGTCGGTCCGCAAGGCGAGCACGTGTCGCCGCAAAGGAGGTTCGTGTCACAAGGCGCGCAGAGCGCGGCGGAGTTGCAGTAGTAGGACGGACCGCAACTGCCATTGCCGGGCTGGTTCGCGAACTGCCGGTTGCACTGGACGCACTGGTCCAGGTTGCCCGGGAACGACGGCCGGCCGGTCTCCGTCTGGAACAACTGCGCGGGCTGGACCAGGGAGAAGCCAGAGGTGTTGAGCGGGACGACCGGAGGAACGTTCGCGGGACGGTCGAAGTCCGTGAACGCTCCGTCAAGGACCGCGAACTCAAGCGCCGCGTGCTCCACGATTTCTACGTAGAGCAGCTCAATGGGATAGAGCCCGGACTGGGTGAAGGTGACGGTGTTGGTGGTGCGTCGTGTCGGAGCCCCGATTTCCGGCGGCCGGATGACCACGTCGTAGCGCGTGCTGGCCTTGTCGAACAGCACGAGGCTGATGGCGTCGTCCGCGTAGAAGCCGAAGTGCAGGACCCGCCCGACCATGGCCGGGGTGACGTTCAGGTAGCCGCGAAAGCGGGAGACGAACCGGGTGTTCGGATCGTTGTAGTGGAAGGGGCAGCCACCCTGGGCGCAGCCCGAGACCACGTTGACGAAGTCGCCGTAGCTCAGGATGCGACCGTCGTTCAGATTGTTCGACAGGTCGAACGCGGAGCGCAGCACGGAGGTCATGCGCGTCGCGCGGTTCTCCTCCATGTATGCATTCAGGACGTCCGTATAGAGCGACTGACTTTGCGGATACTCCGCGGCGGTGCGCGTCCACACGTTGGACGCCATGCACAGCCCTGTACCTGTGTCGGTGGGCGACGGCGCCGCGGGTGCCCCCGTCACCACGACATCCGGCAGCTTCTGCGCCACGGCAGACGCGCTCGCGAGGCACACGGCGAGCAGGGACAGCGCGGCAACCGCGCGGAGGGGAAGGGGAGCTGTGCGCAAAACGGGCGCAGCCTTACAGATTAAGTTGACGTTCTCAACCTTCCGCCCGCGTCTCAAATCCCCATGGGGAATGCGACCTCCAGGGTCCTTCGTCCCTCCGCGCCGCAATCAACCCGGACAGCGTGCAAAACAGGAAACCGTCACGCGCGACGACACGCGACGTCCCCGTCCTGCGAGCGGATGAACGCCGCGGCGAGCTCGTTGCCCAGGGCCGCGCACAGCACCTCGAACGTCCGCCGCCGGGCGCCGCCGAAGAAGCCCGGCTGCCGCGCCAGGGTCTCCGGGTGACGCACGAAGACGTTGTACCCGAGGATGCACCCGTCCGCGCGCAGCACGGTGATGCCGTCCGTGGCCATCATGCCTCGCAGGAGCTGCGCGGCCGCCCGCACCGCCGACGCCGCGCTGCCGTCCTGCGTCGCGTGGTGCCGCTCCAGCAGCGCCACCACGTCCATGGGGCGGGGTAACAGGATGCCGTCCACGAACAGCGCCGAGCCCGCGCGCTCCCGGGGCAGCACCGCCACCAGCGTGCCGTGCGAGGACTGCATCACCTCGAACAGCACCCGGCGGAAGAAGCCCCGCGCGTACTCGCGGCTGGAGGGCAGGACCTGCTCGGTCACCGCGCTCGCCAGTGTGTCCAGCACCACGGAGGGTGGCTCCACGTCGATGCGCGCGCCGGACAGGTACACGTGCCGACACAGGCCGCCGCATCCGCGCAGCTCGATGATGTTGTCCGCGAGCTGCAACACGCCCACCACGCGCGCGCCCCGGTCCGGCGCGTGCCGCAGGCGCTCCAGCGGGGTCTCCGCCAGGGGGAACGGATCCGTGCGGAAGATGCCGTAGCTGAGGCCCGCCGGCTCGCGCAGCAGGTACAGCGCCCACCAGCGCCCCTGGCCCAACGGCGCGCACTGCTTGAGCGCCCGCTGGATGGTGGAGCGCGTGCGCGGCCCGACTCCCAGGGGAATCGGGTCGTGCCCGCCCAGCAGCTCCATCATCGCGCCCAGGTCGTCACCCAGGAACGCTGTGGGGAACAGCAGCGCGCCCTCCTCGCGGTAGCGCGACAGCGTCACCAGCAGCTCGCTGAGCGAGTCCGCTGTCTGAGGGCACGTCATGTCCGCCTCGTCGAGGAACGCACTGACGGACTCGGTCAGCAGATGACGAAACGACAGGATGAGAGGAGAACCCGACTCCGGGTCCGGACCGGTCATGGCGGACCCAGCATGACGCATCGGTGACGGCGAGGCACGAAGTCTCGCCTCCACCCCGGAGGCGGGAGCCTGTCAGGAACCGGCCGCCTACTCCGCCGCCCGCCGCGCCGCCTCCAGGGTGGAGGCCGTGCGCAGCCAGCCCTCCGCCTGGGCGTCCAGGTGGGACAACAGCTCCGCGAAGAAGCGCGTCTCCAGGGCCTGCGCCAGCGTGGCCCCGTGCGCGTCCGCCCACTTGCGGGTCACCGTCGCTCGCACCTGGGCGCCCAGCAGGTCCACGAAGCGCTCCAGCAGTGGGGTGGACAGGAGCGTCCCCGCCCACACCACCGCGTCATGGCCCAGGCCGCCGGTGGCCACCGTCACCACCGCCGCCGCGCCGGACGGCACCGAGTACACCAGCGTGGTGAGCGCCTGGAGCAGCTCCTCGCGCATGCCGCCCTGCAGCTCGCTGCCCACCAACTGGCGGCAGAAGTCATACAGCGTGGCCCGGTCCGCCGCGTGCGCGTGCAGCGCGCCCAGGTCCAGCGGCGCGTCCAGCCGGCCGAGCATCGCGGGTCCGAAGGCCTGCTCGAGCCTCTCCCGCGTCTCCACGTCCCCGCGCCACGCGGCCACCTCCGGCGCGAAGGCGTCCACCAGCCTGCGCAGCCCGTCCTTCAGCGAGTCATCCACCGCCTGCGTGGGCAGCGCCTCATTCGGCTGGGGCCCGGTGAAGGACTCGCGCACCTTGCGGCTCACGAACGTGAGCGCCGTGGCCAGCCCGCGGAACGGCAGCCGCACGAACCGGTGGAAGGTGCTGCGCGCGTCCAGTTCGTCGCGGAACGCATCCACCAGCACGTCCGCGGGCACGGCCTTCAGCGCCGCCTGCGCGCCAATGCCTCGCAGGTCGTGCCGCAGCCGCTGCCGCAGCCGCTCCGGCTCGCGGGCCGCGCGGGTCGCCGCCCGCGCCACCGCGTCCAGCTCCGAGCGCGCATCCGACAGCGAGGCCTCCAGCGCCCGCGCCTTCAATTCGCGCGCATGCTCCGCCTGTCCCAGCAGCGCGGCGAGCGGCGGCCGTCCATCCAGCGCCTCCGTGGCCAGGGGCTTCAGCCCCGCCTCCACGTCCGGCTGGTGCGGCGCCAGGTAGCGCGCGATGGGCGGGTGGCCCACGTCCTGGGCCAGCTTGTCCAGGTGGCCGCGCGCCACCTCCTCGCGCGTGGCCTCGTTGTAGATGAGCAGGTACGGCTTGCCGTGGCCCACCGCCGCGCGCAGGAAGTCCACCAGCGCCGCGTTCTGGTACGTCTGCCGGCTCACCACGAACACCAGCACGTCCACCGTGACGAGCAGCGCCTCGGCCCGCTCGCGGTTGTCGCGGTACACGCTGTCGAAGTCCGGCGTGTCCATCACCAGCAGCCCGCGCGGCACCGCGGCGGACAGCACCAGGTACAAACGGCCCGGAGGCCCGGGCTCGTCCACGGGCGCCACGGTGCCGTCGGCCACCGGGATGATGTCGTAGCGCTGGGTGAGCACGTCCTTCAGCGCGCCCGTCCACGTCTCCGGGTTCGCCGCGGCCAGGCACTGCTTGGTGAGTCCGCCCTCGGGGCGCGCGGGGGACAGGGACGCCTTCGCCAGCGAGTTGAAGAGCGTGGACTTCCCGACGTTGTTGGGGCCGGCGATGGCCACGAGGAGCAGCGGCGCGTCCTCCGCGCCGGAGCCCAGGCGGGGCAGCAGGTCGCGGCGCAGGCGCTCCGCCAGGCGGCGGGCCACGTCGGCGTCAGCGCTGTCGGGGAAGCGCTCGGAGGCGGGCAGGGCGTCCAGGGCGGACGCGAGGGCGGTGCGCAGGGCGCGAGGGTCCTTCATGGGCATAGGGGGCCGCGCGCAGGACAACACGCGCGCCGCGTGGTGCCCAGCGCGGTGTGCGCGCTCTGTCCACCGGGGACACCCCTGGAGAGGCGCGGTAGGGTGCGCCGCATGCGCTCCCTCCTCGCCTGCCTGCTCCTGTCGGGGTCCATCGCCTGCACGGCCACGAACGCCAACGCGCCCGCGCCCGCGTCCGCCGAGGCCCACGCCGAAGGCCCGCTGCCCTTCATCCCGGACGACTACGCCCGCGCGCTCGCGGACGCGAAGGCGAAGGGCGTGCCCCTGTTCGTCGACACCTGGGCGCCGTGGTGCCACACCTGCCGCTCCATGCGCGCGTACGTCTTCACGGACAAGGCGCTGGCGAAGCACGCGGACCGCTTCGTGTGGCTGGAGCTCAACACCGACCTGACCCGGAACGCGACGTTCCAGGAGAAGTACCCGGTGGAGTTCTGGCCCACCTTCTTCATCATCGACCCGCGCGAGGAGAAGGCCCTGCTGCGCTTCGCCGGCAGCGCGACGGTGCCGCAGTTGGAGCGCCTCTTCGAGGACGGCGAGCGCGCCTATCAGGGCGGGGCCACCGGCGCGGAGGCGCTGCTCGCCCGCGGGGATGCCCTCTACGGGGAGCGCAAGCCCGCGGAGGCCGCCGAGGCGCTGTCGCTCGCGCTCGCGGAGGCTCCGGCCGACTGGTCCCGCCGGGGCCGCGCGCTGGAGTCGCTGCTGATGGCGCAGTACGGGGCGAAGCAGTACGAGCCCTGCGCGCGCAAGGCGGTGGAGGAGCTGCCGAAGGTGCCGCGCTCGCTCAGCCTGGCCAACGGCGTCCTCAATGGGCTCGGCTGCGCGCTGGCCATTCCGGAAGGCACGCCCCAGGCGGCGGACCTGCGGCACGCGCTGGAGGCGAAGGCGCGGGACGTGCTCGCGCCGCCGGCCATCGACATGGAGGCGGATGACCGCTCCGGCCTGTACGAGGTGCTGGTGGAGGCGCGCAAGCAGGACCACGACACCGCGGGCGCGAAGCAGGTGGCCCAGGAGTGGCTGACGTTCCTGGAGGGCGAGGCCGCGAAGGCGCCGAACCCGGAGGCGCGCAGCGTGTTCGACTCGCACCGCATGCTCGCGGCGATGACGCTGGAGCAGCCGCAGCGGGCCATCCCCGCGCTGGAGCAGAGCGAGAAGGACCTGCCGCAGGACTACAACCCGCCCGCGCGGCTCGCGACGCTGTACCGCCTGTCGGGCCGGCTGGACGACGCGCTCGCCGCGAACGACCGGGCGCTGGCGCGGGTGCAGGGCGCGCGGCGGCTGTCCGTGCTCTCCGGCCGCGCGGACATCCAGGTCGCGCGCAAGGACACCGCGGGCGCGGTGAAGACGCTGGAGGAGGCGCTGACCTTCGCGAAGACGCTGCCCGCCGCGCAGGTGTCCCCGCGTCAGGTGGAGTCGCTGGAGAAGAAGCTCGCCGGCCTCAAGTCGCCCGCCGCCGTTCCTGGCGCGGCGCCGTAACAGAGGCACGGGCCCTCGCGCGGACCCATCACGGAGCCAGCGGCACCGCGCGGCGGGCATCCAGGTCGAACAGCTCGAAGTCCTCCGCGCGGCCCTCGCGCATGGCGCCGTCGGTGAACACCATCACCGCCTCACCCGGGCCCGTCGTGGGCGGCGGGCCGTGCGCGTAGTCCACGCGCGTCCCGTCCGTCACCAGGTGGCGCAGCACTCCGTCGCGCACGGGACCGGGGGACACCAGCTCCCGCACCCGCTTGTCCCGCGTGTGGCCCACCACCTGGGTCAACCCGGGCGGCAACCTCCGGGGGTCGAACCTGCGGCGAGGTGTCCCCCGCACGCGCTCCCCATCCTCCGCGGCCAGGCTGGGCCGCTGGTAGAAGATGCCCACGCCCTCGCCGTCCTTCGCGTTGCCCGGATGGTGCAGCCCCGGCAGCACGAGCGGCCCGCCCTTCCACGCCGCCACCGCCCGGTCCATCACCCCGTTGAGCGCGTCCGCCACCGCGCGCGCGTTCGCCCACCGCTCGGGCGCGAGCCCCACGACCCCCAGGTCCTCGCGCGTGACGCCCGCGTGCAGCACCAGCAGCGAGTCCCCGGCCGCGTACGCCACGCGGAAGCGCCGTGCGCGCAGCAGGTGCTCCACCCACGCGCGCTGCTCCCCGGTCCAGGTGCTGAAGTCCCGCGCCGCCAGCTCCGCCGTGGGCAGGCCGGGCCAGCGCTGGAGGAACGCGCGCTCCGCCGCCGCGTCGGTGTCGTCCCCCGCGTAGACCCGGTCCGCCTCCGCCCGCGCGGCGCGGAACGTCTCATCGGTGAAGTCCGCCAGCTCCCCCACGCGCCCCAGGTCGTGGTTGCCCAGGAGCATCACCGCCTGGTCCGCCGGATGGGACGCGAGCCACGCCACCAGCCGGAGCGCGCTTCGGGCCACGCGCTCCCGGTCCGCCGCGGGGCCCCAGTCGAAGAAGTCGCCCACGCACACCAGGCACACGTCCGGCCGCAGCCCGCCCTCCGCGTCCAGCAGTCCGTGCAGGGACAGGATGGACAGCACCCGCTCGAAGTCCGCCTGCGGGTCGCCCATCGCCGCGTGCAGCGTGCGGCGCCGGCCATCCGCCGCCAGCGCGTGTGGCCCCTTCGCCACCGCCGCGTCGGCGCGGGCCAGCGCCTTCCTCAAGAGCGCGTCATCCATCCCTCCATCCTAGTCATGCGCCGGGCCGTGCCCACCGGCGCATCAGGACTGGAAGAAGCGCGAGATGAGCGCGGAGCGGCTCTCCACCTGCGCCTTGTTCAGCAGGTGCGTGACGTGCACCTCCACCGTGCGCTCGGCGCAGCCCAGGTGCAGGGCGATGGCCTTGTTCGTCTCTCCCTGCACCACGTGCTCCAGCACCTGCGCCTCGCGCGCGGTGAGCCCCCAGCGCTGGGTCAGCACCGGCAGGCGCGACGTCGGCTCCATCGGCGGTCCGGGGTCCAGCACCAGGTAGTGGTCCGGCAGCCCCTGCGTGCGCAGCGGCCCGGAGGAGAACAGCGGCCCCGTGCCCGGCGGGCTCCGCAGGCACTCGCGCACCTGCGCCGCCAGCGCCTGCGAGTCCTGCTCCCAGCGCGCCTGCCCCGCCTTGTTCGCGTGCATCACCCGGCCGCTGAACGTGACGACCCACGCGGGCCGCCCCAGCACCTCCAGCGCCGCGCCCAGGGCCGGCCCCAGCAGGCCCGCCTCGCGCAGCCGCCGGTCCATGGCCATCCGCCGCTGGATGGCGGGCGTCAGCGCCTGGAGCAGCCGCTGCTCCCGCTCCGTGAAGGGCTCTGTCCGGAAGGCGCCCACCCACCCCAACAGCATGTCGCCTTCGCACACCAGCACCCGCAACTGCGCCAGGTGCTCCAGGCCCAACTGCCGGTAGAGCTGGGCGGCATGCCCGGCCAACTGCGTCCGCGCGTGCTCCCACTCGGCCTCGCTCAGCCCCAGCCGCTCCCACAGGGGGCCCTCGCCCTCGCCGGTGATGGGCAGGGCCCGCAGCGGCTCCGGCATCCCCAGGGGCGAGAAGCGCATCGCCCGGTTGCGCTGGGCCAGCGGCGGACGCGCGGGATCGAAATAGCCGAAGCGGCTCCCCGCCGGCGGCAACGCCGCGTCAAAGGCCTCGGTGAGGACCGAGGGCGGCTGCGGGAACCCCACGCCGTGCACGAACGCCGTGTGATAGCGGTCCGGGCCCACGTCCACGCCGTAGGCCGCCGTCCGCTCCGCGCGCAGGGCGCCTCGGAGCGCGGCGAGGACCGTCGGCAGGGCCTCGGAGCCGGGCTCCAACCCCTCCAGCAGGCCCTCCAGCTCCTGCAAGAGGCGTTGGTCCTCGGAAATCAAATCAATCACGATTTACTTACTATAGCGGCTGGGGCCAATTGGAAGACTTGTGAGGTCGGGAGTGGAATCAGTGCTTCTTCCGCCTGTCCAGGTGGGAAGTGAGTTCCCGCCCCCCGAGTCGTTTACGACTCGCGTGATTTCCTCAATAGAAATGACTTTCGGCCGACGGCACCATGGCGTTCCGTGCCCTTCCGGGGGGGTGGGCCGACCTAGGAGTCGAAGTATCCGCGTGTGCGCGCGCCGGGCGTTCCCCCAGGGATGTCCGGCGCGCTGCCCCTTTTCCGGCTCCTGTCCCCGCCTGTCCACCACCCCACGCGCCCGGTGCCAGCAGGCCCCGGGCCCGACGGGGCGCGGCGATGATGTCCGCTCCCGTCGTGACCGCGCCCGGAGGCCCTGAAATGCCGCGTGATTACGCCTACTACGCCCAGGCGCTGGAGGGGCGGAGGCTGCCCCTGGCCTTCGCGGACCTGGACCTGCTCGACGAGAACGCGGCGGCGCTGGTGCGGCGCGCGGGCGGGTTGCCGGTGCGGTTGGCCACGAAGTCGGTGCGGTGCGTGACCCTGCTGCGGCGCGTGCTCGACGGGCATCCCGGCTTCCAGGGCCTCATGTGCTTCAGCGCCGACGAGGCCGTGCACCTGCGCGAGCGCGGCTTTAGCGACCTGCTCATGGGCTACCCCGTGGTGGATGCCGAGGCCCTGGCGGAGCTGTGCAGGCCGCCAGCGCCCGTGACGTTGATGGTGGACTCGGTGGAGCACGTGGCGCTCGCCGCCCGGGCGGCCCGCCTGCACGGGACGCGAGCGCCGCTGTGCCTGGACGTGGACCTGTCCGTGGACCTGCCGGGCCTGCGCTTCGGGGTGCACCGCTCGCCGGTGCGCTCGCCGGAGGACGCGCTGGGGGTGGCGAAGCGCATCGAGGCGGAAGGGGACGCCGTCTTCCTCGCGGGCGTCATGGGCTACGAGGCGCAGCTCGCGGGCGTGCCGGACGCCGCGCCGCACGCGGGGCCGAAGAACGTGGTCATCCGCGCGCTCAAGCGGGGCTCGGTGGGCCGCGTGCACGCGCGCAGGCAGGCGGTGGTGGCCGCGCTCAAGGGCGCGGGGTTCGCGCCGCGCTTCGTGAACGGCGGGGGCACCGGCAGCCTGGAGTCCACGCGCGAGGACGCGAGCGTCACCGAGCTCACCGCGGGCAGCGGCCTGTACTCGCCCGCGCTCTTCGACGGCTATCGCGGCTTCCACCACCAGCCCGCGGTGGCGTTCGCCATCCCCGTCACGCGGCGTCCCGGCCCGGGCCTCTTCACGCTCCAGGGAGGAGGCTTCGTGGCCTCCGGCTCGGCGGGCGTGGACAAGCTGCCCGTGCCCTACCTGCCCGAGGGCGCGAAGCTCCTCCCGCTGGAGGGTGCGGGCGAGGTGCAGACGCCCATCGCGTACGCGGGGCCGGTGCCGCTGCCCCTGGGCGCGCCGGTGTTCTTCCGGCACGCGAAGGCGGGCGAGCTGTGCGAGCACTTCCGCACGCTGCTGCTCATCTCCGGGGGCCGCGTCGTGGAAGAGGTCCCGACCTACCGGGGCGAATGGGGGTGACGGCATGACGACCGAGGCGACGAAGACGAGGACGTGGCGCAACTGGTCGGGCGGGGTGGTGGCCCATCCCTCCGGCTTCCTCCAGCCGGACTCCGTGGACGCCCTGAAGGCCGCGCTCCGCGACGCCACCGCCCGGTCGCGCACGGTGCGCGTGGTGGGCAGCGGCCACTCGTTCCCGCCCCTGTGCGCGACGGACGAGACCATGGTGTCGATCGAGGCGCTGCGGGGCCTGGAGTCCGTGGACGAGGGCACGCGCGAGGCCGTGGTGTGGGCGGGCACGAACCTGCGCGAGCTGGGCGCGCTGCTGGCGTCGCACGGGCTCGCCATGGAGAACCTGGGCGACATCAACAAGCAGTCGCTGGGCGGCGCGCTGGGCACGGGCACGCACGGCACGGGCGTGGGGCTGGGCATCCTCTCCACGCAGGCGGCGGCGATGACGCTCGTCACGGCGAGCGGGGACGAGGTGACGTGCTCGGAGGACGCATCGCCGGAGCTGCTCCAGGCCGCCCGGGTGTCCCTGGGCGCGCTGGGCGTGGTGACGCGGGTGCGGCTGCGCCTGCTGCCCGAGTACCGGCTGCGGCTGACGCGGCGGAACCTGGCGCTGGAGGAGTGCCTGGCGGGCCTGGATGAAGCGCGGGCGCGCCACCGGCACTACGAGTTCTTCTGGTTCCCGCACTCCGACCGCGTGATGACCAAGGCCATGGACCTCACGGAGGAGACTCCGCACGGGGTGGGCGTGGGGCGCTGGTTCAGCGAGATGGTGATGGAGAACGCGGTCTTCGGCGCGGTGAGCCGTGCGTGCCGGATGCGGCCGGCGTGGTGCGCGCCGGTGAGCCGGCTGTCCGCGAAGCTGGCGTCGGAGGGCGTGCTGGCGGGGCAGAGCCACACGCTGTTCGCCACGCCGAGGCTCGTGCGCTTCCAGGAGATGGAATACGCCGTGCCGGTGGAGCGCGGGCCGGACTGCCTGCGTGAGCTGTCCGAATACATCACGCGCGAGCAACTGCCCGTGCACTTCCCGGTGGAGTACCGCTTCGTGCGCGGCGACGACATCTTCCTCAGCCCGGCGCACGGCGGGGACCGCGCGTTCATCGCGGTGCATCAATACCGGGGCATGCCGCTGGAGCCCTACTTCTCCGGCGCGGAGGCCATCTTCCGCAACCACGGCGGCCGGCCGCACTGGGGCAAGCTGCACACGCAGACGGCCGCGACACTGAAACACCTGTATCCCCGCTGGGATGACTTCCAGCGCGTGCGCGAGCAACTGGACCCGGAGGGGCGCTTCCTCAATCCCTATCTGAGACGTCTCTTCCTGGAGGACGTGCGTCACACCCGCGGTGAATCAGGGGCGCGAAGCGCGTGACGCACCCCGGAGGTGTATTTTCGCGCCGTATCGCGTCAGACGATCCACCAACCTCTCGATAATGCACAATCCAGCGCCCGGCATGCGGTTGGCTAGGGCACTGGCTGGCGCCAGGCCCGGTGGCGCCCTTTCGAGGGGGATGGATGCGGACGAAGTCTTCGTGGAAGCGCATGGTGACGGCGTCGATGCTGGTGCTCGCCGTGGGGTGCCGCACGCCCGCCGCGGGCTTGAGGGCCGCGGAGGTGTCGGACTCGGGAAACTCGTCGGAGTCGGGCGCTTCCAGCCAGGGTGACTCCAGCCAGTCGGACTCGGGCAACTCCAGCCAGGGCGACTCCAGTCAGGGCAACTCCAGCCAGGGTGACTCCAGCCAGTCGGAGTCCAACGGCTCCAGCGACGAGGGCTCCAGCGAGTCGGGCTCGGGCGAGTCCAGCGACTCCGACTCGGGCAACTCCAGCCACGGGGATTCGAGCAAGTCGGACTCGGGTGACTCCTCGGGCTCCAGCGACCACAGCTCGCGGGAGGGGGGCTCCAGTCACTCCGGCTCCAGTGAGAACAGCAACGCGGGCACCAGCGAGTCGAACCAGGTGGACCAGGGTGACGATTCGCGCACGCGCAGCGAGAGCAGCAACGGCCGCGAGAATCAGCTCCTGTCGACGGCCACGGTCGCGCTGACGGTGATGGGCCTGGGCATCATCATCTGGCAGGTGCACGCGAGGGCGGAGCGGCGCAAGGGCAGGCAGCACTCGCCGAAGGAGGTGGGGCAGGCGGCCCAGGTGTACCTGCGGGCGCGCACGCACCAACTGCGAGAGGACCTGGCGCTGGGCGCGGGCCCGACGGTGGAGGACCTGGCGCAGGCGGCGCGCATCCGCCGTGAGAACCTGGATGTCTTCGGCAAGCTCTTGCGCACGCACCGCAAGGAGCTGCTGATGATGGCGGACGCGAAGACGCTGACGCCCGAGCGCGCCCGCGCCTGGCTGGAGCGCGTGGGCCAGTTGGCGCGCACCGAACCCCGGCTCGAGGAAGACCGTCAGGCCTTCATCCTGGAACAGGAGGGAGCGCCCCAGACGGCCGAGGCCCTCCAGTGAGGCCTCGCACCGCCTGGCTGGGATGGCTCGCGGTGCTGCTGTTGCCCGTGAGCGCGCAGGCGCAAGAACCCCCGGGCCACCTGGCGGTGCCGGCGTTCTTGAAGAGGCTGTCCCCGGAGGTCGTCCTGGCGGAGCGGGTCGCGGCCTTGGAGGCCACCGCGGGCATCGTCCTGCGGGGCGCCGCGGCGCGGGATGCCTTGCTCGTCTCCGACGTGGAGGCGGGCCTCGCCGCCCTGCCTCCCGCGATGCGACGTCCGCCCGGAGGCCGGTTGGAGTTCGTGCTCCACGCGGAGCCCGCGCCGCTGGGCCTGGGGGACGGCACGGAGGCCCGCCCCGAGTGGTCGGAGGCGCGGCGCGAGCAGTTCCACCTCTACCGCTACGTCCCTTCCGAGGAGCGCCGGGCCACGCTGCGCCTGTCACGCCTCACCGACGCGGAGGCCGAACGTCTGTGGCGCCGCCGCGCCGTGGTGCACGCGGTGGTGCAGCGCTGGGACGACGCGCGCGGATGGAGCAGGCGTCCCCAGTGGCGCAGGCTGGACGGATGGCTGCTCCCCTTCGAGCGCCCCCTCACGTGGAAGGAGACCGCGAGCATCACCTACGCGGGGGCCTTCAGCCGCGCCCGGGGGCAGGCCAGCGCCTCGCTGGACCTCGTCACCTTCGCGGAGGAGCTGTTCGTCCCCGTGGAGTCCCTGCGCCCGGACGCGCTGCCCCAGGATGATCAGGTGCGCTGTCAGGAGCTGTCCAAGGCGCGCGCCCTGTCGGAGTTCATCTCGGAGGCGCGCCTGGGCACGCTGCCCGCGCGGGGTGACTGCCCGGCCTTCGACGCGTGGGCGGAAGCGGATGCGCTCTCCCACCTGGAGGTCCTGCTCGTCGCGGCCACGGGTCGCCAGCCCCAGTCCCTCTTCGGCCACCTGCTCCTGCGCCCGGTCTGGCGCGAAGGCGCCACGGTGCAGGGCCCGGGCTTCGAGCGCGTCGTGCAGCTCGTGGCCCTCACCGGCATGGAGGAGAAGGGCCTGGGCTACCTGATGAAGGGCATGACGGGCGGCTACAGCACCGTCTTCCTCACGGGCACCCTGGGCGACATCACGCATGAATCGCTGGAGCTGGAGCAGCGCACCATCCGCCGCTTCCGGCTGAACCTCACGCCCGGCGAGTCCCAGCGCATGCTGGAGCGCACCTGGGAGCTCGAGCGTCGCGGCTACCTGGGCTACTACTTCTTCACCGACAACTGCGCCGCAGCGCTGCTCTTCCTCCTCAACGGCTCGCTGGAGAACGGCCGCCACGTGAGCGCCCCCGGCACGCTGTGGGTCCTGCCCACGGCCACGCTGGACACGCTGGCGAAGACGAACGTCGTGGACGCGAGCGGGCGCACGGTGCCGCTGCTGGAGCACGTCCCGGACGCCTTCGAGTCCACGGGAGACCGCGCCCGGCGCGCGCTCGTGGAAGAGGAGCGGCTGCTCACGAAGCTGGCCTCCCTGCTTCCCTCCAACGCGGTCGCGCCGCTGCGCCAGGTGCACCGCCGCCTCCAGTCCCCCGAACCCGAAGTGCGCAGGCTGGCCTGGGAACAAGTGGTCCACGCCGTGACGACGGCGCTCGACGCCGCTCCCGCCTCCGCGCGCGCCGAAGCCCGTGAGGCCCTGCACGCCTGGGTCGCGCACGCGGTGCGGGTGGAGCGCGCGGCGGTGGATCAGGCGGAAGGGGAGAAGCTCGCCATCGAGCGCGAGCGCCTCGTCGCCGTCGAGCTGAAGGGGCAGGGCGGCGCCGCCCAGGGCGTGAAGGACCGGCAGGCCCTCTTCGAGCGCGAGGACGCCATGCAGCGCAAGCTCGCGGTGCTCGACCGCACGGCCCTGCTCCAGCAGGCCCTGGACACCGCCATCAAGCGCCCGCCCACTCCGGAGGAACTCAAGGCCCTGATCCGCGCGGAGCACGCCGAGGCCGCCTTCGCCGCGGCCACCGAGGCGCAGGGCGCGCTCAACGACGGACCGCTCGCGGATGTGGATCCGCGGGCCTTCCTCGCGAAGGACCATGAACAGAAGGTGGAGACGGAGACCACCTGGGCCCGGGGCGCGCTGCGCGAATCCGGCGCGGCCCGCACGGTGGTGAGCGGCGGCGTGGACTTTCCGGAGGTGGGCGCCGCGCGGCCGGTGGTGAGCCTGCGCACCTCCGCGATGAACGAGGCCCTGGGCGACGCGCGCCTGCACGGCTTCCAGTCCAGCAGCGAGCTGCGCGTGCTGGACGGCGAGCTGTCGGTGGAGCCGCGCTGGGGCGTGCCGCGCCTCCTCGGCTCGCGCCTGACGCTGGTGGGCTACCGCACGCTGCTGCCCGAGCTGCCCCAGCAGCAGCGGTCGTTCTCCGACTCGCTGGGCTGGGGCGCGGAGGCGAGGATGTCCACGGACATCGGCCGCCCGCTGCCCTACCGCGCGACGGTGGAGGCGGAGGCGCTGGGCGTGGTGGCGGCCTCGGAGCGCTTCGACACCTTCCTTGCGGTGGGGTTGGGCGCCCAGGCCACCATGGCCTGGAGCCCCCGGGAGACGGTCCCCACGGTGGGGCCCCGTCTGTCATTGGCCCATCGCACGGGCCTGCCCGGTCCGGGCAACAGCGCCCTGCGCCTGGAGGCCACGTACGTGCCGTCATGGCGCACGGGCATCACGCCCGGCTTCACGCACGAGGCGGACGCGACGCTCCAGGTGGAGTGGTACCTGGGGCGCGTCGCCCGCTGGAGCGTGCTGCTCACTCCCCGCGCACAGGTCCACTGGGAGGGGACACTTGCGTCGTGGGCAGGTCCCGGGAGAAGTCTCGCGAGCCTGCCGGAAGGGCTGGCGCGACATCGCCTTGCGTTAGGAGTGGAGCTCCGCTGACGTACTGCGCGCGGAAGAGGGGGACCTCCCCGGTGAACACCGGGCGGCTGGAGGCGCCGCAGAGCGCGCCGATGAACAGGCCGATGGCGTGCAGCATCGTCCAGTTCCACCAGCCCATGCCGTAGAAGACGCGCACGGAGCCCACGCTGAAGACGTTGAACGCCACGAAGAGCGTGGCGGGCACCGCCACCGCCGTGACGAGCGCGGCGGCCAGCGCCCTGCGGGGACGCCCCGCGTGGAAGCCGCCGAACGTGCCCGCCAGCAGGCCGCTGAACAACGGGATGAAGAACGTGGCGAAGCTGATGAGCACCATCGTCAGCACGCTCACGTCGAACCGGTTGTGCTTCCAGACGATGCGGCTCTCCTCCACGCGCGTGTCGGGCGGAAGGGTCACGTAGTCGGCCCGCCCGTTCTCCAGCGGGTAGCGGTGATCCGGACGCGCGACGCGTCCGGGTTCCTCCACATGGGTCTCATCCATGGAGCATTGACCTCCGTGCGGGCGGGGGAAGGACGTGCCCGGACACCTTGGGAGATGGTGCTGGAAGCGTGCGGGTGGAAGGGCTGACGGCTCCACCGGTCCTCGGGGAGGTGGGCCCCTGCCGTGCCTGCCCGCCGGGAATTTCCGGGACCCGCCGTGGGGGCGGATGCCGCACCCGGGGGGCGTGACGCATCGGAGACTTGGCGTCCGGTGGCTGGCGGCTATGCTGCCGCGCCTCCGCCGTACCGCTTCCCAGCCTGGATGGATTCCATGAGCCTTCGCCGCAACCTGCTGACCATCGCCGTCCTCTCCTCCGCGCTGCTGTCCGGCTGCGCGCTGCGCCCGCGCTACAACGAAGTCATCCAGGCGAACGGCGCCACCGCGCTCCAGGCGGGCCAGCTCGTGGTGCTGCGCGTGACGGACGCCGCGACGGGCAAGCCGGTGAAGGGCGCCAAGGTGCTCGGCGGCGAGTACCGCAACCACATCAACGCCACCACCGACGAGAACGGCGAGTTCTCCCTCCAGCTCGACCCGGGCCTGGTGAAGGAGAACCCGCTGGTGGAGGTCGTGCTGCCCAAGGGCGTGCGCAGCTACAAGCTCCAGGTGGTGCCCTCCGGTCAGGCCCCCGCGCCCGAAGGCGAGCCCATCGCTCCCCCGGCCGGGTCCGCCGCGGAGCCGGCCGCTCCGTCCACCACGCCCGCGACCCCCGGCGCTCCCTCCGAGACCGCGGCCCCGGCGGCCTCCGAAACGGCGAAGTAGTTCCGGTTCGTCAGGTGAACCAGCGGATCAGGCGCCTGCCCTGCAAGCGCCTGAACGCCCCCAGCCGCCGCTGGAAGTCCTCGCCGATGGTGACGAAGCGCACGCCGCAGCGTCCCCGCGTGCGCTCCCCGGCGGAGCGGCGGGCCCACATCACCCGGGCCTGGAACGGGACCTCCTCGTCCCCCAGCAGCAACGCGCCTTCCAGGAGATCGCCCGCCTTCATCGGCTGGAGCATCTCCGCGCAGAAGCCGCTCTCCGACACATCCCGCGTGTAGAGCGGCAGCATGCCGCGCAGACGGACGGCCAGGCGATGCTCGAAGCGAGGCACGGCTCGGGGGAGGTGCATGCCCCGAATCCTGGCGGATTCCGCCTGAGTAGTAAAATTGCGCCAATGGAGAGCAGGCGGGCAGGCGGCCCGGTCGTGCAAGGCCCGGGAAACGTTGAGAAATCTCCTGGGAGGAGGGAGCGGCCATGTCGAAGGCATTCACCAAGGAAGACGGGGGCGGCGACGAGGGGCTCACCCCCGCGCGTCCCCGGTCGACGTCTGCGGAGCGGCGCTACATCACGCCGGAGGGCTACCGCGCGCTCCAGGAGGAGCTGCTGGAGCTGCAGGGCCCCGCGCCCCGGGACTGGCCGGAGCTGGAGGCGGGCGTGCGCAAGCGCGAACGGGAGCGCCGGGCGCGCGAGCTCACCGCCATCCTGGAGGACGTGCGGGTGGTGGCGCCGGAGCCCTCGCAGGCGGGCCGCGTCTTCTTCGGGGCGTGGGTGGTGCTGGAGGACGAGGACGGCGCGCGCATGCGCTATCGCATCGTCGGTCCGGATGAGGCGGACGTGAAGGCGGGGCGGCTGAGCGTGGAGTCCCCGCTGGCGCGCGCGCTCCTGGGCAAGGAGGCCGGCGAGGCCGTGCAGGTGGAGCGTCCGCGCGGCACGGTGGAGTACGAAATCCTCGCGGTGGAGTACGCGGAGTCCGAGGCCGCCGCGGCCGCGCCGTGATCAGCGCTTCGTGGCGATGACGGTGACGAGCCGGCCGAAGGGCTCCGGCATGTCGCCCTCGCGCACCTCCACGTCGAACCCCGCCGCCTCCAGCAGCGCGCGGGCGCGGGGCACGAGGAACGTCAGGTAGTACATGACGAACGGCGGCTTCCAGAGCGCGTTGCGCACGCGCATGGCGGCGTTGAAGCCCTTCGCCACCCAGTAGCCGGGGTTGAGCGCGGACGGCGGCCGAGCGGTGACGAAGATGAAGCGGCCGCCGGGCTTCAGCGCCCGCGCGATGCCCTCGACGAGGCGCGGCTCGTCCTGCTCCAGGATGTGCCCGAAGGCGCCGAAGCTGGTGACCACGTCGAACGCCGCGTCGAAGGGCAGCGCCAGCGCGTCGCCCCGGACGAAGTCGAGCGCCGCGCCGCCCGGCGCATCCCCGAGCCCGCGCCGCGCCTCCTCCAGCATGCCCTGGCTCAGGTCGAACCCGACGACGCGCTCGCGGCACAGCGGGCGCAGCACGCGCATCGCGGCGCCGGTGCCGCAGCACACGTCCAGCGCGCTGCCCACGCTGCCTTCGGGCCCCACGTGCGCGAGCGCGGCCTTGAGCACCGGATCCGGCGTGCGGAACGGCGTGTGCTCGAACTTGGGCGCGAGCAGGTCGTAGCCCTCCTCGACGGAGGTGAGGGCCTGCCGTGCGAGCTCGCGGAAGGTGGGGCCGTCGCGGTGGAACATGGGATGAGGTGTACCCACATCCCCCTGGCTCCGCCACCCGGGTGGAGAGGGACTCGACGGGATTTGAATGTTCCGGCGGGGGCTCCGTCAGTCAGGACAAGCAACTCGGACGGAGGATGGAAGACATGGCTTTCAAGCTCGGACTCGCGACCCTGGCCTTCGGTGCACTGCTGCTCGGTTCCTCCACGTCGTTCGCGGCGGACTGGCGCGGCCCGACCCGGGCGGACTCGCAGTGGGGCGGCCAGCAGCGGTACAGCGGCGACTGGGACTCCGCGCCCCGGGGCCAGGCGTTCCGCTACGACAATGACGACGCGAAGACGCGCCGCTTCATGGGCTGCCGCGGCCCGAACTGCAACCACGGCCCCATGCCGCGCCCGGTGGACTCGCGCGGCCGCTACGAGCTGCAGACGGTGGAGCGCTGGGTGCCGGCGCGCTACGAGCAGGTCTGGGTCCCCGAGCAGTGCGTGGCGCGTGGCCGCCACGGCCGCCACGTGCGCTGCACGCCGGGCTACTACGACCAGCAATATGTGCCGGGCGGCTACCAGGCGGTGACGGAGTGGGTCTGGGTGCCGTACGGCGGGCGCCGCTGGCAGACGGTGGTCTACTACCCGTAGCAAGCACGAGGAGACGAGACGGGACGGACGACGCAAAGGGGACGACGCAGTGCCGCGGGGCGGTGCCTGGAGAGGGGTCTCCAGGTGTCGCCCCGCGGTGTTTCGTGCAGGTGCCTTTCGCGGGCGGGCCTGTTAGGGAGGGCCCGCATATGGGGACCGCATTCATCACGGGCGCGGGCGTGCGCATCGGCAGCGCGGTGGCGCGCGCGCTCGGCCGCGCCGGCTACGACCTGGCGCTTCACGCGAACCGCTCCCTGGAGCCGCTGGAGGCGCTGGCGCACGAACTCCGGGCGCTGGGCCGTGAGGTCACGCTGTACCGCGGCGACCTCTCCGACGCGCAGGCGGTGGACGCGCTGGGCGCGCAGGTCCAGAAGGCGCACCCCGCGCTGGACGTGGTCGTGCACAACGCGGGCCTCTATGAGCGGGTGGACTTCGCGGCCGTGACGCGCGAGCAGTACCGCCGCATGCTCGCCGTGAACGTGGACGCGCCGTTCTTCCTCACGCAGGCGCTGTTGCCGTCGCTGCGCGCGGGGAAGGACCCGCTGGTGGTGCACCTCACGGACATCGGCGGGGAGCGGGCGGTGAGCCACTACTCGCACTATTCGGTGAGCAAGGCGGGGCTCGTGATGCTGACGCGCGCGCTGGCGGTGGAGCTGGCGCCGCACGTGCGCGTCAACGCCATCTCGCCGGGCGTGGTGGCCTTCCCGGAGGACTTCGACGAAGCCGCGCGCAAGGAGGTGCTCGACCGCGTGCCCATGGGCCGCGAGGGCAGCGTGGAGGACGTGGCGCGCACGGTGGTGTTCCTCGCGCGCGAGGCGCCGTACCTCACCGGGCAGGTCATCGCCGTGGATGGTGGAAGGAGCGCGCGACTGTGAGCCAGGAACCCGTGTGGATCCACCCCGTGGTCACCGACGCGCAGGGCCGTCCGCTGGACGTGATGGAGCTGCGCGGGCTCACGGTGGACGTCATCGTGGGCCTCTACAACCGCGAGCGCGTGACGCCGCAGCCCTTGCGGCTGGACGTGGCGCTCTTCCTGGACGCGAGGCAGGCGGCGGTGGGCGGCAGGCTGGCCAACACCGTGCACTACGGGCGGCTGGCCGGGGAGCTGCGCTTCCTCCTGGATGCGTGCCGCTTCGAGCTCTTGGAGTCCGCGGCGGAGGCGGTGTGCCGCTACCTCCTGGCTCCGCCCACGGACGCCGCGCCGCACGCGCCGCTGCACGCCGCCACGGTGCGGGTCACCAAGCCGGAGGCGCTGACAGGGTGGGCCATCCCGTCGCTCCAGGTGCACCGCACCGCGGCGGAGATGGTGTACCGGACGGACGCGAAGCCCTTCGGCCACGTGGACGTCATCCACGAGGGCGCGACCTACGGCGTGTACCGGCTGCGGGTGGATCCGGGCGGCGGCATCCCGGCGCGCGCGGACGGCCACACGGAAGGCATGGAGCTGGTGCTGGGCGCGGGGCTGGTGCTGCAAGGGCAGCCGGTGGGGCGGGGGATGGCGTTCAGCGGGCCGGAGGTGTTCGGGCACGGCTACGACAACCCGACGGCCACCGAGCAGACGGTGCTGGGCGTGTACCGGCCGCGCCTGGTGCTCTCCGGGGCGGGCGGCGCCGGGGAGACGGCGCCCGTGGGGCCGGGCAGGCAGTACTACCTGCCCGAGTAGGCCCCGGGCGTCCAAGCGACGGGGGCGGAGGGTATGCTAGCTGTAGCGGCGCCTCGCTCTTGAAGGACGCATCGGATGACCCTGGACCGGCGGATTCAGCTTTTCTTGGTGCTCGCGGGGCTGTTCATCACCTCGCTGGTGGTGGGCGACATCATCGGGGTGAAGCTGTTCGAGGTGCACCTGGGCCCGGTGGTGGCGGTGATGTCGGTGGGGATGCTGCCGTTCCCGGTGACGTTCCTGCTGACGGACATCCTCAACGAGTTCTACGGCAAGAAGGTCGCGCGGTTCGTGACGTGGGTGGGCTTCGTGATGGCCATCTTCACGTTCGTGATTGTCGCGCTGGCGGGCCTGATTCCGTGGGCGCCGATGACGGAGGCGAAGGACTACGGCGGGACGGTGGCGTCGTCGTTCAACAACGTCTTCGGCGGCTCGCAGCGCATCCTGGCGGCGTCGATGATGGCGTACCTGGTGGCGCAGTTCCTGGACATCTCGGTGTTCAACCTGCTCAAGCGGGTGACGAACAACCGGATGCTGTGGCTGCGGGCCACGGGCTCCACGGTGGTGTCGCAGTTCATCGACACGGTGGTGGTGCAGTTCGTCGCCTGGACGGGCGTGCTGCCCCGGGAGGTCATCTTCCGGATCATCTTCACCTCGTACGCGGTGAAGCTGCTGGTGGCCATCGGCCTGACGCCGCTCGTCTACCTGGGGCACGCGCTGGTGGAGCGCAAGCTGGGCATCGCCCCGGTGGTGCTGGGCGAGGACGGTGAGCCGGTGAACCTCGTGACGCCCAAGGCCGAGCCCTCATCGGCGGCAGCGGCCTGAACGCGGTAGGCAGGGCCCAGAACAGGAGCCCTGCCCGCACCGCGTCTCAGCGCGCGTTCGCGGCCGGGTGCTTGAGCACCTGCATCGTGCCGCGCGTGACGCCGAACTGCTCGTGCACCGCCGCGCGCTTCACCGCCTCCGCGGGTGACAGCCGGCCCGCGAGCAGCTCCTGGTACGCGCCCAGCACCCGCGCGGCCTCCTCGCGCGTCTCGCGCACGAACTCCACGCGGAAGCGCCGCACGCCGCGCTCCAGCAGCCGGGGCACCAGCGACGCCGCGCTCTGCGCCTGCGCGTTGAACACCGTGTTGCGGCACCCCACGTCCACGATGACCGGATGCTCCAGTCCCAGCCGGTCCTTCAGCGCGATGGCGCTCTTCTCACACGGCCGCCCGCAGGTCTTGTAGTCGCGCCCGTTGGACAGCGTGTGGGAATACACGCAGTGCTCCGTGTGGAACGTCGCGATGTGGTGGTGCAGCGCCACCGCGAACCGGTGCGCCGGCGCCTGCTCCAGCAGCGCGAAGAGCTGCTCCGAATCCAGGTCGTGCGACACCGTCAGCGTGTCCAGCCCCAGGCTCAGCAGGTGCGCCGCCGTCAGCGAGTTCGTCACGTTCAGCGAGAAGTCCCCGTGCAGCACCGGCCGCGACGCCCCCGCCGGCTGCTCCAGGAAGTGCATCATCGCGCCCCAGTGGCGCACCAGCACCGCGTCCGGACGCAGCCGGTCCAGGCGCGTGTCGTAGCCCTCCTCGCCGGGCTTCTGCACGCGCACCGTGGCGATGGTGACGCGCAGCCCCGCCGCGTGTGCCCGCTCCACCGCCTTCTGGAGCCCCACCATCTCCATCCAGTCCAGCTCCACCTCGCGCAGCCCCGCGGCGATGACCGCCTCCAACTGCGCGTCGTTCCGGCACAGCGGCAGCAGCCGGGGCGCCTCCTCCGCCGGACGCGCCGCCACCTTCGAAAGCAACGCCTGCCGCACGCCGGCCTCCACGGCCTCCGTGCTCACCGTCCGCGCGGGCCCCCGCTCCACGTCCGCCGTCAGCTCCGCCACCAACTGCCGCCGCAGCGCCTTCAGCTCCGACACCGGCAGGTGCAGCCCCGGCGCCAGGCCGGACGCGTCCAGCTCCGCCAGGTGGAACGACGTGCCGCCCAGCGCGGCCAGCTTGTCCTTGAGCAGCGCCGCGTCCACGCCCGCGCCCCGCGACGGCGCGAGCACCGTCGTGCCCACCGCCTCACGCGTGAAGCGCGCGGTGCTCATCCGCACGCGCAGCGGCGTGCCCTCCGCGCCGGACACCACCAGGGACAGAGGGATGCGGCCCTCGGGCTCACCCTGCGCGAGCAGCTCCCCCGTGCGCCGCGCGAGCGCAGGGTCGCTGTTCAGCCACACGCGCTGCCCCGGCGCCACGCGGCCCAGGTCCGGACCCGGGTGGCCGAAGCCCAGCACCCACGCGTCGCCCTCGCGCTCCACGCGGAAGATGGGGCCGCCCGGCTCGTGCTTGTCCTCCGGCGCGCCCGCGTCGAACACCACGCCCATGCCCGGACGCGGATCCACGTCCGCGGGGTCGGGCTCGCCCGTGAGCGGCGCGGACACGTTTCCCGCCGGGGCCTCGGGCCGCTCGTCGCCCAGCCCCAGCGCGCCCGTCCACGGCCGGTCGTCCGGCACCACGAGCACGTCCTTGCCGGACACCGCCCGCACCCGGCCCAGGTACAGCCCGCGGTGCTTCGGGAAGCGCCCCTCCACCAGCGTCTGGTGGTCGGAGCCCGCCAGGAACCCGTGGGAGAAGCCCCGGCTGTACGACAGCGACATCTCCGCCAGGTCCTTCGCCAGCCGCGCGCCGTCGGGCTTGCCCGCCATCACGCCATCCAGCCAGCGGCGGTAGCCCTGCACCGTGCTGGAGACGTACGCCGGCCCCTTGAGCCGGCCTTCAATCTTCAGGCTGTGCACGCCGATGTCCGCCAGCTCCGGCACCGCGCGCACGCCCGCCAGGTCCTTGGGGCTGAGCAGGTACTTCACCTCGCCCAGGTCGCGCGTCTCGCCGTCCACCACCAGGTCGTACGGCAGCCGGCAGGACTGCGCGCACTGGCCCCGGTTCGCGGACCGGCCACCCCACGCTTCGCTCGTGAGGCACTGGCCGCTCCACGACATGCAGAGCGCGCCGTGGATGAAGACCTCCAGCTCGATGTCCGTCTGCGACGCCAGCCGGCGGATCTCCGCCACCGACAGCTCGCGCGGCACCACCATGCGCGTGAAGCCCAGGCCCGTGGCGAACCGCGCCCCCTCCGCGCTGGACAGCGTCATCTGCGTGGACGCGTGCAGCTCCAACTGGGGGCAGAGGGCCCGCGCGAGCAGCGCCACCGCCGGGTCCTGCACGATGAGCGCGTCCACGCCCGCCTTCGCCACGCCGCGCAAGAGGTGCTCCACCACCGGCAGTTCCGGCTCGAACACCAGCGTGTTCAGCGTCACGTAGGCGCGCGCGCCCGCCCGGTGGATGAGCCCCACCGTCTCCGGCAACCGCTCGAGCGAGAAGTTCTCCGCGCGGGCTCGCGCGTTGAAGCCTTCATCGAGCCCGAAGTAGACGGCGTCCGCCCCACTGGCCAGGGCGGCACGCAACGACTCCAGGTCACCAGCGGGGGCGAGGATTTCGGGGCGTCGGGGAGACATGACGCCTACCTAGCACGCCCGGCTTCAGGGGCATCGGCGGCCGGAGACGGGACCGGGCAGGGGAGCGGGCGGCCTCGCGCCGGGTGGCGGACCGGGGACGGCGTTCCCACCCTTCGACGCAGGAGGTCGTGATGCTTGAGGTCGTCGTCTACATGAAGCGCACGTGTCCCTATTCGCGGCAGGCCATGGAGCTGCTCAACGAGAAGGGCTGCGAGTTCCAGAAGGTGGATGTCGCCGCGGATGAAGCGCGGCACGAGGAGATGCTGCGGCGCTGCGGCCGGCGGACGGTGCCGCAGATCTTCATCGCGGGCCGCCACATCGGCGGTTGCGATGACCTCTATGACCTGGAGGCGCGAGGGCAGTTGGACGCACTCCTCGGCAGGGAGGCCCGGGACTCCACCGCCCCCTGAACCCGTCATCCGCCGCAGCACCCGGGCCGTGTTCCTCATGGGGACACGGCCCGCGTGTTTCTGCGCGCGCGGCCCACCCTCCGGCACATCCGCGGTCCTCTGGCGCCAGGCCCAACCGCGCGGATTCACATTCCTGCCTGGCTGCCCGGCAAGCAGGCGGTGGCGGAGTCCACGGCTGACGGGGAATGCACGGCACGCGTGTTCCCGTTGCCCGCCGACCCCGCGAGCGCACCCCCGCGCCGTGAACCCTCACGAGGAGTCCACATGCGCTTCCGCCAGACCCTGACGACCATCGTCTGCGCCACCGGGATGCTCGCTGCCACCGTCGGCTGTACCGGCAAGGTCGAACCCGCGCCCGCGACAGCCACGCCTCCAGGCACGTCCGGTCCACCCATCGTCACCCCGCCCGGGCGGCCCCAGACACCGGCCGACGCGGGTACGCCCCCTGACGAGGACGGCGGCACCCCGCCCGCGGATCCCGTGGACCCACCGCCCCCGGAGGAGCCCCAGGAGCCCGAGCCGCCGCCGCCCGCCGAGCCCCAGTACACGCGCGTGCTCTGGGTGTCCCCCAGCGGCAACGACTCCGCGGCGGGCACGGAAGCACTGCCCCTGCGCACGGTGGCGCGCGCCGTGTCGCTGGTGAGGCCCGGCGAGGCGGTGTTCCTCCAGTCCGGCACGTGGCGCGAGCACGTGGCGCTGAAGGAGCGGCAGGGCACGGCGGACCAGCCGCTGACGCTGAGGGCCGCGCCGGGCGCCACGGCCATCCTCAAGGGCGGCTCCATTGGCCAGACGGCGCTGGTGGACGTGAGCGGCGCGTACTGGAACATCCAGGGACTCACGGTGGACGTGGGCGGCGAGTCCACCTTCGCGGTGATGTGGCGCGGCGCGGGCGCGCACCACGGCGTGCTCCGGGACAGCATCGTGAAGAACGGCACGGAGGGCGCGGGCGTCTACGTGACGGAGAAGGCGCACGACGTCCTCATCGAGAACAACGACATCTCCCACTTCGACCAGGGCGACGTGGACAGCCACGGCGTCGCGGTGCAGACCTCCGCCAGCAACGTCACCGTGCGCGGCAACGACATCCACCACAACTCCGGCGACGGCGTGCAGTGCCTGGGACCGGAGGGCGGCGCCACCACCCCGGGCACCCCGTTCGACAACCTGCTCGTGGAGAACAACCAGCTCCACGACAACCGGGAGAACGGCGCGGACATCAAGACGTGCACCCACGTCACCCTGCGCGGCAACACCGTCTACAACCACCGCGCGGTGTCCACCTCCGCGGGCGAGGGCATCCTCATCCACATGTCCCCCTCCGACGTCACGCTGGAGGACAACGTCTTCTACGCCAACGCGCGCGCCATCCAGATTGGCGGCAACCGCGAGGGCGCGCCCCCCACGCGCGTCATCCTGCGCCGCAACCTCATCCACGACGGCCTGGGGGAAGCGGACGGCGAGGAGGGCACCGGCATCCGCGTGGACGCGTCCGTGGACGTGAAGGTGCAGCACAACACGGTGTGGAACCTGAGCGGCGCGTGCCTCGTCTTCGGCACGGGCTCCAACGGCGCGAGCCAGGGCCTGGACGTGCGCAACAACCTCTTCGCCGGCTGTGGCATCGCCGCTCGCGGCGGCGCGGGCCGGAGCGGCGCGGTGGTGGACGGCAACCTGTACTTCCGCGGCGGCGGCGCGGCGGTGTTCAACCTGGAGGGCGCCACGCTGGGCCTGGCGGACTGGCGCACGAGGGCCGGCCTGGACAAGCGCTCGCAGGAGCGCGCGCCCGGCTTCGTGGACACGGGCGCGGATGACTACCAACTGTCCGCGCAGTCCCCCGCGCGCGAGGCGGGCCTGTCCCTGGGCCTGCCCTTCTGCGGGGCGGCGCCGGACCAGGGGGCCTTCGAGTCAGGCTGCCCCTGACCCCGGGGGTTGTGTAGACTCCGGGGCCCCTCGCTCCGGAGTCCAGCGCCCCGTGTCGGCCCCGTCGGAACCCGCCTTCGGCATCGTCCTGGTCCCCCCAGGGTCGGTGGCAAGAGAACCCCTGAACGCAGCCGCCGAGCGCGCGGGCCTGCGCGTGGTGGACGACCCGGACGACGCCGCCCTGGCGCTGGTGGACCTCACCGCCCCCGGCTGCGGCCCCGCGGTGGTGGAGCTGCTCACGTCCCTCAACGGGCCGCACCTCACGCTGCTCGCGGTGGTGTCCCCGGAGCCGCGAGGCTTCGCCGCCGTGGACACGCTGCGCCCCGCGGACATCGTCACCCACCAGGGGCTGCCGCATGAGCTCACCTGGCGCCTCCAGCGCGCCGCGGAGCGCCACCGCGAGCGTGAGGAGCAGGCCCGCAGCCAGACGGACCTGGCGCTGCTGCTGGAGCTCACCGCCGACTACGCGGAGAGCTCCGACGTGGAAGCGCTCCTGCACGGCGTGACGCGGCGTCTGGCGGAGCAGTTGGACATCGCGCGCGCCACGCTGGTGATGGTGGGCGGCGGCGTGGACGAGGGCGTCATCGTCGCCGCCAGCGACGACCCGGGCATGAAGGACCTGCGCATCGACCTGGCGCGCTATCCCGAAATCCGTGAGGTCGTGCGCACCGGCAAGCCCGTGGTGATGCAGGAGGCCGCCACGCACCCGCTCCTGGGCGACCTGGAGCGCCGGGCCGTGGCCGCGCGAGGCATCCACGCCATCGCCGCGCTGCCCCTGCCCATCCGGGGCCAGGTGCGCGGCGTGCTGCTCCTGCGCGCGGCCGGACGCAGGCGGGCCTTCAGCACGCGGGAAATCGACTTCCTCACCACGGTGGCCCACGCCACGGCGGTGGCGCTGCGGAGCGCGTCGGTGCTCCAGTCCGTGCAGACGGCGCGGCTGGCGGCGGAGGAGAAGGCCGCGTCCTTCAAGCCCTACCAGCTCTTCTTCGCCCACGTGAGCGAGGGCGTGGCCATCCTCGACGACGAGGCCGCCGTGCTGTCGCTCAACCCCGCGGGCGCGCAGATGCTGGACACCACCGCGGGCGAGGCCCGCGGCAAGCACCTGAATCAAATCACCCAGCCGGTGGACGACGGCGTGCTGATGGAGCTGGTGACGTCCGCGTCGCGCGGCGAGGCGCGCATGGGCGTGGACGTGGTGGTGCGCACGCCCGCCGGCCGCTGCCTCACGCTGTCCATGTCCGCGGCGCCGCTGCGCGACGAGGACGCGGCCACCATCCTCTCCTTCCGCGACGTCACGCACGCGCGCAAGCTGGAGGACGAGCTGCGCAACACGAAGGACTTCCTGGAGCGGCTCATCGACTCGTCGGTGGACGCCATCATCGCGGCCGACCTGAAGGGGCGCATCATCCTCTTCAACAAGGGCGCGGAGGCCATGTGCGGCTACACCGCGCAGGAGGCCCAGGAGAAGCTCAACGCGCTCCAGCTCTACCCGCCCGGCGTCGCCCAGCGCATCATGGCCCAGCTTCGCGGCCCCGAGATGGGCGGCAAGGGCCGGCTGTCCCTCACGCGCCAGGAGCTGATGCACCGCTCCGGCGAGCGCGTGCCGGTGAACATGACGGCCTCCATCGTCTACGAGGGCGGCCGCGAGTCCTTCACCGTGGGCATCTTCACGGACCTGCGCGACCGGGTGCAGTTGGAGCGCAAGCTGTCCGACGTGGAGACGCGGCTGGAGGAGAGCGAGAAGAACGCCGTCATCGTCGCGCTCGCCGGCACCGCGGCCCACGAGCTCAACCAGCCCCTCACGTCCGTGATGGGCTACGCGGAGCTGCTCAAGCGCAAGCTCAAGGAGGAGGACTTCGCCTGGAGGCCGGTGGACATCATCTACCGCGAGGCGGAGCGCATGGCGGAGATCGTCCGGAAGATCGGGAAGATCACCCGCTACGAGACGAAGTCGTACGTGGGGGCGCAGCAGATCCTCGACCTCGACAAGGCCAGCTCCCATGAAGAGTGAGGTCCGCGCCGTGCGCCCGTCCGGAAATCTGGCCCCCGACGCCTTCCAGGCCTTCTTCGACGCGCTGGACGAACCCGCCGCCGTCTGCGACGTGGCCCTGCGCATCGCGGCCGTGAACCCGGCGATGCGCCGCTTCTGCGCCACGCACGACATCAGCGTGGACGTGGTGGCGCAGGCCCTGGCGGACGCCGTGGCCCCGGAGGACGGGCAGTCCCACGAAGTGGACCTCGTGCTCCAGAGCGGCACCTCGCTGGTGCTCACCCTGTCGCGCCGCTCGGACACCGTGGCGGTGCGCGCCCGCGTGGACACGGAGGTCATCAGCGGCCGGCTGGTGGTGGCGGAGCGGGCCCTCCTGGAGCAGGCGCGCACGGAGGGCGTGCTCCTGGACCTGGGCCGCAGCGTGGCGGAGGCCGGCGGCGAGGAGGAGCTGGTGGCCGCGGTGGCGCGCGGCGTGAAGGAGCTCTTCCCCGGCCGCGCCTTCTGCATCCGCATCGTGGACGCGCGCACCGGCGGCCTCACGTCGCTCTACGCGGAAGGGCGCCTCAAGGAGGGCGCGCACGAACCGCTGGTCCTCTTCCAGCGCTCCGTGGAGAAGACCAACCTCACGCAGACGGCGCTGCCCCAGGGGCGGGTGACCATCTCCGAGGAAGTGCCGCTGCTCTTCCACGGCAGCACCCGCGCGGTGAGCGCCCCCCTGGTCGCGAGCGGCCAGCTCTTCGGCGCCATCAACATGGAGTACCCGGAGGGGCTGGACGCGGACCCCGCGCACGACGAGCGCGTGCTGCTCCAACTGGCCAGCCAGGTCGCCGTGGCGGTGAAGAACGCGAAGCTCATCGACGAGCTGACGTTCGTGCGCAAGTACCTGGAGGAGCTGCTGGAGAAGGCCAACGCCCTCATCCTGGTGGTGAACCGGGACAAGCAGGTGGTGGTCTTCAACCAGGCCCTGAGCGCGCTCACCGGCCTCACCAAGGAGCAGGTGCTGGGGCGGGATTTGTCCTCGCTGGTGGCGGACAGCGAGCAGCTCCGGCTGGTGCCCGTGCTGGCGGCGGCCATGCGCGGCGAGTCCGTGAACAACTTTGAAACGCGCCTGCTCACCCGCGACGGCGGCGAGGTGCGCGTGTCCTTCGCCACCTCCTCCATGCTCACCCAGCCCGGGGAGGTGGAGGGCGTCATCGCCATTGGCCAGGACGTCACGGTGGTGAAGGAGCTGGAGAAGCGCATCATCCACGCGGAGAAGCTGGCCTCCATCGGGCAGCTCGCGGCCAGCGTGGTGCATGAAATCAACAACCCCATGACCGCGGTGGCCACCTACGCGGACGCGCTGCTCCAGCGCTCGCGGTTGACGCCGGGCGCGAACCCAGCGGACCAGGAGAAGCTGAAGAAGATTCTGGAGAGCAGCCACCGCATCCTGCGCTTCACCCGCGACCTGGTCAGCTACGCGCGCCCCGCGCAGGACCGGCCGGAGCGCGTGGCGCTCAACGCCGTCGTGGACATGGCCGTGGGCTTCTGCGAGCACGTCGTGTCCCAGGCCCGCGTCAGCGTGCAGCGCGACTACGCGAGCGACGTGCCGCCCCTGGCCGCCGTGCGCGCCAACCTGGTGCAGGTGTTCGTCAACCTCATCACCAACGCGTGCCACGCCATGCAGCCCGGCGGGCAGGTGTCCCTGTCCACGTCCCAGGAGGGCACGGAGGCGGTGGTGCGCGTGAGCGACACCGGCACCGGCATCGACCCGCGCAACCTGTCGCGCATCTTCGAGCCCTTCTTCACCACCAAGCCGGAAGGGCGCGGCACCGGCCTGGGCCTGTCCATCTGCCAGGGCATCGTGGAGAACCACGGCGGGCGCCTCACCGTGGAGAGCACGCTGGGGCAGGGCACCACCTTCACGGTGCGGCTGCCCCTGGCCGCGGACTGAGCGCGAGCGGTGGGGGGCGCCTCAGCCCTCGCCGCCGTCGTCGTCCAGCTCGCGCCGGAACTCCTCGTTCGTGAGCAGCCCCTTGCGCGCCATGATGCGCATCAACGCCCAGAAGCGGCGCTCCAGCTCCTCCAGCCGGTCCGGCTCCTCGCGCGCCGCCTGGCCGAAGAGGTAGTCCAGGTCATCCAGCACCCCGCCCCCGCCGGACGAGGGCGCCCGCGCCTTGGGCTTGTCCCCCGCGCCGCCGCGCTTGCGCTTCGCCTGCTCCTCGCGCTCGCGGATGAGGTCCGCCAGCGACGTGCGCTGCGTCTTCTCCGACGCGGGCAGCTCCTCGCCGACGATGACCTCCTCGTCGTCCTCCACCACGGCCGGACGCACGGGCACCGGCGCCGCCCTGGCGGGAGGCCGCGCCGGTGCGGGGCGGGGGCCCGAGGCCACGGGGACCTTGTGGTAGTAGCGCAGGATGGCGCCGCGCACCGCGGACAGCGCCGTCACCCGGCCGCTGACCTTCAGCCCGCTGGTGAACTCAATCTCTTCGATGGCGGTGATGTTCAGCGGATCCGCCATCGCCACCACCAACTGGCGCTTGCCGCCCACGTTCTCCAGCGCGTACGGGAACAGGTCGTGCTGTTCGCAGAAGCGCGCCCGCAGCAGGTGCACCGCCGCCCAGTCCGGGGTGATCGCCGCCAGGTCCACCTGCGGCATCCCCAGCGCCTCGCTGAGCGCCTGCGCCAGCGTGGCCTCCGTGATGGCGCCCTGCCCGATGAGCGTCACCCCCAGCCGCTGCCGCGTCTGTCGCTGCGCCGCGAGCCCCGCCTCCAACTGCTCCGGGGTGATCGCGCCACGTTCCACCAGCAGCTCACCAATCCGCTTCCTGGCCATGGTTTTCCCGCCTAACACGTCATTCCAAGCTGCCCAAATCGCTGGCATGGCTGTTGCGCAAGCCACGGAAAAGGGCCCGTCCTGTGCCCTGTGGAGCGACTTGGCAAGCCGCGCGCCAACGCAAAATTCCTGTGAGATTTCAGTAACTAACGCTGAGGGTGCCTGCCTTGACACGCCTGGGAGCGGTTCCTAGACTCGGCGCCACCGTGATCCAAAATTCCTGCCGCTGACCTGGGTGGATGTCCACCCGGCCGGCAGCAGTGCGGAGTGGTTCGCAAGCGCGTGCCGCGCCGTCCATCTGGAGGCTTTCCGTGATGAACCTGGGGTTCGTAGCCAATCTGTCCGTTCTCGCCAACGCCGGCGGAAGCAATGAGACCTTCCTGCAGGAGCTGGGGCGCCGCTGGGAGTCCGGTCAGGCCGGTATGTACCCCATCGCGGTCTGTCTGGTGATCGCGCTCTCCATCATCATCGAGCGCAGCATCGTCCTGTTCGGCAAGGCCTCCATCAACAAGGAAGGCTTCCTGCGCGGGCTGAAGAAGCACATCTACGCGGGCGACCTGGACAAGGCCATCAACTACGTGGCCGGCCAGAAGAGCACGCCGCTGACCAACGTCGTCAAGGCCGGCCTGATGAGCGTGCCCAAGGGCCAGGAAGAGGTCCAGGCGGCGCTCGACGAGGCCAGCCTGCGTGAGACGCCGAAGCTGGAGGCGCGCACGGGCTACCTGGCGATGCTCGGTAACGCGGCGATGCTCGCGGGCCTCCTGGGCACGGTGAACGGTCTCATCACCTGCTTCGAGGCGGTGGCGAACGTGAACCCGGCCGACAAGGCGACCATTCTGGCGAACGGCATCTCCGAAGCCATGAACTGCACGGGCTTCGGTCTGCTCACGGCCATCCCGGCGCTGGTGGCCTTCTCCGTGCTGATGGGCCGCACCCAGAGCATCATCAACGACATCAACGAGACCAGCGTCTCCGTGCTGAACCTCATCGTGGCCAACCGCGACAAGTTCAAGAACCTGAACATCCCGGCCTCCGCCCACGCCGAGGAGTAGTCCTCCTCGCGGTCGCGCGGTGGTCGTGGAACCTGAAGTCCTGGCGCGCTGTCTGGATGCCCCGAGGCATGGAGAGCACCCGCAGGCGCGCCATCCTTCGCAGTCTTCTTGAAACGTCGTTCGTGCGCGAAGAGCGCGGTAGGGTTGGGAGGTAGTCGCCATGGCCGGCGGAATGGACCTGGGCACCGGTGGAAAGGGTGGCAAGAAGCCGCTCGACACCGCCATCAACATGGTGCCCTTCATCGACCTGATGGCGGTGACCATCAGCTTCCTCATCATGACGGCGGTCTGGACCCAGATCGGCCGTCTCCAGGTGTCCCAGGCCGGCGGGGCCTCCACGGACGAGCAGCAGGAGGAGGAGAAGACCAAGACGGTCCAGCTCACCCTCCTGGTGTCGCCCACGGAGATGCGCCTCACCGCCGACCAGAGCGCCTTCGACCCCATTCCCCTCACCCGGGATGACAAGGGCCGGCCGGACCTGACCAAGCTGATTGCGCGCTTCAAGGAGTTGAAGGCGCAGCTTCCGGACCAGTCCGCCATCACCCTTCAGACCGAGGACGCGGTCCGCTACGAGGACCTGGTCCGCATCATCGACGAGTGCATCGGCTCCGGGTTGCCCCAGGTGTCGGTCTCCGCGGCGATGGGCTAACAGGAGAGCACCCAAGCCATGGGCATCAAGGTTCCCGGTAAGCGGTACGGCAAGCGGCTGGAGCACTCCAAGGTCTTCGGCCACGGCGGTCACGGCAAGAAGAACGGCAACGCGGACCTGCTCATCACCCCGCTCGTCGACATGTTCGTCATCATCGTGCTCTTCCTCATCGCGAACTTCTCCGCGACGGGCGAGGTGCTGATGATGACCAAGGACATCGTCCTTCCCGAAGCGGTCAACGTGAAGGAAGTGGAGATGCACCCGGTGGTGATGGTGTCCAACGACCAGGTCAGCGTGTCGGGCACCATCGTGGGCCGGGTGGAGGACCTCACCAAGGACGAGTACCTCAACATCCCCGCGCTGGAAGAGAAGCTGCGGGACATGAAGAAGCAGTTCGAGGACCTGCACTCCATGGCCGGCGGTGGCGAGACCTTCAAGGGCGACGTGAACATCCAGGCCAACAAGGACGTGCAGTTCAAGATCATCAAGCGGGTGATGTTCAGTTGCGCCACGGCCGGCTACAGCAACATCAACTTCGCCGTCATCCAGGCCAGCGGCGGCGCCGGCGGTGAGAAGACCGCCGCCGCCACGCCCCACTAGCTTCGCGGCGGCTCCCGGCCGGTTCCGGGCTCCGCGCTTTACAAAAAACGCCCTGACCCCGCGTGGGTCGGGGCGTTCGCGTTTCTGCTAGAGAAGCGCCCCATCATGCTCCTGCGCGCCGTGCTCTTCGACCTGGATGGGACGCTGGTGGACTCGCTGGGGGACATCGCCGCGGCGATGAACCACGCGCTCACGCAACACGGCCTGCCGCCGCACCCGGAGTCCGCCTACCTGCGCTTCGTGGGGGAGGGCGTGGCGAAGCTCGCGGAGCGGGCCACGGGCGGGGCCGCCCCCGCGCTCCAGGGGCAGGTGCTGGCCACCTACCACGCCTATTACGACACCCACCTGTTCGACCGGACGTATGCCTACCCGGGCGTGGAGGACGCGCTCGCGCGGCTGGCGGCGGACGGCGTGCGGCTGGGCGTGCTCAGCAACAAGTCCGACGACTTCGTGAAGCGGCTGGCGGCGCGGCTGCTGCCGGCGGTGCGCTTCACGGCCGTGTACGGCGAGCGGCCCGGCATCCCGCGCAAGCCGGACCCCACCGCGGCGCTGGCCCTGGCGGAGGAGCTGGGCGTGGCGCCGGGCGCGTGCGGCTTCGTGGGGGACACCTCCGTGGACATGGACACGGCGAAGGCCGCGGGCATGTACGGCGTGGGCGTCACCTGGGGCTTCCGCACGGCGGAGGAGCTGCACGCGCACGGGGCTCGCGCGGTGGTGTCGTCCGCCGGGGAGCTGCTGGCGGCGCTGCGGAGCGCGGGCGCCTGAAAAGCAGCAGGGGCCGCCTCCCTCGGACGAGGAGGACGGCCCCTGGGGCTTGCCGCGCGGCTGTCCGGGTGGATCAGGCGGCCACGGCGAGCTTCGGCTTGGCGCCTTCCTCGACGGCGTCCACCGCGGGCGGGCGGCCCAGCCGCTTGAGCATCCGGTAGTGCGAGGCCACGCCGCTGCGGAAGGTCTCCGCCTCCAGGTAGGGCAGGCCGTGCTCCTGGGCGGTGGCCTTCACGATTTCACTCAGGGCCGGGTAGTGGATGCTGCACACCTTGGGGAACAGGTGGTGCTCCACCTGGAAGTTGAGGCCGCCCACGTACCAGCTCAGCAGGCGGTTCTTGCGGGCGAAGTTCGCGGTGGTGCGCAACTGGTGCACCATCCACGCGTCCTCCACCTTGCCGTCGGTGTCCGGCACGGGGAACTCCGCGTCCTCCACCACGTGCGCCAACTGGAAGACGATGCCCAGGATGAAGCCCGCCGTCAGGTGCATGGCCAACTGCCCCAGCACGAACTGCCACCAGGTGACGTCCAGCACCAGCCACGGAATCACCAGCGTCCAGCCGTAGTACACGGCCTTCATCGCCACCAGGCGGGCCCACTCCGCCGGCGCGTGCTTCTTGCCCTTGTAGGGGCCCAGGTCCTTCTGGAAGAAGTACTTGTAGTCCTTGGCGAACACCCAGAAGACGGTGGTGAACGAGTAGGCCGCGAAGGCGTACAGGTGCTGGAAGCGGTGGTACCCCTTCCACTCGCTGTACGGCGACAGCCGCAACTGCGGGCTCACCGTCAGGTCCTCGTCCATGCCCTGGATGTTGGTGTACGTGTGGTGCAGGACGTTGTGGGTGATGCGCCACATGTAGCTGTTCGCGCCAATCAGGTCGAACGCGAAGCCCACCACCGTGTTCACCCGCGCGTCGTCGCTGAAGGAGCCGTGCACGCCGTCATGGCCGATGCAGAAGCCGATGCCCGCGATGGCCACGCCCATCAGCACCGACAGCCCCAGCATGCCCCAGGCGTTGAAGTGGCCGCTGAGCAGCAGTCCGTAGACGCCCGCCGTGAAGCCCAGGATGGCCAGGGCCTTCACGTACATGGCCTTGTTGGCCCGCTGCGAAAGGTTCCGGGTCTCGAAGTACTCGGAGACACGCTGCTTCAGGTCCTCCGCGAAGGAGGCATCGCGCTGGCCAAAGGTCACACGGGTCGGGTTCGTCACTGGGAGGGGCGCCTCACGGGAGGGGGACGGCGGGGTGGAGCAGGGTCCGGCGGATTCCACGATAGGACACGTCCAGGCGGAAGTGTTCAGGGGTGGAAACTATTCCGGAACACCGCCGGGCCCAAAACCTGTCACCCCCTGGCTGCCTGGAGCGTCAGCCAGCGGGAAATGCCCGGCCCCGAGAAGGCGTTTCACGCTGAGATCGAGGTTGTTACCTTCGACGGCGTGAGGCAGGCCGGGAGTGGTTCCCGGCTCGACTTCATGCCTGTTCAGGGTTAAGGCGCGGTCTTCGCCCCAAAGTCACGGGGCGGGCAGCCCGGCGCTCTCGCCAGGTTGTCTGTGGGACAAGGAAGCAGATCATGGCAAGTGGTACGGTGAAGTGGTTCAATGATGCGAAGGGCTTTGGTTTCATCACGCAGGACAGCGGTGGTCCGGACGTGTTCTGCCACCACACCGCCATCCAGTCGGACGGTTTCCGCACCCTGGCCGAGGGCCAGAAGGTGGAGTTCGACGTGAAGAAGGGCCCCAAGGGCCTGCAGGCGGAGAACGTCCGCCCGGTCGGCTGAGCCCACCGGCTCGGTTGCTCTTCACGCATCCACGAGGTCCGGCCTTGACGGGGCCGGGCCTCTTTTTCGGTCAATGTTTCCCAGGAGGTTCCATGCAGGGAAGGTCCACAAAGCGGCAGAAGGAGATGGCGCGCGCGCAGAAGCAGCGCGAGAAGGACGCCAAGAAGGCCGAGCGCAAGACCGAGAAGGACAACCGTCCGACTCGCGGGCCGGGCGAAGAGGATCCCGATATCGCCGGCATCATCCCGGGCCCGCAACCGCTGCCCGACGCGTTCAATACCTGAGCTTCATGAAGCGACACCGCCCCGGCCCATGAGGGCACCGGGGCGGCGGTGGGCGAGGGGCCAGCGGGCCCCTTTTTCATGTCCGCGTGACTAGCCCATGCCGTATCTCAGCCGCTCCTTGTCCTCGGCGCGGTTGTAGGCGGTGGCCGCGGCGATGACGTGGCACACCCAGCCGAGGATGCCGCCCGTGCCCAGCCAGAAGCCGGGCGTGATGATGAGCCAGAAGACCCCGCGCAGGATGTCACCGTTGTAGATCTGCCCCACGCCGGGGATGAAGAACGACAGCAGCGCAGCAAGTCCGGGACGCGACATGGATTTCGTTCCTCCTTGCCCCTTCCTACGGTCCCCCAGTGTGGTCATTGCATCGCCTGCCGCACACCGCCTGCCTGCCGGGCGGGCCTGCCGGCGGACGGGGTGCAACGCACCGCGGTCCCCGCTAGCATGACGCATGTTCCTGTCGGCCCTGGTGTCACGGCCCGGAGAGGACGGGGGGAGTCATCATCCAAGGTCGTCCTCAGGCCCGTGTGGCGGCGTTCCCGGTCCGGGGCCTCGTGGAGGTCCTCGCGTTGGCGGCGGTGTACCTGCTGGCCGCGCGGGTGGCGCTGTCGCTGGCCGCGGAGAAGAGCCACATCTGTCCCGTGTGGCTGCCGTCGGGCGTGGCGCTGGGCGGGCTCCTGCTGCTGGGCGTGTCGCGCTGGCCGGCGGTGGCGCTGGGCGCGGGCGCGGTGGCGTACGCCATGGGGGTGACTCCGGGCGTGGGGCTGTCCGTCGTGCTGGGCTCCACGCTGGAGGCGGTGCTGCCGGCGCTGCTGTTCCAGCGCATGGGCGGCGCGCGGGAGCTGCACCGCGTGCGCGACGTCGCGTGGCTGGGCGCGGGCGCGGGGCTGGGGGCGCTCGTGGGCTCCGGGCTGGGCACGCTGGGGCTCGTGCTGGGCGGGGTGGTGCCCGCCGCGCAGTGGGGCCCCTCCGGCTGGCTGTGGTGGATGGCGGACCTGCTGGGCATGCTGCTGGTGACGCCGGTGGTGCTGCTGCGCAGGCCCCGGCGCATGGCGCGCTCGTGGGAGGCGCTGCTGCTCACGGCGCTGACGGCCGCGGTGTGCGTGGGCGTCTTCGCCTTCCCCCGGCCGGGCTCCGGGGCGGCGCACGCCCTGACGTTCCTGCTCTTCCCGCTGATGGCCTGGGCGGCCCTGGGCTTCGGCCTGCGGGGGGCGGCGCTGTCCTCGCTCTCCATCGCGCTGGCGGCCATCGCCGGCACGGCGCGGGGGCTGGGGCCGTTCTTCACGGTGGACCTGCCGCACCGGGGGCTGGTGGTGCTGCAGCTCTTCATCGGCATCACCGCGCTGACGGGCCTGCTGCTGGCGGCGGCGCGCGCGGAGCGCCGCCAGGCGGTGGAGCTGCTGGAGCTGCTGGCCACCACCGTGCGCGCGGTGCACGAAGGCGTGCTCATCTGCGAGGTGCGCGAGTCGGGCGGCCTGCACACCGTCTTCGTCAACGAGGCCCTGTGCGCGCTGGTGGGCCGGCGGCGCGAGGAGCTCGTCGGCGCGGCGCCGGGGGAGCTGCTGGCGTCCGCGGACGGCGGGGACCGGCAGCGGCTGCTGGAGGCGCTGCGCGAGGAGCGCTCGCTGCGCGCGGAGGTGGCGCTGACGCGGCCGGACGGCACGCGGGTGTGGAGCGAGATCCAGCTCTCCCCGGTGCGCGCCAACGGCCAGGCCGTGACGCACTTCGTGGCGACCCACCGCGACGTCACCGCGACGAAGGAGCTGCAGGCGCGGCTGGTGGCCGCCGAGCGCGTGGCGGCCGTGGGCACGCTGGCCGCGGGCGTGGGCCATGAAATCAACAACCCGCTGGCCTACCTGGCGCTGAACCTGGAGGCCGCGCGCAAGAGCCTCGCGGGGGAGGGGGCCCAGGCCCCGCAGGCCGTGCGCGACGCGCTCGTGAGCGTGCGCGGGGCCCAGGAGGGCGCGGAGCGCATCCGCCTCATCGTGAGGGACCTGCAGGTGTTCAGCCGCGAGGGCGCGCCGGAGCGCGGCCTGGTGGACCTGAACGCGCTGGTGCCGCCCGCGGTGCGCGTGGTGTTGCACGCCCTGCGCTCGCGCGCGCGGCTGGTGGAGGACTTCGGGCCGGTGCCGCGCGTGCTGGGCAGCGAGGCGCGGCTGGGGCAGGTGCTGCTCAACCTGCTGGTGAACGCCCTGCAGGCCATCCCGGAGGGGGAGCCCGGCCGCCACGAGGTGCGCGTGCGCACCGGGACGGACGCGTCCGGCCACGCGCGCGTGGAGGTGGAGGACACGGGCGGCGGCATCCCGCCGGACGTGCTGCCGCGCATCTTCGACCCGTTCTTCACCACCAAGGGCAACGACGAGGGCACCGGCCTGGGGCTCGCCATCTGTCAGCAGATCGTCCGCACGCACGGGGGCGAGCTGCGCGTGCACAGCGCGCCGGGGCAGGGCGCCACCTTCACGCTGCTGCTGCCGCCCGCGCCCGTGCAGAGCGCGGGGAGCCTGGTGCCGCTGCACGCCGTGGCGCGCGGCGAGGAGGCGCCGGAGACGGCGGCCTCCGGGCGGCGCGGGCGGGTGCTCATCGTGGACGACGAGCCCCGGCTGGCGCAGTCCATGCGCCTGTTGCTGGAGCCCGGCCACGACGTGGTCACCGTCACGCGCGGCGAGGACGCGCTGGCGAGGGTGGCCGCGGGCGAGTCCTTCGACCTGGTGCTGTGCGACCTCCAGATGCCGGGCATGGACGGCATCGCGGTGTACCGGCGGCTCCAGTCGGAGGCGCCCGCGCTGGCGTCGCGCGTGGTGTTCATCTCCGGCGGGGCGTCATCACCGGAGGCGAGGGCGTTCGTGGAGGCGGTGGCCCAGCGGGTGCTGGAGAAGCCGGTCCGCCCGGACGTGCTGCTGTCCACGGTGGAGGCGGTGCTGGAGGGCGGCCCCCAACCGGTGGCGGCGCGCGGCGCGGTGGGCGGCACGCGCCGCGGCTAGGGTCCGCTCAGACGCGCAGCCACTTGCGGGCGGTGGGGCCGAAGAAGCGCACCACGCCGCCCACCAGGAAGAAGCGCACCGAGCGGCCGATGATGGACGCGAGCAGGAAGCGCTCCAGCGGCACCGACACCAGCCCGCTGCCGATGGCGACGATCTTGAACGGCGTGGGCAGGATGGAGCACAGGAGCGCCAGCACCCAGAAGTTGCGCCCCAGCAGCTCGCCCACCGTGCCGGACACGCCGAAGCGGTCCACGCGCACGTCCAGGTCGATGTGCAGGAGCTGGGTGATGCCCTCGCCCACGAACGCCCCCAGGCCGTAGCCGATGAGGCCGCCCACCAGGCTCGCCAGGGTGCCCAGCAGGCAGTAGCGCACCCACTTCTTCGGCTGGGCGAGCACCATGGGGACCAGCACCGCGAAGGGCGGGATGGGGAAGACGGAGCCATCCACCACCGACACCGCCATCATCGTGGCGAGCGCGTGCGGGGTGGAGGAGGCGGCCTCCACGCGCTGGTACAGCCGGCGGTACCAGGACGGCTTCGGGGCGTCAGCGGCCGTGGCGGCCGGGGAGGTCTGGGGGGAAGGCTCGGTGGAGGACATTCGGGGGCGCACCCTAGCGGAACGCGGGGCCCTTGCCACCGGGCCCCCGGGCCCGGATGCCTGCCTGATTGGAATGCGCCCCATGCCCCGGGGGCTTACACACGGGGAAGGGTGACCATGACCGCACAAGAGACCGTGGAACGCGCCGCCGGTGCGCTGAAGGTGTTTCCCCTGCCGTCGGCGGTCCTGTTCCCGCACACCGTGATTCCCCTGCACATCTTCGAGCCCCGCTACCGGGCCCTGGTGAAGGACGCCCTCGCCACGGACCGGGTGCTGGCGCTGGGCCAGTTGGAGCCGGGCTGGGAGGGCAACTACGAGGGCCGCCCGCCGCTCCAGCCCCTGATGTGCGCGGGCGTCATCGTCTGGGACGAGCAGGTGGAGGACGGGCGCTACAACATCCTCCTGCAGGGCGTCAGCCGCGTCCGGATGGTGACGGAGCTGGCGCCGGACACGCCCTACCGCCAGGTGCGCGCCCAGGTGCTGGCGGATCCCCCCTACACCGGGCCGGAGGAGGAGCAACTGCGCCAGGCCGTCTTCGAGCTGGCGGGCCGGGTGCCGCCCTCGTTCGCGGAGAGCCTGCTGCCGGTGGCCGCGCGCGCCGGCGGGGGCATGCTGGCGGACGTGGTGGCGTCCGCGCTGGTGCCGGAGCCCGGACGGCGGCAGGAGCTGCTGGGGGAGCTGGACGTGCGGCGCCGCCTGGAGCAGGTGCTGGAGGACGTGAGCGACCTCTTGAGCCAGCTCCAGCCCATGCGCCCCAGCGGACCGCTGAACTAGCCGCGCGGTCGCGCCCGGCGCGGGAACTGAACGCGCCGGGTCCGGGGCCGCAGCATCCGCTTGCCCTGGCGCCCCCAGGCGCGCATTGCTCGGGGCCTCACGCCTTCTTGAGGGAGAGCGACGCACCATGCGGCTCGTGAAGATTGGCATCGCCAGCGTCAACACCACCGTGGGCGCCTTCCAGGCCAACACCGACCGGGTGCTGGACCTGGCGAGGAAGATGGCGGCGGAGGACGTCACGCTGGGCGTCTTCCCGGAGCAGGTCATCGCCGGCTACCCCGCGGAGGACCTGGTCCAGTGGCAGGGCTTCATCGACCACCAGTGGCCGGAGCTGGAGCGCTTCGCGAGGGAGACCGCGGCGCTGCCGCTGGTGAGCATCCTGGGCGTGGCCGTGGCCCACCAGGGCGTGCGCCTCAACTGCGCGGCGGTGGTGGCGGGCGGCAGGGTGCTGGGCCTGGTGCCCAAGGAGAAGCTGCCCACGTACAACGTCTTCTATGAAGGCCGCACCTTCGGCCACGGCCAGCCGGGCATGGCGGAGCGCCACCGGGGCGTGCCGCTGGGCGACTACCTCTTCCAGTTCGACTTCGGCACGCTGGCGCCGGAGGTGTGCGAGGACATCTGGAGCGCGGACGGCCCCATGCGCCGGCGCGCGTACTCCGGCGGCGAGCTGGTGGTGAACCTGTCCGCGTCCCCCTTCCGGCTGGGCTTCTGGGAGACGCGCCGCGAGCTCATCGCCACGCGCGCGTCCGACCACCAGGTCACCATCGCCTACGCGAACGCGGTGGGCAGCAACGACGGGCTCATCTTCGACGGCGGCGGCTTCATCAACCAGAACGGCCGCCACGTGCTGGAGACGCCGCGCTTCCAGCAGGGCTTCACCTCCGCCGTGGTGGACCTGGACCGCACGCTGCGCCTGCGCACGGAGAACACCACCTGGCGCGTGGACCGCGAGGACTGGATCGCGGCCGGCGGCGGGAAGGTGCCCACCCTGGACTGCACGCAGGCGGTGAAGACGCAGCGCCAGAAGCTGACGTACCCCGTGCCCGCGCACCGCAGCTTCTTCCTGCCCGCGCCGGACACCCGCCGCACCGCGCGCGTGGCGCTGTGCGAGGACATCCTGGACGCGCTGTCGCTGGGCGTGGGCGACTACTTCGAGAAGACGCGCGCCTTCAAGCTGTTCGGCATCGCGCTGTCGGGCGGGCGGGACTCGCTGCTCACGCTGCTCATCGCGCACCGGTACGCGAAGCGCGCGCGGCCGGACAACCCGGGCTCGCTCATCCAGGCGTTCTACATGCCCAGCCCGTACTCCAGCCAGCAGACGCGCGACGCGGCGGAGACCATCGCGCGGGAGCTGGGCGTGCCCTTCCAGGTGGTCTCCATCGAGGAGGCCTTCGAGCGGGAGAAGGCCGCCGCCCAGACGATGCTGGGCGAGACGAAGCTCACCCCCATCACGGAGCAGAACATCCAGGCCCGCATCCGCGCCCAGCGCATGTGGAACTGGAGCAACTCCTGCGGCGGCCTGTTCCTGCAGACGGGCAACATGAGCGAGAAGTCCGTGGGCTACACCACCATCGGCGGAGACCTGATGGGCGCGCTCGCGGTCATCGCCAACGTGCCCAAGACGGTGGTGATGTACCTGCTGGACTACCTCCAGGAGACCACCGGCTACGAGGGCATCCGCAAGGTGCTGGCCAAGCCCGCGGGGCCGGAGCTGGCGCATGATCAGGTGGGCGAGGAGGAGCTGATGCCCTTCCCCATCCTGGACGCGTGCTTCTACCTGCACGCGGGGGAGAAGCTCACCCCGTCGGAGATGCGCACCGCGCTCACCGCGATGTTCCCGGAGGTGGAGGCGGACCGGCTGGGCGGGTACGTGGACCGCTTCGTGCGCCTGTTCCAGCAATCCATCTACAAGTGGGTGCAGGCGCCGCTGTCGCTGCACATCGGCAACCTGGACCTGGACCGGGAACGCGCGCTGCAATTGCCTGTCGTCACCGGCTCGGCCTGGCTGCGCAAAGCGTGACGGATGTTTATTGATGTCTGGTTTTGACGGTGGACGGGGAGGCGTCCAGGCCCTCCGCCCCCGTGAAGTGGCTCTGAAACCACGCCTCGTCCCCTGGGGGGCAGGCGGGCAGGGCACCTTTCTTTGACGACCCGCGCAAGGCTTGCCGGACGTCCCTCGCACGACAACCTTCATGTCAGTCAGTCGACGATGGAGGGTTGGATGAAAGCGAAAATTCTGGCGGGCGCCGTCGCGGCGCTCATGTATGGGACGGGCGCGGGTGCGGCGGAGAAGGATTGCCCTCCAGGGCAGACCGCAGTCCACAAGGACAAGCAGCAGACGACGGCGCAGTCCTCTCAGGACGGGGTCCAGGAGGAGGATCTCCTCATCGAGGAGACGCCGGTGGATGAATCGCTTCAGGGGACGGGCGGCAGCGGGTCGATCGATGACTCCTCGCAGACCAGCCAGAACCTGGGCACCAGCGACCGGGGCCTGAGCAGCCCCAGCGCGGACGCCAAGGGCGGCAGCGGCGCGGTCTACCTCAACATGCCGCTGCGCTGCGAGCCGGTGAACCCGTCCGGCGTGGGCGGCAGCGGCGCCGGCGTGGGCGGCAGTGGCTCCAGTGGCACCACGATGCCGCAGAGCGAACCCATTGAACCGGCGCCCGCGGCGCCGCCTCCCGCGGCGCAGCCTCCCGCGCCGCCTCCGCCTCCGTCCGGCACGAGCAGCGGTGGCATGAGCCAGCGTGACAGCGGGATGTACGGCCAGGAGGCCACGGGCGGCAGCGGCGTGACCACGCCTCCTCCGGCCTACTCGCCCTCGGCGTCAGCCAATGAGGACATCCAGCCGCTGGAGGTGGAGAAGAAGAGCAAGGGCGACAACAAGGGCCTGACGCTGCTCATCGGTGGCGGTGTGGAAGGCTACACCGGCGCCCTGGCCCCGCAGCTCGCCCCCGGCCCCTCCGCGGCCGTGACGGCGTCGCTCAAGCCGACGTCCGTGCTGGGCATCGAGGTCGGCTACTCCGGCGCCTTGAACAACATCAAGGACGCGGGCTCCGCGGGCGCGGATACCGGCCCGGACCTGGTGCGCAACGGCGGCCAGGCGGCCCTGACGCTCGCGGTGACGCCCACGGCGGTGCAGCCGTACCTGCTGGGTGGCATCGGCATCAGCAACTACCACTTCCGCGGCGGTGAGTCGCTCGGCTACAGCGACGACACCGTGGGCAACATCCCGGCGGGCGTGGGCGTGCGCGGCCACTTCGGCCACTTCACCGCGGACCTGCGTGGCTACTACAACTTCCTGTTCGACAAGCAGTTCGCCCCGGACATCCAGCCGGGCGGCAGCGACCCGTCGGGCGGTGGTAGCTACACGACCACGCTGAACGTGGGCGGTACCTTCTGACCTGAAGTCTCCATGGCAGGAGCTGACGGCGGGGTGTCCGGAATCATCCGGGTCCCCGCCGTCACTTTTTTATTCCGGTCCGGGGCGGGGCATTCAGGGAGGCAGGAGGGTGCGCGCGGCGTTAGAGTGCGCATTTTTCCATGGCGGATTCCCGCCTGAGGAGCCTGGCATGAGCCTGGGAGTAGAAGACGTGAAGGTCGGGACCGGGGCGGAAGCGGTCTCTGGCAAGCGGGTGACGGTGCACTACGTGGGCACGCTCACGGACGGCAAGAAGTTCGACAGCAGCCGGGACCGGGGGCAGGGCTTCACCTTCCCGCTGGGCGCCGGCCACGTCATCCAGGGCTGGGACCAGGGCGTCGCGGGCATGAAGGTCGGCGGCATCCGCAAGCTCACCATCCCGCCGGAGCTGGGCTACGGCTCGCGCGGCGCGGCCGGTGTGATTCCCCCCAACGCCACCCTCCTGTTCGAGGTGGAGCTGTTGGACGTCCGGTAGGAGGAGACTTCATGGCGACGCTCGAAATCACGAAGGACAACTTCAAGGAGACGGTGGGCAAGAGCGGCATCGTCATCCTGGACTGGTGGGCGACCTGGTGTGGTCCCTGCCGCGCGTTCGCGCCCATCTTCGAGAGCACCTCCAACAAGCACGCGGACATCGTGTTCGGGAAGATCGACACCGACGCGCAGCCGGAGCTGTCCGGTGCTTTCGAGATTCGCTCCATCCCCACGCTGATGGTGTTCCGGGACGGCATCCTCCTGTTCGAGCAGCCGGGCGCGATGCCGGCGGCGGCGCTGGAGGACCTGCTCCGGCAGGTCCGCGCGCTGAACATGGATGACGTGCGGCGCGAGGTCGAAGCGCAGCGCGCCGCGAAGGAAGCGCCCAAGGCCTGAGGGTTCGCCGGGGCCTTCCCTGTCGTGACGGGGAGGCCCTACGGCGCGGCGACGGTGCAGACGCCGCCGCCGTTGAGGTGCGCCTGATCCACGATGCTCCGGGCGACGAACTCCTGGAGCGTGCGCAGGGCGTAGGCGCCCGGCTGGTAGACGACGGGCTGGCCCTGGGCGTCGCGCAGCTCGCCCCCATCCAGCCCGCGCAGGTCGAGCAGGTCCTGGGTCGCCAGCCCCTCCGGCGTGATGGCGTGGTTCGCGTCCGCGGTGGCGGCGATGGCCTCGAAGCGAAGCTGCACGCCGCGGTGGGTGCCCAGCCGGTCGTAGAACATGTGCTCGGCGTGGATGGTGACCTCCGCCTCCGCCACGGAGCCCTCCGGCACGACGATGCCCTGGGTGCCGTCCGCGCCGTTGATGCAGTCCACCATCCGCGCGTCCACGGGGAAGCCCATGCGGAAGGTGTAGACGCCCAGGGTGGGGTCGCGGTTCTGCGCGCGGCCCTCCACGAAGTAGCTGAAGCCGCGCTCGCGCATCATCGCCAGGTCTTCCGAGGACACGGACGCGCCCGCCACGGTGCGGGCCTCCGGAGGGCTCACGCGGAAGGCCACGCCGTAGCGCCCCGCCTCCAGGCCCGTCAGGCCGGTGAGGGGCACGTCCCCCTTCTGCACGTCCACCAGCAGGTGCTCCGTCGTGGCGTGCACGCCGCCGGCCGCGGAGGTGAGGGTGAAGTCCCCCAGGGACACCAGGTACTTCGTGAACTGCACGGACCAGCCGTCCTGGAAGAGGTGATCCGCGTAGCCGCGCTGCGTGCCGTCCCCGCCGCTCAACGACACCCGCACGTCACCTCGCGCCACGGCGTCGCCGCAGCCGGAGGCCGCGAGCCCCAGCGCACCCAGCAGCAGGCCACGAGTCCACATGCTTCGTTGGTTCATGCATCTGGTTGGTATTTGTAACTATGTTGCAAGTCAAGTCTGGGTTGCGGTATCCACGGGCGGCCGTTGGAAGGGCCGCCCGTGCCGGGTGGGCCCCGAAGGCCGAGGTCGTTGCCCGTGTTCATCCCGACGCTGGTGCTCTGGCTGTTGAGCGCGTCGCCCGAAGCGCCCGTGACGCCGCCCGTGCCCGTGGAGGCGCCGCCGCCCTTGATGCCGGCGGACGTCCCACCGTTGACGGAGGCCGTGCGGGTGCTGCTGCGGCTGACCATCGACAGCGGGGGAGAGGTGTCCCAGGTGGAGGTCCAGGAGTCCGGGGGCACCGCATTCGACCGGGCCGCGATGGCGGCGGCCCTGCGCTGGCGCTTCGAGCCCGCGCGCCAGGGGGGAGCGCCGCTGGAGGTGCGCGTGGACGTGCCGGTGACGTTCGAGCCGGTGGCGCAGGCCGTGCCGCTCGCGGCGGAGCTGCCAGGGCTCGCGGGGACGGAGCAACCCACGACGCCCCCGAAGCGGGAGCCGCCCGTGTTCTCCACCACGGTGCGCGGGCAGTCCGCCGCGCCGCCTCCTGTCGCGGTGGGGGACTTCCACATCACGGTGGGGCAACTGGCGGACGTGCCTCGCAACTCGGCCACGGAGCTGATGCTGCTCGCGCCGGGCGTGATGCTCGCCAACCACGGCGGGGAGGGGCACGCGGAGACCGTCTACCTGCGCGGCTTCGACGCGGGCGAGGGCAAGGACGTGGAGATGCGCCTGGACGGCGTGCCCCTCAACGAGGTCTCCAACGCCCACGGCCACGGCTACGCGGACACGTACTTCATCATCCCGGAGCTGGTGCAGTCCCTGCGCGTGACGGAGGGGCCCTATGAGCCGTCCCAGGGCGACTTCGGCGTCGCGGGCACGGTGGAGTACCAACTGGGGCTGGAGCGGCGGGGCCTCACCGCGTCCGCCAGCTACGGCGGCTTCGCGTCGCGCCGGCTGTCCCTGGTGTGGGGCCCGCCCGAGTCCACCGCCGCCACCTTCGTCGGCGTGCTGCTGCGCCAGGGGCACGGCTTCGGCCCCAACCGTGCGTACGCGAACGCGGGCCTGATGGCCCAGACGGAGCTGCGCCTGGGGCCGGAGACGAAGCTGCGCCTGTTCGGCGCGAGCTACGGCGCGCGCTACGCCTCCGCGGGCGTGGTGCGGGAGACGGACGTCGTGGACGCGCGGCTGCCGTGCGGGCCGGACGCGGACTCGCAGTTTTTCTGCCTCTACGACCCGAACCAGGGCGGCGCGAGCCAGCGCCACCTCGCCTCCGTGGAGCTGACGTCCCGGCTGGAGCGCGGAGGCCGCTTCGTGCAGCAGGCCTTCGCCATCGCCCGGCGGATGCGCAGCCGCGAGAACTTCACCGGCTTCCTCCAGGACACGCCCCCCATCGGCGAAGCCCAGCGCGGCGACAACACGGAGCAGTCCTACCAGGGCACCACCGTGGGCCTGCGCGGGCGCTACACCCCGGGCCTCACCGCGTGGGGGCAGCCTCGGCCGGTGGAACTGGGCTACGTGGCCCGCTACGACGACGTGCACACCCGCGCGCGGCGCCTGCGCGACAAGGGCGGCGCGCCCTACGCCACGGTGTTCGACAACCAGGTGCGCGTGACGAACCTGGGCGCGTACCTGTCCCTGCGCGGCGCGCCGCTGGAGTGGCTCACGCTGCGGGGCGGGGCGCGCGTGGACGCGTTCCTGTTCGGCGTGGAGGACCTGAACCGGCCGGCGGCGGACCGGCAGGGGGCGCGCATCCCGGAGGAGTCCGTGGAGGCCTACGGCTTCTTCGCCAGCCCTCGCGCCAGCGCGGAGGTGCGCCTGACGCCGCGCCTCACGTGGCTGACCAGCGCGGGCCTGGGTGCCCGCTCCAGCGACGCGGCCGGCCTGTCCGACGCGGAGTTCGCGCCCTACGCGCGGGTGACGTCCGGGGAGACGGGCCTGGGCTGGCGGTGGGGCGCCGGCCCGTCCACGCTGGAGCTGCGCGGCGCCGTGTTCGCCACGCGCGTGTCGCAGGACCTGGTGTTCAGCGAGACGACCGGGCGCAACCAACCCATTGGCCCGTCGCAGCGCCTGGGCGCGTTCGGCAGCGCGCGCTTCCAGTGGGAGCAACACCTGGACGTGCTGGCGAGCCTCGCGTGGGCCCGCGCGACGCAGCCGTTGCCTGGAGCGTCAGCCTGGAAGCTGTGGGACGGCGCGGTGCTGCCGTACATTCCGCAGGTGCTGGGCCGCGTGGACGCGTCGTGGCGGGGCACGGCCACCGTGGCCCGGCAGCCGGTGGTGTGGAGCGTGGCGCTGGGGCACAGCGCCATCGGGCCCAAGCCCCTGCCGTTGAACCGCTACAGCGAGCCCATCTTCCTCTTCGACGTGGCGGCCCGCGCGCGCTGGCGCGCCGTGGAGCTGGGCCTGGCCGTGGAGAACCTGCTGGACGCGCGCTGGCGGGAGTCCGAGTTCAACTACGTGTCCAACTTCCGGGGCCCCGACGCGCCCGCGTCCCTGCTGGCCACGCGCCACTTCTCCGCCGGTGCCCCTCGCACCGTGCGCGGCACCCTCACCGTGTACCTGGACCTCCAGGAGGACCCGCCATGAAGCGCTGTTCGCGTCGTGCCTTCACGTGGATGTTGGGCGGAGCGCTCGCGGCGGGCTGCGGCCTGTCCGGCACCGGCGGCCGGAGCATCACCTTCCGCATGGGCCTGCGCACGGCGCTCGCGCCCGGGGAGACGACCGTCGGCGCCTTCACCACCGACACCGGCTGGCGCGTGACGCTCACCACCGCGCGCCTGGTGCTGGGGCCCATCTACCTGTTCGAGAAGGCCTCGCCCCTCCAGCCCCAGGCCCTGCTGCGCCGCCTGGGAGACGCGCTGCTGCCCACCGCGCACGCGCACGAAGGGGACTTCTTCTCCGGGGGGCGCGTGCTGGGCGAGTGGGACCGCGAGGTGGTCTTCGACCTGCTCGCGGACGCGGGACAGGCGCGCGTGTTGGGGCGCTCTCCTGGCATCGCGGGCATGGCGCGGTCGCTGTCGCTGCTGCTCCAGCCGCCATCGAGCGCCCTGGGCGCGGAGGCGGACGTGATGCAGGGGCGCTCCCTGTTCCTGGAGGGCGTCGCGACCCAGGGCGCGGCGCGCGTGCCCTTCCGTGTGGCGATGGACTTCCCGCCGCCCGTGGAGCTCCAGCGCGTGGACTTCGTGCCCATCGAGGTGGACCTGGACGACGAGGGCCTCTTCGTCCTGGAGCCCCAGCCGCACCGCTGGTTCACCGGCGCGCGCTTCGAGCGGCTGACGGTGCCCGCGGAGGGGACGCCGGTGGACGTGGGGGCGGACACCCAGGTGTACCGCGCGCTGAGCGTCAACGTGCGCCGCTACGACGCGTTCACGGGCGCGTGGGAGCCCGCGGCGTGATTCACACCTGCGTCCAGAACGGCGCCAGCACCAGGTCGACCTTGTTGAAGGGCTCGACGCGCACGCGCTCCTCGTTCACGAAGGTGTGCAGGAGCACCCAGCGCTCGTGCTCCTGGCGGAACACCTCCACCACGCGGTGCACGGGGTTGATGACCCAGGCGTTGCGGATGCCCGCGCGGGCGTAGCGCGGCAGCTTGATGGTCAGGTCCAGCTTCGCCGTGGCGGGCGTGAGCACCTCGCAGATCCAATCCGGCACGCGGTCGATGAACGAGCCATCCGGCAGGGTCGGCGGCCGTCCGCTCATCCAGCCCGCCAGGTCCGGCACGAGCACGTCCTCGCCCAGCAGCAGCCGGGGCTCGGAGGTCCACCACCAGCCTTCCGGCGCGCGTCCCATGAGCGGCGTCATGCCCTGCTTGCGCGCGATGGGCGGCGACGAGACGTAGAGGATGCCATCGAGCGCCTCGCCCACCAGATAGTGGGGCAACGTCTGCACTTCCTCGTAGGGGGCGAGCGTCCTTCGGGTAGCGGCGTGGCGCATGCGGGGTGCCTCCGGGTCCGAGAGAGACCGTCACCGTAGCGGGCAGCCCGTCACGCGGCATTGGACCGGCGGGGCGGCCCACCTTGTCCTGGTGGACGCAGGCCCTCCCCGCGGGCCGTGTGGGGTTGCTATTCGCGCTCCAGCACGAACTGGATGTGCTCCGAGGCCACGGGGCCGAACTGGAGCAGGTAGATCTGATCCCCCGGCTCCGACGTGAACGTCAGCGTGTGCGTGATGCCGGCGCAGATGAACCGCGCGGGGGCGAGCACCGACGCCACGTCCGTCCCCGCCGTGTCGTTGGTGACCTTCGTGGGGACCTCCTGGTTCAGGTAGAGCGTGACGTGCTCGGCGTTCTCCGGATCGGAGATGAAGCCCGTGTAGCCGCCGAAGCCCGCCTCGACGGGGCGCAGGGTGACGTCGTAGCGCGCGTGGCCGGTGTGCGTGTCGGGCGGGAAGTCGAAGGGCGTGCGGCCCGCGGTGACCGCCTCCGGTGGGTTGGCGAGCGTGTGCGTGCACGCGTGCTCCAGCGCCGGGTCGCGCTCGCCGGTGGTGAAGTCCAGCGCGGTGTCGCCGCCCAGCCCCACGGTGTCCGCTGACAGCGCGCGTCCGGCCGCGTCCTTCAGCGCGTCCAGCGACAGGGCGTGGTGCGTGGAGACCTCCAGCGGCCGGGTGCTCTCCTCGGTGCGCGGCACGGTGACGGTGAGCGTGCGCGAGTCCTCGGACCAGGTGCCGGTGAGGACGCGTGCCGGGGCGGTGATGTCCGTGCGGTCGTGAAGCGTGACCCGGGCGGCGGACGGGTCCATGGGCTCGCTGAAGGTGAGCGTCAGCACCTTGCGGAAGGCGATGACCGGCGTCTGTCCGGACGCGTCCAGGTACATCTCCAGCGGGTAGACGTCCGCCTCGCCCTCGGAGGGACGGGAGGTGGTGACGGTGGCGCTGGACACGGTGGTGCCCGCGTCGGTGCTGGTGCCCGCGTCGGAGCCCGCGTCGGTGCTGGTGCCCGCGTCCGGCGTGACGATGGGGGCATCGTCATCGCAGCCGGTCAGCGCGAGGGCGGCACAGGTGGCGAACAGGAAGGTGGCGGAAGAGAGACGCATCGGGGGAGTCCTTCGTGCATGCGGGGAAAGGCCCGCGCCAGAGCACCCTTCCGAGGGAGGTGCTCCGGCGCGGGGAGCGGACCTTCTCAGGCCCGCGTCAGGGGACGGCGGTCAGCACTGCGACCCGTCGCAGTTGTCGTCGATGCCGTTGCCGCAGATCTCCGTGGCGCCCGGGTTGATGCTGGCGCCGGAGCCCGGCGTGTCATTGCAGTCGAAGCGCTGCGTCGTGTAGCCGGAGGGCGGCGTGCACGCGGTGTAGACGGACACGGAGCTGTTGCCGTACCCGTCACCGTCCGCGTCCTGGTAGTAGCGCGTGCGCGTGTCGTTGAGGAACTCCGGCACCACGGTGAGCGCGTTGCCGGACGCCGGCCCCGCCGCGAGGATGTACGTCGTGCCCGCCGTCAGGTCGTAGACGGACACGTACGCGAGCGAACACCCGGAGGCCGACACGGTGTGCGCCAGCGCGGAGGGCACCGTCGCGCTGGTGGCGCCGTTGACGACGGTGAAGGCCACGTTCTGCGTCCGGTAGAACGCGTATGAACCGGTCGTGGCCGGCACGTACGTCACGGAGCCCTCGGCGCTGGACGGCAGCGCCAGGTCATAGGCCTTGTGCTTCGTGCTGATGGCGGGCGCGCTGGTGACACGCGTGGCGCTCGCCGTGATGGACACGTGGTCCGTGGGGTTGCCGGCGTGGGCGCACGCGTGCGTGGTGATGCTCGTGCCCAGCGACGTGCAACCGGCCTCCAGTTCCTGCGAGTCCTGCGCCTCGAAGGAGGCCTCCGGCGCCTCCTCCATCGGTCCGCAGGCCGTCAGGCCGAGCGACAACAGCGCGCCCAGCGCGATGCGCTTCATCTTCAACATGGGTGTTTCCTTTCGGGATGCCGGACGCGGCGGGGTGCCAGGCGGTCAAGAACCGCCGGTGCGTCCGGTGAATGATTCATGATGCAAAAGCAACTGTATTGCAATGAATCCCAGCGCGATTCAGGCCGTCACTGGAGGTGCTCGATGACGAGCCCGAGGCTGGTGAGCGGGGTGGGGCCGAAGGTGACGGTGTACTGGACCTTGTCCGTCAGCTCGTAGCCGACCATGTGCTTCAGGCCGTCGCAGGAGCCGCCCGTGGCCTGGGTGCCCTGGGGCTCCACGACGCGCTCGCCTTCCTTCACGGTGACGGCGACGTCGGGCGTGCTCAGGTAGAGGATGAAGTCACCGCTCGCCCAGGCCTTGAAGCTGAAGGTGCCCACGGACTGGCCGTTCTCCGGGCGCAGTTGGACGGTGTAGTGCGTGTGGAAGTCATCCACGCGCGGCTGCCGCTCCGGCGACGCGGTGACGGTGGCGAAGGGGCCGTTCGTGACGTGCCAGCAGGCGTGCTCGCCCTTGTCCCCGAAGTCGAAGTCCGTGCGCGGCACGTAGTTCGGGTCCGCCACGCAGGACAGGCCCGCCTCGCTGGCCAGGTAGCCCCGGTTGCAGTGGCACCAGTCGCCCTCAGGCTCGCGGTGGATGTGGCCGTTGGGGGCGCATGGGTCGCCCTGCTCCTGGGGCGTGTCGTCCGGGCCGGGCGATGCGTCGTCGCCGCCGCAGGCGGTCAGGACCGCGAGGCCTCCGGCCAGGAGGAGGGCTGGAAACGGGGTGCGCATGGGGCTGCCTCACCTGGCTTCGTGGTGGTCGTGGCCCGTCTCCTCCACGATGAGGAGGAACGTGGCGGGCTGGGGAACGACGGCCGCGAAGTCCAGGCGGTAGTCCACGCCACCCTCCAGGTCGGCCGTGACGGCGGTGCGCAGGTTGCCGCAGACCTCCTGCGGGACGTGGTAGCGGCACTCGAGCCCGACCTCCTCGTTGGTGGCCGCGTTGAAGACGCGGACGGCGCGGTAGCCGGAGGTGAGGATGGCGTACTCGTTGGACTCTTCCGGCGTGAAGATGACGGAGCCCGCGTAGGCCAGCGTCCACTGCTGGTAGGTGATGGCCGGCAGGGTGACGTTGTACGCGGTGTGCCCCACGCTCACGTCCACGAAGGACGGGCCGCCGTAGGGCGCGGCGGTGACGGACTCGAAGGGTCCGTATTCGGCGTGGATGCAGGAGTGCTCGGCGACCTCCGCCAGCTCCGCCGTGTCCTCGCAGGCGGCGAGCAGCTCCGACTGCTGGGTGACGGGGGCTTGCGACTCCGGGGCGGGGGCTTCTTCGGTACCACAGCCGGCGAGCAGGACGACGGCGCCAGCGGCGAGCAGGGCATGCTTCAACATGGGGAACTCCTTGGATGGGTGCTGCGGGTGAAGGCGGGGGCTAGGTGCGGTCCGGGCGCAGGACGAGCCACGGGACGCGCACCTCGCCCGAGGGGAGGTGCTCGGGCGGGAGCTGGAGGTGGGCGCCCCGGGCGCTGGGGGACAGGCGGGCCGTGCGTTCCCAGGCGTCGCGGAAGGACGCCTCGTCCGGGAAGGTGACGCGCGTCACGCAGCCCGCGGCGTAGCAGTGGGGCGGCTCCGCCTGGACGGGCCGAACGTCCTGCCCGATGCGCGCGTGCCACGTGTCCAGCGCGGCGAGGGCGTCCCGGGTCCAGGGCTCCGCGCTGTCGCCGGACGCGGTGAGCTCCGCGAGCACGGCGTCCCGGCGGGCCCGAGGAGTGGGGTGGTCCTCGCGCAGGGCCCGCACCAGCCGCACGCGCGTGTCGTGCAGCACCCGGCGCTCACGGTCCCGGAGCTCCGGCTGAGGAGGCCCCTTCACCGCCAACGCCGCGTCGAGGAACACCTCGGGCGACAGGGGCGTCTCCGGCTCTGGCGCGGCAGGCGGGGACGCCCGCACGGGCCCGGTGGGACGGGGCGCGGCTTCGGCCCCCGGGGGAGGGGCGGGCGCCGGCTGGGATACGGTGGGCGGGGCGGGGACCGGCGCGGCGGGGAGCACCAGCGGCCGGTGCAGCCAGGCCACCGCGAGACACGACAACACGACCCCCGTGCCTCCCACACTCCAGATGATGCGGCTCATGGTGTCCCCTCCGGACGCACCTGTGGCGGTGCGCGCGCCGCCCCGCCTTCCCGCGAGGGGCCCGCAATAGATGCCACCAGGAGTCACATGCAATCAAGTTGCATTTGATGTGTCGGGTCCAGGGAGTGTCGTGCGGGGTGGCTGTCACCTCGATTCCACGAAGGGGGGCTGGTCCTGGGGCGCGGGCGTGCGGAAGATGGGGCGCTTTTGTCCCGCAGGGCTGGAGGTGCCGTGAAATGAGAGGGTCGTCCTTCTTGTCGCGCGTCCTGGTGTTGTCCGTGCTGGTGCTCCCCGCGTTGGCGCAGGCGGGCTCGTATCTCCGGGTGGTGAGCTGGAACCTCCGCCACGAGGGCTGGGCGGCCGAGCAGACCTACCTGGATGACGCGAAGCAGTTGTGGAACCAGTTCGGTGCGAACAGCAACTCGAACAATGGCTGTGACCTGGTGTTCCTCCAGGAGGTGATGGCCGCGTCCGCGGCGACGGCCATCGCGCAGAACCTGACGCAGGTCTCCGGGGTGACGTGGACGGCGGTGGTGACGCCGCTCATCGGCCGGTCGTCCTACAAGGAGTCCTACGCGGTGCTGTACCGGACGGACACGGTGTCGCTCCTGTCCTCCACGGTGTGGACGGACACGGGGGACCTGTTCGAGCGCGAGCCGCAGGTGGTGAAGGTGCGCCACGTGCCCACGGGCGCGGACTACACGTTCCTCAACTGGCACGCGGTGTGGGGCACGGCGACGGACCGCACGCTGGAGGCGCAGGCCATCGACGGCGTGTTCGCGTCCGTGCAGTCCGCCAGCACCTCGGACCAGGACGTCATCCTCGTGGGCGACCACAACATGGCCTGCACGCACGCGTCCTGGAGCCAGTTGAAGGGCCTGTCTCCCGCGGTGACCTGCAAGCTGGACGTGGCCACCACGATGAACACGTCCGGCGGCTACGCCAACCCGTACGACCACTTCTGGATGCAGGACACCTACGTGACGGAGTTCTCCAGCACGGGCCGCGACTACATCGCGAACCCGCTGGACTACGTCACCCGGCTGTCGGACCACGCGCCGGTGTGGCTGTCCCTGTACTCCAGCAGCGACACGGACTGATGCGCGTGAAGCGGGGCCTGGGAGGGATGCTGGTGGCGGTGCTCGTGGGCGTGGGCGTGTGGATGCTGCTGCGTCCCGGGTCCGCGTCGCCGGTCGCGCCGCCATCACCTCCCGTGTCCGCGAGGGTCGAGGACGCCGGTGCGCCGGAGGTGGCGCCCCAGGTGGAGGCCGCGGTGGACGCGGGCCTGTGGCTGACGGCGACGCTGGAGGGCTCGCGTCCGTTCGAGGGCAAGGCGCGCGTGGGCGCGGCGTTCATCTCCGATTCGGATCGCGGCTGGTGGGAAGAGGAGGGCCGCCGGCGCAGCTCGCGCGCGGGTCCCAAGCGCCTGGAGGAGATGGCCAACGTGCGGGAGTGGGTGGAGGCCCCGGTCACCGCGTCCGCGCAGGGCGGCGGGGTGGGACCGGTGGCGGTGCCTTCCGCGCCGCGCTACCAGGTGATGGCGTACGCGCCGGACGGCACGGTCTGGTGGGGCGACCATGTGCCCGCCACGCAGCCGGTGACGGGGCGGGTGGACGTGGGCCGGCTGCGGGAACACCCGCCCACGGGCGTGCGCGTGCGGCTGGAGGGGGCTCGGGATGTCTCGGGCACCTTCACCGTGCGGATGCAGCGGGGCGTGGATCCGGACGACGCGGAGGAGGCCAGCATGCTGCTGCCGGTGCTGGCGCTGGCGGCGCCGGAGTGGATGCACGCCTTCGAGAACGACACCCCCGTGCCCCTGGTGAAGGACGGGGAGACGCGGCTCGCGCCCCTGCCTCCGGACCGGTCGCTGCGGCTGTGGTTGCGCACGCCTTCGGGGATGCAGAGCGAGCCGGTGGAGGTGCCCCTGCGCGAGGGCATCGTGGCGCCGGTGACGCTGGACGTGGCGAAGCTGTTCCCCGAGGGCGTGGGCGACACCGTCACGCTGCGGGGACGGGTGCTGCTGGGCGATGGGGCTCGCCCCCTGGGGCCGGCGGTGTACCGGCAAGGGGATGGCGGTGAGGAGCACCCGCTCGCGCCGGACGGCCACTTCACGATTCCGGACGTGCAGACGTGGACGGAGACCCGGTTCACGGTGCGGCGGGAGGTGACGGAGGACGAGGGCCGGCCCGTGGGGCCCTCGTGGTGGGACTTCGTCTTCACGCCGACGGCGGAGTCGCGGGGCACCGTGGACGTGGTGTGGCGCATGCCGGTGTACCGGTGGCTGGTGCTGCGGATGGATGGCTTCACCCGGGCGCAGTTGAGGGAGCGCTCATCGCCGCCCTATCCGGTGTACCTGCTGGAGCGCCGCGACGCGCGAGGCGCCTGGAGCGTCGTGCCCACGCGGGAGTTCCGCCCGGAGGAAGACGGCCTCGCGGTGTCGCTGCTGGAGCCCGGCACGTACCGGCTCCAGGTGGCGTCGTCGCCGTACGCGTCACGGCCGAGCAGCACCGCCCGGGCGGGCGAGGACTTCTCGGACGTGGAGACGCGGCTGTCACCGGAGGACGCGGCCGTGTCCACGTGCGAGGTGCGGGTCACCCGCGAGGGCCGGCCGGTGGCGGGCGCGCTCGTCATCGCGGGCGGAGCGAATCCCTCGCTGCCGCCCGTGCGTGGAGAGACGGACACCGCGGGCCGGTGGCGGATGGGGCCCATGACCTCCAGCGCGCTCCCCTTGCAGGTGCATGGCGGGGACGCCATGGATTGGGAGGGCGACGGAGCGGAGGCGTGCCACCGCTCGGGGGTCGTGGAGGTGCGGCTTTAGTTCAGGCGGCCGACGCCGTTAGAAGCTCGTCGGGGGCGTTGGCCAGCTCGGCGTTCTCCTCGGCCACTTCCTCGGCGGTGCGGGCCTGGACGGTCAGGGCCTGCACCCACAGCTCCAGCACGTCCATCAGGGCGCTGCGCGTCTCGCCCTGGAGCGGGGCCAGCCGCCGGGCCATGCGCTCCTGCACCTGCGCGTCGAGCTCGTCCGCGAGCGCGCGGCCCGCGTCGGTGAGGCGCACGCGCACGCGCCTGCGGTCATGCCGCACCGAGCGCTCCCGCCGCACGAGCCCGCCGTCCTCCAGCCGGTCCACCAGTCGGCTCAGGCGCGGCATGGCCAGTCCCCCCAGGCGCGTGGCGAGCACGCCCACGGGCAGCAGGCTCTCCGAGCGCAGCCACCAGAGCGCCTGGAGCTCCCGGGGCTCCCAGTGGGGATGGGTCAGGGCCTCCAGGGGACTCTCCAGCGCGCCGCAGCGGGCCGCGTCCACGAGGAGATTCCGCCACCGCGCCACCTGCACGCGCACCTCCGCCGAGAGCTCCGTCATGCACCCCTCCGTGCCGTGAGCAAGCGCCCGCGTCCAGGCCCCGCGTGCGTCGCATCCGGCATCCCGCGGGCCGCGGCCCGCGAGGTCATCAACGGAAATACGTGACGGACATATCGAACTGGTTTCTGACCGGATTTCCGCTCAGCGGAAGGTCACGGCCTCGAAGGTCTTCCCATCCGAGGAGGAGGCGAGGTGGTGGGGGAACACCGCCCACAACCTTCCCCCCGCGGCCTTGAGGCGCGGGAAGCCGGGCGCGGGCGTGGGCACCTCCAGCGGCACGGCCCGGGTCCCCTCCACGCGGAAGACCTGGTCGCGCACGCTGACGAAGACCTGCCCCTGGAAGACGGCCAGCGAGTGCACGCGGCCCTCCGGCAGCTCCAGCGCGGTGGCCTCGCCGCCATCCGGCAGCACGAGCGCCTGCGATTCGGTGCGCAGGATGAGTCCGCCGCCGGGATGCGACTCGACGTCCAGCACGGGCTCCTCCGTGGAGCAGCGGGCCACGAGCGTGTCGCCGTCGAGCGCCCACAGCCCGCCCTCTCCCAGCACGAAGAGCGTGCCGGCCAGGGAGCGCAGCCCGTGGAAGCCCTGCTGCTCCGTCGGGATGCGCTCGAAGCGGGAGGAGGTGATCCGCCCCAGGCCGTTCGTCTCGCAGAGGGCGAAGAGGGTGCCTTCGTGCACCACGCCGTCCACGAGGTTGAGCGCGGTGGCGCCGGTGACCTCCTGGACGGTCCACTCGCCGGAGGCACCCGCTGCTCCCGCGAACGCGAGCGCGGACACGCCAAAGCCCGTCAGGCCCCAGGGCGTGCCCAGGTCGCGGAGGGTGGGCGCCACGTAGCCGTAGGGCAGGGCCCTGGGCAGGCGGTGGCGCTCCCACGTCTTGCCGTCGTGGATGAGCAGGCGGTTGCAGTCCACTTCGTAAGATGGCTCGAAGGGGTCCACCTCGTCCTCGTCCACGGTGACCTGGGAGAGCCACACCTGGTCGGACCAGGGCTGGTTCCAGGGGATGCTCTCGTCGAAGTCCCACAGGTCATCCCCCGACACCGCGCCGTAGTCCGAGGACGGGTGGGGCGTGCCCCCGAGCACCACGACGTGGCCCGCGTCCGTCACGTGGAGATCCGTGAAGGACAGCGCGACGGTGCTCCGGTCCACGGACGCGGCCTGCGTCTTCGCCTCCGGCGCGGGGGACGCGAGCGCCTCCAGCTCCTTCACCAGGGCCGCGTCGCCCAGGCGCTTCGCGTGCTCCAGCAGGGACTGGCCCTGGACCTTCACGGACAGGTCGCCGCCCAGCGCCCGCAGCGCGAGCAGCCGGCCCACGCGGCAGGGCGTGGACACGGGGCCATTCAGGAAGGCGAACGTGTCCCAATCCACGACGTGCTCCAGGCCCAGTTGGAGCTGCCGGGCGAGGGCGTCCTTCGCGGACCGGGGCTCCTGCGCACGCAGCCACGCGAGGAAGCCTTCGTCCGCGAACGCCTGCTCCAGGCCGCGGAACGCACAGGCGTGTTCATCGTCGTGGAAGGGCGAGGGGCGCGGATGCTCGGCCACCCAGTCCAGCAGCGCCTGATACGCCTGGGGCTCACCGTTCCGGGCGCGGTGGATGGCCTTCCACGCCATGACGCCGCGTTCCGCGCGGCCCTGCTCGGGGCCCTCCGGGCGCAGGGCCTGGCTCTCCGCGAGCGCGGCTTCGACCTGCTGGAGACGCGCCGTGTCCGGCGGGGACTGGAGCAGGGCCTCCGCGTGGTGTGCGAGCGCCAGCGACCGGGCCTTGCGCTCGAGGGTCAGCGGCTCGCCGGGCTTCACGTTCCGGGTGAGCGCCAGGATGCGCTCGCGCAGGAGGGCCTGGGCGGACTGCTCTTCCTTCTGCCAGCGGCCGGGCTCCAGGTCCCGGTCGCGGTCCAGCGACCAGTTCAGGTCATGCAGCGCTTCCAGGTGGTCGGGCTCCAGCGCGATCACCTGGCGCAGCAGCTCCTTGGCCTGCTTGAAGTTCTTCGGGTACGTGTCCAGGAGCTCCGCGGCGCGGGCATGCAGGGTGGCGGCGTCTTGCGATGACATGCGCGCTGTCTAGCGCAGCGGGCGCCCCTGGGGCACTCACTTCACTCCGCGCCCGCCGCCTTGCGCCGCGCCGTCCGCGCCTTCGCGTGGGCCTTGTCGAAGCCCTCGTAGAAGCGCACGGCCTGCTCCCCCACCATCTGGATGTGCTGGTTGTTGAGGTACGCCGTGATGGGCGCGGCGACCAGCGGCATCGCGCGGCCCAGCGTCGTCATGCCGCCCTTCGCGAGCAGCAGCGCCGCCAGCTTGCCCAGCACCTTCGGCCCGGAGCGGTGCAGCGGACCCAGCCCGTTGGCGTAGCCGAACAAATCCAGCAGCTCCCCGCGCGCGCGCTCCGTCTTGAGGTTCGCCTTGTAGAGCGTGGCCACGTCCGTGAGCAGGATGAGCTGCAGGTACGCCATGAACGTCAGGTCCGCCGGCAGCGAGATGAGCCCGAACACGCCGCTCACGCCGCCCACCATGCCCGCGAAGCTCTTCTTTTCGTCCACCAGCCGCTGCGCCAGCTCCTTGGTCGTCGCGGACGGGTAGCGCTTCTCCAGCGCCGCCACGCGCACGCGCGCCCGGCCAATCTCCGCCTGGATGAGGTCCGACAGGCGCAGCGCCCCCAGCTTCTTCATCTCCGCGGGGGTCAGCTTCTTCATGAAGCCCAGCCGCTCCGTCACGCTGTCGTAGAAGGCCATGCCGTCTCCTCCCTGGGGCCGCGATGAACGCGGCCGGTCGTCTCTAGTAACCCCGTTCGGCCAGATACAGGTCCACCAGCGCGCCTTCTTCGTACCAGCCGTGTCGCATCTCCGACTTGAACCACCGCGAGTCCGGACGCGCCGAGCGCACCTCCAGCTTCACCCGGTTGGGCCCCGTGTCGATGACCGCCGCTCTCGCCTTGCACGCCGCGCCCGGCTCCTCGCCGAAGCCGCCCTCCAGGCACACCTCGTCCCCCACCGACAGGCGCCGGGAGTACTCCTGGGCCAGGTAGAGGGCGTCGTCACAGCCGCCGCGCACGGAGGACGTCCCCAGCGCCGCGCAGCGGTCCTGGGCGGGCGCCCGGATGACGGGCACGTTGGAGACGAACGCGTCCTCCTCGTTGGGGTCGCGCTGATACGGGCCCACCTGCTTGCACCCCGCCACCGCCACCAGGACCGTCAGCCCCGCCCACGTCCACTTCATCGCGTCATCGCCTCCGGGACGCGCGTCGCCGCGCCCGCGCCTCAAGGGAAGGGCGGGAAGCATGGCAGACAGGGCCGGAGCGGCAAAGCCGCCCTGGGCAAAGCGTCCCTAGGCGATACGGCGCGCGGGACCGGGGATTTCCTCGGTGACGCCGGGGACCGCCCGGTTCTTGCCGTCCACGAAGACGACCGTGGGCTTCCAGTTCGCGACCTCCGCCTCCTCCACCTCCGCGAAGGTGGCCAGGATGACCAGGTCGCCCGGCTGGTTCAGGTGCGCGGCCGCGCCGTTGATGCAGATGACACCGCTGCCGGACTCGCCCTCCAGGGCGTACGTCTCCAGCCGGGTGCCGCGCGTGACGTTCCACACCGCGACCTTCTCGAAGGGGAGGATGTCCGCCGCCTGGAGCAGGTCCTTGTCGATGGTCACCGAACCCTCGTAGTCGAGGTCGGCCTGGGTCACCGTCGCGCGGTGGATCTTGGACTTGAAGAGGATGCGGCGCATGGGGGGCCCTCGGGAAGCGGCGCAACCGTAACGGCTCCCCTGCCCGGGGACAACATCCCCGGTGTCCCACGCACCGCCTGCTTCCCTGCACGCCCACCGTTTACTTCGTGAAATTCACGAGCTGGCTGAGGTTCAGGGGCACGGACTGCGCGTCTGACGTCAGGTTGCCCGTCAGGCTCACCTGCGCGTTGCCGCCCGAGCGCAGGGCCATGGCCGCAGCGGCCGCGCTCGCGAAGTTGATGGTCAGCGGGAGCGTCACCTGTCTGGTCCCGCTGCCGTCCAGCATGCCCAGGTTGCCCGTGGACAGGTTGCCCACGTTGGCGCCCGCCACCTTGAGCGCGCCGGTGATGCCCGCCACCGGCAGGGGGAAGGCGTTGCGGTTGGTGATGGCCAGGGGGAACTCCACCGTGGCCCCGCTCAGGGTGACGTTCGTGATGCGCGGCGACTGGAACTGCACCTGGGGAATCTTGGGGACGGGGAACGTGCCCTCCTTCTCCAGGGGGAAGTGCAGCACGCCCAGCGGCGTCTGGACGCCCAGCGAGCCCTGCGCCTTGAAGGCCGCCACGTCCTTGTTCAGGAACGTGGTCACCACCGGCGCGATGTCCGCGAACTTCACGTTGGCGGGGAAGACAATCTGGCTCTTGCCGTTGGACTTGAGGCTCAGGCCCTCCTTCGGCTTGCCGGCCACCAACTGCTTGCCCTCCACGAAGAAGGCATAGTCCACCGACGCCAGCTTCAGGCCCAGGCTGTTGGGGTTGTCCAGCTCGTACACCAGGTCCACCGTGGCGTCGGACAGGGAGGCGTTCGCCAGCCGGGCCGTCTTGAACTTCAGCGTGGGCTTCTTGAAGGCTCCGTTGAGCAGGCTCTGCAGCGCGGCGCAGCCGGAGAGCGTGGTGAGCGAAAGGGCGAAGAGGACCAGGAACGCGCGTTTCTTCATGGGCATGGGCGTAGCAGAGGACGCCCCGCGTTCGCGCGGATTCAATCGCCGCGCGTGACGGGGCTTCGGCGGGTGCACCTTCGGTGCGCCAATGGTATGCGCCAGGGACTCCCCCGTGCTGGAGGTTCGCCCGCCGTGACAGGTGGCATCTTGTCTCACCCCCTCGCCACGCTGGCGGTGCTGGCGGCGCTGTCGCTCACGGGCTGCTCCCGGCCCTCCAGCGCCGAGGCCGCCTCCGCGCGGCGGATGGACCTGAAGCCGTGCCGGCTGGACGGGGTGGCCGCGCAGACCCTCTGCGGCACGCTGGAGGTCTTCGAGGACCGGGCCGCGGCGAAGGGGCGCAAAATCTCCTTGCGCGTGGTGGTGGTGCCCGCGCTCGCGTCGCAGCCGAAGGAGGATCCGCTGTTCTTCCTCGCGGGCGGCCCCGGCCAGGCGGCGTCCCGCACGCGCATCCTGCCCGCGCTGGAGCGCATCCGGCGCCAGCGCGACATCGTGTTCGTGGACCAGCGCGGCACGGGGGACTCGCACCCGCTGGACTGCGAGGCGTTGAACCCCTCGCGCGCGTCGCTGGCGGAGCGCTTCGAGGACCGCGAGGACGCGGACGTGATTCCCCAGTGCCGCAAGGGCTGGGACGCGGACGAGCGGCTCTACACCACGTCCATCGCCATGGACGACCTGGACGACGTGCGCGCGGCGCTGGGCTACCGGCAGGTGAACCTGTGGGGCATCTCCTACGGGACGCGCGCGGCGCTGGTGTACATGCGCCAGCACCCGGACCGCGTGCGCACCGCCATCCTGGATGGCGTGGCCCCCATGGGGCAGTACCTGCCGCTGTACGCCGCGCGCGACGGGCAGCGCGCCCTGGACCTGCTGATGGACGCGTGCGCGAAGGACGGCGTCTGCGCGAAGGCATATCCGGACCTGCGCGCCCGCACGGAGGCGCTGCTCGCGAAGCTGGAGGCCGCGCCCGCGAAGGTGCACCTGGCGCACCCGCGCACGGGCGTGCCGGAGGACTTCACGCTCACCCGGCGCGTCTTCCTGTCGGAGCTGTTCTCGCTGCTCTACAGCCCGGACGTCGCGTCGCTCGTGCCCCTGATGCTGGACCGCGCCGCGAAGGATGACTGGACGCCCTTCGTCGCGCTGTCGCTGGGGCTCACCGACGAGGTGGCGCGCGCCACCAGCCGGGGCATGTTCCTGGCGGTGGCGTGCGCGGAGGACGCGCCCTTCTTCACGGAGGAGGACGCCGAGCGCGAGGCGAAGGGCACCTGGTTCGGCCCGCGCATGGCGCTGGACCTCAAGCGCGCGTGCGCGAAGTGGCCCCAGGCGAACGTGCCCCAAAGCTTCCGCGAGCCCGTGAAGTCGGACATCCCCACGCTGCTGCTGTCCGGCGAGCTGGACCCCGTGACGCCGCCGCCCTGGGGCGAGGAGGCGAAGCGGACGCTCACGCACAGCCTGCACGTGGTGGTGCCGGGGCTGGGGCACAACACGGTGGGCGCGGACTGCGCGCGCACGCTGATGGCGGACCTGCTCACGCGCGGCGGCGTGGAGGGCCTGACGCCCGACTGCGGCGCGGGCCTCAAGCGGCCGCCCTTCTTCACCTCCTTCGCCGGCCCTGTCCCGTAGGACGCAAGCGCCCATGATTGAAGCCAGGAACCTGCACAAGCGCTTCGGCTCCGTGACGGCCGTGCACGACGTGACCTTCACCGCGGAGGACGGCGTCATCACGGGCCTCTTGGGCCCCAACGGCGCGGGCAAGACGACCACGCTGCGCATGCTCTACACGCTGGTGCGCCCGGACGGCGGCACCGCCACCGTGGACGGCGTGGACGTGGCGAAGCAGCCGGAGGTGGCCCGGCGCGCGCTGGGCGTGCTGCCCGACGCGCGCGGCCTCTACCCGCGCCTCACCGCGCGCGAGCACGCGCGGTACTTCGGCGAGCTGCACGGCCTGTCCGGCGCGGCGCTGGACGCGCGCGTGGAGGAGCTGGTGGAGCTGCTGGACATGAAGGACATCGCGGACCGGCGCACGGAGGGCTTCAGTCAGGGCGAGCGCGTGAAGGTGGCGCTGGCGAGGGCGCTGGTGCACGGGCCCCGCAACGTGCTGCTGGACGAGCCCACCAACGGCCTGGACGTGATGGCCACGCGCTCCGTGCGCACGCTGTTGCGCAAGCTGAAGGCGCAGGGCTGCTGCGTGGTGTTCTCCAGCCACGTGATGCAGGAGGTGGCCGCGCTGTGTGACCGCATCGTGGTGGTGGCGCGCGGGCGGGTGGTGGCGGACGGGACGGCGGACGCGCTGCGCGCCTCCACCGGCAAGGACAGCCTGGAGGAAGCCTTCGTGAGCGTGATTGGCAGCGAGCAGGGGTTGCGCGAATGAAGGGCCTCGTCGGGACGGTGCTGCGCAAGGAAGTGCTCGACCACCTGCGGGACCGGCGCACGCTGGGCTCCGCGGTGATGTGGCCGCTGCTGGGTCCGCTGGTGTTCCTGGTGATGTTCAACGTGATGGCGTCCTGGTACCGGCAGGACCGGCCGCTGGAGATGCCGGTGGTGGGCCGTGAGCACGCGCCCAGCCTGATGGCCTTCCTGGAGCGCTACGGCGCGAAGCTGTCGGAGGCGCCCCAGGACTACGAGGCGCTGGTGCAGGCCGGGAAGCTGGACCTGGTGCTGGTGGTGCCGGACGACTACGCGAAGGACTTCGCGGACGGGCACACCGCCGCGGTGCGGCTGGTGGTGGACAGCTCGCGCAACAAGGCCCGCCAGTCCGTGCAGCGCGCGCAGCGGATGCTGGCGGTGTATTCGCAGCAGACCGGCAGCCAGCGCCTGTTCGCGCGCGGCGTGTCCCCGGAGCTGGCGGTGCCCGTGCGCGTGGACGAGCTGGACCTGTCCACCCCCGAGCGCACCGCGGCCACGGTGCTCACCACCATCCCGCTGTTCCTGGTGATGGCGGCGTTCGCGGGCGGCATGCAGCTCGCCAGCGACACCATGGCGGGCGAGCGCGAGCGCGGCTCGCTGGAGCCCCTGCTGCTCAACCCGGCGCCGCGCGGCGCGGTGGTGGCGGGCAAGTGGCTGGCCACCTGCGCCATGGCGGGCACGGGCGTGCTCCTGTGTCTGGTGGGTTACTTCCTGGTGGTGAAGCGCGTGCCGCTGGAGGACCTGGGCGTGCGCGCCCGCTTCGACGCGCCGGCCGCGCTGGGCATGCTGGCCGCGGTGATGCCGCTGGTGCTGGCCGCGTCCGCCGTGCAGATGTGGGTGTCCACCTATGCACGGTCGTTCAAGGAGGCGCAGACGTACCTGTCGCTCCTGATGGTGCTGCCCACGCTGCCCGGGATGATGCTGGCCCTGTCCCCCATCCAGACGCAGACGTGGATGTTCGCGGTGCCGGTGCTGGGGCAGGAGCTGCTCGCGGGCGAGGTGATGCGCGGGGAGACGCTGGGGCCCCTGCCCTTCCTGCTCGCGCTCGCGTCCTGCGTGGCGGTGTCGCTGGTGGCGCTGCGCTTCACCACGCGTCTGTTGACCCAGGAGCGCATCATCTTCGGCAGGAGCTAGCGGGCAGGCACGCGGCCCCGAGTGTCTTCGGGGCGCAACTTGGCCGGCGTGTTCACGTGACAGCGCCAGCGAACTGCCGTCCAATGTTTCGTGATGACGCTCGAGCGTGAACGAGAAGCCCTGCTGCCCTTCGCCCCGAACTCGGTGGCCTCCACGGAAGGGGAACCGCGGTTCGGGACGTATCAGGGCGAGCTGCCGGAGGTGGACCTGCCCCGGCTGCTGGGGAAGTGGGCGCCGGGGCGCGCGACGCGGCTGCTCAAGCGCAAGCGCTGGCACTACACCTTCGTCGCCACGCAGGAGGTGGCGGCCCTCTTCGCGGTGGTGGACCTGGGCTACACGGCCAACGCCTTCGCGGTGGCGGTGGACCTCCAGGAGAAGAAGCCCCTGTGCGACGTCAGCTTCCTGGGCGTGCCCGGGCCGCTCGCGGAGGTGAGCGACAAGCCGGGCGCGGGGCTGGTGGCGGCCTTCCGCACGCTGGGCGGGCGCATGTCCGTGAAGCGCGGCGAGTCCGACGAGCGCTACCAGGTGGAGGTGGACGTCAGCCGCATGCGCACGCAGTCGCTCCAGTCGTTCCAGTGGAACGGGGAGCTGCTGGTGGCGGGCGGTCCGCCGGCCCTCACCGTCATCGCGCCGGTGGCGGGCGACGGGCTGGTCAACGTCACCCAGAAGCGCAGCGGCCTGCTGGCCTTCGGGAGCCTGGAGGCGGGGGGCCGGCGCTTCCGGCTGGACGGTGGCGTGGGCGGCATGGACTACACGCAGGGCTACCTGGCGCGGCACACCGCTTGGCGCTGGGCCTTCGCGGCCGGGCGGCTGCCGGACGGCACGCCCGTGGGGCTCAACCTGGTGGAGGGCTTCAACGAGGGCGCCACCGAGGCCAACGAGAACGCCGTCTGGCTGGGCGACCGGCTCTACCCGGTGGGCCGCGCGCGCTTCGAGTACGACGCGAAGGAGCTCCTGGACCCGTGGCGCCTGACGACGGCGGACGGCGCGGTGGACCTGCGCTTCAAGCCCATCTACGTGCACCGCGAGGAGCGCAACCTGCGGCTGGTGGTGAGCCACTTCGCCCAGCCCGTGGGCTTCTTCGAGGGCACCCTGCGCGTGGGCGGCCAGGAGCTGCGCCTGTCCAACGTCCCCGGCGTCACCGAGGACCAGGACATGCTCTGGTAGGGGTGGTTCTCCTGGATGGCGGGACTCCCGGTGAGGTCCTGGGTTGTCCGCGACCCGGCGCTTTGCCAGTGTGATGGGCCTTCACCTGGAGAGCACCGCATGTCGTCTGTCCGAGGAGCTGGCGTCGCGTTGAGCTGTGTCGTGGGGCTGCTGGCCGGCGGGTGTGGCGCTGACGGCGCGCAGGGGCCGGTGGGGCCGGTGGGGCCCGCGGGGCCCGCCGGGGCGGTGCAGGTGGGCACGGGGCTGAAGCTCGACGGCGAGGCGGTGAGCGTCGTCTACGGTGACGGGCCGGGCACGGCGGTGGAGGGGAATGATCCGCGCCTGGCCGCCGCGGGCCAGGGCATCCGCAACGGGACGGAGCCGCAGGACGCGTCGTTCTCGGTGGCGGGCACGGGGCAGGTGCGGGGCCGGCTGACGGCGAACGCGGAGGTGTTCCTGGATGCGAGCGTGTCCGCGAAGGACTCGGTGCCGCTGCTGCGCGTGAGGAACACGGTGTCGGGAGCCAGCGAGCCCACCTGGAGCAACTACCGCGTCTTCACGGTGGACTCGGCGGGCGGGCTGCTCGCGCGCGGCGAGCAGGGCGTTGGCACCATCCCCATGACGGGGGCCGGGGACCGGATGATGTGGCACCCGTTCAAGGCGGCCTTCCGCGTGGGCCATGCCGACACGGAGTGGGACGAGGCCAACATCGGCTTCGTGTCCTTCGCGGGCGGCAACAAGACGCTGGCCAGCGCGTTCGGCTCCGTCGCGTTCGGCGACCAGTGCACGGCGTCTGGCACGGTCTCGGTGTGCATGGGCTCCGCCAACACGGCGAGCGGGACCGCGTCCTTCACCGCGGGGGCTTCCAACACCGCGAGCGGCTTCACCTCCGTGGCGGTGGGCTACACCAACCAGGCCACGGGGCAGGGCAGCGTCGCGCTCGGCTACCGCACCAGCGCGAACGCGGACTACTCCATGGCGCTGGGGCAGCGTGCGAGCTCTGGTGGCTTCAAGGGCGCCTTCGTCTGGGCGGACCAATCCATCACGGACTCCGTGGTGTCGAACACGGCGAACAACCAGTTCCTGGTGCGCGCGGCGGGCGGAGTCCGGCTCCGCACGAGCGCCACCCTCTCCACGGGCTGTGACCTGCCGGCGGGCTCGGGCGTGTTCAGTTGCACGTCGGACCGGGCCACGAAGGAGGACTTCCGCCGCGTGGACGCGGAGGCCGTGCTGGCGAAGGTGGCGGCGATGCCGGTGGAGAGCTGGCGCTACAAGGCCGAGGCCGGCGGCGTGCGCCACGTGGGGCCGGTGGCGCAGGACTTCCGCGCGGCGTTCGGCCTGGGCGCGGATGACAGGAGCATCGGCCTGCTCGACATCGACGGCGTGAACATGGTGGCCATCCAGGCGCTGGCGCGGCGCACGGAGGAGCTGCACGCGAAGAGCGCGGAGGTGGACGCGCTCAAGGCCCAGATGGCGGAGCTCCAGCGCAGCCTGTCCCGACTGGAGGCGGCCGTGCATGCGAAGGGGGCGAAGCCCTGAGCGCTCCCCGCGCGTTCATGGAGGATGCGGGAGGGGCGCGGTATAGGCTCTTCGTGCTCTTTTCGTCTGAGGAGGACTCGCGCCATGTCCTGCCCGCACTGTGGTCAGCCGCTCCCTGAAGGCCTGTCGTCGCGGACGTGTCCCCACTGCGGCGGGGACCTGAACGCGCCCGGGTCGCCGGTGATGGACGAGGTGGCGGACCAGGCGCGGCGCGCGGCGGACTCGGCGGGCCGCGCGGTGCAGGACGTGCTGGACGACCCGAGGCTGCGCGAGCGGCTGCCCGGGGGCTCGCTGCCGCTGCTGGGCTCCGGACTGGTGGCGGCGGCGGTGGTGGCGCCGGTGCTGCCCTTCGTCGGCGGCGGGCTGGGGCTGCCCTGGTCGGTGTTGATGCTGGTGGGCGCCGGCATGCTGGGCGCGCGCGAGTGGGTGGCCGCGGGCCGGAAGCTGCCGGACGCGCTGGTGCCGGTGGTGAAGTGGGCCGCGCATCCGGCGTTCCTCCCCATGTTCACCGCGCTCACGGTGACGCAGGCGTTCCTGTCGCTGGGCTTTGGCGTGGCGCCGCTCCTGTGGGTGCTGGCGGCGGTGGTGCTCGCCTCCGTGCAGTGGCGGGCGTTCAAGGCGTCGTCGCTGGCGGAGCCTTCGCTCACGAAGCGGCCGGCGGACGTGCGGCTGAAGCGGTGGGTGTTCGCGGGCGTGGCGGCGTGCGCGGTGGGGCTGCTGCTGCCGTGGAGTTCGGCGTGGTCGCTGGTGCCCACGGCGCACCTGCAGCGCGAGCGCAACATCACCATCGACGACAACTTCGCCTGGGACATCCAGGACAACGACACGTGGAAGTTCAACACGCTGGTGCTCCCGTCGGGGCAGGGCGCGGGGACGGGGCGCGGGCGGCTGGGCGCGACGGGCGTGGTGCTGGGGCTGCTGGCGCTGGGCGTGCTGGGGTCGGTGCGGCGCGCGCGGGAGGCGCTGCCCTCGGTGGTGCCGCCGGTGCTCGCGGGGCTCATCACCGTCTGGGCGCTGACGGGCCTGTCGGCGAAGCTGGGGCCGTGGCTGTTCCTGTTGGGCATCCTCGCGGTGGACGTGGCCGTCGCGCGCGAGTGGCTGGGGCACCGGAGCGCGGTGCCCCCCACGGAGCCGCCCGCGTCAGCGTGACGCGCGGCCCTGGACGATGGCGCGGAAGGAGCGGCTCCTCAGCTCCTCCAGCGTCAGGCCGGTGGCGCGGGCCTCCTCCTCCGTGAGGGCGCCGCACGCCAGGCCGCGCAGGAAGAAGTTGAGCAGGCCCTGGCCGGTGGCGGCGTCGTCGAACACGTCGCCCAGCAGGGTGGCCTGGGCGGCCTTGTCGATGAAGGCCTTGAGGCGCTGGGACGCGGGCTCCAGGCCCTCCAGGAAGAAGGCGTAGACGGCGGCGTAGCGCACGGGGAGCTGGGCGGGGTGCAGGTCCCAGCCCTGGTAGTAGCCGCGCTCCAGCGAGTGGCGCGTGTGCCGGTACGCCACCTGCCACGCGCGGTGCACGGCGTCGGTGTTCTCTCGCCGCTCGGTGGGGAGCAGCGGGGTGTCGCCCTGCTTGCGGTGGGGGCCCACGGGCATGACGTTGGTGGCGCCGTCGGACAGGCGCACGCCGCTGCCCGCGAGGAGCACCTGCACGGTGTCGCGCAGGTAGTCGCAGGCGGGGTGGAGCATGTGCTGCATGTGCGCGCTGACGTCCAGGGCGGCGGTGTAGTCGTAGACGCCCAGGTGCACGTGGGAGCAGCGGCCCTCGCCGGCCTCCACGAGTGAGCGCAGGTGCGGCCGGCCGCGCGAGTCGAAGAGGGCCTGGGGCGTCTCCACCATCAGCTCCAGGCTGAGGGCGCCGGGGGACAGGCGGTGGGCGGACTCCAGCTCCGACAGGAGCTTGGCCAGGGCGGTCACCTGTTCGGGCACGGTGACCTTGGGCAGGGTGACGACGAAGGACGGCGGCATCCTGCCACCGGATTGCTCCAGCAGCGCGGTGACGAAGAGGTCCAGGGTGCGCGAGGCGCGGGCGTAGAGCTCCTCGGTGAAGGACTTCACGCGGATGCCGATGAACGGCGGGAGCGAGCCCTGCTCCAGGCCGCGAGCGACCTCCGTGGCGGCGGCGACGGCGTGGGCGTCTTCTTCGGCGTCGGGGCGGTGGCCATAGCCGTCCTCGAAGTCGATGCGGAAGTCCTCCACGGGTTCGCGCTGGAGCTTGTCCACGACGCGGTCATGGACGCGCTGGGCGAAGCCGCCGCGCTGGGGCAGCCCCAGCCCGTGGGCGAGCTGGGAGCCGTCGGTGGCGTAGTCGCGCAGCGCCGCGAGCGCCAGGTCCCCCATCTTCCGCGCGGTGCCCGCGCGGAAGAGGTGGGCGCCGCCGTACACGGTGTGCACGGGCTGGCGCCGTGAGGAATCGCCGGGATAGGCGTGGCCGAACGCCACGTTGGCGCGGCGCAGGGCCTCACGGGAGGCGGCGGAGGCTTCGGGCGTGAGCGTGGTCTTCATGGGCGCCGGATATCACGGCCGTCGCTTCAGCCACGCGGACACCTCCGGGGCCACGCGCTCTCTCAGGGCCACGTCCTGGGTCAGCCTTTCCAGCGTCTGCGCCGTGGCCTGCTGGGCCTCCGGGATGGGGTTCGCCTGGAGCAGGGCCTTCATCTGCTCCAACTGCTCGCGCGTGCGCAGCAGGCCCAGGCCTTCCACCACCCGGCGCAGCAGCATGGGCGCCGCGCCCGTGCGCGCCACCAGGTCCTTCCAGCGCTTCTGCAACTGCGCCCACCACGCGTCGCGCCCGGTGCGGTTGCCCAACAGGCCCGTCGCGAAGCTCGCCACGTCCTGCGTCTTCACCGTCTCCGTGAACAACAGCCCCTGCGCGCGCTCCGCCAGCTTCGCGTCCTCGAAGGACGTCAGCGCCATCAGGTAGCGCCGCTGCGTCGCCGGGTCCGGCTCCCTCGGCATCCGCTGCAACAAATCGTCGAACAGCGCCGTGTCTCCCGCGCGCGCCACCATGCCCACCGCCGTGTCCAGCAGGTTCGCGTCCAGCGCGGACTTGTCTCCCTGGAGCATCCGCTGCACCAGCGGACGCGCCTGCGCCAGCACCTCCGGACTGCGCGCCAGGCCACCCACCGCGCGCACCAGCGCCGCGCGGCGCAGCTTCACCCGGTCCGGCTCGCCCTGCGCCGCCTGCCAGCCCAGCTTCTTCAGGCCGCCACCCAACAGCCCCTCCACCCACCGGCGGAAGCGCTCCTGGTCCTCGCCCTCCGTCAGCCGGTTCTCGATGTAGCCAAGCCGCCCGACGAGCTCGTCCAGCACCGCCTCGTCCTCCTCGTCCCCGAAGCGCGCCGCCAGGTCCAGCAGGTCCGCCACCGGCGCCTGCCCCGCGCGCACCAGCGCCCACGTGTCCGCGAGCAGCGAGATGCGCTCCGACGGCGCCAGCGTCCCCAGGTTCGCCGCCAGCGCGTCCAGCGCCGGCTTCTCGTACGCCACCCGGTAGAAGCCCGTGGAGCCGCCGTTCGCGCACAGCCACTTCACGTCCCCCGAGCCGCCCTCCAGCGTCACCGTCGCCTGCGCGTCGCGGAAGAGCACGCGCTGCTCCCGCACGCCGCCCGCGTCCTCGAAGCGCAGCACCATGGGCACCGGCCACGTCTCCGGGCTCTTCACCCCCGGCTCCGAGTAGAAGCGCCGCTGCGACAGCGACACCTTCCGCCCCTCCACCTTCACCGACACCAGCGGGAAGCCGCTCTGGCCAATCCACTTCGTCGCCAGCTCGTTCACCGGCTGCTTCGCCGCCTCACCCAGCGCGTTCCACAGGTCCTCCTTCACCGCGTTCGCGCGCGCGTGCTTGCGCATGTACAGCCGGATGCCTTCGCGGAAGGGCCCCTCTCCCAGGAACCCCTCAATCATCCGCAGCACCGCGCCGCCCTTCTCGTACGTAATCGCGTCGAAGCTCTCACCGGCCTCGCCCGCGTTGCGCACCTCTCCGTGGATGGGGTGCGTGGACTTGAGCGCGTCCAGCGCCAGCGCGCTCGCCCGGTGCGCGTCGAAGTCCAGCCACATGCGCCAGTCCGGCCGCCACTGGTCGACGATCTTGAAGGCCATCCACGTGGCGAACGCCTCGTTGAGCCAGAGGTCGTCCCACCACACCATCGTCACCCAGTTGCCGAACCACTGGTGCGCCAGCTCGTGCGTCACCACCTCCGCCACGCGCTTCTGCACGGACAGCGGCGCGGTGGCCGGGTCCAACAGCAGCGCCACCTCCCGGTAGGTGATGAGGCCGGCGTTCTCCATCGCGCCCGCCTCGAAGTCCGGGATGCCCACCTGGTCCACCTTGCCAAAGGCATACGGCAGCCCGAAGTAGTCCCGCAGCCGGGGCAGCACCTGGAGCGCCGCGTCCTGCCCGAACTTCGCCAGGTGCGCCTTCTCCGGCAGCGCCCACGTGCGCACCGGGACGCCCTCCACCTGCTCCTCCGGCGTGCCCACCAGCGGGCCCACCACCAGCGCGATGAGGTACGAGCTGAGCAGCTCCGTCTCCTCGAACGTCACCTTGCGCAGGGCCCCGTCCTTCTCGTCCTTCACCACGCGGCCGTTGCCCAGCACCGTGTGGCCCTCCGGCACGCGCACCGTGAGCGCCCAGCGCGCCTTGAAGGCCGGCTCGTCGAAGCAGGGGAACAGCCGGCGCGCGTCCGCGGCCTCGAACTGCGTCGCGGCCACCTGGCCCGCCGCGTACAGGCCGCGCAGGCCGTCGCTGAAGTGCCCCGTCCAGAGCACGTCCAGCGTGGCGCTGCCCGCGGGCAGGGGCGCATCGAACGTGAGCACCACCGTCTCGCTCACCGGGGCCACGCGCTTGGACGCGGGCTTGCGCACGTCGTTGCCGGCGCGGAAGGTGACCTCGCCCAGCTCCAGCGCGTTCGCGTGGAGGATGATCTCCGAGGTGGGCTGGGACAGCTCCAGCTCCACGCGCTGCTCACCCGCGAAGGTGCGCCCCTCCAGGTCCAGGGTCACCGTCGCCTGATAGCGGCGCGGACGGAGGGTGGTGGGCAGGCGGAAGTTCTTGTCGTCGGTGGGATGCGCCATAGGGGCGGCAATCTAGCGCCGGCCGCGCCTTGTGCTCGTGCTCCATTTCCCAGTGTCCGCCGCTTCACGGCGTTTCGCCCCCGCTGCCGGGGTGCGCCCGCTGCCCGAAGTGGCTCGATTCGCACCGGAGTTCCAGCCAACCCGCCCGGTCCTGTCGCGCCGTACATCCACCTCCACCGAGCGACACCTCCGTTGGCCGGCGGGCAGGAGGGGGCCCGCGTGGATGGCTTTGGCGCGGGGGACTCGCGCAGACTGCCGGGCCATGGGCTCTCGTCTTGTCCACGTCCTCGCCCTCTCCGGGGTCACCGTGCTGGGGCTGCTCGTCCCGTGGCTGCAGGCGGACGCCTGGGTCCAACTGCTGGAGACGGTGCTGGGCTCGGCGGCCATCTGGCGGCTGTCCGTGGTGGAGCAGGGCGTGGTGCACCGGCTCGCGGAGCTGGCGGTCTTCGCGGTCGCGGGGGCGATGCTGGGCAACGCGCAGGCGTTCGCGCTGCGCCGGGCGGGGCTCCAGGTCCCCGGCTGGGTGGGGCGCACGGCGATGGCGGTGGCCGTGGGCCTGGTGGGCTCGCGGGCCCTGGCCGTGGCGCTGGCGCTGTCGCCCGGGACGGCGTTCATCGGGATGGGGGTGGCGTTGGGCCTCGCGCAGGGGTGGCTGCTGCGGCGCGAGGTGCATGGCGCCGCCGTGTGGGTGGCCGCGTGCGCGGTGGGCTACGGCATGGCCGGTCCGGCCGCGGACTGGAGGGACCAGGCGTGGAAGGCGGCGGTGGACCTGGGCGCGACCTGGCGCCTGTCCTCCATCGTCATCACGGCGCAGGCCATGACGTGGGGAGCGCTCGCGCTGTGCACGGCCATTGGCGGTGCGTTCATCCTGTCGAGCCTGCGCGCCCAGGTGCTGCCCGCGCCCGGCTCGCGGACGCCTGGCGCCGTGGGGCGGTTCGCGGTGCTGGGGCTGGCGCTGCCCCTGATGGTCGCGCTGGAGGCCCGGGAGAGGAGCCCGGCGCCGCTGGCGGCTCCGCCCCCCAGGCTGATGCAGCCCAGGCCCGCGCGGACCTGGGCCCCGGGCACGCCCGATGGAGCCTTGAGCCCCGGATGCGCCGGCAGGGGCTGCGGGCCGGCGCGGACCTACCGGAATGAAGACGCTCCTCCGTCCCCGGTCGTCGTGCCCTGAGGGCTTCAGGGCGCGCGGTTGCCACGGGTGGGAACTTCCTTGCCCACCGCGTGCCGGAGCGAGCGCGCGCTCCGTCGTGAGGTGGACACGCGCAACGCCGCGGGGGCAGGGCACGGCGGTTGCTCTGCCGCGTGCGCATGGGACGAGGCGTGTGGGTGGGCGCGTTGGTGAGCGCGCTGGTGTGGGGCGGGGCGGCGCAGGCCGCGAGCAAGGCCACGGCGACGAAGAAGGCCCGGCCGGTGGTCCAACTGGCGGACCGGGCGCTGTGGCGGGCGAAGTCCTGGGTGGGGATGACGACGCTGGCGAAGATGAGCTCGACGGTGACGGACGACTGCTCGGGCATGACGCGGCTGGCGTTCCAGCAGCGGCGGTTGGACCTGCTGCCGGACGACGTGCTGCCGGAGGAGAACGGCGTCACGGCCATCCACCGCAAGGCGCGCGCGCTGGGGATGCTGACGGAGACGCCGACGCCGGGCGCGCTGGTGTTCTTCAAGGACACGTTCGACAAGAACCGCGACGGCCTGATGAACGACGGCCTCACGCACATCGGCATCGTGGAGCGGGTGGGGGCGGACGGCACGGTGACGTTCGTGCACAAGTCGGGCGGGCTGGTGAAGCGCTCGCGCTTCAACCTGGCGCAGCCGGAGGCGCGCAAGGACGCCAAGGGGCACGTCCTCAACGACTGGCTGCGCCGCAAGGGGAAGAAGACGCGCGGCTACCTGGCGGGGGAGCTGGTGGCGGGCTTCGCGTCGGTGGACGAGCGCTGGCGCTCGCCCGAGCCGCCGCGCCTGGCGTCCGCGAAGCTCACCGTGAAGGGTGACGCCCGGACGGCGCGGCGCTAGACACGGCCGGCAGATGTCCACCGTCGAAGGTCCGTCCGAAGCCCCGAGCCCCGAACCCGCCGGGCCCCTCCCTCCCGCACCGCCACGGGTGCCTCCCGCGCCGCCGCGAAGGAGGCGGTGGGCGCGCTGGGTGGCCGTGGGCGTGCTGGTGCTGGGGGTGGGCGTCGCCGCGGCCACGTTCATCGGGCTGCCGGACGCGGCCCCCCTGGCGAAGGAGAACCCGAAGACGACGGCGCTCATCGAGCAGCGCGCGAGCGAGGCGCGCGAGGCCGGGCGCAAGCCGCGAAGGCGTCAGCAGTGGGTGCCGTTGTCGGCGGTGTCCAAGCCCGCGGTGGACGCGGTGCTCCTCTCCGAGGACGCGAGCTTCTACCTGCACGACGGCGTGGACACGGTGGAGCTGGCGCGGGCGGTGGGGCAGGCGGTGGAGAAGGGCGAGCTGGGGCGGGGGGCGTCCACGCTCACGCAGCAACTGGCGAAGAACCTCTGGCTGTCCACGGACCGCAGCCTGTCGCGCAAGCTGAAGGAGCTGGTGCTGGCGCACCGGCTGGAGGAGGCGCTGACGAAGCAGCGCATCCTGACGCTGTACCTCAACGTGGTGGAGTGGGGGAACGGCGTGTATGGGATTGAGGCGGGCGCGCGCGAGCACTTCGGCGTGTCCGCGTCCCAGCTCTCCGTGGCGCAGGGCGCGGTGCTGGCCGCGATGCTGCCGTCCCCGCGCAAGCGCTCGCCGGCCAGCGGGTCCCGCGCGCTGTGGAAGCACGCGCACCGCGTGGTGGACGCGCTCAAGGTCTACAAGCGCATCAGCGCGGCCCAGGCGGAAGGAGCGCACGCGGAGGTGGACCGGCTGCTCGGCCGCGCCCCGGCGGACGGCGGGGGCGCGGACGACGCGGAGGACGACGGCTCCTGACGGGGCGGCGCCCTGTCCGGACGGCGGCGCCTCAGGTGCCGGCCTGCTCCAGCGTCCAGCGCGCCAGGGTGTCCTTCCGCGCGAACCAGACGCCCGGCTGGCGCTGCGCGTAGCGGATGAACTCCTCCAGCATCTTCACGCGGCCCGGCCTGCCGGAGATGCGGTCGTGCATGCTGATGGACATCATCCTGCGGCGCTCGCTCGCTTCGGCATACAGCGCGTCGAACTCGTTCTTGAGCTCGCTCGCGAACTGGTCGGCGGTGTAGTTGCGCGACTCGAAGTCGATGATGTCGTTCATCCCCAGCGTGTAGGGCACCACCGCGAAGGGCCTGCCCCTCACGTCCACGACGAAGGGCTCGTCCCGGCTCACGTCGTCGATGTGATACAGGAACCCCAGGTCCTGGAGGATCTCCAGCGTCCGGGGCGTGCCGCGCATCCAGAAGGCGTTGAAGCCCACCGGCGTCTGTCCCGTGGCGCGCTGGATGGCGCGCACGTTGGCCTCGTAGGAGGCGCGCTCCTCCTCGGGCGTCATGGAGAACTGCGGCGTCCACGTCTGTCCATGCGCGGCGGCCTCGTGCCCGCGCTCGACGATCTCCTTCGCCAGCGCGGGATGGCGCTCCACCGCCTGCCCCACCATGTGCGAGGTCACCTGGACGCCCCGCCGCGAGAACATCTCCAGCAGCCGGGGGATGCCCTCCCTCACGCCGTACTCGTACCAGGTGGCCACCGGCAGGTCCGGGTACTTCGCGTCGATGGGCGGGAACGGACTGCTCGCGCCGCGCTCGGGCTGCGCGCCGGCTTCGAACTGGAGCGACAGGGAGATGGCCAGCCGCGCGCCTCCCGGCCAGAAGCCCTTCTTCGCGGAGGCCTTCGCCGCGCCGCGCGCGGGGACTTGCGCGGCCACGGCCCCCGACACCGCGAGCGCGCCGGCGGCCACGGCGGTACCGGACAGGAACTGGCGCCGGGTGCTCACGGGACGCTCCGGGGCGTCGCGGCGGGCGCGGAGAGGCGCAGCCGGTCCAGGGCCAGGGCGTTGAAGCGCGCGGTGCCCAGCAGCGCGGCGTAGAGGCCCACGTAGAGCATCTGCACGCTCAACATCTCCCACTCGCTCCGCAGCGCCGTGCCGAACACGAGCGCCAGCATCAGCAGCCCTCCCGCCGCGAGCGCATGGCGCGTCAGCAGCCCCACCAGCACCAGCGCGCCCACAGCCGTCTCCGCGAAGGGCAGCACCCACGCGAAGGGCCGCACCAGCGCCCCGGGCAGCAGGGAGGACTCGAAGGCCTTCACCAGTCCGTCGGCGAAGGCCCCGGGGCCCCCCACCAGCCGCACCACGCCGTGCAGCAGGATGTTGAGGCCCAGGGTGATGCGCAGCAGGGCGTAGCCGGCCTCGCCGTCGGTGAGGCCGAACAGGCGTCCGGCTTCGGGGGAAGGTGTCCGCATGGGTGCTCCTCCAGAGGGGGGCGCGGTGGGCGTCCCCGGTGCCCTTCTCTTGCGCCGGGGGAGCGGGATTGGGAACGTGGTCCCGAGGAACGACGCCTGTGCCCCAGCGGAAAAAGCCGAGCCCCCTGCTCTTCGACGAGGTGATGCCGCTGCACGTCTTCGTGCGGGTCGTGGAGGACGGCGGCTTCTCCGCGGCGGCGCGAAGGCTGGGCCTGACGCCCTCCGCGGTGAGCAAGCAGGTGGCCCACCTGGAGTCGCGCCTGGGGGCGCGGCTGTTGCGGAGGACCACGCACCACGTGAGCCTCACGGAGGCCGGCCGCGTCTTCCACGAGCACTGCCGCCGGGTGCTGGCGGAGCTGGAGGACGCCGCGCTGTCCGTCACGGCCCTGGATGAAGCGCCCCGGGGCCTGCTGCGCATCGCTGCGCCCGCGGTGCTGGGCGAGGTCCACGTCGGCGCGATGGCCGCCGCGTTCCAGGCCGCCCATCCGGAGGTGCGGGTGGACCTGGACGCCAGCGACCGGCTGGTGGACCTGGTGGAGGAGGGCTTCGACGTGGCGATCCGCATCGCGGACGCGCTGGAGGACAGCACGCTGGTGGCGCGGCGCCTGGGCCCGGAGCAGCGCCTGCTGTGCGCGAGCCCCGCCTACCTCCAGCGGCGCGGGACGCCGCGCACGCCAGAAGCCCTGCTGGAGCACGACTGCCTGACCTTCAAGCGCGGGCATACCCCCATGGCGTGGCAGCTCGAGGGGCCTGACGGCGGACACCGCCTGCGGGTCTCCGGGCCCTTCCAATCCAACAACAACCTCATCCTGCGGCAGGCCGCCCTCCAGGGACGGGGCATCGCCAACCTGCCCGGCTATCTGGTGCTGGACGACCTGCGCGCGGGCACGCTGGTGACGCTGCTGCCGCGGGCCCCGGTGGCCGGGCGGAGCATCTTCCTGGTCCATCCGCACCGCCGGCTCATCCCCGCCAAGGTGCGCGCCTTCACGGAGTTCTGCGTGCACGCCTTCGCCCGCTTCCTCCCGCCTCCCGCGTGAGGCGCGGCCTCCGGCACCGGGACCCGGGCCCTACAGCCCACCCACCTCCAGCGCGCCGCCCAGGCCCGGGAAGGCCTTGGTGACGTTGGCGCTGAAGATGATGTCCTCCAGCACGATGTTCACCGGCAGCCCGCCCGTGGGCAGGCCGCTGGTCCGCGTGACGGTGTTCTCCACGATGAGCCACACGCGCCGCTGGCCCAGGGCCTGCTTCAGCGCGGGGCTGTCCACCGTGAGCGGTGTGCGGCTGGCGGGCGCGAACGCGCGCGGCGGCAGCAGCAACGTCGACGCCGCGTAGTACGGCGGCAGGTTGGCCTCCGTGTAGGTCCTGGGCGTGCCCGGCTCCGCCTGCCCCGTGAAGGACAGCCGCGCGCCCATCTGGAGCGTCAGGACCTGCGAAGGATTGACCACCGTGAGCGCGGCCTGCACCGTGTTGACGGTGACGACCGACAGGTCGCGCGTCTCCTCCGGCAGGTCCAGCGCCACCTCCGCGTAGACCGGCGCCAGCACCGACGTCACCGGCACCGTCTGGGTGAACGGCGCCGTCTCCACTTGGATCTCCGCCGAACACGACGCCAGCAGCAGCCCGGCCGCGCACGGAATGAGTCGCCGCATCATCGGAAGCTCCAGGACAGGTCGAAGGTGGGCAGCACCGGCAGGTCCTCGCCCGGGAGCGCCGGGTCGCTCAGGTCCACGTAGGCCGCGCCCAGCGCCAGGCCAAGGTGCTCGCCGCCGTAGCGCACGCCCGCGGCGGCCTTCAGCTTCGCGCCGCCCTTCACGCGCATGCCGCCTTCCGCGATGAGCGACCACGCCCCGGTGAAGTTCCACGCCACCGCGCCGGTGAAGGCCAGGTAGTCGGAGTCGTACCGCGCATAGCGCGCCTCGCCCTGCACCAGCACCGGGCCCAGCGACAGGCCATACACGCCGTAGAAGGCCGGGCCGGACAGCTCCGGCGTGAAGCGCTGGATGGCGGGCTCCTGGGACTCCACCTGGCCCGAGTACACCGACGCGCCCACGAAGTGCGTGTAGCGCGCGCCCAGCGCCACCCGGTGCGGCCCCGCGGCCAGCGCCCACCGCAGCCCCAGGTTCGGCGCGAGCAGCGCGTCCGCGTAGAGGGACGTGTCCACGGAGAAGCCGGCGAACAGCGGCAGCGCCGTTCGCTGGAGGCCCACCACCGGCGCGTCGATGACCTCCGCCGCGTCCGAGGTGAGCAGCCGCGCGACGTTGGTGCGCACCTGCGCGGAGGCCGCGGCCGGCAGCAGGAGCAGGGCGGACAGCAGCCCGGTGGATGGGATGAAGCGGGATGGGGGCACGGCTCACGGCTCCGGAAGAACGCGGGGACGTCTTCCATCGTTGCGCTCAAGCGGCCGGATTGGATCCATTCCCCGCGCACTCCCCCTGGGGACGGTGCACTTCCACACGGTCCGTCCAGGGAGGGCCCTGTCTCCCCGCGTGGCTTTGGCTGGCGGGGCTGCTCCGTGGGACGTAGTTTGAGCGCAAACACCATGGCCGACCCCCTCCAGGACCCCGCAGGCGACCCGCGCGAGCGGGTGCTGGCGCTGCTCAAGCGCCACGGCTGGAACGCGACGTCCTTCCAGGTGCTGCAGCCGGGCTTCCAGTACTGGTTCGCGCCGGAGGGGGACGGGTGCATCGCCTACGTGGACACGGGCGGCGCGTGGGTGGCGGGAGGGGGCCCCATCGCGGCGCAGGAGCGCGTACGTGACGTGGTGGAGGCCTTCCACCGTGCGGCCCGGGGCGCTGGCAGGCGCGTGAGCTTCTTCGCCACGGAGTCGCGCTTCTCGCGGCTGGTGCCGTTCGAGGAGCTGCCCATCGGCGAGCAGCCGGTGTGGGACCCGGCGAAGTGGGAGGCGGTGGTGAAGGGCAGCCGCAGCCTGCGCGAGCAGCTCCGCCGCGCGCGCTCCCACGGCGTGCGGGTTCGCGAGGTGCCCGCCGAGGTGATGGAGACGCAAGGCCACCCGCTGCGAGCGGCGGTGGAGGTGCTGGCCGAGCACTGGCTCGCGTCGCGCCGCATGGCGACGATGGGCTTCCTGGTTGGGCTGGCTCCGGGAGCCTTCGCCCGGGAGCGCCGCGCCTTCGTGGCGGAGGTGGAGGGCCGCCTGGTGGGCTTCCTGTCGGTGACGCCGGTGTATGCGCGCGAAGGCTGGTTCCTCCAGGACCTGCTGCGGGAGCCCACCGCGCCCAACGGCACGGCGGAGACGCTGGTGGACGCCGCGATGCGGGCCGCCGCGTTGAACGGGCGCCGGTACGTGACGCTGGGGCTGGCGCCGCTCGCGGGGCCGGTGCGGCCGTGGCTGCGGTTCGCGCGCAGCGCCGGGCGCCCGCTGTTCGACTTCGAGGGCCTGCGCTCGTTCAAGGCGAAGTTCCGCCCTGACGCGTGGGTGACGCTCTATCTGTCCCACCCGAAGGACGAGCCCGCGCCGTGGGCCATCTACGACGCGCTCCGGGCATTCGCGCGGGGGAGCCTGGTGAAGTTCGGGCTCGTCACGCTGCTGCGCCGGCCGCGCCTCTTCGTGCGCGCGCTGACGGCGCTGCTGGTGCCATGGACGGTGTTGCTCGCGCTGCCCATGAGCGCGCACTGGTTCCCCTCGCCGTGGGTGCAGCACGGCTGGGTGGTGTTCGACGTGGGGCTCATCGCGGGCCTGCTGCTGCTCCTGCGCCGCTGGCGCGACGGACTGGCCACGCTGCTGGGGCGGCTCACCACGGCGGATGCATGTCTGACCCTGGTCCAGGCCCTGGCCTTCAACGCCGCCCGCGCGCGAGGGCCGTGGGACTGGGGCATCATCATCGCGTCGGTGCTCGCCCCCGCGACGGCGTCCGCCATGCTGCTGCGCTCACGCGATCTGCGTGTGCCGGAGCCATAACGGTGCTGCCGGTGGCTTGGTTCGTGCCCCCGTACGCAGCGCCGCGCCAACGTCGAACCCGAACCTGCGCCTCACCACCGGACAGGTTCCACGAGATGAGTACGAGCAGGCAGTTCAGGCGTGCACGCTGTCAGGGAAGGCCTTGGTTCTCCGGTGTACGTGCTTGCCTGCCATCCGGGTGGCGAAGCATCAACGTGTTTGACCCTGCTGCTAACCCCTTGATTTACCAGCATGATGACGATGGCCCTGACGAACGAAGGCCATGTCGGGTGTGCTTGTTACTGTACGGGCTCTCCAAACAGGGTCACGCGATTGCAGCGCAACAAGCCTGACCCTAATGTTACGTGATCGATCGTCGCATCAACGCGATTCCTCGAGATGCACGCACAACTCACTTACGGAGGAGCGACAACATGTCCCAGCGCACACGTTCTTCCCTCGCTCCCCTTCAACAGGGCGGATGGCACAAGGTCAGCAATGCCTCGTGCAGTGGGTCCATGCGCGACCGTGCCATGGTGATCGTCCGCACGGGCACCATCTCGCCTCGTGAGGCGCTGAGCGTGCATCGAGTGGGCGGTGGGCTGCCGCCTTCCGAGGAGCCTGGCTTCACGGATGGGGAGATCCGAGGGGCTGCGGACACGCTGTCATCGCCAGCTCCAGAGCCCTCAGAGGCGCTGGTAGACCTCTTTCGCGGTCGAAGACCACCGACCAGGTAATTGGTCGGATGTCATGGGGGCGATGTAGAACGGAGGCTCCATGCCTTCGTCCACCGCTCTGGTTCTTCCTGGAGAGCTGCCGCCGACTCGGCTGTGCACCCGGGCGGACACGCAAAGCGGCTTCGAGTGCGAAAGCACCTCGCTCAACAACTTCTTTCGGGACTGGGCTCATCGCAACGAGAGATCTCACGCCAACAAGACGTGGGTTCTTCCCCGTCCCGATGACAGGCCCGAGTTGCCGTCAGTCCTCGGGTACTACACCCTCTCCGCTACGGTCATCCCGCGAGCGGAGTACCTGCGGGTGCTGGAGATCCCGCCCAAACAAGCCAGCGACGCTGGATACGGCGATAGCCCCCTGTACCTCATCGGGCGGCTGGCTCGTCACAGCGCACTGCGTGGAAGCACGTCTTCCGGAAGGACGCTGGGCGCCATTCTCCTCCTCGACGCATTCGAGCGGATACTCATGTGCCATGCGCAGATGGGAGGCGTGGCGGTCGTGGTGGATGCGGAAACCGCCGATGCTGCGGGCTTCTATTCGAAATACGGGTTCGTCTCTCAGGAAGAAGCCAATGCGCGATGGCCGCGCAAGATGCTGCTCAGGATTGAAACGGTCTTGAAGGCGTTTCACGCTGTTCGATAATGAGAGGCTGAGCGGGCTTCGTCTCCCGGCCAACCCTCGGTCCACGGCTCCGGTCCACGCCGCATGCGAGCGGCTACGGTGCGCGGCCGCATCCATGGCCTCCCCTTCCTTCGACAATCCCTCGCTGACGCTCGGCCTGTCCCTGGTGGCGGGCATCCTCGCGCAGTTGCTGGCCCGGCACCTGAGCGTGCCCGGCATCGTCGTGCTCCTGTCCTCGGGCGTGCTGCTGGGGCCGGAGGGCCTGGGGCTCATCCAGCCCGCGTCCCTGGGGCCCGCGCTCCAGACCGTGGTGGGCTTCTCCGTGTCCGTCATCCTCTTCGAAGGCGCCATGAGCCTGGACGTGCGCAAGCTGCGCCGCGAGGCCCGCTCCATCCAGCGCCTGGTCACCCTGGGCGCCGCCATCACTGCCGTGGGCGGCACGCTCGCCGCCCGGGCCCTCATGGGCTGGGACTGGAGGGTGTCCGCCCTCTTCGGCACCCTGGTCATGGTGACCGGCCCCACCGTCATCACGCCGCTGTTGCGCCGCGTGCGCGTCACCCACCGCGTCGCCACCGTGCTGGAGGCCGAGGGCATCTTCGTGGACGCCGTGGGCGCCATCATCGCCGTCGTCGCCCTGGACATGGCGCTGCACGCCGAAGAGGGACCGTGGCTCCTGGTGAGCGCGCTGGGCTCGCGCTGGGGCGTGGGGCTCGCCGTGGGCGGCATCACGGGGCTCCTCATCACCTTGGGCCTGCGCAAGGCCTCCTGGGTGCCCGAGGACATGACCAACGTCTTCGCCCTCGCCCTGGTGCTGGGCGCCTTCCAGGTGAGCAACGCGCTCGCGCCGGAGAGCGGCGTGCTGGCCGCCATCGCCGCCGGGCTCGTCGTGGGCAACGGGAAGGTGCCCGCCCGCCGGGAGGTGCTCGCCTTCAAGGAACAGCTCACCCTGATGCTGCTGGGCATGCTCTTCATCCTGCTGGCCGCGGACATGCGGCTGTCCCAGGTGACGGCGCTGGGCTGGCGCGGCCTCCTCACCGTGTTCGCCCTGATGCTCGTGGTGCGGCCCGTGGCCGTCGCCGCGTCCACCGCCGGCTCCGGCCTGTCCCGGAACGAAAAGGCCTTCATCGCGTGGCTGGGCCCGCGCGGCATCGTCGCCGCCGCCGTGGCGTCCCTGTTCGCCACGCGCCTGGGCGACCAGGGCGTACAGGAGGGCCAGGCCCTGCGCGCGCTGGTGTTCCTGGTCATCGGCGTGACGGTGGTGGTGCAGGGCCTGTCCGGCGGCTTCGTGGCGGGGCTGCTGGGCGTGCGCCGCGTGGTGCCGAAGGGCTACGTCCTCCTGGGCGCCAACGCGCTCGCGCGGCAGGTGGCGCACGCGCTCCAGGCGCGCGACGAGGCCGTGCTCCTCGTGGACTCCAGTGACGCCACGCTGAAGCGCGCCCAGCAGGAGGGCCTCCGCGTCCTCTTCGGAAATGGCCTGGAGGAGCGCACGCTGCTGCGCGCGGAGCCCGAAGGCCGTCAGGGCTTCGTGGGCCTCACCCACAACGAAGGCGTCAACCTGCTCTTCGCCGAGCGCGTGCGCGCCCTCCAGCGCACCGCCCGCAGCTACACCGCCCTGCACCGGGGCCACGTCGGGGTGTCCGCGGACACGGTCAGCGCCACGGGCGGTCACATCCTCTTCGGCGCGGAGCGCGACCTGGACGTCTGGGTGACGCGCTGTGAACAGGGCGCCGTGTCCCGCGAGTCCTGGCGCCTGGACGCCCCGCAGGTGGAGGCCACCGTGCCCCCCGCCACCGGCAACCTGGAGGAGGCGCTCGTCCCGCTCGTGCTGGAGCGCGAGACCGGCACCGTCCTCTTCGACGAGTCCACGGTCCCCATGGCCGGCGACCGAGTGGACTTCCTCGTCGCGCACGGACGGAAAGATGAAGCCCATGCGTGGCTTTCCTCTCACGGCTGGCGGCCCGCGGTGTCTGAGATTCCAATCCCAGACACTTCTCCCTCCCCAACGGCCTAGCGGCCGTTGAACGTTTCGCGCCGGTTGCGTGAAATGCCCGGACCGGCCTCGGACCCGGGCGGATGTCCCGCGGCGGCTCCAGAGAACGGGCAGGAGGCGTTCATGCGGCTGCCTTCGGGCGTCGTCACGATGCTCGCCGTGGTGCTCCACTCCGGCGCGGGATGGGCGGCATCTCCCCCTTCAACCCCCGCGACCGCCACACCGCCGAAGCTCCCGCCGGGCGTCTCCGCCACGCTGTGGCGGCTCGCGGTGCCCCAGGGCTCGGAGCCCACGCCTGAGCGGGTGGCGCTGGGCGAGAAGCTCTTCCGCGAAAAGCGCCTGTCCGTGGACAACACCGTGGCCTGCATGACGTGCCACGAGCCGGAGCTGGGCTTCACCGACGGCAAGGCGCTGTCCGAGGGCGTCAAGCAGCAGAAGGTGACGCGCAACAGCCCCACCGTGCTCAACGCCCTCTTCAACGCCACCCAGTTCTGGGACGGCCGCTCGGCCACGCTGGAGGACCAGGCGAAGCTGCCCATCCTCAACCCGCGTGAGATGGGCATGCCGGACCCGGACACCGTCGTGAAGAAGGTGCGCGGCATCCCCGAGTACGTCACCGACTTCCAGAAGGTCTTCGGCCGCGAGCCCAACTTCGACGACCTGGCCGTCGCCATCGCCGCGTTCGAGCGGATGCAGTTCTCCGGCGACGCGCGCTTCGACAGGTTCATGGCGGGGGACAGCAAGGCGCTCACCGCGAGCGAGAAGAACGGCTGGGCGCTCTTCAACGGCAAGGCGCGCTGCAACGCCTGTCACGCGGGCAACGCGGTCTCCCCGCTGTTCAGCGACCAGAAGTTCCACAACATCGGCGTGGCCGCGCACAAGCAGGACTTCGTCACCCTGGCGCGCAAGGGCGTGCAGGTGGTCCGCACGGGCGACGAGAAGCAGATCGACGAGCTGGCGCTCAACTCGGAGTTCTCCGAGCTGGGGCGCTTCCTCGTCACCAAGCAGGAGAACGACGTGGGCTCGTTCAAGACGCCCATCCTGCGCAACGTGGGCATCACCGGCCCGTACATGCATGACGGGTCGCTCACCACGCTGTGGGATGTGATGGACCACTACAACAAGGGAGGCGTGGCCAATCCCTATCTCGACGGGGGGATGCAGCGGCTGGGGCTCACGGAGCCGGAGATCGACGACCTGGTGGCGTTCCTCTTCACGCTCACGGACACGAAGTTCGACAAGCTCAACAAGGAGCAGTTGGCGAAGCAGCGCGCCCGGAAGAACACCCGGCCGGAGCGGGACACCGCCATCGCCACGGGCAAGAAGGGCAACCTGGGGGACCTGGCTCCCAACCCGGACCTGAAAGTGAAGAACCCAGCGGACCTGGGCTTCTACGGCGACGTCACCCCGGTGACGACCACCCAGCAGCGGTAGCGGAGGCGCGCCATGGCCAACAAGTTCCAGAGCATCGAGACGAAGCACTACGCCGAGCGTGACGCCTTCTTCGAGGGCCTCAAGAAGCTGGACCGCCGCGCCTTCATGCGCGTCGCCGGCATCTCCGCGGGCATTGTCGCGGGCATGGGCAAGCTCACGCCCAACAGCTTCCAACTGGTCAACGTGGCGGAGGCGCAGGGGGAGAAGCCGAAGTTCTCCTTCGCGTACATCTCCGACACGCACCTGTATGAGAACAAGCTCAACGACCGCTTCGTGCGCGCCATCCTCAAGGCCGTGGACGACGTGAACGCGCTGGACCCCCAGCCGGACTTCGTCCTCTTCGGCGGTGACCTGGCGCAGTTGGGCCAGGCCGGCGAGCTCAAGCTGGGCGCCCAAATCCTCAAGGCCGTGAAGGCCCCCATCAAGATGATGGTGGGCGAGCACGACTGGTTCCTGGACATGGGCGAGCAGTGGCGCGACCTGTTCGGCGCGCCCCACTACTCCTTCGACCACAAGGGCGTGCACTTCGTGGTGCTCAACTCCATCCTCGAGAAGGACTTCTGGACGGAGCGGAAGCTCTCCCCCATGGAGCGCATGAAGATCGTCGCCGGCCTGGACAATGGCATCCAGTCCCGCTTCGAGGTCGGCGCCGAGCAGCGCCAGTGGCTCCAGAACGACCTGGCCAAGGTGGCGAAGACGACGCCGGTCATCGTCTTCAGCCACTCGCCGCTCTACAAGTACTACAAGCCCTGGAACTTCTGGACCGACGACGCGGACGAGGTGCAGGCCCTCCTCAAGCCGTACGAGAAGGTCACCGTCATCCACGGCCACACGCACCAGTTGCTCAGCAACCGCATTGGCAACATCTCCTTCCACGGGATGCTGTCCACCGCGTGGCCGTGGCCGTACGCGCCGGAGGGCCTGCCGTCCCTCACGGTGCCCATGAACCGCGCGGATCCGTTCAGCCAGTTCGACGGCTGCGGGGATGGCCGCATGGACGTGCTGGAGTCGGGGCTCGTGGACAAGCTCTACAACCTCTGGCAGCGCGACCCCATCACCGTGCGCGCCAGCTACCTGGGCTCCGGTGGCAGGCAGTCCGCGCCCCCCAAGCCCAAGCTGCCCACCTATTAGGACCGGAAGAGGATCCCCTTCCCATGAACCTGCGAATGAAGCTGCTCGTGGTCCCGTGCGCGGCCCTGTCCTTCGCCGGCGGCGTGGCGCTCGCCACGTCCCCGGAGTCGAAGCCTGCGCCGTTGCCCAAGCACGTCGTGCCCGCGTCCAGGGACGGCAACCTGGTGCTGGGCTTGTGTGACGGTGAGACGTCCATGGAAGTGCCCGGCGTGAAGGATGGCCAGAAGCTCACCCGCGCCCAGGCCATCACCGCCACCGCGCAGTTGATGGACGACTGGCGCAAGAAGAACCCGAACGCGAACTGGGACGACGTGCCCGGCCCGGTGCTGGCGCAGGCTTCGCCCCCGGCCACGAAGAAGTCCCCGGCGCCCGCGCCCCAGCCCAACCCCGGCACGAAGCCCGCGGGCAACGACGTGCGCAAGGGCGGCGTGCACGCGGAGTCGGGCGCGAAGGCGGTGCCCCAGCAGCAGAAGGCAAACGTCCAGACGGGCCACACCTACGGCGCGTACTCCGAGCGCGACGAGCAGGTGTGGGCGGACTCCGTGCAGGAGGCCGTGAAGGAAGGCCACCGCGTGTTCCACGACGCGGACGCACTGGGCGGCACGGTAGGCGTGTCCTGCGACATGTGCCATCCGGACGCGGCCAACACCCACCCGGAGACCTACCCGAAGTACCAGGTGCAGCTAGGCCGCGTGGCGTTGCTGCGCGACATGATCAACTGGTGCATCGAGAACCCGGTGCGCGGCAAGCCGCTGGCGGACGGCGACCCGAAGATGCGCGCGATGGAGGCGTACATCTACGCGCAGCGCAAGGGCGTGAAGCTGGAGTACGGCAAGCACTGAAGTCCGGGCGGTACCGAGGGCCCCGGGCGCTTCATGCGCTCAGGGGCCCGGCAACAGGCCCAGGGCCATGTTCGCCGCGCGGAACGGATCCGCGAGCAGCAGGCCGGAGGCGACTTGCAGCGGCGTCAGGTGCCGTCCGCCGGTCGATGGCACCCTTCGTGGGGCCGCGTTCATCCCGGCGGCGCAGGTACGCCCCAGCGCGCGAGGACGCCACCCCGGACACGAGCCATGGGCTCACGAGGGAACGCATCCAGCGCGCTCGGGATGGGACGCGAACCCGCGTCCGTCACATGCGGTTGAGGAAGAAGCGGACCAGGAGGAACAGCGCCATCGCGTAGGCGTATCCCAGCAGCACGCGACCGGCGATGCGCTGTGGCGACGGCTTGCGCGGCCCGGCTTCCGGAGGCGGCGCACGGCGCTGGTCGCGCATCACGAGGAAGCGCCCCAGACCGAGCGCGACGATGACGGAGATGATCACGAGGTCGAAGGCACCCATGGTGCGGGAGCTTCGGACAACGGCCCGACGGGATTCAAGGCAAGTGACATGCCTCGTCCCGCCAGTGTCGAACCGCATGAGCCGGTCCATCCGGTTTCCACGGGTCCGATGGGGTGCTCCTCCGGCCGCCGTTGCCCCAAAACCTGTCCGACAGTCGGACAGGTTTCTGAGGCCCGCCTGAGGGGGGGCCCACCCGGTCACGGTGCGCCAAAGCTGTCCGACAGTCGGACCGGTTTCCTCGGCACGGATGGCGGAGGCTCCCTGCCAACCACGGTGGCCCAAGGCTGTCCGACAGTCGGACCGGTTTTCTCGGCGCGGATAGCGGAGGTCCGGGCGGCCCAAAGCTGTCCGACGGTCGGACCGGTTTTCTCGGCACGGATGGCGGAGGCTCCCTGCCAATTACGGTGGTCCAAAGCTGTCCGACAGTCGGACAGGTTTCGGCGGCTCGCATGGGGGCCCCCCCCCAGTCACGGTGTGCCGGACTTGTCCGACAGTCGGACAGGTTTCCTTGGCCCCCATGGAGGATGGGTCCAGCCAGTCACGGCGTCCCGCCCTTGTCGGACAGGTTTCCCCGGCTCGGATGACGGAGGCCCGGTGGCCCACAGCGGTCCGACAGTCGGACAGGTTTCCTTGGCTCGGATGACGGAGGTCAGTGGCTACAGCGGTCCGACTGTCGGACAGGTTTCCTTGGCTCGGATGGCGGAGGCCCTGGTGGTCCAAAGCTGTCCGACTGTCGGACCGGTTTTGGCCGCTCGCCGCCAAGAGGGGGGCCGGCAGGGTTCTTATGTTCTCATTCGTGGGGGGCGGCCTTCTGGCCCGAAGGCCCTGTGCCGCGACGGATGCTGGTTGCCCTCCTGCGGTTGACGGCATTCAGGGCCTTGGTTTGACGGGATTCCAGGTTCGGGGGCTTGCCTTTCCCCCGCCCGCACCCGGTTGAATGCGGGCCATGTCCCTCGCCCCTGTCTCGGACCCCAGCGGCCTGCTGGAGCGCGCGCCGCGTCTGACGGAGCTCCTGCCGGATGCCGCGCTGTCGGAGGCGCTCTCGCGGGGGGATGCGTGGGCGGTGCACGCGGTGCTCTCACGCCGGCTGGAGCACGAGCCTCCCGGACCCACGCGGGCGCTGCTGACGGCGCTGGTGGAGGACCGCGGCGCCTTCGTCATCGCGGGCCGTCCGCCGCCCGCGTCCTCCGTGCTGGGCACGGGCGTGCGGTGGAAGGGCTCGCCTCCGCGCGGCGCCGCTCCGGACGCGCCCTTCGTCGCCGAGCGCACCGTGACAGTCCTGGGCGTTCCCGTGTGGCCCCTGGAGGACTACCTCGTGCGCGCGGATGGCAAGGCGCCGCTCCAGGTCATCGGGCAGGTGCCGCCCTCGCGTGGCAGGGCTCGCCGCCGCGCCGTGGCCCTGGCCGGGATGGCGCTGGGGCTCTGCGGCCTGGTGGGGCTGGGCGCGGTGTGGCTGGAGGCTCGCGGCATGCGCGCCGTCACCGTCGTCAATGGCCTGTCACGCCCCGTGGACGTGCGCATCGGCGGCGAGCACTGGGTGGTGGCGCCCGGGACGCAGGAGCAGGGGCGCGTGAAGCTGGGAGACGACCTGCTCCACGCGGTGACGACCTGGCCCGGCCAGGAGCCCGTCATCGAGGACGTGGTGCTGCCGACCGAGGGCGAGCGCATCCTCTACAACGTGAAGGGCGCGGCGATGCTGAAGGCGGAGGCCTCCGACAGGAGCCTCCCCTCCCGGTCCCTGCCGGAGGCCGCCTCGGTGCTCCAGTCCGGCGAACAGCTCTCCGTCCAGGCCGCGAGCTGGGAGGCCGCCGCGCGGGCCTTCGCGGAGGAGGGGCGCTGGCAGGCCGCGGGCCGCGTGGCATCCGCCGTGGCGGAGGTGGAGCCGGGCAACACCCTGGCGCGCGAGATGGCCGCGCGCGCGTGGCTCTTCGTGGACACGCAGGTGCCCGCGAACCTGCCGGCCGACCTGCGCTGGCGCAACACGCGCGACTTCGCGGCGATGCTGATGCACACCTGGCAGGAGGACCCGGCCGCGCAGGCGCTGGCCCTGTCGTTGATGCGCTACATCGGCCAGGGGGCCCAGGCCCGCGCACGCTACGCGGAGCACGCGCAGATGCATCCGGGCTCACCGCTGGCGGCCCTCTACCTGCAGCGCGCGAGCCCGCCGGACCTGGGCTCCTCGGGCGCCGTGGACGCCTACGCGAGGCTGGCGGAGCGCTTCCCGGACTCGCCCGAGCTGATGCGCGCGTGGTTCGAGGCGCGGTGGCGCTTCGAGCTGGAGCACCCGTCCAAGTCGGACCGGGGAGACGACCTCGGAGGCCCGCCGTACGAGGTCCGGACGGCGGAGCTGTTGAAGCCCTTCCTGGAGAAGCACCCGCCGGAGACCCTGGAGGCGCTGGAGCTGGACGTGCGCATCCTCCTGCGCGCGCGGCTGCGAGACGCGGCCACGGCGCTGGTGCGCCGCTACGGCCAGGACCCGCGCCACCGGACCTGGGACTTCCTGGTGCTGGCCGGACGCACGGCGGAGGCCGCCGGGCCCGAGCACACGTCCTACGTGATGCGCGATTGGATCCCCTCCGCCCTCGCGCGCCAGCCGGAGCGGATGGCGCTGCTGGACCTGCTCACCGGCCAGCGCTCGCCAAAGGACGCGGAGCTCGCCGCGCTGGCGTCCCCCGAGGCCCGCTCCGTGCTGCGCCTCACCCGGGATGTGCTGGTGGACCCGAGGCGCGCGCTGAAGGAGGCCGAGGGCGACCCCTCGGCCGTGCTGTCCCAACTGGACCCCGAGGTCCTCGCGCTGCTCGCCCTGGAGTACACGCGCACCGGCGATGACGTGGGCAGACGGCTCTTCAGCTTCTCGCTGCCGCTGATGCTCGCGCGCGATCCGCTGCGAAAGCACGTGCTGTCCGCCTCGGGCGCCCCTGGACCGGACTTCAGCCGCCTGCCCCTGGGCTTTCGCGCCGCCGCCACCCTGGTCCACGCCCGGCGCGACGCGAAGGAGGGCTACGCGGTGTTCACGGAGCGCCTGGACGGGCTCTCCCGCATGGACGCCCTGGGCGGCTTGTCGGTCCGCGCCGCCAGCGCCTGGATGCGGCGCGCGTTCGACGCCTGCATGGACACGAAGGTGGAGCAGCCCCTGCCTCCGGGCACCCTCCTGAGCGGTGAGCTCCTGACGGAGAAGGCCCGCCAGGAGGATGACCGGGAGGGCCGCCGCGCCCACTGCGAGGCGCGCATCGTCACCCCCACCGGGCTGCCTCTGCCCCGGGCCACCGCCACGACGGCGGCCGGAAACGCGAACGGCGCCGACCCCTGAGAGAGGTCCGGCGCCGTCACGGTGCTGCGGGGGAGGGGAACCTCAGCCCGGCTGGCAGACCTGGCGGAGGATGTCCAACGACTCCAGCGCCTTGCCCGCGCCAATCACCACGGCGGACAGCGGGTCCTCCGCGAGGAACACCGGCAGGCCCGTCTCCTCGCGCAAGAGCGTGTCCAGGTTCTTGAGCAGCGCGCCGCCACCGGCCAGCACGATGCCGCGGTCCGCGATGTCACCGGCCAGCTCCGGCGGCGTGCGCTCCAGCGTCAGCTTCACCGCTTCCACGATGCCGTTGACGGGCTCCGCGAGCGCGTCGCGCACCTCGTCGCTGGACACCGTCAGCGTGCGCGGCACGCCGGCCACCAGGTCGCGACCCTTGATCTCCATGGTCATGACCTCGTCCGTCGGGTACGCCGTGCCGATGCCCATCTTGATGAGCTCCGCCGTGCGCTCACCGATGAGCAGGTTGTACTTGCGCTTGACGTACTGGATGATCGCCTCGTCCAGCTTGTCGCCGCCGATGCGCACGGACTTGGCGAACACGATGCCCGCGAGGCTGATGACCGCGACGTCGGACGTGCCACCGCCGATGTCCACGATCATGTTGCCGCTGGGCTCCGTCACCGGCAGGCCCGCGCCAATCGCCGCGGCCATGGGCTGCTCGATGAGGTAGACCTCGCGCGCGCCCGCGTTGGCGGCCGCCTCACGCACCGCGCGGCGCTCCACCTCCGTGATGCCGGACGGGATGCCGATGATGATGCGCGGGTTCACCAGCGTCTTGCGGTTGTGCGCGCTCTGGATGAAGTAGCGCAGCATCGCGGCGGTGATTTCGAAGTCCGCGATGACGCCGTCCTTCATGGGCCGGATGGCCACGATGTTGCCCGGCGTCCTGCCGAGCATCTCCTTGGCCTCCTTGCCCACGGCGAGCACCTTCTTGCCGCCGCGCGAGTCCTGCTGCACCGCCACGACGGAGGGCTCGTTGGACACGATGCCCTGGCCGCGGATGTAGATGAGCGTGTTCGCCGTACCCAGGTCGATGGCGAGGTCGCGCGAAAACAGGGTGTGGAGCCAGTCGAACATACGGGGACGGAAACTTTCGGAAGGGCCGGAAAACTCCCCGCCCTTCAGACGGAGTGCGTTGTCGAAACTACTACGCGCCGCAATACGGAGGAAGAAAAGCTGGAACGCCCTTCAGGGTGCCGCTCGCTGGACAACCAACCGCACCCGCCCCTCTGTTCCCTTGTCCGCACTCCCACCGCGCTCCCCCGGGCAGCGGCCAGGCGGCCTTCAGCGCTTCAGCGAGTACTTCGCGATGGCGTAGAGGGCGCGGACGCCGTCCTTCCAGCCAATCTTCTTGCCCTCCTCGTAGGTGCGCCCATGGTAGCTGATGGGCACCTCGAAGACGCGCCAGTTGCCGCGCGCCACCTTGGCGGTGATTTCGGGCTCGAAGCCGAACCGGTCCTCCTCCACGTGCACGGAGCGCAGCACCTCCGCGCGGAAGGCCTTGTAGCAGGTCTCCATGTCCGTGAGGTTCAGCCCGCTCGTCATGTTGGAGAGCGTGGTGAGCAGGTGGTTGAGGACGGTGTGCCAGTAGTACAGCACCCGGCGCGGCGACCCGATGAACCGGCTGCCGAAGACGACGTCCGCGTCCCCGTCCAGGATGGGCTGGATGACCCGGGGGATGTCCCGGGGGTCGTACTCCAGGTCCGCGTCCTGCACGAGGACGATGTCCCCCGTGGCCTCGGCGAAGCCCCGGCGCAGCGCGGCCCCCTTGCCCTGGTTCTGCTCCTGGAACAGCACGCGGATGTCGTTCCGGTTCTTCGGCGTGCCCCCCAGGATGTCCAGGCCCTGTTCGGAGAGCTGGCGCAAGAACTCGCGGCTGCCGTCCTTCGAGCAGTCGTCCACCAGGACGAGTTCCTTGGGGAAGTCCACGGCGACGCAGCGCCGGAGGATTTCCGCCAGGGTGGGAATCTCGTTGTAGACGGGGATGACGAGCGAGACGAGCATGGCGGCCCCGCCCTATCGCATTTCCCCCGCCAGGGCGACTCCCTTGCTCACAAAATTCAGGGCCGGGCCGCGCCCCGGAGCGCGTCCAGCAGCGACGCCAGGTCCGCGTCCCCGGTGAGCGGGTGGATGAGCGTGGTGCGCAGGTACGTGCCCCGGGGCAGCCGCGTCTGCACCAGGTAGAAATCTCCACGGGACACCAGCGCTTCACGCAGGCGGACCTGGAGCGCGTCCCAGCCCTCCGGCGGCACGTGCGCGGGGGTGTGGCGGAAGCAGACGATGTTGCAGTCGGGCTCCAGGGCCAGCTCGAAGTCCGGGGCGGCGGTGAGCGTCCGGGCGAAGCGCCGGGCCTGGTCGTAGGAGGCGGTGATGGCCTCCTCGAAGACGCGCGTGCCCAGCACGGACAGGCACGCGTAGACCTTGAGGGGCATCATCTCCTTGGTGCACTCCAGCGTGCGCAGGGCCACGTCGCTGTAGGGGCGCGCGTCCTCGCCGTCGCCGTGGAAGAGGTAGTGGGCCTCCTGGGAGAAGGCGTCGAAGGAGCGCGCCCCGTCGCGGAAGAGCACCGCCGTCACCAGCGCGGGCATGAGCAGCCCCTTGTGCGCGTCCCACACCACGGAGTCCGCCCGCTCGATGCCCTTCACCCGCGCGCGGTACTTCGGGCTGAGGGACGCCGAGGCCCCGTGCGCGCCGTCCACGTGGAACCACAGGCCATGCGCCTGCGCGAAGTCCGCCACGGGCTCCAGCGGGTCGAACGCGCCGGTGGCGGTGGAGCCCGCGCTGGCCACCACGGCGATGGCCTTCCTCCCCGCGCGGGTGGCCCGCGCGAGCGCGTCCTCCAGGGCGTCCGGCCGCACGCGGAAGTGCTCGTCCACGTCCACCGGGGTGAGGCCGCCCTCGCCCCAGCCCATGATGCGGACCGCGCGGGCCAGGCAGTAGTGGGCGGAGCGGGGGACCAGCGCCGTCAGGGGCGGGCCCGCGTGCGCGCCGCCGTTCCACGCGTCGTAGCCGGCCTTGGCCTGACGGGCGGCGAGCAGGGCGGTGAGGTTGCCCGCGCTGCCTCCGGAGGTGAGCACGCCCCGGGCGCTGGACGGCAGGCCCAGCTTCGCCGCCATCCACGCGAGCACGTGGTGCTCCATCGCGGTGGCGACGGGGCCCATCTCGTACACGGCCATGCCGTTGTTGAGCAGCGACGACACGGCGTCGCACAGCGCGGCCAGCGGCACGGGCGCCGTCACCTGGTGGCCCACGTAGCGCGGGTGGTGCAGGTGGTGCGAGTCCTTCAGCACGCGCGCCATCAGCGCCGCGAAGGCCTGGGTGACCTCCGGCGCCGGCTCCTCCGGGAAGGCCGTGGCGAAGCGCTCCTGGTTCACCGCGGGCGGGGCCCAGGGCAGCACCGGCATGCCGTCCCCGGCGAGCGCGGCCTTCAGGTAGTCCGCGAGCTGATCCATCAGGGCGTGGGCGGTGGCCCGGAAGGCCTCCGGTTCATAGGCGGCGCGCAGCGGCGGGAAGACGGGGGCGTCATGGCGGGGGGCACGCTAACGGGAGCGCCCGTCCAGGGCCCGGGAATCCCGTCGCCGTCCCTCCCCCTGGGGCCGGGCGGGCAGGGGCCCGGCGGCGGGGCGGGCGGCTCCCGGCGCCTCCGGGCCGTCCCCAGCTTTCCCGCGCACAGGAGGAGACGACCGATGGCTTTCGACGACACGCCGTCCGAACGGCGCTCCATCATCAGCGGCATGCGCGTCCGCTCGGCGGATGGGACGCTCCTGGGGTACGTGGCCCTCATCGGCCAGGAACACCTCTACGTCCGGCGCTCGCCCTTCGTGCGCCACCGGGACTGGAAGGAGGCCCCCCTGTCCGCCGTGGGCCGGGTGCTCCAGGGCGCCGTCATCCTGAAGGAGGGCACGGGCCCGTTGGCGCGCGCGGATGCCATGTTTCACGGAGAAATCCCGACACAGACCCTGCCCCTGGTGCTGGGGCTCGAGCCGTCGCACGCGTGAGGCCGTCCGGCGGTGCACACTGAGGAGCGGCGCGGTCCCTTGAAGTGTGCTTCAACGGGGCGTCATGGCGACATCCCTCGAAGAGCTCTCCCAGCGGGTGTCCGCGGCGTTCGCGGACCGGGCGAAACTGAAGGACGCGGACACCGTGGCGGCGGTGCGCGAGACGCTGGCGCGGCTGGACAGCGGTGAGCTGCGCGTCGCGGAAAAGGGCCCGGACGGCTGGCGGGTCCACGCCTGGGTGAAGGAGGCCATCCTCCTGTTCTTCGCCGTGTCGGAGATGCAGGTGATGGAGGTGGGCCCCTTCGAGTTCCACGACAAGGTGCCCCTGAAGAAGGACCTGCGGGCGGCGGGCGTGCGCGTGGTGCCGCCGGGCACCGTGCGCTACGGCGCCTTCGTGGAGCGGGGCGCGGTGGTGATGCCCGGGTACGTGAACATCGGCGCGCGGGTGGGCGCGGGCACCATGGTGGACACCTGGGCCACGGTGGGCTCCTGCGCGCAGGTGGGCCGCGACGTGCACCTGTCCGGCGGCGTGGGCCTGGGCGGCGTGCTGGAGCCGCCCACCGCGTCGCCGGTCATCATCGAGGACGGCGCCTTCCTGGGCAGCCGCTCCATCGTGGTGGAGGGCGTGGTGGTGGAGGAGGAGGCGGTGCTCGGCGCCAACGTGGTGCTGACCGCGTCCACGCAGATCATCGACGTCACCGGGCCGCAGGAGGTCATCCACAAGGGCCGCGTGCCGGCGCGCAGCGTGGTGATTCCGGGCATGCGGGAGAAGCAGTTCCCCGCCGGCAAGTACATGGTCCCGTGCGCGCTCATCATCGGGCAGCGCAAGGCGTCCACCGACCAGAAGACCAGCCTCAACGCCGCCCTTCGGGACTTCGCCGTCGCGGTGTGAGCCCGCGACAAATCCGGCGCGGCCGAGGACGCGTATAGGTGTTGTACGCGACTTGTCACGGCCGCGTCGTTTCAGGAGAGCATGGACCACCTCGACGACATCCTCCCCGAGTGGCTGCTCGGGACCCTGGAGCCTGCCCGGCGTGACGCCGCGGCCCGGCATCTGGAGGGCTGTGCGCGCTGCCGGGCGGAGCTGGCCCGGCTGGCGCCCGCCGTGGATGCGCTGGGGGCGCTCGTGGAGCCGGTGGCGCCCCCCGCCGGGGCGCTCCAGCGGCTGATGGGCCAGATGGAGGGCCCCGGCCGCTTCGCCCGTTGGGCCGGGAAGGTCGCCGCGTTCCTGGACCTGACGGAGGCGCGGGCCCGCGAGCTGCTGGAGTCCATGGCGGAGCCGTCCCAGTGGATGCCCGGCCCGGTGGAGGGCGTGGAGCTGATGCCGGTGGAGACGGGCCCCGGGCGCGAGGGGATGATGGCCGCCGTCGTGCGGCTTCAGCCCGGCGCCCGCTACCCGCGCCACGCGCACCTGGGCCGCGAGTGGAACCTGGTGCTGGAGGGCGGCTTCCGCGAGGACAACGGCCACGAGGTGTGGCCCGGGGACGAGCTGGAGAAGGCGGACGGCTCGCTGCACGACTTCACCGCGCTCCAGGGCCCCGCGTGCATCTGCGTCACGGTGTTGGATGGCGCGACGTCCTTCGAGGAGCAGGTGGACGGCGCCTGACGGGACGATGTCCCGGGCCCGGGCGGGGAGTATGGTGCTTCACGCATGGCCTCCATCGACCTCGCCACCCGACTCGCCCAGACGACGCTCGAGCTGTGTCGCATTGACAGCCCCATTGGCCACGAGGGTCCCATCGCGGACCACGTGGAGGGCTGGGCGCTGAAGCACTTCCGCCGCGAGGAGGTCTTCCGCGTCGGGCACACGCTGCTGCTGGGCTCGCTGGCGGACCCCCGGCCCACGGTGGCGCTCATCGGCCACCTGGACACGGTGCCCATGCACCCCGGGGATGTGGGCCGCGCGCCGCGCATCGAAGGGGAGCGCGTGCACGGGCTGGGCGCGTCCGACATGAAGGGCGGCGTCGCGGTGATGATGGCGCTGGCGGAGGACCTGAAGCGCGACGCGCTGCCCGTCAACGTGGCCTTCCTCCTGTACGAGCGCGAGGAGGGCGCCTACGCGGAGAGCGGCCTCATCCCGCTGTACGCGAAGCGGCCGGACCTGTCCCAGGTGAAGTTCGGCATCGCCATGGAGCCCACGGACGGCGTGGTGCAGGTGGGCTGCGTCGGCAGCATGCAGGTGACCGTCCGCTTCACGGGGCGCAGCGCGCACTCCGCGCGGCCGTGGCAGGGGGAGAACGCCATCCACAAGGCGGGGCCGCTGCTCACGGAGCTGCTGGGCCGCGAGCGCGTGGAGGTGAACGTCGCGGGCTTCCCCTTCTACGAGGTCATCAGCGCCACGCTGGCCAAGGGCGGCCGGGCGCGCAACGTGGTGCCGGAGGCGTTCGAGCTGAACCTCAACTACCGCTTCGCGCCGGGCAAGAGCGTGGCGCGGGCGAAGGAGGACGTGCTGGCGCTGGTGGCGGGCCGCGCGGAGGTGGAGTTCACGGACGCTTCCCCCAGCGGGCCGGTGGCCGCGGGCAACCCGCTGTTCCAGCGGCTGATGTCCCTCACGGGGCTGCCCGCCGCGTCCAAGCAGGCGTGGACGGACGTGGCGCGCTTCGGCGAGTGGGGCGTGGACGCGGTGAACTTCGGGCCCGGTGAGACGGCGCAGGCGCACCAGCTCCACGAGAGCGCGCCCATCCCTCCGCTGGCCGTGGCGTACGAGAAGCTGGCCGCGTTCCTGAAGGGCGCGGCCTGAGCGGTGCGCGCGGCGCGCGTGCGCTCCGGGGCCGGATTTTCGGCCTCGCGCGGCATGTCGCAGCGCGCGCATTCGTCAGGTGGCGTGCATCCGCGCGGCGGGGCATGCGCGCACTTCCGGCGGTTGCGCTTACCCTTGCGGGGTTGTCATCCCTGGAGGTTGTTGATGCACGCCGAGTCGAACATGCAGGGCCCGAACGAGACCCCGTCGTCCAACACGATGCTCCCGGCCGGTGAGGCCACGCCCGCCGCGCCGTCGCGCCGCCGCTCCTCGGGCGCGCGCAAGGGCGCGCGCAAGGCGTCGTCCCGCCGCACGGGGGCCGCGAAGAAGGCGACCTCCAAGCGCACCACCGCGAAGAAGGCCGCGGGCAAGCGCACCGCGAAGAAGGCCACCGCGAAGCGCGGCGCCGCGAAGAAGGCCACCGCGAAGCGCGGCGCCCGCAAGGCCCCGGCCCGTCGCGCCGCCGCCGGCCGCACCGCGCGCAAGACGTCCGGCCGTGGCGCGTCCACGCGCAAGGCGTCCGCCCGCAAGACGTCCGCTCGCAAGAGCTCCGCGCGCCGCTCCACGCGCCGCTAGAGGTTCACGCAAGGCGGCACGCGGGGAGGCGGAGGTCCCTTCGAGGGGACGCGCTCCCCCGCGGGCGGTTCTCTCCTTCTCATCCCCTGAGCCGACTGGGTCCTCCCTCATCCCCGCGAAACCTTATTCGCGGGATTAATCAATTTTTCCTGCTCAAACTGCTATCCGTGGTTTGGGCAATTGGACGACAGTACAAGCCCTCGGGGATCAACGAGGGGCGAGCATGTCCAAGGGGAAGCAGAAGCAACCGTTCCAGTTGCCGGAGTTCTACGTGCCATGGCCGGCGCGCCTGAACCCGAACCTGGAGGCGGCCCGCGCGCACACCAAGGCGTGGTCGTACCAGATGGGCATCCTGGGCCCGCCGCGGGATGGCACGGACCGTGAGGTCTGGTCCGAGCGCCGCTTCGACGGCATGGACTACGCGCTGCTCTGTGCGTACACGCACCCGGAGGCGCCGGGCCCGGAGCTGGACCTCATCACGGACTGGTACGTCTGGGTCTTCTACTTCGACGACCACTTCCTGGAGGTCTTCAAGTACTCGCGTGACGTGAAGGGCGGTCAGGCCTACCTGGACCGGCTGCCGCTGTTCATGCCGCTGGACATGTCCCCGCCGCCGGAGCCCACCAACCCGGTGGAGCGCGCCCTCTGGGACCTGTGGCAGCGCACCGTGCCCTCCATGTCCATGGACTGGCGCAAGCGCTTCTACGAGAACACCAAGCACCTGCTCGATGAGTCGATGTGGGAGATCGAGAACATCAGCGAGGCGCGCGTCTCCAACCCCATCGAGTACATCGAGATGCGCCGCAAGGTGGGCGGCGCGCCCTGGTCCTCCGACCTGGTGGAGCACGCCGTCGCCGCGGAGATTCCCGCCCGCGTCGTGCAAAGCCGCCCGATGCGCGTCTTCAAGGACACGTTCTCGGACGCGGTGCACCTGCGCAACGACCTGTTCTCCTACGAGCGCGAGCTGGAGGAGGGCGAGCTCTCCAACGGCGTGCTGGTGGTGGAGGAGTTCCTCGACTGCGACACCCAGCGCGCGGCGGACCTGGTCAACGACCTGCTGACGTCGCGGCTCCAGCAGTTCGAGACCACCTTCGCCACGGAGCTGCCGTGGCTGTTCGCGGAGTACGCGCTCAACCCGGTGGAGCAGGCGCAGGTGCTCACGTACCTGCGCGGCCTGCAGGACTGGCAGTCCGGCGGCCACGAGTGGCACATGCGCTCCAACCGCTACATGAACCAGCACTCGGAGGAGCGGCCGGCGCTGTCCATCCCGGTGCCCTCCGGCCTGGGCACCTCCGCGCTGCGGCTCCCGCTGACGGCCGGCGGGCTGGGGCTGGGGCCTCGCGCCCGCTCGCTGAGCCACGTGCCCCGCCAGCACGTGGGCCCCACGAAGCTGCCGAAGTTCTACATGCCGTACACCACGTACCAGAGCCCGCACCTGGACCGCGCGCGCAAGAACTCCAAGGCGTGGGCGCGGCGGGTGGGCATGCTGGAGGTGGTGCCCGGGGTGGGGTTCTACGTCTGGGACGACCACAAGTTCGACGCGGCGGACGTGGCCCTCTGCGGCGCGTACATCCACCCGGACGCGACCCCGGAGCAACTGGACCTGACGGCGTGCTGGCTCGTCTGGGGCACCTACGCGGACGACTACTTCCCCATGCTCTACGCGAACACGCGGGACATGGCGGGCGCGAAGCTGTTCACCGCGCGGCTGGGCCAGTTCATGCCGGATGACGTGGAGGCCGCCAACGCCGCGGTGCCCACCAACCCGGTGGAGCTGGGCCTGGTGGACCTGTGGAAGCGCACCGCGGGCCCGCTGTCTCCGCGCGGCCGCAAGCTGTTCCGCAAGGCCATCCAGGACATGACGGACAGTTGGGTGTGGGAGCTGAACAACCAGTTGCTCAACCGCGTGCCGGACCCCGTGGACTACGTGGAGATGCGCCGCAAGACATTCGGCTCGGACCTCACCATGAGCCTGTCGCGCCTCTCCAAGGGTGACGCGGTGCCGGAGGACGTCTTCAACACCCGCACGCTGCGCGGGCTGGAGAACTCCGCCGCGGACTACGCCTGCTTCGTCAACGACCTCTTCTCCTACCAGAAGGAGATTCAGTTCGAGGGCGAGCTCAACAACTGCGTGCTCGTGGTCCAGAAGTTCCTGGGCGTGGACAAGGACGAGGCCGTGCTCACGGTCAACGCACTGATGACCGCGCGCATGAAGCAGTTCGAGCACCTGGTGGCCAAGGAGCTGCCGGTGGTCATCCGCACCTTCGACCTGGACGAGCAGGCGCGGGAGAAGCTGAACAAGTACGTGGAGCAGCTCCAGCAGTGGATGGCGGGCATCCCCCGGTGGCACGCGGAGGTGACCCGCTACACGGAAGAGGAGCTCCTCCACGACGCGGCGCCGAAGCTCCAGGCCGGGAACGTCTCCGCCCTGGGCACGTCCGCCATGCGCATCGCCGAGCTGTTCCGCGCCGGTAGGTCCTGAGTCCCCACGCAGTCCCGAAGCCTTTCGAATCCCCAACCTGGAGAAGGTGGCCCCATGTCCAACGACCTGAAGAAGTTCGACGACAACAACCAGAGCCTTGGCACGCAGGCGGCGCGTCAACTGGCGACGACGACCAAGTCCGAGCCGCAGATGCAGGGCATCTCCTCGCGGTGGCTGCTCAAGCTGCTGCCGTGGGTGCAGGTGTCCGGCGGCACGTACCGCGTCAACCGCCGCATGACCTACGCCGTGGGTGACGGCCGCGTGACCTTCACCAGCACCGGCGCCAAGGTGCAGGTGATTCCCCAGGAGCTGGGCGAGCTGCCCCTGCTGCGCGGCTATGAGGACGTGGAGGCGCTGACGGCGCTGGCCAACCGCTTCGTGCAGAAGGAGTACAAGGCGGGTGAGGTCATCACCGAGGCCGGCAAGGAGGCGGACTCCATCGTCCTCATCGCCCACGGCAAGGTGAACCGCATCGGCACCGGCAAGTACGGCGAGCCGCTGGTGCTGGAGACGCTGGCGGACGGCGACCACTACAGCTACCAGGCGCTGCTGGAGTCGCAGGACTACTGGCAGTTCACGGCCAAGGCCGTGACGCCGGTCATCGCGCTCATCCTCCAGCAGTCCGCCTTCGAGGCGGTGGTGGCGCAGGTCCCGTCGCTGCAGAAGCACATCGAGGGCTTCAAGGCCCGCTCCAAGAAGAAGCAGGACACGTCCGGCCAGAAGGCCATCGAGCTGGCCGCCGGCCACCACGGCGAGCCGGTGCTCCCCGGCACCTTCGTGGACTACGAGACGCACCCGCGCGAGTACGAGCTGGCCGTGGCGCAGACCGTGCTGCAGATCCACACGCGCGTCGCGGACCTCTTCAACGACCCCATGAACCAGACGCAGCAGCAGTTGCGGCTGACCGTGGAGGCGCTGAAGGAGCGCAAGGAGCACGAGCTCATCAACAACCGCGAGTTCGGCCTGCTGCACAACGCGGACCTGAAGCAGCGCATCCACACCCGCTCCGGCGCGCCCACGCCGGACGACATGGACGAGCTGCTGGCCACGGTGTGGAAGGAGCCGTCGTTCTTCCTGGCCCACCCGCGCGCCATCGCCGCGTTCGGGCAGGAGTGCAACAAGCGGGGCATCTACCCCACCAGCGTGGAGATGAACGGGAACCACGTGCCCGCGTGGCGCGGCGTCCCCATCGTGTCCTGCAACAAGATCCCCGTCTCCGAGTCGCGCACCACGTCCATCATGCTGATGCGCGCGGGTGAGAAGAACCAGGGCGTCGTGGGGCTGCACCAGGCGGGCATCCCGGACGAGATTGAACCCAGCCTCAACGTGCGGTTCATGGGCATCAACGAGAAGGCCATCATGAACTACCTGGTGACGGCGTACTTCTCCGCGGCGGTGCTGACGCCGGACGCGCTGGGCATCCTGGAGAGCGTGGAGCTGGGCCGCTCGTAGTCCCCCCGCGCGACCCGGAGATTCTTCCATGGCGAACTCACAGAAGGACGTAGCGGCGCACGAGGGCACCAGCCTCAGCACGGCGGGTGCGCGCCAGCTCGCGACGACGACCAAGACGCAGCCGGTGATGCAGGGCATCTCGCCCCGCTACCTGCTGGGCATCCTGCCCTGGGTGCAGGTGTCCGGCGGCACGTACCGCGTGAACCGGCGGCTGACGTACACCGTGGGCGACGACCGGCTGAACTTCAGCAACATCGGCGTCAAGGTGGAGGTCATCCCCCAGGAGCTGCTCAAGCTGCCGCTGATGCGGGGCTTCCAGGACGTGGATGACCTGCTCATCCGCACCCTGGCCGGCCGCTTCACCCAGCAGCAGTACAAGGCCGGGGACACCATCGTGGAGGCGGGGAAGTCCGCCGAGCACGTGTTCCTGCTGGCGCACGGCAAGGCGCAGAAGCTGACGGCCGGCAAGTACGGCGACCCCGTCGTGCTGGACACGCTGGCGGACGGCGACCACTTCGGCGACCAGGCGGTGGTGGAGTCGAACGACGTGTGGCCCTTCACCGTCAAGGCCGTCACGGCCTGCACGGTGATGGCGCTGCCCCAGGACGTGTTCGAGTCCCTCATCACCCAGTCCCCGGCGCTGAAGGCCCACGTGGAGCGCTACCGGGCGAACCTCAAGAAGCCCCAGGACAAGGCGGGGCAGGCCGCCATCGCGCTGGCCGCGGGCCATCACGGCGAGCCCGTGCTGCCCGGCACCTTCGTGGACTACGAGCTGAAGCCGCGCGAGTACGAGCTGAGCGTGGCGCAGACCATCCTGCGCGTGCACACCCGCGTGTCCGACGTCTTCAACGACCCCATGAACCAGACCGCGGAGCAACTGCGGCTGACCATCGAGGCGCTGAAGGAGCGCAAGGAGTGGGAGCTCATCAACAACCCGGAGTTCGGCCTGCTGCACAACGCCGACCTGAAGCAGCGCATCAACACCCGCTCCGGTCCGCCGACGCCGGACGACATGGATGAGCTGGTGTCGCGCCGCCGCAAGACGCGCTACTTCCTGGCCCACCCGCGCGCCATCGCCGCGTTCGGCCGGGAGTGCACCAAGCGCGGCCTGTACCCGACGGTGGTGGACGTGGGCGGGGCGAAGTTCCAGGCGTGGCGCGGGGTGCCCATCCTCCCGTGCGACAAGCTGCCCATCAGCCGGGAGAACACCACCTCCATCCTCGCCATGCGCACCGGTCAGGACGACCAGGGCGTGGTGGGCCTGCACAACGCGGGCATCCCCGACGAGGTGGAGCCCAGCCTCACCGTGAAGCGGATGTCCGTGAACGACCAGGCCATCACGAACTACCTGGTGAGCACCTACTACTCCGCCGCCGTGCTCGTCCCGGACGCGCTGGGCGTGCTGGAGAACGTGGCGCTCGGCGGCTGAGGCGTTCCCCGCCGTGAAGCATGGACGGGCCCGGTGCCTTCAGCGCGCCGGGCCCGTTTGTCTTTGGGGGCACCGTGCGCTGTCGCGCGGCGGAGGTCCTGGAACATTCTCCCACCAAGGGGCGCGGCGCCGGGTAGGGTGACCCACGTGCCCTTCGCCTCCCGCACCGTGCTGGCCGTGATCCTCGGGACCGCCATCGGAGTGATGGTCGGCCTCGGCGGCTTCACCTTCGCGTACGCGAAGGGCGCGTCCTACCTGCGGGACGACCCGGCCGCCTGCGCCAACTGCCACATCATGAACGAGCAGTACGACGGCTGGCGCAAGAGCAGCCACCACGCGGTGGCCACCTGCAATGACTGCCACACGCCCGCGGGCTTCGTTCCCAAGTACTACACGAAGGCGAGCAACGGCTTCTGGCACTCCTTCTACTTCACCACCGGCACCTTCCCGGACCCCATCCGCCTGCGTCCGGGCAACCGCGAGGTGACGGAGGGCGCGTGCCGCAAGTGCCACGCCTCCATCGTGGAGGCCATCGAGACGCCGCCCACGGGCCACGCGCGGGTGGACCCCGGCGAGCAGCTCCAGTGCCTCACCTGCCACAACTCCGTGGGCCACCCCGAAGGGTCGGGGAACCCCGAGCTCATCCGTAAGGAGATTGCACGATGACCGAGCCCGACAAGGCTCCGGAGAAGCGCCGGCGCTTCAGCGGCATCAGGCTCGTGGTGGCCGTCGCGGTCGCGGCGGCGCTGGCCTCGGCGGGCGTCACCGCCCTCCTGGTCAACATCATGGAGCGCAAGCAGGAGGCGAAGAGCCCCTTCTACCGGGTGGTGGAGCTCGACGACACCATCACGGACCCCGCCGTGTGGGGGAAGAACTTCCCGCTGCAGTACGACGGCTACCGGCGCACGGTGGACCAGAAGCGCACCCGCTACGGTGGGAGCGAGGCGGTGGCGCGCACGCCCACCCAGGCGGATCCCCGCTCGGTGGTGGCGCAGAGCCGGCTGGAGGAGGACCCCCGCCTGGTCACGATGTGGAGCGGCTACGCCTTCGCCACGGACTTCCGCGAGGAGCGCGGCCACGCGTACATGCTGGATGACCAGACCTTCACCCAGCGGCAGCAGGTGACGCAGCAGCCGGGCACCTGCATCCACTGCCACGGCAGCGTGTACGTGCCCTACAAGAAGCTGGGCGACGGGGACCTCATCAAGGGCTTTGAAAAGATGAATCAGATGCCCTTCGCGGAAGCGCGCAAGCTCGTGGAGCACCCGGTGTCCTGCATCGACTGCCACGAGCCCACCACGATGCAACTGCGCGTCACGCGCCCCGGCTTCATCGAAGGCATCGCCGCGCTCAAGGCCAGCCAGGGCGTGGCGGACTTCCAGGTGAACCGGGACGCGACGCGCCAGGAGATGCGCACGTACGTGTGCGGCCAGTGCCACGTCGAGTACTACTTCAAGGGCAAGGAGAAGCGCCTCACGTACCCCTGGGCCAAGGGCATCAACATCGATCAGATCATGGCCTACTACGACGAGGACGGGCACGCCGACTGGACCCACGCGCTCACCGGCGCGAAGGTCCTCAAGGCGCAGCACCCCGAGTTCGAGCTGTACAACCAGGGCATCCACGCGAAGAGCGGCGTGGCGTGCGCGGATTGCCACATGCCCTACCAGCGCGAGGGGGCGATGAAGATCAGCGACCACCACGTGCGCAGCCCGCTGCTCAACATCAACCGCGCCTGCCAGACGTGCCACAAGTGGAGCGAGGCGGAGCTGCTCGAGCGGGCGGAGACCCTCCAGACGCGCACCTTCCAGACGCGCAACATCGCCATGGACGCGCTGGTGGACCTCATCCACGACCTGGAGCGCGCGCAGAAGGCGGGGGCGCCCGAGGAGTCCCTGGCCAGGGCGCGCGACCTGCAGAAGCGCGCCCAGTTCTACCTGGACTTCGTGGAGGCGGAGAACTCCATGGGCTTCCACGCGGACCAGGAGGCGGTGCGCATCCTGAGCAACTCCATCAACTTCTCGCGCCTGGGCCAGAACGCGCTGCGGCCCGCCGGAGCGCCCGCCACCGGAAGCGCGGGCGCCCAGCCGCGGTAGCGGGCGGCGCTCAGTACTTCACGCGCACCAGGAAGACGTCGCCGCGCGTGGGCCTGAGCTTGCCCACGCCGAAGTCCGTGACGCGGTCGGTGTGGCCGAACAGCACCGCGTCGCCGTCCGGCATCAACGTCACCGCCGGCACCGCCTCCACGCCGTACAGCTCGCCGCGAGCCTCCGGCGCGGGGGCCAGGAACAGGCGCGAGGCCAGCGGCTGGCCCGTGGGGTCGAAGCGCTGGGTGAAGAGCTGCGCGGACCCCAGGCCGTCCGTGCCCGTGGCGCCGTTCTCCAGCCACGAGTACGTGTAGCCCACCACCAGCACCTCGCCGGTGGAGTGGAGGGCCACGCCCTGCACGGACGCGTCCACGCCCAGGTCGCGCGCCCAGCGCTCGGTGCCGTCCGCGCCCGTCACCACCACGAAGGGGCTGGGGCTGGCGGCGCCCTTCAGCGTCGCGCCCGCCCAGGTGAAGCCGCCCTGGAAGTCGCCGCCCGCCACCACGTCCCCGGCGGCGTCGCGGCTCACGTCCCGGGCGCTCCCCTTCACGCCGGGCCGCACCTTCGCCCAGCCGAGCGCGCCGTTCCGCCGGTACAGCGCCACGAACGGGCTGCCCGCGCTGGAGCCCTGGGTGACGTTGGTGCCGAAGCGCACCGTGCCCGTGTAGCGCCCCGCCACCGCCACGCTGCCGTCCGCGCCGGGGGCCAGGGACAGGGGCTCGGCGCTGGCGCCCTCGGACTCCGCGCTGCCCACGGCGAAGGCGCGCTCCGCGGCGCCGTCCGCCGCGAACACCGCCACGCCGGCCGAGGCTCCCTTCACGTCGTTGCCCAGGTCCACGCGGCCCGGCGCGGTATAGGCCACGTACAGCCTCCCTTCTGCGTCCGCCGCCACGTCCTTCACCGTCAGCTCACCGGGCACCCGGTACGCCCAGAGCGTCGCGCCGTCCGGGGACAGCCTCGCGACGAAGGCGCCGTCCGCGAACTTCCCCGTGCCCAGGTCCACCGTGCCCTGGAGGTTGCCGGCCAGGAGCATGCCGCCCGCGCCGTCCGCCGCCACGCGGACATGCACGTCCGCGCGCAGCGCTTCGGGCACGGCGTCCACGCGCACGTCGTACGCGTGCGTCCACAGCATCTGCCCCGCGCCGGAGCGCCGCGTGAGCACCAGCTCCACGGCGTCATCCGTGGGCGTGCGCGCGTCCAGGTCGTCGTAGCCGTGCACGGCGGCGGTGAAGAGGTCGCCCGTGGCGTCCACCGCCAGGTCCAGCGCCAGATCGTCCTGCGCGGCGCCCTCCTTCGCGAGCCACAGCGTGGCCCCCGACGCGGGCGGCACCTTCTCCGGCGGGTTGGCCGGAGGCGGTGGTGTCTGCGGGTTCTGATTGCCCGGCGGCGTCTGCGTGCCGCTCCCCGGCGGGGGAACCTCGCCCGGAACGGAGGGCTGCTCCGAGGGCGGGCACCCCATCTTCGAATCCTGGCAGGTGTCCGGATCGGGCGTCTCCGCCCCGCCTCCGCACCCCCACCCTCCGCCAAACGCGAAACCCAGCACCGTCGCGCCCACGACAGTCCGGCGCCACCCCCGCCCCAGATACATGGAATCCCCTCCGTGTACGGCAGGGTTCGCACGCCATCCCACCCCGGCAAATACGGCACGGAAGGTTGCTCGGCCGCCCGCTGCCGGAGGGCGCGTGGAGCGCACGCGTGGGGTTCGGGGCGCCGTGGAGGGGCGACGCGAGCACCCACGAAGGTGCCCGCGTTACCCACGCGGCGCAAAGCCAGACACTACCGCCAGAAGCCGATGGAGACGCCCCAGTTGGAGTAGCGGCTCGCCAGGTCGAACGACGCGGTGATGGACCAGTCCTCCCAGTAGCGCAGCACGAACAGCTCGAAGCCGCCGGTGAGGTGCGGCCGGGGGTTGCGGTCCTGGAAGGGGGACGGCTCCAGCCACGTGCCCGCGCGCAGGCGCAAGAGGCCCGGGAAGGTGTCCCACTCCGCGCCCAGGCGCGGCTGGAAGGTGGCGGTGTCGCCCACGGGCTGCGGCTCCGCGGTGGTGGCCAGCGAGCGCGACGCCACCGCGTTGCTCACGCTGGAGATGAGGTCCACCTGCGCGGTGATGAGCCACCGGCCGGCCAGCGCGTCGCGGGGTTCCTCGTCCGGCACCGGCAGTGCGTCTCCGTCCACCTGGAGCTGCCGCCGGGCCGCGGGGGACAGCCGGTTGTAGCGGTGCGCGCCTTCGCCCAGCCGCCAGCTCGCGCCCAGGGACAGCACCGCGGGTGACACCACGGCCGCGTAGATTTGGCGGCCCGCGATGAAGGGGCTCTGACCGTCGTCGCGGCGCCAGCCCGCCACCACCTCCGGGCGCACCGCCACGCCAATGCGGTAGGGCCGCCCGTGCGGACGGAAGAGCATGTCCACCGCCACGCCGGTGTCGCCGTAGCGCCAGGACTGGTCGCCCATTTCGCTGAAGCTGGCCTGCGCGGAGAAGATGCCCAGCGACAGGATGAAGTCGTCCTGGCCGAAGGCGATGGAGCCCGCGAGCGTGGACTGGGTGAGGGAGACGCGCAGCTTCTCGCCCTCGCCCCGGCAGCCCAGGGTGAGGCAGTAGCCCGTGCGGCTGTTGCGCCAGAGAAAGCCGATGCCGAAGCGCTTGTATTGCAGCATCAGCGCGCCCAGGAGCTGGCGGCTGTCCACGGATTCGTCCGCCAGGCCGTCGTTGTCCACGTCCCGGCGCTTGGTGCCGGTGAAGGGCAGGTCCAGCCAGGACAGGGTGACGCCCAGGTCCCAGTCGCGCTCCAGCGACGGGCTGCGCTGGGCCAGGGCGGCCAGGTTGCTGGACACGCCCGCGGCGCCCTCCGCGATGCCCACGTAGGCGCCGCCCAGGCCCACCACGCGCGCCGACCCCAGGAGCGCGCCGGAGTTGAAATACAGACGTTCCGGACGGGGCTCCGTGGGAGCGTCGTCCTGGGCCAGGGCCGGGAGCGCGGCGAGGGACACCGCGCACGCCAGGGCCGCCAGGGTGCCACGCACGCCGTGAATCACCGGACGGAGGCCCCTTCGCTGAAGAGGCGGTCCGCCTCCGCCGCCAGGGCGGTGTCGCGGGACGTGAGGCCGCCCGCGTCGTGCGTCACCAGCGCCAGCGTCACCTTGCGCCACCGGATGTCGATGTCCGGGTGGTGGTCCGCGGCCTCCGCGGCCTTCGCCACGCGCTCCACGAAGGCGATGCCCTCCAGGAACGAGGGCGCTTCGTAGGTGCGGCGGATCATCCCGCCCTCGTGCGTCCAGGCGGGGTGCTGGGTGAGGAAGGTCTGGAGCGCATCCGGGGAGAGCAACGTGCGGTCGTAGGCCATGGCGGCCGTTCTACCCGCTCCCCCGCCCGATGGAAGCCCCGGCGCGTTCAATGCGCCGGGCTCCCCTGTGTCACTTCACGCGCGAGAAACCGCCTGCTTCCACTTTTCCAGGTGGCGCGCGCGCACCTCCGGCTTCATCTTCGGCTTGAAGGTCCGGTCCGCCTTCCACGCGCGGCGGATGGCGTCCGGGCTGGTCCACACGCCCGCGCCCAGGCCGCCCAGGAAGGCCGCGCCCAGGGACGTGGTCTCCAGGTTGCGCGGGCGGACCACCGGCACGCCCAGCAGGTCCGCCTGGTACTGCATGAGCAGGTTGTTGGCCGCGGCGCCGCCGTCCGCCTTGAAGACGGGGATGTCCCGCCCGCTGTCGCGGCGCATGGCCTCCGCCAGGTCGTGGATTTGAAGGGCCACGCCCTCCAGCGTCGCGCGCGCCAGGTGCGCCACGGTGGTGGAGCGGTCGATGCCGGCGAACAGGCCGCGCGCCTCCGGGCGCCAGTGCGGCGCGCCCAGGCCCGCGAGCGCCGGGACGAAGACGACGTCGCCGGAGTCCTTCACGCTGGCGGCCAGCGCCTCCACGTCCGGGGCCTTCTTGATGACCTTGAGGCCGTCACGCAGCCACTGCACGGCGGCGCCCGCGATGAAGGAGCTGCCCTCCAGCGCGTAGTGCGTGGTGTTGCCCAGCTTCCACGCCACGGTGGTGAGCAGCCCCGCGGTGGAGCGCACCGGCTGGGTGCCGGTGTTCATGAGCAGGAAGGCGCCGGTGCCGTAGGTGCACTTGGACTCGCCGGGCTCGAAGCACGCCTGCCCGAAGAGGGCCGCCTGCTGGTCGCCCGCCATGCCCGCGACGAGGATGCCGTCCGGCAGGCTGCGCATGCCGCGCGTGGTGCCGTACACCTCCGCGTTGCCCCTGATTTCCGGCAGGCATGCGCGCGGCACCCCCAGGAGCGAGCACAGCTCGTCATCCCAGTTGAGCGTGCGCAGGTCCATGAGCAGCGTGCGGCTGGCGTTGGACACGTCCGTGACGTGGGCGACGCCGCCGGTGAGCTTGTGGACGAGCCACGAGTCCATGGTGCCGAAGCACACGTCGCCCTTCTCGGCGCGCTTCTTCGCGCCCTTGAGGTGCTGGAAGAGCCAGGTGAGCTTGGTGCCGGAGAAGTAGGGGTCCAGCACCAGGCCCGTCACCTCCCGCACGCGGGGCTCCACGCCCTCGGCCTTGAGCCGCTGACAGATGTCCGCGGTGCGGCGGTCCTGCCAGACGATGGCGCGGGCCAGGGGCTCGGAGGTCTCGCGGTCCCAGAGGCCCGTCGTCTCGCGCTGGTTGGTGATGCCCACCACGGCGATGTCGCGGCCGGTGAGGCCGGCGTCCTTGAGGGCGCGGGCGATGCACCACTCGCTGGTGTTCCAGATGTCGATCAGGTCGTGCTCCACCCACGACGGCTTGGGGAAGTGCTGGGTCAGCTCCTTGTAGGAGCGGCCCACCACCTGCAACCGGGTATCGAGGATGGAGACGTGGGTCCCCGTGGTGCCCTGGTCCAGCGCCAGGACGTATTTCGCCTTCGCCATGCGTGCGGAGCCTCTTTCGTCGGCCAGTGGCCGGACACGGAAGGGGACCCTACTCCAAGCGGAGGCGCTCGCACCCACGGCGCGTGCGGGGATGTCAGGCACCGGGAGCAGTCCGTGGAACGCTCCCGTGCCCGCGTGGGGGTGCCGTGGCGGCGCGCCTTGCCGGGGGAAGTCCACGGTACTTCCCGGCGCTGCCGCGCGCGGCGGCCCGCTTTCAGTAACCCGTGGCCCGTGAGCGGTTGTTGAAGTAGCGGCGCAGGCCGTAGGCGCCCAGGCCCGCGAGGATCATCCGGCCCAGCGAGCCGCCCGCGCCGGAGGAGCGGCGTCCCCGGTACCCGTAGCCGAGGGGACGGCGGCCGTAGGCGCTGCGTCCGCGGTTCCAGCCACTGCCCCTGAAGACGCTCCGTCGCGACGCGCCCAGCGCGCCCAGCAGGTTGGATAGCAATGCCATGGTGTCACTCCGTGGTGAGGGTTACGGGGCCGAGCGGCCTCGACGGGGGTCGGACCCGAGAAGGACGTGCGTGCGTTGAAAGGTGGGCCTTACGCCGTGTGTCGACACCCCATGTCGAACAGGAGGCACGAAAGCCCGTGTCCCGGGCCGGAGGGCAGGCGGGCGGGTGGGGGGGGGCGCCGGGGGCGGACGAGCGTCTCCAGATTCCCATCCAGATGGGCGCACCTCCGGCGCCCCGGGGCTCCATCACGGTCAACGCGCGGGAGGGCACAGGGGCGCGCGAGACGCTCGGATTGCGGTAGGCAGTCGCGGCACGCGTGGGGGGCCGTCATCCCTGTGGGGCGGCCCCCCATGTTCTTTTCAGGCGCGCGGGACGAGTCCCTGTTCCCGCAGGAAGGCGACGGTGCGGGCCACGCCCTCCGCGAGCGGGGTGGGGCGGAAGGCCAGCTCCCGCTGGGCCCTGGCCGCGTTCACGTGGGCCTCCCAGCGCATGAAGGACAGTTGGCCGGGCGCGACGAGCGGCGTGAAGGGGAACACGCGCGCGAGCGGCGCGGACACGCGGGCCAGGGCCTCCATCAGGAAGGCGGGCGCGACGGCGGGCGGCTTGCCGGCCCCCGCGGCCTGGTGGATGGCGAGCGCGAGGTCCGCGTTGCTGACGTACTGGTCGGAGACGAGGTAGCGCTCGCCGTTGACGCCGCGTTCGGCGGCGGCGAGGTGCACGTCGGTGCAGCCGTCCACGTAGACCACGGACATGCCGCCCGGCGGCAGCAGCGGGGCCTTCTTGTTGAGCAGTTGGATGAAGAAGGAGTTGAGCCCCACGTGCACGGGGCTGGGGCCGTAGACGGCGGCGGGGTTGACGTAGACGACGTCCAGGCCCTGCTGGCGGATGGCCTCCACGGCGCGCTCGGCGTCCTGCTTGGAGCGCTCGTAGGCGGTGGGCTTGGGGTGCGGGTCGAGGTTCGCCTCGGTCAGCTCGCCGCCCCGGGGCGCGGCGAAGACATCCATGGTGGACGTGTAGACCACGCGGCGCACCCTCGCGGCGTGCGCGGCGGACAGGACGTTGACGCTGCCCTGGCGGTTCACGCGGTCGAAGATGGAGTCGTCCCGCTGCCACTGCTCCGGCATGCCCGCGGCGTGGAAGACGCGCTCCACGTCCTGCATCGCGGCGGGCAGGGTGCCCGGGGACGTGACGTCACCCTGGATGAGCTTCACGGAGTCCGGGAGCAGCTTCGCGGCGCGGGCCACGTCCCGCACGAGCGCGCGGACGGAGGCGCCCTGCTTCACGAGCCGCTGCGCGATGGCGTTGCCGATGAGGCCGGTGGCCCCGGTGACGAGGACGTTCATGGGACCGGCAATCTAAGCCCCCGGGCCCGCTGGCTGTACACGGCACGCCGGCACCGGCCTTGCCGTGGCGGCGGAGGTCCCGGCGGGGCCGGGGCTTGAATCAACAAGGTGTTGCTGTCGAACGCCGGGGCATGGCAGCGTTCCAATGTGCGACATTCTCAACATTGTCTGTGGTCGTTTTCCCTGATGCTGTTGACCTCGGCGGGGGGGCTCGCAGCGGAGAAGACGCCGCCCCCCGAAGCTCCCGCCCAGGTGCGCAAGGTGGACCCGACCGCGGCGCAGACGGAGGAGTGGCTGCGCGAGCACATCGAGGCATGGAATGACTCGGAGGTGCACGTCACCGTGAAGGACTGCCGCATCATGGTGCTCGACAAGCCCCGGGAGCGCACGGAGATCGTCGACCTGCGTGGGCTGTTGCTCCCCATCGAGGTCATCCGGCTCGACAACGGCAAGGACGCGACCTTGCGGCTGCGCGTGAAACAGAAGCACACCGGCACGTATTCGATGTTCCGCAAGTGTGGCCCGGAGAACCGCTACTGCGCGGAGCCGACCGGCAAGTTCCAGAGCCTGCCCTACGTCGACCTCACCGTGACGTCGGTGACGGACTTCATCAGCGGCCGACGGACGGACGAGGACAAGAGCCTCCGTCTGGAGCGGGCGCTGGAGCACTACTCGCGGCTTTGTGGAGCAATGGAAGATGCGCGCAACCGTCTCTTCTAGGGGATTGGTCACGGGGCTCGTGGCGCTGCTGCTCACCCAGGCGGGCTGCACCACCTCCTCCGAGTACGTCCGTGGCGAGCGCCTGCGGGAGTCCTCGCTCGGCGAGAAGCACACGGACACGCTGCGGACGAATGTGGACCCGTCCTACGTGGGCAGCGTCGTCGTGGAGCGCAACACCTGCACTGAAGTCTCCACCGAGTTCAGCCGCAAGCGCATCGACACGAAGGAGGGCCCGCCCATGGGCTCGCTCATTCTGGGCGTCGCGATGCTCGGCGGTGGTCTCGTGCTGATGTCTCAGTCGGGAGGCTCCTCCGACGAGGAGGAAGACGATGGCCTCTCCTCGGCGCTCGGGATAGGGCTGTCGGCCGCGGCCATCTATCCCCTGGTGACGGCGCTCACCGACAAGGACGTCAGACAGGTCGAGGTCGTCACCGGCGAGGTGGAGGATGTGCGCACGGAGCGTTGCGAGGATCGCTCCTTCACCCTCAAGGCGCCGCTGCAATGGAGCGTCGTCATGGGGTCGGCGCAGCGCAAGGGCCGCACCGGGAGCGACGGCACGGTGGCCTTGTCGAGCCTGCTCAACGAGATGGTGGCGGAGTCTGTCACCGAGGAGTCCAGCATCCGGCAGCTCGTCGCTGGCCGAGGCATCGGATTCCGACTGGAGTTCGAGCGGACACCCGCCGCCACCTTCCGGCTCGACTCGAAGGCGCTGCCGGACGGCTACTTCCGGCGCTTCGCGGACCAGTATCGGCAGGGGCTCGAGGGAGACGCGCGCGCCCGCTTCGAGAACTGTGAACTCATTGGCAAGTCCGCGCGTGAGTCGCTGGAGTGCTACTGGTCCCAGTAGCCTCGTCCGCGGACCCTCCCCCGAGGTTGCGCCGTGCGTGCTAAGTCACGCACGGTTCTAGCTCGGGGAGGACGTCATGACGGGAGCCATCAGCCTGGAGGCCTTGGCGGCGTACATCCGGGATGCGTTCAGGGACGTGCACATGGACACCAGCACGCCGGACCTCTTCTTCTTCGCCGGGGACGAGCGGAAGTTCCCCTTCGCGACCATCGTCACGCGGGACACGGAGCTCGACCACCACTCGGAGCTGGACCGCGACGGCGTGTTCCGGCTGAACCTGGGCTTGAGCAAGGAGAGCTTCCAGAAGCTGTTCCCGGAGCCCGACCCGAACGTGGACTACGCGGACCTGGACGTGCTCCTGCCGCACCCGACCTACGCGCGCATGTTCTGGCTGAGCGTGGTCAACCCCAGCCACGAAACGCTCCGCCTGCTGCGCCCGTACCTCAAGGAGGCCCACGACCTCCAGGTCAAGCGCGCCGCCCGGGGCTGAGTCACGGCGTGCGGCTGCGCACGGTCTCGTCGCTCCGGGGCGCGTCCGCGTAGCCCGTCATCTCCAGGTAGCCGCGCCCCTGCACGGGCTGGCCCTCGCGAGTGCCGTCCACCGTCACCGCGCCCTCCCAGTAGCGCACCAGCACCGGCAGCTCCTGGTCCGGCAGCTTCGGCGTCACCGTCAGCTCCAGGGACACCTTGGGGACCTGCACGCGCCAGCCCGCCGGGTACTCGCCGCCGCGCGGGCTCTTCCAGGTGCCCCGGGGCTCCAAGCGCATGTCATCGGCGCCCAGGTGCACGGCTTCGCCCGTCGCGGGGACATACGTGCCCGCGCTGAAGGCGTCCTTCGACCCGTCCTTCTTGCGCAGTTGGTAGAGCATCAGCTCGCTGCCGTCGGAGAGCTGGAGCGCGAACCAGTCCCAGCCCACCTGGTCGCCGCTCAGCGCGCTGGTGCTCCACTCGCGGTCCATCCAGCTCTCGCCCTTCACCTGCACCGTCTGCCCGTCCACCGACACCGTGCCCCGCGAAGGCATGCGCGGCATCGAGTAGTAGTAGGACGCGTTGCCCCGCTCCGGGCCCTTCTGGCTCAAACCCTTGTCACCCTGGAGCACCGGCGGCTTGCCTTCATCCAGCGTCAGCTCCAGCGTCACGCCGTCGCCCTGCGCGCGCAGGTGCATGGGCCACGTGCCGCCGTTCGTGCCTTCACTTCGCACGTCCCAGTCCTGAAGCCAGACATGGAAGGGCGCCCCGTCCGCGCCCGCCAGCCCCTGCGCCGCGCGGCTGAAGCGCTCGGTGACGTGGAACCTGCCGGCGCTCACGTCCGTCAGCGTGAAGTGCCCCATGAACACCTGCCGCGTGCCCCAGCCGGACTCACGCTGGGGCTGCTCCGGCGACAGCGCGCTGCGGAACAGCGTGAACTGGTAGCCGAAGGCGCGCCCGTCCTGCGTCTCCAGGTTTCCCGTCCAGTACCACCACTCGGTGCGGAAGTCGGGGTGGGGGCCGTGGTCCTCCGGGAAGTGGAAGGGCCGGGGCTCCATCGCGCGCGCGAAGCCCTCCGTGCCGCCGTCCCCGCCCATCGCGGACGCGACCGTCATGCCGCCCGCGTTCGCGGGCCCGGTGTCCTCCGTGTCCCGCAGCACCACGCCCACCGCCAAGCCCAGCGCGGCCAGCACCAACACCACCCCGATGACGAGTCCCCGCCCCATGCCTCACTCCTCCCGCAGCGCCATGGCCGGGTTCGCGCGCGCCATGCGCCACGCCGGGTACAGCCCCGCGAGCGCCGCCGCCACCAGCGCCAGCACCAGCGCCTGGCCCACCACGCCCGGCGCCACCACCAACTGCAACGTCCACCCGAACGAGCGCTGGTTGATGACGTGCACCAGCACGTAGGCCAACGCCAGCCCCAGCGGCACGGAGAACAGCCCCGCGAGCAGCCCCAGCAGGCCCGTCTGCAACGACACCATGCCCCACAGTTGTCCCGGCGTGAGCCCCGTCGCGCGCAGCACCGCGAACTCGCGCGCACGCTCCAACTGCAACGACATCAGCGCGCTCAGCACGCCCACGAACGCGACGCCAATCGCCAGCAGGCGCAGCACCTGCGTGATGGTGAAGGTCCGGTCGAACACCTCCATCGACGCCTGCCGCAGCGCCCGGTTCGCGCGCACGTTCAGCGCCTGCTCCCCGCCCGCGCGGTCGCGCACGCGGGCCACCAGCTCGTCCACGTCCTGTCCGGGCGCGGCGAAGAGGGACAGGCCCGTCACGCCCCGGTCCTCGTACCAGTGCTCGTACGTGGCGCGCGGCATCAGCACCGTCCCCACGTCCGAGCCATAGTCGAAGTACACGCCCGCCACGTGGAAGTCGTGCGGCCCCTTGTCCGTGGCCACGCGCAGCGTGTCGCCCGCGTGCACGTTCCGGTGGAACGCGAAGGGCTCCGACACGATGAGCGCGTCCGGTGACGCGTCCAGCCGCCGCCACACGTCCTCCGCGCGCCCTTCCTTGAAGCGGTACGTCCGCTCGTGGCCCTTCGCGAAGTCCACCGCCAGCAGGTCCGTGTCCACGTCGTTGACGCGCACATGGATGACCCGGATGGAGCCGCTCGCCTCGACCCCCGGCGTGGACCGCAGCTTCTCCGCGAGCCCCGGCACCAGCGACGAGTCCCCGCGCCGCGCCACCAGCGACGGCGGCGACACGAACACGTCCGCCTGCAACGCGGACTCCAGCCACGCCGCCACCGTGCCGCGGAAGCTGGACACCATCAGGCCCACGCCCACCGTCGTCGCCACCGCGACCATCAGCGCCGCCAGCGCCACCGCCGTGCGCGACAGGCTCGCCGTCACGCCGCGCGCCGCCATGCGCCCCAGGGGACCGAACAGCGCGCCCAGCGGCCGGGCCGCCGCCACCGTCAGCTTCTCCGTCACCCACGGCACCAGGAGCGCGCTGCCCAGCAGCACGCCGAAGAGCCCCGCGTATGCCGGCAGCAGCGCCTGCGTGGGCCACGCGAGCACCGCCGCCGAGAGGGCCAGGATGAGCAGCCCCAGCACCGCCAGCCGGGGCGCCCGGTCGCGGGACACGTCCTCCACCGTCGAGCGCCGCAGCGCCGTCACCGGTGCCGCCCGCGCCGCCTCCCACGCGGGCACCAGCGCCGCCAGCACCGTCGCGCCCAGGCCCAGGCTCAGGCCCTTGATCAGCGTGAACGGCTCCAGGGACAGGCGCCGCACGTTCACCACGAAGTACAGGTCGTTGATGGTGCGGGTGATGAGGCCCACCAGGCCGCTGGCCATCAGGATGCCCAGGAGCAGCCCCGCCGCGGTGCCCACGATGCCCAGCAGCAGGGCCTCGCCCAGCACCACCGCGAACAGCTCGCCGCGCGTCACGCCCACCGCGCGCAGCCGGCCCAGCATCCCGCGCCGCTGCACCACGGAGAACGTCATCGTGTTGTAGATGAGGAACATCCCCACCACGAGCGCCAGCAGCGACAGCGCGGTGAGGTTGGTGCGGAACGCCCGCGTCATCTGCTCCACCGTGCCCGCGCGCCCGGACGTCTGGACCAGCTCCGCGCCCGGCGGCAGCGTGGCCCTGAGCGCCGAGGCCTGCGCCTCTCCGCCCTTCAGGCGCAGGTCCACGCGCGTCAGCCGGCCCTCCAGGCCCAGCACCTCCTGCGCGGTGGAGATGTCCGCGATGAGCAGCGACTCCAGCGCGCGCTCCGTCGTCTCCCGCGAAGGCGTCAGCAGCGCCGACACGCGCAGCTCCCGGCGCAGCCCCGTCACCGTCACCGGCAGCGTGTCCCCGGCCTTCACGCCCAGGCTCCGCGCCGTCTTCGCGCCCATCACCACCGTGCCCGGCCGCGTGAGCAGCGCGCCCACGTCCCCCACCGCGCCGCCCGTGGAGAAGTCCCGGAAGGGGGCCTCCGCGAAGGGATCCAACCCCAGCAGCGTGAGCGTGCGGTGGTTGCCGCCCTCCACCTGCACGAAGCCCTGCACCACGGGCGCCGCGTCCGGTGCGTCCGGCCGCAGCTTCAGCGCCGTGTAGACGCCCTCCGGCAGGCCGGACGTGCCGCCGGTGATTTGGTGCGTGGCGCGGCCCGCGACGACGTCCGTGGACTGCTCGAAGGCGCGCAGCGCGCTGCCGCTCGCCAGGTCGATGGACACCACCACCGCCACGCCCATCGCGATGCCCAGCAGCGACAGCGCCGTGAGCCACGGGTGCCCGCCCAGGTGCCGCAGGCTGGAGCGCGCGAGCAGCGCCCTCATGGCGTCGTCCCCCGTCCGCGCGCGCCGCCGGGGCGGTCCACCAGCCGCCCGTGCTCCAGCGTCAGCACGCGGTCCGCGCGCTCCGCCATCGCGGGCTCGTGCGTGACGATGAGCGCGCAGGCGTTGCCCTGCCGCGTGAGCCCCTCCAGCAGGTCCAGCACCTGGCCGCCCGTCTCCTCGTCCAGGTTGCCCGTGGGCTCGTCCGCCAGGAGCAGCGGCGGGGCGTGGGCCAGCGCTCGCGCCACCGCCACGCGCTGCTGCTCTCCGCCGGAGAGCCGGTCCGGGAAGCTGTTCGCGCGCGTCCCCAGGCCCACGCGCGTCAGCAGCTCCCGCGCCCGCGCGCCGGCCTCCGCGGCCGAGCGGCCCAGCAGCTCCAGCGGCAGCCGCACGTTCTCCTCCACCGTCAGCGTGGGCAGCAGGTTGAACGCCTGGAAGATGAAGCCGATGCGCTCGCGGCGCAGCAGCGTGCGGTCCCGCTCCGGCATGCGCCCCAGGTCGCGGTCCTCCACGAGGATTTCGCCGTGCGTCGCCTGGTCGATGCCGCTGATGAGGTTGAGCAGCGTGGACTTGCCGGAGCCGCTGCGGCCCAGCAGCACCACGAACTCGCCCCGGTACAGGGCGAGCGACGTGCCGGAGAGCACCTCGCGCACGGAATCGCCTTCCGCGTAGGACTTGGTGACGGCGCGCAGTTCGACGAGGGGCCGCGAATCGGGAGGAGAGGAGGGCATGCCGGGCATCCGACATAGCCGATGCCCGACGTCCGGGAGCGTTTCCCCGCACGACCGGGAGGGATGCCCGCTACTGGACGCCAGCAGCGCCAGGGAGCGCTCAGCCCATGACACCTGACAGGTAGGCCGGGTTGCTTTTCGTGCGTGCCGGCACGTCCCGGTGTTTGATGGCCGCCTCTTCTCGCCGGAGGCCTTGCCTTCCGCCGGGGTAGGGGGGGCCACACATGAACGAAGCCCAGGCCGGGTGGGTCGCGGCGTCCGGCGGTGTGCCCCCGCCGCTGCATGAGCTGCTTCAGCAGCTCCCTGCCTTCTTCGGCCTCTACCGCGGCCCCGGCCACCACATCGAGTTCAGCACCGCCACGCGCCTGCCGCTGCTCGACGCGCGAGGCCAGGTGGGCATCCCCCTGCGCGAGGCCTGCCCCCAACTGGAGGGCCCCGGCTGGCACGACGCCTGGGACCGCGTCTTCTCCACCGGAGAACCCCTGCACCTGCGCGAGGCCTCCGCCCGCGCGCGCCCCGCCGACGAGGAGCGCTTCTTCAACCTGTCCCTGCTGCCGCGACGCGACGCCCAGGGGAGGGTGGAGGGCGTGCTCGCCTTCGCGGTGGACGTGACGGAGCTCGTGCGCACCCGCCGCGCCGCGTGGACCACCGCGGCCTGGCGCACCGAGCGCCTCCAGGCGATGACCGCCGCGCTCTCCGAGGCGCTCACCCCCGCGCAGGTGGTGGAGGTGGCCGCGCGCGAAGGCGCCCTCGCCATGGGGGCCCTCACCGGCCTGGTGGTGGTGCCCACGGGGGCGGCCCTGGACGTCTTCGAGCGCGCCGCCGCGCACGGCTTCTCTCCCGGGGAGCTGGAGGGCTGGCAGCGCTTCGAGGTCTCCGCGACCTGTCCCCTCACGGACGTGACGCGCACCCGCGAGCCCTGCGCGCTGGGCTCGTGGACGGAGTGCATGGCGCGCTACCCCAGGCTGGCGCAGTTGTCCCGCGAGCGGACCCTGGCGGCGTGGGCGTGCGTGCCGCTGGTGAGCGGCGGGCGCGTGTTCGGCGCGCTGGGCCTGGGCTTCGGCGACGCGCGCGACTTCGACGGGCCGGAGCGCGCCTTCCTGCTGACGGTGGGCCGCCTGTGCGCGCAGGCGTTGGACCGGGCGCGCCTGTACGACGAGGAGCGCGCGGCCCGGAGCGCCGCGGAGGCCGCCAGCCGCGCCAAGGACGCGTTCCTCGCCACGGTGTCCCATGAGCTGCGCACGCCGCTCACGTCCATCCTCGGCTGGTCGCAGATGCTGCGGCAGGGCCTGCTGGGCGAGGACAAGCGCCAGCGCGCGGTGGAGGCCATCGAGCGCAACGCCCGCGCGCAAAGACAGCTCATCGAGGACCTGCTCGACATCAGCCGCATCGCCAACGGCCGCCTGCGCCTGGAGCCGGTGCCGCTGGAGCTGGGCAGCGTGGTGGAGGCGGCGCTGGACGCCGTCAGGCCCACGGCGCTCGCGCGCGAGCTGACGCTGCATGTCTCCGTGGACGAGGACGGCGTGCCGCTGTTCGGCGACCCGGACCGCTTGCAGCAGGTGGTGTGGAACCTGCTCTCCAACGCCATCAAGTTCACCCCGCCCGGCGGCCACGTGACGGTGTCCGCGCGCACGCGCGACGAGGGCGCGGAGTTGGTGGTGCGCGACGACGGCGAGGGCATCCCGCCTGACTTCCTGCCGTTCCTCTTCCAGCGCTTCCAGCAGGCGGACACCGGCGTGAGCCGCCAGCACGGAGGCCTGGGCCTGGGCCTGTCCATCGTGCGGCACCTGGTGGAGCTGCACGGCGGCGCCGTGACGGCCGCCAGCGACGGGCCGGGGAGGGGCGCCACGTTCACCGTCCTGCTGCCCCGCTCGCGCGTGGGCACGGCCCCGGGGTCCTCGCGCGAGCCGCGCCCCGTGGAGGGCCTGACGCTGCCGCGCTTCCCGGAGCTGGAGGGCCAGCGCGTGCTGGTGGTGGATGGCCAGCCGGACGCGCGCGAGTGGATGTCCGTGCTGCTCACCCGCGTGGGCGCGCACGTGCTCACCGCCACCAACGTCACCGACGCCATGGACGAAGTGCGCCGCTCGCCGCCCACGGTGCTGGTGACGGACGTGACGCTGGCCGGCGAGGACGGCTACTCGCTCCTGTACCGGCTGCGCGCGCTGCCCTGGGAGTCTGGAGGCGGCGTGCCCGCGCTCGCCGTCACCGCCGCCGCGCGCCGCGAGGACCGCGACCGCGCCCTGCGCGCGGGCTTCAGCGCCTTCGTCACCAAGCCGCTGGACGCGGTGGAGCTGCTCACGGCGGTGGCGCGCCTGGCTCCTCCGCTCGAACCGGCCAGCTCCTGAGGTCCTCCTCCTCGCGCCACTGCTGGAGGAAGTCCCCCACCTCCCGGGCGAGCCGCGCCCCGCACACGTCGCGCGGGATGATGTGGAAGCCCTCCGGGTACGCCACGTGCCGCACCGCGGGAGACGCCTTCATCCGCCGCGCGAGCCAGCGCCCGCCCTCCGGATCCACCACGTGGTCCTGGTCCGCGGTGGCCACCAGCACCGGACAGCGCACCCGGGGCGCGTCCGACAGCGCCAGGTCCTGCAGCCGGCACAGGTCGCGCAGCCGGGCCACCGGGAACACGGGCAGCACCGGCGCCTGCGCCAGCGCGGCGGGGTCGGAGATGTCCGTGCCGCCCTTGTCCACCCACGGCGTGGTCCACTCCAGCAGCGGCGTGCGGCACAACTGGCGCACCAGCGCCATGCGCGCGCCCCGGAAGCGCACCGCGGGCGCCACCAGCACGAGCGCGTGCACCGCCTCCGGCTGATGCGCGGCCAGCCGCAGCGCCAGGAGCGCGCCCATGGACAGTCCGGCGACGAACACGCGCCGGTGCCCGGAGAGCGACGCCAGCGCCTCGTCCGCGCAGGCCTGCCAGTCGCGGAAGTCCACGTCCAGCATCGCCTCCGGCGTGGTGCCGTGGCCCGGAAGCCTGGGCGCCACCACGCGCATCCCGCGCGCGGCCAGGGCCTCGCCCAGGGGGCGCACCTCCCACGGGCTGCCGGTGAAGCCGTGCAGGAGCAGGCAGGCGTCCGGCCCCCGCCCCAGGGCGAAGGGCGCGGTGGACTCCCCGTCGATGTCCCGCCAGCGCGTGCTCACCGGGAGGACACTGGCCACGGCGGGCCCCAGGCGCTATGCCGCCTGATTCATGGCCGACACTCCGACGAAGCCTCCTGAAGTGCAGCTCCAGGTGCAGATGACCGAAGAGGTGGCCAATGGCCAGTACAGCAACCTGGTCCTGGTGAACCACACGGACTCGGAGTTCGTGTTGGACTTCCTCTACGTCCAGCCGCAGCAGCCCCTGGCCCGCGTCCGCTCGCGCGTCATCACCAGCCCGCGCCACGCCAAGCGGCTCTTGAAGGCCCTCCAGGAGAACGTGCAGCGCTACGAGGCCCGCTTCGGCGCCATCACCCTGGGCGAGGACGAAGGCCCCCGGCACTGAAAGTGCGCGGGCCGTCCGGGACTTTCCCTCGCGGCCGTTCCCGGCGCACACTGCGCGGCATCGTGTTCCGCGCCCTCGTGTTCGCCGCTGCCCTGCTGTCCGCCGTCAACGCCTCCGCCCAGTGCACCGGGGACGGAGTGCAGTTGTATCCCGCGCCCGGCGGCATCGTCCCCACCAACATGCGCATCCTGCTGGAAGGCGTGGGCACCGCGAAGTCGCCGGTGCTGGGGCTGGTGGGCAAGCCGCTGAAGCTGGTCTCCACCGACCACGAGGTGAAGCTCAAGGTCACCAAGGGCTGGGAGAGCTCCCTGGGCCGCGCCACCGTCATCCTCAAGCTGGCGGAGCCGATGCAGCCGGACAAGCGCTACTTCCTGAACCTGCAGGAGGTGCTCCCCAACATCGCGCTCCTCAACGGCCAGGTGGGCGCGCAGCCGTCATGGCTGAGCGGCAAGGGACCGGACGCCAAGGCCCCCAAGTGGGTGAAGCGCCCCGCCGTGTCGGAGGGCTTCGTGCGCCGCTCGCCCCAGGGCATCGCGCGCTTCGTGAAGCTCAACCTGGCGCTGCGCGAGGAGAGCCCCGCCTTCCTGGTGGTGAAGCTGTCGCCGCGGCGGCTGGGCCTCTCGCCGCAGCAGTACCTGCTGCCCGTGCAGGGCAACACGGCTTATCTGGGCCATGAGGCCTGTGGCGGGGCGTTCTCCCTGGAGGACGGGCGCAGCTACCGCGCGCGCATCGAGGCCTTCGACGCGGCGGGCAACCTGGCGCCATCCACGCCCCCCGTGGACTTCGAGGCCCCGTCCGCCCAGGGCCCCTAGTAGTGTTTCCGCCCGTTCAACCCGAGACAGGGAGACAACGGGCATGACGGCGACGGTGGACGTGGAGGGTTTGAAGGGGCGCATGGCCGCCTTCATCCAGAAGCTCCAGGACGACATCTGCGGAGCCCTGGAGGAGCTGGACGGCCAGGGCCGCTTCCGCGAGGACGCGTGGAGCCGCCCCGGCGGCGGGGGGGGCCGCAGCCGCGTGCTGGAGGAGGGCGCCGTCCTGGAGAAGGCGGGCGTCAACATCTCCATCGTCCACGGCGAGCTGGAAGAGGCCTTCGCGAAGAAGCTCCAGGGCGAGGGGCGCTCCTTCTGGGCCGGCGGCCTGTCGCTGGTGCTGCACCCCAGGAGCCCGCATGTGCCCACCGTGCACGCCAACTACCGCTTCATCCACCAGGGCGCGCGCGCGTGGTTCGGCGGCGGCGCGGACCTGACGCCGTACTACCTGGACGACGCGGACGCGGCCCACTTCCACCGCGTGCACAAGGCCGCGTGTGACGCGCACGACCCCACGTACTACCCGCGCTTCAAGGCCGCGTGTGACCACTACTTCCACCTGCGCCACCGGGGCGAGGCGCGCGGCGTGGGCGGCCTCTTCTTCGAGAACATGGGCGGGGACCTGGAGCGCGAGTTCGCGTTCGTGCAGGCGTGCGGCAACAGCTTCATCCCCGCGTACCTGCCCATCGCGCGCAAGCACAAGGACACGCCGGTGACGGAGGCGCAGCGCTTCTGGCAGGAGGTGCGCCGGGGCCGCTACGTGGAGTTCAACCTCGTCTACGACCGGGGCACCATCTTCGGCCTGGAGACGCAGGGGCGCACGGAGTCCATCCTCATGTCGCTGCCGCCGCGCGTGCGCTGGCGCTACGACCACCACCCGGAGCCCGGCACGCCCGAGGCCCGGCTGGTGGAGGTGCTGCGCAACCCCCGGGAGTGGGCCTGATGGCGGCGGCTCCGGAACCTGGGGAGCCCGGCCCCGCGCGCCCGCGCAACACGGCGGTGCGCACGGGCATCGCCGTCACCGTCTTCGCGGCGATGGCCGCCACCGGCCTGTTCATCGTCCGGTTGTCCGCGATGAAGGCCTCCGGGACCGTGCCGCCGGAGCAGGTGGCCACCGAGGCGCGCGTCCAGGTGCTGGCCCTGTGCGACGCGGTGCAGGGCTTCCGCGACGAGCACGGCGACTACGTGTCCGTCGCGCCCGCTCCCGTCCCCGTGCCCCGGCACGGCGAGGCCGTGCCCTTCCCGAAGGACCACGAGGACTTCCGCCGCATCGGCTTCGACCCCGGCCCCACCGTCCACCTCCAGTACGAGGTGCGGGTGGAGGAGAGCCCCGTGGGCGAGCCGGAGGTGTCCTGCTTCGTCCGCGCGGACACGGACGGGGACGGCCTCAACGCCGTGTACCGCGTCCGTCTGGATGCCAACGGGATGACGACCCCCGTGGAGGTGGAGCACGAGGGGGAGTAGCCCCCCATGCAACTCGGGCTTCTCGTTGTGCGAGAATCCCCCGTGATGGGAAACGTCGGCGACATCCGCGGCCCCCGCGCAGGAGGTCCCTCCGGCCCTGGTGGGCCCCGCTCCGGCGGTGGCCCCTCGGCGCCCGCGAGCCCGTCGCCGGCGTCTCCGTTCCGCGATGACGGGATGGAGACCTCCACCCGCACCACCTCGCCCGGTGACCGCACCCGCATCGGCGCTCCGCCCGTGGGGCTGCCCCCCGAGGCCGACGGCGGCGCGCCGCTGGAGCCTGGAAGCGAGCCCGGCGAGCCCGGCCTCCCCGGCGGTGAAGGGACGGAGGCCGGCGCCTCCCTGGATGGCGGCGACGTGGGCCCCCGTTCGGTCCGCGCCGGCGTGCCCAACCGGGGCCCGCAGGGCACGACGCGCGCGCCCCGCGCGGACGCCGGCACGGGCTTCGAGTCCCCCGGCGCGGCCCCCCAGACTCCCCGGCGCAAGGGCGCCGACGGCTTCCGGACGCCCGGCTCCCTCCCCACCACCGCCAGCCCCTACCTGGGCGCGGGCGAGGCGCGCGGGCCGGTGCTGGACGTGGAGTCGTTCATCCCCTCCGACCTGGACGACCTGGAGGGCCACCTCGCGGTGGGCAAGCGCTTCGCGTCGGACGCGGCGCTGCTGTCCGCGCAGGTGCGGCCCTCGTCGCTGCCCTCGTCGGACCGGGTGGCCCGCCTGTGGGCCTTCTTCGCCGCCTACGCGGAGGCCGCCGCGCGGCACCCGCCCGAGGAAGAGGGCAGGGCCGCCTTCGAGCAGGCCCTCAAGGACCAGGGCTTCGCCCAGCTCCAGGACGCCCACACCGGGCAGAACGGCGTGGCGGCCGGGATGTGGGTGATGGACGCGCCCACGCCGGAGGAGGCCCGCGAGCGCGCGGACGCCGTCCAACTGGAGCCCCCGCCGGACGTGCGCCACTCCGAGCAGGCCGCCCCGCTCACCCCCGGCCTCTACCAGCCCCTGCCCGGACCCTTCATGCGCCGGGACGCCCAGGGGCGCCCCCTCCAGAACGACGACCCCCGCGACCGCCAGGGCACCGACCGCCGCCTGGGGGCCCGCATGTTCTGGAACGTGCTCCACGCCTTCCGGGCCGGCGAGGACACGGAGGACTCCGCCGTCACCCAGGCCCAGTGGGACCGCATGGTCTTCGGGGCGGTGCTGGCCATGGTGGGCCTGGCCCTGGCGGCCATCGCGCTCGTCAGCTCCCTCTAGGAGCGGCGGGGCGCGTCGAAAGCCTTGGGCTTGGCGCGGCCTGTGTTACGGTGCCGCGCACTTGGCCACCGACGACCTCACACTCGTCAAGCGCGTCCGCAGCGGGGACCAGCGCGCCTTCAAGCTCCTCGTCGAGCGTTACCAGCGCAAGGTGTATGCCGTCGCGCTCGGAATGCTGAAGGACAAGGAGGAGGCGATGGACGTCTCCCAGGAGGCGTTCGTCAAGGTCTACAAGTACCTGGACCACTTCAAGGGCGACGCGTCCTTCTACACGTGGCTCTACCGCATCACGTCCAACATCTGCATCGACGTGCTGCGCAAGCGCCGCGGCGGCGGCGAGCCCGTGGAGTTCGACGAGACGCAGGACGTGGACCTCTCCGAGGCCCGCATCGGCGCGCTCGGCAGCCGCCTGGGGACCAATCCCCAGAAGAGCGCCCTTCGCAAGGAGCTGGCGGAGAAGATCCAGGAAGCGCTGGCCACGGTGCCGGAGAAGCACCGCGCCATCCTCCTGCTGCGCGAAATCGAGGGAATGTCCTACGAGGACCTGGCCCGCACGCTGGACATCCCCAAGGGCACGGTGATGAGCCGGCTCTTCCACGCGCGCGCCAAGGTGCAGAAAATCCTGGGGGATTACCTGGAGCTGGACGAAGCCAAGAGCGGGGTGGGCAACGAATGAGGATGCCAGAAAGGCCTCCTCGAATATCCGTGGGTCCCGTCGCGTCCCCACCGACGAATTCCCACCAGCCCGCAGGGTGAAGAGTATGGCCGGAAATCCCGCGTGTGAGCGCTTCGTACCGCTCCTGTCTCCCTACATCGACGGTGAACTCGCTCCCGGGGAGCGCGTCCACGTGGAGCGGCACCTGGCCGCCTGCCGGGACTGCACGGGCCGCGCGGCGGACCTGCGCGCGGAGTCCGGGCTGCTCCGGGTCGGCCTGGACATGGCGGTGGACGACGTCGACTTCAAGGACTTCGCCCAGAAGGTCATGGCCCGGGTGACGCCGGAGAAGCCGCCCCTCATCGAGCGGATGCGGCTGGCCCTGTCGGAGATGTTCCTCTACCAGCGCACGGCGATGATCTCCTCGCTGGCCACCGCCGCGGTGGTGATGCTGGTGGCGCTGCCGCTGGTGCTGCGCGACACCGCGCCGGAGGGCTACGCCGCCGAGCGCATGACGGTGAAGTCCATCCAGTCCTACCAGGGCGCCCGCGTGGCCCCGGTGGTGATGGAGACGGAGGGCGGCGCCTCCATCATCTGGATGGTGGACGAGCAGGAGCAGGCCCCGGAGCCCGTGAAGGACGCCGCCGGGCAGAAGAAGCCGGGCGCGGCGCAGTCCCAGGATTCGAGCGTGGAGTCGGAGGACCTGGAAGGACAGCCGACGCCGGCTCCGTCCGTCCCGCCCCGGCCCACCGGAGGAGCACTATGACGAAGCCGACGTGGGCGGTGCTGGCACTGCTGTTCGCCGTGGGCCTGGTGCTGGGGCCGGCGGTGGCCTCCGCCCAGGAGCAGAAGGTGAAGGTGCAGGTGGAGGTGGTGCTGGCCTCCAACAAGGGCACCGTGGTGGACCCGCCGGAGCTCTCCAAGATGAAGGAGGCGTTCCAGAAGCAGAACTTCAGCTTCACCTCCTTCAAGCGCATGTCGCTGGACACCGTGGAGGTGGGGGCCCAGAAGCCCACGGAAGTGAAGCTCCCCAACGGGACGAACGCGTCGCTCCAGCTCCTGGGCATGAAGGACGGCAGCGCCACGCTGCGCGTCATCATCCCGAACCAGTCCTCCGTGGAGGTGGAGCTGGGCCGCCAGGGCGCCGTGTACCAGAAGGCCGGCAAGCACGTGGGGGGCGAGCTCATCCTCGTCCTGGTGCCGCCGTCGAAGTAGCCGTGTGAGTCGTGCCGGATGCGCGCCGCCCCCAAGGCAGGCGCCGTCCGCGAAAAGCCCCACCCTGACGCCTGGATGGCCCCCTCCTCCCCGGGCGGCCCCGCGTCAGGGCTCCTCCCCCCTGAATCTTCCCCGGTCCTCGCACATCCACCCCTGCGTGGCCGGTGTGCTGCCCCGGCGTCGGACGGCTCCGTTCCACGCCTGACGTGCGCCGGGGGGCGCATCGCACCGGCGGGCAGGAAAGAGGGCGGAACTCCCTGCCGCGAGGCTGAAAAAAAGTCAGTCTTGCCCGGCGGTACAGGGGCACTTCCAGGCTTTCTTCCCTCGGAAAACGCCGGGTTGGGCGACGGCACGGCAGTTGCTCTTGGGTCTGAGGGCAGGGCGGGCGGGACGGTGGGCGGGCAGGGCGGCGGGGCGGGGCAGCACGGGGCGGTACGGGGCAGGGCGGGTCGGGGCAGCAAGGCAGGACGGGGCGGTACGGGCGGGACGGGGCAGGGGCAGCACGGCGGGACGGGGCAGGGCGGGTCGGGGCGGTACGGGCGGGACGGGGCAGGGGCAGCACGGCAGGACGGGCGGTACGGGGCGGTACGGCACATCACGCAGACGGGCAGACTCTTCATCCTCGGAGAACGAAGACCATGGCGACCAAGACCCAGAAGCAGACCATCCAGCGCAAGGCCCGTCAGATGAAGGCGAAGACGGTCAAGGCCGTGTCCAACGCCGGCAAGCAGGCGAAGCGCGTGCAGGTGACGCTCGGCGACCTGATCGCCGCGGCCTTCGACACCGTGGGTGGCGAGGCTCGCAAGGTGGCCAGGGTGGTCTCCTCGACCGACATGACGCTGGCGACCGGAAAGCACATTGTCTTCGTGGGGTGATGCTTTCCGCCGGCCGGGCGCGGACGACATCAGGGATCCACTCCAGGGCCAGGTGACCGACGTGAAACGCATCCTCAACCCCGGACGCAACTGCTGGACGCGGACGGAAACGCATGACGCGGGCGTGCTGGTGGACGCCCGGGACTATTACCGGGAGCTGTACCGGGCCATCCGGAAGGCCCGCCGATCCATCGTCATCACCGGCTGGCAGTTCGACAGCGACGTGACGTTGCTGCGCGGCGAGGACCTGGAGGAGGCACAGGGCGGGGAAGTCCGGCTGCTGCCGCTGTTGGACCAGATGTGCCGGGAGAACCCGGAGCTGCACGTCTACATCCTCGCGTGGGACTTCAGCATGCTGCTCGCCATGGAGCGCGAGTGGATGCAGCACATGCTCTTCAACTGGACGACGAACGAACGGCTGCGCTTCCGCTTCGACTCCTCCAGTCCGCTCTACGGCGCCCACCACCAGAAGCTCGTCGTCGTGGACGGCGTGATGGCGTTCACCGGCGGCATGGACGTGTGTGACTGTCGCTGGGACGACCGGGACCACCCCGCGCGCTCGAAGCTGCGCTGCGACTCCGGCCGCGACCCGCACGGGCCCTACCACGACGTGCAGACGGTGCTGACGGGCCCCGCGGTGAAGCCGCTCGCGGAGCTGTTCGAGGCGCGCTGGGCGCACTCGGGCGGGGGCGAGTTCCACCTGGAGCCCGTGAACCGCGACGACATGACCTTCGAAGCGACGATGCCCGCGCCTCCGGGCCCGGTGGCCATCAGCCGCACCTTCGGCAAGACGCTCCTGCCGCCGCAGGACGAGGTGCAGGAGATCCGCGCGCTGTACGTGGACGCCATCGACGCGGCCGAGCGCTTCATCTACATCGAGAACCAGTACTTCTCCTCACGCGCCATCTACGACGCGCTCGTCAAGCGCATGCGCGCGGCCGGGCGGCCCCGGCTCCAGGTGATGCTGGTGCTGCCCCGTCAGCCGGAGGCGCTGCGCGAGCAGATCGCCATGGGCGTGGCCCAGGTGCGCCTGTTGCGCGCGCTGCGCGAGGTGGCCTCGGAGACGGGCCACGGCTTCGCGGTGTACGGCTCGGCGGCGAAGGACGAGGACGGCTCGGACGTCTTCACGTACATCCACTCGAAGGTGCTCATCGTGGATGACACCTTCATGACCATCGGCTCCGCGAACACGACCAACCGCAGCCTGGGGTTGGACTCGGAGCTCAACCTGAGCTGGGAGGCGGAAGCCCCCGGCGACGCCGTGTCGCGCGCCATCCGCCGCGTGCGCGTGTCGCTGATGGCGGAGCACGTGGGCCTCGCTGGCGTGGCCGCGCTGCGCCCGCTGGTGGACGCGGAGCACCTGGTGGAGGCGTTGGACGGGCTGGCCCTCGCGGGACAGCACCGGCTGCGTCCGCACCCGCTGGAGACGGTGTTCGACCAGAACCCCCTCTTCAAGCCGCTGGAGCCGGAGGAGTTCCTCATCGACCCGGAGGAGTCGGTGCTGGACGAGTCCCTCTTCGAGGCCCTGCACAAGGGCGACGACGGCCTCTTCGCCTCCGGCGTGCGCCTGCTGTCGCGCTGGCTGGTGGGCAAGTCGTGCGAGACGGCCCGGCGGCACAGCGCCATCCTGCCGTGCGAGCCCGCCCCGGAGGAGGGCGGGACGGTGGGGAACTAGCGGCGGGCGAAGTCCACGCCAACGCCCGCGCCGACGCTCACGCCGCGCACCAGCGTGTCGTCCGGCTGCGGGAAGGTCACCGTGGCGCCGGCGCCCCAGATGTACATGGCGGGCAGCACGCGCTGGCGGAACTCCGCGGCCACCGAGTAGCGGGGGTTGTCACCCAGGCCCATCACCACCACGCGCGCGATGCCTCGCGACTCGCCGCCCGGGGTGCTGAAGCTCAGGGACAGGTCGCCGTCCGTGCGGCCATAGGCGGAGTACTCCACGGCGCCGCTCGCCACCACCTCCGGCGAGTCCGGTCCGTCGCCGCGCGCCACGGACAGCTCCAGGTAGCCGGAGAAGTCCTTGGGCACGCGCTGGTCGGCCTGGGGCTCCTCGGAGAGGCCCACGCCGGAGAAGCGCGCCAGCTCGTAGCCCGCGCCGAAGTAGCCGAAGCGGAAGCCGCCGCCCTGCCGGCGCCCCTGCACCGTGACGCTCAACTGCGTGCCCTTGAAGTTGCCCTCGAACGCGACGCCCAGCAGGCCGCCCACGTCCTGCGCGCCCTCGTTGAGCCGCGCGCCGCCCGCGAGCAGGGCCCACGAGCGCAGCCGCTCGCCCTTGTACATGGCGAACTCGCCGCCCACCGACGCCACCGTGGCCTCCGGCGTCACCCCGCCCGCCTCGCCGAAGTCGTGCGCCGCCGAGGCGCGCACCAGGTAGCGGTCGAAGTTCGCCTCGCTGTCGCTGGCGATGCGGCCGATGTCCAGGAGCAGCTCGCCGGAGAACACGCGCGCGGCGAGCACGTCGCTGGCCAGGAGCTGCACGCGCGCGGGCCCCGCGGTGAACGACAGCGTGCCGCCCGCCGGGTGGTAGTTCGGGTTGAGCTGGTTGTCGTAGCGGTTCACCAGGTAGCCGCGCCCCAGGGACTCCTCCAGGAACGGCTGCACGCGCAGCCCGAAGCGGCCGGACTCGTCGCCAATGCGCAGCAGGCGCACCACCTGTCCGAAGTCGCTGCGCTCGTCCCAGTCCTCGCGCCGCAGCCACGCGCCGTAGTCGTCGTCCTTCTGCTTCGGCTCGCTGTCCAGCAGCCGGAAGCGCAGCGGCGCGCCCAGCATGAAGGCGAAGTCCTCGCCGCCATCCACGCCCAGCGACGGGTACGCGTAGGCGAACAGGTCCTGCTTCCCACCCCGCGTCCCGGACGGGAAGCTCAGCGGCCCCACCTCCAGGAGCGCCCGGAACCCGATGCCGTCCGAGCCCTCCGCGCTCCCCGGGGATTCCGACGCGGAGTACGGCCCCCGCGGCGGATCATTCGGGACCTCCTCGATGGTGGAGGACTGGGAGTGAAGCAGGGCGAGAAGGGCCACGAAGGGAGCACCAGTCATTGGTGCTCACTCTAGTTGGCGGGGCGCGGGCTGGACAGACGAATACCCGGGACGACCCGCGAGCGGGCTTTCCCGGGTATCCGCCCTCGCGTGGGGCGCGATGACTAGTTGGTGGGATCCGGCGTGGCGTCCGTCTCCACCTTGGAGCGGTCCGTGCTGGAGGCGTCGTCCCGGTCGCTGTTGAGGGCGTCGGACGACCCGGTCTCGTCGCTCACGTCGCTCTTGCCGTCGGTGCGGGTGGAGCCGGAGCCGCCGGTGCCGCCCAGGTCGCCCTCCGTGCCCAGGTTGCCCTTCTCCTTGGGATCGCGGTTCTGGTTCACCGCGCCGGAGGGGGACTGCGTGTCGCCCAGCTCGGTGGGCGTGTTCTGCTGCACGTCCCACTTCTGGCCGTCGCCGGTCTTCACGGCCTCGTCGGGAGCGCCGGAGCCGCCGGTGGCCTCGCCCTCGTAGACGGTGGGCGCGTCCATGCGGTCGCGCTTCTCCAGGTCGCTGACGTTGCCGGTCTCACCGGGCAGCTCCTGGTTGGAGGAGTCCGGGGACGAGGAGTCGATGCTCCCGCTGGTGTCCGTGGTGCTGCCGGCGCTGCCGGAGCCGCCGATGGCGCCTGCCTCCGGCGAAGAGGCCTCGCGGGTGTTGGCGTTGTGGCTGGCGCAACCGTACAGCGACAGGGCGGCGATCGCCGCGAACAGAGGGAGCTTCATGGGAACTCTCCGTGTGTGTCGGGTGGGTTCAAGTCGGCTGCCAGAAATTGGGTTGCCCTTCCGACAGAGACAAGGACACACACGGTCCTCTGCTAACTGACCCTTACCTGAGCGGCCGGGCGAGCGGGCGCCCAGGTGCCGCGCCGTAGGCGCCCTCGCCAATCCCAATCACGACGCGCGTCCGCCCCGCGGAGACACCTGCTTGACTACGGCTGTAGTCAGGCGTACCTTGCTTCTTGACTACAGTTGTCGTCATGAAGGGCAGGGCGCATGAAGAAGCCGGTGGGAGAGCAGGAGCTGGCGGTGCTGCGGTACGTGGCCGAGCACGGGCCAGCGACGGTGGGTGAAGTGGCCGAGCGCTTCGGTGAGGCGCAGGGCCTGGCGCGCTCCACCATCCTGACGGTGATGGAGCGGCTGCGGCTGAAGGGGCACCTGACCCGGAGCAAGGTGGACGGGGTGTTCCAGTACGCCTCGCCGGTGGCGCCGCAAGAGCTGCTGCGCGACGTCGTCGGGAACTTCGTGCAGCGCACGCTCTCCGGCTCCCTGTCGCCGTTCGTGACCTATCTGTCGGAGACGGAGGACGTGTCCGACGAAGAGCTGAAGCAGCTCCAGGACGTCGTGGCGCGCCTGCGCCAGAAGCGGAAGGAGTGAGCCCGTGACGCCTCTCATGACCTCGCCGTGGTGGTCGTCGTGGTCGGAGTCGGTGTGGCGCGCCTCGTGGCAGGGGGCGCTGTGCGCGCTGGCCGTCTGGGTGCTGGCCCGGGCGGTGCCGCGCCTGCCCGCGGCCCTGCGCGCCGGTCTCTGGTGGCTGGTGGCGCTCAAGTTCGTGCTCACGCTCGGCTGGCCCAAGCCCATGCCGCTGGCGCTGCTGCCCGAGGAGGCCGCGACCGCGCAATCCCAGACGCTCCGCGTGGAGGGCGCGCAATCCCAGACGCCGGACGTGGTGGTCATGATGCACACGGAGCCCGAGGTGCGCGGCGCCCCCGTGCGCATGTCGGTGTCTCAGCAAGAGCGGACACCGGCTCGCGTGGAGGAGCCCTCGGCCGGGGCGCGGGTCGCCGCGTTGTTCAAGAGCGCGGTGGCGTCGCTGCGCGAGCATCCGTGGACGGTGGGTGGGGTGTGGGCGCTGCTCGTGCTGTGGGGCGCGGGCGTGGCGTGGAAGGTGCGGGGCCACGTGCTGGCGTGGCGTCAGGTGCGGGGCATGCGGGAGCGCGCGCGGCCCCTGCGTCACCCGGTGCTGGAGGAGGAGGCGGAGTTCCTCGCGAATGAAGCGGGCCTGCGGCGTCCGCCCACGCTGCTCGTGTCGGACGAGGTGGTGAGCCCGCTGGCGGCGGGGCTGGTGTCGCCGGTCATCGTGCTGCCCGCGAAGGCGCTGCGTGACCTGCCGGAGGACTCGTTGCGCATGGCGCTGGCGCATGAGGTGGCGCACCTGCGGCGCGGGGACCTGTGGTTGGGCTGGGTGCCGGCGCTGGCGGAGACGGTGCTCTTCTTCCACCCGCTCGCGCGCCAGGCGGCCCGTGAGTACGCGCTCGCCCGGGAAGAGGCGTGCGACGCGGAGGCGCTGCGTCTCACCGGCGCGGAGCCCGCGGACTACGGCGAACTGCTCATCGCCTTTGGCATCACCCGGCCTCCGGGCAGCGCAGCGGCGCTCGGGGCGTCGGCCCACCTTCACGCGCTGCACAGGAGGCTCCGCATGCTGGAACATGTCGACGTCGTCCCCACGAAACCCCGCCGGTGGCTGAAGGGGGCGCTGTTCGCCCTCGGCGCGGTGGTCCTGATGCCCTTCCAGGTCGTCGCCAAGGCGCCCGCGGAGAGCACCGCCCCCACCGCGAAGGACGCGACCCCCGCCCCCGTCAAGGTGGGCACCGTCAAGCAACTGCCCGAGGACGCCGCGCCGGCCTCCAACGCGAAGCCGTCGACCGCGTCGAAGCCCACCGTGACGGAGCACACCGCGAAGGCGACGGGGACTCCCTCGGATGCGCCGCCGCTGCCCGCGCTTCCCGCGCTGCCTCCTCCCACGTCGGGGGCGGCGAGGTCCATGCTGGTCACCCTGCCCGCGCCGCCCGCGCCCGCGCCCATCCCGGACAACGACAAGCGGGCTCCGGTTCCGCCCGCGCCTCCCGCGCCTCCGGTCGCTGGCAGGCCCACCCCGCCCGTGCCGCCCGCGCCTCCGGTCGCTGGCAGGCCCACCCCGCCCGTGCCTCCCGCGCCTCCGGTCCGCGGCGCGGTGTCCCCGCTGGCCCCCATGCTCGCGGTTGCGCCGCGTCCTCCCGCACCTCCCGCGCCTCCCGCGCCTCCGGACATGGACCTCGATGACGGCGACACCTTCGCGTACCTCTCCGACGGCCGCACGATGATGGCCGGCTCCACGGACGACATGTACCTGGCGCGCACCTTCAAGCAGCAGGGCAAGGACCTGCTCTTCGTGCGCCGCGACAACAAGCCCATGCTGATCCGCGACGCGAAGACGCTGGAGCAGGTGCGCAAGCTGATGGAGGACGACCGCAAGCTGGGTGACGCGCAGGGCGCGCTCGGTGAGAAGCAGGCGGCCCTGGGCCGGCAGCAGGCGGAGCTGGGCCAGAAGCAGGCGGAGCTGGCCTACCCCATGTCCCAGATCGCCGCGAAGCACGCCGCCATCGCCTCCAAGCGCGCGGAGATCGCCATGGAGCGCGCCCGCCTCCACTCGCTCGCGGACGGCCCCGACCGCGACCGCAAGGAAGCGGAGCTCGACAAGCGCGACGACTCCTTCGACACGGAGCTGGAGGCGCTCGACAAGCAGCAGGAGGAACTCAGCGAGAAGCTGGAGGCGCTCGGCGAGCAGCAGGCGAAGCTGGGTGAACAGCAGGCGAAGCTCGGCGAGCAGCAGGGCAAGCTGGGCGAGCAGCAGGCGGCGCGCGGCCGCGAGAACATGAAGAAGGTGATGGCCGTCATCGACGAGGCCATCCGCAAGGGCCTGGCCGAGCCCCTGCCCACCTGAGGACGGAGGGCGCGGCCCCTCGATGACGGCGCACGCGGGGGTTCCCTCCACCGGGACCCGGTGTGAAGCCTGTCTCGGAGGTCGCCATGTCCGCCGCCGTCCCGCAGCACACGTCACGCACCACCATCGACATCCTGGTGCGCCGGGTCCGTGAGGGCTCGAGCGCGTGGGCGAAGCTCGCCCTGACGGAGCGCATCCGGCTCCTGGAGGACCTGTGCCACGCGTACGCCGCCATCGCGGAGCCCAGCGTGCGCGCGGCCTGCGAGGCGAAGGGCATCGACCCCGGCGGTCCACTCGCGGGTGAGGAGTGGCTCGCCGGGCCCATGGTGGTGGTGCGCAACCTGCGGCTGCTCTCGGACGCGCTGAAGGACATCCAGAAGCACGGCGTGCCCGTCATCCCCGCGAAGCACCTGCGCACGCTGGAGGACGGGCGGCTCGCCGCGCGGCTGTTCCCCCGGCACCGGCTGGAGGGGATGCTGCTGCCCGGCACCACGGGCGAGGTCTACTTCCAGCCCGGCGTCACCGCGGCCAACCTGCGCGAACACCAGGCGTCCTTCTACAAGAAGCCCCACAAGGGCCGGGTCTGCGCGGTGCTGGGCGGCGGCAACGTCAACTCCATCCCGCCCATGGACTGCCTCTACAAGCTCTTCGTCGAGGGCACCGCCTGCGTGCTCAAGATGAACCCCGTCAACGCGTACCTGGGCACGTTCCTGGAGCAGGCCTTCGCCCCGCTCATCGCGCGCGACGCGCTGGCCATCGTGTACGGCGGCGCGGAGGAGGGCGCGCAGTTGGTCCACCATGACGCGGTGGACGAGGTGCACATCACCGGCAGCGACAAGACCCACGACGCGCTCGTGTGGGGTCCGCCCGGCCCGGAGTCCGATGAGCGCCGGAGGAGGAACGAACCGCTGCTCGCGAAGCCTGTCTCCAGCGAGCTGGGCAACATCTCCCCCGTGGTGGTGGTGCCGGGGCCGTACTCCGACGGCGAGCTGCGCTTCCAGGCGAACGACATCGCCGGCATGGTCGCCAACAACGCGTCCTTCAACTGCAACGCGGCGAAGCTGCTGGTGCAGCCCAGGGACTGGAGCAAACGCGGCATGTTGGTGGACCGCATCCAGGCGAGCCTGGGCCACGCGCCCGTGCGCCGCGCGTACTACCCGGGCGCGCGGGAGCGCTGGCACCAGTTCACGGACGCGCGCCCGAACCTGCGGCTGGTGGGCAACCCCGGCGAGGGCGACCTGGCCTACGCGCTGATTCCAGACGTGGATCCATCGAAGACGGACGACCGCGTCTTCCACCACGAGCCCTGGTGCACGGTGCTGTCGGAGACGGGGCTGCCGGGCTCCGACGAGCCGGTGGCCTTCCTGGAGGCCGCAGTGGCGTTCCTCAACGAGAAGGTGTGGGGCACCCTGAACGCCACCCTCATCGTCCACCCGAAGACGCTGCGGGACCCCCGGGTGCGCGCGTCGGTGGAGAAGGCGGTGCGGGACTTGCGCTACGGCACCGTGGCCCTCAACACCTGGCCCGCGGCGGCGTACGCGCTGGGCAGCATGCCCTGGGGCGGCCATCCGTCCACGTCGCCCCGGGACATCCAGAGCGGGCAGGGCTGGGTGCACAACACGTTCATGCTGGAGTCCATCGAGAAGGCGGTGCTGCGCGCCCCGCTCACGGCCCTGCTCTCGCCCCCGTGGGTGCCGGGTCACAAGGGCGTGGCGGCGCTGGGCCGCCGGTTGGTGGAATTCGAGCAGTCCCCGTCCTGGTGGAAGCTGCCGGGTGTCGCCCTGGCCGCGCTGCGCCGGTAGGGGCAGGCGGGGAGGCGGGGATTCTGGAGGCTCGTGGTAGGTAGGGGGGCCATGGCATCCAGGTACGCGCAAGAGGGTGGGCAGTCGCTTCAGCAGGGGCAGCCGGCGGAGGCGGTGAAGAGCTTCCAGAAGGGCCTCTCCATCGACCCGAAGGACGTGGACTGTCTGATGGGCCTGGTGCGCACCCACCTGAGCACCGGCGCCGCGAAGGAGGCCGAAGGGGCCGTGACGCGCCTGTTGCAGGTGCAGCCGGACAACACGGAGGCTCAGGCGCACCTGGCCATGCTCAAGGCGCAGGCCGGAGACCCCGTGGCGCTGGTGACGCTCAAGGCGCTGGCCGCCGCGCCCACCGCCGGCTACTTCGAGCGCTTCAACCTGGGCACGCTCCTGGCCGAGCGCGGCGACCTGGAGGGCGCGAAGGCCGCCTTCGAGGCCGCGCAGGTGGTGGCGCCCCACAGCGTCTATCCGCACTTCGAGCTGGGCCGCATCGCGGTGCTGCGCAAGGACACGGCGGCGGCGGCGGCGCACTTCCAGCAGGCCTCCGCGCTGGCGCCCCAGGAGGCCCTGCCGCACCTGATGCTGTCGCGCGCGCACGCGGCGAACGGCGCCATCGGGGCGGCCATCGCGGCGGCGACGCGGGCCCTGGAGCACGCGCAGGGCCGCACGCGCGTGGCGGTGTTGCAGGACCTCTTCCGCCTCTACCTCCAGGCCAGCAGCAAGGACGCGGCCCGCCGCACCATCCTGGAGCTGCGCGAGCTGGACCCGGCGCAGGTCCGCTACGTCCACCTGCACGGCCTGGCGAGCATGCTGGCCGGGGAGCTGGCGGAGGCGAAGGCCCTCTTCACGGAGGCCCTCCAGCGCGCCCCGAACCAGTGGGACATCCGCCACTCGCTGGCGCAGGCGCACGAGGCGCTGGGCGAGCGCGCCGAGGCCCGCAAGCTCCTGGAGGAGACCGTGGCGGTGGTGCCCCACGAGCCCGGCCCCACCAACGACCTGGTGCGCCTGTTGATGGGGGACCAGGACCACGCGCGCGCCCGCGTGCTGCTGGAGCGGGTGCTGGAGGCGAACCCCGAGGACGCGCTCACGCACCTGAACCTGGCGCGCGCCACCCAGCCGTTCGACCGGGCGGAGGCCACCCGGCACGCCAGGCAGGCGCAGTCGCTGGGCACGGCGGACGCGTCCGTGAAGGACCAGGCGGCGCAGCTCCTCACGGAGCTGAGCGGCTGACGCACCCCGTCTTCCCCTGTCCCGGGCCCGTGCCTACCTTCAGGCCCGGTCCAATCCGGGGCAGGGGGGCGCATGCGCAAGGCGGAGCAGGCATTGATCGAGCAGTTGGAGGCGCGCTTCCGGGAAGTGACGCGGCTGCTCTACACGACGTCCATCCCCGCGTCGGTGCTGGACGCGGAGCTGATGCCGATGATCGCGGAGGACGTCACCTTCACCGACCCCTGGCAGAAGGGGGGCGGCAAGGAGACGTACCGCAAGGGCGCGGCGGGCTTCCACTGCATGTTCCGCTTCGACTTCGACATCTTCCAGCTCAACGTCCAACTGGAGCCGGACGGCAAGAGCGGGCGGGCCATCGTGGACGGGGTGATGAACCTCAAGCAGTTCGCGTGGCTCTACACGTACCCGCTGCGCACGCTGCTCGTGTACGACTTCACGCTCCAGCGCGGCGAGGACGGCGGTGAGGTGCTGCCGCTCATCCACGCGCATGAAGAGATGTGGAGCTTCGGCGACATGATCGCCAACGTGCCCGGCGTGGGCGCGCTCTACGACCGCTTCCGCAACGCCTTCAGCGTGGGCTTCCTGGCGGCGTCCGCGCTGTGCGGGCGCATCAAGTCATCTCCCTGACGCGCGCGTGTCTTGGTATGTAGGGCGGGTCTTCTTGTTGGGGGGCCCGCGATGCGCCGTACCGTGAGGGGAATGTGGTTGGCGCTGGCCGCCATGGGCTGTGGCGGCGAGGACCTGCAGGCCCCCGACATCACCAGTGTCCAGGCCACGCGGCTGGAGGATGGCCGGGTGTCGCTCGATGTTTATGTCATTTGCGCGGTGCTCAAGGGGCAGCGGCCGGCGGACGACGACTGCGGATGGCCGGAAGACCAACCCCTTTGCGTCGATGCGGCTTGGCACCCGGCGCAGGACACCACCTTCAGCGCGCCCCTGTTCTCACAGCGGACGTGTGAGCCGGCCGGCACCCGCATCTACAGGACCATGAAGGTCGTCTCGCCGGACGCCGTCCCCGTGGAGCGCGGCCTGCGCATCCGGGTCCAGGTGGATCCGCGCACCACCCGCTTCATCATCGCCAGCCCCTGAGGTCCCCATGTCCCCGCGCATCCCCTGGATGTTGACGTGCTGTGGCCTGCTTGCCGCGTGTGGCTCCGGCTCGGACCTGGTGGGCGTCCGGGCCGCCACCGCTGTCCGGGACGCGGACGACCACGTCACGGTGACGGCCATCCTCACGTGCGTGCCGCGGGACGGCTCCCTGGGTGGGGACTGCGACGCGGACGGCGAGGAGCACTGTGTGATGGCCACCTGGGACAACGGGTACAGTCCGTCGTCCACGAAGAGCATCACGTCGGGCGTGCAGTGCGTGACCCCGCCGCGGGTCGAGGGCGCGACGGTGGTCATCCGTTCGTTGGACCCCGTGCCGCGCCAGGGGGCCTTCACCATCCAGCTCGGCTTCACGCCCAGGGTCGTCATCGACAGCCCGTGACGGGCCACCTCAGGCGGGGATGCGCTTCTCCGCCTGGAGTTGACGCACCCGCGCCGTGTGCTTCGTCGTCATGGAAGAGGCCCGCGAGGGGGAAGGGTGTCTGTCTTTTCAGCGCCCGAACAGCCCGCGCCGCTTCGCCGGCTGTGCCTGTCCGCCCAGGCGGGACAGGCGCTGGCCCAGGATGCGGCTCATCTCCAGCGCGACGGCGGGGTTGGCCATCATCACGCCGCGGAAGTCCTCGCGGCCCACGGCGGCCAGCTCGCACGGCGTGGCGGTGACGGCGGTGGCGTTGCGGGGCTCGCCCGTGAGCAGGGCCAGCTCTCCGAAGAAGCCGCCCTGCTTCACCGTGGCCACCGTCTGCCGGGAGGCGTCCTTCATCGCCACCTCGCCGGAGATGACCACGTAGAACGTCTCGCCCGCGTCGCCCTGGCGGAACAGCTCCGTGCCCGCGGGCGTCTGGAGCAGCTCCGCGCCGCGCGCCACCGTCTCCAGCTCGCCGTCACTCAGCGGCGCCAGGAAGTCCAGCTTGCGCAAGGTCGTCGCCAGCGACGACGCCAGGCCCGCGCCCAGCGGCGGCTCCGACGTGAGGAACTCCACCGCCTGCGCCACCTGCGTGCGCCGCGCCACGAGGATGACGTTGTGCCCGGCCTTCAGCACCGTGTTGCCCTCCGGCAGCGCGGTGTGGCCCTGCGGATCCACCAGCGCGATGAAGATGCACTCGCGAGGAAAGCCCTCCATGCCGCGCACCTGCGCCACCGTCTGCCCCGCCACGCGGGCGCGCACGGGGATGGCCAGCTCGAACAGGAGCGCGTCGCCGCTGCTGAGCGGCAGCGACCCGGACACCTGCGGGAAGTCGATGGCGGTGGTCATCTTCGCCACCACCACGTCCGCCTCCGCCACCAGCTCCTTCACGCCCGCCAGCCGGTACGCGTCCCGGTAGTTCGTGTCCAGCATCCGCACCATCAGGCGCGCGCTGGACGTGGAGCGCACCAGCATGGCGAACGCCAGGTTCGCCGGGTCGTGCGCCAGCACCGCCGCCGCCACGTCCGCCGTCCCGATGCCCGCCGCCTCCAGCACGCGCGGGTTGGTGGCGTCCCCGCACACCGTCACCACGCCCACCTCTTCGAAGAGGCGCGCGCAGATGGCCGCGTCGCGTTCGATGACCGTCACCGTGTGCTGCTCCGACACGAGCCGCGCCGCCAGCGCGCCGCCCACCCGTCCTCCCCCCGCGATGACGATCTTCATGACGCCTTGTGCTCCTTGCCTTCCAGGCTCGCGTGCCCGCCGTGCAGCACCTTCTCCAGGTCCAACATCCGCGCGTCCAACTGCGCCAGCATCTCCTCCGCCGTCCCCTCCGGAATCAGCCCGTTGCGCCGCGCGCCCTGCAACGCCGTGCGCTCCGCGTCGATGAGCCTCCGCCGTGTGCTCAGGAGGTCCTTCGCCCCTTCCGCCAGGTGCTGCTCGCTGATGCGCCGCAGCTCCCGCTCCGCCCGGGCGATGTTCACCTGGTACTCGCTGCGCAGGTGCTCATAGGCCGCGCGCGGCAGCAGGCCCTGCGAGTGCAACGCGTCCAGCTCCACGTGCGCCGCGCGGCTGGCGATGAGCTTCCCGCGCTGCTCCGCCATCTCCAGCGCCACCGCGTCCTGCTGGAACAGCCCCAGCCACTTGAGCGCGCCCGTGAGCATCAGCCCCTGGCCCACCATGGACACCAGCGTGACGCCGAACGCGATGGAGACAATCTGCTCGCGCGCGGGCGTGGTGTCCGGAAGACCCAGCGCCAGACCGATGGACAGCGCGCCCTTGATGTTGCCCACCAGGAACACGTGCTGCCAGCGCACCGGGATGGACTCCGCGGGCTTGAACAGGCGCAGCAGCAGGAAGGGCAGGTAGATGGCCACCGCGCGCCCCAGCACCACCGCCACCACCGCGATGCCCACGCCCGGCAGGTGCCCCTGGAGCGCCTCCGGCCGCGTGTCCAGGCCCACGGAGAGGAAGAGGAACGTGTTGACGCCGAAGGTGGCGTACTCCCAGAAGGAGTGGATGGCCACCTGGCTCTGCGGCGCCACCTCCCGCCGCAGCGTCACGCCCACCGCCAGCCCCGCCACCACCGCGGAGATGGCGCCCGACAGGTGCACCTCTTCCGCCATCACGTAGGACGCCAGCGCCACCGCCGTCGTCACCATGATCTCCGCGAGCGGATCCTCCGCGCGCCGGATGATGAAGCCGCCCAGCAAGCCCAGCGCCAGGCCCACCACCGCCCCGCCCACCGACGCGAGCAGCACGTGGCCGCTCAACAAGCTCAGCGAGGGCGCCGCGCCGCCCGCCACCACTGACGCGATGGCCGTGTACGCCACCAGCGCGGTGCCGTCATTGAAGAGGCTCTCGCCCTGGATGATGCCCGACAGCCGCCCGGGCACCGGCGCGCGGCGGAAGGCGTAGAGGATGGACACCGTGTCCGTCACCGCGAGGATGGAGCCCAGGAGCAGCGCGGGCCCCCACGCCAGGTGCAGCATCCAGTGCAGCGAGGCGCCGGTGGCGCCGATGGCGAGGACCATCCCCAGCGTGGACAGCAGGCCAATGGGGACCGCGTTCGCGCGGATGCCATTGAGGTCCGCCATGATGCCGCCCTCGAAGAGCAGCAGCGGCAGGCAGATGAGGAACACCACCTGGGGATTGAGCGGAGGAACCCCCGGCAGCAGGTGTGCAACCGAGATGAGCAAGCCACCAAGCACCAGCGCGACGTTGTACGGCACGCTGGCCCGCTTGGCGGCGATGGCAAGCGCGATGGCCGCCACCATCAGGCCGATGAGGATGGGTACTTCCAGCAGCACGGCGACTCCACTGGGACCGGGAAGGGACGCGAAGCTTTCCAGATTCGCGCGGACCGTGCACGGGCACCGTCCGCTTTTCATCGCCCCGCCCGAGGCCCCGCCCGCCTGCCTTCCCCCCGTCGGAAGTGCGCCCTGGCGATACGGCGCGCGCGTGGTACAGCGGGACCCCCGATGAACTCCGGCTCGCTGGACACCCTGGTGCTCTCCGTCACGGCCCTGCGCAAGACGTACGGCGCCCGCACGGCCGTGGACGGCATCTCCTTCCACGTGCGCCGCCGCGAAATCGTGGGGCTCCTGGGCCCCAACGGCGCGGGCAAGAGCACCACCATCAACATGCTCCTGGGCGTGCTCCAGCCCACCTCCGGCACCATCGCCATCGAGGGCACCGACCTGGAGACCCAGCGGGTGAAGGCGCTGTCCCGCACCAACTTCGCCGCCGTCTACGCGCCCCTGCCCGGCAACCTCACCGTGGCCCAGAACCTGCGGGTCTTCGGCCTCGTCTACGGCGTGAAGGGGCTGTCCGCCCGCATCGAGTCGCTGCTGGAGCAGTACGACCTGAAGCGCTTCCGGGACACCAAGTGCGGCGTGCTGTCCTCCGGCGAGCAGACGCGCGTGTCCCTGGCCAAGGCCATGCTCAACGAGCCCCGCCTGCTCCTGCTGGACGAACCCACCGCGTCGCTGGACCCCGCCACCGCGCTGGACATCCGCACCCGCATCAAGGCCTTCGCGGCGAAGGGCGACAGCGGCGTGCTGTGGACGTCCCACAACATGTACGAGGTGGAGTCCGTCTGCGACCGCGTCCTCTTCCTGGCGCGCGGCCGGGTGCTGCTGGAGGGCGACCCCAGGACGCTGCCCCGCGAGCACGGCAAGGCCACGCTGGAGGAGCTGTTCATCGCCGTGGCCAACGAGCCGCTGTCGCTGGAGAGGACCGAAGCGCCATGAACCTGGACCACGTCGCGGGCATCGCGCTGCGCCAGTTCTATCTCTACAAGGGCAACTTCGCGCGCGTGGTGCCGCTGTTCGCCTGGGTGGCCGTGGACATGGTGCTGTGGGGCTTCATGACCCGGTACCTCAACGAGGTGACGTCCTCCGGCTACGACTTCGTGCCGGCGCTCCTGGGCGCGGTGCTGCTCTGGGACTTCTTCGCGCGCGTGATGCAGGGGCTGACGACGGGCTTCTTCGAGGACGTCTGGTCGCGCAACTTCCTCAACGTCTTCGCCACGCCGCTCACGCTGCCGGAGTACGTGGGCGGCCTGGTGGTGACGAGCATCGCGACCAGCGCCATCGGCCTCGTCGTCATGCTGCTGTTGTCCACCACGGTGTTCGGCCTGTCCTTCGCCGCCTACGGGGCGCTGTTCATCCCCTTCGTGCTGGTGCTGTTCCTCTTCGGCATCGCGCTGGGCATCCTCAGCAGCGCGATGGTGCTGAGGCTGGGCCCCGCGTCCGAGTGGTTCGTCTGGCCCATCCCCAGCCTGCTGTCCCCGTTCGTGGGCGTCTTCTACCCGCTGTCCACGCTGCCGGAGTGGATGCAGTGGGTGGCGAAGCTCCTGCCCCCGTCCTACGTCTTCGAGGGCGTGCGCACGCTGGTGGCCGGCGGCGAGTTCTCCGGCGCCACGCTCGGCTGGGGCTTCGCGCTGGCGCTGCTGGACATCGTGCTGGCGGGCTGGGTGTTCCAGCGCGTCTACCGCTACGCGGTGCGCACGGGCCTGCTGGCCCGCTACAGCGCGGAGAGCGTGAGCTAACGCCGCACGCGCAGGAGCAGGTCCTTCCTGGGGCCGCACTCGCCCCGGCCGTCGCAGTTGCTGGTGGTGACGTACAGGTGCCCGTCCGGCCCCATCAGCACGTCGCGCAGGCGGCCATACGTGTCGCGCAGGTACACCTCGTGCCGGGTCACGCGGTGGGGCTGCCTCGCGTCGAACTCCACCCGGTGCAGGTGCTTGGACTTGAGCGTCCCCACCAGCAGCGACCCCTTCCACTCCGGAATCGCGCTGCCCGTGTAGACGGCGGCGCCGCCCGGGGGCATGGCGTCATCGAACGTGAGCGACGGGGTGATGCGCCCGCCCTGCGTCTCGCACGAATAGATGCCGGGCCAGCCCAGGTTGTCGCCCGCCTTCACCACGTTCACCTCGTCATGGCCAAAGCGCAGCGTCTCGCCGCTGGGGCCGTGGTCGGTGAGGTACAGCGTGGTGGCGTCCTTCCAGTCAAAGCCTTGCGTGTTGCGCACGCCCAGGAGGAACGCGGGCGAGTGGGGAAAGGGATTGTCCTGGGGCACCGCCCCGTCCGGCGTCAGGCGCAGGAGCTTGCCCGCGGGGCTGGCCACGTCCTGGGACAGGTCCGGGTCCCGGGCGTCGCCCGTGCCCACGTACAGCATGCCGTCCGGCCCGAAGCGCAGCCGCCCGCCGTCGTGGTACTTCGCGGACGGGATGCCGTCGAAGATGACGCGCTCGAAGGTCGCGCTCGCGCCGTCCGGCGACAGCGTCCAGCGCTCCACCCGGTTGCGGGCCTTCCCGTCCGCCTCGGTGGTGACGTACAGGTAGAACGCGCGGTTCGTCGCGAAGTCCGGGTGCGCGGCGATGCCCAGCAGGCCGCCCTCGCCGTTCGCCGCCAGGGGCAGCGTGGCCACGGCCCCGGGCTGCAACTGGCCTCCGCGCAGCAGCCGCACGCGGCCCGGCCGCTCGGTGATGAGCGCGTCCGTGCCCTGGCCCGGCAGGAAGGCCACGCCCCAGGGGACCTCCAACCCCTCCGCCACCACGTCCACGGTGATGGGCACGCCGCCGTCCTGGCCCCAGCCGTCCTCCACCCGGACGCAGTCCGCGGCGGACGCCGTCCCCTGCGCCTGGCTCCTGCGGCAGGCGGAGGCGGAGGCGGCGAGCACCACGAGGGCGGACAGGAGCAGGCGTCGGGAGCGCATGGGGACAATCTAGCGTGGGTGAACGCGGCCCACCGACCTGGAAGGGGGGCAGGCGAGCGCGGCCGGGATGGGACAACGGTCCCGGATGGCGTTGTCGCGGCCCCTGTCGTGGGCACCTTGCTCGGGCGGGTTCAACGACACCAATGCCCAGCGGGAGGCAGTTCCATGGCGCGCATCGCATTCATCGTGGCCAACGACTTCGAGGACTCCGAGTTCCAGGTCCCCTTCGACAAGCTCAAGCAGGCGGGCCACGAGCCCGTCGTCATCGGCGTGGAGGCCGGCAAGGCGCTCAAGGGGAAGAAGGGCGCCGAAATCCGCGCGGAGAAGGCGGTGAAGGAGGTGAAGGCCGCGGACTTCGCCGCGCTGGTGATCCCCGGCGGCTACTCGCCGGACCACCTGCGCATGGACATCGCCATGGTCGGCTTCGTGCGCGACTTCTTCAAGGCGGACAAGCCCATCGCCGCCGTGTGCCACGCGCCGTGGATGCTGGTGGAGGCGGACATCGCGGACGAGCGCACCGTCACCTCGTTCCCCTCCATCAAGACGGACCTCATCAACGCCGGCGCGCGCTGGGTGGACCGCCAGGTGGTGGAGGACGGCAACCTCATCACGTCCCGCAAGCCGGATGACCTGGAGGCCTTCAGCGCCGCCCTCCTGCGCCAGCTCAAGGACGGCATCGCCCCACGTCTGGAGTCACCTCTGGCCCCGGAGGCCGCCGCGGACCGCGCACCGCCAGTGCACTGAGCCGAGAGCAGGCCTCGAAACGGTCCAACAGGACCCAGACCCCCGGGGGGCTCCATGCGCTCCGGGGGTCTTTGCGTGCCGCGTCAGGGGACGCACTCCACCCCAGGGCCATGCCTGCCTGCCCCCACTTCCAGAGGGGGAAATGTTGGCGGGACAACCCCTCATCCCCCAGTCGCATGGCGCTGTCGCACGCATGCGTCGGGTTTTCGCTGCTCTGGAATTGTTCCGTTGTCTTTGGCGCTTCGATACAAGACACTCAGACGTTTGTACGGGGTTTCACCAACCCCAGGGGAGTCATCTCTTCCCTGAATTTTACAGCTAGGTTGCGATTGTGCAGCGGTGTTGCTTATTATTTCGCCAGCCCCGCCCCCTTGACGGACCGCGCCAACACTGGCGGTCACTCTGGACTCCCGCATGAACCCGGCTCCTCGAAACGCGGTGTCCCAGCCCCGTCAGGTCGTCCGGGCGGTATTGAACGAAGCGCTGGAGAGCAAGCTGGGCGGCGAGGTGGTGGTGAAGTCCACCACGGTGTCCGGGCGCGTCTTCGTGGTGGAGCGCAAGGTGGCGTGGACGGTGCTCACGGGCCCGGGCGCGCGCAGCTTCTCCACGGCGCTCATCGACGCGAAGCTGGTGAACCGCGAGGACGTCGAGCAGGTGATGGCGGAGTGCCGCAAGAGCGGCGGCAACTTCTGCGAGACGCTGGTGGCGTGGGGGCTGGTGCCGCGCGACACGCTGCGCGACCTGCTCCGCCACCACGTGGCCGCGCAGTTGGAGACGCTCTTCGGGCTGGCGGAGGCGCAGGCGCTCTTCGTGCCGCAGCCGCGCTCCTACTCCAGCCAACTGACGTTCGAGCTGGCGGAGCTCACGGCCCACCCACCGCAGTCGCAGTCCCCCTCGAGTCCCCCCGAACTGGATGGTGAAGTCATGGCGAACGTGAAGCAGGCGCTGGAAGAGGCGATGAAGATTGAAGGGGCGTTCGCGGTCTGTCTGGCGGATGCCAACAGCGGGATGACCCTGGGCAGCGTCGGTGGGAACGCGACGTTCAACGTGGAGGCGGCGGCCGCGGGCAACACGGAGGTGATGCGCGCCAAGCTGAAGACGATGAAGGCCCTGGGCATCAAGGACCGCATCGAGGACATGCTCATCACCCTGGGCGAGCAGTACCACATCATCCGCCCGCTCGCGGCCCGCGAAGGCCTGTTCCTCTACATCGCGCTGCACCGCGCGAACGCGAACCTGGCGATGGCGCGCTTCCGCATGGCGGATGTGGAGAAGACCATCCAGCTCTGAGGCTTCACCTGAGTGCCACCCCCACGCCGCCCGTTTCCCTCCTGGAGGGAAGCGGGCGGTGGCGTTTTGAGGGGTCAGTGTTCTCCCGCGCGCTTCTCACCGGCTTCCACGCGCAGGGCCAGGCGGTTGCCGCGCGGGGGCAGCGGGCAGGTGGCGAAGCGCGAGAAGGCGCACGGCGGATTGTAGGCGCGGTTGAAGTCCAGCACGACGCGCCCGTCCTTGTCCGGCAGCGGCGCCTCCAGGAAGCGGCCGGCGCCGTAGGTCGCGTCGCGGTTCGTCTCGTCGCCGAAGACGATGAACAGCTCGTCCGAGCCCTCCTCCGCCACGGGGATCAGCCGGTGCTCCTTGCCCCCCACCGTGAAGACGAGCGTGCCGGCGGACTTCATCTCCTCCGAGTACCCCAGCACCGTGGGCACGCTGAGCATGCGCGGCGTTTCGTCCGGCATCAGCCGCGCCTCCACCTTCCAGGCCGCGCTGGCCGGATACAGCGGGATGCCGTGGAACTGCTTGCGCGCCGCCGCCTCCGAGTCCTTCACCCGCACGCCCAGCCGGTCCTGCCGGCGGATGATTTGAAAGCTCACGCCCCCCAGCCGCACCACGTCCGGCGCGCCCTTCTCGTCTGTCTTCAGCGCGCCGCCCGTGAAGGGTTTGCCCTCCAGCGTGAAGGCCACCCCCGGCGCGGGCTGGAAGCTCACGGTGTCCCCCTGGCGCACGAACGTCCCCGCCCTGGCCGGCACCGGCGAAGGCAGCGGCACGGCGCTGTCGGGCGCGGAGCCGGCCGTCTGCTCGCCCTCCTTCAGCCAGGTGAGCCCCACCAGCGTCAGCCAGCCGTCCGGCGACGTCAGGCGTTGCAGCCGCTCGGCCTGCCACGCCTGGGTGGCGGCGGCGACGTCCTCCGCGGGGGCCTTCTTCTGCGCCTGCGCGGCGGGCTTCGGGAGCGGCTTCGCGGGCGGCGAAGCCTGCAGGGCCAGGGACAGGACCAGGGCGAGGGTGCTCATGCGGATGGGCCTCGGAGCGCGGGAGGAGGGGCAGGGGCGCTGGGGCCAATGTCTAACAGGTGCCCGCCCCGGTTGCGCGCGGTCCCCCCGCCGTGCAAAGGCTTGAGAAACCTTCCATGAACCTGGACCTCCACCCCGCGCCCCCGGCCAGTGCCCTGCGCAAGCTCGCGCTGGGGACGTGGCGCGCCCCCCGCGACCCGACCTCCTACGCGGCGCTGGAGGTCCGCATGGAGCCGGCGCTCGCGTTCATGGCCACGCACCGCACGCGCACCGGCCGCCGGCTGACGGTGACGCACCTGGTGGCCAAGGCCGCGGCGGACGCGCTGCGCCGCTACCCGGAGGCCAACGTCGTGCTGCGCGGCCAGCGCCCGTGGCTGCGCGAGGACGTGGGCGTCTGCGTGCTGGTGGTCCAGCCGGCGAGCGGCGCGTCGCGCGTGGACCTGACCACCGCCACCGTGCACCGCGCGGATGAGAAGTCGCTGGAGGCGCTGGCGGACGCCATGGAGGCGCGCGTGTCGCGGGTCCGCGCGCGCGAGGACGTGGAGATCGAACGGGGCAAGCGCCGCTCGTCGCTGTTGCCCGGCTGGCTGATGGGCCCCGCGCTGCGGCTGTTGTCCTTCGTCTGGTACGGCCTGAACGTGGACCTGCGCCGGGTGGGCATGCCGTTCGACCCGTTCGGCTCCGTGGCGGTGACGAACCTGGGCTCGCTGGGGCTGGAGCGGGGCTTCGTCGCGATGGTGCCCTACACCCGCGTGCCGCTGCTGCTGGCGCCGGGGCTCGTGCGGGACGTGCCCGTGGTGGAGGGCGACGCGCTGGTGCCCGGCAAGGCCATGACGCTCACCTGCACCTGGGACGCGCGCCTCATCGACGTGGACCTGGCCGCGCGGGTGCTCCGGCACATCGGCGGCGCGCTGGAGGACCCGAGCGGGTGGGATGCACCCGGGACCGAAGCGCGGTAGAACAGGGGCGTCATCCGGAGGTCAGCGCATGTCCGTGGATCCCTTTCGTCGCGTCGGCTCGTCCCGCCCCATCGGCCGGGTGCTGAGCGGTCAGGACCGCTTCGAGAAGGAAGCCCTGGAAGGGCCCCCTGAAGGCCCCCTCGCCATGGACCGCCGCCAGCGCATGGCCGGCGGCCCGCTGCCGGTGAACGGCGAGAGCCCCTTCGCCGCGAAGCTGCGCAAGCTGGCCGCGTCGAACCCGGACGGCAAGGACGACTGACGCGTCCGCCGGGCCTCAGACCTGTCCGGCGCCGCCGTCCACGAAGAGCTCCGCGCCGTTGACGAAGCTGCTGTCGTCCGACGCGAGGAACAGCGCCGCCTTCGCCACCTCGTCCGGCTGCCCCATGCGCCCCAGCGGGATGAGGCTGGTGAGGTAGTCCTTGATCTGCTTCGCCCCCGCCGCGTCGGGCGCCAGCCCGTTGAGTCCCGGCGTGTCGATGGGGCCCGGGCTGAGCGTGTTCACCCGGATGCGCCGCCCCTTCAGGTCCGTGGCCCAGGTGCGCGCGAACGAGCGGATGGCCGCCTTCGTCGCAGCGTAGACGCTGAACGCCGCGGAGCCGTCCGAGCCCGCGGTGGAGCCCGTCAGGATGACGGAGCCGCCGTCCTTCAGGAGCGGCAGCGCCTTCTGCACCGTGAACAGCGTGCCCTTCACGTTGATGTTGAACGTCTGGTCGAAGTGCGCCTCCGTGATGGAGCCCATCGCCGCGAACTCGCCGCCGCCCGCGTTGGCGAACACCACGTCAATGTGCCCCGCCTCCTCCTTCACCCGCGCGTAGAGCGCGTCCAGATCCGCCATCACGGACACGTCCCCGCGCACGCCCACCGCGCCCTGGCCAATCTCCTTCACCGCCCGGTCCACCTCCGCCTGCCGGCGGCCGGTGAGGAACACCTTCGCCCCCTCCTGCGCGAAGCGCTTCGCGGACGCGAAGCCGATGCCCGTGGTCCCACCCGTGACGACTGCCACCTTCCCGTCGAGCCTGCCCATGTCCCGCTCCTTGTCCCGTCCCCGCGCCAGCGAGGGGTTATGGACTTTATGGTCCATATCTAAGAATGGTGGACCGAGCGGTCAATAACTTTTATTTTCCAGGCATGGCTCGGCCTCGGACATTCGATGAAGCGCAGGTGCTGCGGGCGGTGCGCGACCAGTTCTGGAACAAGGGCTACGCGGCGACGTCCATGGACGACCTGATGCAGGCCACGGGGCTGGGCAAGGGCAGCCTCTACGGGGCCTTCGGCGACAAGCATCAGCTCTTCCTGAAGGTCTTCGACGCGTACTGCGTGAGCTCCGTGGAGTCGGTGAAGAAGACGCTGGAGGGGCCGGACGCTGGCGCGCTGGAGCGGCTGCGTCAGTACCTGCTGGGCGTGGCCACCGCGTCCGCGTCGCCTACGAACCGGCGCGGGTGCCTGCTGGCGCGCGGCACGTCGGAGCTGGCGGCGCAGGACGGGCAGGTGGCGGACCGGGCGCTGGAGACCCTCCGGGGGCTGGAGGTCGCGTTCGTGCGCTGCCTGGAGCAGGCCCGGGCGCAGGGGGACCTCGCGCCCCAGGCGGACCCGAAGAGGTTGGGCGCCATGCTGCTCGGGGTCCACCGGGGGCTGGAGGCCGTGGGCAAGGCGGGCATGGACGAGGCCACCCTGCGCGGCATGGTGGAGACCGCGTTCGAGAGCCTCCCCGCCGCGCCGAAGCGCCGACGTTAGCGCCGCCCTCTTCCGGTGACCCCGGCGTTCAGGCTAGGCACGGGGCCTGACCGCCGGTGCGGGCGGTCACTCACCGGGATTGGGGGCATGGATGCGCAAGGCACACGCGGTGGCGGCGTCGATGGTGGCGCTGATGCTGGGGCAGACGGGCTGCTATCGGACGAGCATCGTCACGAACCTGCGGCCGGAGCCGCAGGTCCACCAGGACCGGCAGTGGTTCACGGTGGCGGGCCTGTTGCCCGTGTCCAGCCCCCCTGGCAGCGAGTGCGAGAACGGCGTCGCGTGGGCGCAGAGCCGCGCGACCGCCAGCGACTTCCTCATCCAGGCGGGCCTGGCGGTGGCGGGCGCGTTCGTCGGGGCGGCGGTGTGCGCCGGTGGCAACCGGACCGACGAGGAGCGGGGCAACTGCGCCGCGATGGGCCTGCTGTTGCCCTCGGTCCTGGTGGGCTCGCGCACCGTGGCCTACGCCTGCGCGGCGGAGCCCTCGAACATCCACCCGCGGCACGACCCGGGCCCGGAGACGCCGGTCCGCGCCCCGGACGCGCCGGAGGAGGGGGAGGTCCCGGCGCTCGAGGCCCCGACGCCGCCGCCGCTGCCGCCGCCCGGCTCCGTGCCGGACTCGAACCCCGGCCTCTGACGCACCTCCGGACGCGGCGCGGGAGGTGTCCGCGCCGCGCCCGAGGGTGTCTGTCTATTCGCCGCGCCGCTTCGAGCGCGTCAGGGCCCAGCCCTGGTTGGACCGGGCGCGCTCCACCCGCTTGTGCGCACGCTGCGCGGCGGCGTCCGTCTGGCGGTGCTGGAAGGCCTGCTCGCGCTGGAGCTTCTGGAAGCTCGCGTGCCGCTCCTCGGAGAGCGTGCCGTCCTCCACCGCCGCTTTCACCGCGCAGCCCGGTTCGCCCTGGTGGCCGCAGTCGCTGAAGCGGCAGCCGGTGGCCAGCGCGAGCACGTCCGCGAAGGCGTTGGCCAGGCCCTCCTCCTCATCGCCCCACAGCCCCAGCTCGCGCATGCCGGGCCCGTCGATGATGAGGCCGCCATTCTCCAGCACGAACAGCTCGCGGTGCGTGGTGGTGTGCCGGCCCCGGTCGTCGTCCGCCCGCACGGGCTGGGTGACCAGGCGCGCGGCGTCCAGCAGCCGGTTGGCGAGCGTGGACTTGCCCACGCCGGACGAGCCCAGCAGCACGCCCGTCCTTCCGGGAGGAAGCCGGATGCGCACGTCCTCCACGCCCAGGCCCGTTTGCGCGCTCACCGCGAGCACGTCCACGCCGGGGGCCAGGGCCTCCACCTCCCGGACGCGCTCGGCCGCGTTGTCCGCGAGGTCCGCCTTGCTGAGGAGCACGACGGGCGTGGCGCCGCTGTTCCAGGCCACGGTGAGGGAGCGTTCGACGCGGCGGGGGTTGAAGTCGCCGTCCAACCCCATGACGAGGAACACCACGTCCACGTTGGCGGCGATGAGCTGGCCGTCGTGTTCGCTGCCCGCCTCGCGCCGCTTCAGGAGGCTGCGGCGGGGAAGCACGGCGTGCATCAGCGCCTCGCCGTCACCGGACGCGGGCGGTTGCAGGAGGACCCAGTCGCCCACGGTGGGCAGGGCCTCCGCGCCCTGGGCCTGATGGAGGAGGCGTCCGGCGGCGCGCGCGAGGAAGGCCGCGCCGGCGGTCTGCACGGTGAGCAGTCCCCGCTGCTGGCGCACGACGCGCCCGGGGACGAGGGACGAGGACGACTGCGAGAGGGTGTTGGACAGCGCGAGGTCGAGGTCGGGACCCCAGCCGAGGGTTTCGAGTGACACTTGAGGAACTCCGGGCAGAGCGATGCCAGGACGCGCGGGAGGGGACTCCGGGGCGCCGGGCGTGAAGGAAGCGGGCTCGCGCTGCGACGGACGACGGTGCTGCGACCGGCTCAGCGGATGCACGCCCGCGTGGCGGACAGGGCCGCGACGACGACAAGGGGCGGAGTCATCAGGACAGGTCTCCTCAAGGGTGCGTGGAACCACCGGCGGTCATCGCCGTTCCAGGCGGGAACCCTAGCAATCCCTGTCGTCCATTGGCCACCCCCGTGCGTTTTCCCCCTTGAACCTCACGCGACGTGAGGTTGTACCCATGACATCCAGTCGCGCGAAGGGGCGCGGCTGGAAAGGGGTGAGGCATGCAGCACACGGAGCTGAAGGTAGGGGAGCTGGCCCGGCGTACGGGGCTGTCCATCCGCGCGCTGCACCACTACGACGAGATTGGCTTGCTCAAGCCCTCGGCGCACACGGCGTCGGGGCACCGGCTCTACACGGCGGCGGACATCGCCCGCCTGAGTCACATCCTGTCGCTCAAGCAGCTCGGGTTCTCGCTGGAGGAGATCGCCGAGACGCTGGGCCGGGCGGACTTCTCCGCCCTGCGCGTGGTGGAGCTGCGGCTCCAGCGGGCCCGGGAGCAACTGGCGGAACAGCGTCAGCTCTGCGACCGCCTGGATTCCCTCGCACGGCAGTTGCGCGCGGCGGAGCACGTCTCCGCCGACGACTTCCTACAGACCATCGAGGCCATGACCATGTTCGAGAAGTACTACACCCCGGAGCAGTTGAAGGAGCTGGAGGCCCGCCGCCAGGCGATGGGGGACGACGCCCTCCGGCAGGTGGAGGCCGAGTGGCCCCGCCTCATCGCGAGCATGCGCGAGCAGATGGAGCAGGGCGCCGACCCCGCCTCCGAGCCGGTGCGCGCGCTGGCCACGCGCTGGCGCGAGCTCATCCGCGCCTTCACGGGAGGCAACCCCGGCATCGAGAAGTCGCTCCAGACGATGCACCAGCAGGAGCCCCGGATGGCCGAGCGCCAGGGCCGCGACCCCCAGCTCATGGAGTACGTGGGCCGGGCCATGGCCTGTCTGGACGCGCCGAAGTAAAGCCAGACATGGAGCGACGGCCGCCAGCGAAGGGCTGGCGGCCGTGGCTGTCATTGCAGTCCATCCGGGCGCGAAGGCTACTGGCCGCCGACGGTGCCGGCCGACGAACCATTGGTCCCGCCGGTGCCGGTGCCGCCCACGCCGCCCATGGTGCCGCCGGAGCCGCTGGTGCCGGTGCCGCCCACGCCGCCCGTGGTGCCGCCGGAGCCACCCGTGCCGGTGCCGCCGACGCCGCCCGTGCCGGTCGTGCCGCTGGTGCCGCCCGTCCCGGTGCCGCCCGGGTTGAGGACGGTCGAGCCGTTGGACTCGGTGCCGGGCTGGGTGGCGCCGGTGGTGCCGGTGCCCGTGCCGCCAATGGTGCCGGTGCTGGTGGTGCTGCCAGCGCCCGTGGCGCTGGTGCTGGTGCCCGAGCCGCCGTAGGTGCCGGTGCTCGTGGAGGGCTGCGTGTATGAGCCCGTGCCGGTGGAGGGCGCGGTGCTGCCGGTGCCGTAGGTGTCCGTGCTGGAGCCGGTGCCGGTGCCCGTGCCAATGCCGCTGGTCCCGGTGCCACCGGTGCCGGAAGTGCTACCGCCGGTGGTGCCGGTGCCGGTGGTGCCCGGGGTCGGGTTCACGCTGGTGCCAGAGCCCCCCGTGCCGGTGGCGGTGTTGCCCGTCTCCACGCCGGTGGAGTTGGTGGTGCCGGGCGTGACGGTGCCCTGGGAGCCGGCGCTGCCGGTCTGGCCGCTGTTGACCATCTCCGGAGAGGCGCCGGAGGAGCCAGGGGTCGTCCCGGGGCTCGAGCCGTCGCCTACCTGCTGGGCGAGCGCGCTGGTGGAGAGGAGGAAGCTGAAGGCCAGTGCCGCGGTGCCAATGGAGCGTCGCATGTGAAGGAACCCTTTCCGTCGCTTGAGGCGTAAAGGTGTGTGCTTCACCGGACAGGGCAACCCTTGGAAACCCGCTGGCACATGGCAGGCCGCCAGCTCGCAGGTCGTTCATGGAACGAAGCACGCGGGGCAGGGGTTGCGCGCACGCGCGCCGGGTTCCGTGAAACAGGTGGGGACAGCGCACTCGGGTGTCCAACACCTGCGTTTCCGCATCGCTGTGGGAAGTCTTCGCCCCGTTTCTGTGCTGTCCTCCGGTCCAGTGAAGGAGCGTGCGTGAGCGGACGGGACGGGCATCTGGCGGTGGGCCGCACGAGCGCGCGCCTCGCGCGAAGCGTGAGCGCCCGGGCATGGCCGCTCACGCTCGTCATCGCCGCGGGACTGGGCCTGCTGCTCTACGTCGCCACCACCAGCCTCCCGTACCTCATCGCTTCACCCGCCGGAGACGCGCACCTGGGCGCGCTCAATGACTGTCTGGCGCGGCAGTTGGAAGGCGCCACGCGGCTGGGCTGGGCCGTGGCTCCGGATGCGTCGCGCGCGGCCGTGTTCGGACCCCGCGTCGTCGCCGTCTGCGGCGAGGATGGCTCGCACTCGCGCCTGGAGATCCCCGGCACCACCGCCATCGCCTTCGATGGCGAGCGCTGGCTGTGGGCCGCTGCTGGAAGCCGCCTGTTGCGGGAGCGGGACGGCGCGCTCCTGCCGGTGGGCGACATCTCGCCACCGGAGTGGCTGATCGGCCACGCGGGCGGGGTCCTCGCGCTGGATGCCAGCGGGCAGCTCGTCTCCGTGGCGCCGGACGGCAAGGTGCTGGGGCAGGCGCAGGTGCCCGGTCCGGGAGGCCGGCTGTCCATCGGCCCCGGCGGCGTGCTCGCGGCGGTGGAGTGGGGCGGCGGCGTCATCGTCTACGACGCCCGCACCCTGGAGTTGGTGCGGGCGGAGGCCCCTTGCGCCGTGGAGTTCCTGTGGTGGCTCGACACCGCGGATCAGGTCCTGCTGGCCTGCGGCTCGCCTGCTTCCCAGGACGCACCCGCGCCGGCCTCACTCCGCTTCGATGTCCGCACCGGCGCACGTGAAGAGGTGCCCGCGCGCCCACGCGCGCCTGCCCGAAGGCTCTCGGGGCGGGCGTTGTATGTGCAGGGGTGCGATGGCTTCCCGTGCACGGCCTCGCCTCCTTGAAGCTGTTATGGGGAGGTTCCTCCTCGGGCTCGTGACCGCGACCCGGGGCTTCCGGGGTTGGTGGGGCTCAGGTCCAGGCATGACGTTCAGTGCCCGACACCGAGGGCCTTTCCGCCCCGGCTTTACATTCGACAAACCCGCGAACTCATTGGACGTTCCTGGGATCGCGGGCCGTCTTCGCAGGTCCGGTCGCAACGCTTCCGCCGATCAGGGGTTTCACTCGTGGACGACACCAAGGTTTCCAGCTCCTCCGCTCCCCGCAAGCGCGCCAACGGCCGAAGGACGGCCGCGACCGCCGCGAGCCAGGAGGCTGGCCCCGCAGGCCCCCGCTCCCAGGGCAACGTGGCGGCCAACCGGCTGAGCAACACCGAAGCGACGCGTGCCGAACCCGCGCCCTCCCGCCGCGCTCCCGCGCGGAGCCGCAACGGCAACGGCCGCCCGGCGGCCGCCGATGACGGCCTGCGCCCCGGCGGCCCTCCTCCGCTCCAGCAACTGCTGGCGGCGCTCCGGGCCGTGCAGGGCGGCGACTTCTCCGTGCGCCTGCCCTCGGGCGCGCAGGACGTGGTGATGGATGAGATCGCCCGCGCGTTCAACGCGGTGGTGACGCTCAACTCCACGCTCACCCACGAAATCGTCCGCGTGGAGCGCGTCGTCGGCCGCGAGGGCCGCATGGGCGAGCGCGTCACCCTGGGCGACGTGCGCGGCGACTGGGCCACCAGCGTCCAGTCCATCAACGCCCTCATCGGCGACCTGGTGCAGCCCACCACGGAGGTCGCCCGCGTGCTGGTGGCGGTGGCCGAAGGCGACCTCACCCAGAAGATGGCGCTGGAGATCGACGGCCAGCCCGTGAAGGGCGAGTTCCTCCGCATCGGCACCACCGTGAACGCGATGGTGGATCAGCTCAACAGCTTCGCCGCCGAAGTGACGCGCGTCGCGAAGGAGGTGGGCACCGAAGGCAAGCTGGGCGGCCAGGCCGACGTGAAGGGCGTGTCCGGCGTGTGGAAGGACCTCACGGACAACGTGAACGTCCTCGCCGGCAACCTCACCGCGCAGGTGCGAAACATCGCGGAGGTCACCACGGCGGTGGCCCGCGGCGACCTGTCCCGGAAGATCACCGTGGACGTGAAGGGCGAGGTCCTGGAGCTCAAGAGCACCATCAACACGATGGTGGACCAGCTCAACAGCTTCGCCTCCGAAGTGACGCGCGTCGCGCGCGAGGTGGGTACGGAAGGAAAGCTGGGCGGTCAGGCCGCGGTGTCCGGCGTGTCCGGCACGTGGAAGGACCTCACGGACAACGTGAACTTCATGGCGTCCAACCTCACGACGCAGGTGCGCGGCATCGTGAAGGTGGTGACGGCGGTCGCCAACGGTGACCTCACCCAGAAGCTGATGGTGCCGTCGCAGGGTGAAATCGCCGCGCTGGGCGCCACGCTGAACAACATGACGGACACGCTCAACGTGTTCGCGCAGCAGGTGACCAGCGTCGCGCGCACGGTGGGCGTGGAGGGCAAGCTGGGCGCCCAGGCCCAGGTGCCCGGCGCCGCGGGGACGTGGAAGGACCTCACGGACAACGTGAACCTGATGGCGTCCAACCTCACCAGCCAGGTGCGCAACATCGCGGAGGTCTCCACCGCCGTCGCCAATGGCGACCTGTCCCGGAAGATCACCGTGGACGTGAAGGGCGAGGTCCTGGAGCTCAAGAGCACCATCAACACGATGGTGGACCAGCTCCGCGCGTTCGCCGCCGAAGTGACGCGCGTCGCGAAGGAAGTGGGCACGGACGGCAAGCTGGGCGGTCAGGCCGCGGTGCCGGGGGTCGGCGGCACGTGGAAGGACCTCACGGACAACGTGAACAGCATGGCCTCCAACCTCACGACCCAGGTGCGCAACATCGCCCTGGTGACGACGGCGGTGGCCACCGGTGACCTGTCCAAGAAGATCACCGTCGACGCACGCGGCGAAATCCTGGAGCTGAAGAACACCATCAACACGATGGTGGACCAGCTCAACAGCTTCGCCTCGGAAGTGACGCGCGTCGCCCGCGAGGTGGGCACGCACGGCAAGCTGGGCGGTCAGGCGGAAGTGAAGGGCGTGTCCGGCACGTGGAAGGACCTCACGGACAACGTGAACTTCATGGCGTCCAACCTCACCACCCAGGTGCGAGGCATCGCCAAGGTGGTGACCGCGGTCGCCAACGGCGACCTCACCCAGCGCCTGAAGATGGAGGCCAAGGGCGAGGTCGCGGAGCTCGCGGACACCATCAACGCGATGACCCAGACGCTCTCCATCTTCGCGCAGCAGGTGACGGACGTCGCGCGCACGGTGGGCGTGGAGGGCAAGCTGGGCGCCCAGGCCGTGGTGCCGGGCGTCGCGGGCACCTGGAAGGACCTCACGAACAACGTGAACCTCCTGGCGAACAACCTCACCGACCAGGTCCGTAACATCGCCGAGGTGACGACGGCGGTCGCGAAGGGCGACCTGTCCCGGAAGATCACGGTCGACGCGAAGGGCGAGGTGCTGGAGCTCAAGAGCACCATCAACACGATGGTGGACCAGCTCCGCGCGTTCGCCGCCGAAGTGACCCGCGTCGCGAAGGAAGTGGGCACGGACGGCAAGCTGGGCGGCCAGGCCGACGTGAAGGGCGTGTCCGGCGTGTGGAAGGACCTCACGGACAACGTGAACAGCATGGCCTTCAACCTCACCACCCAGGTGCGCGGCATCGTCAAGGTGGTGACGGCGGTGGCCGACGGCGACCTGTCCCAGAAGCTGGTGATGGAGGCCAAGGGTGAAATCGCCGCGCTCGCGGACACCATCAACGCGATGACCCAGACGCTGTCCGTCTTCGCGCAGCAGGTGACGGACGTGGCGCGCACGGTGGGCGTGGAGGGCAAGCTGGGCGCCCAGGCCGAGGTGCCGGGCGTCGCGGGCACGTGGAAGGACCTCACGAACAACGTGAACCTGCTGGCCAATAACCTCACGGCCCAGGTGCGAAACATCGCGGAGGTCACCACGGCGGTCGCGAACGGCGACCTGTCCAAGAAGATCACCGTGGACGCGAAGGGCGAGGTGCTGGAGCTCAAGAGCACCATCAACACGATGGTGGACCAACTCCGCGCGTTCGCCGCGGAAGTGACGCGCGTCGCGAAGGAAGTGGGCACCGAAGGCAAGCTGGGCGGTCAGGCCGACGTGAAGGGCGTGTCCGGCGTGTGGAAGGACCTCACGGACAACGTGAACGTCCTCGCCGGCAACCTCACGGACCAGGTGCGCAACATCGCCAAGGTGACCACGGCGGTGGCCAACGGCGACCTGTCCCAGAAGATCACCGTGAGCGTGAAGGGCGAGGTGCTGGAGCTGAAGAACACCATCAACACGATGGTGGACCAGCTCCGCGCGTTCGCTTCGGAAGTCACGCGCGTGGGCAAGGAAGTGGGTACGGAGGGCAAGCTGGGCGGCCAGGCCGCTGTGCCCGGCGTCGCGGGCGTGTGGAAGGACCTCACGGACAACGTGAACGTCCTCGCCGCGAACCTCACGGACCAGGTGCGCAACATCGCCAAGGTGACCACGGCGGTGGCCTACGGCGACCTGTCGCAGAAGATCTCCGTCGAAGCGAAGGGCGAAATCCTGGAGCTCAAGAGCACCATCAACACGATGGTGGACCAGCTCCGCGCGTTCGCCTCCGAGGTGACCCGCGTCGCGAAGGAGGTGGGCACGGACGGCAAGCTGGGTGGTCAGGCCGCGGTGCCCGGCGTCGCCGGCACGTGGAAGGACCTCACGGACAACGTGAACAGCATGGCGTCCAACCTCACCAGCCAGGTGCGCAACATCGCGCTGGTGACGACGGCCGTCGCGAACGGTGACCTGTCCAAGAAGATCACCGTGGACGCGAAGGGCGAAATCCTGGAGCTGAAGAACACCATCAACACGATGGTGGACCAGCTCAACAGCTTCGCTTCCGAAGTGACCCGCGTGGCGCGCGAGGTGGGCGCGGAGGGCAAGCTGGGCGGTCAGGCGGAGGTGAAGGGCGTGTCCGGCACGTGGAAGGACCTCACGGACAACGTGAACTTCATGGCCCGCAACCTCACCACCCAGGTGCGCGGCATCGTCAAGGTGGTGACCGCGGTCGCGAATGGCGACCTCAAGCAGAAGCTGGTGGTGGACGCGAAGGGCGAAGTGGCCGCCCTGGCGGAGACCATCAACAACATGACCGACACGCTGGGCATCTTCGCGGAGCAGGTCTCCACGGTGGCCCGCGAGGTGGGCGTGGAAGGGAAGCTGGGCGGCCAGGCCCGCGTGCCCGGCGTCGCCGGCACGTGGAAGGACCTCACGGACAACGTGAACTTCATGGCGTCCAACCTCACCACCCAGGTGCGCGGCATCGTGCGCGTGGTGACGGCGGTGGCCAACGGCGACCTGACCCAGAAGCTCATCGTGGACGCGAAGGGTGAAGTCGCCGCGCTCGCGGACACCATCAACAACATGACCGACACGCTGGGCACCTTCGCGGAGCAGGTCTCCACGGTGGCCCGCGAGGTGGGTATCGAAGGAAAGCTGGGCGGCCAGGCCCGCGTGCCCGGCGCGCGCGGCACGTGGCGGCAGTTGACGGACAACGTGAACCAGTTGGCCGGGACGCTCACCAGCCAGTTGCGCGCCATCTCCGACGTGGCCACCGCCGTGACCAAGGGCGACCTGACCCGCAGCATCACGGTCGTCGCCGAGGGCGAGGTCGCGGCGCTGAAGGACAACATCAACCAGATGATCGTCAACCTGCGTGAAACGACGCAGAAGAACCAGGAGCAGGACTGGCTCAAGACGAACCTGGCGAAGTTCAGCGGCATGATGCAGGGCCAGAAGTCCCTGGACGCCGTCAGCCGCCTCATCATGAGCGAGCTGACCCCGCTGGTGTCCGCGCACCACGGCGCCTTCTTCCTCTCCGACCCCGAGGGCGGCATGCCGTCCCTCAAGCTCACCAGCACCTACGCGTACCGGGAGCGCAAGCACCTGGCGAACCGCTTCCGCCTGGGCGAGGGGCTGGTCGGCCAGTGCGCGCTGGAGAAGAAGACCATCCTGCTCACGCGCGTGCCGTCGGACTACATCACCATCTCCTCCGGGCTGGGTGAGGCCGCGCCGCTCAACATCATCGTCCTGCCCGTCCTCTTCGAGGGCGAGGTGAAGGCCGTCATCGAGCTGGCCTCGTTCCACCCGTTCAGCGCCATCCATCAAATCTTCCTGGATCAGCTCACGGAGAGCATCGGCGTGGTGCTCAACATGATCATGGCGAACATGCGCACGGAGACGCTGCTCTCCGAGTCGCAGCGCCTGACCCAGGAGCTCCAGAGCCAGTCGCGCGAGCTCACCCAGCAGCAGGACGAGCTCAAGCGCACCAACATCGAGCTGGAGGACAAGGCGAAGGAGCTGGCGGACCAGAACACCCGCGTGGAGGAGAAGAACCGCGAGGTGGAGCTGGCGCGCGTCAGCCTGGAGGAGAAGGCGGAGCAGCTCACCATCATCTCCAAGTACAAGAGCGAGTTCCTGGCCAACATGAGCCACGAGCTGCGCACGCCGCTCAACTCGCTGCTCATCCTCGCCAAGCTCCTGTCGGACAACAAGGACGGGAACCTCTCCACCAAGCAGGTGGAGTACGCCAACACCATCTACGCGTCCGGCGGGGACCTGCTCAGCCTCATCAACGAAATCCTCGACCTGTCCAAGGTGGAGGCGGGCAAGATGCAGGTGGAGCCCCGGGACATCGTCCTCACGGAGCTCAACCAGTTCATCGAGCGCAGCTTCCGCCCGGTGGCGGACCAGAAGGGCCTCACCTTCCAGGTGGAGGTGCTCGCGGGCACGCCGCGCCACGTGCGCACCGACCCGCAGCGGCTGCAGCAGGTGCTCAAGAACCTGCTCTCCAACGCCTTCAAGTTCACCGACGAGGGCGGCGTGAAGCTCTCCGTGCGCCTGGCGGAGAAGGGCATCCGCTTCGACCACGAGGCGCTGCGCCGCTCGCGCCACGTGCTGGCCTTCGCCGTGAAGGACACCGGCATCGGCATCGCCAAGGACAAGCAGCGCATCATCTTCGAGGCGTTCCAGCAGGCGGACGGCTCCACCGCGCGCAAGTACGGCGGCACCGGCCTGGGCCTGTCCATCAGCCGCGAAATCGCCAAGCTGCTGGGCGGAGAGATCCGCCTGGAGAGCGAGCCGGGCAAGGGCAGCACCTTCACCCTCTACCTGCCGCCGGAGTACCAGGGCGCGGACGAGGAGGTGCCGCAGGGCGGAGAGCCGGCCGGCCGCGCGGTGGGGACGCTGCCGGAGACGCTCGTCACCCCGTCCACCTCCGGCACCCCCGCGACGACGCCGCAGTCGGCGCTCGCCCAGCCGGCGCCGGTGTCGGTGGCGGAGCCGCAGGCCCATGTGCTGGACGCCGCGCTGCCCCCCCAGGTGGAGGGGGCGCACACGCCCGTCGTGGTGGAGGACGACCGCGAGTCCATCCGCGAGGGTGACCGCACCTTGCTCATCATCGAGGACGACCTGAAGTTCGCCCGCATCATGGTGCAGATGGCGCGCGAGAAGGGCTTCAAGGCCCTGGTCGCCACGCGCGGTGACAGCGGCCTGTCCATGGCGCACGAGTACCAGCCGGACGCCATCACCCTGGACATCCAACTGCCCGTGGTGGACGGCTGGAGCGTGCTGGACCGCCTCAAGCGCAACCCGCGCACGCGCCACATCCCCGTCCACATCATCAGCGTCATGGACAAACACCTGGGCAACACCCAGGGCGCGTTCGGCTACCTGACCAAGCCCGTGAGCAAGGAGGGGCTGGAGCGCGTCTTCGGCCAACTGTCGCGCTTCCTGGAGCGCCGGGAGCGCCGCCTGCTCGTCATTGAAGACGACGACGTGCAGCGCAACAGCCTCACCCAGTTGCTCAGCGACGGCGGTGACGTCGTCGTCACCGCGGTGGCGTCCGGCCAGGAGGCCCTCCAGAAGCTGGAGGAGAACGAGTACGACTGCCTCGTCATCGACCTCCTGTTGCCCGACATGGACGGCATCAAGCTGGTGGAGGAGGTCAAGACGCAGCAGCGCTTCCGCGACCTGCCCATCGTCGTCTACACCGGCCGTGAATTGACGCCCAAGGACGAGTCCCGCCTGCGGCGTTACACCGGCAGCGTCATCCTGAAGAGCGGCGCGAAGAGTCCGGACCAACTGCTCAGCGACACGGCGCTCTTCCTGCACCGCCTGGATGAGAACCTCCCGGCGCGCGCGCGCGCGGCCCTGGCGCAGCGCAACGACCAGGACGCGCCGCTGGCCGGCAAGAAGGTGCTCCTGGTGGATGACGACATGCGCAACATCTTCGCGCTCACCAGCGTGCTGGAAAATCACAGCATGCAGGTCGTCTTCGCGGAGAACGGGCGGGCTGCCATCGAGATGCTCGGCCAGCACCCCGACGTGGACGTCGTGCTGATGGACGTGATGATGCCGGAGATGGATGGCTATGAGACCATGCGTGCCATCCGCAAGGACCCCAAGTACGCCAGCCTCCCCATCATCGCCGTCACCGCGAAGGCGCTGAAGGACGACCGTGAGAAGTGCATGGCCGCTGGCGCGAGTGACTACCTGCCCAAGCCGGTGGACACCGACAAGCTGCTGGAGCTGGTCCGGCTGTGGGTGAGTGCTTGATACTCAACGAGGGCGATCCATCCTCGTGCCCCCTTTGCACTTCCGTCTGGAAGGGGGCAGCCCTAGCCTTGTTCGCCGTGTCTCGGGTCCCCTGACCCACGCGCTCCCCCACCGCGCACATGAACTCCACTGAGCACACTCCGGAACGTCCCCAGGAAGCCGCCGCGAGCCCACGCGCGGCCATCCTGATGGTGGACGACCACCCGGCCAACCTGCTGGCGCTGGAAGCCATCCTCGAGCCCCTGGGCCAGGAACTGGTGAAGGCGACCAGCGGCGAGGAGGCGCTCAAGCAGTTGTTGCAGCGCGACTTCGCGGTCATCCTGATGGACGTGCAGATGCCGGGGCTGGACGGGTTCCAGACGGCGGCGCTCATCAAGCAGCGCGAGCGCACGCGCACCATCCCCATCATCTTCCTCACCGCGCTCAGCCGTGACGCGGCGCATGTCTTCAAGGGCTACGCGCACGGCGCGGTGGACTACCTGCTCAAGCCCTTCGACCCGGAAATCCTCCGCTCGAAGGTCAGCGTCTTCGTGGACCTGTTCCTCAAGGAGCAGCAGCTCCAGCGCCAGGCGGCCCTCCTGCGCCAGCGCGACCGCGAGGCCCTGGAGCGCCAGAGCGCGCTGCGCTACCGCCGGCTCACGGAGGCCCTGCCGGAGCCCATGTGGGCGGCCCGGGCGGATGGCTCGCTGACGTACGCCAACCGCGCCTGGCGGGAGTACACGGGCCACCAGGAGGGCTATGAGCTGTCGCTCTCCTCCTTCCTCCAGGACGTGCACCCGGCGGACCGCGAGCGGATGCGCGGCGTGTGGAGCGAGGGTGTGGTGCAGGTGCAGAGCAGCTCGCAGGAGTTCCGGCTGCGGCGCAAGGACGGCGTCTACCGCTGGCACCTAGCGCGCGCGGTGCCCGAGCAGGACGAGCACGGGCAACTGGTGGGCTGGCTGGCCATCGCCACGGACATCGACGACAAGCGGCGCGCGGAGGAGGCGCTGGGGCGCTTCAAGACGACGCTGGACGCCACGCTGGACTGCGTCCTGATGTTCACCCCGGACTCGCTCACGCTGGCGTACGCGAACGCGGGCGCGGCCAAGCAACTGGCCTCCTCCGTGGAGGAGCTGGTGGGCCTGTCCGTGCTGGAGGTGGAGAGCGCCTTCGACGAGACGGGCTTCCGCAAGCTGCTGGCGCCGCTGATGTCCGGCACGCTGCCGTCGCAGACGTACTCCACCAACCACCGCCGCCGCGACGGCTCGGAGGTGCCGGTGGAGGTGGTGCTCCAGTACGTGGCGGAGGGGGACGGCCCCGGCCGCTTCATCTCCGTGGCGCGCGACATCACCGAGCGCCAGCGCGCGGAGACGGCGCTGCGGCTGGCGAGCGAGGCGAAGGACGCGTTCCTCGCCGCCGCGAGCCACGAGCTGCGCACGCCGCTGGCCGCGGCGAAGGGCCACGCGCACCTGGCGCTGCTCAAACTGGGCGGGCAGACGGAGGCCGGCCCCGGCAAGTCGCTGCAGATCATCAACCGGCAGATCGACCGCATGGCGAAGCTGGTGGAGGACCTGCTGGACATCAGCCGCCTGCAGGCGGGGCGTCTGTCATTGGAGCTGGAGCCGTTCGACTTGTCGCAGTTGGTGCTGGAGACGCGGGACCGCATGGCGGTGCTGTCGCAGACGCACGAGCTGAAGGTGGAGGTGCCCGAGCACCTGGAGGGCACGTGGGACCGGGGGCGGCTGGACCAGGTGCTGACGAACCTCCTGTCCAACGCCATCCGCTATTCGCCGGAGGGCGGCCAGGTGCTGGTGCGCCTGGTGGCGGAGGGCGACAGCGGCGTGCACCTGTCCGTGAAGGACCAGGGCGTGGGCATCCCCAGCGAGAAGCAGCGCCTCATCTTCGAGCGCTTCGGCCGCGCGCACGGCAGCAAGTACGGCGGGCTGGGGCTGGGGCTCACCATCAGCCAGGGCATCGTGGAGCAGCACGGGGGCCGCATCTGGGCGGAGTCCACGGGCACCGCCGGCCAGGGCTCCACCTTCAACGTCTGGCTGCCCCGGCGCACGGAGGCCCAGGCGGCGACGCCGACGGAGTCCTCGCGCACGCCGAGCTGAAAGCCCGCGCGTCGGGCCGGGACGCGGCGTGCGTCCCGGGGGGACGCGGTCCGGGGGGCGGGGGTGTCCGCCCGTGGCTCTGAAGCGCCGTTGGTACGGCGCGTGCTCAGGGACGGGGCATGCCCTCGTCCTCGCGGCCCAACATCCTCATCCTGACGGTTGATCAGCTCCAGTTCCCCCGCTTCGCCTATGGGCCGGAGGGCGGCTTCCTGCCGGCCATCAAGGACATCCTGGGCTTCGTGGCCGAGGGCGGGGAGGACAACCCGTTCCGGAAGTTCTTCCCCGGCTTCGCGGCGCTGCGGAAGAACGCGGCGGTGTTCCGCAACCACACCATCGCGGCGTCGGCGTGCACGCCCAGCCGCGCGGTCATCTACACGGGGCAGTACGGCACGCGCACGGGCGTCACGCAGACGGACGGCCTGTTCAAGAGCGGGGACGCGGCGGCCTTCCCGTGGCTGTCGGCGCAGGGGATCCCGACCCTGGGGCACTGGTTCCAGAAGGCGGGCTACCACACGCACTACTTCGGCAAGTGGCACGTGAGCAATCCGCCGGACCACTCGTTGAAACAGTATGGCTTTGACGACTGGGAGCTGTCGTATCCGGAGCCGCACGGGGCCTCCATCAACAACCTGGGCGCGTTCCGCGACGAGGGCTTCGCGGACGTGACGTGCGGCTTCCTGCGGCGGATGGCGCTGGGGGAGCCGTACAACCGGGCCCTGGCGGAGCAGTCGTACGCGGCGCCCCGGGCCGCGGCGCCGGAGGGCGAGGCCCAGCCATGGCTGGCGGTGGCGTCGTTCACCAACCCGCACGACATCGCGACGTATCCCATCCTGCCGCGGCAGTTGGACCCGGGGGCGCCCAAGCTGGGGCCGCTGACGGTGCCGGCGCAGGGGGCGCGGTCGGTGACGCCCACGGCGGGGACGCTCACGGTGCCGCTGAACCCGCTGGGGTTCCCGCAGGACAACGCGAGGGTGCCGTCGAACCTGCGCGACACGCTGGCGAACAAGCCGGACTGCCAGCGGGACTACGCGTACAAGATGGGGCTCGCGCTGTCGTCGAAGACGGGGCTGACGTTCCACCAGGCGAACGAGAACATCGACCCGGTGACGGTGACGTTGAACGCGGGCATCCCGTTCCAGTTGACGCACGACCCGGAGAAGGCGGCGGAGCGCTTCCAGCAGTACTACGCGTGGCTCATCCACCTGGTGGACGGGCACCTGGCGAGGGTGCTGAAGACGCTGGACGAGACGGGGCTGCGGGAGAACACGGTGGTGGTGTTCCTCTCCGACCACGGCGAGTACGGCGCGGCGCACGGCTACCTGATGGAGAAGTGGCACGCGTCCTACCAGGAGGCGCTGCACGTGCCGCTGGTGGTGCAGTTCTCCCAGGAGCAGGAGACGCGGTACATCGACGCGCTGACGAGCCACGCGGACATCGTGCCCACGGTGTTGGGGCTGGCGGGGATCACGCGCGAGGAGCAGGCGGCGATCCGCACGGACCTGCGGCTCCACCGGCCGGTGCCGCCGTTCGTGGGCGCGGACCTGAGCCCGCTGGCGAAGGGCGAGTCCACCACGGTGCTGGAGCCCAACGGCACGCCGCGAGAAGGCGTCCTCTTCATCACGGACGACGAAATCACGGAGCCGCTGCCGCGCACGGGAGACCCGCACCAGGTGCACGACGACGCGCTGTTCAACGTGTATACGCGAGCGGTGGAGCGGCTGAGGGAGCAGGGCAAGGTGCCCGGGTTGAGGCCCGGAGCGGTGTGCCAGCCGAACCACGTCCGCTGCGTGCGCACGCCCCGCTGGAAGCTGGCGAGGACGTTCGACCCGTCCGGAGCGCACGCGGACCAGTGGGAGCTGTATGACCTGCAGACGGACCCGCTGGAGCTGGAGAACCTGCTCGTCTTCGACCAGCCGTTCCCGACGTTGATTCCGTCACTGCCGCGAGGGCTGTCCCGCGTGGAGGTGGAGGAGGCGGCGCGCGCGACGCACGCGCTGCTGGAGCGGTACGAGGCGGAGAAGCTGTCGCCCTGGCCGCAGGGTTAGAGGAACCGCCGGAGCCACTGGTTCGTGTCGCTCTCGTATGGAATGAGTTCTTGACCCTCGTACTTGAACGTAAACGGCTCAAGCAGGCGCGCAAGGGCGCGGTACTGGGGGGGGATGGCCTTGGCCTGCGTGTCGATGGGGTCAGGCCATTCATCCAGGGTGACGAGCACGCGGTCTCCGTCCATGGGGAGCAGGGAGACCTCTGGGATGGGGAGGGCGTTGCGGAGCGCGGTGATGCCGCCCAGTTGTCCCAGCAGGGGCTGGCCGAGGAACGTGAGCCAGGCGGGGGCCAGGGCCCGGGTTCCCAAGATGGACCTGAAGCCGGTGCCTTGATGGAGATCCAAGCCTGGATAGCGAGCGAGGAGTGCCTCGACGATGGGCCACTTCGCCGCGCCCCACATTCCATGGGAGGAGATGATGGCGAAGCTGGCGTATCCGAAGTTGAAGGGCAGCTCCCGAGCGAGCTCCAGCGCCAATGTGCGCAGGTGAGCCGCACTGTTTCCCTGGAGGTAGTCCGTGGGAAAGGTGAATGACACCGCGTTGACGGGAGCCTTACCGAACGGTGTGTCGAGTGGATGCCCTTCGTACTCAAAAACGTACCCGCTGGAGATCTCACCTCCGCCAGGGCTCTCGGAGAGCTCCGCATTCCCACTGGTGCCCCAGGGACGCTCGAGTATTTGCTGGCGAGCGATCTCCCAGCCCTTGTCATCCAGCTCCAGGATGTCGCCGTCGTCCGTGCCGTACCAACCCAGCGAGCCCGGAGGAATGGCGCGAAGATAAGCCTGCAGCGCACGCCATACGGAGGGCGCAATCTCCTTGTGATCGCGGTGGATGAAAAAGCTGAGGCCAATGCCATCACGGGCCGCGGGAAGCGGGGGCGAACCTTTAGACCACAGGCGGATGACAGGGTATTCCCTGGTCATGGCTCCACCTCCTTGACCCCTGTACGGGGCGATATGAGCAAGGCCTGCCCTCCCAGGGCTTCCTCGTAGACGGACCGCTGGGACATGCCGGCGTAGGTGCCTGTGCCATACCTCGTCCAGGCTGGACCATTGGTGTCCGGACACGGGAACTTGAAGTCCAGGGTGAGCGCGGACCTGAGCAGGTCGCGGTCTCCGTGAAGGACAATGTCCGGCTTGATCGTGCCCCTGAGTTCGTCGGTGCAGCCGTCTGCGATGAGTTGCGCCTCTTTCGCCCGGCTGATGGTCTCCAGGAAGCGGGCGTTCGGGTAGTAGCGGTAGCGCTGCTCGATGCTGAAGGGAGCGGGCCACAGCTCCTTCAGCACTGCTTCCGCGCACTGAAGCGCGAGCACGTGCTTATGCTGACCGAGTTTCATGGCCCGCGTTACGGGCTTGCCGCAGCGGTCCTGCTCCACCACCTCGGCGCACTCCTGGCGCGTCGGAGGCCGGTCCTTGAAGTAGCGCGCGTTCCCCAACTGCTCCGCCTGGATGGCACACGCGGCGAGCTGCTGCTCCAGCTCATCCGCGTCGTGCTCCTGCTGCATCAGCGCGAGCATGGCCGGCGGGATGGCTCGGACCAACGGGGACGCCATGGCCTGGGTCGCCGCCCGCGCGGACGCCTGCTCCGCCACGTAGGCCGCGTGCCGTGCCTTCCCGGCCGTCTCCGTGTCCACGAACCGCAGCGTCCCATGCCGTGAACCACCGGCACACGCTGTCAGCAGGACGCAGGCTACCCAGAGGCTCGTTACGGAACGCACACGCCGGACTCTATCCGGCGCTGCGTCGAATCAGGCGACCCTTGAGAACCACTCCCCCGTGGAGAACTGGGCCTCCAGCACCGCCGCCAGGTGCGCATCCTCCAGCAGCACGCCCACCTCGATGTTCCGCGTCTGTCCCCGGTCGGTGAAGTTCGCGGACGTCACGAAGACCCACCGCGCGTCCACCACGACGCACTTCGCATGCAGGCTGGCGAAGACTCCCTTCTCCGGCGAGAAGCCGTGACACTCCGGAAACGGTGGCCCGAACGGCCAGTGCTCCTTCAGGAACGCCGAGGCCACCGAGGCACTGGCATAGAGCCGGCAACCCACACCCCGCTTGAGCGCTTCGTGCAGCGGCTTCAGGACCTCCGCCGCGTGGTCGAACGCGAACCCGGCCACCAGCACCGTGCTCGTGGCCTTGTGGAACAGGTCCGCCAGCACCACCGCCGTGTCGCGGGCGCCGCTCCAGCGCGTCTCCGGCCCCGTCCAGACCAGCTCCGGACGCCGGGCTCTCCCGCGCCGCTCCACGAGCAGCGTGTCCAGCAACACGAGCGTCCCGTCCCGCCCCAGCGCGTTCAACGCCGCGGCCTCGCCCGCCAACCGCTCCAGCCCTTCACCCTGGAGCGCCAGCCGTGACAGCGGGAACCCGAGCCTCCGCGCGGCCACCACGTCCCTCAGCCGCTCCAGGTCCAGCGTCGCCACGCCGCTCAGGTCCACGGCGTCTTCAGGAAGGCGACGTCCTCGTGGCCCAGCGTGGGCACGACGAGCGCGCGGTCGAGGTATTGGTTGAAACGCTCGCAGGAGCACTCCGGCAGGAAGAGGCAGCCGTGGCACGCGGCCCCTTCCAGGTCGCGGTCGTCACGACCCGTGGGCTCGTGGTGCGCGCAGACAGGGTCGTTGGAGCAGAGGCGCGCGTCCTCCAGCGCGCGGGACAGGTGCTGCCCCAGCCTCCGCCCCTCCTCCACCAGTCCGCCCAACGTGCCCTCCGCGCCCGTGGTTCCCGTCATCAGCAGGATGCCCGCCATGGGGACGGCATCGCTGTGCGGCGCGCAGTACAGCCGCTCGCGGATGGAGCTCGCGGGGTAGCCACACTCCAGCGCCACCTCCGTCATCAGGAGGTGCGCCAGCGAGTGCAGCAGGTAGAGCCGCACCCCCGGGAAGGTGAGCTTCGAACCGGAGCCCTGCTTCCAGCGCTCCCAGCCGGCCTGGAGCACCTCCTCGCGCCGTCGCACCGGCTCGGAGGTCTCCCATGCGTGCACCTGCTGCTCGTCGAGCACCAGCAGCATGCCCTCGCCCTGCATCTCCGTGACGGGCACCCAGTCCCGGTGCAGCGACATCGGCGCGAGCGCCACGTCCAGGTCGTAGCGGCCCTGGAGGTCCTTCGACAGCGGCTCCAGCCGCGTGAAGCCGACCTGGGCCTGGACCTCGCGCAGCCGCCGCGCCAGCACCACGCGTTCGACCAGCGAGGGCAGCCCCTGGGGCCGGGCGATGCGCCGCGCCCAGAAGACCTCGGTGCGGTCCCGGGGCATCTCACCCGGCTTCTCCTGCGGCTGCGCGAGGAACTGGAGCCACTCCGCGGTGCGAATCTCCGGGACGGCCTCGGGCGTGTGCTCGCGCTCCGCCTGGATGGCCGCCAGCACCTCCGCGTTGGAGGCGGAGCCCAGCGCCGCCTGGACCTGGGGGATGGTCCGGAAGGCGGGCAGGCTCTCCGCTGTGGCCGCCTGGAGGATGTTCCACGCGGACTGCACTTTGCGCCGGAGCGACTCGGGCTCGGGGATGGTGATGGCGCTGGTGGTCTGCGCGAAGTAGCCATTGCTGGCGGTGCGGACCAGCAGCCGCTGCTTCTCGTCGCAGCGCTCCCGGGCCTCCAGCCCCAGCCAGGGCCGCTCTCCGTCGCAGCGGTCCTGCTGCTCCTTGACCATCATGTCGGCAAGGCGCTTGCGCTTGCCGCACGTCGAGCACGCGACCTCGATGTCGCTGAAGTCTCCGCTCACGCCTTCTTCCAGCCTGAGCTGCGGGGCGTCGCAGGGCTTGCGCTCGTGCGTCCACCAGGACCAGTCAATGTCCGACAGATGCCCCCGGGGACACGCCGCGACGAAGCGCACCGGTACGCACCGCTCCGGCTTCGCCTCCATGCCCGAGCAACGGTGGCGGTACTCCTGGTTCACGCGCTCCAGGCTGTTGGCCCGCACCAGCGCACGGCAGTGGGGGTTCTGGCAGACGAACCAGCGCGGAAACTCATACACCTGGATGCCGCAGGACTCCGTCGGCTCGCGCTCATCCCCGGCGGGTGGTTTGCGGAAGGGCGCCTCCTTGCTGAGGGGCCACTTGTTGCGGTGGTAGAGCGGTTCGACGATCTCCAGGAGCCTGGGCTCGTTGACCACCTCGCCCTGGCCCTTGAGCCGCCAGAAGTCCAGGCCTCCCACGAGGACCGCATCGTTGAGCAGGTCCAGCATGCTGCCCGGGCCGAAGGTGGAGACCACCTGGCTCTGGCGCACGCGCCCATCCGGCGGCCGCGTCGAGCGGGCCCGGGTCCACTTCCTACGGTTCGTCATGCGTCACCTCCTCCGTCGCGGCCTTCGGGGCGCGGTAGCCGCCCAGTGGTTGACGTGAAATCCACAGGTGCACCGAGGACTCCACGTCGCGCATGGACGTGGGCGCTTCGAACTTGAGCTCGTCCTGGGTGAGGTTCTCGGTGGTGTCCAGGAAGCCGCGCAGCAGGGGCTTGAGACCCTTTCCCGCCGGGTCGTAGCGCGAGTACGCGCGCTGGGCGGCGTCCTTCTTCGACTGCTCGATGATGTTGCGCCACGAGTCGAGCAGGCTCCGTGCCCGCTGCATCACGATGCCGCTGGCGCGCTCCGACTCCTCCTTGGGAAGCCCGCGCCCCGCGCGCTTCGCCAGCGTTTCGAGCGTCTGCTCCAGCGCGTCCCGGTGCGCCTGCAACGACTTCCACTCCAGGGGAGCGGTCATCGCGGTGTCCAGCAGCCGGCCCAGCGCCACCACCACGCCCGCGAGGCCCCGATCGAGCGCCGGGGCGGAGAAGGGCGTCACCGAGGTGGCTTCGACGAAGCGGTAGAACGACTCATGGTACGTCCCGAAGCGCTCGTAGTGGCTGCGGTCGCGAGGCTTGGCGGCGTTGAGGCACGTCACCACCAGGCCGGGCTTGTTCGTGTTGCGGCCCACGCGGCTGGACGCCTGGATGTACTCGCTGGTTGTCTTGGGTTGACCCGCCACGACCATGAGGCCCAGCCGGTCGATGTCCACGCCCACGGAGATCATGTTGCTGGCGAGCACGACGTCGATGCTCTGGGGCTGGCCGTGCGTGAGCTCCAGTCGGTTCTTCGAGGCCTTGATGTCGGCGGTCTTCTCCCGGCTGGTCAGCTCGATGGGCTCGCCACGGATGGTCCGGCTCCGGTACCAGGGGTGCTCGGCGTCCTTGTCGAAGTCCTCGGGACGGCGGCGGGCGCGGTCCATCACCAGCCGTCGCACCTCGTCCTCGACGAGCCGGCGCATGCCGCCCAACTCCCGCAGGCTGTTGAAGTAGCCGACGAGGGTCAGGTACGGGTCGGCGCTGGGCGCGCCGTGGAGTTGTTCACCGCGCGCGGCGGCGGCGAGCACGCTGACGTAGACGCGCAGCAGGATGGCCTTCATGGGCCGTCCGGGCGCCGCCACACCCAAGTACTGGCGCGCGCCCTTCTTGCCCACGGAGGCGAAGAACGTCTCGGAGGCGTCCACGCCAGGGGGAGGGAAGAGCGCCACGTCCCGTCCATAGAGGCGGCTCACCTGTTGCCGCGAACGGCGGACCGTGGCCGTGGAGGCCACCAGCTTCGCCCGGGGCGCGAGCGTCAGGACGGCCCCTTCGTAGAGGCCCACCATGGAGCCCAGGGGACCGGAGATGAGGTGCAGCTCGTCCTGCACGATGAGCTCCGGGGGGCGCAGGCCCTTCGGGAGCGTCACGAGCGCCGCCTTCACGTCCGCGGCGTCGTCGCACGGGCCGACGAAGCGCTTCCCGGTGCGGCCCAGGGCCCGGCCGAAGAGCAGCCCGGTCTCTCCACGCCAGGGCAGCATGGCGAACTTGTCCACGGTGGCCACGAGGAAGCATGGCAGCTCGCGGTAGATCTGCTCGTCGACGAAGAGGACGGGGAGCCCCTCCGGGTTGCGGCCCAGGTTGAAGGCGCACGCGATGTTCGCGCAGCCGACGAGCACCTCTTCAGGCTTGGACTTGGAGGGCCGGAGGATGAAGCACTCCCGTTCGAAGGGCGTGGCGCACCACGGGCAGGTGGCGAGCGGAAAGGGCGACTGGGCGCGGGCGCTGTTGTCGTTCTTGTACTCGGTGATCTGCGTGGAGACCTGCTCCAGGGTGTTGGCGGTGGCGGAGCGGCCGACCCACAGGCCGATGGAGAAGCGCACCGCTCCCAGGCGTTTCGGCTCCTGCTGACGGAGCACGTCGAGCGCGCAGATGAGCGTCGCCGCGCGGCCGAGCTGGTCGAGCGTGAGCAGCCGCAGCGTGTAGCGCAGCAGCACGGCCACCCCCAGGCCTCCGTGGAGATGCGCCTGACCGCGGAGGCGGCGCAGGAGCAGGGTGAAGGCGATGAGGCCCAGGTACGCCTGCGTCTTGCCGCCGCCCGTGGGGAAGAAGATGAGTTCCACGAGCTCGCGGTCCGCGTGGGCTTCGTCCTCGACGGACGGGAGGTTGAGCAGGATGAAGGCGAGCTGGAAGAGGCGCCATTCGGGAGCCCGGTCCGGGCGGGCCTTGCGTTCGGCCTGGGCCATGACGCTGTTCATCCAGCGGAAGGCGTCGAAGGCGAGGGGCTCCCGCTCCAGGAGCTGGATGCCCTCCTCGATGCGGGTTGCCGCGCGGTGGGCGCGGCGGACCAGCTCATCCCGGGTCTCCTCCCGGCGCTCACTGCCCACGTCGAGGGCGGACTGGGTGGTCACCCAGTCGCGGTAGGCACGCACCAGGGGACTCAGGGCCGCGACGGCTTCCGAAGGCGTCGTGAACGCGGCGAGCTGTTCCATTCCCACAGCGACCTCGCGAATCTGGCGCGCTTCGACGGGGAGCACCTCGACGCGAGGCAGCCAGTCCGTCTCCACGAGGGTGACGGGCATGGAAGTGGAGGGGACGCGCACGGAGACGCCGTGGCCCACGGCCCACTGCTGACGGTGGCGGAACTGGAGGTCGTTGACGCGGTCGTCATCGTCCTCGCTCCGGGCGTCGCTGGAGTCCTGCCGGCTGACGAAGCCCTGCGCGCACTCCAGGGCGAGGTGCGTCTGGAAGGCATAGGCCTCGTCGCGGTCCGCGGCGGTGGAGGTGGGGGGACGCGCGTTCACGAGGAAGATGGCGACGGCGAGCTCCCCTTCGCGCGTCCTCTCCACGTGGCCCTCCAGGCGCAGACCCCGGCTGTCCTGGAGGTGCACGCCTTCGCGCAGCACCGAGTCGTTCAAGGACAGGGTGACGGTGCGTTGGTGGAAGGTGCGGCTCCATGGCTTGCGCCCGTCCGCCTCGGTGCGCTGGTAGTCCGCCCAGCAGACATGCGCGGTGAGCTGGGAAGTGCCTGAGGGGACGAAGACGGACAGACCCATGGACGCGGGAAGGCGGCGCACCTTCTTGGCGGTCGGGTCGGGACGGGAGGCTTCCTCGTTGTCCTCGTCGTTGCCCGCGGCCAGGTCGTCCTCTTCGTCGTCCGGGTCGTCCTCGATGACACCCTGGTCGAGTGGGACGAGGAAGCCTGTCAGGTACCAACGGGACGGCGGCGTGCGGAGCACTTCGGTGGCGTCCGACACGGGAGCGCCTGGGGGCTTGTGGAACGGACCGACGAGGTCCGCTTCGAGCGCATCGATGAGGTGGGAGCGGACCGCTCCGGCGTCATGGGCATTCATGGGAGGGCTCAGGCGGTCTGGGTGCGGGACTTCGAGGGACGGCGGGACGTGGGGTGGGCTTCCTCGTGGGCGCGCTGCTCGTTCAGGTCGAAGAGGCGGTCGAGGACTTCGTCCTCGAAGGCATCGAGTTGTTTGGGAGTGGCGCCGCAGTAGGGAGGTGCGTGGAGGTCATTCCAGCCGTACGCATCCAGGACGGCCTGGTCCACGGCGACGTGCAGGTCACGCAGTCGCTGCGTCGCGGCGTCCGTGACGGACCTGTCCTTGAGCCGGTTGTACGTCGTCGTCAGGCCGATGTTGTGGGCCTGAATGTACTGGCTGCGCTCGAAGTGGAGTCGCTTGCCTATTGCGTCAAGCGTGGCCCCCCGTGCGTCTTCGGGAAATGGGAAGGTTTCGAAGCAACTGCTTGGCGTGTAGCGAAGGTCGTTGCGCATGGAGGAGGACAGCAAACGTGCCCAGGCCTCATGCGCTCGGGATTGCAAGACCGCGAGCCATCTGTCTTGTTCTTGAGTGTAAACGTAGGCTGCATGGGAGAAAATGCCGCCTGTGGGACGCCAATCGAAGACAAGGTGCTTGGATACCTGTGAGTTTACGAGGCATCGGTGGAGCGGTCGAAGTGTCTGGTAGAGCTCTTGCCGCGGGCGTATGTATTGCCACCAGAGGTGCTTCGCTCCCTTGTCCTTGCTCTTGTCGCGCTCAGGTTTTACCTGTTCTTGCACGATATGGATGAGGTCGGGCCATTGTTTCGCGTCTTTTAATTCCATCTGTCCGAAGTTGATGACGTACCTTTCAAGTTCGGGACTGGGATCGGAATTGATCTCCTCCCCACCGACGTAGCGAAAGATGCGCTCCGCGTTCTTGGGTGACTTTGCGATAAGGGCCGAGCGCTGCTCAGGACTGAGCACGAATCCCATGCCAAGAACGATGCTTCCCTGAAAGCTCTTGCCCGCGTTGGCTCTGAGGACCACGGGATCCGCTCGTTCAGCTTTCCCCCGCAGTCGGGAATTGAGGTGCTTCACGGGCAGCCGGTCCAGTCGGGACTCCAGCTTCAGGTCAGAGACGTGCCCCTTCGCCAGATGGACCACGGACACCGAGACGTTGGCTCCGGTCACGGGCCACTTCATGGAGCGCACGGCGTCGTACAGGTGGCCGCCATGGTCCACCAGGTACTTCAGCCCCGTGGCCCTCGTGTCTCCCTGCGCGATGGTGTTGGTGGCGATGAATCCGAAGCTGCCGTGCTCACCCAGCAAGTGGAACGCGCGGCGGAAGAAATGCGCGGACAGGTCCGCGTTGCCGTGTGCTCCCTCGTGGACCGCCTGGAGCCAGGGCAGGTAGTTCTCTCCCCCTGTCTCGATGATCGCGTTCTTCCCCGCGAAGGGCGGGTTGCCCACGAACCCATCGATCCATGCCGCCTTGTTGGGCTGCTCGTTGTCGAGCGGATCGGGCCGACTTCCATGGAACACCTCGGGGAACTCCAGCGGCCAGTGAAACGTCCAAGACGGCGCGGAGAACGCGGCGATGTCCGCCGGCATGGGGGGCAGAACGCCCTTCTTCTCCTGGGCCAGCCACGCTCCAATCCGATCGAGCCGACGGACGCGCTCCTTCTCCCGCTCCTTGTCCGAGCCGTGTGCGAAGAACGCACCGACGCACGCGTTGGCGATCCGTTTGACGTCCGCCAGCGCCGCGTCCGCGTCACCGAGCAGCCCTTCCTTCACCCGGCCAGGGTCCAGGTCCAACTGCAATGGCTTGCGCTCTGGTCCTTCCAGGTCGAGCGCGAGCTGGAGGATCCTCTCGCGCTTCTCGAGCGAACGCGTCAGTTGATTGTTGATGAGCGCCCACGGCAGCTCTGACTGCTTCTTGCTGGCCGGGTCCCAATGGAACGCTTGAAGCTGCTCCAGGTCGAGCCCGACCAGCGAATCCCCACACTTGAGCGCATGGTCCAGGAACGTGAACGGCTCTGTCTTCGCCAGCGTCACGAGCCACAACGACAGCTTCGCGAGGCTCACCGCCCACGGGTTCTTGTCCACGCCGTACAGGCACCGCTGGGCCACCAGCCGGCGCGCTCGCATCACCTCATCCTCGTGCTTGTCGCGCTTCAGCACGCCCTCACGGGTCCAGGCGGCGACGACCTGGTCCGCGAGGAAGCGGCAGGACTCCACGAGGAACGCGCCCGACCCCATGGCCGGGTCACAGATCTTCAGGTTGAGGAGGCGCTCCGAGGACGGCTGGGGTCCCATCGTCTTGAGCAGCGGCTCCAACGCACGCTGAACGATGGGCGTCGAGAGGCTTCGAGGCGTGTAGTGGCTGCTCGTCCGCCGTCGCTCGTCTCCGGGCTGGAGCACCCACTGGGAGGCTCGCCGCGTCTCGGTGCCCCTCACGCGGTACGGCTCCAGCGCGGCCAGGACCATCTGCTGCGTGACGGCCTGCTCCAGCGTCTTCGCCAGGGCCTTCACGGCCTTCGTATCAAGACCTGCTTCCTCCCCCAGCCATGCGGCGCGCCGCTTCGCGGGCTGGGCCAGCACTTCGTCCGCGGAGACCCAGACCTTCGAGGGCTTGAGGCAGAGTCCAGCGCCGGTCAGGCGCTTGACGTGAAAGCCCATCAGCCCCTCGTACACGGAGCCGATCTGCTCCACGTCGAGCGACTTGAAGCTCAGTCGCTGTCCCTTGAGGAAGATGAGCCGCTCCAGGACCTGGTGGACGGTCTCATCATCGATGGATGGCGTTGGCGCCTGCGTGCCCGCATCGTCGGAGGTCCCTCCACCCAGGAAGGGAAACCTGTCGGGGTCGAAGAGCTGCCCGCGACGTGCCGGCATGCGCAGCTTGTCGTGTGAGGCCCCCAGATAGATGCACCGGAAGAGCGCCAGCAGCCGTGGCCACGCGCCGAACCGGCGGTTCATCGCGTCGGGGTACTGGCTGGCGTCCTCGACCAGTTGCTCGTGAAGCGCCTTCACCGACAGGTCGTCGCGGTAGGGCTCCTGGTCCACGGGGAGCAGGCCCTGGTCCTCCGCATAGAGGATGAAGACGAGCCTCAGGAGCGTGGAGAGGAGTCCCCCGTAGACATGGTCCTCCCCTCGCGCGAACGCCTCGTCCAGGGCACGGGAGCCATCCCGCTCCGCGGCCGTCTCGAACCCCGTCAACAAGATGCTGAGCGCCTCCAGCACCTGGTCCGCCAGCTCCTCGGTGACATCGGCCTGGCGGCGGCGGGACTGCTCCAGGAGCGCGGGGAGCTGATGCTCGGGCAGCACGCCGAAGAAGCGGCGCGCGTGCAGGAGCATCACCATCGCGTCGAACAGGGGCCGGCCGCTGGAGGTGACGAGGTCCTTGAACCGGAAGGTGAGGTGCCCCGAGGTCTCCCCGTGGGGGGCGTAGACCAGGCGCACGCAGTCCCCATTGAACAGCAGGCCGATGGGGACGCGGGCTGCGCGCAGCAGGCGGTCGAACTTGGCGGTGGGCTCGTAGAACCACGCGCCCGTGGTGTCCTCCTTCTTGTCCAGGTCCAACCCGAGCGGCAGCTCCCAGGTGAGGAGCGCGAAACCCTCCGCGGCCCGGCTGACCGGTGTGGAGTCGTCCGGCAGGCCTTCCGGCTTCGCGGGTGGAGGACCGCGCCGCCGCAGAGCCCGCGTGGGCCGGATCGTCTGGTGTCCCTCCGCGATGTCGAGCCGGAGGTCCTCCGGGAACTCCGTGACGAAGTCATCGTCGGAGAAGCCCAGCACCTCCCGGAGGAAGCGCGGGACATCCGTCACGCGAGGTGACTCCCGGCCCGCGAGCAGGATGAACCGCGACTGCGCGGACACCGGCAGGCGCTGCATGCACTGCGCGTCCTCGAGGACCGGGATGGAGACCACCAGCCCTTCGATGGGCTGCGCCATCCCCATCCATGTCTGGTGATAGCGACGCTCGACGTCACCGCCAAAGCCCTGGCCGTTCATCAGCGCGCCCCCGGCCACAGGTAGACCATGCCCACGGGCACCAGACGGGCGACCCGCACGGCGTAGGTGGCTTTCAAGGATTCGGGCTGCTCAACGAGCTCCTTCCCGAGCGCTGTCAAACGTTGCTCGAGGTGGGCCTTGTCTCGCCTCCATTGGTCCTGCTCCGCCCGTGCGTCGAGCTTGAGCTCGAGCTGTGCGCCCAGCGCCTCTTGGATGGCCTCCTGCTGCGTGAGGAGAATCTGTGTCAGGGCCTTGGCTTCGGATGCCCCCCGAGCCGCCAGCTTCTTGCGAGCCTCCTTCTCCCGCTCCGAGGCCTGCTCCTCGATGGCGGGCCAGAGCTTCGAGAAGTCGGACGCGGCGCTGGCCAGCAGTCGCTTCTGGACGGCCTTCGGTGTCGCGGAGAGCGCGGGCGCTTCCGCCAGCGTGGTCTCCAACTGATCAATCGCCTTGCGGTCCGCCTCGTCCGCGAAGGGCTTCAGGTGCCCGCGGCCGCCGCCGTCCAGCCACTTCGCTGAGACGGAGACAACCTCGTCATGGAGCCGCGCCGCGCCTTCACCAAAGAGCGACAGCCGGCCGAAGACGATGACGCGCGCCACCGAGTCGCGCTTCGTCTGGACCACCGTGACCCGGCTCAGGTCGTTGGCGGAGAACCCCTGCGCCAGGAACCGCTGGAGCACCCGCTGGACGAGCGGATGGGACAGGTGCAGGTGGGCGAGCTTGCTGGAGACCCCCGGAGGCGCCTCGAAGACCACGGGAGACAGGGGGCGCTTGCGCCACTCCCAGGGCGCTTCGTCCTGCTCCCGCCTGGGGCGGATGGCATCCAGGGTCGAGTTCCATGAAGCGGGGAGCGCGGGAACCTTCCAGGCCTCCAGCGTCCGGCCCTCCTCCGTGACGGTCTCCCGCTCCAGCCGTCCCGCGCCAGCCAGCTCGAACCCCACGTCCAGCGCGTCGCGCAGCAGGACGGGGTTGAAATCCATGACCTTGCCGCTGCGGTCGCGGAGGTCTCCAATCGCATCCAACTCCTTGCGCAGCGACTGCAGCGTGCGTTGGGACTCCAGTTCCCGCTTCGTGACCTCGGTGCGGGAGGAGGTCGCGGCGCGGGAGAGGCTCTCCAGGGTGCCTTTGTTGATGCCCGAGGCGAGGGCATCGTGCATCTGGTCCATCAGCACGCAGCCCAGGCTGCCCAGCTCGCGCGTGATGGTCTCGACCTTGCGAGCCAGGGTGTCGAGCACCGCGTCCTCGGCGCGCTGGCTGTAGACGAAGTAGCCGCAGCGGACCGCCGGCGCGGGTTGCAGGGCCCGGTCGATGCGACCGTTGCGCTGCTCCATGCGCGAGGGATTCCACGGGACATCGTAGTGGAAGAGGTCCGCGCAATGGCCCTGCAGGTTGATGCCTTCGCGCGCGGCGTCGGTCGCGAGGAGGACCCGGACGGGGGACTCCTCCATCGGGCCGTTGAAGGCGGCCTGGACCAGTGCGCGCCTCACGTCATCGATGCCGCCCGTCAGCGTGAGGATTCGCTCATCGCCCCGGTGGGTTCCTTCGAAGGCCGCGGTGAGCTGCTCCTTGAGGAAGCGGAGCGTGTCGCCGTACTCCGTGAAGACGATGACCCGGCGGGGCTTCCATGGGGCACCCCGGGTGAGCGGACATTGGTGCTCGCGAATCCAGTGGAGCAGGGCCCGCAGCTTCGCGTCCCGGGCGGTGCGGTGCCGGGCGCTCAGCTTGAGCATGTCATCCAGGAGCTGGCGTGCCTGGATGCTGGCGGACAGCTCCTGACTCTGCTCGCGGATGGTCTCCGCGAACGCCTGCTCGAGGGATTCGTCCGTCTCGCCGTGTTCCTCGGAGTCGGGGGTCGTTTCGCCGGTGAGTGCTCCGCCGTCAGGGGCCAGGCTCCCCGCGCCGAAGGCCGCCGCATGGACGGAGAGGGTGCGGTGGAAGGCCTCGATGCTGGAGAGGAGGCGCTTCTGGAGGTTGATGAAGACCAGGCGCCCCTGCTTCGTCGCAGGCGCCATCAGCTCCGTGTAGCGAGCGAGCTTCTGGGACAGCTCCAGTTCAGCGGCTGAGCCTTCACCCAGGTCGACTCGCTGTTCGACGCTCTTCCCGTCCGGCGCGAGCCACTCGGCATGCCAGCGCCCCGCCTCATGCGTCAGGCGCACGCCCACGACGTGTCGCTCGGGGTAGCGCTGTGCACTGCCCAGGGCGCGCAGGTCGCCCTTGAGCCGGCGCACCATGACGGGGGCGAGCTGGGCTTCGCGGACGCGAGTGCCTCGGGTGAAGCGCTGCGGGTCCAGCATCTCCAGCAGCGCGGAGAAGCTGTTGGAGTGGCCGTTGTGGGGCGTGGCGGAGAGGAAGAGCCGGTGCTCGAAGCGCTCCGCGAGGGAGCGGATGCTGCGGGTCGTCTCCGTGTCGATGGCGTACCGGCTGGCCGATGCGGGGGCGACGACGTGCGCCTCGTCCAGCACCAGCATGGACTTGTGGTGGCCCTTCTCTTCCAGCAGGGTCTTGAGCGGCTCGAAGTACTCGCTGCGGCGCAGCGTCTGGTACGACACGATGAAGCGCGAGTGCGTGGCCCAGACGGGGACCTGGAAGCCGCGCTCCTGACGACGGCGGGAGACGAACTCGCTGTTGAAGATCTCGAAGCGCAGGCCGAAGCGCTTCTCCATCTCATCGCGCCACTGGAGCGTCACGGACGCCGGGCAGACGATGAGGACGCGGTCCACGCGCTGGCGGAGGATGAGCTCCTGCAACACCAGCCCGGCTTCGATGGTCTTTCCCAGACCTACGTCGTCCGCGATGAAGAGGTTCACCCGGGGCAGCTCGAGCGCCTTCTTGAGAGGCGTGAGCTGGTGGTTCATCAGGTGGATGCCCGCGCGGAACGGCGCCTGGAAGAGCCGGGCATCGGTGGCGGTGACGGAGCTCCACTTGAGCGCGTGCAGGTACGCGGCGAAGTGACGGGGTTCGTCGAAGCGCTCGGGGGTTCCCAATCCACCGTGTTCAGGCCGGATGACCCGCGCCGCGAGTTCCCGCTCCCACAGGACAGACAGGGGACGGCCCTGTGCGTCATCATCCAGACAGGTGAGACGGACGAGGGTGTGTTGCTCCCGGACATCCGAAGGAGCCACGACCTCGTTGACCAGATATTGGCGGTGTCGGACCTGCGCGATATCACCCGCGCACGGCATGGGAGCGGAGGGCATGCGTGCAACATGCCGCTACAGCTTCGGACTAGACCATACCTCTTTCGGGGCAGCGTCGTCGTGGCGCGAAACCCATACAATCAGGATGCCGGTACTGCTGTTCGCTCATCTCAAGTATCTTCGTAGCCACTGATTCATGTCTTGTTCGTAGACGGGAAGTCCTTCCCCTTCGTACTGGAAGAGGAAGGGTTCCATCAGGCGGGCCAGCGCGCGGTACTGGGGGGGGATGGCCTTCGTCTGCGTGTCGATGGGGTCTGGCCAGTCGTCCAGGGTGACGAGCACACGGTCTCCGTCCATGGGGAGCAGGGAGACCTCTGGGAAGGAGAGCGCGTTGCGGAGCGCGTCGATGCCGCCCAGTTGTCCCAGCAGGGGCTGACCGAGAAACGTGAGCCAGGCGGGGGCCAGGGCGTGCGTGCCGATGACCGCGCTGAGCTCCCTGTTGTTGTAGGCGTCCAGTCCCGGATACCGGTTGAGAAGCGCCTCAGTGATGTTCCAGTCGGCGGAGCTGAACAAGCCTTGGGGGGAGACGACGGCGAAGCTGGCGTAGCCGAAGTTGAAAGGCAGCTCATTCCCGAGTTGGAGTGCAAGGGCTCGCAGGTGTGAAGCTCCGTGCTCCTTGAGGTATTCGGTCGGGAAGGTGAACGACACCGAGCTGATGGGGTCCTCGAGGATGGGGTTCTCGAGTTGCCGCCCGTAGTATTCGAAGTGGTAGCTGCCAGCCTCGCTCGGACTCTCCAGGAGTTCGATGGGGCGGAGTCCATTCCAGGGAGGCTCCAGCAGACATTCCCGGAGATACGCCCATCCAGCGTCATCGAGAGGAGTCATGTCTCCGTCGTCGGACGGGTACCAGCCCAGCATTCCCGCAGGAATGACTCGACGGTAGATTTGCAGGGCGCGCCATGCCGCAGGAGCGACATCCTGGGGGGGACGATGGATGAAGAAGGAGATGACGATGCCGTCGCGTCCCGCGAGCCAGCCTCTCCTGGCGCGAAGCTGGATGACCGGAAAGATGTCCTTCACCGCGGCCTCACTCCATTGCCTGGAGAGATGAGCAGAGCCGGTCCGCCCAGCGCTGCCTTGTAGACTTCACCCTGGTTCATGCCGATGTATGGACTGTTGGGGCCATACTCTGTCCACTTTGGCAGGTTGCTATCAGGGCAGGGGAACTTGAAGTCCAGGGTGAGCGCGGACTCGAGCAGGTTGCGGTCCTCGTGCAGGACGATGTCCGGCTTGATCGTGCCCCTGAGTTCGTCAGTGCAGCCATCGGCGATGAGTTGCGCTTCCTTCGCCCGGCTGATGGTCTCCAGGAAGCGGGCGTTCGGGTAGTAGCGGTAGCGCTGCTCGATGCTGAAGGGCGCGGGCCACAGCTCCTTCAGCACCTCTTCCGCGCACTGGAGGGCGAGTACGTGCTTCAGCTTTCCCAACTGCATCGCCCTCGTGACGGGTTTGCCACAGCGGTCCTTCTCGACGACCTCGCTGCATTCCTGCCGCGTTGGAGGCCGTCCTTGGAAGTAGCGCGCATTTCCTACCTGCTCAGCCCGAGCAGCACACTCCGTGAGGCGTTCCTCCAACTCATCCACGGCGGAGTGGTCCTGTTGCATCAACCCAAGTAACACCGGGGCTGCTTGAACCAGGGTTGACGCCGCCGCTCGTGCGGACGCCTGCTCCGCCACGTAGGCCGCGTGCCGTGCCTTCCCGGCCGTCTCCGTGTCCACGAACCGCAGCGTCCCATGCCGTGAACCTCCGGCACACGCCGTGAGCAACACACAGAACATCCAGGGACTCGTCGCAGGACGCACGCGCCGGACTCTATTGCCTCCCCTGGCTCCAGCGATGTCCATGATTGGAGGAGTCACTTGGATTCCGAGGACGCTGGTCGATGCACGGCGTGTCTTCCGCGGCTCGCGTGAGCGGGGCGCCCGGGTGTAGTAGACCCTTCGACGAGACACGCCTTGATACATGGGGAGCCCGGAACTTGGATGCTCGGCACAGTTGGATCTCTCCCACGCTCCTGGGTCAGGCCTGCGCTCGGGGCCAGGCACTCCCTGGGGCGTTGCGTGTCCGGTTCGAGCGCGCCTTCGGGACCGACCTGAGCGCTGTGCGCCTGCACGAGCACCCCCTGGTCGCTCGGCTGGGCGCCAAGGCCCTGTGCTGGGGCGAGCAGATCCTCTTCGCTCCGGGAACCCTGGAACTCGACCTGGCTCGCGGGAGCCGGATCCTCGCGCATGAGCTGGTGCATGTGCTGCAACAGCGCGCGGGGCGCGTCCCTCATGGGAACGGTGGGACCGGGTTGCTCGTGGATGAAGCCCTGGAAGCAGAGGCCGAGACCCTGGCGGCCCAGGCCCTCTCCGGTGCGCACCTCGCGGCTTCCTGGGCGCGCGCAGGCCGGTGGACCTCGCCCACTCCCGCGCTCCAGGCGTACCACGTCATCCCGAACGCCCAGCTCGCCGCCCAGGACGTCAACCTCCACAACGCCACCTTCGAGACCCAGCGCGACGGGCTGCGGCCCCAGCCCTACCCGAAGACGAACGGCGAAAGCTTCCTCATCAATGCCGGGACCGCGAACGTCATGGTCCGGGGGCACGACCAGGTCGCGCTCCGGTTCTCGGATGACAACGAACTCGCCATCGAGGACACCGATCCCCGCCACCAGCAGGCCAAGCACTTCTTCGCCACGGACCGTGCCATCGACCGGTGCAACCGCGCGCTGCGGTCCGTGGGCTCCAGCTATCGGATCGCCAAGGTCCCCGGGCCGCGCTACCTCGAAATCGGCCCTCCCGTGCAGCCGGGCTGTCTGCCCTTCCTGAGCGGCCCGGGACCCAAGCGGCTGTTCCAGGTGGCCATGTCCGAGGACGGGCACCTCGAGCCCGCCGTGTCGCAGAACTGCAACGAAATCTCCGGCAAGGTCATGGGGGAGCAGCAGGACTCGCAGCGCACCGTGCGGCTCTCGCAGTCCGGCAATCAGCTCTTCCTCAACCTGCCGCGCTGGCAGCTCGGCGGATGGGCCCCCGTCTTCCCCGCCCACGGCGACATCCCCTTCCGGCTGGCGGTGCTCCTCACCACGTTCCTCTTCCACGGACAGGGAGAGGGCCCCAACGCCGCCGCGGCCCGGCAACGCGCGGTCAACGACTACCAGGTGGGGCTGCAGAACGCGCTGGCGGGCGCCAACACCCCCAATGCCCAGATGGCGGCGCTCGCGGGCTACTACGGCCCCATTGGCCGCAACTACGGCCGCCTGGTGAACCGGGTCCGCGCCAATGCCGGCATGACCCTCAACGGCGTCAACCTCAACGGGCAGACGCTGAGCGCACGCTACGAGCAGCTCCTCTTCCGGCTGGGCCTCAACGCCTACGCGGATCCGCGCGTGGGGGACGCGTTCCAGACGTACTCCGTGGGCGCCATGGAGCGCTACCAGGACGCCCAGAACCGCAACTGGATGCGGATGCGGGACGAGGTCGCTCCCCGCCCGGTGGCGCCCATCCCTCCGCCCGTCTACTGCGAGCCGGTGTGGGAGTATCACTGGGGCGGCGTGGTCGCGGAGAGCGGCGCGGACCGCATCACCTTCGAGAACTACGCCCGCAACTACGAGGACCGCAACGGCCCCCAGCTCCAGGGCGGCGAGTTCCGCGCGTTCTTCCAGATGACCCGCGTGCCCACCGGGGTCAATGATCCGCTCATCGCCCAGTCCTGGCACGAGAGCTGTTACGCCCACGGCTTCGCCAACGCCCTCACGCTGTGCGTGTCCAAGCTCAGCCGCTGCGGGCGCTGAAGCGCCTCACCGCTTCCCGCGAGCCAGCAGCATCACCGCGACCAGGATGGCGCTCATCGCGCCCCAGGTCATGGGGCCCAGCGTCTCTCCCGCGAACACCACGCCCAGGAGCACCGCCACCGCCGGGTTCACGTACGCATAGCTCGTCGCGAGCGCCGGCCTCGCGTGCTTCAGCAGATAGCCGTACGCGCTGAACGCCACCAGCGAACCGAACACCACCAGATACACGAACGACGCCATCGCGCGCGGGGGCACCGCGTCCGCCATCCGCTCCCCCAGCGCGAAGCTCAGCGCCATCATCATCACGCCCGCGCTCAACATCTGCGTCGCCGGCGTCATCAACCCCGAGGCCATCGGCAAGCGCCGGCTCCACACCGACCCGAAGGCCCACGCGGCCGGCGCCACCACCACCGCCAGCGCCGCCACGCCTCCGCCGCTCATGTCCCCGCCCAGGTTGAGCAGCGCCACCCCCGCGAACCCCAGCACCAGCCCCGCCAGCTCCGCGCGGCCCGGCTTCTGCCCGAACGCCGCCCCGAAGATGGCCGCCCACAAGGGCATGCTCCCCACCACCAGCGCCGCCACCCCGGACGGCACCCCCAGGTTCTGCGCCACCGCGATGCCCCCGTTGCCCAGCACCAGCAACAGGAAGCCCGTCACCACGCCCGCCCCCCACTGCCGCAGGCCCGGCCCCGGCTGCCCCTTCAACCGCAGCCCGGCGAACAACACCCCGCCCGCCAGCAGGAAGCGCAGCCCCGCCATCCGGAATGGCGGAAAGCCCGTCAGCGCGAAGCGCATCGCCAGGTAGGTCGACCCCCAGATGACGTAGAGCGCGAAAAGACTGAACAGCAGGCGTCCCCGGTGGGGCGCGGGCTCGGCTACGTCGGGGGTCACGGTCGCGGTCGTCACGGCGGCGGCCTTCTAACGCCCGACCTCCCCGCCGTGCGATGTGCGCTTTGCCGTACCCGCTCCACGGGCCGGCGGACCAGCGCCCCGCCTGCCTGCCTTCCTGCACAGCCCTCCCAATTGAATGCCCCGGGCGTCCCTTTTAGAATTCTACAGGAGGCATGGAGACCCGGAGGTCGGGCCGACACCCTCCGGAGCGTGAGCGGGAATGCTCGACGAATTGGGTGAGCGCGAGAAGGAAGTCCTCCGGGCCGTGGTGCAGGAGCACATCACCACCGGCGGCCCGGTCGGCAGTCAGCAACTGACGCGCCGCGGAGAGTTCGAGGTGTCCTCCGCGACCATGCGCAACGTGCTCGCGGACCTGGAGGCCCTGGGCTTCCTGGAGAAGCCCCACACGTCCGCCGGCCGCGTGCCCACCGACCGGGGCTACCGCTTCTACGTGGACACCCTGGTGAAGCTGCGCGACCCCGCCCCCCGCGACCGCGAGCTCATCCACGCCGGCCTGGTCCACGAGTCCAGCCTGGACGAGGTGCTGTCGGAGGCCAGCCGCGTGCTGCACTCGCTCACGCGCCACGCGGGCGTCGTCCTCACGCCCCGCGCCGACGCCGCCGTGTTCCAGCGCATCGAGTTCCTGCGCCTGCGCGAGAACCGCGTGCTCGCCATCCTCGTGGGCCAGAACGGCCAGGTGCACAACAAGGCCCTCACCGTGGACTTCCCGGTGACGTCCGATGAGCTCATGAAGGCCAGCAACTACCTCTCCGAGCTCTTGCACCAGGTGCCCCTGGAGGAGGCGCGCGAGCGCATCCGCGCGGAGATGGACCAGGAGCAGGCGCTCTACAACGCGCTCACCGCCAAGGCCCTCAAGCTGGGCGCCGCCGCCACCGACCTGCAGACGCCCGAGCGCGTGCTCATCGAAGGCACCGGCTCCTTCCTGGAGCAGCCGGAGTTCGCGGACGTGGAGCGCATCCGCGCGCTGTTCCGCGCCCTGGATGAGAAGCACAAGCTGCTGCACCTGCTGGACCGCGTGCAGCGCACCAAGGAGATGCACGTCTTCATCGGCGCGGAGAGCGAGTTCTCCGCGGCCGGCGACGTCACCGTCATCGCCAGCCCCTACGGCACGGCGGAGGCGGTGCTGGGCACGGTGGGCGTCATCGGGCCCACGCGCATGGACTACCGGCGCGTGATTCCCCTGGTGAACTTCACCGCCCAGGTGCTCTCCAGCGTGCTGGAGAAGGTGTAGCCGCGCGAAGCGGCCCTACTGCGGCGCGGGCGCGTAGACGCGCAGCGCCGCGGGGGCGACCTCGAAGCGCATGGGCGTCATGCCCACGTTCTCCCCGTCCGCGTTCATCTCCATGGGCGGGTCCGTCTCCACGACGAGCCGCGAGGTGTGCAGGTGCACGACGGACTCGTGCTCCAGGTGCCCGCCGCTCCTCATGCCCAGCGCCACGCGCGCCAGCGTGGCCACGTCCTGCAGGTGGCCCAGCCCCGTGCGCTCTCCGCCCTCCGCCGCGGAGGGCGCGGTGATGGCATAGACGTGGAAGCAGCGGTCATCCAGCGTCGCGTCCGGCGCCACCATGTTGCCCGCGCCGTGGTAGCGGCCGTTGCCCACCACCAGTTGGAGCGCGTCCACCTCCAGCGTCCGGCCGTCCGCCTGGAGCCGGACGTGGAAGGGCTGCAGCGTGCGCATCTCCGCGGCGGCGGCCATGGGGTAGGCCAGCTTGCCGGCGCGCTGCTTCAATTCCTGCGTGAGCCGCTTCGCGATGGCGGTGGTGAGCCCCAGGCTGGCGGCGTTGAGGAAGGGCCGCCCGTTGACGAGCCCCACGTCCACGCGCGCCGTGTAGCCACCGGCGATGACGTCACACGCGGCCTCCAGCGTGTCCGGGATGCCCAGCGAGCGGGCGAAGTCGTTGCCGGTGCCCAGCGGCACCACGCCCAGCGTCACGTCGCGCCCCATCAGCGCCTGCACCGCGCAACTGATGGTGCCGTCGCCTCCTCCCACGAGGACGCGGCGGGCCCCCTGGGCCAGGGCCTCCTCCACCACCTTGCGCAGGCGCTTGGGCCGCGTGAGCGCGTGCGCGGCCATGAGCGGGATGCCGTGGGCGGCCAGCAGCTCCCGGGCTTGTTCGAAGGCGTCGCGCCCCGAGCGCGAGCGCGTGTTCACCACCAGGACCGCGGGCCCCTCATCCAGGTGGCGAAGGCGCGGCGGTGCGTTGAGTGCGGGTTCCAGAGGAAACCTCGGCTTTCTGTGCGGCGTCTCCAAGCTGCGCACGACCGTCCCCGCGCACCAGCGGGAGCCGGGAGAAAAGGGCAGGGGCACTGTCCATTCCCCACCTCCCGCGCGCGGAGAGCTTCCACGGGTGGACAGGGGTAGGGGGCCGGCGGGTTCCCTCCCTGGGCAGGCGTGTTCACCTTCCAGGCGACGCGGACTCCGTGCCACGGACCCGCGCCGGGACGTTCTCCAGGAGGGGATTGAATGGCACGAGGAAGCAAGGACAAGTACTCGGCGAAGCAGAAGCGCATGGCCCGGCACATCGAGAAGGGCTACGAGGACAAGGGCACCAGCGAGAAGACCGCGGAGGCCCGCGCGTGGGCCACCGTCAACAAGCTCACCGGTGGCGGCGTGAAGGGCGGCTCCGGCAGCAAGGCGAAGGCGGCCCGCCGGCGCCCCACGGCCCGCAAGAACGCGCGCAAGGCCGGACGCGTGGGCGGCAAGCGCCGCGCCGCCACGGCGAAGAAGACGACCTCCAGCCGCAGGAAGGCCGCGCCCACCCGGGCCCGGCGCACCACCACCGGCCGCAAGGCCACCTCGCGCACCGGGACCGCCGGCAAGCGCTCCACGGCTCGCAAGAGCACCGCGCGTCGCGGGACGGCTCGCAAGAGCACCGCGTCGCGTTCACGCGCGAAGCGGGGCGGTTCGCGCAAGTAGCACCCGGAGGGCTCCACCGGTGGCCACGTGTCCGTGGCCGCCGGGGACGCCTTCACCCCGCGGCGGACGTCAGCGCGACTCCTCGTCCTTGGAGGTGTCCCGCGACGCCGCGTCCCAGGGCCAGATTTCGGGATCCGTCTCCAGGCGGCGCAGCAGCTCCGCGGGGTCCTTCACCAGCGTGCGGCAGCCGGCCGTGCGCAGGTCCTCCGCGCGGAAGCCGCCGCACAGCATGCCCACGGACGCCAGGTGCAGCTTGCCCGCGGCCAGCGCGTCGAAGGGCGTGTCACCCACCACCACCACCGTGGCGGGGTCCGGCTTGCCCAGCTTCGCGAGCGCGGCCTCGAAGATGTCCGGGTGCGGCTTGCTCTTGTCGACCTCGTCCTTGGCCGTCTTCGCCTCGAACAGTCCGTCGATGCCGCACAGCTCCACGTAGCGCTTGAGCTCGTCGTCCTTGGCGCTGGAGGCCAGGGCGATCTTCCGGCCGCGCTTGCGCAGGAGCTGGAACAGCTCCTTCACGCGCGGGAAGGCGCGCACCTTGGGCAGGAACTCGCGCTTGAAGCGCGCGGAGCGGTCCTCCTCCAGGTCCTTGCCGAAGCGCTCCAGCTCCTCGTCGTTGAAGAAGACGGGCAGCAACTGGTCGGCGCCCTTGCCAATCTGGCTGCGCACGTGGGCGAACGGGATGTCCCGCCCGAACTCGATGAACGACCGGCGCCAGGCCTCGGCGTGCTCGTCCACGGAATCCACCAGCGTCCCATCCACGTCGAAGATGACGTTCTCGACCATTCGCGGCAAACCTCCGCCGCCAAGGTGGCGACGGGCGGCGGGCCGGTCAACCGCCCGCGGGCGACTTCGGTCCACTCTCCTGCGCTTCGCTGTCCACGAGTGTCCGGGTCTGCACGCTGTATCCGTCCGGAGCGGCGGGGGTGAAGGCGTCGTTGGGCAGCGGCGTCTTCAGGTCCACCTTCGACAGCACCGTCTCCCCCTGCTTCGCGTCCCCCAGCCAGCGCGTCAGCTTCCGGGGCACGCACAGCCCCAGGGCCGCGTCGCAGTGCTCCTCCTCCATCCGCACCTCCGCCCGGGTGCCGTCCGGCGCGCGCGTCTTCTTGGCCAGGAAGTCCAGCGAGGGCCAGCGCAGCACGTACGTCACCTCCACGCCGCCGCCCGCCTCGCCCTCCAGCGCCATGGTCAGCTCCACGGCCTCCTTCGCCTGGGGCAGGCCGGTGGTGCGCTTCGCCTTCGCGCTGCGCAGGAGCAGCGGCGCGCGGAAGCCGTCCGGCACGAAGGGGGTGAAGATTTCGGTGAGGAACGCGGACAGCTTCTCCGCGGAGACCTGGGAGGTGAAGGTGGTGAACTGCTTCGTCGCCTCCACCTGCTCGTACAGGTGCTTGCCGTCCCACCACACCTGCCGGGCCTGGGGCGCGGACACGGTGCCGCGCATCTTCTGGGGCGCGCGGTAGGCGAAGGTGAAGCCCGCGGAGGCCGTCTCCCCTTCCGTCTGGGTGCCCTCCAACTGGTAGGCCTGGAGCTTCGCGTCGCGCGCGGCCAGCTTCTCCCGCACCTGGGCCATCAGCTCCGCGTCGTTCGCGCCTCCGGACGAGGACGAACGGCACGCGAGGACGCACACGAGGGGCACGAGGAGGAGGGCGCGCATGGGGAGAATCCGGGGGCTGGAAATGGAAAAGGCCCCGCTGTTCCCAGGGGGCCTTCGGACTGCCTCGGTGAGGAGGCAGCTTCGGACTACTTCACCGCCACGCCGGTCGCGGAGGAGCTGGTGATGCCGATGATGGTGCCGAACAGGGCGAAGATGCCGTGACGGGGCGTGGTGTTCGCCGACTTCAGGTCCACCTTGGAGGCGCCCATGGCCTTCGCCTCGGTGATGAGGAGCTTGTTCACCACGGTGTCCAGGTCGCTCTGGACGATGTCGATGATGTGGAAGATCGCGGTCAGGCCCAGCGAGCTGCCCTGGATGACGGCCACGGCCTCGCCGTTGGCGGCGATCTCGGAGCCGGAGACGACGGCGGACTCGACGCTGGTGCAGCCCACGAGGGAGGCGGCGGCGACGGCGGACAGGATGAACTTCTTCATGTTTTATCTCCCCAACAGACGGTGGCTTGGATGGTGACGGAACGGCCCGGACGGGCCCTCCGCCGTTCAGTAAAACCTCAAGCGGCCGGGTACGTAGCAGAAGGCTTTTTCAAGTCAAGGACCCGGGTCGGGGTATTCCGAGTTCTGTTGGACACTTCATCCGCCGGGCGGCGCGGGAGTGGTCGCCCCTCTGGCGGACGTGAGGCATCTTCGCGCATGCACCCGGTTTCCGTTCCCCGTCCCGCCCCGGCCCGCGTCTGGCTGCACCTGCTGCTCTTCGTGGTGACGCTGGGGACGACGTTCCTCGCGTACCTGCTGCTCTTCGGCCGCTCGTTCCCGTTCAGCGGGGGCGGGCTGCTCGCGGAGGACCGGACCCAGGCGCTGTTCTTCAGCGGGTCGCTGCTGGCCATCCTGGGCTCGCACGAGATGGGGCACTACGTGCTCGCGCGGTGGCACCGGGTGGACACGTCCCTGCCGTACTTCATCCCGCTGCCGGTGCCGGGGAGCCTGGGCACGCTGGGCGCGGTCATCCGGCTGCGCGGGCGCATCCCCACGCGCGACGCGCTGGTGGACATTGGCGCGGCGGGGCCGCTGGCGGGCCTGGTGGTGGCGCTGCCCCTGCTCTACTGGGGGCTGCTGCACTCCACGGTGGTGGACTCGCCGCCGGTGCCGTCCGCGTTCCCCGGCGAGTCGTCGCTGTGGGTGCTGGGGCAGGACCTGCTGCGGTGGGCGATGGAGAAGCTGACGCAGGCTCCGCCCGCGATGGCGCCCGTCTACACGAGCCACCAGACGCTCTTTGGCGACAACCTCATCATGAAGGCGCTGACGTGGCTGGCGCTGGGGCCGCTGCCGGAGGGCAAGGACGTGGTGGTGCACCCGGTGGTGATGGCGGCGTGGTTCGGCCTGCTGGTGACGCTGCTCAACCTGCTGCCGGTGGGGCAGTTGGACGGCGGGCACCTGACGTTCGCGGTGCTGGGGCCCCGGGCCCGGTGGGTGGGCCACGGCGTGGCGGTGGTGCTGCTGTTCCTCACCGTGTTCGTCACCGTGTCATGGGGGCTGTGGCTGGTGGTGGCGAGCAAGGTCGTGGGCTTCGGCCACCCGGAGGTGCTGCGGCCCGAGGAGCCCCTGAGCGCCTCGCGCAAGGTCATCTGCGCGCTGTGCCTGCTGGCGCTGGTAGGGTGCGCGATGCCCATCCCGCTGCGAGAGGTGTGGTCATGAAGTACCAGTGCGAGAGCTGCGACCGGCTGGTGAAGGTGGAGACCTACGTCCTGGAGGACCACGCGCTGGCCGTGGCGTGCCCGGCGTGTGGGGCGTGGACGCGGGCGGCGCCGTCCCTCTCCCCACCTGCGTCCGCGCGGCCCGCGCCTGCTCCGGCGGGTGACGGAGGGGAGGGCCTGGCGGTGGCGGTGCCGGTGAAGGCCCCCGCCGAGGGTCCTCCGTCGCGACCCAGCGTCACCGCGCTGCGGGTGGTGCGCCAGGACGCGCCCGCCGCGGATCCGCGGGTGTCGGGTGAGGACCCCTTCCAGGCGCCTCCGGGCCGCTGCCCCAAGTGCGTGGCGCCCATGCGCGAGGACGCCGGGTCCTGTTCGGCGTGCGGGTTGGTCTACGCCAACTTCATCCCGGACGAGCACCAGCCCTCCGAACTCCTGGCCGGGGAGTGGCGCGAGCTGCTGGAGGCCTGGCACGACTGGGACGCGCATGACCGCCTGCTGTCCCAGGCGATGGGGCGGGGCGAGATGGCCATGGTGGGCCGGCTGTACCGCATGCGGCTGGCCCGGGCGCCGAACGACGCCCAGGCGCTGCGCGGGCGGGATGAGGTGGTCCGCCGGGTGACGACGGCGACGCCGCTCACCTCCGACGGGCCGTCACCGGTGCTGGGGCGCAAGGTGAAGACCGTGGTGATGGGCGCCGTGTTGGTGGTGTCCCTGGTGCTGTTGCTGGTGCTCGTCCAGATGATACGCGCGGCCTGAGCCGGCCTCGGGCGCGGCGGAGCGCCGGCCGGCCCGCTTCCCGGGCGGGCGGGAGGCAGGGCTTCCGGGCCGCGTCAGGGAACGCGCGGGGGGCGCCGGGCGCTGTTATCCTGCGGGGCCGCCTTTCGCGTCCTCCTGCCCCCGAACCGCCGCATGTCCGCGCCCGCGCCCCGTCCTCTCTCTGTCGACAGCCTGCTGGGGCCCGGTGGCGCGCTGGAGGAGGCGCTGCCCGCGTACGAGCACCGCCCGGAGCAGCTCCAGATGGCGCGCGCGGTGGAGCGGGCCTTCGCGGAGGGCAGCTACCTCTTGGCGGAGGCCGGCACCGGCACGGGCAAGACGCTGGCGTACCTGGTGCCCGCGCTGCTGTCCGGGCGCAAGGTGGTGGTGTCCACGGCCACGAAGACGCTCCAGGACCAGGTGTTCTTCAAGGACCTGCCGCTGCTCAGCGAGAAGCTGGGGCTGCGCTTCCAGGCGGCGTACCTCAAGGGGCGCGGCAACTACCTGTGCCTGCACCGCTACGACTCCTTCGAGAAGGACCCGCAGTTCGTCTCGAAGGACGAGGCGAAGCAGTGGCCGCTGCTCAAGAAGTGGGTGACGCAGACGGAGACGGGGGACCGGGCGGAGCTGGATTTGCCGGAGTCCTTCGCCGCGTGGTCGCGGCTGTCCACCACGTCGGAGACGTGCCTGGGCTCGCGCTGCTCGCAGTACGAGACGTGCTTCGTCACGCGGATGCGCAAGCGCGCGGAGGCGGCGGACCTGCTGGTGGTGAACCACCACCTGTTCTTCGCGGACCTGGCGCTGCGCAGCTCCGGCAAGCGCACGGAAGGGGTGCTGCCCTTCTACGACGCGGTCATCTTCGACGAGGCGCACGCGCTGGAGGACGCGGCCAGCAGCCACTTCGGGTGCAGCGTGTCCAACTACCGGCTGGAGGAGCTGTCGCGCGACGCGGTGGCGGCCCTGCCGGCGAAGGACGAGCGGCACGCGACGCTCTCCGCGCTGGCCCAGCGGGTGCGCTCGCACGCGGACGCGCTGTTCCTCCAGGCGCCGCGCGCGCTGGGGCTGTCCAGCCAGGAGTCCACCGTGGCCCTGCGCCCGGAGACGATGGGCAAGCTGTCCGGCGCGCTGGAGCAGGTGCGTGAAGGCCTGGCCGCGCTGGCGTCCTTCGCGGGCAGCGAGCGCGAGCCGGAGCTGGCCGCCATCCACCGCCGCGCGGAGGAGATGGCGGAGCAGCTCACCTTCCTGGAGAAGTCCGAGTCCGCGGACCACGTGTACTGGGCGGAGGCGCGCGGCAAGGGGTTGTTCCTGCGCGCGAACCCCATCGACGTGGCGAAGGAGCTGCGCGACCGGCTCTACGGCGCGCTGGACACGGTGGTGTTCACCTCCGCGACGCTCGCGGCGGACAGCCGCTTCGACTTCTTCGCCAGGCGCATGGGCATGTACGACGACGAGGGCCAGCCCGTGACGCGCGTGCGCACGCTGGCGGTGCCCAGCCCGTTCGACTTCCCCCGCCAGTCCGCGCTGTACCTGCCCACGCACCTGCCGGACCCCAGCGCCCCGGGCTTCATCGAGGCGGCGGCGGAAGAAATCATCCAGTTGTGCGAGGTGACGGGCGGGCGCGCGTTCGTGCTCTTCACGTCGCTGCGCAACATGGTGCGCGCGTACGAGCTGACGGCGACGCGGCTGCCCTACCAGGCGCTGCTCCAGGGGGAGCGGCCCAAGCAGCAGTTGCTGGACGCCTTCCGCCAGACGCCCAGCGTGCTCTTCGCCGCGCACAGCTTCTGGGAGGGCGTGGACGTGCCCGGGGACGCGCTGAGCCTGGTCATCATCGACCGGCTCCCGTTCGCGTCTCCCGGCGACCCGCTGGTGGCCGCGCGCATCCGTCAGATTCAAGCGCGCGGGGAGGAGCCCTTCGACCAGTACCAACTGCCGCAGGCGGCGCTGGCGCTGCGGCAGGGCTTCGGGCGGCTCATCCGCACACAGGCGGACCGGGGCATCGTGGCGATGCTGGACCGCCGCATCGTGACCAAGGGCTATGGCCGCGTGTTCCTCTCCAGCCTGCCGCCCGCGAAGCGGATGGACGACACGACGGAGCTGAGCCGCTGGTTCAACGGCCCGGTGCGCCCGGTGCCGCCCGTGCGCTCGATTCGCTGAACACGTCGCGCAGGCGCAGGCCCACGCGCGCCTGGAGGGGCGGGGCCAGGGTGTCCACGCCCGCGCGGCCCGCGAGGTAGCGCCGGTCGAAGAGGTTCTCCACCGCGCCGAAGGCGTCCACCTTCCAGAAGAGGTGGCGGCTCACGAACAGGTCCACCACCGCCGCGCCGCCCATGCCGCGCGTGTTGAGGTCGTCCTCGTACTGCGGGCCGAACACGCGCAGTTGCGCGGTGACGGAGACGATGGACGGGTCGTCGAAGGAGAGCGCGAGCGCGCCGCGATGCCGGGGGTCCTGCGGGAGCTGGCGACCCACGAGGTCGGGCTGTCCGGGAGCCCGCGTGACGACGGGGTCCACGAAGGTGTAGGCGGCGAGCGCGGTCCACCGCCGTGACACGCGCCAGTCCGCGCCCAGCTCCACGCCGCGCACGCGGGCCCGGCCCAGGTTCTGGCGCTGGCGGGTGGCGCCGCCCGGCAGCGGCGTGGCGAGGGTGACGTTGGTGACGGGGGCGTCCAGCACGTTCCAGAAGCCGGTGACGCGGCCGGTGAGCCCGCGCGGGCCGGTGGCCTCCACGCCGGCCTCGGTGCCCCAGAGGCGCTCGGCGCCCAGGTCCGGGTTCGCGGCGGTGAGGACGGTGCCCACCTGGAAGGGGCGGTAGAGCTCGTTGAGGGTGGGGGCGCGGAAGGCGCGGTACGCGGAGGCGCGCAGGGTGAGCCACTCCCGCGGGCGCACGCGCGCGGCCATGCGGGGGCTGAGCTGGCTCGCGGTGCGGGGCGTGTAGGCGGTGGCGGTGGTGGTGCCGTTCGCGAAGCTCTCCAACTGCCTGCCGTCGAAGTTGCGCCACGTGTCCCAGCGCAGGGTTCCGGCGAACTCCAGCGCGGGGGACACGGTGTAGAGGTCCTGCACGAAGACGCCGCCGGAGCGCTGCGTGCCCCGCGTGTTGCGCGCGTAGAGCGTCGTGGCGGTGTAGGTGGGGGGGAAGAGCAGCTCATCGGCCCTGCCGTGGGAGCGCCGCACGTCCACGCCCGCGGCGAGCACGTGGCGTCCTCCCAGCGCCAGCTCCGGGCCGGTCCAGACGAGCGAGCCGCCCTGGTCGTTCGCGGGCACGTCCTGGAGGGCGGAGCGGGTCTCGAAGGCGCGGTCCGGGGTGACGCGGGCGCGGTCCTGGGCGAAGTGCTGGGTGCGGCCGTAGAGGCCCAGCTCGAAGGCGCCGGCGGCGTCCGTGCGCAGGCGGGCGTTCGCGGCGAACCACGCCAGGTCCACGCTGGCGACGGTGTGCTGCGTGCCGCCGTTCTGCACCTCGCGGAACACGCCCGCCCGGGCGGAGAGGGAGAGGTGGTCGGTGGCCGCCGCTTCGACGCGGGCCTGGGCGCTGACGTGCTCGGAGGGCGTGTCACCGTCGATGCGGCCGCGCTGGCCCTCGGGGACGATGTGGTAGCCGTTGCTGGTGAGGCCCTCGACCTCCAGGGCCGCGCCCACGCGGCCCCAGCGGTCCGCGATGCGCGCGGCGGCGAAGCCGGTGCCCAGGTTGCCGGCGGACACGTCGGCATCGAGCACCGGGCCGGTGATGGGGCGGGAGAACCACTGCACCACGCCGCCCAGCGCGGCGCTGCCGTAGAGCGCGGAGCCGCCGGTGGGGACGACCTCGACGTGGTCCAGGCCCAGGCGGGGCAGGGCGCGCCAGAAGACCCAGCCGCCGTAGGGGTCGTTGAAGGGGAGTCCGTCCAGCAGCACCAGCCCGCGCGCCACACCGGAGGGCGCGAGCCCGCGCAGGTTGAGCCCCTGCGCGGTGGGGTCCGCGACGAGCGACGGCGTGCGGCGGAAGGTGGCCGCGGACGGCAGCGTGCGGATGAGCGCGTCCTGCGTGAGCGTGGGGCTGCGCTCCATCTCCGCGCGGGGAATCACCACCGTGGTGGCGGGCACGTCGCGCAGCGGACGCGGCAGGCGCGTGGCGGTGACGACGGTGCGGGTCTCACTGGGGACCTGTTCCTCCTCGGGCTCCGTCTCCACGGGCGGCACGGCCTGCGCGGCGGCCACTCCGGGCAGCAGCAACGCGAGTCCGAGGCCGAAGGGGAGCGACAGTCGAGAGGGAGCGCGCGGTCCAGGCATCGCGCTCCGCTCTACTGGATGTCCGGCGCCCGGGCGAGTGATGGCGGGCTCCACAAACACGAACGGCGGTGAAGCGACCGGAAGGCCACTCCACCGCCGCCGCTCACGGCCTCGGAGGCCGTGGGGGAACTACGCCGCGGACATGCCACCGGAGGCGGCGGCCGGGCCCTGGTACTGCGCGTCGCCGAAGCCGAGGATGGCGTAGAAGACCGGGCCGAGCAGCGCCAGGCCGATGCCGAAGCCCACGCCCTTCCCGAACGACTTCGCCATGTCGATGCTGATGATGAACAGCGCGATGAAGTTCACGCACGGCAGGAGCGCCAGCACCACCCACCACGCCGGACGGCCGACGATCTTGGTCAGCACGTAGATGTTGTAGAAGGGCACGATGGCCGCCCACCCGGGCTCGCCCGCCTTGGCGAACGTCTTCCACATGCCGGCGATGATGAAGCCGATGAACGCCAGGTAGAAGATCCAGAACAGCGGGCCCGGGCCCGCCGCCTGCTGGTCCTGCATCTGCTGCATCATCTCGAGCTGCTGCTGATCCATGACTTCCCCCTCGGAAGTGCGGGCCCCACCCCGGTGGGCGGGTCCCAGTTCACTCCCGAACAAAGGCGAAGTCGGGGGGGGAAAGCAAATGTCTTCCCCGCCCGGGCCGGGCCCGCTCAGGCCTTCAGCGTCTCCGGCACCTGCCAGTCCGGCTTCAGGCGCTGGATGATCTTCACGAAATTCTCTTTGTCCTGGGCTTTCTCCAGGGCGGCCTCCGGGAGGATGACGTCGTCCTTCACCAGCCGCTCCAGGTGCATGTCCAGGGTCTGCATGCCCTGGCCCTGGCCCGCCTGCATCTTGGAGGCGATCTGGAACACCTTGCCCTCGCGGATCATCGCGGCGATGGCGGCGCTGCCCACCAGGATTTCGAGCGCGGCGACGCGGCCCTTGCCGTCCGCGGTCTTGATGAGCTGCTGGGCGACGATGCCGGCCAGCGACTCCGCGAGCATGCCGCGCACCTGGCCCTGCTCGTCCGCGGGGAAGGAGTTGATGATGCGGTCGATGGTGGCGGGGGCGCTGTTGGTGTGCACCGTGGCGAAGACGAGCACGCCGAAGCTCGCGAGCTGGAGCGCCAGCTTCATGGTCTCGTTGGTGCGCAGCTCGCCGATGAGGATGACGTTGGGGTCCTCACGGCCCGCGGAGCGGATGGCGGTGGCGAAGCTGGAGGCGTGCGGGCCCACCTCGCGGTGGGTGACCTGGGCCTTGAGCGACTCGTGCACGAACTCCACCGGGTCCTCGATGGTGAGCACGTGCGCGGGGCGCGTCTTGTTGATGTGGTTGATCATCCCCGCGAGCGTCGTGGACTTGCCGGAGCCCGTGGGGCCCGTCACCAGCACCAGGCCGCTGCGGCGGTCCGCCATCTTGCGCACCACCTCGGGCGTCTTCAGGTCCTCCAGCGACAGGACCTTGCTGGGGATGGTGCGGAACACGGCGCCAATGCCGGTCATCTTGTAGAAGTAGTTGGCGCGGAAGCGGGCCTTGTTGCCGTAGCCGTAGGCGAAGTCCAGGTCCAGCTCCTCGGTGATCTGCCGCTTCTGTTCGGGCGAGCAGATCTCGAAGAGCACCGACTCCAGCTCGTCGGTGGTGAGGGCCTCCTCGCGCAGGGGCACCAGCTCGCCGCGGATGCGGCCCAGGGGCGGGTAGCCCACGCTCAGGTGCAGGTCGCTGCCCTTCCTGTCGAGCAGCATGTCGAACCAGCCGGCGATGCGGGGGGTGTCCGTCATGTCAGGCGCCCTTCTTGCCAAGCAGTGAGCCCACCTTGGACAGCATCCGCGCGCCCTCCTGGGCGCTGGCGGGCGTGGGCACGGTGGGGGCGGCGCCGGGCCGCTTGCCCGTCACCATGGCTTCAATCTCGTCCGGGTTCTCCGCGAAGCCCTTCACCGTCTCCAGCGTCGCCTTGCCGGAGCGGGCCAGGTCCGCGAGCGAGTCCTCGAAGCGGATGATGCCCAGCGACTTGCCGCGCTGCTGGAGGGAGGGGATCTGGAACGTCTTGTTGTCGCGGATGAGGTTGCCCAGGGCCACGGAGCCGGTGAGCACCTCGGCGGCGGCGACCAGGGACTTGCCGTCCGTGGCGGGCATCAGCCGCTGGCTGACGATGAGGCGCAGGCCGCTGGAGAGCGACAGGCGCACCTGCTGCTGGTCTCCCGGCGGGAAGAGGTCGATGAGCCGGTCGATGGTCTTCGCCGCGCTGGGCGTGTTCATGGTGCTGATGAGCAGGTGGCCCGTCTCGCTGGCGGCGAGCGCCATGCGCACGGTCTCCGTGTCGCGCAGCTCGCCCACGACGATGACGTCCGGGTCCTCGCGGAGGCTGCCCTTGAGGGCGCTGGCGAAGGTGCGGGTGCTGGTGCCCACCTCGCGCTGGCTGATGAGGGCGCGCTTGCGCGGGTGCACGTACTCCACCGGGTCCTCCACGGTGAGCACGTGGTGCGTGGTCTCGCGGTTGATGATGTCCACCAGCGCCGCGAGCGTGCTCGTCTTGCCGTGGCCGGAGGGGCCGGTGAGCACGATGAGGCCCTGGTGGTGGTGCGTGGCCTTGGCGATGTCCGGGGGCAGGCCCAGCGACTCCAAGGTGGGGATTTCGCGGGCGATGACGCGGAAGGTGCCCTTGAGGCCCGTGCGCTGGCGGCCCACGTTGACGCGGAAGCGGCCGGTCTCCTCGGAGTCCAGCGCGAAGTCCACGCTGCCGTCCTTCTCCAGCACGGGCCGCAGCCGCTCCGGGATGATGGGGAGCAGCAGCCGCTCCACCGTCTCCGGGGACAGCGGCGTGTCCTGCGGGAGCAGCTCCCCGGCCAGGCGCAGCAGCGGAGGCCGACCGGCCACCAGGTGCAGGTCGCTGGCGCCCATGCTGCGCGCCTGCTCCAGCAGCACGGTCAGGTCGCGGCCCGGAGCGGACGTCGCGCGCGAGATGGGGATGATCCGCGCGGGGGGATTCGCGCCGGCGGTGGAGTGGGCCGGAGCGCCCGCGTGTGAAGGAGCACCCGCGTGTGAAGGAGCACCCCCGTACCCGGCCGCGCTCGCGTGTGAAGGTGCGCTCGCGTGTGAAGGCGCACCCGCGTGGGAGGCCGTGCCAGGAGCTCCGCGCGCGGCGGCTCCCGCGCCCATGCCACCGGGCTGCGCGGCCCGCGCGGACGCGTCCACGGGAGCGGAGACCGCGGGCACTCCCGCGTAGGGCGTGCGCGTAGGCGCCTGCGCGGACACGGCCGGCATGCCCGCGTAGGGTGTGCGCGTGGGCGCGGCGGGTGCCGCCGGAGCCGCGGTCGCCGGAGCCGCCGCGGCCGCTGGAGCCGCCGCGGCTGGCGCGCCCTCCGTGCCTCGCGTGAGGCGCACGTTCATCAGCTCGCCCCGGCGCACCGCCGCGATGTTGAGGGAGCCCAGGCCCGTGGCGTTCACCGTCCACTGCACCGGCGTCTCCGATACCGAGGACGCGCGCGCCATGCCCACCATCGCCTGGAGGGCCTTCACGAGCTCATCGGTGGAGAGGGCGCCTGGATCAATGGGCTCGTAGCCGTTGGCGCCTCGCACCATCGGAGGACGGCCGCTGGCCAGGGCCAGCTCGGTGATTCCAGGACGCGAGAGATGACGCAGCAGTTCCGCGAGCGGTTTCATTCAGGGGGGAGGCCCCACCGCTGCCGTGCGTCAGGCCCGGCGGGGTGGAAACTCCCGCGAGGATAGTCGACCGCCGCGCTCCAGGTCACCCTGGGGGCATGGGCCCGAACGCACGACGGGAGCGGCCGTGTGAGGGCCCCTCCCGTCGGGTCCAACCGAGTGCGTTGGGGTACGGCGGACTACAGCTCGCGCGACATCAGGAGCCGCAGCTTGCCGGACTTCTTGGAGACCACCGTGGCCACCGTGGTGAAGCCCGCCTTGCGGTAGAAGCCCACCGCGGGCGCGTTCGCCGGGTCCACGCGCAGGGCGATGGTCTTGCGGTACATGTCGCGCGCCGCGTCCAGCGCCTTGTCCAGCAGCATGGCGCCCACGCCGTGGCGCCGCAGCTCCGGCTTCACCACGATGTTGCGCAGGTAGGCCGCGCCCGGCACCGGACCGTCGCGCTCCACCGTCACGTAGCCCACCACCTGGTTCTGCAGCCGCGCCACGTGGAGGAAGGGCTTCAACTGGGTGAGAGCCTTGAGGCTCTCCTCCTGCGTCTCACCCCGCCCCTTCCAGGGCTCCGAGTTGGCGCGCAAGGCCGACACCGTGGTCAGGTCCTCGTCGGTGGGCGGACCGAATTTGACCCCGGTCACCAGATCGTTGGGGAGCGTCGCTCCGTCCAGCACCGGCGTGGGGGCCGCCACCTCGACGCCAGGGTCCACCTGCTTCATCGTCATCGCCTTGCTCCTCCGTCGCGTCCGCGATCCTAACCGGTCCCCCCGTACCCATGCACGCGATCATTCCGCGCGCATTGTCCTGTTTTCAGTGTGGGGAGACGTCCTCCTCCCAGGCGGGGAGCAGGAACTTCTCGAAACGTCACTTGCGGAGGCGTCATTCCGGGAAGACACGTCCCGCTCCGCTGTCTGGACTGCGAGCGGCCTTCCGCGCGGAGCGTGAGGCCATTATAAAACCCCTGTCCGGGTCCCCCTCGGTCCGAGTTCCGCCCCTTGCAACTCAACCACGCCCAGCGCGAGCTGACGCTCAAGATCGTCTATTACGGCCCCGGGCTCAGCGGGAAGACGACGAACTTGCGCAAGCTGCACGCGCGAGCGCGGCCGGACGTGCGAGGGCGCCTGCTGTCGGTGGATACCCACGACGACCGGACCCTCTTCTTCGACCTCTTGCCCGTCTTCTTCTCCACCTCCACGGGCTTCAAGGTGAAGGTGAAGCTCTTCACCGTGCCCGGGCAGGTCATCCACAACGCCACGCGGCGGGTGGTGCTCCAGGGCGCGGACGCGGTGGTCTTCATCGCGGACAGCCGGCGCGGGGCGGCCCAGGAGAACAACGCCTACTGGCGCAACCTGCAGGAGAACCTGCGGGAGATGGAGCTGGACCCCACGCAGGTGCCGGTGGTCATCCAGTTCAATAAGCGCGACCTGCCCGACAGCCTCACGGACGAGGAGCTGGCGGAGGTGCAGCGCCGGGGCAGCCAGCCGGTGGTGGGCTCCGTGGCCGTGCGGGGCGAGGGCGTGGTGGAGACCTTCCACGCCGTGGTGCAGACGGCCTGGCGCGCGCTGGAGGGCCGGGCCCAACTGTCGCGCAACGTGGGCCTGAGCGAGGAAGAGTTCCTGGGGCAGATCTTCCGGCACATCGACCTGAGCGGCACGGCGCTGGAGGGGCGGTACGGCCCCGGCGCCATGCCTGGCGGCAGGGAGAGCGGGAGGGCGCCATGAGCGGCGCGTCAGGCGGAGGGCCCCGGAACACCGCGAGCGTGCCCCGGCGCGAGTCCGCGCTCCAGCGGCGGCTGTCGCTGGGGGACCTGCTGGACCTGCCGTCCTTCACGGAGGTGGTGAAGGGCTTCAGCGACCTGTACCGCGTGGGCATCAAGGTGCTGGACACGCGCGGCAACAAGCTGGCGGACGTGAAGGTGGGCCATGGCGACTTCTGCGCCTACGTCTTCTCCTTCCCGGACGGCCGCCACGCGTGCACCGCCATGGTGGGCCGGGTGAAGGACGGCCCCGTGCTGCCGGAGGCCGGCGGGCGCGTGGCGGACGGGGACGTCTCCGAAGCGGCGGGCCTCATCGCGCTCACCTGCTTCACCGGCCTGCGCTACGTGGTGATGCCGGTGCGCTGGGACGGCGACCTCTTGGGCCGGGTCATCCTGGGGCCCTTCACGCCGGAGGAGCTGACGGACTTCCCCCAGACGCTCACCGGCATCCACGGCCTGGACCTGGAGCGCGCGCAGGAGCTCTTGGGCCGCGTGCGCCGCGTGCCGGAGCGCACCGCCGCGCAGGTGCTGGGCCACTTCGGCCAGGTGCTGGGCGCGCTCGTGGCCAGCGGCCAGAAGGCGTACCTGGCCACGCACCTGCACCTGGAGTCCACGCTGGAGGTGCACCGCGAGCTGGAGGCGCAGAACGCGCGGCTGCTCCAGGCGAACGCGCGGCTCAAGGAGCTGGACCGGCTGAAGTCCACCTTCCTGGGCACGGTGAGCCACGAGCTGCGCACGCCGCTCGCGTCCATCCTGGGCTACTCGGAGATGATGGCGGAGGGGCTGGCGGGGCCGCTCAACCCGGAGCAGCTCCAGTACGTGCGCACCATCGTGGAGAAGGGCGAGACGCTCCTCTCGATGATCTCCTCGCTGCTGGACCTGAGCCAGATTGAAGCCGGGCGCCTGCGCCTGTCCATGGCGCCGGTGGACCCCGGCTACGTCATCCAGACGGCGGTCTCCAGCGTGCTGCCGCAGGCGCAGCGCAAGGGGTTGGAGCTGGAGGTGCGGCTGCCGCACACGCCGCAGCCCCGGCTCGCGGGTGACCTGGACAAGCTGCGCCAGGTGGTGGTGAACCTGCTGGCCAACGCGGTGAAGTTCACGCCCGCGGGCGGCCGCGTGAAGGTGACGCTGTCGGACGCGGCGATGCAGCAGGAGCTGGGCGTGCCCGGCTACCGCATCAGCGTGGAGGACACCGGCGTGGGCATCCGCGCCGAGGAGTTCGAGCGCATCTTCCAGAGCTTCTACCAGGTGGACGGCAGCTCCACGCGCGAGTTCGGCGGCGCGGGGCTGGGGCTGGCCATCGTGAAGAGCCTGGTGGAGGGCCACGGCGGCCGGGTGCGCGTGGAGAGCGAGTTCGGCCACGGCTCGCGCTTCATCGTCCAACTGCCGCTGCACCCGCCCATGCAGGAGCGCGGGCTGACGGCCGCGCCGCCCATGCCGGAGCCCGACCGCTTCTGACGGTCAGGGCGGGTGGGGCTCGATGAGCCCCGGGCCTCCTGACGTGGTGGGGAGGAACTCCGGCAGGCGCGTCTGCACCAGCGCGCCCACGAGCCCCAGCAGCATCACCACGCCCAGCGCGCGGCCCAGCCTGAGCGTGAGCGAGCGCTGCTCCGACACGCGCGCCACGAGGACGAAGTTGATGGCGGCGCTGGCGAGCGACGCGATGATGGCGCCCACCCCGGCCGTCGTGGGGGAGATGGTGCCGTTGGCGCACAGCGACGCGGCGGACGCCACCGCGGACGCGCTGGACACCAGTCCGCCCACGGCGCTCACCGCGTAGAAGCCCCAGCGGCCCAGCAGCGTCTGGCCCACGGTGCCCACCACCTGGAGCGCCAGGAAGATGAGGCCGAACTTCAGCGCGGACGGCAGGGAGAAGGGCGACTTCAGGGGCAGGGCGGGGGGCTCGGCGCCGGGCGTGGCCTCCGTGCGCGAGCGCATCAACGCGAGGCCCGTGCTGGACAGGAGGATGAGCACCAGCGGGATGGCGGAGTCCACCAGCGCTCGGAAGGAGAGCAGCCCCAGCAGCACGGCATTGCGCAGCGCCATGGCGGCGGTGGCCAGCATCACGCCCCGGTAGGCCACGTCCAGCAGGCGCCCGGACGTCTCGCGCACGCGGTTGGCCAGCTCCGCCACGGTGACGGTGCTGTTGACGAGCCCGCCCAGGAACCCCGTCACCTCCACGCCGTGCGTGCCGAACATCTTCCACAGCAGGTAGTTCACGAAGCCGATGGCCGCGATGAGGATGACGGTCACCCACGCGGCGCGCGGCTCGATGAGGCCCCACGGGTCCACCGGCTGCGCGGGCAGCACCGGGTAGATGGCGAAGGCGAGGATGGCCAGCAGGATGGCGCTGCGCAGCTCCTCGGCGGTGATTTTGTGGCTGAAGGTGGCCATCCGCTCCTTCCACGCGAGCAGCCCCGCCGTCGTCACCCCCACCGCCGCGGGCGTCACCGTGTGGCCCAGGCCGCACAGCACGCCGGTGAAGCCCGTGACGAGCAGCGCGGCGGACGTGGTCAGCTCCGCGCCGCCGTTGGCGCGCAGGGACTGCCAGTTGAGGAAGCACAGCAGCACGCCCAGCAGCGCGAGGCTGAGCAGCGCGAAGTTCGGGCCCAGGAGGCCGCCCATGCCGCCCAGCAGCGCCGCGAAGCCGAACGTGCGCAGGCCGGCCTCCTTGCCGCGCCACTCACGCTCCAGCCCGACGAACAGGCCCACCGCGAGCGCGAGCGTCAGCCGCATCAGCGTCTGCAGCGGCGGCCAGGAGACGACGGGGGGAAGACCTTCCATCATGCGAAAACCCTCTCCTCTTTCTCTGCTCGCGTGCCGGGCGGACGTCAACGCCGCACCCCGTCACGCACCCGAGGCCCACGTCAGGTGAGCGCGCGGGGGCCTTCGGGAGCGGGGCCGCCGGGGATGACGTGCAGCCGCTCCCAGCCCTGGCGCGCGAGGAGCTGATGCAGCCGGAGCCGCAGCGCCGCCTGCAACGCCTTCACTCCGGCCTCGTCCTTCAATGACAGCGCGGGCAGCGACCAACGCTCCCTCACGCGTGCGTCCATGCCGGGCGCATGGCCCGCGACGTCGATGAGGACGTAGTGCGATGCGGGCACGGTCCGGTCGCGCGTCGGCGCGGCGCGCAGGTTCGTCTCCCGCATCAGCGCCTCCACCGCCGGCGGCGGCCCGTCATCCAGGCCCGCGCCCGGTGGCGGCGCCACCACCGCCCGCGCCCGGTCCGGGTGCGCCAGCGTGTTGAAGAGGGCGGCGGCCAGGTGCGCGGGCCCTGCCTCCGAGCACTCGAAGACGACGGTCTCCACGGCCGTGGGCGCGGGCCTCGGCGGGCCGCCCAGCAGCCACCGGAAGAGGAACACCGCCAGCGCCGCGCCCAGAAGCTGCGCCGCGACGAAGGACTCCACCTCCCACGGGCTCATCACGCCCAGGTGGGCGCTGGCCGCTCTGGCCAGCACCAGCGCCGGGTTCGCCAGCGAGCGCGAGTCCGTGAACCACACCGTCGCGGCCACGTACCCCGCGATGGCCAGCGGCGTCGCCGACGGACGCGTGCGCACGCAGCCCCGCACCACCACCAGCAGCCCGAACGTGGCCACCATCTCCGTGAGGAACCGCGCCCCGTCCGCCGCGGGCAGCCTCGCGGTGAGCAGCAGCGGCTCATTGCACATGCGGTGCGCGACGAGCCGCCCCACCAGGCTGCCGGTCAACTGCGCCAGCGCGTACAGCGGCACCTCGCGCCAGGGCGTGCGGTCCCCCAGCGCGTCCGCGAAGGTGAGCGCCGGATTCAGGTGCGCCCCCGACAGCGGCCGCAGCACCCACAAGAGGCACGCCAGCACCGCGCCGCAGGACAGGGACATGAAGAGGCGTCCCTCCGTGGCGCTCGCGCCCAGGTGCTCCGCGACGTGGTGCGACCCCTCCAGCGCCACCACCACCAGCCCGCAGCCCAGCGCTTCCGTCACCAGCCGGCGGCGCAGGTCCATGGGTGGGGTGGAAGAGGGCACTCCCCAGTCCTATGCCTGGGCGGTCCGACACCGTCAACGCCACGCGCCCCCATCCCGCCCTCACGTTCGCGGGTCGTCATTGCGTCCCCGGCGCGGGCGTGGTCTTCAGTGCGCCATGCCCGGCGAGTTCGACCTCATCCAACGCTTCCTCGCCTGCTTCCCGCGCGCGCGGGTGCCGGTGGGCCCGGGAGACGACTGCGCCGTGCTCGCGCCGTCCCGGGGCGCGCTGTGCGTCACCACCGACGCCGTGGTGGAGGACGTGCACTTCACCCGCGCGACGTTCTCCGCCGCGGACATCGGCCACAAGGCGCTCGCGGTGAACCTGTCGGACCTGGCCGCCATGGGCGCCACGCCGCGCTGGTTCGTCTGCGCGCTCGCGCTGCCCCGGGACTTCCCCGCCCGCGAGGTGTCCGCGCTGGGCCGGGGCATGGCCGCGCTGGCGAAGGCCCACCGCATCATGCTCGTGGGCGGCAACTTCACCTCCGCGCGCGAGGTGTCCGTCACCCTCACCGTCACCGGGGAGCTGTCCCACGCGCCCCTCACCCGCGCCGGCGCCCGGCCCGGAGACCTCCTCTATGCCTCCGGCACGCTGGGCGACGCGCGCCTGGGGCTCCAGCACCTGAAGGCCGGCGTCCGGCGGGGCTCGGCCGTGAGACGCCAGCGCCGCCCCGAGCCCCGCATCGCCCTGGGGAGGCTGGCCGCGCGCTTCGCCTCCGCCGGGATGGACGTGTCGGATGGCCTGGCGCAGGACCTGGGCCACCTGTGCGCCGCGTCCCGGGTGGGCGCGGAGCTGGCGCTGGACCGGCTGCCCCTGTCACGCGCCGTGCGCGCGGCGCTGGGACCGGAGGGGGCCCTGCGGGGAGGGGAGGACTACGAGCTGCTGCTCGCCATCCCCCCCTCGCGCATGCAGGCGTTCGAGCGGGCGTGTGCCCGCGCCGGGCAGGAGGTGACGCGCGTGGGCGTGCTCACCCGGGAGCGGACGTTGCGAATCCGGGACGCGGGGGGGCACCTTGTGACCCCTCCCGCGGGATACGATCACTTCGCCCGGTCAGGCAGGCAGATCCGGCCGGATGATTGACCCGTACCGGACAGCAAGGCTAAACCCCTGGGCTGTTTTCCGCCCCTCCCGCTGAAAGCACCCCGTGCGCCGCCCCCTTCGCGACGACCCCTCCTCTGGCCTCACCCCCCGACGCGAGCCGGTGCAGCGACTGCTGCGCGCCGTCGAGGGCCCCAAGGCGGTTCGCGAGCAGTCCCTGCACCGGAAGATCACCACCGGCTACATCCTGCTGGGCCTGCTGCTGGGCACGTGGCTCTTGTGCACGGAGAGCCTCTTCGACGCGTCCTGGGGCAACTGGAGCTTCATCATCCGGGTGGGCGTGGGCGTGCTCATCACCTTCGGCGGCGCCACGTTCCTGCCGTCGCTGCTGGCGCGCGTCACCCGCGTGAAGGTGCTCAGCCGCTCCGCCTTCGAAATCTCGCAGGGTGACCTGTCCAAGCCCGTGGCCGCGGAGGTGCACAGCACCCGCGACGAAATCGACGAGCTGACGGGCGCCATCTCCCGCATGCAGGAGAACCTGCGCGAGCTGGTGGGCAAGATTCAAGACACCGCCAAGAGCGTGGCGGACACGGCCATCGACCTGCAGCGCAGCGCGGAGAACGTCAACGGGTCCACGGAGGAGGTGGGCTCGTCGATGGAGAAGATCGCCAGCGGCGCGGAGACCCAGTCGCAGTTGGTGTCGCAGGCCTCCAAGGTCATCACGGAGATGGCCGGCAGCATCCAGCGCACGGCGGCCAGCGCCCTGGACGCGGCCCGCACGTCCGCGGAGACGAGCAGCAGCGCGGAGGACGGCTCCAAGGCGGCGCGGCTCGCGGGCGACAAGGTGAAGAAGGTCTTCAACCGCATCGAGTCCGCCAGCCAGCAGGTGTTCGCCTTCGGCGAGAAGACGCAGGAGATTTCGAAGATCGTCGACGCCATCACCCAGGTGGCGCAGCAGACGAACCTCCTGGCCCTCAACGCCACCATCGAAGCGGCGCGCGCGGGCGAGTACGGCCGCGGCTTCGCGGTGGTGGCGGACGAAGTGCGCAAGCTGGCGGAGAGCGCCGGCCGCTCCGCGGAGCAGATTTCCCGCCTGGCGCGCGACATCTCCGGCCAGTCCACCTCCGTCGTGAGCGCCATGAAGGAAGGCATCGCGGAGCTGGCGGAAGGCCGTGAGGACCTCACCGACATCATGCGCTCCATGGGGGCCATCACCGACACCGCCCGCAAGGGCGCGGAGAAGGTGACGCTCATCTCCGACAGCACCCGCGACCAGATGAAGGGCAGCGAGGAGATGGTGAAGGCCATCGAGGAGATCAAGCTCGTGGCGAAGAACAACGCCAGCTCCACGGAGGCCATCCAGGCCGTCATCCAGGAGCAGACGGCCGCGGTGTCGCGGATGACGTCGCTGGCGAGCGAGCTGACCAACCTCTCCGTGGAGCTGCAGAGCGTGGTGCGCAGCTTCCGCCTGGGGCCCTGAAAGCCCCCATTCCCCGCCTTTCCGCCGCCTTCCGGCACCAGGGCCCTCACCGTGCGGCACGTCATCTTCCGGGTCGAGAAGGAACGCTACGGGTTGCCCTTGTCGGCCGTCCGGGAGGTGGTCGTCCCCCCGGAGCGCTACACCCGTGTACCGCGCGCCCCCGCCGCCATCACCGGGGTGATGAACCTGCGCGGCCGGGTGGTGACGGTGGTGGAGCTGCGCCAGTTGCTCCATTTGCCAGAAGGTCCCACGCCCCTGTGCCGGGTCGTGCTACTGGACCGGGGTCGCAGGGATTTGGGGCTGCTGGTGACGGACGTGGATGGCATCGAGGCGGTGGAGCGCGTCAGCGCCGCGCCGGGCAAGGTCATGCCCGCGGTTCGCGGCGTTGCCCGCCTGGGCGGTCTGGGAGTGACCGTGCTGGATCCGGAAGGACTTGATGCGGCGGTCGTTGCCTTGTTCACTCCCTCCAAGTGAGTAGCCCCCTGGAAACGGCCGGTGATAGGGTGCGCTCCCTCTAGGCCTGAAACGGAGGCGGAGTTCTTCACATGGCTAAGCGGGTGCTGGTCGTCGACGACGCCATCTTCATGCGCAACATGATCAAGGACATCTTTGCGTCTGGAGGGTTCGAGGTCGTCGGTGAGGCGGCCAACGGCCTGGAGGCCGTGGAGAAGTTCAAGGAGTTGAAGCCGGACCTCACGACGATGGACATCGTGATGCCCTTCAAGAGTGGCATTGAAGCCACACGGGAAATCATCAAGGCCGACAGCAGCGCGGTCGTCATCATGTGCTCGGCGCTCGGGCAGGAGAGCCTGGTGATGGAGGCCATCGAGGCGGGTGCCTCGGACTTCATCGTCAAGCCGTTCCGGGCGGAGGACGTGCTGGCGGTCGTCAAGAAGGTGCTGGGCGAGGCCTGAATCGGCGCACACGGGGCCGCTGCCGCCCGGGTCGCGGCCCTGTCCGCCTGTGAAGGAGGTGCCGGGTCATGACGATGGACATGTCCCGGTACCTGGGCCTCTTCATCTCGGAGGCCACCGAGCACCTGGAGGCGCTCGGGCGGGACCTCGTGGCGCTGGAGCGCGAGGCCACCGCCAGCACCGTGGACTCGATGTTCCGGCACGCCCACTCGGTGAAGGGCATGGCGTCGTCCATGGGCTTCGAGCCCATCGCGATGCTGGCGCACCGGGTGGAGGACCTGGTGGACGCGGTGCGGCAGGACCGCAAGCTCCTGGACCGGGACCTGGTGGACCTGCTGCTGAGCGCCACGGACACGCTCACCGCCCAGGTGCGCGCCGTGTCGTCCAACCGCGAGCCGGAGCAGGCGGAGGGGTTGCTCAAGCAGTTGAGCACCCGCGTGCAGTCGCTCACCGGCCACGCCCCCGCCGCGACCCGCGTGGCCCAGGTCACCGCGCTCAAGCCCGCGACCCCGTCCGGAGACGACGGGGAGGGCTCGGGAGGCGGGGAGGGGCCGTCGGGTGCCTCGGGCTCGGGGACGCCGGGAGGCAACGCCGGGCCCGCGCCGGGTTCGGGGACGCCGGGGAGCGCGGCCGGTGCCTCCGGCGCCGGTGCGTCGGGTGCGGGGACGACGGAGGGCTCCGAGGCTTCGGGAGGCTCCGCTTCAGGTGGCGCCGGGCCTTCGGACTCGGGGGCCTCGGGTTCGGGAGCATCCCGCGGAGAGGCGGCCTCGGGAGCAGGCGGAGCGCCCTCCTCCCTGGCGGTGATGCCGCCGGCCACTTTGATGCCGCCTCGCGACCTGAGCGGCCCGGATGCCCTCTACGGTGCCCCGGGGGCGCGGTCCCTGGCGGTGGTGCCGGAGAACGACGCTGCCGCGTCCGTGGCGGCGCTGGCCTCCGGGCTCAAGGCCGCCGCCAGCGCGGGGGACGGCAAGGCCGGTTCTCCCCGCTGGTCGGTGCGCCTGCGCATCTCCCCCAACTGCCAGGTGCCCGGCGTGCGCGCGTTCCTCGTGCACAAGCGGCTGTCCTCCCTGGGCACGCTGGTGGACCTGCGCCCGCCCCTGGAGGAGCTCAAGGCCGGCCGCATCCCGGACGGCTACATCCAGGTGGACGTGGAGACCGGCGTGGGCGACGCCGGCATCCAGACGGCCCTGCGCAACGTGGCGGAGGTGGAGGTCGTCTCCGTCGCCCCGGCCGTCCCGGAGCCGCCCGCGCTCCCCGTCGCCGCGCCCGCGTTGGACCCGGCGCGCGCCACCGCGGACGCGGGCTCCCGCACGGTGCGCGTGCGCACGGAGCTGCTCGACTACTTCCTCGACACGGTGGGGGAGCTGATGCTCGCCACCGCGCGCCTGCGCGAAGTGGGCAAGGTGCTGCCGGAGAACACGCGCCCCGCGCTGGAGGAGGGCGTCTACCGGCTGCACACGCTGGTGAAGGACCTGCACGACAAGGTCATGAGCGCGCGCATGACGCCGCTGTCGCTCATCACCGACCGGCTGCCCCGCGCCGCGCGCGACCTCGCCCGCCGCAAGGAGCGCGAGGTGGAGCTGGTCATCACCGGCGCCGAAATCGAGCTCGACCGCGCCATCCTCGACGAGCTGGCGGACCCGCTGCTGCACCTGCTCCGCAATTGCATCGACCACGGCCTGGAGTCTCCGGAGGAGCGGGTGGCCGCGAAGAAGTCCGCGCGCGGCCGCGTCACCGTCACCGTGCGCCGCGCACGCGACCGCGTCATCATCGACATCGAGGACGACGGCCGGGGCATGGACCCCGCGAAGCTCAAGGCCTCCGCGCTCAAGCGGGGGCTCATCACCGAGGACGCCGCCCAGCGCATGGCGGACCGCGACGCGTTCCTGCTGTCGTGCCTGCCGGGCGTGTCCACCGCCAAGGACATCACCGACATCTCCGGCCGCGGCGTGGGCATGGACGCGGTGAAGCGCGTGGTGGAGAGCGTGGGCGGCACGCTCGAAATCGACAGCGAGCGGGGCCGGGGCACGGTCTTCACGCTGCGCCTGCCGCTCACCGTCGCCGTGGTGCACCTGCTCCTCGTGGAGGTGGGGGAGGAGGTCTTCGGCCTGCCCATCGCCAAGGTGGTGGGCGCCACGGAGGCGGACCCGCAGTCCCTGAGCAAGAGCCGGGAGACGGCGCTCCTGCCGCACGGCAACGGCCTGCTTCCGGTGCACGCACTGGAGGTGCTCCTGGGCGTGCCCGCGGCGCCGAAGCCGGGCTACCGGCCCTTCGTGGTGATGGAGGGCGACGCCGGCACCGGCAAGGTGGCGCTGGCGGTGGATCGCCTCCTGGGGCAGGAGGAAGTCGTGCTCAAACCCTTGTCCCGCCCCCTGGACTTGCTGCCGGGATTGTCCGGCGTGACCATCCTGGGCAGCGGTCGTCCCGTGTTCATCCTGGACGTCCCGAGGTTACTGACCGCGTGAGCCCCCCCCTGCCCAGTGACGCGCAGCTCGACGCCCTGCGCGAGGTGGCCAACATCGGCTGTGGACACGGCGCGAACGCCCTGGCCCGGCTGGTGGGTGGCCGCGTGGACCTGTCCGTCCCGGACGTGCGCGTCACGGACGCCACTCAAGGCCCCGCGCTCTTCGCGGACGACGCCCCCGCCGTCGCCGTGCGCCTGGGCATGACGGGAGAGCTGCGCGGCGCGCTGGTGCTGGCGCTGCCGTCCAGGGACGCGGAGGCGCTGGAGTTCGCGCTGGTGCGCGGCCACCCCGCGTCCCCCGAGGAGCGCGAGAGCGCCCTGGCGGAGGCCGCGAACATCCTCGCCAGCGCGTGCCTGTCCGCCATCGGACGGCTGACGGGCTGGCGGTTGCTGCCCTCCGTGCCCCAGCTCCAGCGCGGGCCCATGCGCCCCGTGCTGGCGGGCGTGCTGGGAGACGTGGAGCCGGGGCCGGGCGTGGTGCTGGCGGCGCGCTTCACGGCGTCCGGGCCCACGTCGCTGGGGGGGCAGATGCTGCTGGTGCTGGAGCGCGGGAGCGCCCAGGCGCTCCTGTCCCGGCTGGGCCTCTAGGTCCGCCTGGAGGCGCGGGGGCGGCTGGGGTAGACCGCTCGCCCATGGACGAGAAGGCGCTCAGGGCCCTGCTGGGCCAGGTGAAGACGGGCAAGGTCAGCCTGGACGACGCGGTGGGCAAGCTGAAGGACCTGCCGTACGCGGAGCTGGGCTACGCGACGGTGGACACGCACCGCAACCTGCGGTTCGGCTTCCCGGAGGTGGTGCTGGGAGAGCCCAAGACGGCGGAGCAGATCCTGGGCATCGTGGGCGCGCTGGTGGAGCGCAAGCAGACGGTGCTGGTGACGCGGCTGCAGCCGGAGAAGGCGGAGGCCCTGGTGGCCCGCTTCCCCAAGGGCCAGTACCACCCGGTGGCGCGCATCTTCCACCTGCCCCAGCGCAAGGTGAAGGCGGGCCGCGTGGCCATCGTGACGGGCGGCACCAGCGACCTCCCGGTGGCGGAGGAGGCCGCGCTCACCGCGCAGGCCATGGGCGCGGACGTGCGGCGCGTCTACGACGTGGGCGTGGCGGGCATCCACCGGCTCTTGCGCCGGCGTGAGGAGATTCAGGAGTGCCACGTCGCCGTGGCGGTGGCGGGCATGGAGGGCGCGCTCGCGTCCGCGCTGGGGGGCCTGGTGGGCATCCCGGTGGTGGCGGTGCCCACGTCGGTGGGCTACGGCGCGAACCTCGGGGGCATCTCCGCGCTGCTCTCCATGGTGAACTCGTGCGCCTCCAACGTGGCCACGATGAACATCGACAACGGGTTCGGCGGCGGCTTCTACGCGGCGCTCATCTCCCGCACCAAGGGACGGAGCTGACAGGTCATGCGGCGCATCCTCTACCTGGAGCCGGTGGGCGGCATCGCCGGGGACATGTTCCTGGCGGCGGGCATCGACCTGGGCGTGTCCCCGGACGCGCTCGCGCAGGCGCTGTCCGGCCTCAACGTGCCGGGCTGGAAGCTGGCGGTGTCGCGAGCGGTGCGCCACGCCATCAGCGGCACGCACCTGGACGTGGTGCTGGACGCGAAGGAGGCGCACCCGCACCGCGCCTACGCGGACATCCGCCAGTTGATTGAGGCCGCGCCCACGCTGCCGGAGCGCGCGAAGGCGCGGGCCCTGGCGGTGTTCCGCGCCATCGGCGAGGCGGAGGCGAAGGTGCACGGCGTGTCCATCGACGCCATCCACTTCCATGAAGTGGGCGCGGTGGACTCCATCGTGGACATCTGCGGCGCCGCCGTGGTGCTGGAGCTGCTGGGCGACCCGGAGGTGCACGCCGCGCCGCCGCCCCTGGGCAGCGGCACCATCCGCGTGGCGCACGGCCAGATGCCCATCCCCGTGCCCGCGACGCTGGAGCTGCTGCGCGACGTGCCCGTGCGCTTCGAGGGCGTGGGCGAGCTGACGACGCCCACGGGCGCGGCGCTGCTCAAGGTGCTGACGCGGATTGGCCACCCGCCGGACTTCATCGTGGAGAAGGTGGGCTACGGCGTGGGGACGAAGGACTTCCGCGACCGGCCCAACGTGCTGCGCGCGTCGCTGGGCCGCGTGGAGACGCAGGCCACCGAAGGGCTGTGGGTGGTGGAGGCGAACCTGGATGACGCCACGCCGCAGCTCCTGGCGCACCTGGTGGAGCGGCTGTTGGAGGTGGGCGCGAAGGACGCGTGGGTGTCCCCGGTGGTGATGAAGAAGGGCCGGCCGGCGCACCTGTTGGGCGCGCTGGTGGAGGGCGGCCTGCGCGAGGCGGTGGTGGACGCGCTGCTGACGGAGTCCACGTCGCTGGGCGTGCGCTACCACCGGGTGGAGCGCCACGCGCTGGCGCGCGACTTCGTGGAGGTGGAGACGCCCTGGGGCCGGGTCCGCGTGAAGCGCGGCCTCAGGGACGGCCGGGTGCTCAACGCGCACCCGGAGTTCGACGACTGCGTCCGGCTGGCCCGGGCCGCGGGCGTGCCGGTGAAGCAGGTGATGGCCGCCGCGATGGCGGCCCTCACGCCGTGACGCCTAGGCCGGCCGCGCCAGGGTGATGACGCCGAAGGACGCGCCGCCGGGGTCGGCCACGATGGCGATGCGGCCGTAGGGTGAGTCGAACGGCCGCATGAGCACCTTGCCGCCCCTGGCGGTGACGGTGGCGGCGGCCTCGTCGGTGTTGGCCACGGCGAAGGTGATCATCCAGTGGGGCCCCACCTCGGCGGGCGTCTTGTCGTCGAGCTGCATCACGCCGGCCGCCTCGGTGCCGCCCTGCTTCAGCACCCAGTAGTGCATCCGGTCATCCGGCATCTTGTCCGCCGTCATGCCGAAGAGGTCCTTGTAGAAGGCGACGGCCTTGGCGCCGTCGCGCGTCTTGGCCTCGAACCAGGCCACGGCGCCGGGCTCGTTCACCAGGGCCGCGCCGGGGAACAGGTTCGGCTGCCAGAAGCCGAACGCCGCGCCGGTGTTGTCCGCGCAGAAGGCCATGCGCCCCGCCTCCATGACGTCCATGGGCTCCAACATCACCTTGCCGCCCAGCTCCTTCAGGCGGGCGACGGAGCGGTCCACGCTCTCCACGGCGAAGTAGGTGTTCCACGCCGGCGGGGGCGGCGCGTCCTTGGGGCGCGGCATCATCGCCGCCACGAGCTGGCCGTTCTTGCGGGCCATCGTGTAGTAGCCGTTCTGCTGGGACGTGGGGTCGAACGTCCAGCCGAACAGCGCACCGTAGAAGTCCAGGGCCTTCTCCAGGTCCCAGGCCGACAGGTCCACCCAGGACACCGTCCCCGCAGCGTGCTTCGTCATCGCAGGCATCGTCGCTCCCCTCGCAGTGCGCCCGGTGGGACACCGGGGCTACCTGGAAGGTAACAGCGGATTCGCGGCGGACTGAAAGGATTTTCAGTGGTGCTCCGCGTCAGCGGCGGGGCTGACGCGCGAGCCCCTGCGCGAACGCATCCGTGTTGCTCCCCACCACGCACACCGGCAGGTCCTCCACGAGCCCGCAGCGCGCGCCCGCGTCGAGGAAGGGCCGCACGTGCGGCGGCAGCACCACGTACGCGGTCTTCGCGTCCAGGCCGCCCGAAGGCAGGGGCGCGCGGCACTCCGCGGCCAGCGCCTCCGGCGTGCGCGACGCGTAGCCGCTGTTGAACGTCAGCTTCAGCCGGTACGCCTGATACGCCAGCGCGTTCACCAGCGGCTCGTCGTAGCGGCACACCCACTGCACCTGCGGCGGGAAGAGGGCCAGGTGCTGGTAGGAGCCCTTCAGCGCGTCCCACTCCGGGGACTTCAGGCGGTGGAAGCGCACGGGCTTGAAGAGGGCGCTCTTGTCCTCGCGCACGTCGTACGCCTGGAGCGCCACCGCCACCGCCAGCGCGGCCACGGCCACGACGGGCACGCCGCGCCACAGGCGCACCACCCCCAGCACCGCGCCAACGACGAGCAGGTAGTGCAGCGGCCAGACGAAGCGGCCGGACGCGCGGAACGCGTTCGTCGCCTTCGTCAGCGGCGCGTACAGCGCGCCCAGGTCCGCCACCGGCTGGCCCAGCCACGTCACGCGCGAGGACAGCGCGTAGAAGGCCATGAGCAGCACCACCGCCGCCGCGGGCAGCACCCGGCGCCAGTCCAGCGCGCGCGCCTCCCGCATGCGCGCGAACAGGCTCACGCACGCCACGGCGCCGAGCAGCAGCGCCCCCGCGCCCAGGTAGCCGAAGCCCTCGCCCTGCCGGGGCGCGGCGGGCAGGTCCGGCAACAGGCGCGCCCAGCCCATGGGGTTCACCAGCGTGGCCAGGTCCGCGGAGAAGTCCCCGAAGCCCTCCGCGCCCAGCCCGCCGCCGCCGAAGTAGCCGAAGAGGGCGAACAGCCCCACGTCCAGCGCCGCGATGCCCGCGCACAGCGCCGCGACGCGCGCGGGGCCCAGCTTCCGGCTCCAGGCGAGCCGCACCCCGAGCGCCAGCGTCAGCGGCATCAACATGGCCACCCAGTACGGATGGGTGCCGGACGCGATGGCGTTGAAGAGGGCCGCCAGGCCCAGGCTCCGCGTCGCGGCGCGCGCGTCCGGGATGTCCCGCAGGTTGAGCCACAGCAGGGCCAGCAGCAGCCAGTGCGCGCACAGCGTGGGGTGGCCGAAGCGCGCCGCCATCACCGGCGACAGCGCCAGCAGCGTGCCGCCCAGCGCCATGGGCACCGGACGCGGGGACACCGTCTCCACCAGCCGCGCGCCGAAGTACCCCATCAGCGCGTAGCACAGGGCCAGCCACGGCCCGGTGTACTGGAAGTCCACGGGCAACAGCGGCGAGAGGGGCTTGAAGAGCAGCGCCACCCACGGGTTGCCGTCCGTGAGCGCCACCGACGAGCCGTACGGGTAGAAGTGGTTGGGCGCCGCGCCCAGGGGCAGCGTCCAGTCCGCGTTGCGGAAGAAGAGCCAGCCGAAGATGTGCGCGGCCCAGTCCTCGCGCATCATCCAGTCGATGCGCGTGGGCGGCAGCACCGGCCCGCCGCCCAGCCACAGGAACCAGCCCAGCCCGCCGAGCACCGCCAGCGCTCGCGCCACGACGAGGGCCCGGTGGGAGGTGGACGGGGAGGGCGGGGGACTCGGGGGAAGGACGGACTGGCTCAAGGCGCGGCGACTGTAGGCGCCCGCTTCCGTGCCCCGCAACCGCGCGCTGCCCCCGTGGAGTTCACGGGCAGTAGCGCGCGTAGCGCAGGCCGCGCGTCGTCTGCAGCGCGCCGCCGTCCGGCGGGAAGTAATAGTGCACGTAGGAGAAGCCCACCTGCACCTGGTCCTGGTCGTCCACGTGGACCGAGGAGTGACCGGGGAACGCGTTCCCGCCGTCCAGTGTCTCCAGGACGAGCGGCGGTGTCGCGCCGGCGGGGGACGTGCCGTCCAGCGCCTGCACGAGCAACTGGCTGGTGCCCCCCGTCACATCCGCGTTGATGGCCGCGTCGTCCAGCAGCGCGTGGCGGAGGCCCGGGACGGAGGCGCTCCTCGACAGCGCGGGGCCCCGGCTGCGGAAGGCGCCCAGCGCGTAGGACCGCCAGCCGCTGTCCTCCTTCACCCACAGCCGGGCCTCCTGGTCGTCGGAGGCCAGCAGGGAGGGCCGCCCCGTGGAGTCCACCTCCAACGCGATGCGAAGGCGCGGCGAGTTCAAGGGAATCATCCAGTCCAGCGGCTCGGGGAGCCAGGTGCCCGACGCATTGCTCGCGTAGAAGACCTGGCTCTTCGTGCCGAACCCACGCGCGAACACGAGGTGGCCGTGGCCATTGGCATCCACGACCAGCCGCTCGCGGTCGCCCGCGGCACCGAGCGACTCCACCGGCGGCAGGCTCCAGGTGCCGTTGGCGGCCACGGTGCCAAGCAGGTAGCCGTCCAGGGAGGGTTTGGCGATGAGCACGTGGGCCCGGCCCTGCGAATCGAGCGCGATGGCCCTCGCCCAGCCCCGGACCAGGATGTGGAAGGTCCAGGTCCCGCTGGCGTCGGTCGCGTAGCCGACCTGCTCTCCCTGCTGGTACAGCACGCGGTGCGTCCCGTCCGCGGCCACCACCATGTTCACGTCGTAGGCGGTCCACACGTTCCACACCCGCGTCGGCACGTCGCCCGGCCGGGTGGTGCCGATGTGGAGGTTGGAGTTCTTCGAATAGGCGTAGTGGCCCACGCCCTGCGCGTCGAAGACGAACGTGGCGGTGAGGGCGTCGATGCCCTCGTCCACCACCTGCGTCGTCCAGCCCGGCCCGGCGCCGCACACCCCACCATCCGTGCCCCCGTCCGGGTCGCCCTCCGCGCCGGCGTCGGGGTGGGTGACCACCAACTGCACGCAGGTGCCGGCGGCGTTCCGGGTCACCTGTCCCTGCCCGGGACTGGAGACCCCGTTCGTGCAGATGGGGTCGCAGCCGGCCAGCAGGGCGGTGGCCACGGCGGCGCTCGACAGCGCGGTGTACACGAGGAATGAACGGGACACGGGAGGGACCGTCAGGGCTCGAGGTTGGCGCGGTGGGCGCGGACAGCGGCGCACCCACGCACGGACACGGTCGGGCCCAACGGCCCGCGTCCGCTAGCGCCTCAGGGAAATCTCCAGGCCGTACTGCTTGTCCATGCCGGTGTGGCCGTTGGCGGTGACGCGATCCATGCCCACCCGGGCCGAGAGCCGCAGCGGCATGCCCGCGAGCCGCCCCATCACGCCCGCGGCCACGTGGCCGGTGAGCATCGCCGGGTCCGCCTGGCGGAAGCCCGGCGCCGTGAGGCCCAGCAGCCCCCAGCCCAGGCCCACCTCCGCGAACAGCGGCGTGTTCGCGGGGCGCTCCAGCCCCACCAGCCCCTCCACCGTGAAGCGGTGCAGGCGGATGCCGTCCCGGGACGCGAGCGGCGTGACGCCATACGCCCCGCGCACGCCGTAGTAGAGCAGGTCCACGGAGGACGGCGTGCGCCACGACAGGCTGGGCCCGGCGGCGAACTTCGCCAGCCCCAGCGGCGAGCGCCCCGCGCCCAGGCCCAGCTCCAACCGCGACGTCCAGTCGGACGGCGCCGCCACGGCCAGCGGCGAGCGCGCCCCGCCGATGACGGACGGCTGGAAGGGGTCGCCGAAGTCCACCGGCACCAGCCCCACGGCGGCGACGTATTCGTCGTAGAACGACCGGTCCAGCGGAACGGCGAACAGGCCCCGGCGGAGCGCCTCCTCCGCGGGACCTCTTTCCTGGAGCTCGCGCGGGCGCAGCTTCGGCGTGCCCGAGGACACCTGCGCCAGCGTGATGCGCGCCTCCGCGTCCGGCGCGCGCACCCAGTACACGTCGCGCAGCGGCAGCAGGATCTGCGTCCACTGCTCCTTCGAGCGCCGCACGTCCACCAGCCGCTGGCCGTCCGCGTCCTCCACGGAGAGGCGCGCGTACTCGAAGCCGGCGGGGAAGGTGACCCGGGGCCCTTCGGGCGCGGGGCCCACCAGCGGGCGGCGGGGCTCGGCCGTGGGCGCGAAGGCGTTGACGGACAGGCGCGCGGGCATGCCCTTCACGCCGTGCAGGGACGCGGCCACGAACGCGGCCAGCTCGCTGTACTCCACCTGGCCGTCGCCGTTGATGTCCGCGCCGCCCAGCAGGCCGGAGCGGGCCACGTGGCTGAAGACGCCCGCACGGATGCGGGACCACTCGTGCGTCTCGCCATCCTCGCTCTCCGCGAAGAGGGCGCCCACGTGGGGGCGCGACGCCAGTTGCTCGCGCGCGAGCACGCCGCGCAGCTCCGCCAGCACCGCCGCGTCCGGCGTCCCGCCTCGGCTGCCCACCACGCCGGAGGCGCGGCACGCATCCGCGATGACGTGCACGTAGTCCGCACCCAGCGGATCCACGAGCTCCGAATAGAGGCTGCCGCGGTCCAGGCGCGCGTCGGCGAGCGTGAAGTAGGCGCGGCCCGCGTCGTCCGTGTTGCCGTGACCCACGTAGACGATGAGCACGTCCGTCTGGCGTCCCGCCGCGTGGTCCGCGAGCGCCGCCGCCTGCAGCCGCTTCACGGCCTGCTCCACCGCGGCGCGCGTGGGCGGCTGCGCGGACTTCAGCGCCAGGCTGCCGCTCTTGCGCGTGGGCTCGTCCGGGTCCACGAGCAGCGTGGTCTCCACGCCCAGCCGCTTGAGCGTCTCCGCCCACAGCACGCCGTCGTCGTCCGCGTAGCGCAGCGGCGCGAGCGCGGGGTCGTCACTGCCGTTGTGGGCAATGACCAGCGCGCGCCGCACGGTGTCCGCGACCGCCTCCGGCGCCGCCGCCAGCAGCGCCACCCCCAGGAGGACTTCCAGCTTCTTCATGGAGATTCCTTTACCCGGACCTCCTGCCTGAGCACCACCACCCCCTCCGCCGTGCCCTGACGGAGGGCCGCCAGGGTGGCGTCCGGGTGCGCGGAGAACGTCGCGGTGACCTCCGCCATATCGGCGCCCGCGGGCAGCGCGACCGTCAGCTCCAGGGGGCGCTCCTCGCCGGCCTTGCCGCTGAGCAGGAAGGGGCCGTTGACCTCCTCGCGGCCGCCGGCGCGCACGCGCACCGCGACGTGGGTGTAGGGCGGGCGGGCACCGGCCGCGAAGGCCAGCGTGGCGCCCGGGGTGCACGCGGCCCCGGCGCGCAGCTCGCGCAGGGCCTGGCCGGGCTTCGCGCAGAAGACGCGCAGGACGGCCTGGGCCACCGGCGCGGGGGGCGCGACCGGGTCATGGCTGGCGCCCCGGACGCTGAACTCGGGCTCGGTGGGTTCGGTGGCGGCGGTGGGCGCGACGGACGAGGGCGTCACCACCACCGCGAGGAACAGGGCCGCGAGCGTGGCGCCGAGCACCGCGAGGGTGGGCCACCGGGCGGGGGCGGCGTCCGGGGGCGAGGCGGCGGTGAGGGCGGCTTCGAGCCCCGCGGCGGTGAGTGTCTCCAGCTCCGTGGCGGTGGGGGTGTCCGTCTGGCCGGATTCGAAGACGCGGTGGGCGCGGGCCCACTTGTCGTAGCGGGCGCCGCAGCGGGCGCAGGCGTGGGCGTGGCGCAGGAGCCGCGAGGATTCGGGGGTGGACAGCTCCCCCAGGGACCAGCGCGTCAGTCCCGCGTCCACATGTCGCTCGTACCACTTCATGGGAGGCTCCCGAATGGGATGGCGCACAGCAGGGCCAGGGTGGCGAGCAGGGCGCCCCACTGCAGGCGTCCCGGCAAGACATCGCTGTCCAGCCAGCCCGAGTCCTTCAGGTGTTCGGTGAACTGCAACCGCAGGCGGCGTTCGCGCACCCGCACCTCGCCGCGGGTGAGCTGGAGCTGGTCGGCGGCGGACTCCTGGGACAGGCCGTCCATGAAGCGAAGCTGGGCCAGGGCGCGCCCTTCGGCGGGCAGGGCCTCCAGGAAGCGGCGCACGATGGAGCGGACCTCGGCGCCCAGGGCCTCTTCCTCCGGGCTCTTGCCCTCGGTGGGGGCGTGGGTGAGCTCCGGGGCGTCATCCAGGGGGATGGCCTCCCGGGCCACGCGGCCGGAGGCGCGCATGAGGTCGATGGCGGTGGAGCGGGCGACGGTGAGCAGGAAGCCCAGGTAGGGGCGCACGCCGTCATAGGCCTGGCGCATGTGGGGGCGGAAGGCCCGCACGAAGGTCTCCTGGTGCGCGGCGTCCAGGTCCAGGGGCGTGAGCGCGACGGAGCGCGTGCCGGTCTCCGAGTGGACGGCGAAGCGCCGGGACAGGTAGCGCAGCACTTCTGGCGAATAGGCGCGGTAGACCTGGGTGAGCACGGCGGTGTCACCCCGGCGGAAGGCCTCCAAGACTGACCGCTCGGTTCCAGGCAGCACGCGGAATGCTCCGTGTCATGGAGGCGCCCGGCCGGGCCCCTTCTGGAAATGAGATACGAAATGACCCCGAAATCCGGGTCGTCCCCACACGCACGGCGCGCGTTTTATTGAGCCGGGCCCGGAGATGGTTGCGAATTGGGGAGGGTCTCCGGCGCCGGAGGCTGTGGGTGCGAATCCTGCATCGAGCCAGGGGGAGGTTCGCGGAAGCAGGGGAGGCGGAAGCCGTCACCCTGCCCGCGGAAAAAATTGGAGGCCGAAACCCACGCGGATGAACAGCTCCCGGGTGGGGACGGCCTCCGTAGAGAGAGCGGTCCAGTGACCTGCTCGAAAAGTAAGGCGCTCGGTGCTCGAAAGCAAGGACAGCTCACAGCGGGTGGCGGCACGTCTCCTGGAGTTCTTCGAGGCTTGGACCGCCTGGTTCCGAGGGCTCTGGGAGGTGGGAACGGTGCTCAGCCTCCGTGAGCTGTTGGAGGCGGTGGAAGCCGTCCCGGCGGGCGTGCTCTCCGACAAGGCGGTCGAGTGGCTGGCGAACGAATTATCCCGAGCGCTGGGGCCCGATGAAGGCATCTCACCGCAGTCCCGGAGCCTGCTGCAGCGGCTGCTCGGCTCGCCGTTGAGGCCCCGCTCGGGGGAGCTGCCCGCGGTGCACCGTCTCACCGAGGAGATTGATGCGTCATATCTGTCCCGCTGGGCGGAACAGCTCGCGCTGGGCATCCCGGTGAAGCCAGAGCGGGTGGCCCGCGCCGTCGCCTCCCATCTGCTGGATGCGGGGTTCAGCCCCGACTTCCTTCATCGCTGGCTGACGTACCGACTCGTCCATTCCACGCAGGTCTATCGTCTATCGGAGCTGCTGGAGGAAGCGCATGCCCTGGCCCGGACGCCGCCCTCTCGCTTCCAGGTCCTCTTGACCGTGCGCAGCGCGCTGGGGCTCCAGGGGCCTCTGCCTCGAGAATGGTGTGACGCGCCCTTGGTCTCGAAGTGGCTCATCGCGAATGGGTTCGACGCCACCCACGTCCGGCAAGGCGGAGGCTGGTTGCTGACGGTTCATGCCCGCGATGCCTTCTCCGCCGCGGAACAGGCTTCGGAGACAGTCGAGAAGTTGGCCGCGCGGCTCCTCATTGGAACAGGCCATCAGATGCGGCATGGCGAGCACGCATATGTCGAAGGCAGCCGGCAGCCGCTGCCGCTCCGCAGGCATCGGCGGGTCGAGGTCCGCAGTCTGGAGCGTCAGGACCAGCTCTTCGCGTCCGGGCCTTTCAGCCGTGTGGATGCGGCCTTCGAGTTGCTCGGTCAGTTGGATGCGCCCGCCGTGGTCGCGGTGGCCGCTGGCTGGGCCTCCATCGAAGCGTTGCTGGTCGCACCCGAGGATGGCCAGAAGGCACCTGCGGGGGACCGGTTGGCCGCCCTGGTGGCGTGTTCGTTTCCCAGGGCGGAGCTGACATTGCTGGCATCCCTCCAAAGCAAGAGCAGCGCCAGTCCCCTCCAGGAGCAACTCCTGAAGTGCACGAGCAATCACGAGCGCGCATCCCGAATGTTGGAAGCCATCCAGCAAGCCCGGTCGCTCCCCTGGGAGGGACCTGTCTGGAGCCACCGGGCGGCGGTGGCACGGATGGAGGGACTGCTCAAGGACCCACGCAAGAAGTTGAAGGACGTGGAGGGCTACGCGGTGCGGGCATTCCGCCGGCTCTATCGTCAGCGAAACCTGGTGCTGCACGGTGGGCAGACGAACGCAGTGGCTCTCCGCGCCAGCCTGCGGACGGCGGCGCCGTTGATTGGCGCGGGCATCGACCGCATCGCGCATGCATGGTTCCGCCATGGTGTTCAGCCCCTGGAGCTGGCCGTGAAGGCCCGTCATCGGCTGGACCTGCTGGAGCCCAAGGAGCCCCTGGCGATCCTGGATCTGCTGGAGTAGCGCGGCGTGGGCCGCTCAGGCTTCTGCGTCCAGCGCTGCGCCCGTCCACCATCCCGGAGCGGTCTCCTTCCAGCGCAGGGGGGAGGAGCGGCCGAAGAGTTCCACCAGCGTCTGCTCCATCCGGGCCCGGGCCTCCTCGAAAGAAGTGGATGGGGTGCTGTCGAGCAGCCTCCCATCCGTGACGCCTTCCTGGGTGTAGATGGCGTAGCGCCAGCCTTCGGTGGGCTTGGGTTGGTAGAGCACGACGGAGCGGAGCGCTTCGTTCGCCAGGATGTGGCTCATCCCCCGGGTCTTACCTCGGGCGCACGACGCTTATGGGAACGCGTCCACCACGGTGTAGCCCGCGGTCCGGGGAAGGAGCGCGGCGCCGGGCTTGGAGCCCGTCTCCAGTGGCCAGAAGCCATCGTCGTTCCCCAGGACGAAGCAGACCGGGTAGGTGTGGCCGTCCGGCGTCTCCGCTCGCGTGTAGCGGCCCATGACCCGTTCTCCCCCTGTCCACAGTCGTCCGTAGAGCAGGGTCCCCTTCGGAAGCCCGCCGCGTTTTTCCTCCTGGACGCTGACGATGTCGCCGTCATGCACGGAGAGCATGAGCATGGCATCCAGGCGGTCGGGATAACGGATGTCGACCGTGATGGCTGCCTTCGCATCCCGCCGCAGCTTCAGCGCTTTCATCGCCTCCAGCGCCTCCGTGGGGCATCGCTGGGGTTTGGGCACCACCTGTGCACCCGCGCAGGCAATGAGGGTTGTCGCCGCACCGACAGCCAACGTGCAGCCGCGTGACAGTGAACGTCCGCGGACAGGTGGGTCCTGCTTCAAGGGAATGCTCATGAGGTCCTTCTCCGGCGGGAGCGGCGCAGGGGAAGGAGGGGCCGCTCCGGACGCGGCAGCTTGGTCGGGCGCAAGCGCCAGCGCCACGGGAGGCGGGGAAGGGCGAACTGGCGCATCGATGTCGGACCTTGAAAAGAGTCCCAGGCTCCAGCCCAACCAGACCATGAACAGCACGCATGCGAATCCCACGGCACCCTGACGCCACAGGGGCCGCCACGTCCGTCGGCGGCGCACCGTGCTCGCGGCCAGGATGGCCTTGGCCTCCGCCCGAGCGACATGACGCGGAGACCGGCGCCGCAGCTCGCGTGCTTCGCGGAGGCGTTGAACCCGGTCCAGACGCTGAAGGCGTGCGTGCTGGAGCGGCACCTCCTGACCCGGTGCCACCGGTCCCACCATCCCGGGCGCCTCCTGCGTCGTGCGTGAGGAATCCGAGGGAGGTGTGGCCCAGTCGAACAGGGGCAGGTCCCAGGTGGTATCCGCATGGGCCAGGACCTGATGCAGTTCGGAGGCCAGAGCGGAGGCGCTCGGAGGCCGTGCTTCGGGCGCGAACGCGAGCAGGCGGCTGACGAGCGAAGCCAATGCCCTCGGCACCAGCGGGTTGGGCCATGCGTGTCCAGGCCCTTCACCTTCCATCGGGAGCGCCGGATAGCTGTCGGTCATCAATCGATGGAAGGTGACGCCCAGGGCGTACAGCTCATCCGCCTCGCCATAGCGAGGACACTCCTGTGACGGAGCCGCCATCCGCCAGCGGTGGAGCTGGGGACTCAAGTAGTGAGCCGTGCCAGGAGGAAGCTGGCCCGTTCCGGTCAGGGGCTTCGCTTCGGGATGCCAGCCCGCTCCCCAGTCCAGAAGGGTGAGCCGTCCACCGGGCTGGACGTGGAGGTTGTCGCCTTTGACGTCGCGGTGCAGGACACCGTGCTGGTGCGCGAAGGCCAGGACCTCCGCGGCCTGGATGAACAATGCGCTCACCTCGTGGGCCGTGGGGTTGCGAGCGCGGGCCCATTCATAGAGCGACTCACCCTCCACGTGCTCCATCACCAGGAAAGGGTAGTTTCCGGACCCTGACCGCCATGCCCCGGCCTCCATGAGGCGAGGCACCCCCAAATGCCGCAGGCGGGACAGCACCTCCGCTTCGCGTGAGAACCAGGGGCTGTCGGGCTGTCGCGCCAGCTTCAGGGCGTACCGCCTGCCGCGAGGCCGGTGGTTCGCCTGAACGACGTAGACCGTGCCGTACCCGCCTGATGCCACCCGACGGAGGACGCGCCAGGGACCGATAAGGGTCCCCGGTGGAAGCGCATCCACCATCAGCAGCAAGGAAGGTCGGGCAGGGCCGTGGGCCTTCTTGCCGGGCTGGGTGGAGGCATGATGCTGTTCGCCGGGCGGTGCCTCGTGCGGGCTCATGGCGCCACCTCTTCCCAGCGGACGCCGCGTTTACCCTTCGAGTCCAGCAACTCCAAGGTGTAGTGCGTGCCAGCAGGCAGGTCCGGAAGCGCGCGCCATTCCACCACCACGGTGGCCTGCTCCCCAGGCGCCAGCTGATTCACCTGCATGAGCAGGGGGAACTCACGGGCCGGCGGTGCATTGGACCCGCGTGGTGTCATCCGCGCGACCCCCGGTATCCAGGGGGCGCTCCCCACGGGGTTGATCAGCAACGTCGACAGGGCACGGGTGCTTTCCGTGCGGTAGAGCACATGAGGGCGTTTGGCGAGCATCCCCGGGCTCACGGACGGCTCCCGGAGGTAAGCCACCGCGACGCCGCCAGGGGTGACATCCCCCATCAACACCGCGCCGCCCAGCCCACTGCGCGCGCACTGTGCCCGCAGCATCGCGAGCCCCGGCTCAGTGACCGCGCACCGGGCCCGCAGGTCCGCGAGCTCCTTCCCGAGGTCCTGCGCGGTGCGCCCCTGCCGGAACACCTCCACCTGTGAATCCACCTCCGCCGCCACGGTCGTGAGCACGAAGCCCACCTGGGCCGGAGCGCCGGGCCCGGCGAAGCGCACGGTGAGCACGGGCTCCTTGCCAGAGGGGACATCCATGGACGCTTTCAGGACGAGCACGTCCTCATGCACTGCCACGCGGGAGAAGAAGGGCGCGAGTACGCTCCGGTCCACGGACTCCGGAACGATGGGCGCATCGAAGGTGACGGTGGTCACTTCATGGGCCGCGACATGCAGCGGATGCAGCACCGGAGGCTCCTCCGCACGCAGCGTGAGCTGCCGGGCCTTGCGCTCCCGGGGCACGGGAGTGCGGGACTGAGCCGCCGCCGTGGCGCCCAGCAGGACCGTCAGCACCAGGGGAATGGTCGAAGTGGACAGCGACATCACGGGTCACCTCCATCCTTCAAACCTAACAGATAGGGGTGACACGCACGGGGATGCACGGGCCTGGATAGGCTCTGGATGCGGCGGCTGGACAAGGAAAACCAGCCTACCTCAAGCGTCTTTGAGAGGAAGGCCTACCTAAGAACGCCGGCCCGTCTTCCGCGCGAAGAACTCGCGGTTGAACGTCGCCACTCCCCACCTGCGAGGGTCGTCCGGGAAGTCCTCCTTCGCCAGGGACTCGTCGCTCTGTTCCGCCAGCCAGCGGCTGAACTCCTCCCGCGACGCGAAGGTCCGCTTCGGCCTGGAGTCGCCCTGGAGGTACCGGTGGCCCTGCGCGTACGTGCCATCCCCGGACCGCCACAGCGCGCGGGACACGCCCTCGCGCGGGTCGACCGTGATGGACAGGTCCGCTCCCGCGTCCAGCAGCTCCGCCACCCGCTGCGCCAGCGCGCGTCCGTACTTGCGCGAATCGAAGCGGGCCTCCGCGCGGGCCTGCTCCTTCGCCTCATGCTCCCGCGTGGCCGCGTCCGTCATCTGGAGGCGCGGCGCCGCGTGCGCGTCACAGACGATGGACAGCGAGACGTCCCCCAGCCCGGGCGCGGACGCGTGATGCCGCTGCATCAGCGCCTGGACCTGGGCCCGTGGCGCTTCCGGCAATGAACCGAACGTCAGCGCTCCGTCCGGCGCCGTGAAGAGCAACGTGTCATCCAGCAGCTCCCCTCGATGCTTCAACGAAGCGGACAGCTCGATGCGGGCCAGCCCGCGGGTCTCGCGCTCGGCGCGCAGCCAGCGGACGATGTCGGAGTCTTCGGTCAGCGGGGAGGACATGGCTTGCTCCAGGACTCTGGCACGGCGTGAACCTGCCATGACCTGAAACGAAAGACTGACATTCCTGTCGCGCTTCGGCGCTGTCCCAACACCCCGAGACGTGCGAAGCCCTGGCGCCCGCATCCTGCGAATCCTGGCCGTGGGCTTGCAGTGCGTGCCGCCAACACCCAACGCCGTCGGATGACGGCCTCTTCTCCCTGGACGACATGACTTCACGACGCTTCATCGCATCGCTGGTTCTGACCTTTTGTCTGGGCGCACTGCCGGCGGCGGCCCAGGAGCCCAAGAGCTCCGGGCTCGCGCTGGGCGCGCGCGGCGCCATTGGCATTCCCGTGGGTGACGCGTTCGCGGAGAGCGCGCTGAAGGACACCTTTGGCAGCACGGTGGCGCCGCAGGTGGACCTCTCCTACTTCTTCAACCGGCAGCTCTCGCTGGGCGCCTACTTCCAGTACGGCATCGGGTCCGGACCGGGCGACCAGTGCGAGGACGGGGTGAACTGCAGGAGCACGGTCCTGCGCTTCGGCATCGACCTGGACTACCACTTCCGTCCGGACGGCTTCTTCTCGCCGTGGGTGGGCGTGGGCGTGGGCTACGAAATCGGGAAGGTGGAAGTGGGGGAGGGCGCCGCGAACTCCTATCTGAAGCTGGAGGGCTATGACCTGGGGCACGCCCACTTCGGCGTGGACCTCCAGCTCACCCGCTCCATCGCGGTGGGGCCCTACATCTCCGCGTCCGTGGGGCAGTACCGCGAGGGAACGGTCCGGCTTGGCGGTTCGGCCGAAGTCAGCAACGACCTGTCCGACGACGCGAAGCAGCTCCACGTCTGGATCCAGCCGGGCGTGCGCGTGCAGTTCCGGCTGTAGTCCTCACGTCTCCTGTGACGGAGGCGTGGGCGCGGGCAGGGGGTAGAGGACGCGGTAGTCGATGCGGTGGTGGTAGGCGGCCAGATACGGCGCCCCCGCGATGTCGATGATCACCTGCTGGGGAGGCGTGGGCTGCTGGTTCATCCACGCCTCCGCCTCTGCCTTCGTGGCGAAGGACAGGCCCGAAGGTGGGCGCCGCTCATCCGCCATCTCCTGGAGATAGAACTCAAGGCGAGGCTGACGGCCCAGGGCCCTCCACCCGCTCGTGGGATTGAAGAAGACCGAGTAGTACTCATCCGCCACCAGGATGGAGGCAAACACCGGTGGACGTTTCTGGGCCATCAGCCAGGCATCGGCATCCTGCCGGGTGTCGAACCGGGCAATGGCAAGCGGCGGCGCGTAGGCTTCGAGGTTCCGGACGTAGTCCTCGAAATCAGCAACCTGCCCCGTCGCGTCGATGAATTGGAGGGCAGCCGCGGCGGTGCGGATGGCCTCCTCACTTCCAGGAGTCTTCGGAGCGTCGTCGAGCAGGACCCGCCCGAGTATCTCCATCTGGTCGAACAAGTGCATCATGGTGCGCTCTGCGCCGGTGACACGGATGGCGTCGTGAGAAGCAACGCGGGTGCGAGCAGGATGAGCCCCGCGCCCGCTGAGACGACGACGAACAAGTCATGTCACCGTGAAGCGCTTCAGAACGCGGAGCCGTTCGCCTTGGTGCCCGGGGTCGGGGCGGAGTCCAGGTTCCAGGTCCCCGTGGCGCTCAGGTCCGGGGACCGGTTGAACGACCGGCCCGACGTCACCGGCACGCTGGTGCTCTGGTACGAGTGGCTGTCCTGCACCGTCCCGTCCGGGCGCACCAGGTACACGACGTCACCCGCTCCGTAGGACGTGCCGTTCCACTGGTTCGTGCCCCGGTCGAACCGCAGCCCGTAGCCGTTGTTGTTCGCGTACGTCGCGTACTGCGCCCCCGCCGGCACCGCGGACAGCCCCGAGTACACCACGTACGCCTTGCCCGCCGGCAGCACCGTGCCCGACGCGAACGTGTGCCGCGCCGCCTCCGCGCCCGTATACGACTTCGCGTCGTGGATCTTCCAGCCGCTCAGATCCACCGACCCCGGACCCGCGTTGTAGAGCTCCACGAACTGCTGGTCGTAGTCCGGAGTCGTCCCACCCGAGGCCGGCGGGTTGGGCTGCGGCAGGTACTCGTTGATGAACACCTGCGGCACCGGCCGCGTCAGCGTGAACACCCCGTCGCTCGCGTCCGCCACGTCCGCGCGCGCCGCGTCCGCCACGCGCACCTTCGCGGAGGTGGAGGACTCGCTCGGCACCGTCCACGCGTAGCGGCCAGCGGACGCCGTCACGTTCGACGCCACCGAGCGCCACACCGTCCCGTCCAGCGTGTACGTGATGTTCACCTGCGACACGTTGCTGGACGTCCAGGTGATGTTGAACGACGTGCCCGCCTGCAGCGTCTCGCCGCCATTGGGCGCCGTGACCCGCACGCTGCCCGGTTGCGCGGCCGAGCCGAAGTTGAAGTCGCTGAAGATGGGGTAGTGGTCCGACGTGGTGCTCTTGTAGCTGACGATGCTCGGCTTGAGCACCTTCGTGGAGTCCGCCACGTGGTACGCCGCCAGCTCGTTCGTCACCAGTTGATGGTCGATGAACTGGCTGTTGCTCACCGTCGAGCGCTCCCCGGACTCCGACAGCGGCTGGGTGAGGAACTTGTAGCGTGCGGCATCGTTCACCAGGTTCAGGTACGGCGACTCGTAGGGCGTGTAGATGGACGCGTCCACGTCGTCGTTCCAGTCACCCAGCACCATCACGTTCTGCGTCGGCAGGTTCGTGTCCAGGTAGTCCTTGAGGCACACCGCCGCGCCCTTGCGCCGCAGGTACGAATCCGAGTCCGCGTACGCCTTCATGTGCAGCACCATCACCGTCAGGTCCACCGGCGAGGAGCCCCGGAGCACCTTCAGGTCCACGCGCAAGGGCGGCCGGTAGGCGAAGTCCGGCGCGCAATCCGTCAGCACGACGTTCGCGCTCACCAGCTCCACCGTGCTCGTCTTGTAGAGCAGGCCCACCTTCTGGGCCGTGGAGCCGTACCAGCCATCACCCGCGAGCAGGCCGCTGTAGCCGTTGAGCCCCGCCTTCAACGAGTTGAACGCGTCCACGCCGACGATCTCCGCCACGCCCAGCACGTCCGGCCCCGCGTCCGCGATGACCGCCGTCGCGTTGGTCAACTGCAGCGCCTCGTCCGTGGGGCCCTCGGCCGTGGAGCCGAACCATTCAATGTTCCAGTTGCCCACCTTCAGCGGCACCGCCGTCGGCTGCGTCCCGCCATCCGTCTTCGTGCCGCCATCCGTGCCGCCATCCGTCTTCGTCCCGCCGTCCGTCACCGGGCCGCCGTCGGGCAGCTCGCCGGTCGACGTGGTCAGGGGCAGCCGGAGGACCGCCTCCGCGTGGGCGCCGTTGGCGTCCTCCACCCGCGCCGTGAACTCATACAGCGCCGGGCCAAACGGCGTGCCCGTCAGCACCCCGTCCTCCGTCAGCTCCAGACCGTCCGGAATCGCGCCGCCCACCCGGGACCAGGTCAGCGGCGGCGCCCCGCCCGTGGCGGTGAAGGTGAAGGTGTAGGCGCTGCCCTCCTTCGCGTCGGGCAGCGGCGACGTCGTGGTGATGACCGGCGCCGGCCACACGCGCAACGCGTAGCCCCGCGCGTGCTGCAGGCCCTTCGCGTCGCGCACCCCCACCGTCAGCGACCACTCGCCGGCCGTCGTCGCGGGGCCCACCAGCCGCCCGCTGTCTCCATAGAAGGAGAAGCCCGGCGGCACCTGGTCCACCGAATACGTGAGCGGCGCCGCGCCCCCCGTCGCCGTCAGCACCTTCTCGTAGGCCGTCCCCACCGTGGCCGCCGGCAGCGTCACCTGGGGCAGCACCGGCCCGGATGACTCCGCCTCGTTGGAACCACAGGCCACCAGCGCGAACAGGGACGTGAGCACGACGAGCGAGGACAGCGCTCGCAAGGACCGGGACGACATAGAGGAACGCTCCAGCACCGGGCCCGCCCCAACGCGGCCTTCCCGGAAGAGGGCACGCACCTTAACGTGTCCTCCATCCGACTGTCGCGCGTCCCCCCCTCTTGCACCCCGGCGGGGCCCCTGACGCACTGCCACACGGCAATCGATGGCGCGCTCCGCCGTCCTACATGGACAGCGCGGAAGGCTTTGCGCGCCGTCCACACGTGCAGTTGGATGGGTTCGAGCAGACGGAGGAGACACGTCATGGCCGAGAAGTGGGACAGGCAGTTGATGGACTTCCTCAAGCGCACCGGCGAGGACCTCAAGCGCACCACGGATGACCTCCGCGGCGAGGCCGAGCGCCTCCTCAAGGAGGTGAAGGACCCGGAAAAGCAGGCCAAGGTGAAGGAAGGCCTCGCGCAACTGCGCACCTGGGCCGCCGCCACCACCAAGACCGCCGCGGAGAAGATTGAGACCGCCGTGCGCCGCGTGGAGACCTCCGTGGAGGAGGCCTTCAAGCCCGGCTCCACCTCCGGCGCCGACTCCACCCCTCCGCCCCCCGCCGAAGCCAGGGCTCCCAAGGCCGCCCCCCAGCAGGAGGCCGCCCCCAGCCGCCCGCCCCGCGCCAAGGGCGCCGGCGCGTCCAAGGGCGGCAACAAGTCCATCGGGCGCAAGAAGACCGCGGGCGCTCCCGCCGCCGCCAAGGGCGCCAGGGCCCCGAAGAAACCAGCTTCCAAGAAAACGCTAGGCCGCAAGAAGCCCGCGCCCGGGACGTGAAGTTCCGCTGCCCATGAAGTCGCGCCTGCCCGCACGCCGGGCATGCGCGACCGCCCCGGGTCCTGTTGGATCGCTCCCCGTCGCGTGAGATAGTGCGCGCCGTGTCGGGTACCAATGACAAGGGCAGCATCCAGACGGACATCGGGCAGGACGTGATCGACGAGGCGGTTCGCAGCGTCGAGCGTCGGATGGACGGAGACGCGGACAGCGCGGGCGCGGAGACGGAGGTGGAGCTGGACGTCTCCCCCCCGGCCGCCGAAGCGGAGGCCTCCACCCCCGAAGTCGCTCCCCCCACCGAGGACGCGGCCGCGCTCCGCCAGGAGGTGGAGTCGCTGCGCGCGCAGTTGGAGTTCAGCCAGACCAAGGCCCGCGAGACGCTGGAGCGCCTGAAGGAGGCGCACGAGCGCGCCAAGGACTTCCAGGACCGGGCCATCCGCTCCGCCGCGGACCTGGAGAACTACCGCAAGCGCGCGCAGAAGGAGAAGGAGGACGTCCAGAAGTTCGGCGTGGAGAAGCTCCTCAAGGACCTGCTCCCCGTCGTGGACAACATGGACCGCGCGCTCGACGCCGCGGGCAAGTCCCCCGACTTCGACAGCTTCCAGAAGGGCGTGGCCATGACGCGCAAGTCCTTCGAGGACTCGCTTGCCCGCCACGGCGTGAAGGGCTTCTCCGCCAAGGGCCAGCCCTTCGACCCGCGCCTGCACGAGGCCATCCAGCAGGTGGAGTCCGCGGACGTCCCGGCGGGCCACGTCCTCTTCGAGGTGACGCGTGGCTTCTACCTCAACGAACGCCTGGTGCGTCCCGCCATGGTCGTCGTCGCCCGCGCGCCGGAAGCCGCCGCGCCCGCGGCCGCAACGGAAGCACCGAAGGCCTCTGAAGAAAGCGGCGCGGAGCCCCAGACTTCCGCGCCGTCCGACAGTTCCTCCGGGGGGGAGCAGTAGTCATGGCGAAGGTGATTGGAATCGACCTGGGCACCACCAACTCCTGCGTCGCCGTCATGGAAGGCGGCGAGCCGGTGGTCATCCCCAACAGCGAAGGCAGCCGCACCACGCCCTCCATGGTGGGCTTCACCGACTCCGGTGAGCGCCTGGTGGGGCAGATCGCCAAGCGGCAGGCCATCACCAACCCGGAGAACACGGTCTTCGCGGCCAAGCGCCTCATCGGCCGCAAGTTCGACTCGCCGGAGGCGAAGAAGGCCATTGGCGTCTCCTCCTTCAAGGTGGCCTCCAGCCCCAACGGCGACGCGTGGGTCGAGATCCGGGGCAAGGGCTACAGCCCGCCGGAAGTCAGCGCCATCGTGCTGATGAAGATGAAGCAGACGGCGGAGGACTACCTGGGTGAGCCCGTCACCGAGGCCGTCATCACCGTCCCCGCCTACTTCAACGACAGCCAGCGCCAGGCCACCAAGGACGCGGGCCGCATCGCCGGCCTCAACGTGCTGCGCATCATCAACGAGCCCACGGCCGCGGCGCTCGCGTACGGCCTGGACAAGGTGAAGGACGCCACCACGGAGCGCGTGGCCGTCTACGACCTGGGCGGCGGCACGTTCGATATCTCCATCCTGGAGCTCACCGCCGGCGTGTTCGAGGTCAAGAGCACCAACGGCGACACGTTCCTGGGCGGCGAGGACTTCGACCAGCGCCTCATCGACTACCTGGCCAAGCGCTTCGCGGAGCAGAACAACGGCCTGGACCTGCGCAAGGACCGCATGGCGCTCCAGCGCCTGAAGGAGGCCGCCGAGCGCGCCAAGCACGAGCTGTCCAGCGCCCCGGAGACGGAGGTCAACCTCCCGTTCATCACCGCGGACGCGTCCGGCCCCAAGCACCTCACGGAGACCGTGGACCGGTCCACCTTCGAGGCGCTGGTCGCGGACCTCATCGACCGCTCCATCGAGCCGTGCCGCATCGCGCTCAAGGACGCGGGCATCACCGCGCAGGCCATCAACCAGGTCCTCCTGGTGGGCGGCATGACGCGCATGCCGCGCGTGCAGCAGAAGGTGAAGGAGTTCTTCGGCAAGGAGCCCCACAAGGGCATCAACCCGGATGAGGTCGTCGCCGTGGGCGCCGCCATCCAGGGCGGCGTGCTCAAGGGCGAGGTGAAGGACGTCCTCCTGCTGGACGTCACGCCGCTGTCGCTGGGCGTGGAGACCGCGGGCGGCGTCTTCACGAAGATCATCGACAAGAACACCACCATCCCCTGCAAGAAGGGCCAGGTGTTCTCCACCGCGGTGGACAACCAGCCGCTCGTGTCCGTGCACGTCCTCCAGGGCGAGCGCGAGATGGCGGCGGACAACAAGACGCTGGCGCGCTTCGAGCTGGTCGGCATCCCGCCCGCGCCGCGCGGCGTGCCGCAGATTGAAGTGTCCTTCGACATCGACGCGAACGGCATCGTGCACGTGAGCGCGCGCGACCTGGGCACCGGCAAGCAGCAGCAGGTGCGCGTGGTGGGCAACTCCGGCCTGTCCGAGGCCGAAATCCAGGCGATGATCAACGACGCCCAGTCGCACTCCGCGGACGACAAGAAGAAGAAGGAGCTGGCGGAGCTGCGCAACAACGCGGACGGGCTCATCTACACCACGGAGAAGAGCCTGGAGGAGTACGCCAACCTCCTGTCGGAGAAGGACCGCGGCGAAATCCAGGCGGACCTGGAGCGCCTGCGCGCCGTGCTCAACACCTCCGACGCGGGCGCCCTGAAGGAGGCCTTCCAGCGCCTGGAGGGCAGCGCGTACCGCATCGCGGACGCCATCTACACGGACCAGGCCAAGTCCGGCTGATGCCCCGCCCCGGGCGCGGGCCGGGCGGTGTGCAATCGCCCGGTCCCCCCGTTCGTAGGCCCGGGGTCCACCTCTCTTTTCCCGGAGCCTCCCGCATGGAAGTCACCGAAGCCGTCATGGTCATCATGGTCACCGGCATGACCGTCGGTGTGCCGCTGCTCGGCCTCACGCTGCGCTTCGCCCTCAAGCCCGTGGTGGAGACGTGGCTGCGCGTGCGCGAGGCCCAGGCCCGGGGGCAGGTGTCCGCCGTGGAGCTGGAGGGGCTGCGCGCGCGCGTGGCGCACCTGGAGCACATGCTGGACCGCCACGGCATGCTGGAGCACCCCGTCACCCGCGCCTCCCCCGAGCTGCCGGAGCGGCTGGCGCCGGTGGTGCGCGTGGACCGCGAGCGCGTCTGACGTCCCACCCGCTGGGCGCTGCATCCCCACCGGGTTTTCGGGTATTGATGGACGCGTGGCGTTCCAATCCCCGGAAGAAGAGCTGGCCTTCCTGCGCGGCCTGATGGCCGTGAACCGGATGGCCGACGACATCCTCGAGGACTGCCTGGAGCGGGGGCTGGACCTCGACACCGGCCTGGATGTGTTCCTCACGCAGTGCGCCCGCATGGTGCACGCGAAGGCGGGCTTCGTGTCGCTGCGGGGCACGCGGGGGCCCGTGCTGACGCGCGTCCTGGGCGAGCTGGGCGTGGACGTCTTCGCGGCGGCCCACTGGAGCGGCCCCCGGCGCTTGCGCGAAGGCCGGATGCTCTTCTGCCAGCAGCTCACCCTGGGGAAGCTGAACCTGGGCGGGCTGGGCCTGGTGGTGGACGGGGACTTCGCGGACGGCGGCCAGCGGGTGATGGGGCTGGTGGAGGCGATTGGCGAGCAACTGGACTCCGCGGTGCTGTCCTTCCTGGCGCTGACGGACGGCCGGGGCCCGCTGGAGCGGCTGGACGAACTGGACGTGGAGGGCACGCCCGTCAACCGCGGGCGCATTGGCCGCTATGAGGTCGTGAAACCCCTGGGCACGGGCGGCATGGCGCAGGTGCTCATCGCGCGCACGCGCGGGCCGGAGGGGTTGGGGCGGCTGGTGGCGCTCAAGCGCATCCTGCCCCACCTGACGGCGCAGCCGGAGATGGTGCAGCAGTTCCTGGACGAGGCGCGCATCGGCCTGCGGCTGTCACACCCCAACCTGGTGCACGTCTACGACTTCGGCGAGGCGCAGGGCGCGTACTTCATGGCCATGGAGCTGGTGAACGGCATCGACCTGGACCGGCTCTTGCGCGCCAACAAGGGGCCGCTGGAGCCGGCGGTGGCGTCCGCCATCGTGTCGCAGGCGCTCCTGGGGCTGCACGCCGCGCACTCGCTCAAGGGCGAGGACGGCGCGCCCATGGAGTTGGTGCACCGCGACCTGTCACCCCACAACGTGATGGTGGGCTTCGACGGCCAGGTGAAGGTGCTGGACTTCGGCGTGGCCAAGGTGCGCGCGCAGCGCACGGTGACGCTGCCGGGCATCGTGAAGGGCAAGCCGCTCTACATGTCCCCGGAGCAGGCGCTGGGCCAGAAGCTGGACGCGCGCAGCGACCTGTTCGCCATGGGGCTCGTCCTCTACCAGGCCCTCACGGGGCGGCGCGCCTTCGAGCGCGAGGACGAGTTGGACACCATGAAGGCCATCTGCCAGGAGAAGCTGACGAAGCCCGCGGAGGTGCCCGCGCCCCTGTGGAACGTGCTGTCGGTGGCGCTGTCCAAGGACCCCGCGGCCCGCTTCCCCTCCGCGCACGCCATGGCGGACCGGCTGGTGTCCGCGTGTCCTCCCGCGCGCGATACGGCCCTGGCGGCGCTGGCGGGCCGGCTCTTCCCGGACCGGCTGCGCGAATCGCAGCGGCTGGAGACCGCCGTGGATCGCCAGCGGGAAGCCCCCACCCGCGCGACGCCGCCCGTCCGCACGCCGCGCGCGTGAAGGCGCGGCATGCGGGGCGGAGCACAAGGACGGTGAGGCTTCCTTCCTGCGGCGCTACGAGCGCTTGAGCGGATCGATGTCCGAGTCCGCGCGGTAGCCGGCGCGGCGCTTCTCCTCGTCCACGGTGGGCTCGGTGCGGACCACCTTCACGTCCTCCAGCTCCTCGTGGCGGACGCGGCCCTCCATGCTGCGGCGCTCCTCGATGGGGCGCTTGTGGATGGTGATCTCCTCGTCCGTGTACGCGCGCTTGGTGAGCTCCGCCTCCTCCGCGCTCAGGGGGATGCGGATGGTCTCCTCCTGGAAGGTCGCCACGTCGCCGGGGATGTTGTCCCCCTTCACCGCGCGGCGCACCACCTCCACCTCCTCGTGGCGCAGCGGGACCTCCACCGTCTTCAGCTCCTCGACGACAATCTTGCGCACCTGCGCCTCGCCCGCGGAGCGCTGGTGCTTGGTGACGCCCAGCTCCTCATGGTGCGTGCGCAGCGTGACGTCTTCGTTCGCGATGCGCTCGGCGGCGCGCATGTCGGTGCGCAGCTCGCGCTCCTTCAGCTCGCGGTCCTTGATGCCCACCTTCTCCGCGATGCCGGCCTTCTCCGCGCCGGTGCGGGGGACCTCCGCCACCTTCGTGGGGCCCGTCTTCAGCCCCGCGCCAATGCCGCCCATCGTGGCGCCGGTGGCCGTCGCCGCCGTCGCGCCCACCGCGCCGGGGCCCCGGCTCGCCGCCACGTCGCTGGAGTCGGACAGCCCTCGCAGCGCCTCGCGGCCGTGGTTGAGGTAGATCTCCCCGTTGCGGATGTCGCTCACCTCCACGTAGCGGACCAGGTAGTCCTTCGGGAAGAACATCCCCTTCTCGATGTGGAACTCGCCCTCGCTCACGGCGAACACCTTGCCCAGCTTCTCGCCGTCGCTGCTGCGGACCGTCATCCCTTCCTTGATGTCGTTGCGCTTGATCATCATGGACTTGGCTCCTTGTGCCTTCACGTCGGGTCGGATGTGGTCGCAAGCGGAGCGCCAGGGCCGTCCAGCGCGCTGGAGAGGGGTTCCTGGGGGGAAAGTGGACGCGAGGTGCCCGCCACGGCCATCACCCGAAAAGTGGGTTCAATGACGCCCAAGAAAACCCCTGGTGCTGGATGGTCCAGGGGCTCGGCACGCCGCACGCCGTGGGCAACGCCGCGCCGGACGTCTCCCCGCTCCCTGTCCGGAGGGCAGGCATGCGGCAGCGGAGCCCGGGGGCTTCACGCTGGCCGCGCGCGTCCTCACACCTCACTGTGAGGGCGCGGGCCCGGATGGCCCGGCCCGCGCGAGCAAGGAGTCTGCGATGCGAGCCACGAGGCCTGGCCGGGGACTCGGATGGATGGCCGGCGCGGTGGGAATGCTGGTGGCGGGCCGGCTCCTGCGCCGACGCGCGGGAGCGGCGCTCCCGGAGCCCGCCCCCGAAAGAGCGTCAGCCCTGGAGCCCGTCTCCTGGACGCCCACCGCGCTGCCGGGCGCCGAGGACCCGCCCGGCGCCGGGTGGGCGCTGACGCACGAGGACATGCCGGCCTGGGAGGACGGCGGGGCGCAAGACGCCGGAGCCCAGGGCCCGCCGAGGATCCGCCGGGGCCCATCAGGCCGGGAGCACTTCTGGCTGGAGCCCTGAGCGGGCAGGGCGCGCACTCGGGGTCGGGGCAGGGGATCGCCACAGCGATGTTTCGGGGTGTTGACGGGACTCCGGAGCCAAGCTGTGCGCTTGACCCATGGGGAGGGCTCCCCTAGAAAACCGGGGCTTTGCCCGTCATCTCCCCCGGAGGAAGCCCCCGCATGCGACGACTTGCCCCGATGCTCCTCGCCGCGCTCGCCGTCCTGGCGGCCGCCTGCGAGAAGAAGACGCAGCCCACGGGAGAGGCGGGAGGCGCGCCTGCGGCGCAGGCCCCGGCCACGGCGCAGGGCGGCGGCGCCCCCCCGGCGGGTGACGACGTCATCGTCCTGGGCGAAGTGGGCGCGCTGACGGGCGGCCAGGCGACCTTCGGCATCTCCACCCGCAACGGCATCGCGCTGGCGGTGAAGGAAGCCAACGCGGCTGGCGGCGTGAAGGGCAAGAAGCTGGTCGTGCGCGTGTATGACGACCAGAGCAAGCCGGAGGAGGCCGCGCAGGCCGTCACCCGCCTCATCACCCAGGACAAGGTGGTGCTCATCCTGGGTGAGGTGGCCTCGTCCAGCTCCCTGGCCATGGCGGAGAAGGCCCAGGCGGCCGGCGTGCCCATGATCACCCCGTCGTCCACCAACCCCTCCGTCACGGAGAAGGGCGACAACATCTTCCGCGTCTGCTTCATCGACCCGTTCCAGGGCTTCGTGATGGCGAAGTTCGCGCGGGAGAACCTCAAGCTCAACAAGGTCGCGGTGCTCCAGGACAACAAGAGCGCCTACTCCATCGGCCTCACGGAGGTGTTCCGCCAGAAGTTCGCGGAGCTGGGCGGGAAGATCACCGCCACGGAGAGCTACAGCCAGGGCGACACGGACTACCGCGCGCAGCTCACCGCCATCAAGAAGACGCAGCCGGAGGGCATCTACGTGCCGGGCTACTACAGCGAGGTGGGCATCATCGCCCGCCAGGCGCGCGAGCTGGGCCTGAAGGTCCCGCTGATGGGCGGCGACGGCTGGGACTCCGAGAAGCTCTTCGAGCTGGGCGGCAGCGCCATTGAAGGCAGCTACTTCTCCAACCACTACTCGCCGGACAACCCGGACGAGCGCGTGAAGAAGTTCATCGCGGACTACAAGGCGGACAACAACGGCGCGGTGCCGGACGCGCTCGCGGCGCTGGGCTACGACGCCGCGCGCGTCGCCATTGAAGCGCTCAAGAAGGCCCCGGACACCAGCGGCCCGGCGCTGCGCGCGGCCATCGCGCAGACGAAGGACTTCCCCGGCGTGGCGGGCAACATCACGCTGGACGCGAAGCGCAACGCGGTGAAGTCCGCGGTGGTGCTGAAGGTCCAGGACGGCAAGTCCACCTACGTCACCACCATCTCGCCGTAACCCAGGGCCCCCCCCGGCATGTCGCAGCTTCTCCAGCACCTCATCAACGGTCTGGCCGCCGGCACCATCTACGCCCTGGTCGCGCTGGGCTACACGATGGTGTACGGCGTCCTCAAGCTCATCAACTTCGCCCACGGCGACGTGATGATGGTCGGCGTCTACATGGGCTACGCGACCGCCTTCGCCCTCGGGCGTCAGGCGCAGCGGTCCCTGTGGGGCGTGGTCGTCATCTTCGCGGTGGCCATGGTGGGGTGCGCGCTGCTCGGCTTCCTCATCGAGCGCTTCGCCTACCGGCCGCTGCGCGAGAAGCCGCGCCTCACCGCGCTCATCACCGCCATCGGCATCTCGTTCGCGCTGTCGTACGGCTTCCAGTTGGACATCGGCTTCCTGCCGGGCGCGTCCCCCCGGGCCTTCCCGGAGGTCATCACCCCCAGCGAGTGGTTCATCATTGGCGACCGGGACGTGGTCATCTGGAACTGGCAGGTCATCAGCTTCCTCATCGCCGTGGGGCTGATGGCCGCGCTCCAGTTCCTCGTGTACCGGACGCGCTTCGGCAAGGCGATGCGCGCGGTGTCCTACGACCACCGCACCGCGGCGCTGATGGGCATCCCCACCGACCGCATCATCGCGCTGACGTTCATGCTCTCCAGCGCGCTGGCGGCGGGCGCGGGCCTGCTCTACGCCATCAAGGACACGTCCGTGAGCCCGCTCATGGGCCTGTACGTGGGCCTCAAGGCCTTCGTGGCGGCGGTCATCGGCGGCATCGGCAACGTGCCGGGCGCCGTGGTGGGCGCGCTGCTGCTGGGCCTGGTGGAGGAGTTCGTCGTGGGCTACGCGGCCAGCACCTGGCGTGACGCGGTGGCCTTCGCCTTCCTCATCCTGGTGCTGCTGGTGAAGCCGGGCGGTCTGTTCGGCCGCGTCGCGGCGGAGAAGGTCTGATGGCGGCCCCTGGCGTAACGACGCTGACCGACGTGGACGCGGGCCGCGTGCCCCCGGCGCTGCGCGGCATCCTGCCCGTGCTCATCGCGCTGCCGGTGCTGGCGCTGGCGGAGGTGCTGCTGGGCGCCTCGCCCTTCGCCACGTACCTCTTGTCCGTGGTGGGGGTGAACATCATCCTCGCGGTGAGCCTCAACATCGTGAACGGCATGACGGGCCAGTTCTCCATTGGCCACGCGGGCTTCATGGCGGTGGGCGCGTACATCGCGGGCGTCACGTCCCTTTCGCTCAAGGAGGTGGCGCTGTCCTTCCTGCCGGTGGCCGCCAGCGACCAGGTGCTCTTCACCGTGGCGCTGCTCGCGGGCGGCACCTGCGCGGCGCTGTGCGGCTTCCTGGTGGGCCTGCCGTCCCTGCGGCTGCGCGGGGACTACCTGGCCATCGTGACGCTGGGCTTTGGCGAAATCATCCGCGTGGTGGTGCAGAACACGGAGGCCTTCGGCCGCGCGCTGGGCCTGTCCGGCATCCCGCAGTACTCCAGCGTGGCCATGGTGTACTTCTGGGTCTTCCTGGTGGTGCTGGTGGCCCGGCGCATCGCGGGCTCCAGTCACGGCCGCAGCCTGTGGGCCATCCGCGAGGACGAGGTCGCCGCCGAGGCCATGGGCGTGGACACCACCGGCTACAAGGTCCGCGCGTTCGTCATCTCGTCGTTCTTCGCGGGCATCGCGGGCGGCCTGTTCGCGCACTTCGTGCCCATCATCAACCCGGGCTCGTTCACCTTCGTGAAGTCCATGGAGATCGTCGTCATGGTGGTGCTGGGCGGCCTGGGCTCCACCACGGGCGCCATCGTCGCGGCCATCTTCCTCACGCTGCTGCCGGAGGGCCTGCGCTCGCTGTTCGGCGCGCTGGGCGCCGAGGGCAGCCTGGCGCAGAAGGTGGATCAGATCCGCATGCCCGTGTACGGCCTCCTGCTGGTGGTGCTGATGCTCGCGCGTCCGCAGGGCCTGTTCGGCACGAAGGAGCTCTGGGACGTGCTGCCCCGGTGGCTTCCCCGGAAGAAGAAGGGGCTGACATGAGCACCGTTGCCGCCGCTCCCGCTCCTGGCGACGCGCTGCTGCAAGCGTCCGGCGTGAGCATCCGCTTCGGGGGCCTCAAGGCCCTCACGGACTTCAACCTCACCGTGCGCCAGGGCGACCTCTTGGGCCTCATTGGCCCCAACGGCGCGGGCAAGTCCACCGCGTTCAACGTGCTCACCGGCGTGTACCAGCCCACCGAGGGCGAGGTGCGCGTGGCCGGGCAGCGGGTGAACGGCTGGGTGCCGCATCAAATCAACCACCTGGGGCTGGCGCGCACGTTCCAGAACATCCGCCTGTTCCGCGCCCTGACCGCGCTGGACAACGTGAAGGTGGCCTGCCGCGCTCAAGGCGGGCTGCACCCGGTGCGCCTGGGCCCCATGGCCAAGGCCGCCACGGCGATGCGCAACTACCGCGACTGGTGGCGCGCGCTGCTGCTCACCCCCGGCTTCCAGGCCGAGGAGCGCGAGCTGACGCGCCAGGCGGAGCACCTGCTGGAGGTCATGGGCCTGTCGCACCGCCGCGACGAAGAGGCGAAGAACCTGCCCTACGGCGAGCAGCGCCGGCTGGAGATCGCCCGCGCGCTGGGCACGCGCCCCAAGGTGCTGCTGCTGGACGAGCCCGCGGCGGGCATGAACACGCGGGAGAAGGCGGACCTGATGGTGCTCATCCGCCGGCTGCGCGACGAGTTCTCGCTGGGGGTGCTGGTCATCGAGCACGACATGAAGCTGGTGATGGGCATCTGCGAGCGCATCACCGTGCTGGACCACGGCGAGACCATCGCCCGTGGCGCTCCGGCGGAAGTTCGCAGCGACCGCAAGGTCATCGAGGCGTACCTGGGCGACAGCTACCTGGAGTCCCACGGAGGCGCGGCGTGAGCGAGCCGGTGAAGGTGCTGGGCGAGCGGCGCGCGTTCGAGCCGCTCCTGTCGGTGGAGGGCATCCAGGTCCGCTACGGCGCCATCCAGGCGCTGCGGGGCGTGTCCCTGACGGTGGGCCGGGGCGAGATGGTGGCCCTCATCGGGGCCAACGGCGCGGGCAAGACGAGCACCCTGCGCGCGGTGAGCGGCATGCTCAAGCCGTCCGCGGGCCGCATCACGCTGGCGGGGCAGGACATCACCGGCCTCAAGGCGCACCAACTGGTGCCGCGCGGCATGGCGCACGCGCCGGAGGGCCGGGGCATCTTCCCCAACCTCACCGTGACGGAGAACCTGGAGCTGGGCGCGTACCTGCGCAAGGACACCGCCCAGGTGCGCCTGGACATGGACAAGGGCTTCAGCCTGTTCCCGGTGCTGCGCGAGCGTCAGAAGCAGCTCGCGGGCACGCTGTCCGGCGGTGAGCAGCAGATGCTCGCCATCGCCCGGGCGCTGCTCAGCAAGCCGCAGCTCCTGCTGCTGGACGAACCGTCCCTGGGCCTGGCGCCGCAGGTGACGGAGACCATCTTCCGCACGCTGCGCGAGGTGAACGCCACCGGCGTCAGCGTGCTGCTGGTGGAGCAGAACGCGCACCTGGCCCTCAACGCCGCCCACTACGGCTACGTGCTGGAGACGGGCGAGGTGGTGATGGCCGGCCCCGGCAAGGCGCTCCTGGACAGCGCCGAGGTGCGGCGCGCGTACCTGGGCGAATAGCCCTCCCGCGCCGATTTTCCGGCCTCGCTGCACGTTGTCCGCCCCCGGACGCTTCCGGGGGCGGCGCGTGGGCAAGTTGCTCGCGCCGTGTCGAAACTCGGGTAGTCAGCGGCGGAGGACTTCGTCTACCGTCCGACAAGTCAGTCTGTTTTCTTCCACTTCCCTCTCAGGAAGCGTGCCCATGCGCCCGTTGTCCCGCCTCCTCCTCGCGTCGCTCACCACCCTCGCGCTCATCGCAGGTGCGTGCGCCAACCAGCAGAAGACCGAAGGCTCCTCGTCGTCCACGTCGGGCGGCACCGGGGGCCCCCAGGCGACCTCCACCATCGAGGACGTGCCCAACGAGGGCTCGGCCACCCCGGCCCCGGCCTTCAAGCCCTACGAGGCGACGGAAGGCTTCTCCATCGAGATGCCGACGGAGCCCCAGGTGGAGCGCAAGCAGGTCCCGCTGGGCGCCAACACGGTGAACACCGCGGCCTTCTCCTCGCGCACCGAGGACGGCACCATCTACTCCGTCAGCACCGCGGACTACCCGGAGCGCCTGGTGTCGAGCCGTCCCCCGGAGGCCCTGCTGAACGAGGGCAAGGACGGCCTGGTCAAGCAGGTCCAGGGCACCATCAAGGAAGAGTCGGACGTCACCCTGGATGGCTACCCCGGCAAGGCCTACACGGTCAGCTCGCCGGTGGTCGGTGAGGTGAAGGCGCGCAACTTCCTGGTGGGCCCGCGCCTGTACACGCTGCTGGTCATCTACAACCCCAACCACCCCAACACCACGGCGGACCAGTTCCTCACCTCGCTGAAGCTGGTGAACCCGCCCCCGGCCGTCACCACGGCCACGCCGGACGCCGGCACGGACGCGGACGCGGGCACGCTCGAGGGCATGGACGCGGGCACCGCCACCGACGCGGGCACCCCCGCCCCGCGCCGCCGCAAGGCGAAGTAGTCGCAGGGCACCGGCGCGGCGCTCCCAACAGTCCGGGGGCGTCGCGCGGTGGGGTGTGTTCACCTGTCCGCGCGGAGATGGCCGGACCCTCCAGGTCCGCCTCCGCCGGATTGCTCCCGGGTCTGCCGTCCCTACCTTTCGGGCGGGGATACGACAGGGGGCGCGAAATCACATGATGTCCTGGGTGGGGGCCCTGCTGACCACGGTGGTGGCGGCGGGAGGAGTGCCCATGGTGCCGGCCGGCGGGGGCAATGCCCTGACGCTGCCGGCGCACCGGCACGCGGTGCGGATTGAAACAGGCAACGGGCATGCGCCCACGTGGCTCCTGGCCATCCAGCAGCAGGGGGCGGAGGGCCAGGGGCTGAACCTGTTCCGTTCCGAGGACGGGTTCCAGAGCTTCTCCAAGCTGGCGGAAATCCAGCCGGACGCGTCGCACCACGACCGGGCGGAGCTGGTCGCGGTGGGGCGCGACGTGGCGATGGTCTACGCGTACGAAGCCCCCTCGCTGGCGGCGTCGTCGCGGCACGACGTGTACTTCCAGTGGTGGCGCTACGACGCGGACGGGGACACCTGGACGCCGGAGCCAGCGGTGCGGGTGTTCAACGCGGACAGCGCGACGGCGTACTCGCGGGCGCTGCTGGCGCGGGACTCGAAGGGGCGGCTGTGGGTGCAGGCGTTCCGGCTGGAGGCGGACGGCGGCGCCACGGCGGTGGTGGCGGTGTCCACGGACGGCGGCGCGAGCTTCCAGCGGCAGCCGGACCTGGGGCGGACGCGGAAGCGGGGCGGGGGACGGCTGCTCAGCGTGGGGTCCAAGCTCGTCTTCTTCTGGGCCATGCACGACGGCTTCGAGCCCACGCGGATGCGGGTGCGTGACGCGGCGGATCCGCTGGACACGTGGGGGCCGCAGCGGGACGCGTTCTCCGACGGCATCTACCACGGCGCGGCGCTGAGCGCGGTGGAGGACGGCAAGGGCGGCATCCACCTGGTCTACAAGGACGAGACGGAGCGGCTGTACTACCGGCGCTTCGACGGGACGTCGTTCGGCTCGCGCATCCTGGTGGAGGGGACGCCGGACTGGGCGTTGCAGCCCGCGGTGACGCGCATCGGGGACGCGCTGTATGTCTTCTACAATCACTTCCAGACGGCGACGGATTACGAAATCCGCGCGCGGGTGCTGCGCAACGGCGTGTTCAGCGACCCGGTGACGCTGGATTCGCGCACGAGCTTCAAGGGCTACCTGAGCACCCTGGACGTGCTGCCGGACAGCGTCACGGAGGTGCCGTGCTTCTACGGCGACGCGGTGGACGCGAACTCCAGCGGCCGGGTGATGCGCGTGGCCCTGGCCCGCCAGCCGGAAGGCGGCGGCTCCGGGCAGGACGGCGGGACGCCGGATGGCGGCTTCGACGCGGGGACGCCGGATGGCGGCTCGGGCACGGATGCCGGAACGGGCACGGATGCCGGCGTGGACGCGGGGACTCCGGACGCGGGCTCGGGCACGGATGGCGGCGTGGACGCGGGGACTCCGCCGGGGGATGGCGGGGTGCAGGGGCCGGTGACGCTGGAGCCGGTGTTCACGAACACGACGCATGAGGTGCTGGCCGTGGACGGCGCGGGCACCGTGTACGCGCTGGCGCTGGACGGGAGCCGCTCGAAGCTGTTGGCGAGCACGGACGGCGGGCGCACCTTCAGCGCGCGAGGGCAGGGGGTGGGCGGCGCGTCGTTCTGGGTGATGGCGGTGCTCAAGGACGGGACGCTGCTGGCGCAGATGAGCCGCAGCGGCAGCTACCACCTGGAGCGCTCGACGGACGGCGGGCGCACGTGGGCGGACGTGGCGGCGCTCGGGAGCTACCGCGCGATGTCGCCCGCGAGCTTCGCGGAGCTGGGCGGCGCGGTGTTCTTCCTGGAGTACCAGACGTTCACCTCCGAGAGCACCCCGCTGCGGCTGTGGGCGAGCACGGACGGGGGCGCGACGTGGTCCACGCGCGCGACGTTCCAGGACCACCGGCACGGCACGGCGCTGTACGCGGACGCGACGCGCGGCGCGCTGTGGGCCACGTTCGGCAGCAGCAGCGCGCAGGCGGCGGTGGTGCGCTCGACGGACGGGGGCCGCAACTGGACGAAGGTGATGGGCGGCTACGCGGCCAACGCGGTGACGGGGACGGTGTTGCCGGGCGGCGAGCTGCTCATGGGGCAGTCCACCCTCTACGAGCCCGAGCACCCGAAGCTCCTGCGCGTGTACGCGAGCGGAAGGGTGGACGCGCTGATGACCTTGCCGGGCCCGGCGTACTCGCTGGAGGCGCTGACGGGCGGCGGCTTCGTGCTGGGGACGGCCAGGGCGGACGTGGGCGACGTGCAGCCCGCGTCGGACCTCTTCGCGCGGCTCTTCACCAGCACGGACGGCGTGGCGTGGATGGAGGCCCGCGGCTACGAGCGGGCCACCAGCGGCGTCCTCGCCCGCGTGGAGGTCTGGGGCGTGCTGCCCGGCGGCGACCTGGTGGTGCGGGCGGAGAACCTGAAGGGCTTCGGAGCCGGAGGGAAGGGGTTCCAGGTCCTGCGCGTGAAGCGCTGAGGCGCGGGCGTCAGGGCGCCCGCGGGAAGTCCGAATGCACGACCGCGAGCCGGGCATCCGCCGCCAGGCTCGCGGGCGTCACCAGCTCCAGGTCCACCGGCACCGGCCCCCGGTAGCGCTCCGCGATCTCCCGCCGCAGCCCCGCCACGTCCAGGTCGCCCAGCCGCTTCATCCTGCCGTACTCCACGCCGGCGCCGGCCGCGTACGCCTTGCGCACCAGCTCCGAGCAGTACATCGCCTCGTCCCCCCACCCGAAGAGCGCGTCGTACGGCTTGCCCAGGTGCCGCTTCGCCTCCTCCACCGCGCGCGCCTTCGCCGCGTCATCCACCCCCTGCGGGCGCATCACCAACAGCCGCCCCTTCACCCCGCGCGCCTTCCATTGCGCGAACGGCGTGCGCTTCACCGGCTGCACCGCCTCCACCACGAACACCCCCTCCGGCGTCACCTCCACCAGCCCCACGTGCGACAGCGGGCTGTGCGTGGCCACCTGGATGGCCTTCGACTGGCGTGATCCCGACGTCTGGAACACCACGTCCCCCGTCCGCACCTTCGCCGCCACACCCTCCGCCTGTCGCGGCGCCGCCTGCGTCCCGCGGCCCACCAGCCACGCCGCCCCCACCAGCACGAGGGCCAGCAGCCACAGCCCCCTCACGAGCCAGCGCATCCGTCCGCTCCTTCCCTGGGTTGCACCCGTCCACCCACCCCCAGTGCAGCCCGGGTGCCAGCCCCTCCGGAGTCGGGTTTCACTCACGGTGCGCGGAAGTCGCCTCCGACCCTGGGTCGGAACGTGGTAAACCTGGGGAATCTACTTATTACAGCGAATCAAGAATAGTGTGGCATCGCCGTAAATTTTGGGGTAGTCAGGGAGCACTCGCGCGCCGGCAGTCCGTGCATGCGGGAGAGGGGGCTCATCGGAGGAATTCGTCGTGACCGCATCGACCGCGCCCATCCGTTGCCTGCTCTATCCGACCCTCGGTGAGGTGCGGGAGCACGTGCGCGTGGAGCTGTTCGCGCGGGCGCTGTCGGAGCGGATGGGCCGCCCGGTGGTGATGTCCATGGCGCCCTCCTACGAGTACCTGGAGGCGGAGCTCGCGGCGGGCCGGGTGGAGATGGCCTGGGGCACCGCCGAGCAGTGCAACGCCTTCGAGCCGCAGGCGCGCGCGGTGCTGCGCGCGGTGCGCTCCGGCAGTTGCTACTACCACGCGGCCTTCATCTGCCGCGCGGACGAGCCGCTGACGCTGGAGACGCTGCCGGGCAAGCGCGTGGCCTGGGTGGCGCCGCGCTCCACCGGCGGGCACCTGTTGCCGGTGCGCCACCTGGAGTCGCTGGGCCTGCGCCCGGACACGCTCTTCTCCGAGCAGCGCTTCCTGGGGACCTACCGCAAGGCGCTGGATGCCGTGCTGCGCGGCGAGTCGGACCTGTGCGCGCTCTTCTGCAACCACAAGGACGCGCACGCGATGCGCGCCACGCTGACGACGTACCTGGGCGCGGACGCGCCGAGGCTCACGCCGTTCCTCTTCACCATCCCCACGCTCGCCGACGGCCTCATCCTCACGAAGCGGATGCCGGAGGCGGACGCGCAGGCGCTCATCTCCGTCCTCACCCGGATGAACACCGACGGCGCGGGCCTGGAGATGCTCATGGGCCCCTTCCGGGTGGAGACCTTCGTCCGGTCGCCCGGCCTGGACGCGCCCGCGTCCGGCCCGCGTCCCACGGGGACCGCCGAGTACCTGGCCGGAGAGCTGGACGCGGAGGGCCGCTGCCTGCGGCTGTGGTCCCCCTCCGGCCGCGCCTTCGGCCTGAGCGTGCGTGGTGGGGAGGGGCGCATGCTGGAGGAGGTCCTGGGCACCGCCGCGAGCAAGCCCCTCATGTCCCTGCTCGACGCCGTCCTCCGGGGCGGTTCCGACGGGCGGCTGGAGTACCGGCTCACCGTGAACGGCGACGAGCGCGTCTACGCGGCCGAAATCACCCCGTGCGAGCCCTCGCCCGGGGACACGGGCGTGCGGCTGGGCCTGCTGGTGCGCGACGTCAGCGGCCTGCGCGCGCTGGAGGACCCGCTGTACCGGCTGGCGTCGTTCCCGCTGCTGCACCCGGAGCCGCTGCTGGAGTTGGGCATGGACGGGGCGCTGCGGTACGCGAACCCCGCCACCCACGCGGCCTTCCAGGACCTGGTGGAGAAGGGCGCCGAGCACCCGCTGGTGAACGCCGCCATCGTCTGGGCGTGGCGGGGCGCGCCCCCGGGAGAGCCGCCGCCCACGGTGCACCTGGACGGGCGCTACTGGGAGCTCACCATCGCGCAGCTCTGGGACCCGCCGGGCCTGCGCGTGTTCGCGCGCGACGTGACGCTGCGCAAGCAGATGGAGGCGCGGCTGTTCCAGGCGGACCGGCTGTCCGCGCTGGGCTCGCTCGCGGCGGCGGTGGGCCATGAGATGAACAACCCGCTGGCCTTCGTGCTGGCGAACCTGTCGTTCATCCGCGAGGAGATGGACCGCCTGAAGCAGCCGCTGCTCGAAGGCCGGCCCGTGCCCCGCGCGGACCTGGACGACATGCTGGAGGCGCTGGGCGAGACGGTGGAGGGCGCCACCCGGCTCAAGCACATCGTGCAGGACCTGCGCACGCTGTCGCGCAAGCCGCCGGAGCACCGCGCCCGCGTGGCCGTGCAGCCGGTGCTGGAGAACGCGCTCAAGCTCCTGCGCGGCGAGCTGCAGCACCGCGCGCGGCTGGAGCGGGACTTCCACGACATGCCCACGGTGGACGCGGACGAGGCGCGCCTCACCCAGCTCTTCCTCAACCTGCTGCTCAACGGCCTGCACCAGATGGACGCGCAGGACGCCGCGCACAACGTGCTGCGCGTGGCGGCCTACACCAGCGAGGACGGCGAGGTGGTGGTGGAGGTGCAGGACTCCGGCAAGGGCCTGTCACAGGACGCGCTCGCGCACATCTTCGAGCCCTTCGCCACCGCGCGCCCCCACAGCACCGGCCTGGGCCTGTCCGTCAGCCACACCATCGTCACCGGCCTGGGCGGCACGCTGCGCGCGGAGAGCCGCGAGGGCCGCGGCACGCTGCTCACCGTCACGCTGCCGGCCGCCGTGCCCGTGGCGGAGTCCCTGCGCGCCTGCTAGCCGCGCTCCAGCATCACCTCCAGGCGGGGCACGTAGTGGCCGCGCGTGCTCTCGAACAGCACCAGCCGGTCCACGCGCCCCTCGCCCCAGGACGCGCCCTGCAGCTCGCTCGCGCACGCCGCCAGCGCCGGGTCCCCGCGCGGCGGCCGGGCCCGGGCCAGCGTCAGGTGCGCGATGTACTCGCCGTGCTCCGACGTGAAGCCCAGGGGCTCCAGCGCGCGGGCCACGTCCGCCTGGAGCGCCTTCAGCGCCGCGGTGTCCCCGCGCACGTCCGCCCAGAGTACGCGCGGGTGGGACGGCGGACCGAACGTCCCTCCCCCCGCCACCGACAGCACGAACGGCGCGTGGTAGAGCCCCACCGGCTCCAGCGCGTCGCGCAGCTCCGGCAGGCGGCCCTCCTCCACGTCCCCCAGGAAGAGCAGCGTCAGGTGCACGCCCTCCGGCCGCACCCACTTCGCGTCCGGAGCCAGGGCGCGCAGGCGCTCGATGCCCCGCTCCGTCTGCGCGGTGAGGACCTCTCCCAACGTCACGGCGGTGAACAGGCGCATCGCGAAGGACCTCCTCCTTCAGGGAACCTGGACGCTCCCCACCGCGCGCGCCCTCTTCCGGGGCCACAGCGCGTAGGCCCAGGCGGGCAGGAACACGAGGAACTCCACGCCGCTCACGTACAGGCCCCGCGCGGACAGCATGCCCGCGCCAATGGGCGCCACCGGCAGCGGACGCACCGGGGCGAAGACGCGCGCGTCGGAGAAGGGCCAGAAGAGGGCCGCGCCCAGCCCGCCGTCCGTGAGCGTGTCCAGGATGCCGTGGCTGGCCACCGCCGCCAGCGTCAGGAGGCCCCAGCGCGTGGCGGACTCGCCCTTCCACCGGGCCAGCGCCGCCACCGCGAGCGCCACCGCCGCCGCGAACACGAGCGAGTGCGACGCGCCGCGGTGTCCCCACGTCGCCGCGTAGGGGATGCGCAGCGCGAACGCCACCACGTCCGCGTCCGGCAGCAGGGCGAGCAGGGACAGGAACCCCATCACCGCCACCCGCCGCCGCCAGGGCGCGCCCGCCCCCGTCTCATGACGCCCCAACGCCATGCCCACCGCCACGTGCCCGATGCTCGCCATGGGCCGGGACCCTAACGCACGGGGACCCCGCCTGGAGAGGGGCCCCACGCGTGGGGTAGCCTCCGGGGAGACATGCGGTTCCTGTTCTCACGCGCCCGAGTCGAAGGCACCCTGCAACGCCGGCTGGGCGAGTGGCGGGCCGATGTCGGCTCCTGGCTCAGCCTGACGCGCGTCGGCGCCACCGCCGCGTGGCTGCTGATGGCCGTGGCGGACGACTGGAGCGTGTCTCGCGGCGTGCTGGGGGCCTACCTCGCGCTCGCGGTGGCGCTGTGGGCGGCGGGGCGCAAGGTGCCGGACCTGCTGCGGCGGCCCGCGCTGGGCGTGGCGCTGCTGGACATGCCGCTCATCTACTTCCTCCAGGCGCAGGCCATCCCGGCCACCGCCAACGGCGTGCCCACCGCGCTGCTCACCATGGGCGTGTACATGGTGCTGGTGGTCATCGTGTCCATGGTGACGCTGTCGCGGCTCATCGTCGCGGGGGCCACGGCGCTGGGCATCGTCGCGGTCGCCCTGCTCACCTTGAGCGCGGGCCTTTCGCCCTCGCAGTTCCTGCCCGGCATGGTGCTGGTGATGGTGCTCGCGTCGTCCGTGGCCTTCTTCATCAGCCGCACGGTGATGGGGCTGGTGACGGACGTGGTGCGAGAGGAGATGCAGCGCGAACGGCTGGGCCGCTTCTTCTCCCCGGAGGTCGCCCGGCGCATCTCCGAGCGCGGCACCGACGGCGAGGCCGGCGAGCACCGCGAGGTGACGCTGCTGTTCTCCGACATCCGCGGCTTCACCTCGCTGTCGGACCGGATGGACAGCCCCCAGGTGGTGGCGCTGCTCAACGAGTACCTGTCGCGCATGGTGGAGGTGGTGTTCCGCCACGGCGGCACCCTGGACAAGTTCATCGGCGACGGCATCCTCGCGTACTTCGGCGCGCCCCTGGAGCAGCCCGACCACCCGGAGGCCGCCGTGGCCTGCGGGCTGGCCATGCTGGACGCGCTGAAGGCCCTCAACCAGGAGCGCGCCGCCCGGGGGGAGTTCACGCTCGACATCGGCGTGGGCATCCACACCGGCCGCGTGGTGGTGGGCGCCGTCGGCAGCGAGCAGCGCCGCGAGTACACCGTCATCGGCGACGCGGTGAACCTGGCCAGCCGCATCGAGGGCCTGACGAAGAAGGTCGGCGCCCCGGTGCTCGTCTCCCACGCCACGCGCGAGCGCTGCGGGGACACCTTCGACTTCGAGGCCGCCGCCCCGCTGCCCGTCGCGGGCAAGCCGGAGCCGGTGGCCACCTTCCTGCCCCGCAAGCGCGGCCTGCTCGCCGCGAGCTGACGCGCTGGAATGACAACGGGGCCGGGAGTCGCCTCCCAGCCCCGCGGATGCGGCGGACGCGCTCCCCGGCTCAGTACGCCTTGGAGAACACGATGCGGCCCGGCGAGGGGTTGCCGGTCAGCACGCACTTGCCCGGCTCCTGCTTGAGGCTGAACGGGCGGCAGCGGGTGGTGAGGCCCGTCTCCTCCTTGATGCGCGCCTCCGTCTTCGGGTCCAGGTCCCAGTGCGCCAGCAGGAAGCCGTCCTCCGCGCGCGCCTTCAGCTCCTCGTAGGAGTTGACCTCGAAGGTGTGCGAGTCGCGGAAGTCCCTGGCCTTCTGGAACAGGTCCTTCTGCATCTGGTCCAGCATGGCCTGTGCCTTGGCGACGGCCTCGTCCAGCGACACGAACTCCTTCTGGCGCAGGTCGCGGCGCACCATCACGCACGAGCCCTTGGCCAGGTCCTTGGGCCCCAGCTCGATGCGCAGACACGTGCCGATGAGCTCGTGCTCGTTGTACTTGAAGCCCGGGCCCTTCGTTTCGTCGTCGTCCACCACCACGCCCAGGCCCGCCTTGCGCAGGTCCGCGGCGAGCGCGTGCGACTTCTCCATCACCTGCGTCTTCTCCGCGTCCGTCGCCTTGCCCGCGATGGGGATGATGACCACGTGCGTGGCCGCGATGCGCGGCGGCACCACGAGGCCCGCGTCATCCGAGTGCGTGAGGATGAGCCCGCCGATGAGGCGCGTGGAGGAGCCCCACGACGTCTGCCACACGTGGTGCACCTTGCCGTCGCGGCCCTGGAACGTGGTGTCGAAGGCCTTGGCGAAGTTCTGGCCCAGGTTGTGGCTGGTGCCCGCCTGGAGCGCCTTCTTGTCCTGCATCATGGCCTCGATGCTGTACGTGCGCAGCGCGCCGGCGAACTTCTCCGACTCCGACTTGCGCCCCGGCAGCACGGGCATGGCCATGTAGTCCTCCGCGAACGTGCGGTAGACCTCCAGCATCTGCAGCGTGCGCTCCTCCGCGTCCGCCTCCGTCTCATGGCAGGTGTGGCCCTCCTGCCAGAGGAACTCCGTGGTGCGCAGGAACAGGCGCGTGCGCATCTCCCAGCGCATCACGTTGGCCCACTGGTTCACCAGCAGGGGCAGGTCCCGGTAGCTCTGGATCCACTTGGAGAAGCTGCGGTTGATGATGGTCTCGGACGTGGGCCGGATGACGTACGGCTCCTCCAGCTTCGCGCCGCCCGCGTGCGTGACGACCGCCAACTGCGGGTTGAAGCCCTCCACGTGCTCGGCTTCCTTCTTGAGGAAGGACTCCGGGATGAGCAGCGGGAAGTAGGCGTTCTTCACGCCCGTGTCCTTGAACATCTTGTCCATCGTCCGCTGGATGTTCTCCCACAGCGCGTAGCCGTTGGGGCGGATGACCATGCAGCCCTTCACGTCCGAGTAGTCGGCGAGCTTCGCCTTCTGGACCAGGTCGACGTACCACTCGGAAAAGCCCTTCTCGCGGGGCGTGAGCTTCTCGGCCATGTGCTTGGGAACCTTGCTAGGGGATGGAAAGTGGGGGTTGCCTACGCTGGGATGTTCCGGAAATCAACGCCGGACGCAGGCCGGACTCGTCCCCTGGACGCCGTCCATGCTTGGAAAACGACCCGCCATGCCCACGCCCCCTGACACCTCGCCCCGCCAGCTCGCTGACGGCGTCCACGTGTTCGACGCCCCCTTCTCCCTGTTCGGCGTGCCGGTGGGCGGCCGCATGACGGTCCTCCGCCTGCCGGACGGCGGGCTGTGGGTGCACTCGCCTGTCGCCTTCACGCCGGAGCGCAGGGCCGCCGTGGCCGCCCTGGGCCCCGTGCGCTTCCTGGTGGCCCCCAACCTCTTCCACCACCTGCACCTGCCAGACTGGGCCGCGGCCTTCCCCGACGCCCGCGTGGTGGCGCCCCGGGGGCTGCGCGCGAAGCAGCCGGCGCTGCGCATCGACCTGGAGCTGGAGGACCTCCCGGACCCCGCCTGGGCCCCCGTGCTGGAACAGATGCACGTGCGCGGCATGCCCCAGCTCAACGAGTTCCTCTTCTTCCACCGCCCGTCGCGCACCGCGCTCGTCACCGACCTGGCCTTCCACTACGCGCACGCGGAGGGCCTCAAGCTGCGCGCGTACCTGTGGCTGGACGGCGTCCTGGGCCGGTTCGCCGCCCCGCGCTTCCTGCGCCTGTTCACCAAGGACCCGGAGGCCGTGCGCGCTTCGCTCCAGCGTGCGCTGAAGTGGGACGTGGCGCGCGTCATCGTCTGTCACGGACAGGTGCTGGAGCACGGCGCCCAGAAGGCCCTCCACGACGCCTTCTCCCGGCTGTAGGTCGCGGTACGCCCTGCCTCCGCGTCGCAGGGGAGTGTCGCCTGCTGCACTCCACGCCGCGCTGCGCTACAAGAGGACCTCCCTCTTTTTCCTGAGTTTCCCCCCAGGAGGTCCATTCCATGCGGTCCATTCTTCCGTCCGTGGGCGCGGTCGCGGTGTGCCTTGTCGCGGGCTCCGCGTTCGCCAACTCCACCGGCATCAGCGGGCGCAGCGGCAAGCAGAGCGTGTCCTGCACCGCGTCCGGCTGCCACGGCGGCGGCTCGAGCACCCCCACGGTGACGCTGGAGGGGCCCACGGCGCTGACGGCGGGCCAGACGGGCCAGTACTCGTTGATCATCACGGGCGGCCCCGGCGCGAAGGCGGGCATGAACGTGGCCTCGGACGGCGCGACGCTGACCGCGGGCTCGGGCACGAAGGTGCTGAACGGCGAGCTGACGCACTCGCTGCCCAAGGCCTTCTCCAACGGCTCGGCGCGCTTCGACTTCTCGCTGGTGGCCCCGGCCACCAACGGCACCTACAAGGTGTACGCCGCCGGCAACTCCGTGAACGGCGACACCGCCGCCACGGGGGACGCGCACGCCAACGCCACGCTGGACGTCGTCGTCACCGGCGGCAGCGACCCGGCGCCCATCAAGGAGGACGAGGGCGGCTGCTCCGTGGCCACCGGCGGCGCTCCCGCGGCGCTCATCGCGGTGTTCGCGGCGCTGGCCGCGCGCCGCCGCCGCCGGTCCTGAGCCGGGGCCTCGGGCCCGCCTGCCCTCCGGCCGGGCCCCGGGGGGCGGGACGACAGCGCGAGGGCGGGCGGCCTACCATCGCCCCCCCTGATGCGAATGACGCGAACGAGCCCCCTGCTGACCGCCCTGTTCGTCGCGGGAACCCTGGCCTGTGCCTCCGGTCCCGTGCGTCCCACCCTGTCCTCGGGCACCACCCCCGTCGCCGCCGCCCCCGCGCGCGACCCGGGCGCCCTGCGGGTGATGACCTTCAACATCCAGTCCGGCCTCAAGGGGCTGGAGCAGGTGGCGGAGGTCATCCGCCAGGAGGGCCCGGACGTCGTCGCGCTGCAGGAGGTGGACGTGGGCTCCACGCGCGCGCGCGGCGAGGACCAGGTGGAGCGGCTGTCCGCGCTCACCGGCCTGAAGTACCGCGCGCACTTCGGCACCACGCGGCTGTACGGCGGCGCGTACGGCATCGCGCTCCTGTCGCGCCACCCGTTCCAGTCCCTGGCGCAGTACCCGCTGCCCACGCCGAGGGGCGCGGAGCCGCGCACGCTGGCGCACGCCGTGCTGGACGTGGACGGGCGCGAGGTGAGCGTCTACGCCACGCACCTCATCCGCCGGCCCTTCAACGGCGCGGCGCGCGTGCGCCAGAGCGTCTTCATCTCGCGGCTGCTGGCGAAGGACACCCGGCCCCGGCTCCTGATGGGGGACCTGAACGACGACCCGGACTCGCGCCCGGTGCGCCTGTTGCGCCGCCAGCTCCAGGACGTGGCGCGCGTCACCCGCTCCGACGGGACGGGCACCTACCCCATGCCGCTGTTCCTGAGGTCCCTGCGCATCGACTACGTGATGGCGTGCGGCGCCTTCACCCCGGTGGCCACGCGCGTGCTGCGCGTGGGCGCGTCCGACCACTACCCCGTGGTGGCGGACCTGCGGCTTCAGCCCTCCCAGGCTCCGGTCGAGGCTCCGGTCGTCGTGGCTCCGGCTGGAGCCGCGCCCGCGGGCACGGCCACGGCCGCCTCGGCGCCCTGAGGCTCAAGCCGGGGTGGGCAGGGTGAAGCGGTAGAGGACCTCCATGTCCCCCTTGCTGAAGCCCTTCAGCACCTCGTGGTGGATCTCCTTGCGGCCGCTCAGGTACGCGAGGCCCCCGGAGGCGAAGCCCATCACCGCGAGCTCGAAGTAGATGTGCGGCCGGGGCACGCCGGTGATGCGCAGCTCCACGGTGTCGCCCTGCAACTGCGCGGTCAGCTCGCCTTCGGTGAAGTAGCCCTTCCAGATGCCGGGGGTGAACAGGGCGAAGCGGCGGAAGTCGTCCTTGCCGAACATCGTCTTGAGCTGGCCCTGGCCCAGCGCGTACTCGGCGGACTTGATGCCGTATTGCCAGTAGGCCTTGGTGTCGCCGCCGTAGAAGCGCTGGGTGAAGGCCTCGTTGAGGCGGAGGAAGGCGTCCGCCGGGATGCGCGAGACCGGCATGATGAGCTGCCCGAAGATGGGGTCCCGCTTCGCCTGCTCCGCGAGGAAGGCCTTCCATGCCGGTTCGCCGAAGGCCTGCACCGCCATGGTCTGCCGTGCCAGGAATGCGACGCCTTTGACATCCATCCGTATGCCTCCCACCGGCCGCCCCGGGTTCGCCTCGGACCCCGGCCGGGTCATTTGCGCATTGTGTCTTGAGACCCACTCCGGGGCGATACGCATCGCGACAATTCACCGGGTCGTGCGTCCACCTCACACCGTGAAACCTGTCATCGCGGACACACTGCCTCGCTGGAGGCGTATCCGGGGCCGCGGGATGTCCGGTGCAGGACTAGGGTCCTGGCGGTGCGTCCCCTTGCCCTCCTCCCCAGACCCGGACGTGCGCGCCGGGCGGTGCTCCTGTGCGCGGGCGTGCTCACGGGCGGTGTGTTCGGGCTGGCCTGGTGGGTGGACCGCTTTGGCCGGCGCGAGCGCGTGACGGAGGCGGACGCGCTGGTGGTGCTGGGCGCGCGGGTGTTGCCGGGCGGCGTGCCGTCCGGGGCGCTGGTGGCGCGCGTGGAGCAGGCGGTCGCGCTGTATCACCGGGGCGTGGCGCCGTGGTTGGTGTTGTCCGGAGGCGTGGGGGCCCATCCGCCGTCCGAGGCGCGCGTGATGCGCGAGCTGGCGGTGGCGGCGGGCGTGCCCGCGTCCGCGTGCGTGCTGGAGGAGGACAGCCACTCCACGCAGGCCAACGCGCGGTTCAGCGCGCGCGTGCTGCGCGAGCGGGGGGCGCGCCGGGTGGTGGTGGTCTCCGACCCGTATCACCTGCTGCGCGCGAGGCAGTGCTTCCGGCGCGAGGGGCTGGAGGTGGCCACGAGCCCCGCCCCCATCGCCGGGCGGATGCGCGCGGGGGACCGGGCGTACTGGACGGTGCGGGAGGCGTTCGCGCTGCTCCTGCACCCGCGCCTCCTGTGGGCGCGGGCGCCGGCGCCGGACAGGCGCTGACGGCCTTCAGCTCCCGGACGCGGAGTCCGGCGCGTCCAGCTTGCTGAGCACCTTCTCCAGGACGCGGAAGAGGGCCTGCCGGTCGTCCGGGTCGAGCATGCCCATCACCACGCCCATCGCGCGGTGCATGGAGCGGTCGAGCTTGGCGAAGGTCTGCTTGCCCTTGTCGGTGAGGCGGCAGCGCACGACGCGCCGGTCAGTCTCCCCGCGTTCGCGGACGAGGTGGCCTTCACGCTCCAGGCGGTCCACGACGCCCGTGACGGTCTTTTCGGTGACGCCCAGTCGCCGGGCCAGCTCGCCCATGGTGAGCGAGCCGTCCAGGCCCAGCCACAGCAGGGCATGCACCTGGGGCGGCGTGAACTGGAGCTGCTCGCAGGTGCTGGCGATGGGGTCACGGAGTGAACGGCGACGACCCAGCGAGAACATCAACTCCTGCAACCGGTCGATGTCCTTCGAGAGCGCTTCATCCTCTTTATGGATATTCCGTGACACAGAATATTCATTAGCGGCGGGGTGGGAGCGGGTCAACTTGTAGGCTCGGAAAGGGCTCCCGGCGGGGCCGGTGGCGGGAGGAGCGGACGATGCGACATGCGGGGTGGGCGTTGTTGCTGGCGTGGGTGTCGGTGTCCGCGGCGCGAGCGGAGGAGGTGTTGGTGTTCGCGGCGGCGAGCACGACGGACGCACTCCAGGTGCTGGCGCCCGCGTTCCAGCAGGTATCGGGGCACCGGGTGCGGTTCGCCTTCGGGGCGTCCAGCGACCTGGCCCGTCAGGTGGTGGCGGGGGCTCCGGCGGATGCGTTCCTCTCCGCCGACGAGGCGAAGCTGGACGTGGTCGACCGGGCGGGGCTCGTGCAGGCGGGCTCGAGGGTGGACCTGCTGTCCAACCGGCTGGTGGTGGTGGTGCCGGTGAAGTCGGCCGTGAAGGTCGCCGGGCCGGCGGACCTGAAGGGGCTCAAGCGGGTGGTGTTGGCGGAGCCGGCGGCGGTGCCGGCGGGCGTGTACGCGAAGGCTTGGCTGACGAAGGCGGGCGTATGGGCGGAGGTGGCGCCGCGCGTGGTGCCGGCGGTGGACGTGCGGGCCGCGCTGGCGGCGGTGGAAGCGGGCAGGGCGGACGCGGGCGTGGTGTACGCGACGGACGCGGCGCAATCGAAGAAGGTCCGGGTGGTGTTCACGGTGCCGGAGGGGGACGCGCCGCGCATCGTGTATCCGGCGGCGGCGCTGACGCAGGGCAAGGCACCGGAAGGCGGGCTCGCGTTCGTGCGCTTCCTCCAGACAGAAGAAGCGCGAAAGGAGTTCCGCCGGCTGGGCTTCCTGGACGCGAGCACGGCGAATGCCGCATCGGACGCGGGAGTGACGGGCACGGAGCCGGGCAGTTCGGGTGGCCCGGGGCCACTGGATGCAGGGATGCCGCGAGCCGTACCGGCGTCGAAGTCCGGAGCTGGGACGCGGAAGGACGCGCCGTGACGATGGCTGCTGGCGCGGGTGCTGCGGACGCGGAAGGACGCGCCATGACGACGGCTGCTGGCGTGGGTGCTGCGGACGCGGAAGGAAGCCCCGTGACGGTGGCTGCTGGCGCGGGTGCTGGGGCCGTAGCCTCGGACGCGGGAGGAAGCACCGTGACGATGGCTGCTGGTGAGGGTGCTGGGGCCGTAGCCTCGGACGCGGGAGGAAGCTCCGTGACGATGGCTGCTGGCGTGGGTGTTGTGGCCCTAGCCCGGACGCGGAAGGAAGCCCCCTGACGATGGCTGCTGGCGCGGGTGCTGGGGCCGTAGCCCCGAACGCGGAAGGACGCGCTGTGCCGGTGGCTGCTGGCGCGGGTGCTGGGGCCGTAGCCTCGAACGCGGAAGGACGTGCTGTGACGCTGGCTGCTGGCGTGGGTGCTGGGGCCGTAGCCTCGAACGCGGAAGGACGTGCTGTGACGCTGGCTGCTGGCGTGGGTGATGCCGGACGGTGTGGGCACACGGAAGGATGCACCATGATGGTTGTGCCAGTACTGGCGTGGGCTGCGGGGAAGGGAGCGCGTGAGTTCCCTCGCTCCAGTGCTTCGCCGCGATGCCTGGCACCGGTGCGGGTGAGGCATTGCATGGCCTTGGCCACGGGGCATCTCTCGCCGTGATGGACTACGGACTGACAGGGCTGGTGCTGTTCACGGTGGCGGTGGCGGCCCTGTCCACGGTGCTCATCCTGGTGCCGGGCGTGGCGGCGGCGTACGCGCTCGCACGCTGGAGGGGCCCGGGGCGCGGCGTGGTGGAGACGGTGCTGGCCCTGCCGCTGGTGCTGCCTCCGACAGCGGTGGGGCTGGTGCTGCTGGAGTTACTCGCGCGGGACTCGGCGCTGGGGCGGATGCTGGATGCGCTGGGCGTGGAGGTGGTGTTCACGCCAAAGGCGGTGGTTCTGGCCAGCGCGGTGATGGCCTTCCCGCTGCTGGTGCGCTCCGCGCGCGCGGGCTTCGAGGAGGTGGATCCACGGCTGGTGGCCGTAGCGCGCACGCTGGGGGACACGCGCACGCGGGCCTTCTTCCGGGTGACGCTGCCTCTGGCCTGGCGCGGGGTGCTCACGGGCGCGCTGCTCGCGTTCTCACGGGCGCTGGGGGAGTTCGGCGCGACCGTGCTGGTGGCGGGCAACATCCCAGGGAGCACGCAGACACTGTCGCTGGCCATCTTCCAGCGCACGCAGGTGGGACAGGACGCGGAGGCGCTGAGGCTCGCGGGCGTCTCGGTGGTGCTCGCGTTCGGGGCCATGTACGTGACGGAAGTGGTGACGCGGCGCCGCGGTGCCCGGGGGCTCGCGTGAGCCACGGACCTGCACGCTGGGCGATGCACGCCGTGCGGTCCCGCATGCCCAAGCCGGCGGCTTCGGGAAACCGCGTGTCCACGGAGGGTGGACGGGGCACCACGCGGGCAAGGGGCGCGCGCTCGTGATGGAGCTCTCCCTGCGGTTGCCCCTGGCACGCTTCACGCTGGAGGTCGAAGCGCGCTTCACGTCCGCGTCGGTGGCGGTGCTGGGGCGCTCGGGCTCCGGAAAGACGTCACTCCTCGAGGTGCTCGCGGGCTTGCGGCGGGGCGCCACAGGGCGCGTCGTGGTCGATGACCGCGTGCTCCTCGACACGGCCGCTCGTATCGACGTGCCGCCCGAAGCGCGCCGCATGGGCTACGTGCCGCAGGACGCGTTGCTCTTCCCGCACCTCACCGCCGGGCAGAACGTGCGCTTCGGCGTGCGCGCCGGACGGCCGTCGCGCGTGGACGAGGCCGTGCATCTGCTGGAGCTGGAGCCGCTGCTGCACCGCTACCCGGTGACGCTGTCCGGAGGCGAGAAGCAGCGGGTCGCGCTGGCGCGGGCGCTCGCGACGAACCCCGCGCTGCTGTTGCTGGACGAGCCCCTGGCCGCGCTGGACGTCGCGTTGAAGGAGCGCGTGCTGCCGTACCTCCTGCGCGTGCGCGACGAAGCCCGGGTGCCCTTGCTCTACGTCACCCACCAACTCGGTGAGGCACGGGCCCTGGCCCGCGAGGCGCTGCTCCTGGACGGCGGCGTGGTGAAGGCCGTGGGCCCCGCGGACACGGTGCTGGGCACCGTGGCGCGAGGCCTGCTCACCGGTGAGCCCGAGGAGAACATCCTCGAAGGCACCCTGGAACATCCCTCATCCGGAGGCACGCGGCTGCGCGTCACGGAAGGCCTGTCGCTCTGGGTGCCGGACGCGCCGGAGCTGCCCCACGGCACCCGAGCCGCCTACGCCGTGCCCGCCGAGGACATCCTCCTGTCCACCGGGCCGCTGAGCGGCGTCTCCGCGCGCAACGTGCTCGAAGGCGCGGTGACGAAGCTGGAGGACGCGGGGGCAGGGGAGTGCGCGACCCACGTGGACGTGACGGGAGTGCACTGGGTGGTCCGCCTCACACACGCCGCCGTGCATGAGCTGCGCATTGCCCCGGGGCTGCGCGTGTACCTCGCGGTGAAGTCCTCCGCCTGCCGCCGCCTGGCGGGCCGGACTTCCTGAGCAGTGGGGCAGAGGCACGTCGAGGAGGTCAGGGACCTGAAACGACTCCGCAGGATACGCGCCTCGTGGAGTTCAACGGAGAGCCATCTCAGTCCAGGGTGATTTCGCGGACGTCAGGAAGGGCGGAGTCACCGGCAGAGGCGGCCCGCCGGGCGCGCTGGCTCAAAACCTGTCCGACTGTCGGACAGGTTTTCGCCGCACGATGCCTGAACCCGCGAACGTGTCCGACTGTCGGACAGGTTTGCATCGCTCGGGGCTGGAGGGTGCCCCCTTCCAGCAGGCCACGCGGACGGTGGGGGCTCGCGCCCATGTCAGACCCCCATGGTTGGATGGCGATGCTGAGGCGAAGAGGGGGGATGGGGATGAATCGGGGCGGGCTCGTGGCGTACGTGGAAGCGCGGATTGAGAGCGATATCGCGCTGGGGCGGTGTCACCCGAGCGGGCGATTCGCTTCCGAAGCGGAGCTGGCACGTCGCTATGGCGTATGCCGGGGCACCATCCGCGAGGCGCTGCGGCGGTTGGCGGCACGGGGCCTCGTGGTGCAGCGCCCCGGGCGCAAGACGCGCGCGGTGGCGCTGGATGAATCGCTGACGCTGGAGAACCTGAGCCTGGCGCTGCATGACGCGCGCTCGCCGGACGCCCGGTGGCTGCTGGATGGGTACTTCAGCCTCAAGCGGCAGGTGCTGGTGGAACTGCTGGTCGACTGCTGCGCGAAGGCCTCGGACCGCGACCTGGACCGGCTGGGGAGCGCGTGCTTCCGGCTCCAGGACGCGGCGCGCTGGGAGTCGGGTACAGCTTGCGCCCAGGCGGAATTCGAGTTGCTACGGCTGGCAGCCCGGGTGGCCGAGCGGCCCGGGCATGTGCTCCTCGTTCAGTCCCTGCAACGGGCCTTCCTGGGAGGCGCGGACCGGCTGCAGCCTTTCATGGGGGGAGAGTTGCTGCGCGAGTGGGCCTGGCGCGCAGTGGGGGCGCTGGATGAGCGCGACGCGCGGAGGCTTCAGCACGAACTGCCGGCGCTGCTGAAGGCGCGCGATGATCGCATGCTGGAGGCCTTCGCTCCCGTCCTCCAGGAGCCGGTCTCCTCCGAAGCCGCGTGCTCTCAGGAAGCGCCGCTCAGCGCCTCCGCGTCAGCTCCCGCGCCGTGCGGCGCGCCGAAGGCACGGCCTGACGTGGACGAGAGAGACCTTGGCCCGCGTGTGCCAGCCGCGGAGGATATCGGAGCGCTCGGGGGCGCATCCTGTCCCCAGGCGGAGGCCCTCCACCTGGAGCTGGAGTGTGGGGCGCTGCCGCCGCCAACCGTTCCAATGCCCGTTCTCAACGAGTTCGTGGGTGATGGCACCGGGGCGGACGAGCAGGCCGCGGCCTCGGAGACCTCGTCCGACCATCGGATTGGACTGCCGCAGGAGACGGGGGGCCGCCTGGGCGGGTGGATTGCGCGACTCTGGCGCTTCATGGTTCATGCCCTGGGGCCACCTGCGTCGTGCTCGGATTACCGGGGCTTCAGTGCCCGCGCGCCTCCGCCTCGAACCGCCGATGGGCGGACTCCATCCGTGCCAGCGCGTCCACGAGGTCGCGCTCGATGTCCTCCCGCTGGGCCTGCACCAGGTCTTCCGGAAAGCCCATGCGCTCCAGCAGGTTCAACCGCATGAAGAACCGCTCGCACTGATCGGCCCTGCGCGCGCGATCCAGATACTGACCTGCTTGAAAGAGGAAATCCCCCCAGGAGAGCGCCCCGTTTCGGTGGCGGAGGACCAGGCTCGCCAGGTGGTCCGCATTCTCCTCGCGGATTTCCTCGGGAGTGGCTGGAAACGGAAGCATCGGAATGTCGCGGATCAGCCCCAGCGCTGTGTCGGCATCTGGCGCGGTGCACATTTCCAGCAACCAGCGCGGTGGGTCATCCAGCTTCATCACCCAGGCATCCGCCCAGGCGATGATCTGCTTGAGCCCGACGAGCCCCATCTCCACCATCACGCCGATTCGCACGACGGAGACCAGGTCGAACGGGCTGCCGTCCTTCACCGCTTCGACCCGGTCTTCTTCGCCCCGCCGCGTCCACCCGCCTTCGCGTGGTAGCCCTCCACGCGCATGCCCAGTTCATGGACCACGGACATCGCCGTGTCCTGCGGGATGCGCGTCTCCTTCAGCTTGTTGTGCGCGGGGTCGAGCATCAGGCCCGTGGCCCCGGAGAAGTCCGTCCGGGTCAGCGTGCAGCCGCGGAAGTTGCTGCCGGTGAGGTCCGCGCCCGTGAAGTCCGCGTCCGTCAGGTCCATGTCGAAGAAGTTCGCTTCCCTCGCCACGCAGCGCACGAAGGACGTCTGGCGAAGACTCAGCGCCACGAACGAGCTGTAGGGCAGGCCGCACTCCTCGAAGTTCACCTCCGGGTTCGGCGCCACGCCCGTCCAATCAATGCCCATCAGCTTCGAACCCTCGAAGCGCACGTCCCTCAGACGGATGCCATTGAAGTTCGCGCGCGTCAGGTTGCAGCCCCGGAACACACACGCCTCCAGCAGCGTGTCCTTCCACCGGCCCTCCTGCAATTCACAGTTCAGGAAGGTGCACTGGTAGAATTCCTTGTCACCCAGGTCGACGCCCTGGAGGTCCAACCCCTCGAACGTCTCCTTTTCGAACGAGTCCTCCTGCTGAAGCCGCTTCGCCACCGCGCTGTCATTCTGGGCCATGGCTGCCTTATACCGGCTCGCCGCCACGCATGCGCGGGGTGAAGTGCCTGCCTTATCGCGAAGGGCCCGGCCCCAGGAAAAGCGCCGGGCCCTCCACGGCCTTCACGCTACTTGGCCACCAGCACCAGCACGCCGCGGCCGCACAGGCCGTAGCTCGCGGCCTCGCCGCCAATCAGGTCCGCGCTGCCCGGGTTGAGCAGCACCTGATCCGCGCCCCGGCTCTCAATCCACGAGCAGGTGTCCGTCACCCGGTACCACTGCTTGCCGCTGCCCGGCCACGGCAGCAGGAAGTTCACGCTGGCGGACCAGCCGTTGTAGGCGACGTAGATGGCGCTCACCGTCTCACCGGCGAACTCCGTCGCGTCGATGCGGTACGCCAGCGCGTGGTTGCTCGCGCTGTTGAAGTACGCCGCGTCCGGGACCAGGCCGTCCGGCTTGAACCAGCGGTGCTGCTCCATCACGTTCCCGTTGTTGTCGTTCGTCTTGTAGAAGTCCGCCGGACGGAGCGCGGGGTGCGCCTTGCGGAACGCGATGAGGTTCTTGGCGAAGAGGCGGAAGTTGGACTGGTCCGCGCTCCACGCGTAGTCCAGCCAGTTCTTGTTCGAGTCCAGGTTGTAGACGTTGTTGTTGCAGTACTGCGTGCGCAGGAACTCGTCACCCCCCGTCAGCATGGGCACGCCCGCGCTCAGCATCATGAACGCCAGGCCGTTGCGCGCCGCCTGCCGCTGGAGCGCCGCGCTGCCGCCCTGGTCCCAACTGTGGTTGCTGTCCTCGCCGCCGTCGGACGGGCCGTAGGGCCACGGCTGGCTGTTGTTCTTGCTGTTGCACGAGTACAGGTCCTTCAAGGTGAGGCCGTCGTGGGCCACCATGAAGTTCACGGACGCGGCCGGCTTGCGGCCGTCATCCGAGTACAGGTCCGACGAGCCCGCGAAGCGCGTGGCCAGTTGCGCCGGCGTCACGCTCTCCACGCCCAACTGGTTCTGGTCCTTGCGGAACGTGTCGCGGAACGCGCCGTTCCACTCCCGCCACTTCGCCGGGAAGTTGCCCACCTGGTAGGAATTGCCGCCAATGGCCCACGGCTCCGCGATGAAGTCCGTGCCCGCGCCGCCCGCCTCCGGGCGCGGGTCCAACTGCGTGGTGATTTGGTTGAGCGCGGTGTTCGGGTTGTCCCGGTCGTAGAAGTAGCCGTCGTGGGTGTCCGTCTGGTGTTCGTAGACATTGCCCAGCACGGACGCCAGGTCGAACCGGAAGCCGTCCACGCCCAGCGTGTCCTTCCAGTAGGACAGCGAATGCAGGATGACGTTGCGGGCCGTGGGGTTGAACGTGTTGAAGTTGCCGCCCACGCCCGTGTTGTCCCAGTTGAACTTCATGTCCTTCGTCAGGCTGTAGTACGTGGGGTTGTCCAGGCCCCGGTACGACATGACGTTGTACGTGGTCGGGTCGCCGTTGATCCACGCGCCGCCCTCGCCGGTGTGGTTGTAGACCACGTCCACCAGCACCTTGATGCCGGCGTCGTGGAACGCCTTCACCATGGTCTTGAACTCGCGCGTGGGCCCGCCCGGCGTCTGGTCGCACGCGTAGCGGCGGTCCGGCGCGAAGTAGCTGAGGTTCATGTAACCCCAGTAGTTGTCGCCCGCGGTGCTCATGACGGTGTCGTTGTTGCCGTTGTCCGTCTCGTGCAGCGGCAGGAACTCCACCGCCGTCACGCCCAGCGCCGCCAACTGCGCCGCCTTCTGGCCCGCCGTCTTGTAGGTGCCCAGACAGGCGGCGTCCAACCCGGAGCCGGTGTCCTGCTTCGTCAGGCCGCGCAGGTGCACCTCATAGACGATGTCGTCCTTGAAGGCGCGCGTGGGCTTGGTGCCCGTGGCCGTGGCGTCCGGCGGCAGCACGATGCCCTTGGGCGCGAACGGGCCGCTGTCCTTGTAGCGGTGCAGCGGGCCGGACGCGAACACCGTGGCGTCCGTGTTGCTGGGGTTCACCGGGTCGTGCGACAGCTCCAGCGCGTACGGGTCCCACAGGAGCTTGTTCGGGTTGAAGCGGTTGCCCGCGGAGTCCACGTCCGCGATGAAGCCCACCGCGTTGTTCGTCTTGGTCCAGGTGGAGTTGTACGTCCAGTTGGGGCCCCACGCGCGGTAGCCGTAGTAGACGGTGCCGGTGACGCCGTAGCTGTTCTTCAGCGTGGAGACGGAGACGGTCTTCGACCAGACGTTGGTCGTCGTGTTCTTCGTCATCACGTAGCTGACGGCCTCCTGCGCGCCCTGGGCCGTCTTGTAGATCCACACCTCGATGCGCGTGGCGCGCGACGAGTACACGTTGAAGGTGATGTTCGCCTGCGTGGCGTCGTACTTCGCGCCCAGGGTCCAACTGAGCAGCTCCTGCTCACGCTGCGCGATGTCCTCCACCGCGGGCGCGGAAGGCGCGGAAGGCGCGGGGGTGTCGGCGGGGGCTTCCGGGGAGGCGCAGGAGACCAGCGCCGAGGCGAAGCCCGCGGCGACAAGGGGATGCCACCGCGAGAGCCAGGGGCTCCGGCGGTGGCGACGGGGAGGGGTCATCATGGATGTGGCTCCAGACGCGGCAAGCGAGGTTCACGACCGCTGCATGGCCACCGGGCCCGCGACTACCCGGGGCCCGTCCGGTTCACCACCCCCACGACTGTGAAGTCAACCGCACGTTCCCCCACTCCCACCCCCGGGTCCGCTCGCGTGTGACGCAAGACATGGCCCGGTGCGTCAAGGCACGGGGGCGGGTGGGGTGACGCAGGTCTTGCTGGCCCCACACACCAGGTCGAGCGCGCAGTCCTCGTTGCCCACGCACCGGGTGCCCTGGGGGCAGTCGTAGCCGCTGCCGCCGTTCATCCCGCTCACCTTGAAGTTGTTGTTGGCGACCTTCTCCGTCATGGCCTGGTTGCCGATGGAGCCCTTCAGCTTGTGGGTGACGTTCACGGTGATGGAGCCGGTGACGACCGACGCCTCGATTTCGAACGGCTCCTCCACCGCGTTGATGGCGTCCCGGATGACGAGGGCAATCTGCGCCGCGGGCGTGCCGCTCGCCAGGACCACCCGCTGGTTGGCGGGGTTCTTGAGGCTGTTGTCGCGGTCGAACTCGAAGGTGACCGGCGTGTTGATGCCGTCGCTGAGGGTGAACGTCTCCTGGTCGGACAGGTTCGCGCTCGACGTCGCCGTGATGGTGCCGGTCGCCGCCTGGAGCGTCTGCGTCTTGCAGTTGGCGCTGCACGAGCCGCAGGTGAGGGTGTTGCCGTCGTCGCAGGCCTCGTTCGTGGCGTCCTTCACGCCGTCGCCGCAGACGTTGCCGGAGAGCGAGAGCACCTGCTGGCAGTCATTGCTGCACTGCTGGCAGCTCGCCGTGCCGTACAGGCAGGTGGACTCCGTGGTGGTGTTGCCGTCGTCGCAGGCCTCGTGGTCCGGGTCCTTCACGCCGTCGCCGCAGACGTTGCCCGTGACGGGGACCCGCTCCTTGCAGTCGCCGCGGCACACCTGGCAGCTCGCCTGCCCGTAGGGGCACGAGGACTCCGTCTGCGTGTTGCCGTCGTCGCAGACCTCGTTGGAGGCGCTGGGGTCCTGCTTGCCGTCGCCGCAGACGTTGCCCGTGAGCGTCAGGACCCGCTGGCAGTCGTCGCTGCACGTCTGGCAGTTCGCCTGGCCGTAGGGGCAGGAGGTCTCCGTGGTGGTGTTGCCGTCGTCACAGGCCTCGTGGGTGGGGTCCGCCACGCCGTCCCCGCAGACGTTGCCCGTCACCGGTAGCAACTGCTTGCAGTCGCCGCTGCACGTCTGGCAGTTGGCCACGCCGTAGGGGCAGGAGGTCTCCGTGGTGGTGTTGCCGTCGTCGCAGGCCTCGAAGGTGGGGTCCTTCACCTTGTCGCCGCAGACGTTGCCCGTGAGCGACAGGGGCTGCTGGCAGTCGCCGCTGCACTTCTGGCAGGTGGCCACGCCGTAGTCGCACGCGGTCTCCGTCTTCGTGTTGCCGTCGTCGCAGGACTCGTGGTCCGGGTCCTTCACGCTGTCGCCGCAGATGTTGCCCGTGCGCGACAGGCTCTCCTTGCAGTCGAAGCGGCACACCTTGCAACTGGCGGTGCCGTAGGGGCAGGCGTCCTCCGTGTCGGTGTTGCCGTCGTCACAGGCCTCGTTCGTGGCGTCCTTCACGTTGTCGCCGCAGACGTTGCCCTTCAGCTCCAGCCGCGCCTTGCAGTCGCCGCTGCACGCCTCGCAGGTGGCGGTGCCGTAGTCGCACGCGACCTCCGTCTTGGTGTTGCCGTCGTCGCAGGCCTCCGGGCGGTCCGGTCCGTTGACGTTGACCACGCTGTCGCCGCAGATGTTCGGCTTGCAGGTGCCCAGGCAGTCGTCGTCGTCGCGGGTGTTGCCGTCGTCGCACTGCTCCTTCGCCGCCGTGTTGGTGACGCCGTCGCCGCAGGCCACGGGGGTGCAGTCCACGTCGCAGATGGCGGAGCTGGGCCCGTCGTCGCACTGCTCGCCCGCCGCGGTGTTGAGGTACCGGTCGCCGCAGGCAGCGGGCGTGCAGTCCGCGTTGCAGGTGCGGGAGTTGCCCGCCGTGTCGCACAGCTCGCCGCGCGTGAGGTTGGTGAAGCCGTCGCCGCAGAAGGCGATGGTGCAGTCCGCGTCGCAGGCGGGGCTGTTGACGGGGCCGGGGTTGTCGCACTGCTCGCCGGAGGACGTGTTCACCACGCCGTCGCCGCAGGCGCGCAGCGTGCAGTTGGCGTTGCAGTAGGCGGACTCGCCCTTGTCGTCGCACTGCTCGCCCGCGGACCGGTTGACGATGCCGTCACCGCAGACGCGCACGGTGCAGTTGAGGTTGCAGATGGCGGACTCGCCCTTGTCGTCGCACTGCTCCTCGCCGTCGCGGACGCCGTTGCCGCAGCCTTCCGCGGACCGGCAGTCCGCGCTGCAGCCGTCCTCGCTGACGTTGTTGCCGTCGTCGCAGATTTCACCCTTGATGGTGTCCAGGACGCCGTTGCCGCACGTCTCGTTGGACTTGCAGTCGGAGCTGCACCCGTCGCCGTTGACGTTGTTGCCGTCGTCGCACTTCTCACCCTTGGCCACGTCCACGTAGCCGTTGCCGCAGCTCTCCTGGGAGCGGCAGTCCGCGCTGCACCCGTCGCCACTGACGGTGTTGCCGTCGTCGCAGCGCTCCTCCTTCGTGGGGTCGGTGTAGCCGTTGCCGCACGTCTCGTTGGACAGACAGTCCGCGCTGCAGCCGTCGCCGCTGGCGTTGTTGCCGTCGTCGCACCGCTCGCCCACGGCCGTGTCCACCACGCCGTTGCCGCACAGTTCGTTGGACTTGCAGTCCGCGCTGCAGCCGTCGCCGTCCTCGGTGTTGCCGTCGTCGCACTTCTCGCCCACGTTCGTGTCCGGGACGCCGTTGCCGCAGGTCTCGTTGGACCTGCAGTCGCGGCTACAGCCGTCGCCGTCCACGACGTTGCCGTCGTCACACTGCTCGTGGGGCTGGACGACGCCGTCGCCGCAGTCCGTGGAGATGCAGATGGACTGGTTCGCGGCGCACTTCAGGCCGTCCGGGCACACCAGGCCGGCGGGGCAGTCCACCGTGGTGGGCTGGAAGCAGGAGGAGAGGAGCAGGAGCGGCGCGGCCAGGAGCAGCAGGGCGCGCGCCATGGAAGAGGGGGAGACGCGTGTCATGCGAGGACCTCTAGAAGCGGAACGTGGCCACGGCACCGCCCGACCCCGCGCCGAGGAGCGGCGTGACCTGCACGGCCGCCGCCTCCTGGCCCGGTTCGATGCGGTACGGCTTGGGTTGGTTGAGGACGGCGAGCACCGCGCCGGTGACGATGACGGCGCCGCCCACGGCGTACCCGGCGATGGCGCCGGTCTGCATCAGGTTGCCCTGGGAGCGCTCGTCGGCGACGGCGGCGGGCGGCACGCAGCCCCCGCATTGGGTGATGCCGGACTCGAAGGCGCGGAAGTGGTCGCGGGACTGGAGGTGCAGGAAGGTGCTGCCGCCCGCCACGGCCACGCCCGCGCCCATCACCAGCCAGGGCATCGCGGCGGACCAGCGGCGCTTGTAGCGGATGAGGTCGTCGGAGGTGAAGAGCTTCAGGTCCAGCGTCGTCGTTTCACCGGGCAGCAGCGTGCGGCTCTGGTCGCTGGGCACATAGCCCGCCATCGTCGCGACGATGCTGTGCGCGCCGGGGCGCACCAGCGCCTCGTAGCGGCCGGGGGCCACGAACAGCGTCTGGCCGTCCAGGGTCACCGTGGCGCCGGGCGTGGCGCAGGTGATGTCCACACGCGCCAACTGCTTCTCCACCAGCGTCTTGTAGTTGCGGGCGTACTCGTACTTCTCCTTCTCCAGCGGCGCCGGTCCGAAGCGCAGCGCCGCCACCAGGTGCTCGTGCACCTCCACGGGCTGGTCCAGGTTCATCAGCGCCAGCGCGAGGTTGTAGTGGATGGCCGGGTGGTCCCAGCGCGCCAGCGCCTGGCGGTACTTCTCCACCGCCCGCACGAAGATGGACTCCTTCAGGAGCACGTTGCCTTCGCCGAACAGCGCGAGCGACGCGTCCTGGTCCGCCTTGGAGATGCCCTGTGCCCAGGGGCGCTCGTCCGCGCCGGAGGGCGAGCCCTCCAGCGTGCTGCTGGCCTGCTCCTGCTGGGGCTCCACGGCCCTGGGCGTGGGCGGCGGGGGCATGGGAAGGGAGCTGGAGAGGGGCGCGTCCGAGGGGGCCTGTGCGGCCTCGGCGGCGGTGGGCTTGCGCTTGCGCTTCGAGGCGCCGGTGCCGGGCAGCTTCGTCTTGCCCGTCGCCTTCGACGCGGTGGGCTTCTTCTTCATGCCCCGGGACGTCTTCGCGGTGCCTGTCCGTGGCGCCGGCTCCCGGGCCCACGCGGGCACGGACTCCAGCGCCAGCAGCAGCGACAACGCGACCGCGGACCTGCTCATCACCCTGTTCAAGACGCTTCTCACTTCAGGACCTCGATGACCGGACTGCCGAGCTGGGATTGCAGACGGGAGACGCGCTCCTTCTCCCGCTTGAGCAACGTGGAGAGTTCTTCCGCCGCGCGGAGGGCCTCCTCGCGGGCGTCGCGCGCGGACTCGGCGCTCTCCTCGGCGCGCTTCTTGGCGCTCCGGGCGCGCAGTTGCGCTTCCTGGGCGCGCTTCAGCGCGGACACCAGTTCGTCGTTCTTGCTGAGCAGCTCCTGGTTGGCCAGGGCCACCTGCGCGTTGGCGGACTCCGCCGCCTGCTGCGCCTTCTGGCGCTCCAGCTCCTTGGCCTGCACCTCGGCCAGCCGCTGCTTGGCCTCGGCCTCCGCGCCGCGGGCGTTGGTCTCGGCGGCGCGCGCGATGATTTCGGCCGCCTGGGCCGCCTGGGCCTGCTTTTCGGCCTCCTGCTGCGCGTTGCGGATGACCACGAGCGCCACCACCGCCGCCACCACCAGGAGCCCCAGGAACGTCGCGCTGCCGATGAGCAGCGCCCGCTTCAGCCGGCGCCCCTTCTTCGCCTGCGCGAACACCGCCGTGAGGAAGTCCTGCTGCAGCCGGGGCAGCTCTCCCCGGTAGCGCCGCTGGAAGCGCTGGGCCTCCTCCACCAGCTCGCCGCGCCACAGGAGGTGCGCGTCGAAGTTCTTGCCCTGCCACTGCCGGGCGGCGTTGCGCAGTTGCTCCAGGAACGCGGAGTCCTCCTGGCCCTCGTCCAGCCAGCGCCGCAGCGTGGGCCAGCTATGGAGGAGCGACTCGTGGACGATCTCCACCGTGGCGCCCGTGGCGCCGCCGCCGGTCTGCACCACCAGCAGGCGCGCCTGCACCAGGTGGTCGATGAGGCGCTGCATCTCCCCCGTGTCCTTCGTCAGCTCGCGCAGCTCGTCCAGGGACACGATGGCGCGCGTGCGCTCCGGGGTGACCAGCCGCAGGAAGAGCGCGCGCACCAGCGTGCGCTCCTGCGTGGACAGGCTCTCCAGCACGCTGTCCGCGTGGCTCGCGAGCGCGCCGGCGATGCCGCCCATGGCCTGGTAGGCGCCCTCCGTGAGCAGCCGGTGGGTGACGTCTCGCGCCTCCCACAACTGCGTGGCCGCGAACTGCAACAGGGGCAGCGCGCCCTGGGACGCGTCCAGGTGCTCCAGCATGCTGGCCACCATGGCGGGGCTCTCGAACTGGTAGCCCGCGCGCTCCGCCGGCTGCACCAGCGCGTCCTTCAGGCCTTCGCGGGCGGGCGCGGTGAGGAAGTAGAGCCCCTGGCTGAGCTCCGCCATGAAGCGCTCGTCCTCCGGCACGCGGTCCAGGAAGTCCGAGCGGATGGAGAGGATGACGCGGATGGGCGTGGTCGCGTCGTCCGCGATGCCGGACAGGCACGCGGTGAAGGCCAGCCGCTCCTGGGCGTCCGGCACCAGCGTGTAGAGCTCCTCGAACTGGTCGACGAAGAGCAGGATGCGCCGCTTCTCCCGCCGCGCGCGGCTGCGCAGCACGTTGCCCACGTAGCCGGGCTCCGCGCGCAGCCGCTCCACCACCCGCTGCTGCTCCACCAGGTCGTCCTCGATGGTGGTGGACGAGCTCATCAGCGGCGTGACGATGCTGGCCAGCGCCGACAGGGGGCTTCTGCCGGGGCGGATGACCAGCGCCTCCCACGGCGTGCCGGACCGCTTGAGCACGGGCACCAGGCCCGCGCGCACGAACGACGACTTGCCCGTGCCGGACGGGCCCACCACGGCCAGCAGCGGCCGGTCGTTGATGCGGTTCACCAGCGCGGCGATTTCACGGGTGCGGCCGAAGAAGCGGTCCGCGTCCGCCTCCTGGAAGGAGCTGAGGCCCGCGTAGGGGCTTTCGTCCACGCGCAGCTCGCGGCTCATGCGGCCGGGCAGGAAGGGCTCCAGCGCGCGCAACAGCGACGCCGCGTCCGGATAGCGCTCCTCCTTGCGCTTGAGCAGGCAGCGGTCCACGACGGCCGCCAGCTCCTGCGGCACGTCCGGCGCCATCGTCCTGAGCAGCGGCATGGGCTCGTCCAGCATGCCCGTGACCATCAACTGCGGGCCGCGCAGCGGATCCAACGGGTGCTTGCCGGCGAGCATGCGGAACAGCATCAACCCCACGGCCCAGATGTCCGTGCGGTTGTCCACGGCCACCCCGATGCCCCACTGCTCCGGGGACATGAAGGCCATGGTGCCCATGATGGCGCCCTTGCGGGTGAGGTTGGACACGTCCTCGCCCATGCCCTCCACCGAGTGCAGCCGCGGCTGGACCCGCGGGCCGCCCGGGGCCGCTTCCGCGGGCTCGTCGCCCTGGAGCACCTTGGCGATGCCGAAGTCGAGCACCTTGATGGCGCCCGAGTCCGTCACCACGATGTTCTCCGGCTTCAGGTCGCGGTGGACGATGCCCTGCTCGTGGGCGCACACCAGCGCCTTCACCACCGGCACCATCAGCTCCACCGCGCGCGCGGGCGGCAGGCGCTGGGTGCCCAGCACCTTCGTCAGCGGCTTGCCCTGCAGGTACTCCAGCACCATGAACGGGCCGCCGGTGAACTCGCCGACCTCGTAGATGATGACGATGTTCTCGTGGCTGCACCGCGCCGTGGCCCGCGCCTCCAGGATGAAGCGCCGGGTGATGTCGGCGTCCTCGCTGTGCAGGAACTTGATGGCCACCCGGCGCCCCAGCCGCACGTCGCGCGCCAGGAACACCGTGCCCATGCCGCCGGAGCCCAGCTCGCGGATGAGCTCGTAGTGCTGCAGGCGCATGCCCGGGCGCAGCGCGTGGCCCTGGATGGAGGGGCTCGTGTTGTTGCCGGTGTCACCGGTGCCACCCGTGCCCGGACGCGACGGCCCGTCCCACGTGGACGAACCCGTGTTGGAGCGGGACGGAGGCTCCACGGGCGCGGGAGCGACCCCCAGGAGCGACTCCATGTCCGCGGCCTGGGTCCGGTCCGCGAGGTCCGAGGACACACCCGTCACGCCCACCGCGGGGGGCTCCCGCCGCACGGCACCTGCTTCGTTCTTCATCATGTCCGGCCACTTTTCCCGCGACGCATTCACAGCCATGGCGCGACCCGGGCACCTCCGCCCGGTGCAGCCATGCGCTGGCTACAGCCCCCCGGCCCTGCCACCACGTGTCGTAATCATACACGGTCACTGAATCGCGGACACTCCACGCCCCCGCTGTCACAGGCGTGTCTGTTTTGACCTTGGGGGGCAGGAGGGCACACGCGCGCGGAGAGTCATTGCGCCACCGCGACACGAAGTGTGTCGGCTCCGTGCGTCGTTCCATAACGTGGGGACTTTTCCTGTGACGCGCGCGGTCAGCGGATGCCATCTCAAGAGGGGAGGAGGGCGGGTTCCAGTAAAAATCCAATCAATCTGTTTTCCTTGATTGAAACAGGGAATCCATGGTTATTTTGATTCCCATGGTTCCTTCCACTCCGACCCAGACGCCCGCATCCGGTCCTCCGCGAGCACGGCGTGTCCCCTGGGTCCTGGCGGGCGCGGGGCTGGTGGCCGTTCTGGCGGCCGTGGGTCTGGTGTGGCGTGGCGGTGACGACGCCCGGGCGCCGTCCGCGGTGGCGGCCCCCGCCAAAGGCACACAGCCGGGCGGGGCGCATGGCGGCGGTGGGGGCGCGGCGGCGGCGGCGCCTGCTGGCGTGGCGGAGGCGGAGGCCGCGGAGCGCCGCTTCTCGGACCAGACGTGCTTCCCGGAGCTGGCGCGCTTCAACGACGGCGTGACGATGGAGTCGTTCCGCGATTGGGCCGCGCCGCTGCTCGCGTCGAAGGACCCGCTCGTCCGCGACTACCTGAAGGCGAAGCTCGCGGAGCTGATTGGCGACGACGCGAAGAAGGCGGGGCAGGTGGTGGACTGGGCCCGGGACGCGCAGGGGGCGGAGTTCCAGGTGTTGCTGTCCGGGCTGCGCGGGTCGGACGCGGTGCAGAAGCCGCAGGTCGCCGCGCGGCTGCTGGAGGCGGGGATGGACAAGGGGCTGTCCATCGCGCGGCGAGCGGGCATGCTGTCCGCGCTCGACACGCAGAAGCACCTGACGCCGGACGCGATGGACCGGATGGCGGACTTCGCGCGCGACCCGGCGTCCACCGAGGCGGGCTGGGCGGCCACGCGCACGCTGGGCCGCGTGATGGCGCGCGAGTCGGAGAACCTGGGGGACGCGTCGCCATACCTCGACCGGCTCCTCACCATCGCCACGGACGCGCCGGACGAGCAGATCCGCCACCTGGCGCAGACGGCGCCGCTGCACAACTCGCCCGTGCTGGACGCGAAGACCACGGCCCGCTTCGAGCGCATCCTGCGCAGCGAGGGCAACGAGGACGGCCGCGACGCGGCGGCGCAGGTGCTGGCCATGTCCTCCGACAAGGAGCACGTGCTGGAGATGTTCACGGACGCCTTCCAGCGCGAGCAGTCCGTGTGCGTGCGCTGGGCGCTGTTCCGCTTCTCCGCGCGCGTCGCGGGCCGGGACGCCCTGCCGGTGATGGCGAACATGGCGACCGTGGATCCGCGCTTCCAGCCGCTCTACGGCATCTTCGAGACGCTCTACGCCCAGGGCCACGTCGACTTCATCCGCGTCTGGAACGAGCTGCCGGACCAGAACCCCTTCGGCTGCATGGACCGCCACACCTAGGAGCCCTGCCCCATGCCCCGCTACCTCCAAGGTCTTCGCGCGCTCGGGGGCCTGACGCTGATGTTCGCGTCCCCGGTCGTCACCGCCCAGTCCACGCCCTCCACCGCGAAGCCCGCGCTGCGGGGGGAGAGCTGTTCGGTCCAGGGGCTGATGGATCAGCTCCGCCAGGGATTGGGCTCCAGCTCCAAGGCCTACCGCGACTATCTCCAGGCGGTGCTGCGCGAGGCCGCCGTGTCGCTGCCTTCGGGCGAGCTGCACGCGGCGTTCGACCGTGAGACGGACCCGGCGATGGTGGAGCAGTTGGCCGCGGCGCTGGTGGCGCGCAGCGAGCGCGAGGCGGAGAAGGACGCCATCCAGGCCGTGGCCCGCCGCGCGCTGGAGGACCGCGACCCGTCCGTCCGCGCCGCCACCGTGCGCGCCATGCGCCGCACGGGCGCGCTGGAGAAGACGGGGGACATGTACGAGCGGCTCATGCGGGACGGCTCGCCGGAGGTCCGCATGGAGGCGGCGAAGAACCTCGTGGAGGACAACGCGCACGTCTACTCCGGCTATCACGGCCCGGCCACGGACACGGCGGTGAACGCGGCGGCGGTGTCCACGGACCCGAAGGTGACGGCGACGATTCTGGAGTCCCTGGACACGCGCAGGATGGGGCCGGAGGCGGGGCAGAAGCTGCTGGGGATGCTGGGCCACGAGAGCGCGGACGTGCGGCGCTCGGCGGCGCTCGCGCTGGGCAGCGCGCCGGCGGCGCAGATGGGGCCCGCGCGCGAGGCGCTGGTGGGCATGTACCGGGGCGAGCGGGACGTGGGGGTGCGCAAGGCGCTGGTGCAAAGCATCGCGGAGCTGGGCTTCGCGGACGCCGTGCCGGAGCTGCGCAAGCTGCGGAGCATGGACCCCGCCATGGCGCCGGAGATCGACGCGTGGATCCGCGCCTTGGAATCAGGAGTTCAGGAGTGGGGCCTGCTCCTGAGAGAGAAGCAGCGGCTGCAACAGGTCCGTTGAGCGGCACCCTCATGGGGCCGGACCCGCCGGCCCGAAAGGAACACCCCCGATGCGTCACATGAAGAAGAAGGTCTTCGCGGCCGTCCTGGCCCTCGCGGTCCCCTCCGTCGCGGCGGCGTACTCGTACACGGTGAAGTCGCCCTTTCCGGGCACGGTGACGGCGACGACGTACTACTCCAGCGGCAGCTTCCACGGCGCGTTGGACATCTCCAGCGGCCGCTGCAACTACTGGGGCGTGGAGACGGGCGTGATGGCGTCCCTGTCCTGGAACGTGACCATCCGCACCTCGGGCGTCTATTGCAACGGCACGGGCAGCGGCACGCAGAACGAGGCGAAGCACGCCTTCGCCAACGGCCGGACGTTCCGCCTGTGGCACTTCATCAAGACGTCGGATTCGTATGACCGCACGTGCAACCGCTGCCAGGTGGGCAACGAGGGCGGTACGGGCAACGCCACGGGTCCCCACGTCCACGTGCAGTATGACCAGTCCGGCAGCAACCTGACCGGCTGGTACTCCGGCTACACCACCAAGGGTGAGGCCGTGGACCGCTCGGAGACCATCGGCGTCATCGAGTAGCTCCCAGCTTCCCGCCGGAGGCGGAGCGTCGTGGGGCGCTCCGTCTCCCGTGGAGTCGGGAGGTCGGTCGCGGGAGCTGTCGCGGCACGCCGCGACGTCTCCCTAGGCCGGAGGCGGCGGGAGGCTCAGGGCCACGGTGCCTCGGCCCCGGCGCTGCTCGCGGACCCATTGTTTGGAGTGGTGGATCTTCCGCAGCATCCCCTGGAGCGAGGGCTGCTGGCTGGCCATGAGCAGCAGGTAGCTCCACACGGAGCTGCCCCGGCGGTTCAGCAGCGAATAGGCGAACTGCGTCGCGTCCTGGTCCACGTAGCTGGGGACGTTCTCGAACCACTCGGAGCTGCTGCGCGCCGCCAACTGGATGGCCAGCAGGGAGGCCCTGCGCTCCTCGTCATAGGCCTCCAGCGCCGTGGGCACGTCCGGCTGCTCTCGCAGTTGCCGCGCCAGCCCGATGGCGTCCTGCATGGCCAGCTTCGTCCCGGAGCCGATGGAGAAGTGCGTGGTGTGCGCGGCGTCGCCCATCAGCACCAGGTTGTCGTGGTACCAGCGCTCGTTGGTGATGCGCTTGAAGTTGAGCCACGGCGCCCTGCCCATGCCCTTCAACTGGTTGAACAGCGACCTGCCCTGGAGCCGGCTGTGGAAGATGCCCTCCAGCTTCCGGAGCGTCGCATCCGGCCCCATCGTGTCGAAGCCCAGGGCCCTCCAGGTCGCCTCCTGGCACTCCACGATGCAGGTGCTGGTCTCGCTGTTGAAGCGGTAGCCGTGGAACCAGAGCCAGCCGGCGGGCGTCTCCTCGAAGGCGAAGGTGAAGGCGTCGAACACCTGGTTGGTGCCCAGCCAGATGTACTTGTTGCGCCCCTCCTCCATGTGGGTCTGGAAATGATGGGCGTGGCGCTGGCGCAGCCGGCTGTTGACGCCGTCGCAGGCGACGACGAGGTCCGCGTCCATGAACGCGGCGGGGTCCGTGACGTCGTGCTCGAAGCGGACGTCCACGCCCAGCCCCCGCGCCCGCCGGATGAGGATGTCCAGCAGCCGGTCGCGTCCCAGCGCGAAGCCATAACCGCCGATGTGCGTCGCGTACTGGCCGCGCAGGTGCACCTCCTGCGTGTCCCAGCGCGCCGCGGACAGGGCGATCCGCTGCGCGCTCACCGGGTCGTTCCGGTAGAGGTCGTCCAGCAGGTCATCCCAGAACACCACGCCCCAGCCATACGTCACGCCCGCGGGGTTGCGCTCGAGGACGGTGATGTCGTGCTTCGGGTTGGACAGCTTCGCCAGGATCGAGAAATAGAGCCCGGCAGGGCCACCGCCAACACAGACCATCTTCATCGAATCCCCCCAGCGCGCGAACGGCCCGGATGCTACCGGCCTGTCAGGGAAATCGACGCTGGTCGGAAGCGCTGTCTGTCGTTGCTGGGAGGACAGAAGAGGGGATGAGAGGCTTCAGCGGCTCCGGCCCTCGCGCCGCCGGGCCCCGCGGACGGGGGCAGGTGTTCAGCGAGGAACGCCAGCGGGTGTCCTATTTCGCGCCCGGCGCCTGGATTCGGGTTTGCGCGGCGTGGCCATTGTCTCGGAGGCTCGCGGGCCGCATCCCCACGGGCCGGAAGGCCGTACTCCTCTTTTCCCGGGACACGCCATGCGCATCGAACTCACTGGAAGGACCGCCCTCGTCACCGGCTCCACGGCCGGCATCGGCCTGGCCACGGCGAAGGGGCTGGCGGCGGCGGGCGCCGCGGTCATCGTCAACGGCCGCACGCAAGCGTCGGTGGACCGGGCCATCGCGGCGGTGCGCGAGGCGGCCCCGGGCGCCACGGTGAAGGGCTTCGCGGGCGACCTGGGCACGGCGGAGGCCTGCGCGGCGCTGGTCGCGGCGCACCCCCACTGCGACATCCTCATCAACAACCTGGGCATCTTCGGGCCGAAGGACTTCTTCGACGTGTCCGACGAGGACTGGAGCCACTTCTTCGAGTCGAACGTGCTGTCCGGCGTGCGGCTGTCGCGCGCGTACCTGCCGGGGATGCGGAAGCAGGGCTGGGGCCGCGTGGTGTTCGTGTCGTCCGAGTCCGCGCTGAACATCCCCACGGAGATGATCCACTACGGCGTCACCAAGACGGCGCAGTTGGCCGTCGCGCGCGGTCTGGCCAAGCGCATGGCGGGGACGGGCGTCACGGTCAACTCCGTGCTGCCGGGCCCCACCCTCTCCGAGGGCGTCCGGGAGATGTTCCGCGAGGAGCACGAGAAGTCGGGCCGCTCCTTCGAGGACCTCGCCGTGGACTTCATCCAGGCGAGCCGGCCCAGCTCCCTCCTCCGCCGCCCGTCCAGCGTGGAGGAGGTGGCGAACATGATTGTCTACGTCGCGTCGCCCCAGGCCTCCGCCACCACCGGCGCCGCGCTGCGGGTCGACGGGGGCGTGGTGGACTCCATCGCCTGAGCCCCCGGGGCGGGGCGTCGCGTGTGCAACAGTGTGGGCCGCCGGCGGGGTTCAAGGGCGTGCAGGCTCGAAGGTGCCGAGATGGTGCTCCGCAGGCGCTGCGCACGGGGAGGTCTCTCCGGTCCTGACTGAGTGCGCGGGCGGACCTCTTCTCCCTGGAGCAGACGCTGCCGCTCTTCGCGGAGGACATCATCTGGTGCGCCATGTCCTACCGCTCCGTGAATAGGGAGTCGGACGCCCACGGTCTGAGGCTCTGGCTCTCGCCTCCCTCCATTCCCTCGGGACATGTGCACCACGGGTCCATCCGGGTTGTCAGACTCCGCGGATATGACGCTTTTCTGCACGCCACACCGGAGTGCAGTCTGGAGGCGCGAGCGATGGGCGACCGCTGGTGGGCGGTGCTGTGGCTGGGGCTTCTTTCCCTGCGAGGAGTTGCCACGGCTTCGCCCGACTCCGAGGCTTCGGTCCCCAAGAAGCTCACCCGCTCCAGGTCTTCACTGGCACGGCTGGAGGCAACAACGCTGACGTTCCAGCCGCGCGCGGGGGTGGGCACGGATGAAGGATTCGTGCAGGTAGAGCCGACCCTCATTCTCGACGAAGGCGCGGGGTTCGGCCTCAACCTGGGCGCTCCGGTGCGGCTGCGCCTGTGGGGTGAAGGCACGGGCCTCGTGAGGAGGGAGGACTGGGACAGCCTCTCTGATTGGGGACAGCTCGTGCGCGGCCTCAAGCTGGGCTCGAACGACGCGCCCGTGGGCGTCTGGTTCGGCGCGCTGGAGTCCTACAGCCTGTTGTCCGCGCACCTCGTGCGGCGCTACTCCAACCGGAGCAATCCCGATTACCACCCGGCGGGCGGCTTCCTCACCGGCACGCTGGGTCCCCTCTACACGCAGACCTTCGCCTCGGACGTGCTGGGCGCACGGTTGATGGGAGCGGAAGTCGCGCTGGACCTGGAGCACGTCCTTTTCGGCCAGCCCCGCGAGCCGGGCCGCTACACGCTGGCACTCTCCGCCGTACATGACTGGGGGAACGCCGGAGGGCGTGCGCCCTCGGTGACGCTGGCGCATCTGGACGGCACCGCCGTGGTGCTGGTGCGGCCGGGCTTCGAGGCCCACCTGCTTGCCGGTTGGGGCGGACGGCCCGGTGAGGGTGGCGCATGGGGTGCGGTGGTGGGAGCGGGCGCGGATGCATTGACGCCCACGCTGGAGCTGCGGCTGCGCTTGGAGATGCGCAGGCAGCA
>NZ_JAIQDE010000068.1 GCF_020037015.1 Corallococcus sp. AS-1-6 | reverse complement strand
TTCTTGCGATGTCACCCCACCTCTATGCGGCTCGTAGGACTGCTTATTCCGCGCAGACCTCCTGTCGGACAGGTTTCCGGCCAGCGCGCCCAGCGGGCGCCCTCGGCCCTGGCCCCCTGAACCTGGCGCCGGCACTCCACCGCCCTTTCAGCGGCCCATCTTGTAGGGCCCACCCCGCTCCAGGGCCCGCTGGTACGCGGGGCGCGCGTGGAGCCGGTCGAGGTAGGCCGTGAGGTTCGGCAGCTCCGACAGCAGCCGGAAGGACTTCGCGGCCTCCAGCACGAAGGAGAGCTGGATGTCCGCGCCCGTCAGCGCGTTGCCCACCAGGTACTCGCGGCCCTGGAGCACGCCCTCCAGGTAGCCCAGGTGGTTCTTCAGCTCGGAGTCGATGCGCGGCTTGACTTGCCCAGCGAGTGGACGGCCTTGAGTTCCGGCGGGGCGAAGCCCGTCTTCGGGTCGCGCTCGTAGCGGATGACCTCGTACTCGAGCCCCAGCTCCTCCAGGAGCCAGAGGATGCGCTGCGAGCGGGACTCGGAGAGGTGATGGACCTTCAGCATGATGGGAGGGCTCCTCGCGTCCGGAAGCGGGACGTGCGCGGGCACACGCTCCCAGGTCGCTCCTCCGGACGATGCAGTCCGGAGGAGCGGTGTTCAGCACCTAGAACGCGGCGCCGCTGGCGAGCTTGCCGGGAGAGCTGCTCAGGCCGGACACGCTCGTGTGCAGCACGAAGCTGGCCGTGGAGGACGCATCCGGGCTGCGGTTGGCGGACACGCCGTCCGTGCTCGCGAGCGCCGAGCCGAACGTGGCCGTGTCCACCACCGTGCCGGCGCTGTTCTTCACCGTGACGGTGTCACCGCTGTTGCCCAGGACCAGCGACCCCGTGGACGCGGCCACCGCGCCGGGAGTGCCGGCCGGGATGCCGGACGCGCCGCCGAACACCACCACCGCCTTGCCCGCCGCCACCGAGGTGCCGCTGGCGAAGGTGTGGCGCACGGCCGTGCCGTCCGACACCGTCCAGCCGCTCAGGTCCACCGCCGCCGTGCCGCTGTTGACCAGCTCCACGAACTCGCCGTTCACGTCCGAGCCCGGCTCGTTGATGAGCACCTCGTTGATGAACACGTTGCCCGTGCCGCCGGTGCCGCCCGTGGTGATGGTGAAGGCCGCGTTGGACAGGTCGGTGACGGTGGCGTCGCTCGCGTCGCTCACCCGCACCCACGCGTTGGTGGTGGCGCTGGAGGGCACCGTCCACGCCACGCTGCCGCCGGACGCGCCCGTGCTGGACGTGATGGTGGTCCAGGTGGAGCCGTTCAGCGAGTACTCCACCTTCACGTTGGAGACGCCGGACGAGCTCCAGGTGATGGTGCGCGCCGAGCCGGCCGTCCAGCTCTCACCGCCGTTGGGCGACAGCACCGTCACGGTGGAGGCCGTCGTCACATCCCCCGGGATGAGGAAGTCCTTGATGACGCCCATGTGCTGCATGCCGGACGCGCCGCTGTCGCCCGACAGCGCCGGAGAGATTTCGGAGATGGGCGAGTACACGCGCGTGTCCGCCACCAGGCCACCGGCGAAGCTGCTGGAGCCGATGACGACCGCCGTCTGGTACGCGCGCAGGTCGCTGTCCACCAGCACGTGGTCGTACGGCGAGCTGCGGCCCGCGTTGGTGTTGGTGTTGCCGTTGCGGTCCGCCGGGTACGGCGACGCCGTGGACACCACGCTGGAGAAGGTGCTGAAGGTCGCCTCGCTGCGGCTGCCGGTGTTGAAGTCACCGCCGATGACCAGGTAGTCGCTCGCGGGCACGTTGGCGTTGATGAACTTCACCAGGTTGGTCGCTTCCGTGTTGCGGACGCTGGAGCTGGTCGTCAGCAGGTGCACGCTGATGGCCCACAGGTCCTTGGGGCCCGGGATGTCGATGCGCGCCCACGCGAAGTCGCGGTTGGACACCTGCGTGTCGTCCCACTCGCCGGAGGCGATGATGGGGTAGCGGCTGATGATGCCGTTGGGAATCTGCGCGCCGGACTCGCGGTAGTAGGAGAAGCCCGTGCCGAAGGCCGTGTCCACGAAGGCGCGGATGTCCGCCGCGGAGTCCGTCTTGTAGTTGAACTCCTGGATCATCACGATGTCCGCGTCCGTGCCCTGGAAGATGCGGATGCCGTGGCCCGGGTCGTAGTCCTGCCCATTGCCGCTGCTCAGGTTGGCCGCCATCAGGCGCAGCCGCACGTTCGCCAGCGAGTCCTCGCGCGCGACGAGCTCCGGGGCCGTCTGCTCCGCGTCCGCCTCCACGGAACCACCGCACGCGCTCAGCGCCGCGCACACCAGCGTGAAGGACCACGTACGCCAGGAGGCGGCAGGCCGCCGGAAGAGGTCTTGTTTCAGGCTCACGATGTTTCATCCTGCTCCCGGAAAAACCCGGAAGCCGTAGAGGTTCAGGGACGTCACGGCAGCGCCGCGGACGCAGTATTCCGCGTACACGACGCCACCGCCGTTTATCCGTCACATTCCTTGAAACGTTGCGTGAGCGGCGCATCCCCCCCGCCGGGGACGCACAATGTTACGCATTGTTACATGGCGGCCGTGGTGGACAGCGCGACGAAGGCGTAGCGCAGGCCCTTGCCCAGGGCGACGAAGACGACGAAGGGCAAGGGGCGCACGCCCACGAAGCCGCCCGCGAGCACGAACGCGTCCCCCAGGATGGGCAGCCAGGACATGAGCAGGGCGGGAGCGCCCCAGGTGCGCAGGTTCGCCTCCACGCGCGCCATGCGGGGGCCTTCCTTCTCCCGGCGGCGCGACACCCAGCGGCCCACGGCCCCGCCCCCGCCGCGCGACACCCACTGGCCCAGGATGTAGAGCGTCACCGCGCCCAGCACGTTGCCCACGGTGGCCACCACGGTGGCCATCACCGGCGGCGTGCCGTTGTAGATGAGGGCGGCGAGCATCGCCTCGGAGGGCACCGGCACCACGGAGCCCGCCAGCATGGCGACGAAGAACATCCCGGGGAGGCCCCAGGTGGACAGGGTGGACGGCTCGGCGGGCATGGGAGGCCTGGGGCCATACACCCGGCACGGGGCGTTCGTCTCGCATGGCGTCGGCGCTCCCTTGCCCGCCATCCTGCCCCCCGGGGCCAGAGGCTGTCCGGCCCCGCGGCCTTCCCAGGGGCAGGGGTTGTAGGCGCGGGTGGGGGACCCCATCCTCCCCGCCATGCGACGCTCGACGCGCGAACGCTCAGGCATGCGGTCCATCGACACGGAGGACGAGCGGATCGCCTCCCTGCTGGTGGCGGAGCCCCCAGCGCTGCACTTCGAGGGCTCCCGGGACCTGGTGGTGCGGCTGCGCGACGGGCGCACCTTCGTGCTCACCGTGCTCACCCTGGAGGCGCTGGAGGCACGGCTGGGAGGCGCGCCGTCCCATGTGGCGTCCGGCCTCGTCCTGGTGCGGCGGCTGTCGGACGGGGCCCTGCTCCACGCGGTGCGCTCCGCGCTGGACCAGGGCCTGGAGCGGTTCGGCACGCTCCAGCCGCCCATCGAGGAGTGAGGCGCCTTGCGCGTGGCCGTGACGCCGGTGCTACAGGCCGGGCGCACGGTGGGAACCCGACGCCGCATCGCGGCGCGCGAGCGACTTCCACCGGGAAACACGGCGCCGTGATTATGCTGCCCGCCCGATGGATGAACCCGGCCTGCAATATCCCGGAGAGGCCCTGCGCGGGTGGCTCCGGCAGTTCGCCAAGACGCCGCTCGCCGAGCCGACGTTGAAGCTGCTGGTCGTGCTGGCGGACACGGTGTTCTTCGCGAGCCTGGGCCGGGAGGAGGGAGAGGCCACGCGCGTGCGCATCGCCTACCACGCGCAGGGGTTGCAGGGCCTGCAGGCGGTGCGCGAGACGGTCTACATCGGCGGACAGAAGGGCAAGCGTCAGGCGTGGGAGACGCTGCCGCTGGAGCCCAAGTCGAGCATCACCGACTTCAGCGTGGAGGCGCTGGTGAAGCTGGCGCCCGCGGCGAACCTGCCGCGCACGGCGGTGGTGGTGGGGCCGCGCGAGGGGAAGCTGCGCATCCAGGGGCTGGCGCGCCGGGTGGAGTACACGGAGTTCCACGCCGAGGGCGAGGAGGACGTCTTCATCCTGCACGCGCCGGAGCCGGGCCACCTGGTGGTGAGCACGCAGGGGCGCGAGGTCTTCCGCTACGAGCAGGGCGCGCCGGTGCCGCCGGGCCGGCGCGTGGCGTTGCACGACCTGCTCTTCCACGAGGACAGCGCGGTGCGCGCGGCGCTGATGGAGATGTGCTCCACGCTGGTGGAGTCCCTGCCCAAGGTGCAGCCGCTGATGGGCGGCAACCGCGAGTGGTACGTGTCCAACGCGGTGCAGGGGCTCATCCGGAGGATGGCGGGGCTGCACCACGGAGGGCTCATCGCGTTCCTGCCCAAGCAGCATGACGTGGAGCGCTTCCGCTCGCGAGGCAAGTACGTCCTGCCGCCGGAGCAGGGCCCGCTGTTGCGCCAGCGGTTGCAGCGCTTCGTGCAGGCGCGGGCGGACCTCATCAACGGCGCCTGGCAGGCGGAGGCCGGCAAGGCGGCGGAGGAGGAAGAGGATCCGGAGTTGAAGAAGGCCGCCGCCGAGCACGACGACAAGGTGACGGAGAGCGACTTCCAGGCGTTGGTGGAGAGCATCGGGCAGTTCACGGCGGTGGACAACGCGCTGGTGTTGGGGCCGGAGCTGGAGGTGCTCTGCGCGGGGTATCAGATCGCGCTCCCGCGAAGCGGGCCGCCGCAGGTCTTCGAGGCGCGCACGCTCCAGGGGCGTCCCGGGCCGCACTACCCCATCCATCAGCACGGCTCGCGCCACCGCGCCGCAGCCGTCTTCGCCAACCAGCACTCCGGAGCCATCGTGTTCGTGGCGTCCCAGGACGGCCCGCTCCGCTGCCTGCACCGGCCCCCCGGCAAGAAGAAGGTGCTGCTCTGGAGCCTCCTGCTGACGGAGGACTGAGGCCGGAATGAAGCGGCTGGGCTGGGTGCTGCTGCTGGGACTGCTCGTGTCGGGCTGCGCGACGACGCGGGTCGTGCGCCTGGAGCTGGACGGCGGCGAGCACGTTGTCGTCACGCCCCGGGAGGAGGAAGACGCGTCCCCCTCCGAGGCCCGGCTGGAGGAGGACGAGTTCAAGGCGGCGGTGAGGACGCTCGCCAGGGACGTGCGGCCCTTCGCCCACCCGCTGCGGCAAGCGCGCGAACTGTTCGGCCTGCCGGAGCGCAGCGGCTTCTTTGGCTTCCGCGAGCGAAGCCGGCGGATTGTCCCTCTGGGTGAAGAAGAGGCGCGGGAGCTGCGGCTCCTGGATGCGTCGGACGACCTGACGCGCGGCTACCGGCAGTGGTGCGCAAAGAAGCGAAAGCAGTCCGGAGACTGCCTGCGCCTGCTGGAGGAAGGCCCCTTGCTGGGCAGCGACGGCCGCTATGCGCTGGCCATGGCCATCGCGATGGACTCCGTCTGGAGCGAAACGGCTGAAGCCCTGGAGGGCATGGCCAGCCCCCAGGCCGTCATGGCCACGATGACGTCCGCGGTGACGATGTACCTGCTGCTGTGGGCCATGCCGGAACTGGCATCAAAACACCTGTGTTAGCGGGAGTGGCTGCGACGACGATGATGTTGCCTCTTCCTTTGGCGG
>NZ_JAIQDE010000067.1 GCF_020037015.1 Corallococcus sp. AS-1-6 | reverse complement strand
AGCCCGCAAAGACAAAGCCCCCGGCGCCTTGCGGCACCAGGGGCTTTCAAAAAGAATCCGGCAGCGACCTACTCTCCCACGCGGTTTCCCGCGGAGTACCATCGGCTCTGGAGGGCTTAACTTCCGTGTTCGGGATGGGAACGGGTGTGACCCCTCCGACATTGCCACCGGAAAAACGAATGACGGTGCATACGAAGGGTAAGTTGCAAGCTTCCGCTTGAGTGAAGCCTCTTCGAGAAGTCGAAGAAGCAATTGAAACAGCTGCCTTCCGGGCGGACGCGCTAGTGGCGTCCTGGCCTCGGCCTTGGCCCCGAGTCCCTTACTCCCCTTGAGGGGGCATGCAAGAGAATGGGGGAAGTAAGCCGCTCGACTTATTAGTACTGGTTAGCTTAACGCGTTACCGCGCTTACACACCCAGCCTATCAACGTGGTAGTCTTCCACGAGTCTTCAGGGGCTTGCGCCCGGGATACCTGGTCTTGAGGTCGGTTTCCCGCTTAGATGCTTTCAGCGGTTATCCAATCGGCACATGGCTACCCAGCGATGCCTCTGGCGAGACAACTGGTACACCAGCGGTGCCTCCAACCCGGTCCTCTCGTACTAAGGTCAGAGCCTCTCAAGTATCCTACGCCCACAGCAGATAGGGACCAAACTGTCTCACGACGTTTTGAACCCAGCTCGCGTACCGCTTTAATTGGCGAACAGCCAAACCCTTGGGACCTGCTCCAGCCCCAGGATGCGATGAGCCGACATCGAGGTGCCAAACCTCCCCGTCGATGTGAACTCTTGGGGGAGATAAGCCTGTTATCCCCGGAGTACCTTTTATCCGTTGAGCGATGGCCCTTCCATTCAGGACCACCGGATCACTATGACCTGCTTTCGCACCTGCTCGACCTGTCGGTCTCGCAGTCAAGCTCCCTTATGCCATTGCACTCGACGCCCGGTTTCCAATCGGGCTGAGGGAACCATCGCGCGCCTCCGTTACTTTTTGGGAGGCGACCGCCCCAGTCAAACTACCCACCAGACAGTGTCCCAGTCCCGGCTGACGAGACGTGGTTAGACACCAGAAATCAACAGGGTGGTATTTCACCGTTGCCTCCACCGAACCTAGCGGCCCGGCTTCAAAGGCTCCCACCTATCCTACACAGTCAATCCCTAGTGTCACTGTCAAGTTGTAGTAAAGGTTCACGGGGTCTTTCCGTCTTGCTGCGGGTAAACTGCATCGGCACAGCTATTTCAATTTCGCTGAGTCCCTCTCCGAGACAGTGCGGAAGTCGTTACTCCATTCGTGCAGGTCGGAACTTACCCGACAAGGAATTTCGCTACCTTAGGACCGTTATAGTTACGGCCGCCGTTTACTGGGGCTTCGGATCATCGCTTCGCCTTGCGGCTGACGAATCCCCTTAACCTTCCAGCACCGGGCAGGAGTCAGACCCTATACGTCGGCTTGTCGCCTTCGCAGAGTCCTGTGTTTTTGGTAAACAGTCGCTACCGCCATTTCTCTGCAACCTCTCTCGGCTTCGGCTGTACGCCTACACCTACCAGAGGCCCACCTTCTTCCGAAGTTACGGTGGAAATTTGCCTAGTTCCTTGGAGGAGAGTTCTCTCAAGCGCCTTAGGATTTTCTCCTCACCCACCTGTGTCGGTTTGCGGTACGGACACCCTGCAGACTCCCTGCGGGACTTTTCTTGGAAGCCGAGCATCAGCGACTTACCCCTTGCGGGGCGCCATGGGGTCTCGGGGATGACTGCCGCGCCTTTATTCGTACGCGACACCCCTACGCCTTTAGACTGACACAACCACCGGTCAGCTCGCCTAGCTTTCTCCGTCCTCCCTCAGTTCAACGTCTGCAAGATGGCGCAGGAATATTAACCTGCTTGCCATCACCTACGCCTTTCGGCCTCGGCTTAGGACCCGGCTAACCCTGGGAAGATTAACTTGACCCAGGAAACCTTGGGTTTACGGCGAGGGGGTTTCTCACCCCCTTTATCGCTACTCATTTCGGCATCAGCACTCCCAGTCGCTCCAGCGGCCTTTTCAGTCCACCTTCGCTGCAACTGGGACGCTCCCCTACCGCCATACACGCCTGACGTGTATGACCCGAAGCTTCGGCACTAGTCTTGAGCCCCGTTACATTTTCGGCGCGGCCTGTCTTGACCAGTGAGCTATTACGCTTTCTTTAAAGGATGGCTGCTTCTAAGCCAACCTCCTGGTTGTCAATGACCTGCCACATCCTTTCTAGTGTTCACTTAGACTAGATTTGGGGGCCTTAGCTGTCGGTCTGGGTTATTCCCCTCTTGCCAATGGACGTTATCACCCACTGACTGCGTCCCGGGATAACAATTGCCGGCATTCGGAGTTTGATACGGTTTGGTAATCTGGTGAGACCCCTAGCCGTTTCAGTGCTCTACCTCCGGCATTGAATTACCCGAGCCGATACCTAAATATCTTTCGGGGAGAACCAGCTATCACGGAGTTTGATTGGCCTTTCACCCCTACACACAGCTCATCCCAGAAATTTTCAACTTTCATGAGTTCGGTCCTCCATGCGGTGTTACCCGCACTTCAACCTGGCCATGTGTAGATCACCCCGCTTCGGGTTATAATACACGCAACTTAGCGCCCTGTTCGGACTCGCTTTCGCTCCGGCTCCACCTATCGGCTTAGCCTCGCTACGTATATTAAGTCGCCGAATCATGATGCAAAAGGTACGCTCTCGCACTGGCTTGCGCCGTAGTGCTCGAACTGCTTGTAGACATGCGGTTTCAGGTTCTTTTGACTCCCCTCACCGGGGTTCTTTTCACCTTTCCCTCGCGGTACTTGTTCACTATCGGTCGCCAAGGAGTATTTAGGCTTACCGGATGGTCCCGGCAGATTCAGACAGGATTGCACGTGTCCCGTCTTACTTGGGTAACCCGCTCAGCTCCAAAAGGCTTTCGTGTACGCGACTATCACGCTCTTTGGTGCGTCTTTCCAGGACGCTTCCACTAGCCTCTCAAAGTCCTACCGCGGACCCGCTACCCCACCGCCATTTGCATGACGTTGGTTTGGCCTCTTCCCATTTCGCTCGCCACTACTTTGGGAATCACTCATTGTTTTCTCTTCCTCAGGGTACTGAGATGTTTCACTTCCCCTGGTTTGCTCTGCAAACCTATGAATTCAGTTTGCAGTAACGCAGCTATTCGCCGCGCTGGGTTTCCCCATTCGGACATCTCCGGATCAACGTTTGGTTGGCAACTCCCCGAAGCTTTTCGCAGCCACCCACGTCCTTCATCGCCTCTTGGCACCTAGGCATCCACCGCACGCCCTTAGTAGCTTACTTGCCCTAATCTCTTGTCCAACGCCCGCCTCCCGGCGGATTGTCGAAACTCGGAGACCAAGGCCCAGACCTCTGCTCTTCGCTAGCAGGCCCGGAAGACATTCTTTATTGCTGTTTCTCACTGCTTCTTCTTGTGTGGGAGACTTCGCTTTTGCCCCACTCGGCTGCCTCGCGGCGCCAGGTGAGACTCATTTCGAAGTCGGCACTTCTGTTGAGAACTTCACTCAGCAGAAATTGCAACTTACCCTTCGTATGCACTTGTCAAAGAACGTCCCTGCGACTTCCAGGAAACTTGTGGAGCTGATCGGGTTCGAACCGACGACATCCAGCTTGCAAAGCTGGCGCTCTCCCAGCTGAGCTACAGCCCCGACTCTCGCGTCGGCGTCCCATTCGCGTCCCTCCGTTGAGGGAGAGTGGTGGGCCTAGGTGGACTTGAACCACCGACCTCGCGCTTATCAGGCGCGCGCTCTAGCCAGCTGAGCTATAGGCCCAAAGGGGCTAAAGCATCGGCAGAACCCTACAGCGTCCTTCATTCTCAAAGAGCCGAGACAGCTTCGCTCGGTCCTTCAAAACCAAACAGCAAGCCCGAAGTTCATAATGGATTGTTTACCGGAAACATTGACCTAGAGATGACCTGACAACCCGAAGGTTGCTGGTGTTGCCTACTCTCCCGAAGGATGAGTCCAACACCCGGTCTCCTTAGAAAGGAGGTGATCCAGCCGCAGGTTCCCCTACGGCTACCTTGTTACGACTTCACCCCAGTTACCGAGCACTCCTTGGGCATCTCTTGGTGAGATGACTTCTGGAGCAATCGACTCCCATGGTGTGACGGGCGGTGTGTACAAGGCCCGGGAACGTATTCACCGCAGCGTGCTGATCTGCGATTACTAGCGATTCCGCCTTCATGGAGTCGAGTTGCAGACTCCAATCTGAACTGAGACCGGTTTTCTGCGATTAGCTCCCCCTCGCGGGTTTGCAGCGCTCTGTACCGGCCATTGTAGCACGTGTGTAGCCCTGGTCATAAAGGCCATGAGGACTTGACGTCATCCCCACCTTCCTCCGGTTTAACACCGGCAGTCCCTCTAGAGATCCACTTGCGTGGCAACTAAAGGCGAGGGTTGCGCTCGTTGCGGGACTTAACCCAACATCTCACGACACGAGCTGACGACAGCCATGCAGCACCTGTCTCTCGGTTCCCTTGCGGGCACTCCCTCATCTCTGAAGGATTCCGAGGATGTCAAGACCAGGTAAGGTTCTGCGCGTTGCGTCGAATTAAACCACATGCTCCACCGCTTGTGCGGGCCCCCGTCAATTCCTTTGAGTTTTAGTCTTGCGACCGTACTTCCCAGGCGGAGAACTTAATGCGTTAGCTACGGCACCGCGGGGGTCAACTCCCACGACACCTAGTTCTCATCGTTTACGGCGTGGACTACCAGGGTATCTAATCCTGTTTGCTACCCACGCTTTCGCGTCTCAGCGTCAGTTACCGTCCAGGTGGCCGCCTTCGCCACCGGTGTTCCTCCCCATATCTACGAATTTCACCTCTACTTGGGGAATTCCGCCACCCTCTCCGGCACTCAAGCTCTGCAGTTTCGGGCGCACTTCCTCAGTTGAGCTGAGGGCTTTCACACCCGACTTGCAAAGCCGCCTACACGCGCTTTACGCCCAATAATTCCGAACAACGCTTGCACCCTCTGTATTACCGCGGCTGCTGGCACAGAGTTAGCCGGTGCTTCTTCTCCCGGTACCGTCAAGGCAAAGCGTATTAGGCTTTACGGTTTCGTCCCGGTCGAAAGTGCTTTACAATCCAAAGACCTTCATCACACACGCGGCGTTGCTGCGTCAGGCTTTCGCCCATTGCGCAAAATTCCCCACTGCTGCCTCCCGTAGGAGTCTGGACCGTGTCTCAGTTCCAGTGTGGCTGATCGTCCTCTCAGACCAGCTACCCGTCGTCGCCTTGGTGGGCCATTACCCCGCCAACTAGCTGATGGGCCGCGGACTCATCTGGTTGTGATAGCTTGTATACAGAGGCCACCTTTTCCCTCAGCCTCCGAAGAGACCGTGGGCTTATCCGGTATTAGCCAATCTTTCGACTGGTTATCCCAGGCATCCAGGCAGATTATCCACGTGTTACGCACCCGTGCGCCGCTCTACTAAGGGTTGCCCCTATTCGCGCTCGACTTGCATGTGTTAGGCACGCCGCCAGCGTTCGTTCTGAGCCAGGATCAAACTCTCCAATTGTATTCTTGGTTTGCTTGAACCGGCGTTCCCCGAGACCCGGCTAAGGAGTCTCGGCTCGCTGATTCGTCGGCACTTCCCTCTCGCTGCGCTTTTCAGCGCTGCTCTTGAGGTGAAGATGCCCTCAAAAAATTGACTGCGGTTTCCGCAATCCATTACTGCTTGGGCTTGCTATTTGGTTTTCAAAGACCGAGCCGCTTGTT
>NZ_JAIQDE010000066.1 GCF_020037015.1 Corallococcus sp. AS-1-6 | reverse complement strand
TCCTGTCCCCCTTGTCGCTTGGCAGCCGGCCAACTGGCCTCGCTATTCCGCGCAGACCTCCAGTCGGACAGGTTTTCGGCCAACCCGCCGCCGGTGGCGGGCCCGGCGAACCTCGCCTACGTCATCTACACGTCCGGCTCCACCGGCACGCCCAAGGGCGTGATGGTGCAGCACCGGTCGGTCCTCAACTTGCATCAGGCGCTGACCCGCAGCCTCCACGCGGGGCTGGCACCGGGACAGCGCGTCACGGTCAACGCGCCGCTGCACTTCGACGCGTCCATCGCCCAGGTGGTCCAGTTGCTGAGCGGCCACTGCCTGCACGTCGTCCCTCAGGAGGTGCGGCAGGACGCGGAGGCGATGGTGGCGTGGCTGGAGGACCAGCGCATCGACGTGCTGGACTGCACGCCGTCACAGTTGCGGCTCATGCTGGCCGCGGGCCTGCTGGAGCGCTCGCATGTCCCGGGTGTCATCTCCGTGGGTGGCGAGGCCGTGGACGAGAGCTCCTGGCGCCAACTGCGGGCCTCCCACCGGACGCGGGCGTTCAACGAATACGGCCCCACGGAATGCACGGTGGACGCGATGGACTGGCGCATCCAGGACGCCGCGCAAGAGACTCCCGTCATCGGCCGCCCGTTGGCCAACCTCCAGGCGTACGTGCTGGACGCCCGGCAGCGGTGGGTGCCCTTCGGGACGCCGGGAGAGCTGTGCCTCGGGGGTGAAGGCGTCACGCGCGGCTACCTGGGCCGCCCGGACCTGACGGCCGAGCGCTTCGTTCCGGATCCGTTCAGCGCGGAGCCCGGCGCGCGGCTCTACCGCACGGGTGACAAGGCCCGTTGGCGCGAGGACGGCACGCTCGAATACCAGGGCCGGTTGGACTTCCAGGTGAAGCTGCGCGGCTACCGGATCGAACCCGGCGAGATTGAAGCCTCGCTGCGCTCGCACCCGGACGTCCGGGACGCGGTGGTCCTGGTGCGCGAAGACCGGCTCATCGCCTGGGTCTCGCCCCAGATGGAAACGGCGCCCCTGCGTCAGCACCTCCTGCGGACCCTGCCGGAGTACATGGTGCCCGCCGCGTTCGTGGCGCTGGACGCCCTGCCCCAGACCGCCAACGGCAAGGTGGACCGTGACGCCCTGCCCTCGCCGGACGCCGCCCCGGCCTCCGAGCGCGTCATCGAGCCGCCCTCGACGCCCACCGAGGCGGCGCTGATCCCGCTGTGGCTCGAAGTGCTGCGCGTGCCCGCCGTGGGCCGCCACGACGGCTTCTTCGAGCTGGGCGGCCACTCGCTGCTGGCCACGCAGTTGGTGTCGCGCGTGCGCAAGCACTTCGGAGTGGAGCTGCCCCTGCGGGCCCTGCTGCAGGGGCCCACCGTGGCGGAGCTGGCGCGACGCATCGACTTGCTCCTGCAACCCCGGAGTCAGGAGGCGTCCTCGTCCGCGTTGCCCTCGCTGCGCCGCGCGGAGCGGCCGGACGTGCTGCCGCTGTCCTTCGCGCAGCAGCGCATGTGGTTCGTCGAGCAGTTGGGCACCGCGGGCACCGCCTACAGCATCTCGCACCTGCTGGACCTGGACGGCTCGCTGGACGTCATCGTCCTGCTGGCCGCGTTCGACGAGCTGGTGCGCCGCCACGAAGCGCTGCGCACCACGTTCCAGTCGCGGGAAGGCACGCCGTCGCAGGTCATCCACCCGCCGTTCCCCATGTCCCTGCGGCACGCGGACCTGTCCTCGCTCCCGACGCATGAGGCTCGGGAGGCGGAGGTCTCGCGGCTGGCGCGGGAGGAGTCCTCCACCCCGTTCGACCTGGAGCAGGGCCCGCTGTTCCGGGGGCTCCTGATGAAGCTGGGGCCCACGAAGCACGTGCTGCTGCTCGACACGCACCACATCGTCACGGATGGCTGGTCCACGGGCGTGCTGGTGCGGGAGATGGGCGCGCTCTACGCGGCGTTCGCGGCCGAGCAGCCGTCGCCGTTGCCGGAGCTGACCGTGCAGTTCGCGGACCACGCGCTCTGGCAGCGCGCCTGGTTCCAGGGCGAGGTGCTGGAGTCGCAGGTGGCGTACTGGCGCGAGCAGTTGGAAGGCGCCGCGCCCTACCTGGAGCTGCCCACGGACCATCCGCGTCCTGTCGCGCAGGGGGGCTATCGGGCTGGAGCCCAGGCGCTCGTGCTGTCGCGCGAGCTGAGCGAAGCGGTGGAGGCGTACGCGCGGCGGACGTCCGCCACGCCCTTCATGGTGCTGCTCGCGGGCTTCCAACTGCTGCTGCACCGGTACTCCGGACAGGAGGACGTGCTCGTGGGGTCGCCCATCGCGGGCCGTCGCCACGCCGAGTCGGAGTCGCTGATCGGCTACTTCGCGAACACGGTCGTGCTGCGCACCCGGGTGCACAGGACGCAGCGCTTCCGCGAGCTGCTGGAGCAGGTGCGCGCCACCACGCTGGGCGCGTACGAGCACCAGGACCTGCCGTTCGAGAAGCTGGTGGAGGTGATCCAGCCGCAGCGCGACCTGGGCCGCACGCCGCTCTTCCAGGTGACGTTCACGCTCCAGAACGCGCCCATGCCGGAGCTGGCGCTGCCAGGACTGACGATCAAGCCCCGCGAGGACCTGAAGGAGTCCACCCTCTTCGACCTGCAATGCGTGCTGTCCCGGGGGCCGGACGGCTTCGAAGGCGTGCTGGGCTTCAACCAGGACCTCTTCGAACCGGCCACGGTGGCCGGCATGGTGGAGCACCTGCGCGTGCTGCTGGAGTCCGCGCTCCGCTCGCCGGATGCGCGGCTGCCGGAGCTGCCGTGGCTCACCGGGGCGGAGCGTCAACGGCTGCTCTCCGACTGGAGCGGCACCTCCCGCGACTTCCCGCGTGACGCGTCCGTGGCCTCGCTCTTCACCGAGCAGGCCGCTCGGACACCGGACGCCACGGCGCTGAAGGCCGGGGAGCGGCGGATGTCCTACGCGGCGCTGGACCGGGCGTCGAACCAGCTCGCGCACCACCTGCGGCGCCAGGGCGTGCGGCCCGGCCACCGGGTGGGCGTGTGCGTGGAGCGTTCCTTCGAGAGCATTACCGCCCTGCTCGGCATCCTGAAGGCCGGCGCGGCGTACGTGCCGGTGGACCCACAGGCCCCGGCGGAGCGCATCGCGTGGGTGCTGCGCGAGGCGGGCGTCAGCCTGCTCGTGACGGAGGAAGCGGTGGCCGACGAGCTGCCGGCCGTGACGGACCTCCAGGTCCTGCTGGACGCGGACGCCGCGGCCATCGCGAAGCAGTCCGAAGCGGCGCTGGACGTGGCGGTGTCCTCGGAGGCGCTGGCCTACGTGATGTTCACGTCGGGCAGCACCGGCCGGCCCAAGGGCGTCAGCGTCCCGCACCGGGGCATCACGCGTCTGGTGCGCGGCGCGGACTTCATCCACTTCGGGCCCGAGGAGGTCTTCCTCCACCTGGCGCCCATCGCGTTCGACGCGTCCACGCTGGAGGTCTGGGGCGCGCTGCTCAACGGCGCCACGTTGGTGGTGGCCCCCGCGGGCGCGTTGTCGCTCGGGGACACGGGCTCGCTGCTGCGGCGCGAGGGCGTCACCACGCTGTGGCTCACCGCGGCGCTCTTCGAGCAGATGGTGCTGCACCAGGGCGAAGCGCTGGCCCGGGTGAAGCAGGTGCTGGCGGGCGGCGACGTGCTGCCCGTGGAGCGCGTGCGCGAACACCTGAAGCGGATGCCGCCGGGCGCCGTGCTGGTCAACGGCTACGGCCCCACGGAGAACACGACTTTCTCCGCGACGCACACGTTGCGCGCTGGGGACACCGTGGGCCGCTCGGTGCCCATCGGCCGGCCGGTGTCGAACTCCACGGTGTGGGTGCTGGACGCGGCGCTCCAGCCCGTGCCGCCGGGTGTGCCGGGAGCGCTGTACGTGGGCGGAGACGGTCTGGCCTGGGGCTACCTCCAGCGCCCGGACCTCACGGCCGAGCGCTTCATCCCCCACCCCTTCGCCACTGAGCCGGGAGCGCGCCTCTACGACACGGGCGACCGCGTGCGCTGGCTGCGCGATGGGACGCTGGAGTTCCTGGGCCGCGCGGACTTCCAGGTGAAGCTGCGAGGCTTCCGCGTGGAGCCGGGCGAAATCGAAGCCGTGCTGCGCCAGTCGCCCGAAGTCCAGGAGGCGGTGGTCGTGGTGCGCGAGGACGTGCCCGGCGACAAGCGCCTCGTCGCCTACGTCGTGAGCGGTGAAGGCGTGGACACGGCGGCGCTGCGAGCGGCCGTGCAGAGGCAGCTTCCGGACTACATGGTGCCGGCGGCCATCGTGGTGCTGCCCAAGCTGCCGCTGAGCGCCAACGGGAAGGTGGACCGCAAGGCCCTGCCCGCGCCGAAGGCCCGGACCTCCGAGGCTCCGAGCATCACCTCGCACCGCAATCCGCTGGAGAAGGCGCTCGCGGACATCTGGGCGGAGGTGCTGCACCTGCACACGGTGGACATCCACGGCGACTTCTTCGAGCTGGGCGGGCACTCGCTGCTGGCCACCCAGGTGGTGTCGCGCATTCGCTCAACGCTGGGGTTGGAGGTGCCGCTGGGCGAGCTGTTCCGGTCGCCCACGGTGGCCTCGCTGGCGGAGAAGCTGGCGGAGGCCCGCCGCACGCAGGCGCCGCCGCTGGTCCGGGTGGAGCGCACGTCCGCGCCGCCACTGTCCTTCGCGCAGCAGCGGCTGTGGTTCATCGACCAGTTGGAGCCGGGCAGCCCGCTCTACAACATGCCGCTGGCGCTGAGCCTCACCGGCGAGCTGGACGTGGAAGCGCTGCGCGCGAGCCTGGACGCGCTGATGGCGCGGCATGAAGCCCTGCGGACCACGTTCCGCATGGAGAACGGCCGCCCCGTGCAGGACATCCATCCGGAGGGCCACGTCCCCCTGGAGACGGTGGACCTGACGGGCCTGGGCAGCCGCGCCGCGAGGCAGGCCGAAGCCCAGCGCCTGGGCCACGCGGAGACGCTGCGCCCGTTCGACCTGACGCGCGGGCCCGTGATTCGCGCGCTGCTCATGAAACTGGAGGCCAGCGAGCACGTGCTGGTGCTGCACCTGCATCACATCGTGTCCGACGGCTGGTCGCTGGGCGTCCTCGTGCGGGAGCTCACGGCCCTCTATGCGGCGCTGCGAACGGGCCAGCCCGTGACGCTGCCCCCGCTGCCGGTGCAATACGCGGACTACGCCATCTGGCAGCGCGGCTGGCTCCAGGGCGGAGTGCTCCAGGCGCAGGTGGCGTGGTGGAAGCAGCAGTTGTCCGGAGCGCCCCTCGTGCTGGACCTGCCCACGGACCGGCCGAGGACGGCCGGTGCTTCGCGGCGCGGTGGTCTGATCCGGGTGACGCTGCCTCGCACCCTGAGCGAGCGCGTGGATGCGCTGGCGCAAGCCGAAGGCGCCACGCCCTTCATGGCGCTCCTGGCGGCGTTCCAGGCCGTGCTCTCACGCGTCTCCGGACAGGACGACGTGCTGGTGGGCTCGCCCATCGCGAACCGCCGGCAGGCGGAGACGGAGGGCCTCATCGGCTTCTTCGTCAACATGCTGGTGCTGCGCGGGCGCTTCAGCGCGCGGACGACGTTCCGCGAGCTGCTCACGCAGATGCGCGCCACCACGCTGGGCGCGTACGAGCACCAGGACATCCCCTTCGAGCACCTGGTGGAGGCGCTCCAGCCCGAGCGTGACCTGGGCCGCACGCCGCTGTTCCAGGCGATGTTCGCGCTCCAGAACGCCCCTCTGCCGGAGCTGGCGGTGCCCGGCCTCGCCGTAGCGCCCACCAACCTGGAGGGCGAAGCCCCCTCGCAGTTCGAGCTGGCCCTGAACCTGAGCCGCTCCTCGGAAGGCTACGAGGGCCATCTGGGCTACGCGGCGGATCTGTTCGACACGGCCACCATCGAGCGGCTGTTCGCCCAGGTGCGGCGGCTGCTGGAGGCCGTGTGCGACGCGCCGGACCTGCCGTTGGCGGACGTGTCGCTCGTCTCGCCGGAGGAGCTGGTGCGGCTGGTGCGCATGGGCAGCGGCGAGCTGGTGGACTTCGAGCGGGACGCCACGCTGCACGGCCTCATCGAGCGGCAGGTGGCGCGCGCGCCAGATGCGCTGGCCGTGGTGTTCGAGGAGACGGCGCTGACGTACCGGCAGCTCGACACGCGGGCGAACCAGCTCGCGTGGCGGCTGCGGTCGCTGGGCGTGGGGCCGGAGGTGAAGGTGGCGCTGTGCCTGGAGCGCTCGGTGGAGGCCCTCGTGGCGCTCCTCGCGGTGCTGAAGGCCGGTGGCGCCTTCGTCCCGTTGGACCCTGGCGCCCCGGCGGCGCGCAGGGACTTCGTGCTGAAGGACAGCGGCGCGGCCGTGCTCGTCATGACCGAAGCCGCCTGCGGGGATTGGAGCCCCTACGGCGTCCACGAAGTGTGGCTGGACGTGGAGCAGACCGGCCTGGGCGCCCTCTCGCATGAGCCCCTGCCCTCCCTGACGGGCCCGGAGCACCTGGCGTACGTGCTGTACACGTCCGGCTCCACCGGCAGTCCAAAGGGCGTGATGGTGCAGCACCGCACCATCCTCAACATGCACCGGGCCTTCCTCCGCGCGTTCTACGCGGGCCAGCCCAGGGGGCAGCGCGTCAGCGTCAACGCGCCGCTGTACTTCGACGCGGTGATGGACCGCGTGGTGCAGCTCATCGACGGGC
>NZ_JAIQDE010000065.1 GCF_020037015.1 Corallococcus sp. AS-1-6 | reverse complement strand
GTCAGCCGCGCCACGGCCTCCTTCAGCGCCCCCGCATCCAGCGGGACCGGCCGGACCGCTCCCTCCGCGCGAGGCACATGGACGACAGGCGCACCGCGCCCCGTGTCGAGCCGGACGGCCTTCGTCGCACCGCTACACCCGACCAGCGCCCACAGCAGGGACAGCACCAGCCATGGAAGCCGCATCAGGAACTCGCTCCGCCGCAAGCCGTCACGTGTCGCTTGTTCCTCTGGAGCGCAGGGCCTCCCACAGCATCGAGTGGTTGAGCAGGATGTCCTTGAGGCCATCCCGGACCGTCTTGGAGTCCAACGCCTGCTTGCTCATCAGCGCGTGAGCGTCGAGCGCGGCGATGATGGCGCTCATGAGCTCCTCCTGGAGGTCCGGCGAGTTCGCGAACTGCTCCTTGGTGTTGTTCGCGGCCTGCTGGGCCAGCGTGGTGGACTCCAGCAGCTTCCCCAGCAAGACGTTGTTCACGTAGACGAGCTTGTCCTGGATCGAAAGCTCCCCCGCGAACAGCGTGTTCAGCTTCTCGATGATCTCCTGAAGCCGCGCACGCTCCCGCTCCTGCACGCTGCCCGCGCCCGCCTCCGTCGCCGGGTAGAGCGTTGGCTTCTCTCCCACGGAGAGCAGCATCGGGGCCTTGGCCTTCTCCTTCAGGGTGTAGTGCGTGAGCTTGACCTTCGACAGGTCGATGTCCTCGCGCTCGCGCCCGAACTCGAGGAGCGGCAGCAGGCGCTTGTAGAAGATGGCCCGCTTCTCGATGGCGGTGCTGCCGTAGTCGAAGATCTGTGAGAGGAAGGTGTAGAGCCGCAGGAACGCGCCCATGTCCGATTTGAAGAGGACGAGCGCATCCAGCTCGGCCTTGGCGTCCTTGCGGGCCTTCGCGTTGGCGCTTTCCTCCGCTGCCCTGAAGGCCGCCTGCGCGGCCTTGAAGGTCTTCATCAGCCGGTCGAGCACCGGCTCCACTGCCTTGACGAGGTCGCTCTGCTTCGAGCCGGGGTTCAGCTCCACTGCCACCACACGCTCGACCTCGAAGTCATCGTAGTAGCCAGCGGCGTCGAGCTTCGCGCGCAGGTTGAACACCACGTTCGGGTCGGTCGTGGCCGCCAGCTCCGCCGTCGTGTAGTACGTCTTGAAGGCTTCGAGGATGTCGGCCGCGTCGTTGACGAAATCAACGATGTACGTCGTGTCCTTGCCCGGGTGCGCCCGGTTCAGCCGTGAAAGTGTCTGGACCGCCTGGATTCCCGCCAGCCGCTTGTCCACGTACATGCCGCAGAGCAGCGGCTGGTCGAAGCCGGTCTGGAACTTGTTGGCCACGAGCAGCACCTGGTACTCGCCGCCCTTGAACGCCTCCCGGATGTCGCGTCCCTTCAGGTGGGGATTCAGCGTCCGGCTGTTCTCCGTGAACGGCTCCGGGCCGGACTCCGGGTCCACGACCTCCCCGGAGAACGCCACCAGCGTTCCCATCTTGTAGCCATGCTCCTGGATGTACTTCTCGATGGCGAGCTGCCAGCGCACGGCTTCGAGCCGGCTGGCGACGACGACCATCGCCTTGGCCTTGCCGTCGAGCAGCGGAGCCACGTGCGCGCGGTAGTGCTCCACCACGACCCGCACCTTCTCCGCGATGTTGTAGGGGTGGAGCCTCACCCAGCCCATGATCCGCTTCAGCGCGGCGCCCTTCTCCACCTCCTTCTCGTCCACCGCCTTGCCTTCGTGGGCGAGCTTGAAGGCCAGGCTGTAGGGCGTGTAGTTCTTCAGCACGTCGAGGATGAACTTCTCCTCGATGGCTTGCCGCATGGAGTAGACGTGGAAGGGCACCGGGACGTTGTCGGGCGCGGGCTTGCGCGACGGGTCCGGCCGGGTGCCGAAGATCTCCAGGGTCTTGCTCTTCGGCGTGGCCGTGAACGCGACGAACGTGATGCTTGAGTCATTGGCGCGTGAGGACATCTGCGCCGTGAGGAGGTCCTCGCTGCTCACCTCGCCGCCGTCGTTGAGCTCCGCCAGCTCCGCGGGGGAGAGGACGGCCTTGAGCTTGGAGGCCGTCTCTCCGGTCTGGGAGCTGTGGGCCTCGTCGGCGATGACCGCGAAGCGCTTGCCCTGCGTCGCGGCCAGCCGCCGCACTTCTTCAATGGCGAAGGGGAACGTCTGGACGGTGCAGACGACGATCTTCTTCTTGCCGGAGAGCGCCTCGGCGAGCTTGCCGCTCTTGCTCCCGTCCTTGTGGGTGATGGTCGCCACCACGCCGGTCGTGCGCTCGAAGTCGAAGATGGCCTCCTGGAGCTGGGAGTCGATGACGTTGCGGTCGGAGACGACCAGCACCGTGTCGAAGACCTTCTGGTGCTGGGCGTCGTGCAGCTCGGCCAGGAAGTGCGCCGTCCAGGCGATGGAGTTTGTCTTCCCCGAACCGGCCGAGTGCTGGACGAGGTACTTCGTGCCGGGCCCATCCGCGAGCACGGCGGCCTGGAGCTTCCGGGTGACGTCCAACTGGTGGTAGCGCGGGAAGAGGATCCGGCCGAGCTGCTTCTTGGCATCCCGCTGGCCAATGAGGTAGCGCCCCAGGATTTCGAGCCAGCTCTCGCGCGCCCAGACCTGCTCCCACAGGTATGCGGTGCGGTGGCCGCCGGAAGGGTTCACGGGGTTGCCCGCGCCGCCGTCGTCGCCCTGGTTGAAGGGCAGGAAGCTGGTCGCCGGGCCATCGAGCCGCGTCACCATGTGGACTTCGCTGTTGCTCACGGCGAAGTGCACCAGCGCGCCGCTCGGGAAGGAGAGCAGCGGTTCGGCGGCCTGGCCCTTGGGGTGCGGCAGGCGGTCGAAGCGGTACTGGTCGATGGCGTCCGTGACGCTCTGGGTGAAGTCGGTCTTCAGCTCGGCCGTCGCTACAGGTAGTCCGTTGAGGAAGAGCACCAGGTCGATGCTGTTCTCGTTGTGGACGGAGTAGCGCACCTGCCGCACCACGCGCAGCCGGTTGGCTTCATAGCGCGCGAGGATGTCGGGGTTGATGGCGAGCGCGGGCTTGAACTCGGCCAGCTTGAGCGGCTGCTTGAGGCCCAGCAACTCGATGCCGTGGCGCAGGACATCGAGCGTGCCACGTTGATTGAGCTGGTCGCGCAGGCGGTTGAGCAGCGTCTCCCTGGCATTGCCGCCGTGGTTCTTCGTCAGCGTCTCCCAGGCCTTGGGTTGAGTGGTCTGCACCCAGGCGAGGATGTCGGCGGGGAAGAGCGCGCGTTGACGGTCGTAGTCGGCTGCGTCTCCGTCCGTGTGGTGCCAACCGTGAGCCGCGAGGTGGGCGCAGATCTCGGACTCGAAGCTGATTTCCTTGTGGAGGCTCACGCCGCGGCCTTTCCGGCGATGGCACGAACATCGATCTGGCCGGTGACAGCGGCGGATATCAGTGCGGTGCGGCGTTCCTGGAGGAGTTCGATGGCGCGCTGGGCTTCGCCCATGAGTGCATCAACCTTCAGCACTACGGCGTTAGTGAAGGAGGAAATTTGCTTCTGCTCAGCGAGCGAAGGAAGCGCCAGCCTTCGAGTTGCCATCGTAGATAGAGGTATGCGAGAGCGGGTTGACCCTGACGAAAGCCTCCCAGCGTCTGCAGCGGCCCCTGCGCTAAGAGCTGCAGCAACGAATTCCGGTGACGCTTGCGCTTCGTCTAGGCGGAAGCGAAAGCAGTCGGCCTTTACCATTGCGGGTTCAATGCCTGTTGGTGCAACGCATGCACGGCCGACTACATTGTTCTCATCCCCTAACCCAGCAATCAAAATGTCGCCAGCCCTGACATCATGCCCTCCCAGCTCACGCTCGTAATAGTCTGAGCTGATAAATGCCGCATCAGCGCTGCGGAAATTTCGATACCCGATATTCTGAAGCCGAACAACACGAACGCCAAAATCCGTGTAGTGATCGGATTTCAGCCCTGACCCGAATGGTCCGTCACATCGTGAACTCGTCACCTTCCCCAAGGGCACAATTCGCCAATGCGCCGGCACCTCCCCCAGCCACTCGACGCCCGAGGGCTTCATGGGCGCGTCGGGGTTCAGTCCCTTGGTGACGGCGTGGGAGATGACGGCTTCGCGCTCTTCCTTCAGCAGTTCGATCAATCGTTGCTGCTCGGCAACCAGTTCATCGAGCTTAATGACTTCACGGTTGAGAAAGGCGACAATGGCGCTTTGCTCGGCAGGTGGGGGAAGTGCGATGGTAGTATTTGAGAGATAGTCGTGCTCGATGCTCTCGACTGTGGCTCCCTGCTTTGCCCATATGCTCAATAGAATGTCATTGAGTCCCTGTACCCAACGAAGAAAATAATCTGGGTTGCAGTGGTGAGTGGGGAAGTGGATTGATTTTATGTCCTGATTAAGTGCCACGGGGGTGTCATTGATGGCTACCGGAATCGTATGTTTCAAGATTCCAGAGCGAACCACCATCAGGATGCGCTGAGTTGGAATGAGCGTGGCCGTACTATTGGCCAATCCGTCCAGGGTGATTGTCTCCTCAGCCCCGATGATGCGCTCAGACTTCATGTCTTTAGGGGAGACCCATGGAATCTCGCCGTTCCAGTAATCGGGGCGATCCCGGCTCGGAGTTCCCCCGCCTGCGAATGAGGCGATGTACTTGATTTTTCGAAGCCCCCAGTGCGAAGGCACCTTGCCCAGCCACTCGACACCGCTGTCCTTGTACTCCGGGTAGCGAGGAAAGCTCATTTCGACAGCCCTCCGATCATCGTGAGGATGCGGTCGGTAACACCCTTCAACTCAGCATCGATCTCCGCGAGCGGACGCGGCGGCTTGAAGACGTAGAAGTGCCGGTTGAACGGAATCTCGTAGCCCACCTTCGTCTTCTCGTGGTCAATCCAGGCATCCGGCGCATGGGGCAGCACCTCGCGCTGGAAGTACGCCTCCACGTCCTCGGAGAGCGGGACGTTCTCCGTGTCGCGCAGGTTCGCGTCCGCCACGGGCTTGCCCTTGCCCTTCCCCTTCGTGCCCAGCACCGGACGGCCCTTGTCGTCACGCTCGGGACGCTCGACCGTGATGGCGCGGTAGCCGAAGTCCTCGTTCTTGAAGATGCGGCTGATGGGCACCCCCGCCCGCGTCAGCTTCTTGAACGCGCCGAAAATGTTCGTGATGTCCTCGATGTGCTCGGGACTCAGCTCCTTGCGCTTGCTGCCGAGGCTCTTTCGCATCTTCTGGAAGAAACCGCTCGCGTCGATGAGCTGCACCTTGCCCTTGCGCTGGGCAGGCTTCCGGTTGCTCACGATCCACACATAGGTGCTGATGCCCGTGTTGTAGAACATGTCCGTGGGCAGGCCGATGATGGCCTCCACCAGGTCGTTCTCCAGCATGTAGCGGCGGATCTCGCTCTCACCCGACCCCGCCCCACCCGTGAAGAGCGGCGAGCCGTTGAGGACGATGCCGAAGCGGCTCCCCCCGTCCTTCTCCGGCCGCATCTTCGACACCAGGTGCAGGAGGAACAGCAGCGAGCCATCGCTCACGCGCGGCAGGCCCGGGCCGAAGCGGCCGTTGAAGCCCTGCTGTTCCGCTTCCTTGCGGACCTCCTTCTCGATCTTCTTCCACTCCACGCCGAACGGCGGATTCGACAGCATGTAGTCGAAGTGCTTGCCGGGATGCCCATCCGCGGAGAGCGTGTTGCCGAAGACGATGTTGGCGACGTCCTGCCCCTTGATGAGCATGTCCGCCTTGCAGATGGCGTAGGACTCGGGGTTCAGCTCCTGTCCATACATGACGAGGCGGGCCTTGGGATTCATCCCGGCCAGGTGCTCGCCTGCCACGCTCAGCATGCCGCCGGTGCCCGCCGTAGGGTCGTACAGGTGGCGCACGATGCCCGGCTTCACGAGCGCGTCGTCGTCCTCGATGAAGAGGAGGTTGACCATCAGCCGGATGACCTCGCGGGGCGTGAAGTGCTCTCCGGCTGTCTCGTTCGACAGTTCAGCGAACTTGCGGATCAGCTCCTCGAACACCGAGCCCATCTTCGCGTTGTCCACGACGTCCGGGTGCAGGTCGATGTTCGCGAACTTCTCCGTCACCAGGTACAGCAGCCCGGCCTTCGCCAGCCTGTCGATCTGCACGTGGAACTCGAAGCGCTCGAAGATGTCCCGCACGGAGGGGGAGAAGTCCTGCACATAGGCGCGCAGGTTCTCGCCGATGTTGTGCTGGTCGCCCATGAGCTTCTTCAGGTCGAGCGGCGACGTGTTGAAGAAGTGCTGGCCGGACTTCTTGAGCAGGAAGGGTTCGGGGTTGAGCTTCTGCTTCTCGCGGGCCACCTTCTCCGCGAGGACGGCGGCCTTCGTGGGTTCGAGCACGCAGTCGAGGCGCCGCAGCACCGTGAACGGGAGGATGACCTTCCCGTATTCGGACTGCTTGTAGTCGCCGCGCAGCAGGTCCGCGACCGACCAGATGAAGGAGGAGAGGTTCGGCTCACTCATGAAGGCATTCTCTCTGGGCACCCGGAGCGAAGGGGGAGCGGGTCGAGGCATGCGGAGGCCGCTCCGGGGCAATGCCGGTCATGGTAGCAGCGGCCGATCAGGGACGGCCATTGCCAAGAGAGGAACTTCAGGCCTGCTGGCCCATGGAGCGCCTCTCACTCAGGGTGCGCTTTGCGGCCCCGTCACGCGGTTGAAGAACACTCCCGTATTGCCGACTCTCTCAATCCCCTCCTTGACCTCTTCGGAGACAATCAAGGCCAGCTCCCACCCCATGGGGCGGAAGACACGCGCATCCTCAATTTTCGAAGTGTCGATACGCAGGCCAGAGATTGAGCGGTATTCGCCTACCCGCTCGGGTACAGCCCCGTCCAGTGGATAGACCTGGACCTCGCGACATTTGGCTTCGTCAATGCACTTGAAGCGCCGGGTCGCGTTGACGACGTAGTACCGCTCTGGCGCCCCTTCAATCTCTATCGGGAACAACTGCACGTCGGCAGGCGCAAGTTCCCGGAAGACGTTCGCGACCTGCTCGTTCGCGATGGGCAAGCGGTCTGCATTGGCCACCGAAAAAGTACGCTTCACATCAACGTGAAAGGGGACTGTCTTGAGCGGTCCCGGGGGTCAGTCACCGGTCTTCCCTCCACGAACATCCACGGATCCTCCAGTGCTCCTCCTTCCGTGGGGACGGGTGTGTCAAGGCACCATTGAGCGACATCCCCAATCTCCACTGCGTAGAACTCTCGCGCCATCTCAGCCTCCACCCACCACGACCAGTCGCCTCAACTCCGTGCCAGTCGTAAGAAGATCCTCTGCAATCCTCGCCAGTTCCTCAATCAGGCGGACCCGGCACGTCTCCTCTGACTTGCATCGCCCCAACGCTTTCTCCAATCGGTCGAGAACAGCCTGATGGTATTCGCGTGGGTGCGGCCCCTGATGGGCTTTCAGACGTACTTGGTTCGCGACGTCCTCCAGCTTCATCCCGGCCCGGGCAAAGAGCCTTGTACATTGCGGCGTCCAAGGCCCTCCGGATACAGCGGAGACGTTGTTCTTGTTCGTGCAGATGTGATGAACCGGCCCGTCGGCGTCACCTGGAATCTGGCCGTTGGAGTACATCGCGAGAG
>NZ_JAIQDE010000064.1 GCF_020037015.1 Corallococcus sp. AS-1-6 | reverse complement strand
AGTCGATTTCCATTCTTTTTCTTTTCAAAAGTTGATTGTAATTTGACTTCACTTCAGCCAGGGCTTTTCCATCTTCTGCATCTATCCGAATGACTTTCTCAATCTTTCTAACCTCAGGAGTATCGGCAGAACCAAGTTGGTTCAATACCTTAAGAATACTTGCATAATTAGAAGGTTCTTTCTTTTTTAGCACCACTGAGGCAGCTTGTTGGGCCTGGATGATTGCTGGATTCATCACCCCAGTAGCTGTTGCCGCAGCAGCAGCTGCTGCTGCTGCAGGATTTACCGGCATATAAGCATTCTGGTAAACTTGAGGTTTCGGTACAGTATTCTGATAAGGGTCAGCGGCATATTGGGCGGGGTACTTTTGATTGGTTTTGTCGGGACGGACCTGGGATGCAAGGTATTGTTGTTGAGTCTTAATCTGATTGGCCTGTTGAAGCTGAGTCTGTTGTAACCGGGCTTGCTGTTGGAGCTGAGCCTGTTGTTGGAGTTGGGCCTGTTGTTGGAGAAGCTGTTGCTGATACTGTTGGGCCATGTATTGTTGTTGTTGCTGTGGAGTTTGAGGAACAACGGTGATCCGATCTTGCATACCCTGCGGGTATTGTGTGTTTGAAATAGCTTGAACATGAAACATTATGCTGTCAAAAAACTGTTATCACGTCAGGCGACAATCTAAGAAAAAGACACCATCAGAGCAAAGATACTGTTGGCCTTGAGAGTTTTAGTTTTTCTTTATGCTATTTATGAAATGATAATTACATATTCAGAGTCAGAGAACTGCAAATGGAATTTATTCAGTATCCCTATTTGCAATGCACTTGGTGGTGTATTTCTCTAAAATAAAGCTCCATTCTCCATTCTCTAAATAACAAATAGAGTGTTGATAAAAGACATCAAAGACCTCTTCATTCCATTATGATAAAAGTTTAGCGTTATATAAACAGGTTGTAGTTAGGTCGAAGTTTAAAAGGCTGGGTACAGTATGGGGGTACAGCCAAAATGGGAAAGGTTAGGAGAAATTTTTTTTCCATAGTGGGCTGGACAACTTTTTTTTTGAAAAATGCAAAAAAATTCGTTATTTTTAAAACCTTTGACTTAACATTTATGAAATATGAAATAAATGTTTATGGTTTATTGCTCATCTTGATTTCTTCAGGTAAGGGCTGTCATATTTTGTTACTGAGAAATTGGCAGTTTGTTTTTGAAAAATTGAAAAAAATTCGTCAAACAGTCACATGATGATATTCCCACAACAATCATTTATTTCAAGGGTCCATCAACAAAACTGAGTAGTCAACCATTGACGAGAAAAAAGGAAAACAAAAAAAAAATTCTTTTTCACAGAATTTACTATCCACACTCCTTTAACAATCAACAATCAACAATCAACTATTCACAACACCAACCACGTTTTAACTTGATCATTAAATTGACACTTTTAAAAGTGTTCATATCGCATATCTCTAACTGTCACGACAATAACTACCCCAGTTCTAATCACAGTGACATCTTTTCGATGATCAAGCTACCTACAACCAACGATGACAACTCTGTAGAAAACCATCTCATGATAAGCCCATCGAAATCATAAATTTAAACAGCCGCTCATTGTAACACTCAAAGTCATGGCTGACTGTAGTTGTTAAGAACTCGTAGATTTAAATAATTATATAATTAATTGAAACACAATTGATGTTTTTTATTTTCAATTTTTTTGTTTTCGAAATCCAAAAATTAAGGTTTGGTTTTGTCGGTGACCCCCACTCTAAAAAAACCTTTTTCCGTCCATCTCTATTGGCTGAAATCATCCCAGGGGAATCAAACATTTTTTAATTTTTTTATCTTTTTTATCTCTTTTTTTTTTCTTTTTCGAGCATTGCACACAATTTTTTTGATCATTCCTCATGTTTTTCCTACTTTCATTTTCAATCAAAAACGTCTCATAAACGAATTCTAAAACTCTTTTCAATGTTTTAATGCACGCCGACAAGGCTAAGCAACTTGACCGTTAACAACCACAACATTACCGACAGAGCAGTCTGACGATACCAAGTCTTCATTATTTTCCTTTCTGCCTCGCTCGTTTCACCTCGTCAATGACGTTGTTTTCTACTTTTGCTTGGTGCTTTTAAAGCTGTCAAGTATTCGCACCATTGCCCGACGTGTCAGTTCGGCTCTACCACACCGGCGCTTTGCTTGAAAGTGAATGGCGCACTGATGTCAACAACATTCATGTCGCCGTGATTGTCCGGAACATTTCGAAATCAACAGCTGCTGCCGTCGACTGTCAACTCAAATTGACTATGCCACCCGGTTCTTTCTTTTTGAGATCGGCGCTGTCTGTCTCTCAATCTCCTACTTTCGGGAAGTATTACTCGGCATGCCACCATGACCTTGCTGTTCGGTTCACTCGTGCATGTGATTGCATGCCGGTTCTTTTCAGTCCTTTTCTTTCGGTTTGCCTACCGGAGCCATGGTGCCATCATATTTGCGCTTGCATTTGTTGATCACCGCTGTCAACACCGCCATTTTTCGACATCAAAATTATGAGCAATGAACACTGCTGTTGTTCTCCTTGCGCTATTGTCTGCTTGCGTGTTTTGTTGTCGAGTTCTGTCATTCGGCTATGGGGCACCCGCTTCTCATCATCCTATTTTCAAATTCCGCCAGCCAAGCTTCTGTCATCGCTTGGCTTACCACGCCATCGTTATTGAAACAGCTTTTGCTACATGTATCTTTAAGCATTGTGCCGTTGTAGCACTGTTGATTTTTTCTTTCTTGAACATTTCACTCAACTTTCTTCAAAGCTTCTCATGTTTTTCCTTCACTTCGATTTAAACCAGCTAGCAGCCAAACTCCAAATTCTCTGCTTGATGTTCTAGGAGTGTCCCGACAAACTCGCACCGGGCCACAACAATTTCAATAACCACAACATCGTCACTAGAACAAATTGATGACTTTCATATGTCAACAATGTTCTTAGGACTCCGGGCGGGACAGCTCTTGCATCAATCAGTCGTGTCTGCCCGCATCTGAATAGAGCGTTTGCTGCCCCAGTCTTTGCTGGAAACTCCAACACACTACACTCTCAGTACTTTGTCAACGTTTTTTTTAGATTGACCTCAGCACTCTGGTTCCAATACCCAGTCGTCACGCCAATCAATAAGGGGTTACGCTGCAACGTTACCGTCGCTTTTTTGTTTGAACTGCTTTTGTGCACCGCCGTCGGTTCTTTTTCGGCTGACATTCTGTCGGGTAATTCACTGCACCCACGGTCAATCAACCACACATCATTACTGGCCTCTTCTGTCAGTACCGTTATCCAATCATCTTAAAGCCTCCCTAAATGGAGGTTATGACGTTGTCGTCGTCAATTTTGATTTCATTGTTGTGTTTTCGACTGTCGGGTATTCACTCGATTTGCGGCGCTTGCATATTAATGCCACGGGACTTCCATTGTCGGGATTTCTTTTTTTGATTAATGTTGCTTGCTGTCATTCCTAGCTATTACCTTTCATCTAGCTGTTCTGGTTTGATTTCTTCAACATTACTCTCGCTCCTCTGTTCACACACAGTTTCCGAAATCCTTCAGTTTCAATTTTTTGCAATTGCCCTTGCGATGTCCTTGCGTGACCGGTCTCTATCAATAGAGAATCTCTATGCTGTTGACAACACAGAATCGTCAACATAGTATTTTCTCTATCACCAAAGCGTTGTCTCTGTTTTATATCTATGATATACCCTACCTTTGTAATAAATATATATATGTAGACCATTGAGCGTCCTCTTAGACATTACCATAATCTCTCAGGTGTCATACCATGTTAGTATAGTGTCTGGTTCATAGATAGTTATCATCATTATGACACACTCCATTAAACAACAGTACCACTGCTGTCAGTTTCAATGGCTTGACTACCATAATTAACAACACTCTCACATCAACCACCAACAACAAAGACAAATGGCAGCCACTATTGCTCTAACAAAAAAAAGCAGATAAATACGCTTTTCAAACCAGAGTTAGAGATCCACTATTATACCTTCTAATCACAGTAAAAGCCAACATTTTCAAAACGCAACCATGCTTTTACAGTATACTACCAGCAACTTCAAAGTGGCTAGAACATAACGGCACCACTCCAAAGAACAAAAGGTTGAATCAACAGGCCCACACACTCTCAAACTCTAACTCGACCACAACCAATGGCATATATGGAATAGATATAAAATGCGTTTATTATTTTGAGATCGAATAGTTGAAAACAGAGTCATAAATAAATTGAAATACAAAGAAGACGTAGATTTGAAATCATTTGTCTCTATGAGACTAGCAATGTAGTGATGTCAGCGCGTATTATAATTTCAGATATTTTATCATACAGAATTCTTGATAAATAGCTCCATGTGTTCAAGGCTACCAGCAATACATAACACCCAGTATGTCGATACCAGAGATTGGCATTCAGTAAATCCTCAACAAGCTGCTCTAATATAGCGATCTATCAACAACAAAGTCACGGTAGTAAATCCAGCACTCTTTATGTGATCAAGCTTCAGAGAGACTTTTTTCAACATGTCTTGCTCTGCAGGGTTTAAAGGCCACTCCTTGAGGACGCGCTCAATTGTTTCCAGCTGGAAATATTCACAATAACCATTTCGCTCCCTAACACAATTCATCTGGGAACACTTGCCCCGACCGCCATGACCGGTGCAAAGTTGAAACAGCTTACCAAAGGTGTGGTGAGGCATGGTACTCATGAGAATTTTCATTGATTTGGGATACCTTCCTTCATACAGCTCACTTTGGGTGATAGAGTAATTGACGGAATTATCTGATGTTTCATAATCTGACTGCCATTCATCGCACGAAGTAACCTGCAAAACATCTTTCAGATTTTGCCAACGTTCATCACATTTCTTATAGCAATGATACTTTGGCTGCTTCCATTGTGGATGCTTGCACCAATATTTTTCAACTTTAATACAGCACACACACTTGATTTTAGTAGAAATCATTTCAAGTCATTCTTTTCTGGATTGCTGTCGTTGGTGAGACCTTACATGGGATTCCTGGGACTGAGAGTCCAAATAGCTCGTACAGCAAATCAGTCACGGATTTTATCTATTTATCTACTGATCAGTAGCATTTTACCATCATGCTTCATTGCTTTAACAGATTTAAATGTGAAAGCTCCTAAAGCTTTGTGTAAATCAGTGTTCTGAATTTTGGGAATTCCATAGTTCCATGGATTGCTCCATTTATGTTACCAAAATGACTAGCATATTCATATTTTCATCCATAATGAAAAATATGGAGCTGAATCATAATTTGATAAGAGATACCTTTGTATACTCTACAAAGCTTCCTTATGACTTTTATGACTATCATAGGTTTAGAATCATCATCTTGGTTTTGTAATTATAAAGATATTGCTATCTTATTCTGCTCTACAAAGCAAATATGTCACTTGAGACAAGGTTCATATGTCCCAAGTCAGATTTATCTTTTTTTTTTCAAATTTTTTTTTAAAATTAAAATATCCTTGGATTATTTTCTAACACTCTCAGTCAGTATCAAATATTAAAATATCATTATTGAAGCTTTGTAGGTTTCTAGAAGTTCAAAAAATAGCTTTTTTATGACCTTGATTATCATAGTATTGGCTTAGTGCAAGTATTTTCATTTCTTGATAATTAAATACAACAACATACTACGAATTTGGTAATGGTTCAAGCAACCTACTCGCTTAAATCTGAATTCATTTTCATAACGCTTAGAGTTATATTCATTGTAATGTTTTGTGTTCTGTTGAAGTATGACAGCTAAAATGTAGTTTTTAAAGTGTACCTTTTAGGCCTACCAAATTCATCCCAAAAATTTTGAATAAAAATTTGTCATTTATAAACTTCACCAGGACAATTTAAAAATTCCATTACTTCTTCATTATTTACTATTGCAATTCAAGAAGATTGATTCTTATTAAGAAATAATAGAACTTTTGTTTCTGCCAATTTTTCTGTTTCATTTACCTCAACATCGACTCTTAAAAACAGTTTAAAAATGATTTTACTTATCTCAACGTATAAGACTCATATCCTCAGCGCTAGAAATGGTGAAATTCACACTATGTCCGCTCCTTTGAGCTCTAAAGATCATTTAAACACACAAGCTTAAAAGTTAAATCATTCCACCTTTAATGCTGATGTCAAAATACTACATTTGAACAAACCATTGATTAAATATTCTAGCTTATGTTCCCCTCTGTTGAAACTGTGATTCGTTGATTTGTGTCCTTTTTAGTTGCGAGTGCAAGTTCTAAAAAGGGTTGTAGACATAAAAAATTTTCACCCCTACCTTTTCCATTTTTTTCAAAAATTTGTTTTTGTTTTTCTCTTTCTTTTTTTTTTTTTGAGACCACTAAAAATTTAACCACCGATGCTTTCCCTCCATGTCTTTTTTAATAAAACTCGTTCTTAGTTAAAGTCCGAGCGTGCAATGGCTTCTGTACTTTCTAAGAGACTCCCGACCATCAGATCTTCAACAGACACGCACATGTCTTCAGCAACGTTCATTCAACGACGGACGGGCCATTGAGTCCTTCAACAACCTTTTGCCAATTCGCAGTCAATCGGGTCGTCAGTCTTGTCATATCTGTCTATCAGCGGCAATGTCAATAGGATCCGTCTGACAGGTGTGGGTTGATCTGTTTAGATTGCTGGTATCATGATGTTGGCTTTCGATTCATACCGGCTCTACTCTATCTTTCACCCTTTATGCTAGCAAGATCTAGCTTGATTGCCGTTGGGCCGTTTAAATGTTTCAATGTTTTGCAGACTGACGGAGCTCGGCGCTGTAAAAAAGTACCGTCATTTTTTTTTTCGAAAATTTACTGCTCAGTTCACTTGCCGGAGCCACGGTCATAACCTCGCTCAATTAACGCCAATTGCTTAAACCACATCTGTCACTTTCTGTTTATCTTGGGTGTTATTCAGTTATTGAACATCTGTCACTCGACTCAACTGTGCACCGCTTGTTTGTTGCCAGGCTCCGACCAGGTAGTTTAATAGCGTGCAGTGTTAAGCCATGACCGGCGAGTTTCGTCGCAAGGTGGCTTTTGCCCAATTAACTCAACTCTAAAATGTCGTCTCGACAGTTAGCATAATTCAAAATTTTGTTGCGGTATCGCGATATCATAGAAATGCCGAAGAATAACAACTGTTGTGGGTTTTGGTTTTTGGTTTTAAGAATTGTCCCGAACATAAAATCAAATCAACCTGGCATTGATTCAAGAAAAGAAATTATGTTCGGATCTGCAAGCTATTGCATAAATATGCATATTATATGCATAATATAAAATCTAAATTCCATATGCGGTTAACTCCCAAAAATTCAAAGGCCACGTTGAACAGATTTAAAATTTTGAAAAATTTTCACATTTCTACTTTTCTCTTTTTTTTTTTCTTTTTTTTTCTCTCTTGAACATTTCACACAACTTTCTTCAAAATTACCCAAGTTTTTCCTTCACTCCAATTTAAACTTGCTAGTAGTCAAACTCTAAATACTTTGATTGATG
>NZ_JAIQDE010000063.1:7500-8667 GCF_020037015.1 Corallococcus sp. AS-1-6 | reverse complement strand
AACTTGACTGATTAACAACCAAAAAAAACCGAACTTGACTGATTAACAACCAAAAAAAACCGAACTTGACTGATTAACAACCAAAAAAAACCGAACTTGACTGATTAAACACCTAAAAAAACCGAACTTGACTGATTAAACACCTAAAAAAACCGAACCTGTCTAATTAAACACCTAAAAAAACCGAACTTGTCTAATTAAACACCTAAAAAACCCGAACTCGTCTGATTAACCCCCTAAAAAAACCGAACTTGACTGATTAACCGCCTAGAACTCCCATTCCTACCTAACAAACCCCCTGAAAAACCGAATCCCACCTCCCAAACAGCCTAAAATCCTAATCCCCATTGACCACCCCCCATAATTCACCCTTGGCTATCTACTGTTGACATCCAAATCAAAATCTCACCACAAAAAAATTATACTTTTTATTTTTATTAGCCCAACTGATAGCCCCAGCTTCTAGCTCTCGTTTGGTATAATTCTCGACTCATAATCTTGTTTTTAAAAAATTATTTAACTTTTATTTTCTATAAACATATATGGTAGCGCGATCTTTTAGCTCTCGTTTGGTACAATTCTTATTTCTGTAGCTCACCTTGGGGTTACACAAACCTCGTTTAAAATATTTGGAAAATTAAAAATATTGAAAAAATATTGAAAATTCTTGAAAAAATCTTTTTTTTATATCTATTATTATATATCGTCAGCTTATAGTGCCTGTCTCTAGCTCTCGTTTGGTACCACTCTTAACTCTGTACTCCACCTTGGGACTGAAATATCACCACTTTTCGAAAACTAAAAAATAAAACTTGATACTAAAAATATTTAGCCTAGCACATAATTCATTAGCCTTAAAATATACTACGTAAGCTATATAACATGATATTTATGATTTACACGGATAAAATATATCACATGATTGTGGCCTCCAAATAAAAATAAAAATAACAGTACGCAATGTTCGCGTATCGTCTCCGACTACACTACTGTCTTACGCATAAAGTTGCTTAAATATGGCTGATCGGACGGGAAGCCTTGAACCAACTTATTATGACCGTTATTGATTTTTATTTTCTTTTCTGCTTCTTGACTCTTGCATATTTTTATTTTTCCTTTTTTATTCGTTACCCGCTCTAATTCACGTAAATTATTAATAATCTGATT
>NZ_JAIQDE010000062.1 GCF_020037015.1 Corallococcus sp. AS-1-6 | reverse complement strand
CCTCTCTCCTTCGACGCCTCCGTCAAGCAGCTCATCCAGGTCCTCGACGGCCATACCCTCTGCATCGTCCCCGACGAAGCCCGCGCCGACGTCGCTGAACTCATCAACCGCATTGGCCAGGACGCCCTCGACGTCCTCGACTGCTCTCCGGCCCACCTGCGCCTGCTGGTGGATGAAGGCCTGCTGGAGCGCAAGGCCATCCCCCACCGCGTCCTCGTCGGAGGGGAAGCCGTGGACCCCGCCACCTGGCGCCACCTTGCCCAGGCCCCGCGCCCGCGCGTCTTCAACGTCTACGGCCCCACCGAGTGCACCGTCGACGCCACCGCCTGCGCCTTCGACGCCTCCCCCACGCCCACCATTGGCCGCCCCCTCCCCAACGTGCGCGTCTACGTCCTGGACCGCACGCTGCGCCCCGTGCCCATTGGCGTCGCGGGTGAGCTCTTCATAGGCGGTGAGGGTGTCGCGCGCGGCTACCTCAACCGCCCGGAGTTGACGGCGGACCGCTTCATCCCGGATGCCTTCTCCTCCACCCCGGGTGCCCGCCTCTACCGCACCGGCGACGTGGTGCGCTGGCGCGCGGACGGGATGCTCGACTACCTGGGCCGTGCCGACTTCCAGGTGAAGGTGCGCGGCTTCCGCATCGAGTTGGGCGAAATCGAAGCCGCCCTCCTCAAGCATCCCCAGGTGCACGCCGCCGTGGTGCTGGCTCGCGAGGACATCCCCGGTGACAAGCGGCTCGTCGCCTACGTGGTCCTCACGGATGGCGAAATGGCGGCCGCACCATCGACGGACGACCTCAAGGGCTGGCTCAAGCAACACCTGCCCGAGTACATGGTGCCCTCGGCGCTCCTCGTGCTGGAAGCGCTGCCGCTCAACACCAACGGAAAGGTGGACCGCAAGGCCCTGCCCGCGCCGGTGGGTTCGGAGCTCGCGGCCCACTACGTCGCGCCGCACACTCCCACCGAGGAGCAGCTCGCGGCCCTCTTCACGCAGGTGCTGCACGTGGAGCGGGTGGGCATCCACGACGACTTCTTCGCGCTCGGAGGCCATTCGCTGCTGGCCACCCAGCTCGTCTCGCGCGTGCGCACCACCTTCCGCAGGGAGTTGCCCCTTCGAGCGCTATTCGAAGCGCCTACCGTCGCCGCCCTCGCCCGACGCATCGACTCCGAGGGGACATCCGCGCCGTCGATTCCTCTTCGGAGGGCCGCGACTCGCGGGGCTTCGGAGCCGCTGTCCTTCGCGCAGCAGCGGCTGTGGCTCTTGGATCAACTCCAGCCGGGGGATGCGTCCTACAACCTCCCCACCGCGCTCCAGCTCTCCGGACACCTGGACGTGGAGTCGCTGCGCCGCGCCTTCGAGTCGCTCGTCCAGCGCCATGAGGCCCTGCGCACCACCTTCCACGAACACCAGGGCCAGCCCACCCAGCGCATCCATGCGCCGGTGGAGTGGACCTTGCCGCAGGTGGACCTCTCCTCCCTGCCGGAGGCCCAGCGAAAGGAAGAATCCCGGCGACTGGCCGACGAGGAAGCGCGACGGCCGTTCGACCTCGCCAGGGGTCCGCTGCTGCGCAGCACCCTGGTGCGCCTGGAGGAGAATGAACACCTGCTGATGGTGACGATGCACCACATCGTCTCCGACGGCTGGTCCATGGGCGTCCTCGTGCGCGAAATGGTGGCCTTCTACGAGGCCTTCACCTCCGGAACGGCGCCGGCCCTCCCGCCGCTGGCCGTGCAGTACGCGGACTTCGCCACGTGGCAGCGCGACTGGCTCCAGGGCGAGGTGCTCGACGCGCAACTGGGTTACTGGAAGCAGCAGTTGTCTGGATCACCTCCAGCACTCGAGCTGCCGACGGACCGGCCGCGTCCGCCCGTGCAGTCCCACCGTGGCGCCACCGTGGCGGTGCGGATTCCCGCTCGGGTCTCAGACGCGCTCAAGGCCCTGGCGCAGCGTGAAGGCGCGACACCCTTCATGACGCTGCTGGCGGCCTTCCAGGTGCTGCTGTCGCGCTACTCCGCGCAGGATGACGTCAGTGTCGGCTCCCCCATCGCGGGCCGCACCCAGGCGGAGACCGAAGGCCTCATCGGCTTCTTCATCAACACGCTCGTCCTGCGGGCCCGGCTGGATCCACGCGCCACGTTCCGGGAGCTGCTCGCCCAGGTGCGCGGCACGACGCTCGCGGCGTACGACCACCAGCATCTCCCCTTCGAGAAGCTCGTCGAAGCCGTGCAGCCCACACGGGACCTGAGTCGCAGCCCTCTGTTCCAGGCCATGTTCGTCCTGCAGAACACGCCTGCTCGGGCGTTGCTCCTGCCGGGCCTGTCCTTCCAGGCCGCGCCGCAGGAAGCCCACTCCGCGATGTTCGACCTCTCCCTCTCGCTGCAAGAGGCCCAGGGCGGACTGACCGGCTCACTGGAGTACGCGACGGACCTGTTCGACGCGGCGACCGTGCAGCGCATGGCCGGCCACTTCTGCGTGTTGCTGGAGGCCATCGCAGAGAAGCCAGACACCCGACTGGGAGACCTGCCGCTGCTCACTGGCGCCGAGCGCCAGCAGCTTCTCGTGGACTGGAACCCGGCTGGCACTGAAACCCAGCGTGAGTCCAGCATCCCCGCGATGATGGAGGCGCAGGTACGCAGCACGCCGGATGCCGTGGCAGTCATCACGCCTGAGCGGCAACTGACGTACCGGGAGCTGGACGCGAAGGCCAGCCAGCTCGCGCACCGCCTGCGAGGCTTGGGTGTCGGGCCCGAAGTCCGCGTCGGCCTCTGTGTCGAACGTACCGAGGACCTTGTCATCGGAGCCCTCGGCATCCTCAAGGCCGGTGGTGCCTACGTGCCGCTGGACCCCAGCTACCCGCGTGAGCGCCTGGCATGGCTGCTGGAGGACGCCCAGGGCCCCGCCCTCGTGGCGCATTCCCATCTGCTCTCGGCGCTGCCCGAAACCAGCGCCACGCCCGTGTGCCTCGACTCGGACGTGGAGCTGGTGAAGCAGCCGACGACGGCGCCTACGGCGGACATCCACCCGGGCCACCTCGCCTACCTCATCTACACCTCCGGCAGCACCGGCCGTCCCAAGGGTGTTGCCATCTCCCACGGCAACGCTGTCTCCTTCCTCCACTGGGCCCTGGAGACGTTTACCCCCGAGGAGTTGAAGGGCACCCTCGCCGCGACGAGCATCAACTTCGACCTCTCCGTCTTCGAACTCTTCGCTCCGTTGAGCAGCGGTGGCGCGGTGGTGGTGGCACGCAACGCCTTGCACCTGGCGGAGCTGCCTACTGCCTCCCACGTCACCCTCGTCAACACCGTGCCCTCCGCCATGGCGCAACTGCTGCGCCTGGGTGCGGTGCCGCCTTCCGTGCGCGTCATCAACCTCGCGGGCGAAGCCCTCCCGGAGACGCTCGCCAAGCAGGTCTACGCGGTGCCCACCGTCGAGAAGCTCTTCAACCTCTACGGGCCTTCCGAGGACACCACCTACTCCACCGCCTCTCTCGTCGGCCGTGACGAGGTGCCTCTCATCGGCCGCCCGCTGCCCGCGACGCGCGCCTACGTCCTGGATGCTTCGTTGCAGCCAGTGCCCGTGGGGGTCGCGGGCGAGCTGTACCTCGCGGGTGAAGGCCAGGCTCGCGGCTACCTGCTGCGTCCGGACCTCACCGCGGAGCGCTTCGTCCCGGAGCCCTACGGGCCTCCCGGTGGCCGCATGTACCGCACGGGCGACCGCGTCCGTTACCGACTTGACGGGCGCCTGGAGTACCTCGGCCGAATCGACTTCCAGGTGAAGGTGCGTGGCTTCCGCATCGAACTGGGCGAAATCGAAGCTGCGCTTCGCCGTGCCCTGGGCCTCAAGGACGCCGTCGTCGTCGCCAAGGGCGAAGCCGCTGACAAGCGCCTCGTCGCCTACGTCACGCCCAAGGCGAATGCTTCACTGGAGGTAGAGGCTCTCAAGACGCACCTGCGTCAGGGCCTCCCTGAGTACATGGTCCCCACCACCTTCGTGGTACTGGAGGCCCTGCCCCTCAACTCCAACGGCAAGGTCGACCGCAAGGCACTCCCGGAGCCGGAGGCGCCCCAGTCCGGCAATACCTACGAAGCGCCTCGCACGGAGGCCGAAGCGAAGCTGGCCTCCATCTGGGCCGAAGTCCTGCGTCTGCCCCAGGTGGGCGTGAAGGACTCCTTCTTCGAGCTGGGGGGCCACTCACTGCTGGCCACCCAGGTGGTGTCGCGTATCCGCGCCGAGTTCAGCGTGGAACTGCCCCTACGTGCCCTCTTCGAGGCCCCCACCGTGGAGGCACTCGCCGGGCGACTGCACGGAAGCGCGACCTCTCAGGCCCCGAAGCTCACGCGCGTCTCGAATGACGGTCCGATGCCGCTGTCCTTCGCGCAGCAACGGCTGTGGCTCTTGGATCAACTCCAGCCTGGGGACGCGTCGTACAACATCCCCACGGCGCTCCAGCTCTCCGGACACGTTGACGTCGAAGCCTTGCGTCGTGCCTTCGAAGCACTCGTCGCCCGTCATGATGCCCTGCGCACCACCTTCCAGGCGCACCAGGACCAGCCCATCCAGACCATCCACGCGCCCAGCGGTTGGGCGCTGCCGCTCGTGGACCTCTCCGCCCGGCCGGAGGCACTGCGGGAGGAAGAAGCGCGACAACTGGCCAACGAGGAAGCGCGCCGGCCGTTCGACCTCAATAAGGGCCCACTGCTTCGCAGCACTTTGGTACGGATTGCCGAGAGCTCCCACCTGCTGCTGGTGACGATGCATCACATCGTCTCCGACGGCTGGTCCATGGGCGTCCTCGTCCGGGAGATGGTGGCCTTCTACGAGGCCTTCGCCACGAACAGCACGCCGGCTTTCGCGCCTCTGCCCGTGCAGTACGCGGACTTCGCCACGTGGCAGCGCGACTGGCTCCAGGGCGAGGTGCTGGACGCGCAGATCCACTTCTGGAAGCAGCAGCTCTCCGGGGCGCCCGCAGCGCTGGAGCTGCCTACGGACCGGCAGCGTCCACCCGTGCAATCGCACCGGGGCGCCACGGTGGACCTGCACATCCCCTCGGATGTCTCTCATACGCTCAAAGGCCTGGCTCAGCGTGAAGGTGCCACGCCCTTCATGCTGCTGCTGGCGGCATTCCAGGTGCTGCTGTCGCGCTACTCCGCACAGGATGACATCAGCGTGGGCACGCCCATCGCGGGCCGCACGCAGGCGGAGACCGAAGGCCTCATCGGCTTCTTCGTCAACACGCTCGTCCTGCGTGCGCGCGTGGCCCCCCGAGCCACATTCCGGGAGCTGCTAGCCCAGGTGCGAGGCACGACCTTCGCGGCCTTCGAACACCAGCACCTGCCGTTCGAGAAGCTGGTCGAAGCCGTGCAGCCCACGCGCGACCTGAGCCGCAGTCCCCTCTTCCAGGCCATGTTCGTCCTGCAGAACACGCCCACCGAGGCGCTGCGCCTGCCCGGCCTGTCCTTCCAGGCCGAGCCGCTGGAAGCCCATTTCGCCAGGTTCGACCTCTCGCTGGGTCTGCGCGAAGGCCCTGACGGCTTCGTCGGCACCCTGGAGTACGCGACGGACCTGTTCGACGCGGCGACCATCCAGCGCATGGCCGGCCACTTCGGTGTCTTGCTGGAGGCTATCGCACGGAAGCCGGACACCCGCCTGGGCGATCTGCCGTTGCTCACGGATGCAGAGTGCCAGCAGCACCTCGTCGAATGGAACCCACCCGTCTCGCAGGTGGCGCGTGAGCCCAGCATCCCCGCGATGGTGGAAGCCCAGGCACGCCGCACGCCGGATGCCTTCGCTGTCATCACGCCTGAGCGGAAACTGACGTACCGGGAGCTGGACGCGAAGGCCAACCAACTTGCACACCGCTTGCGAGGTCTGGGCGTCGGACCCGAAGTCCGCGTCGGCCTGTGCGTCGAGCGTACCGAGGACCTTGTCATCGGTGCCCTCGGCATCCTCAAGGCCGGGGGTGCCTACGTACCGCTGGACCCCAGCTACCCGCGTGAGCGTCTGGGCTGGCTGCTGGAGGACGCCCAGGGGCCTGCACTCGTGGCGCATTCGCACCTGCTCTCGGCGCTGCCTGAAACCAGCGCCACGCCCGTGTGCCTCGACTCGGACATGAAGCTGGCGAGGCAACCCACCACTGCGCCCACGGTGGACATCCACCCGGCCCACCTCGCCTACCTCATCTACACCTCCGGCAGCACCGGCCGTCCCAAGGGCGTCGCCATCTCCCACGGCAACGCCGTCTCCTTCCTCCACTGGGCCCTGGAGACCTTCTCGCCGGAGGAGTTGAAGGGCACCCTCGCCGCGACGAGCCTCAATTTCGACCTCTCCGTCTTCGAGCTCTTCGCCCCGTTGAGCAGCGGTGGCGCGGTGGTGGTGGCACGCAATGCCCTGCACCTGGCGGAGCTGCCCACCGCCTCCCATGTCACCCTCGTCAACACCGTGCCCTCCGCCATGGCGCAACTGCTGCGCCTGGGCGCGGTGCCGTCTTCCGTGCGCGTCATCAACCTCGCGGGCGAAGCCCTGCCGGAGACACTCGCCAAGCAGGTGTACGCGGTGCCCACCGTCGAGAAGCTCTTCAACCTCTACGGGCCTTCCGAGGACACCACCTACTCCACCGCCTCTCTCGTCGGCCGTGACGAAGTGCCGCTCATCGGCAGGCCCCTGCCCGCGACGCGGGCTTACGTGCTGGATGCTTCGTTGCAGCCGGTGCCCGTCGGTGTCGCGGGCGAGCTGTACCTCGCAGGCGAAGGCCAGGCTCGCGGATACTTGCTGCGTCCGGAACTCACGGCAGAGCGCTTCGTCCCGGAGCCCTACGGGCCTCCCGGCGGACGCATGTACCGCACGGGTGACCGCGTCCGTTACCGACTTGACGGGCGTCTGGAGTACCTCGGCCGCATCGACTTCCAGGTGAAGGTGCGCGGCTTCCGCATCGAGCTGGGCGAAATCGAAGCTGCGCTTCGCCGTGCCCCGGGCCTCAAGGACGCCGTCGTCGTCGCCAAGGGCGAAGCCGCTGACAAGCGCCTCGTCGCCTACGTCACCGCTCGCGACGGCCACTCACTCGACTCCGAGGCACTCAAGGTCCACCTCCGGCAACGACTGCCCGAGTACATGGTCCCCTCCGCGCTCCTTGTCCTCGACGCCCTTCCCCTCAACTCCAATGGCAAGGTCGACCGCAAGGCCCTCCCCGAACCGGGGAACCTCGCGCGTTCATCCGACTTCATCGCTCCTCGGACCGACACCGAGGCGCAGCTCTCCGCCCTCTTCTCGGAGGTGCTCCGCGTGGAGCGCGTGGGCATCCGGGACGACTTCTTCGCCCTCGGGGGCCACTCCCTTCTGGCCACCCAGCTCGTCTCGCGCGTGCGGGCGACGTTCGCGGTGGAGCTGCCGCTTCGCGCCCTCTTTGAATCCCCCACCGTGGAGGCGCTCGCGACGAAGCTCGCGGGTTCCCGGTCCGCCGCGCTCCGCGTACCGCCGCTGCGGCCCTCGCCGCGCGAAGGCATCATTCCGCTGTCCTTCGCACAGCAGCGCCTCTGGCTGTTGGATCAACTCCAGCCGGGTGACATCTCGTACAACATCCCCACCGCCCTGCGACTGACGGGTCAGGTGGACGTGGAGTCCCTGCGCCACGCCTTCGAGGCGTTGGTGGAGCGCCACGAAGCGCTGCGCACCACGCTCTCCACCGACCACGAAGAGCCGTCACAATGCATTCAACCTCCCTACGGCTGGGAGCTGCCCGTCATCGACCTCACGTCCCTCCCCGAGTCACAGCGTGAGGAGGAGGCCCAGCGCGTGGCGGACATGGAAGCCCGGCGCCCCTTCCTCCTCACCACGGGCCCGCTGCTGCGAAGCACGCTGGTGCGGCTGGGGCAGGACTCGCACCTGTTGCTGGTGACGATGCACCACATCGTCTCCGACGGCTGGTCCATGGGTGTCCTCGTCCGGGAAGTGGCGGCCCTCTACGAAGCCTTCAGCACCGGCCGCGCCCCCACCCTCCCGCCGCTGCCGGTGCAGTACGCGGACTTCGCCGTGTGGCAGCGAGGCTGGATCCAGGGTGAGGCCCTGGACGCGCAGTTGGGCTATTGGAAGCAGCAGCTCGCGGGGGCTCCGTCCGCGTTGGACCTGCCCACGGACCGGCCGCGTCCGCCCATGCAGTCCCGCCAGGGGGCAACGGTGGACGTGCGCGTTCCTGCTCCGGTTTCCCAGGCACTCAAGGCCCTGGCCCAGCACGAAGGTGCTACGCCGTTCATGGTGCTGCTCGCCGCCTGGCAGGCGCTGCTGTCCCGCTACTCCGGCCAGGAAGACATCAGCGTGGGTTCACCGATTGCTGGCCGGACCCAGGCGGAGACCGAGGGCCTCATCGGCTTCTTCGTCAACACGCTGGTGTTGCGCGCCCGGCTGCAGCCGCGGGACTCGTTCCGCCAGTTGCTCTCCCAGATGAAGAGCACCACGCTCGCGGCCTACGAGCACCAACACGTTCCCTTCGAGAAGCTGGTGGAAGTCCTCCAGCCCGCGCGCGACCTGAGCCGCAGCGCCCTCTTCCAGGCGATGTTCTCCCTCCAGAACACGCCCACGGAGACGCTCCGACTGCCTGGACTGTCCTTTCAGACCGTCCCGGTGGACACGCGGTCTTCCAAGTTCGATCTCACGCTGACGTTGCAGGACTCGCCTCAGGGCTTTGGCGGAACCCTGACGTACGCCACGGACCTCTTTGACGCCTCGACCCTGCAGCGCATGGTGGGCCACCTGGGCGTGCTGCTGGAGGCCATCGCCGCCCAGCCGGACTCGACGCTCGCGAGCCTG
>NZ_JAIQDE010000061.1 GCF_020037015.1 Corallococcus sp. AS-1-6 | reverse complement strand
CTTCTTGCGATGTCACCCCACCTCTATGCGGCTCGTAGGACTGCTTATTCCGCGCAGACCTCCTGTCGGACAGGTTTCTCCAGCGCGCCTCCGGAAGGGCGGCCCGTCCGGGTTCTCGCCTTCTCAAGCCGTGGACAGGCTTCGGGCCTAGAGGAGGCGGCGCACCACCCAGGCGCCCAGGCTCAGCAGCACGGAGATGACGAACATGGACGCCAGCGGCGCGTAGATGCGCGTGTTGCCGCTCTCCACGCGGATGTCCCCGGGCAGCCGGCCGAACCAGGAGAAGGCGCCGGCCCACACCAGCAGGCCCACGACGGCGAGCCCCAGGCCCGCCACCACCAGCATCAACCCCACGGGTTTCATCCGGGACTCCCCTCCTCCAGTTCCGCGGCCTCGCCCCTCGCGCGGCGGAAGGCATTCACCAGCCGGTGCGCGTGGCGCGTCGTCTCCGGCTCACGGTAGCGGGGGCTGGCCTTCAACACCCACTCCACGGCGGTGTCCAGGTCCATGCGGTGACCGGGGGACACATACACGGGGCTGACGCCCGCGCGGGTGCGGACCGCCATGCCCACCACCTCGCCCTTGTGGGTGATGGGGGACGTGGCGCCCCGCCGCTCCGCGAGCTTTCCGGGCGTGCCCACCAGCAGCGACTTGGCGCAGCCGATGGAAGGGATGTCGAACAGCAGCCCGCCGTGACAGGCGATGCCCAGCCGCCGCGGGTGCGCGGTGCCCTGGCCGTCGAAGACGAGCACGTCCGGGCGGACGGTGAGCCGCTCCCAGACGGCGGCCAGCACCGGCAGCTCGCGGAAGGACAGCAGGCCGGGGACATACGGGAACGTCAGCGGCGCCGTGGCCACGGCGTGGGCCACCGGCTGGAGCGTCTGTGCGTCGAGCACCACCATGCCGCCATAGCCCGTGTCGTTGCCCTTCTCCGTGGAGATGTCCGCGCCCGCCAGGCGGGTGATGCGCAGGCCCGGAGGCGGCTCGAGGATGAGCTGCTCGCGCAGGCGCTTCTGCAGCGCCACGGCCTCCGTGGGCGTGACGTTCCAGGGGTGCGGTGCTCGCGGTGACTCCATGCGTCTCCTCCCGTGAGCCCAACACTGTGCATCCTCCGGTTGGAAGGTGACCCTCGGGGCCCGCCTGACTGGCCGGGTTGTCAGGAAGCACCTGGGGGCGTCGTCCCGGGCCAGGGTTCCCTTCCCTGGAGGCACGCGACCATGGCGACGCTCAACATCACCTATGACGGACACTCGGCGGACGTGCCGGTGGAGTTGGAGCGGCACATCAGCGACGCGGACGTGCGCCGCATCGCGGTGGAGCTGGTGCGCTCGGGCGGAGTGCCGGGCCTGCACCGCTTCCATTTGGGGGACGAGGCCTTCCAGCACTACGTCGTGGACCGCTTCCGGGGCGCGCACGGCGAGGAGCGCATCTACCTGCGCCCGAAGGTGCCCTTCGGGGCGTGCTGAGGGCGGCCACCATGCGCATCGTCTTCTGTGGCGTGGGGGCCATCGGGTCCGCGGCGGCGCTGCTGTGCCGCAACCTGGACGCGACGCTGGTGTTCATCGACTTCGACCGCGTGGAGTCGAAGAACCTGCTGTCGCAGGCCTACGTGAAGCCGTCCGTCGGGAGGAACAAGGCGGAGGCGCTGAAGTTCCAGTTGCACAACCTGCACGGCGTGAAGGCGGAGTCCTTCGGCGTGCGCCTCACGCGCGACAACGTGGAGGCGCTGTGCAGGGGCGCGGACCTGCTGGTGGACGCGTTCGACAACCAGGACAGCCGCCAGTTGCTCAGCGACCACGCCCGGAAGACGGGCACGCCGCTGGTGCACGGCGCGGTGGCCGCGGACGGCACGTTCGGGCTGGTGCGATGGGATGAACGCTTCACGCCCGACGCCGAGGACACGCAGGGCCAGGCCACCTGCGAGGGCGGCGAACACCTGCCCCTGCTGGGCCTGCTGGCCGCGACGCTCGCGCGGGCGGTGCAGGACTTCCTCAAGCACGGCGTGAAGCGGGACGCGTTCGTGAACCTGAACGCCGTCACCCCGGTCGCGGGTCAGGGCTGAGCCGTCGCGCTCAGCCCGCCCGCGCCAGGGCCTCGCGCTCCTCGTCGAAGCGCACGAGCGCCTGGACGATGTCCTCCTGCGAGTCCGTGAGGAGCAGGTGGCGCGAGTACTCCTGCCCCCGGGCCAGGTGCTCCAGCAGCGGGTACACGGGCCGCGTCTTCGTCCAGAACTCGCGCCCCAGGAAGAGCATGGGGCTGATGACGCCCACGGTGTTGTAGTGGTTCTGGCAGGCGTCCTGGAAGATCTCCTGCACGGTGCCCGCGCTGCCGGGTGAGTAGACGACACCACCCCGCGCGATGGTGAGCAGGCCCTCCTCGCGCACGCTGTTGGCGAAGTACTTCGCGATGCGCGTGGCGAAGGGGTTGGGCGGCTCGTGGCCGTAGAGCCAGGTGGGGATGCCCAGGCTGTCGCCCATCGCCGCCGCGTCGCGCAGGGGCCACGTGGCACGCACCTCGAAGGCGCGCGAGAGCCAGTCGCGGTCCTTGTAGGACGGAGCCCGCGCCAGCACCGCGAGCGCCGCGTCCAGCTCTTCATCCGGCCGCGCGGCGAACCACGCGCCCAGGTGCGTGGCCTCCATGGCGCCCGGGCCGCCGCCGCTCACCAGGAAGAAGCCCAGGCGCGAAAGCGAGCGGGCCAGCTCCGCCACGGAGCGGTAGTCCTCCTGGCCCCGCAGCATGGAGTGGCCCCCCATGATGGCCACCACCCGGCGGGGCCTGCCCTGGTTCAGCAGCGCCTCCTCCAGCGCGTCGCTGATGGCGTGGTCGTGAAGCCGCTGCGCCAGGGTCTCCAGGATGGAGGGCGGGTGCGCCCCGCCGCGCGAGTTCCAGTGCGCGTAGATGCGCGCGTCCAGCGTGTCCGCGTAGGTGTCCGGGCGGGTCGGGTCGAAGCCCGCGTACAGCTCCTCCGGCGTGTAGAGGCTGCCGCGGTACGGGCAGTACGGCAGCCCGGAGAACGGCGGGAACACCATGGCGCCCCGCGCGAGGACCTGTTGCAGGGTCGCGGGCTCCAGGAGACAGCCCAGGAAGACGGTGCCGGTGAGGTCCGCCTTCAGCAGCGCGTCGCCCCACGCGCGCAGGTCCAGCCCCTGGAGGATGACGTTGGAGAGGCTGCGGCCTTCGCGAAGGTGCTGCTCGAAGGCAGCCAGGGTCTCGAGTTCCGTCATGGGTGTCTCCGCGAGGTGCGTGTCAGGAGCGGCATTATCGCCCCGTCATTCCTCCCCAGAAAGGAGGGATGCCCCATGCAGAGCCTGAATGAGCTGGACCCGCAGCGCCCCGCCACGAAGGTGACCTCTCTGGAGAACCTGGAGCTGGCCACCGCATCCTTCCGTGGCAGTGCGCCCGGGACCTGACGCTCGCACCCGCCCCCGGTGACCCGGGATGGCGTGACGAGGGCCGGGTTCCCGAGAGGGGACCCGGCCCTTGTCGTGTCCGGGTCCTCCCTCGAAGGTTTCCCCAGACATCGGGATGTAGCTCAGCCTGGTTGAGAGCGTGCGCCTCGGGCGCGCAAGGTCGCTGGTTCGAATCCAGTCATCCCGACTTCAAAGCCAATCCAAGACACACCCCGCCGGGGTAGCCCAACTGGTAGAGGCGCCGCGCTCAGAACGCGGAGGTTGCGGGTTCGAATCCCGCCTTCGGCACACTCCTCGCCCAGCACCTCTCCCGCCAGGTGCAGCGCTCAGGGAGAAGCGCTTCGTGGGCGCTGTTGGCCGGCCGGGCCTGCCTCGGGCTCGGACGGTCGTGATGGCTCGCGGCGTTTGCTCGGGTGGATGATTCGCTCCCCTCGGAGGCTCAACATCCGAGCCCAGCCCCCGTCCTTCATCTCGAAGACCGCTCCTGTCCATTCTCCCATCACGAAGGGTTTCCGCGCGGGGAGCATCTGTTCCTCCCCTGGAATCGGTTCTCCCCACAAGTGGTGGTCCTTCAATCGGATCCAGTGACGGTAGATCGGGCTGTGACGGGGCTTGCCGGTCTCAGGCACACCTCCGGTGACGATGAGCACGTCCTCTTCCTGTCCATTCACGAGGAACCGGCCCTTCGCCAGCCTCGGGCGCTCGCCCTCCAGCGTGATGACCTCCGCGAAGCGCAGAGAGTTGAATCCCAGGGGGGCGTATCCCGTCAGCAGATACTCGTGGGGTCTACCGGGAACCGGGACGATTCCATCCAAGGTCGAGTCGAGCAGGAGTTCCTCTCGTGCCCCGTTACTGATGAGCCTGAGCTTCCCCTCTGGCGTGAGCCATTGGAGGTACGCCCGGCCCCTGATGAGGTCAACCCCTGCTTCCCGGTAGGCGCGGCTGATGCCCCAGACGCGTACCCGCCCATCGGGCGAGGTGACAGAGCTCACGCAACCGATTTTCTCTTCCTGGAACGGCCCCCGACGGATGTTGCGCAGGCGCCAGATCTCCTGGAGCTGCTTGTCCTTCACCTTCGGGACGTGAATCCTCATCGAAGAGGACCGCCGCAGGAGGCGCTCGAGTTCCATCGGCTCCTTCTGGCAGCTTGCCGCCTCCAACTCGGCGAAGGCTTCAGCGGCGCCTGGACACCGCTCCCCAAGCACGGACAAGAGCGTCACGGGGGAGATCAGCTTCTGGCAGGGACTGGACGTCACACCTCCGTCAGGGGCCGCGGGACAATAGGCCCAGAGCCAGTTCTGCGTCGTCAAGTCCTTGCTCCACCATCTCCCGATGTCGATGCAGGCTCCACCATCGGCGGTGGCGAAGACGGCCCCATCATGACTTCGGAGGAGCGCCTCGGTCAGGTCGAGGGCTGGGTCCTCCCGCCACCCCTCCGTGACCTCGGTGAAGGAGGAGACCTCCCCGAACTCGGGCAGCGACGGCGCCGCCGGATCGGGCTGTTCCGTGCTCAGCACCGCCAGCAGGACATGGGGCCACATCGCGTGCTCCTTTCACATGAGACATCCACCGCGGCCTCGACGTCTGGATGGATCAGGACTTCACGAGGACGGGGCCGAGCAGCTTCAGCAGTTCCTCGGGCGCCTCGGCAACCCAGGCGTGCGGGATCTCCACGTATTCGTCGCGCAGCACCTTCACGAGGCGGTCCGCCAACGCGCGGTCCTCCGGCCATGCGGGGATGAGGTACTCGCGAACCAGCAGCTCCACCGTGGCCTTCTGCCGCCAGATGACCTGGGACAGGCGCTCGAGCACCCCGGGCGGCTCCACCTTCATGCCCCGCGCCAGGGCGTGGTACGCGGCCGGGTCCTCCACCTTCGACAGGCAGGCGTAGATCCGCCCTCGCACCGCGTCGTCCTCTTCCGCTTCCAGCCCGGAGAAGAGCAGGGGCCGAGCCTTCTCCGGCCAGCACGTGAACAGCACCTGGTACAGCGCGCTCCGCACCGGAGCGAACCCGGGCCCCGCGTTCTCCGGGGTCCGCAGCGCGGCATCGAGCTGCGCGAAGGACTCCGGAGTCTCCACGAAGGTCCTGTGGCCATACTCGGCGCGGCTCATGACGGAGGCGCCCTGGACGCTGTCCAGGCGCGCTCTCAGCGAGCCCGTGGTGAAGGGCCGCTGGGGGTCCCGCTTCGAGCCGCCCCGGGCCCGCTCCCTCTTCGGACAGGGCTCGAAGGTCTCCGGCGCCGGAGTGCCCACCGCCGAGCGCATGCACTTCCGCACCTCGCCGTCCTCCACCCAGGGGTAGAGCGGCGCCAGGGTGACCCCCTTCTTCCGCTCCAGCGTGGCCACGAAGTAGTGCCCGGCGATGTCCACGAGGACCTGGAACTGCTTGGGTTTGAGCACCGCGGCGACTTGCACCAACACCTGCTGTGCCGTCGGGAGCTCGCGGAAGAGTATGGGCAGGCTCAGCAGTTGCTCCTCGGCGGAAACAGCCTCCTCGCAGTCGAAGAGGTAGAGCAGGCTGTCCGCGTCGACGGAGAGCGGGACCTGGGCCGCCTCCCCTTCCGGCACCTCGAACCCGGCCAGCTCATCCTCCTTCAAGGACCAGGAGACCTGCGCCTCGTCGAGCCCGCTGTCGAAGGCCAGGAACACGCCGTGCTTGAATTCCCAGAACGTGTCCTGGAACACCACGCAGATGAGCGCCTCCGGAAAGTCTCCCAGGGCGTCCAGCAGCACCTGCTCCACCTTCTTCTTTTCGTGCAGCTCCGGGCCCGCGGTGATGCCGTGCCTCTGGAGTGTTGGACGCACCTCTTCCGTGGCCTCGCAGCCACGAATGAGCACAAAGTCGACGTGGGACATGCCGGGAGGGTAGCACCGGCCCTGTCACGGTGACTTGGGGGCTGGGCATCACCGAGCCCAAGCGCTTCGCCGAGGCCAAGGGCACGCAGGAGGCGCTGCCCTCCCCGCACTCGTCCCTCTACGCGCAGGACCGCGAGCGCGCGCTGCGCACCGGCGTCCCCCTGCTGACCACCTCCGCCCTGGAGCTGCTGGGCAGGCCCTGAGGTCCACTCACGCAGCCCCCTGTGCGCCGGCGAGCCGCGGAGCTCCTCGCCGAACTGGAGCGCCGCCGAGCAGGAGACAAGGTCTCCCTGGGAGGCGTGACGCGGCTCACCCTGGGAACCGCACTCGCGGCGGGCCTAAGCTGAGGGCCCCCGGCCGCGCTCCGCGCAGCCCACTCCAGAGCCCAGGAGCACTCCATGGTCCACACCGCTGGCTTCCCTCGTCACATCCTCCTCTGGGCGGGTCTCGCCCTGGTGCTGGGCGGCGCACTCGCCGGCTGTGCTCCGCCAGAGCCCGAAGCCTTGCCGGTGGAGCCCGAGGCGGACCTGGACTCACAATCCCAGGCGCTGTCCTATCCCAACGGGAGCAGCCGGACGGTGGTGTCGCGGCGCGTCGTCTACATGGACGCCTCCGGCGGCTACCAGGCGGCGCCGGGCTTCGAGCAGTTCCGCGCGGCCGGCGCCTCCGACAGCACGCTCCACGCCATCCGCATCGCCCAGGTGGAGGCCCCGAGCGTGCGCGAGGCCATTGTCTTCATGACCGCCGGGCAGAAAATCTCGAGCAGCGGCCACGCCAGCGGAGTGACGGGCCAGTCCTCCAACTGGGACGCGTCCTGTGACGGCGTCTCCTGCCCCAATGTGCTCCTGGATGGCCGCTCCCTGGCCATGAAGCTGAATGCCCTGGGCTGGTTTCCCCCGGGGAAGACGCACCTGTCCGTGGTCAACGACAACAACTTCGATCACCTGTTCGACAGCGACACGAAGCAGCGAATCGTCAACGGGTTCGTCCACTGGCTCAAGGCCCAGGTCCGGCCCGAGACGCGGTCCATCTACCTGGCGGGGAGCTCGCGCGGCGGGTGTCTGGTGATGCGCATCGCCCAGGCGCTCCGTGCCAGCACGGGGCTGGATGGCATCGACATCTACGTGTCGTCGTTCGATGGCGTGTGCAGGAACAGCCAGGGCGAGCTGGGCACGTTCGACACCAAGATAAACAACCCCGTGCGCCCCTGGGGCACGTTCTACGGCGCCTGGGCCACCAACCTGTCCGCCCAGTTCCCCCGCCGCGAGCGACTGCACCTGTATCAGGTGGTGGGGGGCCAGGAGGTAGCGCCAGCCACCGGCATCCGCGCCTTTTCAGGATACGCGGGCACCACGCCCCCCTCGACGGGCACCCACCTGGACTGGGGCTGGTACAAGCAGACCTGGGTGAGGTGGCAGCACAAGGAGATTGGCAACCCGTACACCGAACCGAGCACGTCGGATCAGCCTCGCGTCATCGCGGAGACGATTGACGCGCAGCTCACCTGGCTCGACGGACTGCTGTAGCGGGCCTACAGTCAGGACCGATGCGTTCTCGGTGAGCGTCGCCCGCTTCGGTCGCGGTAGGGACGGCTCTTCCCCCGTGAAGGATGTGGAGCCGCCCCCCGCACAGATCCCAGCGGGCGCTGCTAACGCACTGGGCTCTTGCCTTGAGTGGTGACGTCGAACCGCTCTTCAGGCCAGGGGTGCTGGATACGAGCTTTCGGAAGCCATCGGTCCACCAATGTCTTCATCCTCCGCCTTGGGGATGTACGTTCTGCGTGAAGGCTTCGCCCGGTACGCTCCTCGGTGGAGGCGTGCGTGCAGGTCCCGAAGGTTCTCTTCGAGCCCTGCGCCGTACGTCTCCCACGTCACGCCGTCCACTCCCGGCGCGGCGTTGCGGCGTAGTGCCGCGAACGACGTCCGGAGGCGTTCGAGTGTGACGTGGTGTAGCAGCGCGGTGAACTTCGCCTTCTTGTCCTTCCTTGCAGCTTGGCGCACGCGAAGCAGCTCACTGGACAGGCGTGTCCGGCACTGTGTCCGGGGCCTGTTTTGCTCCCCCGCGTTCCTCTTGGCCAGGCTCCTTCCCTCCACCGTCTCCGTGGCTCGACTGCGAGCGTTGTTCGACGGCTTCACCGGTACTACGAGCCTGTCCGACTTCCTCTGCCCGTACGTCATCGGATTACGGTCTCCGACCTTCCCGATGCGTCCCACCTCGCCAACTGCGGTGGGCAAGCCGAGGACCTCCCGGTTCTCGTGCATGGAGTTTCAGTACATGCGTGGGGTCTCCGACTGCGCAGGACCGTCCGTGAGCTCACCCTGGCGCTCGCGTCCGTATGGCCTTCCGCTTCGGTTAACAGCGTCGGCGTCCTGGAGGCCTGATTTCGCAGCTCAATCCCCAGCCTGCACCTACCCCGGTCAACAGCACGTCCATCAACTCGCCGTTCAACACCATGTCGGACTACATCTCGGTCCTCTGAGCCTCCAGCTTGACGCTCGCCGGATGAGGCACAGCGGCCCGCCCTGAAGGTTCGGGGCGGGCCGCTGTTGCGAACCGAGAGGCTTCAACCCGGCGTCAGCCGTCGCGGCAATACATGGTGTTCCAGGAAGCATGCTTCGAGTCCCCGCAAGCACGCCCAACACCACGGCGCTACTCCCCGTCACTGCTGTCGGAGTAGGCGTCCTCGACCTTGTCCTTATGGCGGGGGGCGGCCGTGTCAGTCTTCTTCTCGTTCTTCACCTCCCCCACGTCGTAGTGCTTCCGGTAGTAGTCCGCCCGGTCCGCCATGCCGAAGGTGGGCTGCTTCTTGCCGAACCCCTGCTCAAAGGTGGACTTGCCGCTGCGGACGAGCTCCAGCGTGGCGCGGGCGTGCTTGGAGCTACCACCGGCACGCTGCTCTTCCGAAAGGTGGGTGGCCACCAGGAACTTGGCCGCGGCGTTTTGCTGGGCCGGAGTCTTGATGTTCGGAAAGTGGTGCTGGAGCTTCGAGGCATCTCCGGAATGCGTCTTCATGTCGCGGAAGACATCCTGGCTCCTGGAGGCCTTGAGCAGGTCCGCCGCGACGCCCTTTGGGTCGGCGCCGGGTGGCACCAGGGCCTTGATCATCTTCGCGTACTCGTCTCTCACGACGTTGCCATCGTAGTTCTCCTTGGAAGGCCGCTCGGAAGGCGCCCCCGCGTCGTTCGCCAGAGGCCGCTTCAGGTTGTTTGGGGGAGGCGTACGGGCGGGACTCGCGGCCTGAGAAGGAGACCGGCTCTGGGCGGAGACAACGACGGAATGGACCGGGTGCGCAGCTTCATGGGGACACTCCTGGGCAAGGAAGCGTCAAACCCTAGCGGCCCACTCACTGTATGACTTTCAGACTGATCCAGGCTCAGGTGGAAGCCGCCCGACTTCTCCGCCAGCTCCTTGTAGAACGACGTCGCGTGGCGGCGGTTC
>NZ_JAIQDE010000060.1 GCF_020037015.1 Corallococcus sp. AS-1-6 | reverse complement strand
GACCGCCACCAACTACCTGGCGGTCCTCCATCTGGCCTGCATGATGCTCTGGCTTAATTAGGGACACCCCCTAGGGGAGTGAGGAGGGCGCGGGGGGCCTCTTCATTCGACCTCCATCACAGCGCTCCCGGCCGGTGGACAGGCCGCTTGCGCCCCCTTGGGGTACACGCCTGCGCAGGCCGCGCTCCCATCAGGTGCGTGACAGGGGCCCGGACCTCGTGGCCCCTCTTGAGCCTCAACACCACGCGGCCCGGGGTGGGGTGCCCCCGCTGCGCTCCATTCCCCCGGCCCATGACAGTGGAAGAGCAGGCGCCGCGAAAGGGCGGGGGCGGCGCAGGCCGCCTCGCCGCCCCACTCAACGTCGCTCAAGGCTTCTCACTTTTTCCAGTGGCAAGACGAGACGAGGCATCGGACCAGGGAATGATGAGTTCGTGAAAATGCTCACTGTCTCCTCCCTCCAAGCCCTTGACGAGATACATGACTCCGTTGGCACTGCCGCTCTCACCAAGTGAGTCCATCAACTTCTTGGGGTCGACACCGTGGATGCCTTGAGCTTCGAGACCCACTTGAATCCGCTCCGCCTTCTCGCTCCCCTTGAGTTCGCCCAGTGAGAAGAGAAGGTCATTGACGTGAATGACCTTGCACTCAATGGTCTCTTTCGCCACCACCTCCGTCACCTTGCCGCCGGGCATTTCCTGCGCATACCCGGCCGCTTGATTCTTTTCGGTCGCGATGTAGTGCGCTGCCCATTCGGGACTGGCTGCCTCCGCCTCTTTCGCGTCGGCGGTCGTTGGCCGCGCGAAGAACGCTGCGGCCTTGGGGTCTCCATAGTGGCCTTTGTACCCAATCACGTCGCCGGCCTGGAAGGTCTTGGTTTCAATGGTGACGGGTGTTCGGAAGGTCGCCAGGTTTAGAGCCAGATTGGCTCCGAGCGCCTTGCTATTCCTGTAGTTGACTTTGAGCTCGGGAAGGATGAGCCTGGCGTCGTCGGCGGTGATGTGTTTCGCGTCCAGGGCGTCACACATTTGACGCAGATAGACTTTGGCATCGTCGGATTCAGCATTGATTCCCAGCGCGCTTGCCATTTTGGTGAGCGTGCCCATGTGGGGGCTCGGCGCCGACGCGCCCTTGTTCACCGTCTTGAATACCCCTCCCTTCGGGAGGTCGCGGTGCTCGGCCGCGCGCTTTTCGGGGGACTGGGGAACGGAAATGAGGGAGCTTGAAGCGGATGACGTCGGGCCCCCATAAGAAGACGTCTCGATGGACAGGGGCACAGGTGGGGTCGCGGCCTTGGGTTTCTGGGCGCCCTGGGTCTTGGCCGGGTCCGAAGCCGTGGGTTGCTCGGTGGGAGTCGCCGAGTTGACCTGGTTGCCTGCCGCAGCCCGATTCTTTCCACCGATTCCACCAACCATGATTTCTCCACTCGCCGTCAGGCCATCGCTCTAATGGCTTGCAGGCTCCACCATACTTCCCGTCCTTCCTCATTCCAACAAGTGCCGTGGATGTCGCAGGGAGTGTGATGACCTGGACTGGCGGCGGCGAGGAGGTGTCATGGGCCGGGGTAGTGGATCGTAGCGGGGCCGCAGCCTCCCTCGCGAATGGCTCGCCAGCCCCTTCCCTCTCCCTCGCGTGGACGCCATCCCCCGCCTGCGCCCGGGCGCGAACATGAAGCGAGCCTCCGGGGCGTTGCACCCGCTGGCCGGCCCAGGGGAAGCCCCTCCCCGCCCCCGAACGCGACCAGCGCACACCGCTCCACCTTTGGCGTTGGTGCGAAAGGGCCCGGGCTTCACGTCACCCGCGTGAACGTCCCTTCACGGTCGATCTCCGCCTGCATGGAATAGCCCGGGCTCGGGATCTGCCAATACGCCTTGTCATCAATTGAAAAGCCGAGCATGTCTCCTTCGAGCACCTCCAAGCCGGCCCCGGCGTAGCGGTTGTCTCCAGGGGCTGCCTTCATGAGCGGGGAGGTCCGGAAGCCATCCACTCCCGTCCGGCAGACGGTCAGCCGCACCCCTCCGGGCTCCCTGGCGAAGAGCCGCCAGGCACGGAGGTGGCCGGACACCGCTGAGGCATCCCCTCATCTGAATCAGATAAGCCCGAAGGCTTCGCGGAACACGGCGTGCTCGCGTACCAACTGACCAAACCGCTCCACCAGCGGGAGTAGACGTTCATCGCTCATGCGTGGCATGGCCATTAAGTAGTAGGCGCCTTGAGTAAAGAGCGAGTGCGTCCGCTTCTTCACGGTATTTACCTTCAGGTGCTTGTCATAGCCGAGCGCCTCGCCCGCGGCGCCCAGCGGCGTCAGCAGCACCTGTGCCAGGGCGGAAATGAGCAGCAGTCGATCTCTGCGGTCCGGTGTCTTCACGCGCACCTGCTTGAGGCCCATGCCAAACTTGAGGTCCTTCACGTCTCGGAAGGTCTCCTCGATGGTGAAGCGGCGGGCGTAGGCGTCCATCACTTCCTGGGCCGTAGCCTCATTGAAGCTGGTGGACAGGCACCAGGACTCCTTCATCCCCTTGCGCTTCAGGCACAGGGTTCATCGATCTCATCCGCTGTTCCAAGGCATTGAACGAAAACCCTGCTCGAACTGGCCGAAGCACCGCCCCCACTCCGACGAGTTCCTGCAATGTCCACGTGAAGAAAGGCAGACGGCTTCAGGGAAAACCGCTAGGGGCTGTCCCTGATTAGCGCAGCCAAAGAAGCATGGATGCGACGTGCAGGACGGCGAGGTAGCTGGTCGCCGTCTTGTCATAGCGGGTGGCGACAGCGCGAAAGCGCTTGAGGTCGTGGAAGAAGCACTCCACCCGGTAGCGCAGCCGATAAAGGGGGCGGTCCAACGGCAACGCCCGCTTACGGCTCGGGTTCGAATGGATGACAGGCTTCATTCTGAGCTTTCGAACGTTGGCGCGAATGCGGTCGGCGTCATAGCCAGTATCCGCGATGAAAGCGGCGCCCTCGGCGTGCACCAGAAGTTCTTCGGCCATTGTGGACTCGTGCTGCTGGCCGGGCGTCAGCGCGACATGGAGCGGCTTACCTCCCGTCGTCGTGACGGCGTGAACTTTCGTTGAAAAACCTCCTCGAGAACGCCCCAAAGCATTGCTTCGGATCCCCCTTTTCCGCCCGCGGCGTCCTGATGCGCCCGGACGACCGATGCGTCAGCAAGAGAGCCAAGCTCATCCACGTCGAGCCGCAGCGCCTTGAAGATGGTTTCCCATCGCCCAGTCTTCGCCCAGCGGTGGAAGCGGTTGTAGACCGTCTTCCAGTGACCGAACCGCTCGGGCAAGTCCCGCCACTGCACCCCGGTCTTCACGCGCCACACCACTGCGTTGATGAAGTCACGGTCTCCTCGCTTCGAGCGAGGACCGCTCCTTGGGCCCAGCAGGGGGGCGATGCGGCTCCACTCGGCATCGCTCAGTTCATGTCGGCGCATCGCCCGCGTTGATCATGCCTGGCGCCAGGCAGCAACTCCGATTGAGGCCCTGCCCCAACGTGCCAGTTAGCCGGCACGCTGGGTCGACTCTCGAACACGGGATCAGGGACAGCCCCTAGGCTGCCGGCAGGCTTCCCCTGCGCTCATCCTTTGACCGCAAGGGATTCCAGCTCCCCATCACAAGGCAGTGCCCGCCACGGGAATCCCCGCGCCGTACGCGCGGGACATGCCCTCTCACGTCTGGAGCAACACCTCTTGAAACACCATCCCCTGCAGCTCATGTTGGGAGTGATTGCCCTGCTCTCCTGGACCCGTCAGGCCCACGCGGCGGACTGGGAAGACCTCATCGTCCCGTCGACGTTCCGTCAGGGGCACTATGACCCCGCGGAGCCGACGGTCGCCCCCCGGGGCGTGTACGTCGCGCCCTATTCCATCAACACGGGGGAGACCCCCACCCTCTACATCCAGAGCCCCGAGTCCTTCCGGCTGCGCATCTACCGGCTGGGTTGGTACGGCGGCGCGGGCGCGCAGGTGGTCCACGACTCGGACGCCGCCCCCGCGACGACCTACGGGCCCATCTCGCAGCCCCGCTGCGGCACGGAGACGCCCACCACCGTCCCCAACTACCTGGCGATCCGGCAGCAGGAGGTGGACTACGGCCTGGTGGAGTGCGCGTGGAGCAACCCCGTGCAACCCTCCGTGGGCACGCTCAGCTCCGGGGTGTACTTCGTGCGGATCACCCCGAAGGTGACCTTGCCCAAGGAGACGCTGGCGACGTTCGTGGTGCGCGACGACGCGTCCACGGACCGGCTGGTCATCGTCAATCCGACGACGACAGAGGTCTACAACCCCTGGGGAGAGACGCTGCACACGAGCACCACGGCCCAGCCCTGTGAGGGCTGGTCGCAGTGCCCCTGGCGCGGCATGTACTCCTATGAGCGGGCCACCAAGGTCTCCATGGCGCGCCCATCGTGGAACGTCCCCACCCACTTCAAGACGGACGTCCCGCTGCTGCGCTACCTGGAGAAGAACGACCTGCCGTACACGGTGGCCACGGACTACGACGTCTCGCGCTTCTCGAACCTGCTGACCTCCCGGCGCTCGGCCATCCTCTCCGGTCACGGCGAATACTGGGACATGACCACGCGCAACCGGCTGGAGTCCTTCGTGGCGGGGGGCGGCAACCTCGTCGCCATGGCAGGCAACACCAGCTACTGGCAGATCCGCTACGAGGCCTCCACCACGGGCAACCCGGGCCCCATCATCGTGGGCTACAAGGACAACGCCACCGACACGACGACCCCCTCGTCCGCGTGCCGGCCCGGCGTCACCGTCCCCGCATCCAGACCGGACTGCTCGGATCCGATGCTGTCCGTCAACCCCAGCCTGACGACCACCTGGTTCCGGGCGCCGCCGGTGCACAAGCCGGAGCAGGAGCTGCTGGGCGTGCAGTACCCCATCGACCCGGCGGGCAACACCTTCGAGCTGCCGCTCACCTTCTTCACGGACACCGTGGCGGCCCGCCCCAGCCTGGGCACCGGCATCACCGCGACGGGCGACACGCTCATCGGCCCATACCTCTCCTCGCAGGGCATCTACGTGGGCAACCTGGGGTGGGAGGCGGACTCCATCCATCCCAACCAACTGTTCCGGATCGATCCCACCGCGTGCGTGCTGCCGCTGGGACAGGGGCAGTTCTCCGATGATCCGACGTGGGCCACGAACAACCCGACGCCCTTTGGCAACGAGTTCACCCACCTGGTCCTGTACCGCCCCAAGGCGACCAGCGGCCACGTCGTCGCCGGCATGAGCATGCTCTGGAGCTGGGGCCTGGATGACTGGGCGACGCTGCACAACATGGGAGGCCCCATGGTCTCCCGGGTGGACCCGCGGCTGCAGCAGTTCACCCGCAACCTGCTGGTCTCCAGCGACGGCGCCGGCTTCGGGACCGACTGTGACCGCGGCGTCGACTTCGACGTCTGGTTCGGGGATGCCTTCACGGACACGAAGGCGGACGGCAACGCGGCCCCGTCCGGCGGCGACGGCAGCCCGGTGGAGATGATCGTCAAGGAGCGCGACTACCCGGGCCGCTGGGGCAGCGTGGCCCTGGAGAAGCAGGCGGGCGCCCTGAAGCTGGTGCCCACCTTCAAGGAGGTGGCGCGGCTGACGGACTGGGCGGTGGCCAGCAGCGCCTACAACCTGTTCCTGGCGGACGTGAACGGCGACGGCAAGAAGGACCTCATCGCGCAGAGCCGCGTCAACGGGACGTTCGACGTGGCCCTGAGCAACGGCGACCGCTTCGTCCCCGGCGGCACCTCCTGGCTCACGGGCTGGGCGGTGGGCAGCGCGTATGACGTCTTCGCCGCGGACCTCAACGCGGACGGCAAGGCGGACCTCGTGGCCAAGGAGCGCACGGCGCCGGGGACCTGGTACGTGGCCCTCAGCACCGGGTCGCAGTTCGTCCCCGCGTCGAGCAGTTGGCTGACGGGCTGGGCCGTGTCCAGCAGCGCGTACGACCTGTTCGTGGCGGACGTGGACGCCGACGGCAAGGCGGACCTCGTGGCCAAGGAGCGCACCGGCTCCGGCCTCTGGTACGTCGCGCTCAACACCGGCAGCGGGTTCACGGCGCAGCCCGGCTCGCTCGCGAGCTTCGGGGTCCCCAGCGCGGACCATGACCTGTTCGTGGCGGACGTGAACGGCGACGGCAGGGCGGACCTCGTGGCCAAGGAGCACACCGGCACCCAGGCCTGGAAGGTGGCGCTCGGCACGAGCACGGGCTTCGTGCCCCAGACGTCCGCGTGGCTGACGAACTGGGCGACGAGCAGCAGCGCGTACCGCCTCTTCGTCGCGGACATGGATGGGGACGGAAAGGCGGACCTGGTGGCCCGGGAGCGCAACTCCCCTGGCGCCTGGTACGTCGCCCCCAGCTCTGGCAGCGCCTTCGTGCCGCAGACCGCGCGGCTCGACGCACGCTGAGCGTTCCCATGAGAGCCGGGATCCTGCGCACGCACGGGGTCCCGGCGAATCATGGGGCGAGGTCGAGGACCGGCAAGACAATGCACCGAGGACCTTGAAGCTGGCACGGCCTGCGTAAGCCGCCGTGTCGCTCCCCCAGGACTCATGGACAGGCTTGCCGTCGACCGTGACACGGGCCCTGCTCGGCCTGGGCCGCGACCAGCAGGTGCCAGGCGACATCGAGCTGTCGGTCCTCCGCGCGACGAAGGTGTCCAGGGCCCTACTTCGTCGCCACCCGGCGGTCCGGCGGCTGGGCCACCGGGCGCTGCGGCAGGGCCTTCACGGACGCCTTCGCGGCCGTCACGGCGTCCGCGGTGGGCGCCACGCTGGTGTCCTGGAGCGGCTTGCCCTGGCTGTCCGTGTAGACGCCATCCGGGAAGGCGCCCACGTAGATTTGAGGCGTGGCGGGCAGCGCCTGGGTGAGCACGGTGAGGTGGTTGTCCATCTCGTGCCGGATGGTCGCCTCCTGCGTGCTGGTGTCCCCCAGCGTGTTGTAGAAGAGCACGGCGAACTCCACACCGACCTGCGTGTAGTTGGGCGCCAGCCACGACGGCGGCAACGTGGGCACCACGTCGTACTGGTTGACCACGCGCACCGTCGCCGGACTCGTGACGTATTGGGCGTAGGCCGTCCCCCACGAATCCGCGAGCCCGGCCATTGGCGCCGCGAACGTGACGGTCGTCACGCCCAGCGACGGCTGGCTCACCGCCAGGTCCAGCGCCAGGAACTCCGCCAGCCCCCCGCCCAGGCTGTGGCCCGTCACATAGAGCGTCTGGATGTTGTTCGCCTTCAGCCACGCGAACACCTGCGCCTGCATGGACTGGGGCACGGAGCTGCTCGTGCCGGTGTAGATGCCCCAGAACCCGCTGTGCACCTGCGGCACCGGCGACAGGGAGGTTCCGGAGTACGGCGCGAAGGACGTGGTGGCGTACTGCTCGTCCGCGCTCGTGTCCGCCGACGTCACGGTCCCACGCAGCGCCAGCATCGCCGTGGTCGAATCCGCGTTGGAGGTGAACCACAGGCCGAACGCCTCCGCGACGCCGCCCTTCTGCGGCACCCACGCCGTGAGGCTGCCCACCTGTGTCCAGCCCGAGGGCGCGGAGTAATCCTTGCCATTGAAGGCGGAGTAGGCCGCGACCACACCCTGCCCCATGCCCAGCACCTGGGTCGCGTTCAGCACGGGCTCGGGTGGCGTCGCAAGCAGGCTCGGCTGCGGACGGATGGCGGCAACGGTCGAGGTCGTCATGACGGGCTCCAGGAAGATGCGGCGGGTGGAACGGGGCGACGCAGGCCGCCATCCGTTGCCAGGCACCGATTGCAGCGCCCATGCCGCACGCGGCGCTCCTCGGAGGCCCTCGCGGCGAGGGGTTTCACGCGCGCCTTCGACGCGTCGGTCGACACGACGCCCGACGCGACCCCGCCCCTGGTGACTGGACACATCAACGCCTGACGGCAGTCACCAGGCGCAAGCCCCTGGACCCGGGCGGTGCCTCTCACGCTTCCAGCAAGATCAGCGGCTTACGCACGGCCTGGCGGGTCCGGGGCGCTGGCACGCCCGCTGCTATGTGTGTCCTCGTCGCTGAAAGCAACACCCACTCCCCTTCCCGAAAAGAGACACGTCATGGCCATCCGCGCCGCCGGTCGCTCCACCCCCTCCGTCCCGTCCCCCGCCACCAAGCCCACCCCCTCCCCCACCCAGCCGTCCGCCACCTCCAAGCCCACCACGCCCAACACGCCGTCCTCCGTCTCCAAGCCCAACACGCCGGGCCTTCCTGGCGCCGTGGATGCGTCCCCCTCCGGGAAGGTGGGCGGCAAGATGTCCAACGCGCTGTCGGCCCTGAAGCAGGACGGCTTCGACGCGGCTGGCAGCCTCGGCGGCAAGGCCGCGGAGTTGGGCAAGCTGCTGGAGGGCGCCGCCAACGTGCTGAGCAGCATCGCGCAGTTGGTGCAGGGCATCACCCAGGGCGTGCAGGGCGTTGCCCAGGGCGTGCAGGGTGTCGCCGAAGGCGTGGGCGGCGCCGTGGGCGCGGTGGGCGGCGCGGTGGGTGCGGTGGGCGGCGCCGCGACCAGCGTGCTGTCCCTGGCCCAGGCGCCGATGCTGGACGCGACGGCCGGCATGAGCCAGGCCCCGACCCTGGAGTAGTCCGCCGCGAAGCCTGACGCGGTGACGAAAAAAGGCGTGACGGCGATGAGCCGTCACGCCTTTCTCGCGTCGTCAGGGACCTGCGTGCGCCGCGCTACTCGATGGCGGCGACCTTGTCGTCCTTGCCGAACTTCACCCGCACCTTGGCCGTCTTCGACTTCCAGTAGGTCCAGGTGCTGGACTGGAACGACGGCGTCTCATGCGCGGGCGGCGGGCCCCACGCCATGCGCACGGCGTCGCGGCTCATGCCGGGCTCCACCTCCGACGCGGAGACCCGCTTGCGGTCCTCCGGCGACAGCGCCTCCAGCTTCGCGGCCTGGTCCTCCGGCGCGAACGAGGCCTGGAACAGCTTCCAGGTCTCCGAACCCGAGCGCGAGTCGTTGGTGAACTCGAGCTCCGCGCCGGTCTCCACGACCTTGAACTTCACGGAGGACGAGCCCTTGTCCAGCACCTCCACGCGCGCGTTGAACGGGATGATGGGGCCCTTGAGGTAGTTCACCCAGGACACGGTGCCGTCCTCGAAGTGGAAGTTCGCGGTCGCGTAGTAGTTCTTCTCCACCACGGGCTCGGGAGCGGGAGCGGCCACGGGCTCGTTGCTCAGCCGCACGACCTTGCCATCCGGGCCGAAGTCGACCTCGAACGTGGAGAGCTTCGAGCTCCAGTACGTCCAGCGGTTGCCCTGGAGCGACGGCGTGCGGTGCGGCGGCGGCGGACCGGCCGTCAGGAGCACGGCCTCGCGCGACATGCCCCGGGCCAGCTCTCCGGCGCGGACCTGCTTCTGGTCCTCGGGCGACAGCGCGGCGATGCGCGGGGCCGGATCCTGCTCGGCGAAGAAGCCGGCGAACAGCACGTTGATGGGCTTGCCCAGGCTCCGGTGCGTGACGAACCGGAACTCGGCGCCGGAGTCGACGACCTTGCAGCGCACCTCGTCGTTGTCCCGCTCGAGGACCGCGACCTTCGCGCCCACGGGGATGACCGTGCCCTTGCCGCGGTAGTTCACCGCGGAGAGCTGGTTCTTGTTCAGCAGGAAGTTGGCCTGGGCGTACAGCACCTCGGCCTGAGCCCCCATCGCCGTCAGCAACCCCAACGCGAACACGGCGCTGAGAACATTCTTTCGATACACGCGAAAACCCCCTCGGGTAGGCAACGGCGTGCTTGTAGTGGTGTCACACGCACGGCCGCAAGGGGGTTCGCGGCCTTCACACCCCTCAGGCCGCGGCGCGCGCGCCGTCCCAGTCCTCCACTTCGTAGAGGAACTTCGTGCCGCCCTTGAGCTTGCGGTTGGCGGACGTGCTCTGCACGAAGACGACGTACTTCTCCAGGCTCGCGGGCCGGATGCGCACCGTCTCCCCGGGCGGCAGGCCGAGCATCTCCCGCGCGCGCTCGCCGCTGTAGAGGTCGCCGGACTTGCGGTCCATCAGCACCACCTCCTTGCGGCCCTGGATGGTCTCCGTCTTGGTGAACTCGTAGAAGCCTCGGCCCGTCTTGAAGCCCAGGCCGTTCTCCGTCACGAACTCCTTGATGGCGCTGTCCGCCTCCACCTCCAGCACCTGGAAGCGGCCCGGAGGCACCGCGCGCAGGTCCGTCTCACCGAAGAGCGTGGACGCGGCCCGCTTGAGCATCGTGTTGAACATCGCGTTCAGGCCGCGGTTCATGCGGCCCTCGCGGGACACCTCCGCTTCGTATGCCTGGAGCTGCGCGTCCGAGGACTGCTTGTAGCAGACGGCCAGCAGCATGTCGGTGACGTGGGAGAACTGATCCAGGCTCAGGTGGAAGCCGCCCGACTTCTCCGCCAGCTCCTTGTAGAACGACGTCGCGTGGCGGCGGTTC
>NZ_JAIQDE010000059.1 GCF_020037015.1 Corallococcus sp. AS-1-6 | reverse complement strand
CGCTCCACGCACAGGCCCACTCGCGACTCCGGGCCCACTCCCAGCTTTCGCAGCCGGTGCGCCAGTTGGTTCGCCTTGGCCTCCACCTCACGGTACGTCAGGCGCTGTTTGCCGCTCATCACGGCCACGGCATTCGGGGTGCGCTTCGCCTGGGCCTCGAAGAGGCGCGGAATCGTCGCGTCCCGGTCGTACTCCGCCTGCTGCTGGTTCCACGTCACCAGCACCTGCTGGCGCTCCGTCTCCGTCAGCATGGGCAACCGGCCCACTGCCGTCTCCGGCTTCGCCACCACGCCTTCCAACAGCACACGCAGGTGCTCCATCATCCGGCGCACCGTCGATGCTTCGAACAGGTCGGTGCTGTACTCCACGCCTCCGCTCAGCCCCTGCGGCGTCTCCACGAAGAAGAGGCTCAGGTCGAACTTCGACGTGCGGCCCTCGAGGCTCATGGGCTTGAGCACCAGGCTGGGGAGATGGGTCTCCTCGATGGGCACGTTCTGGAGCGCCATCAACGTCTGGAACAGCGGAGTGTGACTCAGGCTGCGCTCCGGATGCAGCGCCTCCACCAGCTTCTCGAAGGGCACGTCCTGGTGCTCGTACGCGCCCAGCACCCGCTCCCGCACCCTCGCGAGCAGCGCGCGGAAGGACTGGTCTCCATCCACCTGGGTGCGCAGGACCAGCGTGTTGACGAAGAAGCCGATGAGCCCTTCCACCTCCGCGCGCGTCCGGCCCGCGATGGGTGAACCCACGCTGATGTCGTCCTGCCCCGAGTAGCGCGACAACAACACCTGCCACCCGGTCAGCAGCACCATGAACAGCGATGCCCCTTCAGCCCGGGCCAGCGCGCCCAACCGCTGTGACAGCTCCAGCGGCAGCGTGAAGCCCATCGTCGTTCCGGCGTTCGTGCGCACCGCCGGACGCGGGCGATCCGTCGGCAGCTCCAGCACCGGCGGCGCACCCATCAACGACTGCTTCCAGTAGTCCACTTCCCGCCGCAGCGTCTCATCCCGCAGCCAGTCGCGCTGCCAGGCCGCGTAGTCCGCGTACTGCACGGGCAGCGGCGGCAGCGTCAACGCGTGGCCCGTCGCCCGCGCGGTGTACAGCGTCCCCAGTTCGCGGAGCAGGACGCCCACGGACCAGCCGTCCGACACGGCGTGGTGCATCGTGACCACGAGCAGGTGGTCGCGCGCATCCAGGCGCACCAGCAGCGCCCGCAGGAGCGGTCCCCGCATCAGGTCGAAGGGCTTCGCCATCTCCTCCATCACCCGCTGACGGGCCACGTCCTCCCGCTCGGGCCCGGAGTCCCTCAGGTCCAGGACGTTCAACGGCACGTCCACGGACGCGTGGATGCGCTGGACGGGCTGGCCCGCCTCCTCCTCGAACGTCGTGCGCAGGGCTTCGTGCCGTTGCACGACCTCCCGCAGTGACTGCTCCAGCGCCGCGGCGTCCAGGTCGCCCTCCAGCCGCACCACGGTGGGCACGTTGTAGAGCGAGCTGCCCGGCTCCAACTGGTCGATGAACCACAACCGCTGCTGCGCGAAAGACAGCGGCAGCGACGCCGGACGCATCCCAGCGCTCAACGTGGGCACGCCGGAGCGCCCCAGTTGCTCGATCCGCTGCGCCAGCGCCTCCACCGTGGGCGCTTCGAACAGCAGGCGCAGCGGCATCTCCACGCCCAGCGACGTGCGGATGCGCGACACCACCTGCGTCGCGAGCAACGAGTGGCCACCCAGCGCGAAGAAGTTGTCCTTCACGCCCACGCGCTCCAGGCGCAGCACCTCCGCCCAGACGGACGCGAGCTTCGCCTCCGTCACGGTGCGCGGAGCCACGAAGGCGTCGCCCTCGCGCGCCGCCTCCGGCTCCGGCAGCGCCTTGCGGTCCACTTTGCCGTTCGCGTTGAGCGGCAGGGCGTCCAGCACCCTCAGCGCCGAGGGAACCATGTACTCGGGGATGCCCTGGCGCAGGCCCGCTCGCAGCGTGTCCACGTCCAGCGAGTGGCCTTCCTTCGCCACGACGTACCCCACGAGCCGCCTGTCGGCGCCGTCGCCCCACACCAGGACCACGGCCTCGCTCACGCCGGGTTGCCGGGTGAGCGCGGCCTCGACCTCGCCCAGTTCGATGCGGAAGCCGCGCACCTTCACCTGGGAGTCCAGGCGGCCGACGAAGTCCAACCGGCCGTCCGCACGCCAGCGCACGACGTCGCCCGTACGGTAGAGACGGGCGCCCTCCTCACCGGAGAAGGCGTCCGGCACGAAGCGCTCGGCGGTGAGGCCCGGCCGTCCCGCGTATCCGCGCGCCACGCCCACGCCGCCGATGTGCAGCTCACCCCGCACGCCCACGGGCACCGGCTGCCCTTGCGGGTCCAGCACGTAGACGCGCACGTTCGCCAGCGGCTTGCCGATGGACGGCACGGTCCCATCCGCCACCACCTCGCCCAGCGTGGCGACGACCGTGGCTTCCGTCGGGCCGTAGGTGTTGAGCAGGCGCCGCCCCGGAGCCCAACGCGCGACGACGTCCTCAGGCAGGGCATCACCGCCGGAGATGACGGTGCGCACCTCGGGCAGGGACTCGGGGGACGTGACCGCCAGCGCAGCGGGGGTGAGGCTGACGACACTCAACTCCTGCTCACGCAGCAGCACGGGCAGGGGCGCGCCCGGCATCAGCTTCTCCAGCGGCGCTAGCACCAGCGTGGCGCCGTTGCAGAGCGTGGTGAAGATCTCCTCCACGGAGAGGTCGAAGCTGAGGCTGGCGAACTGCAACACGCGGCTGCCGGGGCCGATGCCGTACGCCACCGCTTCGTGGGTGACCAGGTTGGCCACGCCGCGGTGCTCCACCGCCGTGCCCTTGGGCGTCCCCGTGCTGCCCGAGGTGTAGAGCAGGTACGCCATGTTCGCGGGCGTCACGCCTGTCACGGGCGCGTCCGTCGGCTCCTGGGCCAGCGACTCGCGCTCCGCATCCAGGCAGAGCGCGCGGGCATGCAGCGCTTCGGGGAAGCGGTCCACCAGCGGCTGCTGGGTGACAAGCACCTGGGCCACGCTGTCCTCCAGCATGAAGGCCAGGCGCTCACGGGGCAGGAGCGGATCCACGGGCACCCAGGCACCACCGGCCTTCAGGATGCCAAGCAACCCGACGACGACCTCGAGGGAGCGTTCAACGCTCAGCGCGACGCGGACTTCCGGGCCCACGCCACGACGGCGCAGGGCATGGGCGAGCTGATTGGCGCGCGCGTCCAACTGCGCATACGTCAACTGTGTCCCCTCGAAGACCGCGGCCACCACCTCTGGCGCGCGACGGGCCTGCGCCTCGAAGAGCACATGCAGGCAGGCCTCGGGGAACGGCGCCCGCGTGGCGTTCCACTCCACCAGCATTTCGCGGCGCTCGGCGCCGCTCAGCAGGGGGAGTCGGGACACGCGTGTGTCCGGGCTCGCGACCACGCCTTCGAGCAGCGTGAGCAGGTGCGAGGCCATCCGCTGGATGGTGCCCGCGTCGAACAGCTCCGTGCTGTACTCCATCGTGCCGGAGAAGCCCTGAGGCAGCTCCATGAACGACACGCTCAGGTCGAACTGCGCGATGGGGCTCTCCACGTTCACCGGCTGGAGCACCAGGTCCGGCAGGCGCAGCTCGCCCAGCGGCATGTTCTGGAGCGCGAGCATCGTCTGGAAGAGCGGCGTGTGGCTGCGGTTGCGCTCGGGCTGGAGGACCTCCACCAGCTTCTCGAACGGGACCTCCTGGTGCTCGTACGCATCCAGCACGGTTTCACGCACCTGGGAGAGCAGCCGCCGGAAGGACAGGGCGCCGTCCACGTTCGCGCGCAGCACGAGCGTGTTGACGAAGAAGCCGATGAGCCCCTCCAGCTCCGCGCGCATGCGGCCCGCGATGGGTGAGCCCACGCTGATGTCCTGCTGGCCGCTGTAGCGCGCCATCAGCACCTGCCACCCGGCCAGCAGCACCATGTACAGCGAGGCCCCTTCCCGCTGGGCCAGGGCCTTGAGCTCCCCCGTCAGCGACCGGGACAGGGTGAAGGAGTACTTCGCGCCCGCGATCCCCCGCTCGGGCGGACGCGGGCGGTCCGTGGGCAGCTCCAGCACCGGCGGCGCGCCGGCGAGCTTCCGCTTCCAGTAGTCCACCTGCCGCGCCAGGACCTCCCCCTGGAGCCGGCCGCGTTGCCAGGACGCGTAGCGCGCGTACTGCACGGGCAGTTCCGGCAGAGGGGACGGCTGCCCCGAGGCGAAGGCCTCGTAGAGCGCGCCCACCTCGCGGATCAACACGCCCAACGACCAGCCGTCCGACACGATGTGGTGCATCGTCACCACGAGGACGTGCTCGCGATCCCCGAGCGTGAACAGCCGGGTGCGGATCAACGGCCCATGGACCAGGTCGAAGGGACGGAGCATCTCCTGCTCGACCTGCCGGTGGGCCTCCGCCTCGCGGCGGGCTTCGTCGACGGACCGCAGGTCCTCCCGGGCCAGCTCCAGCGACAGGGTGGGACGGATGACCTGGATGGCCTGCCCCCCTCGCTCCTCGAAGGTGGTCCGCAAGGAGTCATGCCGGCGCACGACCTCGTTCAGGGCCCGCTCCAGGGCCGCGACATCCAGCGAGCCCACCAGCCGCACCGCCACGGGCACGTTGTAGAGCGCGGTCCCGGGATCCAACTGGTCGATGAACCACAGGCGCTGCTGCGCGAACGACAGCGGCGGCGCCGTGCCGATGAGCGCGTTGCCGGGCAGCGAGCTCAGGGGGCGGCTCGCCGTCCCCATCCGTTGGGCCAGGGCCTCGAGCGTGGGCGTCTCGAACAGCGCACGCAGCGGCAGCTCCACGCCGATCTCCGTGCGGATCCGCGACACCACCTGCGTGACCAGCAGCGAGTGTCCGCCGAGCGCGAAGAAGTCGTCCTTCACGCCCACCCGCGGCACTCGCAACACCTCCGCCCAGATGGCCGCGAGCTTTGCTTCCGCCTCCGTGCGCGGGGCCTCGTAGGTATGGGTAGAGGCCGGTGCCTCCGGCTCCGGCAGGGCCTCGCGGTCCACCTTGCCGTTGGAGTTGAGCGGCAGCGCCTCCAGCACCACCACCGCTCCGGGCACCATGTACTCCGGCAGCCGATGGCGCAGGCTTGCCTTCAGAGACTCCGCTTCCAGCGTCGCGCCCGCCTTCGGCGCCACGTACGCCACGAGGCGCTTCTCCGCGCCCTCCCCCTTCGCCACCACCACGGCTTCCTTCACCGCCTCTTGCTGGCGCAGGGCGGACTCCACCTCGCCCAGCTCGATGCGGAAGCCTCGCACCTTCACCTGGAAGTCCACCCGGCCCAGGTACTCCAGCACGCCGTCCGCCCGGTACCGCACCCGGTCTCCCGTGCGGTACATGCGGCTGCCTTCGGGGCCGTGGACTTCCGGCAGGAACTTCTCCGCCGTCAGCTCTGGCCTCAGCAGGTATCCGCGCGCCTGGCCTTCGCCCGCCAGGAACAGCTCTCCTGCCACGCCCACTGGTACGGGCTGGAGGTACCTGTCCAGCACGTATGCCCGCGTGTTGGTGAGCGGCCGGCCGATGTTCGGCACCTCATTGCGCCCCACCAGCGACCACGTCGAGTACGTCGTGTCTTCTGACGGGCCGTACAGGTTGTAGAGCTTCTTCACCGTCGGCACCGCGTACACGGCCTTCGCCAGCGTCTCTGGCAGTGCTTCACCCGCGAGGTTGATGACTTGCACCGACGGCGGTACGGCCTTCAGCCGCACCAGTTGCGCCATCGCCGACGGCACCGTGTTGATGAGCGTGACGTCTGTCTCGGGCTTCTCCTCCGCAAGGTGCAGGGCGTTGCGCACCACCACCACACTGCCGCCTCGCACCAACGGGGCGAAGAGTTCGAAGACGGAGAGGTCGAAGTTCAGGCTCGTCGCCGCGAGCACCGCCTTCGTCTCCTCCTCCGTGAACGTCTCCGTCGCCCATGCCAGGAACGCCACCGCGTTCCGGTGCGTCACCGCCACGCCCTTCGGGCGGCCTGTGCTTCCCGACGTGTAGATGAGGTACGCCACGTTCTCCGGACGCAGCTCGGGCTCCGGTGCCTCTGTCGGCTCCGTCGCCAACGTCGCGTCCGTGTCCAGGCACACCGCCTGCGCGCTGAAGGCGGGCAGCGACTCCAGCAGGTGCGAGTGCGCCACCAGCGCTGGGCCCTGCGCGTCCTCCAACAGCCACCCCAGGCGCTCCTTCGGGTAGCTCGGATCCAGCGGCACGTACGCGCCGCCCGCCTTGAGGATGCCCAGCGTCCCCACCACGACGTCCGCCGTGCGCTCCACGCACAGGCCCACTCTTGACTCCGGGCCTACTCCCAGCTTTCGCAGCCGGTGCGCCAGTTGGTTCGCCTTGGCTTCCACCTCACGGTACGTCAGCCGCTGCTTGCCACTCACCACGGCCACGGCATTCGGGGTGCGCTTTGCCTGCGCCTCGAAGAGGCGCGGAATCGTCGCGTCCCGCGCGTACTCCGCCTGCTGCTGGTTCCACGTCACCAGCACCTGCTGGCGCTCCGCCTCCGTCAGCATGGGCAGTCGGCCCACCGCTGCTTCCGGCTTCGCCACCATGCCTTCCAGCAGCATGCGCAGGTGCTCCACCATCCGGCGCACCGTCGCCTCGTCGAACAGATCGGTGCTGAACTCCACTGCCCCGAGCAGCCCCTCTGGTGACTCCGTGAAGAAGAGACTCACGTCGAACTTCGACGTGCGGCCCTCGAAGGTCACGGGCTTGAGGACCAGACCGGGGAGCCTGGACTCCTCGACGGGCACGTTCTGGAGCGACATCGACGTCTGGAACAGCGGCGTGTGGCTCAGGCTGCGCTCCGGATGCAGCGCTTCCACCAGCTTCTCGAAGGGCACGCTCTGGTGCTCGTAGGCCTCCAGCACCGTGCCACGGACCTGCTTCAGCAGTTCACGGAAGGACGCGTCCCCGTCCACCTTGGCGCGCAGCACCAGCGTGTTGACGAAGAAGCCGATGAGCCCTTCCACCTCCGCGCGCGTCCGGCCCGCGATGGGTGACCCCACGCTGATGTCGTCCTGCCCCGAGTAGCGCGACAACAACACCTGCCACCCGGCCAACAACACCATGAACAGCGAAGCCCCTTCAGCCCGGGCCAGCGCGCTCAACCGATGTGACAGCTCCAGCGGCAGCGTGAAGCCCAGCGTCGTGCCGGCGTTCGTGCGCACCGCCGGGCGCGGGCGGTCCGTCGGCAGCTCCAGCACCAGCGGCGCACCCATCAACGACTGCTTCCAGTAGTCCACTTCGCGCCGCAGCGTCTCATCCCGCAGCCAGTCGCGCTGCCAGGCCGCGTAGTCTCCGTACTGCACGGGCAGCTCGGGCAGGGGCGACGGTTGCCCCGAGGAGTAGGCAGTGTACAGCACGCCCACCTCGCGGATCAGCACGCCCAACGACCAGCCGTCCGACACGATGTGATGCATCGTGACGACCAACGCGTGCTCCGACTCCCCCAGCTTCAACAGGAGCGCCCGGATCAGCGGGCCGCGCGACAGGTCGAACGGCTTCAACATCTCCTGCTCGATCCGCTGCCGTGCATCCTCCGCGGGCACCACCGCCCGCTCCAGATGCAATGCCATGTCCGAATGGATGACCTGGATGGGCTGATCGTCCTGCACCGCGAACGTCGTGCGCAGGGCCTCGTGGCGGCGCATGACCTCACGGAGGGCACGTTCCAGGATGCCCACGTCCAGGTCACCTTCCAGCCGCAACGCCACGGGGACGTTGTAGAGGGCGGTACCTGGCTCCAATTGATCGATGAACCACAACCGCTGCTGCGCGAACGACAGCGGCCGGGCTGCGTCGCCCAGCTTGCGCTCCATCGCCGTCTTGTTCGAGAACGCGGCCTTCTCCAACTGACGGGCGAGTGACTCCACCGTGCGCGATTCGAACAACGCGCGCAGCGGCAGCTCCGCGCCCATCTCCGCGCGGACCCGCGACACCACCTGCGTGGCCAGCAGGGAGTGGCCGCCCAGCGCGAAGAAGTCGTCCTTCACGCCCACCTGCGGCACTCGCAGCACCTCCGCCCAGATGGCCGCGAGCCTTGCTTCCACCTCCGTGCGCGGCGCTTCGCAGGTGTTCCGCGCCGTCGGTGCCTCCGGCTCCGGAAGGGCCTTGCGGTCCACCTTGCCGTTGGAGTTGAGCGGCAGCGCCTCCAGCACCACCACCGCTCCAGGCACCATGTACTCCGGCAGCCGCTGGCGCAGGCTTGCCTTCAGCGCCTCCGCATCTAGCGTCGCGCTCGCCTTCGGCGCCACGTACGCGACGAGGCGCTTCTCCGCCCCCTCCCCCTTCGCCACCACTACGGCGTCCTTCACCGCCTCTTGCTGGCGCAGGGCGGACTCCACCTCGCCCAGCTCGATTCGGAAGCCGCGCACCTTCACCTGGAAGTCCACCCGGCCCAGGTACTCCAGCACTCCATCCGCCCGGTACCGCACCCGGTCTCCCGTGCGGTACATGCGGCTGCCTTCGGGGCCGTGGACTTCCGGCAGGAACTTCTCCGCCGTCAGCTCCGGCCTCAGCAGGTAGCCGCGCGCCTGGCCTTCGCCTGCCAGGAACAGCTCTCCCGCCACGCCCACCGGTACGGGCTGGAGGTACTTGTCCAGCACGTACGCCCGCGTGTTGGTGAGTGGGCGGCCGATGTTCGGCACCTCATTGCGCCCCACCAGCGACCATGTCGAGTACGTCGTGTCTTCCGACGGGCCGTACAGGTTGTAGAGCTTCTTTACCGTCGGCACCGCGTACACGGCCTTCGCCAGCGTCTCTGGCAGGGCTTCGCCCGCGAGGTTGATGACTTGCACCGACGGCGGCACCGCATTCAGCCGCACCAGTTGCGCCATTGCCGACGGCACCGTGTTGATGAGCGTCACTTCCGCCTCGGGCTTCTCCTCCACCAGGTGCAGAGCGTTTCGCACCACCACCACGCTGCCGCCCCTCACCAACGGCGCGAAGAGTTCGAAGACGGAGAGGTCGAAGTTCAGGCTCGTCGCCGCGAGCACTGCCTTCGTCTCTGCTTCCGTGAACGTCTCCGTCGCCCATGCCAGGAAGGCCACCGCGTTCCGGTGCGTCACCGCCACGCCCTTCGGGCGGCCCGTGCTTCCCGACGTGTAGATGAGGTACGCCACGTTCTCCGGGCGCACCTCCGACGTCAGCTCGCAGCAGGACTCTTCCGCCCACTCCTCTTCACGGTCCAGGCACACGGCCTGGGCACTGAAGGCGGGCAGCGACTCCAGCAGGTGCGAGTGCGCCACCAACGCGGGGCCCTGCGCATCCTCCAGCAGCCACCCCAGGCGCTCCTTCGGGTAGCTCGGGTCCAACGGCACGTACGCGCCGCCCGCCTTGAGGATGCCCAGCGTTCCCACCACGACGTCGGCCGTGCGCTCCACGCACAGGCCTACTCGTGACTCCGGGCCCACTCCCAGCTTGCGCAGCCGGTGCGCCAGTTGGTTCGCCTTCGCCTCCACTTCCCGGTACGTCAGCCGCTGCTTGCCGCTCACCACCGCGACGGCATTCGGCGTGCGCTTCGCCTGCGCCTCGAAGAGCCGAGGAATCGTCGCGTCCCGGTCGTACTCCGCCTGCTGCTGGTTCCATGTCACCAGCACCTGCTGGCGCTCCGCCTCCGTCAGCATGGGCAGCCGGCCTACTGCCTCCTTCGGCTTCGCTACCACTCCTTCCAACAGCACGCGCAGGTGCTCCACCATCCGGCGCACTGTCGTCACTTCGAACAAGCTGGTGCTGTACTCCACGGCTCCTATCAGCCCGTCCGGCGCCTCCATGAAGAAGAGGCTCAGGTCGAACTTCGATGTCCGGCCTTCGTAGGCCACGGGCTTGAGCGTCAGGCCCGGCAGCCGTGTTTCCCGCTCAGGCAGGTTCTGGAGCGCCAGGAACACCTGGAACAGAGGCGTGTGACGCCGGTCTCGCTCGGGCTGGAGTGCCTCCACCAGCTTCTCGAACGGCACCTGTTGGTGATCTTGCGCCTCCAGGACCGTCTCGCGGACCTGGCTCAGGAGCGTGCCGAACGAGGCTTCACCCGACACCTGCGTCCGCAGCACCAGCGTGTTGACGAAGAAGCCGATGAGGCCCTCGACCTCCGCGCGCGTGCGGCCCGCGGTGGGCGAACCCACGCTGATGTCGTCCTGCCCCGAGTAGCGCGACAGCAGCACCTGCCAGCCCGCCAGCAGCACCATGTACAGCGACGCGCCCTCGCGCTTCCCCAACTCCCGCAGCGACTGGACCAGCGACTGGGGCCAGAGGAAGTCGAGCGTCGCGCCCGCACTGCTTCTCACCGGCGGACGGGGATGATCCGTGGGCAGATCCAGCACCGGCGGCGCGCCCGTGAGCTTCCGCTTCCAGTAGTCCACCTGCCGCGCCAGGACGTCGCCCTGCAACCAGTCCCGTTGCCAGGCCGCGAAGTCCCCGTACTGCACGGGCAACTCCGCCAGCGGAGACCGCCGCTCCTCCGCGAAGGCCGCGTAGAGCGCTCCGACCTCGCGAATCAACACGCCCAACGACCAGCCGTCCGACACGATGTGGTGCAGCGTGACGACCAGCACGTGCTCCGACTCCCCCAGCTTCAACAGGAGCGCCCGGATCAGCGGACCGCGCGACAGGTCGAACGGCTTCAACATCTCCTGCTCGATCCGCTGCCGTGCATCCTCCGCGGACACCTCCAACCGCTCCAGGCGCAGTGTCAGCTCCGCGTGGATGACTTGGATGGGCTGACCGTCCTGCTGCGCGAACATCGTCCGTAGCGCTTCATGGCGCCGCACGACCTCGCGCAACGCCCGTTCCAGGACGTCCTGCCGCAGCGCCCCCTCCAGCCGCAACGCCACGGGGACGTTGTAGAGGGCCGTGCCCGGTTCCAGTTGATCGATGAACCAGAGGCGCTGCTGCGCGAACGAGAGAGGCCGGGCGGCGTTCCCCTGAATCCGCCGCAGCGCCGCCATGCTCGAAGACGTGGTCCTTTCGAGCTGACGGGCGAGCGACTCCACCGTGCGCGATTCGAACAACGCGCGCAGCGGCAGCTCCGCGCCCATCTCCGCGCGGACCCGCGACACCACCTGCGTCGCCAGTAGTGAGTGGCCGCCGAGCGCGAAGAAGTCGTCCTTCACGCCCACCTGGGGCACCCGCAACACCTCCGCCCAGATGGCCGCGATCCTTGCTTCCGCCTCCGTGCGCGGCGCTTCGTAGGTGTTCCGCGCCGTCGGTGCCTCCGGCTCCGGCAGGGCCTTGCGGTCCACCTTGCCGTTGGAGGTGAGCGGCAAGGCTTCCAGCACCACCACCGCTCCAGGCACCATGTACTCCGGCAGCCGCTGGCGCAGGCTTGTCTTCAGCGCCTCCGCTTCCAGCGTCGCGCCCGCCTTCGGCGCTACGTACGCCACAAGGCGCTTCTCCGCATCCTCCCCCTTCGCCACCACCACGGCTTCCTTCACCGCCTCCTGCTGGCGCAGCGCGGATTCCACTTCGCCCAGCTCGATGCGGAAGCCTCGCACCTTCACCTGGAAGTCCACCCGGCCCAGGTACTCCAG
>NZ_JAIQDE010000005.1 GCF_020037015.1 Corallococcus sp. AS-1-6 | reverse complement strand
GGTGGAGCGGGTGGGTGATGATCACCGAATCCCGCGACGATGGCTGCATACGTGGGGTGCGCTGAGATGGGTTTTCCCGAGCCTGTGTCCAAGGGCCTCGCGGCGCTGATGACCGCGACGGCCATCGCGTATCTGGGCGTGGACACGGTGTGGGGGCTGCTGAACGGGTGGTTGACGCTGGTGAAGCAGGCGGACCGCGCGCTGACGTTCGACGATTTGCGCGAAGCAGGGGAGGGGTACGGGAAGGTGCTGGGGAAGAACGCGGCGCGGGTCTTCGTGATGCTGGCCACGGCGGCGGTGGGCAACACGGTGGGGCTGGCGGCGAAGACGCAGGTGCTCCCGGGCTCCGCGCAGGCTGCGCTCGCGGTGGAGGCGCAGGCGGGTTACGCGTACGCGGGCATTGGAGGCGTGCGGTCCGTGGCCATGACCGCGGATGGCTTCACCCTCGCGCTGGCGCCCAACGCGGTCGCGATGTCGTCAAGCGGTGACAGTCAGAAGCATCACCTCGCGACCATCAGGAACAACGTGTCCACGAATCGTGGAGGACCGTGGACGCCCCGCTTCCAGCGCATCTTCAAGAAGGCGGGCATGGAACTGAAGGATCCGGAGAACGTCGTCGAGGTTTCAGGCCATCGCGGCCCTCATCCTCAGCGCTACCATCAGCGGGTGATGGCGCGACTCAACAGTGCCACGGCGAATTGCCGGACGGTCGCAGACTGCCGTGCGGCATTGGTCCGAGCGCTCGAAATCCTGGCCAAGGAAGTCAAAACGCCTGGCTCGGAACTCAACCTGCTCATCACGCGAGGCGGCTGAAAGCCCAGAGCCCCAATGACACTTCGCTACTTCGAGCTGTCCGAAGATGTCCAGGCCGGAACCTGGTACCTGGGCGATCCCGTCGATGATCAGGGCCAGGAAGTTGAAGACCCCTGGCAGTTCCGGGCGGGGCGTCCGGTGTCCGTCACAGGTCGGTTGACCGTCCCTGTTGATCAGCAGGGGCGTGCGTTGGATTTCTCGCTTGCGGGAGTCGGACTTGCGCCTGTTGTCCACGTGCAGGTGGCATCGGTCTTCGCGGAACTCGCCCCTGAGGATGTCCAGTTCATTCCTGTCCGCATCAAGGGAATGCCGGACCAGTACGTGATCCTCGTGGCCACGAAGTGCATCCGCTGCATTGATGAGAAGGCTTCTGCCGTCCAGTTCTGGACCGCCGAAGACGGCCTGCCAGAGAAGGTTGGGACGTACTACGCCGTGGATGATCTTCACATTGACGTGAAGAAGGTCGGAACCACGAAGGTGTTTCGGACCGAGGGGTGGAAAATCGCCCTCATCGTCTCCGAGGACATCAAGATCGCGCTGGAACGCATCCGCGCCACGGGAATGCAGTTCACCGAAGTCTGATTGTCACGCTGTAACGAAGCGCCGAGGGGGACGAACCATGATGCGGCTGTGCCATCTGCTGGTCTTGGGCCTGACGCTGGCTTGCGCCGAGCGACCACCCCCTCCCGGAACCGAGGTCGGCCTGTGGATGACCCTTCCCTGGGAAGGCCCGACCCTGTCTCGCGGGGCTGAGTTCAAGCGCGCGCAGGCTCGCGAGCTGGGTCCCAAGGGCAGGGGCGTGAACATCCAGACCCCCTCCGCTGAAGCCCCCGTCTCCTCCTACCTCTCGGTGAGAGTGCTCGAGGAGGCGGTCCGGGGCCGCTGGCCCATGGACGGCGTCCACGCGCCCGAACTCTGCGCCAGCATCCACGTCGCCTGTGGCTTCAGGGAGACCCCGTTCGGCCGCATCGACTGCGGCGTCTGTCCCCAGGGCCAGACCTGCACCGCGGACAACACCTGCTGCACGCCCGCGACCTGCGCCTCGCTGGGCCGCTCCTGCGGCACCGTCGTCCCGGACGGCTGCGGCCATTCGCTCGACTGCGGCGCCTGCCCCGTCCGTTGACGCCTCCCGCCCGGGCTCACCGTGCCCGGGCGGCAGTGCCACGAGCTGCCTACGTCCGGCCGCCCTGCAGCTTCCGGTACACGCCCACCACCTGCCCCAGGATCATCGTGGAGCGGAAGTCCGAGCGGTTCACATAGATGGGCTGCATCGTCGCGTTCGCCGGCTGGAAGCGGATGCGGTCCTGCTCCGGGTAGTAGCGCTTCACCGTGGCCTCGTCCTCGATGAGCGCCACGACGATCTCCCCCGGCTGCGCCGACGGCGTCTTCTTCACGAAGAGGTAGTCCCCGTCGTGGATGCCGTCGTCGATCATCGACTGGCCCTTGACCCTCAGCGCGAACACCTCCCGGCCGTTCACCCCGCCCAGGAGGAAGCTGTCGATCTTGACCGAGTCCTCCATGTGCTCCTGCGCCAGCGCCGGCGCGCCCGCCGCCACCTTGCCCAGCAGGGGGATCTCAATCATGCCGGACTCCCGGCTCTTCATCCCCAGGCCCAACAGCAGCCTCGCCCGCTTGGTGGGCACCAGCGAGCGGCTCTGCTGCTCGCCCCGCGTCAGGTAGCCCTTGCGCTCCAGGGCCTTCAGGTGGTCGTTCACCCCGTTGGTCGACCGGATGTCCATGTGCTCCCCAATCTCCCGGATGGTCGGGGGGAAGCCTCGGACCTCCGTCTCCTTCACGATGAAGGTCAGGATTTCGCGCTGGCGCTCCGTGAGCTCTTCCATGGCCGCACTCCTTCGCTCGGTCGCCCGCCTGCTCTGGCGGTGATGGGCAACAGAATTTCAGTGGCCCATGCTCCCTGAACATACGTGTAGAGTCAATCTGTTCAGTACCCCCACCCATACCCGCCGTGCAGCCCCCCGCCCGCCCTGCTCGCGGCTTGAGGAGGCGCGTTGATCTCGGCGTACACTTGGCGCCGCCGTGTCCGACCTCCGCCACACGCTGCTCTTCGTCGATGACGAGGCCGACGTCCTGGACATCCTCAGCCGGATGTTCCAGCGGCGTTACCGCGTCCTCACCGCCCCCCACGGCAAGGCAGCCCTGGAAATCCTGCGAACCGAGTCCGTGGACGTGCTCGTCACGGACCAGCGCATGCCGGAGATGACCGGCATCGACCTGGTCAACGCCGCCAGGGCGGAGGGCATCGACGTCACCACGCTGCTGCTCACCGCCTACACGGACCCGCAGGACATCATCGCGGCCATCAACCAGGGCCAGGTGTACCGCTACGTCACCAAGCCCTGGGACGTGAACGACCTGCTCATCACCGTGAAGAACGCGGTGGAGTTCGCCCAGCTCAAGAAGGACAAGGAGAAGCTCATCCGCCAGTTGCACCAGCGGGTGGAGGCCCTCTTCGTCCTCTATGAGGTCAGCCGCGCCAGCGCGAACGACCCCGCCAGCTACGACGCCATCATCGACCGCGTGCTCACCGCCGTGGCCCGCGTGCTGCCGTACGACTGCGGCGCCGCCCTCATCGCGCCGGACGGTCAGCGCGGCGCCACGCTGCGCCTGCGCTGCGTGGGCAACGTGGGGGAGGAGGCGCTCCTGGGCGTCAAGGAGTCCATGCTCGGCGCGTACCGCAAGAGCAGCGGCCTGCCGCTGCCGGAGGACCGGGTCATCACCCGCGTCACCGGCACCACCACCCAGGACTCCGCGTCCCCCGTCGTCTACCCGAACCAGCTCACGGTGAACCTCACCGCCGCGGGGAAGCCCGTGGGCATGCTGTCGCTGTTCTCCCACCGCGCGGACGCGTTCACGGAGGACGACGGGCTGCTCCTGGACGTGCTCGCCAACCAGACGGCGGACGCCATCCAGTCGCTGCGCTCCGCGGAAGAAGAGGCCCGCCACCGCATGGAGCGCATGGTCGCGTCCATGGCGGACGGCGTGGTGCTCACCGACGAGAAGAACGACATCGTGGTGATGAACCCCGCGGCCCGCCGCATCCTGCACGCGGGGGAGGAGGGGCAGGGGCCCTCCAACCGGCTGTTGGAGGAGCGCCTGGGCTTCCAGCCGTTCCAACTGGTCCGCAACCTGGAGTACAGCGGCCACCAGGTGCTGCGCGAGGACGTGAAGCTCTTCGACCGCACCGTGCAGACCACCGTGACGCCCGTCAACGACGCGCGCGGCACCCTGCGCGGCGTGTGCGTGGTGCTGCGCGACATCACCGACCAGAAGCGGCTGGAGGAGCGCAAGGACACCTTCGTCTCCATGGTGAGCCACGAGCTGCGCACGCCGCTCACCTCCATCACCGGCGCGCTGGACCTGGTCCTCAACCGGATGGCGGGGGACATCAACGAGCGGCAGCACCGCTACCTGTCGCTGGCCAAGGACTCCGCGGAGAAGCTCAACAGCATCGTGGACGACCTGCTGGACCTGTCGAAGTACGCGCAGGGCCGGCTGAAGATGAGCTTCGAGCGCATCTACCTGGAGGAGCTGGTCCAGCGCGTGGTGGAGAAGTACGGGCCCGCCTTCGCGGAGAAGCGCATCCGCGTGGTGCCCCTGCTGCCGCAGCACCCGCTGCGCGCCATGGTGGACCCCAACCGCGTGAACCAGGTGCTCAACAACCTGCTCAACAACGCGGTGAAGTTCACGCCGGAGGGCGGCGAGGTGCGCGTGGAGCTGCGCGCCACGTCCAGCCTGCCCGGCTACGTGGTGCTCTCCTGCTGGAACAGCGGCGACCCCATCCCGGAAGAGAGCCTGGAGCGCATCTTCGACCGCTTCGAGCAGGCCCGCACGCAGGCGAACCGCACCGTGCGCGGCACCGGCCTGGGCCTGCCCATCTGCCGCAACATCGTGGAGGCCCACGGCGGCCGCATCTGGTCCGAGCCGTCCCACAGCGGCGTGCGCTTCATCGCCGTGCTCCCGACGGAGCCGCCCCAGGACGTGCTGTCCCAGGCGGCCGTGGACACGCTCCTGCCGTCGCCGCAGCCCATCCGCCCGGACTCGCGCGGCAAGGTGCTCATCATCGAGGGCGAGCCCGAGGTGGGCCACATCATGAAGGCGCTGCTGGGCGCCCGGGGCTACCGGGTGCGCCTGGCGGCCTCCGCGGAGGAGGGCCTGGCCGCCGCGCGCAACCTGCACCCGGACGTGGTGCTGGTGTCGGTGCGGCTGCCGGACGTGGACGGCCTGCGGCTGGCGGAGATCCTCCGGAATGATCCGGAGACGCGCCGCGCGCCGCTGCTGCTCACCTCCGCGTTCGACGAGCGCCAGCGCGCCTTCCGGGCCGGCGCGGACGCGTTCCTCGTGCGCCCCCTGGCGGGCGACAAGCTGCTGGCCACGGTGGACTCGCTGGCGCGGGGCCGCGCCGGGGCGCAGCACGGGCGCGTGCTGGTGGTGGACGACGACGCGAAGATCGCCTCCATCTGCCGCGAGGTGCTGGAGGGGCTGGGCTTCGAGGTCGGCGTCGCGCACACCGTGGAGGAGGGCCGCCGCTCCCTGCGCGAGCGCAGGCCGGACGCGGTGCTGCTGGACGTCACGCTGCCGGACGGCGACGGGTTCGCGTTCCTGGAGGAGATCAAGGCCGAGCGCGCCAGCGGCCACATCTCCGTCATCTTCATCTCCGCGCGCACGGAGACGTCGTCCAAGGTCCGCGCGCTGAAGCTGGGCGGGGACGACTACATCACCAAGCCCTTCGACGCGCTGGAGCTGGGCGCGCGCGTGGAGAGCATGCTGCGGCGCAAGGAGCAGGAGCTGTCCTCGTCGCCCACCACGCAGTTGCCCGGCTCCACCGCCATCGAGCGCGAGGTGCAGCGCCGGCTGGGCGCGCGCCAGCCGTTCGCGTTCTGCTACCTGGACCTGGACAACCTCAAGGCCTACAACGACTACTACGGCTTCGCGAAGGCGGACGGCGTGGTGCGCCAGACGGGCGACCTGATGCGGGAGGTCTTCCAGCAGGAGGGCGCCCCGGGGGACTTCCTGGGCCACGTGGCCGGGGACGACTTCGTCTTCATCACCTCCGTGGAGTCCGTGGACCGGGTGTGCCAGCGGGCGATTGAACAGTTCGACCGCATCATCCCGCTCTACTACGACCGGCAGGACCGGGAGCGCGGCCACATCGAGGCGGAGGACCGCTTCGGGGAGAAGCGCCAGTTCCCCATCATGAGCGTGTCCGTGGTGGCGGTGATGACGGACGGCGTGGCGCATGATCACGCGGAGCTGGCGCGCCGGGCCGCGGACATGAAGAAGAAGGCGAAGGCCATCTCCGGCTCCGTCTTCCTGCGCAGCGACCTGGAGCGCGTGGTCCGGTCCGTCACCGGATGAGGCTCTACCAGCAGCTCATCCTCTTCATGCTCGCCGCGACGGTGCTGCCCCTGGCCATCGTCGGCTTCCTGCTGTTGTCTCGCTCGGAGCACGCGCTGGCCCAGCGCATCGACGAGCAGCAGCGCGCGCTCGCCACCGCCACCGCCGAGGCCGTGGAGGCGAACCTGATGGAGGTCGTCAACGGCCTGGCCCGCTCCGCGGAGCTGCTGCCCTGGGAGCACGCCACGCCCGAGGAGGTGCGCGGCATGCTGATGCTCCTGTATGGCCAGTCCACCTCCGTGAGCGCGGTCATCCAGGCGGACGCGAAGGGGCAGCCCCTGGGGCCCGCCGTGTTCCGGAGCGCGGAGCCGCTCGAGCGCCACCCCGCGTTCGACGCCGCGAACGTGCGCCAGCTCGCGCACGCGGTGCCGGTGGAGAACTTCCGGGAGGGGGGCAAGGGGCAGGCGGCGCTGGGCAGCGCGTACGTGCACGCGGGCTCGGGCGCGGCCGCCGTGGCGGTGGCGGTGAAGCTGGGGGCCTCGGAGGAGGCGCCGTACGCCATCGCCGAGCTCGTCTTCACCCAACTGGAGGCGCTGCTGGCGCGGCGCGCGAACGAGGGGCAGCGGCTGGAGGTGGTGGACACCGAGGGGCGGGTCCTGGCCAGCTCCCAGCCCGCGCGGCGCATGGCGGTGCTGGAGCCCGAGCTCCGCGAGGCGCTGGAGTCCGCGGTGGATTCGGCGGGCGGGCGCAGCTTCCAACTGAAGGACCCCGCGCGCCGGGTGAGCGTGGCGTGGGTGAACACGCTGGAGATGGGCATCGTCGTGACGGAGGACGAGGCCCTGGCGCTGACGCCCGTGCGGGAGCTGCGCACCACGGTGCTCGCGTCCGTGGCGGGCGCGCTGGTGGTGCTCCTGGCGCTGGGCGCGCTCTTCACCCGGCGGCTGGACCGGCGGCTCGCGGAGGTGGTGCAGGGCGCGGAGGCCTATGGCCGCGGAGAGCTGGAGCGCCGCCTGCGCGTGGAGGGCCACGACGAGCTGAGCGAGCTGGCGTCCACCTTCAACCGCATGGGCGAGGAGCTGGAGGCGTCTCGCGCGCGGCTGATGAGCTGGAACGACGACCTGCGCGTCCGGGTGGAGGAGGCCACGGCGGACCTGCGCGCGGCGCAGCTCCAACTGGTGGAGGCGCAGAAGCTGGCGGCGGTGGGCCAGTTGGGCGCGGGCGTGGCGCACGAAATCAACAACCCGCTGGCCGGCATCCTGGGCAACGTGCAGTTGCTGCTGCTGGACCGGGCGCCGGACGACATGGACTTCGAGACGCTGCGCAAGATTGAACAGAGCGCCAAGCGCTGCAAGGACATCACCCAGAACCTGCTGCGCTTCTCCCAGCAGCGCGAGCGCCCGGACCTGCGGCCCGTGGACCTGAACGCGGTGGTGCGCGACGCGCTGAGCCTCACGGAGAACCAGACGCGCGGAGAGGGCATCGACCTGGTGACGGAGCTGGGCGCGGAGCTGCCCCGGGTGAGGGCGGATCCCGGGCACCTGTCGCAGGTGGTGCTGGCGCTCCTGTCCAACGCGCGCACCGCGATGCTGAAGGTGCCGGTGAAGCGGCTCACCCTGCGCACGGGTGAGCGTGACGGGATGTGTACCCTGGAGGTCGAGGACACCGGAAAGGGCATCGCGGAGAGCATCCGGCCGCGCATCTTCGAGCCCTTCTTCACCACCAAGGATGTCTGGTCCAATGTGGGCCTGGGCCTGAGCGTCGCGTGGCGCATCGTCACGGAGGCCGGGGGGACGCTGGAGGTCCGCTCGGAAGAAGGGCGGGGGGCCCGGTTCACCGTGGTGCTGCCCCGGGCATGAAGCCCGCGGCGTGTGGTAGCTAGGACCTTCGCATGGCCGCTCCCTCCTCTCGCAGGCGACAGGCTCCGTTCCTCGCCGGGCTCGTGCTCATCCTGGCCGCGCTGCCGGTGGGCTGGTTCGTCTTCCTGCGGGAGCCCCCCGCGCCGCTGCCGCCCCCCGCGCCGCCCCGCGCCGCCGCGCCGGTGGAGGTCAAGAAGGCGGTGGAGCTGGTGCTGAGCTCCTTCGAGGGGACCGTGGAGGTGAAGCACGGCGAGGCCGGGGCCTGGGAGCCCGCGCGCAAGGACATGCCGCTGCGGCCCACGGACGTGGTGCGCACCGGTCGCGGCTCCTGGGCGGTGGTGCTCAACGGCGAGTCCGTGGAGCTGCGCATGGAGGCCGACACGGAGATCTCCGTGGAGGAGATCTCGAACGAGCTGTCCAAGGTGATGCTGGGCAGCGGCCTCGCCACCGCCACCGTGCGAGGCCGGCCCAACGTCCGCCACACCTTCATCCTGAAGGCGAAGAACGGCGACGCGGAGGCCAGCACCTCGCAGGGTACCTTCACCATGAGCAACAACGGCAAGGGCACCGTGAGCGTGGGCACGCGCGAGGGCGACGTGAAGCTGACCGGCAAGGAAGGCCGGTTCGTCATCGTCCGCGCCGGCCAGCAGTCCATCGTCCGCCCCGGCAAGGCCCCCACCGAGCCCGCCCCCATCCCCAGCAGCGTGTTCCTGAAGATGCAGTGGCCCAAGGGCAGGACGCAGCGCACGCAGGAGGTCGCCATCTCCGGCAGCACGGTTCCCGGCAGCCGCGTGACGGTGAACGGCGCCAGCGTGCTGACGGATGAAGAGGGGAACTTCAAGCTCGGCGTCCCCCTCGAGAAGGGCAAGAACACCGTCCATGTGAGCGCCGTGGGGGTGGGCGGCGCGCGCCAGGAGGAGCAGCGCGAGCTGGTCCTGGACACGCCCCCGCCGAAGAAGCCGGGGACGCTCAAGGTCGATACGAACGTCTTCCAGGAGCGCGTCGGCGGCACCTCGCCCTGATCCACCCGGCGGGCCCGCGGGTCGTCCAGGCGCGGGCCCACCCGCCGGGTGGGGTGGGATGCTGGAGGTGTCCGCGGGTTCGACGCAGGGGCCCTTCGCACGGCCAGCACTACCAAAGTGGTGCAGTCCCGGCGGAGGGCCTTGTAGAGTCGGGAAGCCCTGGAACGTCTCCTGCTCTCCGCGATGGTCTTGGTTTGTGCCCCGGTCTGGGCGGCTTCGCTGGAGCTGCTCGGCCCGGACGCGCCCGTGCCGCCCGAGGGCTTCACGGTCGCGGTGGTGCGCCGGGACGCCGGGGGACAACCGGTGGCGTTCACCCCGTCGTCGGTGACGGCGGAGGGCGCGGAGCTCAAGCCCGGACCGGAGTCCCCTCCGCTGCGCACCTACGTCGTCGTGCCCCAGGCCCGGGCGCGCGAGGTGGTGGTGCGCGTGAAGGGCGACGGCGAGGAGGCCCAGGCCCGCTATGACGTGGGGCCGCCCGCGAGCCGCATGGAGCTGTCGCTGGAGCCCGCGCTGCCGGTGAAGGGGCGCGACACGGAGGCGACGCTCACCGTGAAGCGGCTCCGGCCGGACGGGACGCCGGATGACAGCGGCGCGCCACCGGTGCTGCGCGCGAGCACCGGGCAGGTGGAGGGGCTCCAGCGCACGGGGCCGGGCACGTACACCGCCCGGTACGTGCTGCCCCCCACGCGCCTGCCCGAGGCGGCCATCCTCGTCGCGCTGTCCGCGTGGCCGCATCCGCAGTCGGTGCACGGGGCGTACGGGCGGCTGCTCGTGCCGCTGGCCACGTCGGTGAACCTGCCCGGCCAGAGCGAGCCCGGAGGCCAGGTGTCGCTGGAGGTGGCGGGGACGCGCTTCGGGCCCGTGCCGGTGGACGCGCAAGGGCGCTTCGTGCTGCCGCTGGTGGTGCCTCCCGGCTACTCGCTGGCCCGGGGCGAGGTGAAGGACGAATCGGGCCACGTGGAGCGCCTCAGCATCGACCTCCAGTTGCCGCCCACGGATGGCCTGGCGTGCGTGCTCAACCCGCAGCGGCTGCCCGCGGACGGCGTGTCCCAGGCCCGGCTCCTGTGCGCGACGAGCGATGCGAAGGGGCAGCCCGTCGCCGACGCGCGCGTCACGGCGAAGGCGAAGTACGGCCGGCTGGAGGGGCCCCAGCGCGACGCGAACGGCATGCTGGAGTGGCGCTACACGGCGCCGCGCACGCTCGCGGCGGATGAGCGCATCGACGCGGCGTGGCCGCAGCGGGGCCTGGGCTCGCGCGAGTCGCTGCCGATGCAACTGGTGCAGGGCCCGGTCCGCGACGTGACGGTGTCGCTGCCCGAGCCGCTCGTGCACGCGGGCTCGGTGGCGCGGCTGGTGGTGACGGCGCGGGACGCGGCCGGACAGCCCCGGCCGGAGGCGAAGGTGGTGGTGACTTCGCCCCTGGGGACCCCCGGCCCGGCGGTGGAGTCCCCGCCGGGGACGTTCACCGTGCCGTGGACCGCTCCGGAGAGCGGGTGGGGGGCGAGCACGGACGTGACGGTGGCCGCGTACGGTCCTGTCGGGACGGAGCCCGCGCGGCTCGCGGTGTGGGCTCGGGGACCGCTGCTCGTCGCGGGCGTGGTGGACCTCGCGGGCTGGCCGGTGCCCCGTCAGCCGCTGCGGGTGAACGGCTTGAACCGCTCCACGGGGGAGGACGGGACGGTCATCCTGGGGGGGCGGATGCCTGGCACGTTGCGCGTGTCGCACGCCGTGTGGCCGGGGCTCGACGTCACGGTGCACGTGCTGGGGCCGCAAGGGCCGGTGTTCCCGGACTCCGCGCCGCTGGTGCCCGCGCCCGTCGTGCAGCGCGTGGAGCTGGCGCCGCCGCTGCCGGTCAACGTGCGGGTGCGCGTGGAGGGCGCCCGGGTGACGTGCTGGGTGGAGGACGCGAGCGGGCAGGTGCTGAAGGACCGCCCGGTGCACATCGCCCTGTCGGAGGGCGAGCGCGGTGACCTGTCCGTGCAGGACGGGCTCACGCGCTTCACGGTGCAGGGCGTGAAGGGCCCCGTGAGCGTGTCCGTGGCGGACGTGCGCACCGGCGTGACGGCGGTGGAAGAGGTGCGGCCTTGAGCGCGGGGGCGTGGCGGAGGGCAGCGCTCCCAGGCGCGAGCGGGGGCTTCCTGCTCGCGCTGCTCCTGGCGGCGTCCGTGGCGTCCGCGCAGTCGCTGTCGTCGGACCTCCCGACCCAGGCCTCGACCGTCGCCGGGCGCGTCTGCGTGGACGTGGACGCGGACGGGCTCTGCGGACCCGACGAGCCCGGGCTCGGGGACGTGCGCCTGGTGCTGGCCACCGGCCGTGAGGTGCGCACGGATGCCTTCGGCCGCTACCACCTCACCGGCGTGGACTCGCGCGTGCCGGACCTGTCCGGCGGCCCGCACCTGCGCCCCGGCCGCCACGCGCTGAAGGTGGATCCGCGCAGCCTGCCGCCGTCCAGCCAGGTGTTCCCCCGCGTCGCGACCGTGGAGGTGCCCTGGGGCGCCGCCGTCCTCCAGGACTTCTGCGTGCGCCTGCCGCCCTCGCGGCCTCCCGTGGCCCCCGCCGCCGCCCCCGCCCGTCCCCCCGAGGCCCGCGCCGCCAACGGCGGACTGCGCTTCCTCATCAGCGGCCAGGCCTCGCCCGGCGACCGGGTCCGCGCGGGCGACGTGGACGCGACCGTGGAGGACTCCGGCGCGTGGCTGGCGACGGTGCCGCTCCAGCCGGGCCCGAACGTCATCACCATCACCGCCACCTCACCGGGCGGCGCGGTGGAGTTCACCCAGCAGTCCTTCGAGGTGGTGCGGCGCGGTGAGCGCGGCTGGCTCGTCATCCCTCGGGAGAAGGCGCGCCTGGGCGCCGTGCGCGGGCTCTCCGCGGACGCGCCGCTGCCCGCCGGAGAGACCTTCCTGCGGCTGGAGGTGGCCCCCGGCACCGCGGTGTCGACCCCCGACACCCAGCTCGTCGCGGGGCCCGAAGGCGAGGTCCGCCTTCCCGTGCGGCTCGTGCCAGGGCGCAACTCCGTCCGCGTCTCGCTGGCGCCGCCAGGCCAGCCCGCGAGCGCCGTGACGGTGTCCGTCGAAGCGCGTGCCCAGCCCTTCGTCGTGGGCCTGCTCGACGTGGAGGGCAGCATCGCGCCCGCGGGCGGTGGCTTCCGGTTGAGGGGGCGCGGCGCGCTCCACGGCGAAGCCCAACTGGGGCCCGTGCAGGTGGTGGGCGAGCTGGACCTCACCGACACCGACCTGCGCCAGTTGGACGACGCGCCGCTCGCGGACTGGCTGCGTCCCCGGAGGCCCGAGCGCTTCGACCGCTGGCCCGACCCCGACCTCGCTCCGGCGGAGTGGGGCGACACTTCCGTGTCCCTCACGCCGAACCCCACGGAGGGGCGTCTGCGCCTGGAGGCCCGGCACGAGCAGTACGGCCGCGCGGGCTTCGGCACCTACCGCGCGCTGCTGCAGGACCGCGAGGTGGGCCGCTACCACCGCCCGCTCTTCGGCCCCTACGCGGAGCTGACGGAGCAACTGGGCCCCGTGAGCGTGGGCCTGGACGCGTTCGCCGGCGGGCTGGTGGACCCCACGCGAGGCCTGGCCGCGACGCCCGCGCACGAGGAGCTGCGGGCCACGGGCGGCAGCCTCTACTACCTGGGCGGCGGCACCGTGGCGGAGGGCTCCGAGCTGGTGCGCGTGGAGGTGCGCGACGGCGTCACCGGCCTGCCGCTGGGCGAACAGCACCTCGTCCGGGGCCGCGACTACGACATCGACTACCTCGCCGGCCGCATCCTCCTCGCGCGCCCGCTGTCGTTCCTCTCCGGCGCGGCGCTCCTGCGCACGGACGCGCTCACCGAGGCGCCGGAGCCGGTGCTCGTCGTGGACTACGCCGTGCTGCACGCGGGAGATCCGCGCGACTCGGTGGGTGGCGAGGCGTGGGCGCGCTGGCGCGACACCACCGTCGGGCTGTCCGCCGTGCGCGAGCGCCGGCTGGGGGCTCCCTTCCAGCTCCTGGCGGGGCGGGGCCAGACGCGGCTGGGGGGCTACTCGCTCCTCGCGGAGGCCGCGAGCAGCCGGGGCATCGCGGTCGAGCCCAGCGTCTTCGGCGTGTCGGACGACGGCGGCCTGTCCTTCCTCCGTCCTGCGGGTTCGCGGGACGACCACGGCGGCGCGGTGACCCTGCGCCTGAGCGGTCCCGGCGTGCTGGGGCCCGGCCATGGCGGCACCGTGGACGCCGCGTGGCGCGAACGTTCCCGGGGCTTCTCCGACGGCGCGCACCTGGACGCGGCCCGCTTCCGGCAACTGTCCCTGCGCGTGACGCAGCCCGTGGGCCCGGTGGCGCTCACGCTCCTGGGCGACGAGCGGCGCTCCGCGGATCCGCGCCTGCCCTTCGAGGACACGCCCTTCGGCGCCCGCACGCTGGGCGCCGCCGTGGCCTATGAGCGCGACGAGGGCGGCGTGCGCCTGGAGCTGCGCGATAGCTGGCTGCGCGCCACGGTGGTGCCCGGCCAGGGCGACGCGCTCGAGGGCGGCCGGACGTCCCTGGGCGTGGCGGGGCACTACGCGCTGAGCCCCCGCCTCACCCTGTCCGCGGGCCACCGGCAGCGGCTGCACGAGCGCGGCGATGGCCCGGGCCGGATGAACGACACGTTCACCTCCGCGGGCGTGGAGGTGAGGGTGGACAACGACGCGTCCGTGGGCGTGAAGGGCGGCTGGGGCCCGGAGCTGGGCCCGCAGGCCTGGCTGGACGCGCGCGTGCGGCGCGGGCGCGAGACGTACTACGGCGGCTACTCCGTGGACGTGGACGGTCCGGACTTCGGCGCGGGCCGCGCGGTGACGGGCGCGCGCACGGAGGTCGGGGACGGCACCACCGTGTTCGTGGAGGACGTGAGCGCGCACGACGCGCAGGCGATCCGGCGGGCCCGCGCCGTGGGCTTCCAGTGGGCGGCGGGACAGAGCGGCTTCAGCGCGGGCGCCCGCTACGAGCGCGGCGTGCGCAACCCGCTGGACATCCAAAGTGACCTCACGCGCGACGTGGCCAGCGTGTCCGCGCAGTGGCTGCGCGAGCGCTTCCGCGCGGACGTGCGCGCCGAGCTGCGCCACGAGGAGGGCACGCCCGCGCGCGGCGGCTCGGGCCCGGTGGACCGCACCCAGGTGGTGCTGGCGCTGGCCGCCGAGGGCCAGTTGATGAAGGACGTGACGGCCTCCGGACGGCTGGACTTCGCGCACACCGCGGGCCGGGAAGGGCTGGAGGCCCGGTTCGCGGAGGGGTTCGCGGCGCTCGTCTGGCGGCCCGGTCCCTGGCTGGTGGTGGCCCGCTACGGCCTCACGCGCGAGCTGTCCCCGGGCGCCCGCTTCGCCTTCGGGGACCGGGTGCTCCAGACGGTGTCGCTGATGCCGGCGGTGCGGCTGGGCGAGCGGCTCTCCGTGGCGTCCGGCCTGCACGTCGGGCGCTCCAGCCTGGGCGAGTCCGCGCGCTGGGTGTGGACGGGCACGCTGCGGCCCTCGGTGCGGGTGCTGGGCGGACTGGAGGTCGCGGTGGAGGCGGCCCGGCGCACGTCGGCGGCGGACGACCAGGGACTGACGGCGCTCCGGCCCGAGCTGGCTTACCGGCTGGACGAGCGCCTGCGGGTGGCCCTGGGGTACACCGTCCTGGGCTTCAGCGGTTTGGGTCTGGAGGCCGAATCGGACCATGCTCCGGATCGCCTCTATCTCCGGGCGGAAGTGGCCTGGTAGGCGCCGGGCGGAGGGACGTCGAACGTGCGAGTCGGGTGGATCATCCTGGGGATGGGGTTGTGCGCGGGAGCGGCTCGCGCGGAGTGGACCTACATCCAGACCCAGGCGGGGACCCCGAGGGACGTGACCGTCTTCCGGCCCGGCTTCTTCGCCGTGGCGACCGACGGCCAGCTCTACGTGTCGCGCGATGGCGTCGTGACGACCGTGAACGTGGGCATGGCGGGCAGCTTCCTGCGCGGGGCCAACTGCGTGGTGGGCATCCGTCTGGACGGGACGCTCCAGAGCGTGGGCGGCTGCTCCCCCACGGATGACGGCAAGCGCCTGTTCCCCGACGACGGCAACGACTACGCGGTGCGCGCCGTGCGCGTCACGGCGGACGCGGGCGTGGGCTACGCCGTCGCCGCCGAGGGGCCCTTGCAGACGCCGCAGTTCCGCAGCTCGCTCCTCCCGAAGGAGGGCACGGCCGAGTGGGGCACCCTGACGACCCCGCCGACGGACCTGGGCGCCCAGCCGCAGCTCGCGGTGCTGCCTCCCCAGTCGGATGGGCTCCCCCAGGCGCTGTTCTCCGTCTCCGCGACCAAGGCGAACTTCCTCTGGTACCGGGGCACGGGCGCGGTGTCCTACATCGCCACGGGCATCGCCGCTCCGAACTGGGCCCGCAGCGTGGCCCTGCTGCCGGGCCCGGTGGCGGATCAGCCGCTCGCGTTCTTCGGCAACGATTCGGGGCTGTTCCGGGGCACGCTGGGCGGCTCCACCTATCCGTTCGATCCCATCCTGCTGGCGCCGGGTTCGGTCGACGCGCTCGCGCTCGACGTGGCGAGCGGCTCCAGCGCGGGGACGGGCTTCGGGCTGCTGCTGCTCAAGCAGAAGTCGGACGGCAAGGTGGCGGCGTACAGCGCGGAGCCGGTGGTTCCGCCCGCGCTCCCGGGCACGTTCTGGCGGCAGAACACGGAGCTGCCCGCGGGCATCACCCACTCCGCTTCGCGGATGGCCTGCGCGGACGCGTCCTACTGCGTCGCCATCCTCGACGGGCCCGCGCAGAACGTCCTCATCTACCGCAACGCGAGCCCACCCACCGTGAGCGAGCTGCCCGCCAGCATCAGCGTCGACGAGGGGACGACCCAGGACGTGCAGCTCAAGCTGCGCGATCCGGACGGCGACGCCGTGCGGCTGTCGGCCACGGTGCGCGCGCCGGGCAGCCCCATCACCGTCGTCCCGTCACCGCTCGACTCGCGCGAGGACAGCGGGCTCAAGCTGACGCTCACCGCGCCCTCGGGCATCTGCGCGTCCCAGACGTCGTTCCTGGACGTGGTGGCTTCGGACGGCCTGCTCGCGCACGACACGCCGAAGGCGGTGTCGCTGGTGCTGAACCACACCGTGAAGCCGGGCGCGCCCCAGGTGGCCGTCAACGCGGAGGACGGCAACGACTTCTTCATGGGAGGGCCCTCCGGCACCTTCACCGCCACGCGCGGCGCCACCGGCTGCGAGCCCGTCAGCTACACGTGGACGACGCCCGCCGGGGCACCCAGGCTGGACGCGAAGGCGGGCGTGGCCACGTTCACGCCTCCCTCCACCCGGGAGGACCGCTGCATGCCGGGCACGGCCGCCTTCGACTACGCGGTGCGCGCGAGCGACGGCGAGCTGGAGTCCCCGTCCACGACCGTCCCGGTTCGACTCCATCCGTGGGGCCCCCCCGAGGCCCCGTTCAGCAGCGCCGCGCGTGACGTCTTCTCCGGCGCGGCCTTGATTCCCCAGGCGACCCACCTGTGCGGAGGCTCTCCCGGGACGCCAGGGCTGCCGCCAGTGTCCACGTTCTGGTCCGTCCTGGAGAACCCCGCGAACGTGTCGGTGACGGCGCTCCAGGGGAACGACCGTCATCCCGTGGGACAGGACCCCACCGAGGGCAACTCCGTGCTGCTCGCGGGGGCGACGTGCGTGGACACCCTGAAGCTGAAGCTGCGCGCCTTCAACCGCATCACCGTGGACGGCTTCGCGCTCGACAGCCCCGCGTCCGACGTGGAGGTCGCGGTGAAGCCGCGCTGGGTGCCCCTGGAATCGGTGAGGACCCTGGTGGAGCTGGCCCCCGCGGAGGAGCGCATGCTGCGCGGCCACGTGAAGACGGATCCGCCGCTCAACTGCACGGGCATGCGCCCCCTCACCACGGTGGTGACGCTGGAGGACCCGGCCGACCCCGGCAAGGTGTTCGACACGTGGACGTCCACCGGCGGCGGAGGCGACTTCGCGCTGGACCTGCCCCCCACGTGCGGCAGCGCCCACTACACCGTGCGGGCGCGCGTGCACGAGGCCCTGGCCGAGGGCGCCGTCATGGCGCCGGAGGCGACGACGGACTTCTCCCGCCTGGCGCGCGACGTGGTGCTGGGCGAGCTGAGCGGTGAGCTCATCGCCACCTGCGGCGTGGGCGCCCGGGGCACGCTGCGCCAGACGATCCCGGAAGGGGCGTGCTCGGCGGTGGACCTGACGTGGGCCCGTGGCGGAGGGCCGGAGCTGGAGCCGCTCGTCGCCGAGGGGGACTCGGTGTCGCTGGCCACGGTGGACACGCAGTTGGAGTCCCTGGTGGGTGAGCTCGTCACGCTGAACGTGTCGGCCGTGGGCGAGGGCGCCAGCGGGGCGGCGCGCGAGCACTCGGTGCGCATCGGCGCGCGGCCCTTCGTGACGGTGGAGCGGCGCACGGAGACGGGCGAGGGCATCAACGCCGGCCAGGTGGGCGTCACGGTGACGCTGCGCAACGACACCGCCTGCGACGTGAGCTCCATCCGCTACCAGGAGACCGTCACGGGCGCGCAGTGGGTGCCCCAGAGCGTGACGTTGAATGGCCGGCCGGTGACGCCGGCGGAGGCGTCCGCGCAGCACTTCGCGGTGGAGCCGGTGCCGCTGCCCGCGGGCTCGACGGCGAAGCTCACGTACGTGGTGCGCACGGCGCTCCTGGCTCCGCCGAAGTACTCGGGCACGGCGTCGCTGCGCGAGGTCGTCGTGTCGCGCGCGGAGCCGCCGCCTGACTCCACGTCAGGGTGCGGGTGCTCCGGCGGGGGCTCGGGCGTGACGGCGTTCGGGCTGGGCGCGCTGGCGTGGGCCGCGCGGCGGCGGCGGGGCGTCAGAGCCCGAAGCTGATGCGCTGGCGGCGGTTGGGCGTCTGCTGCCGCTCCTCCAGCACGCCGGACAGCTCCAGGCCGCGCAGGGTGGACAGGGCCTCGCGCTCGGACAGGTCCGTGAGGGCGAGCAGGTCCTCCACCGTCTTCGTGCCGTCCGCGAACGCGAGCAGCATCGCCTGGGGCCCCGCCAGCTTCAGCTCGTGCAGGCCGTAGGGCGGATCCGCCGTGGGGAACAGGCGGCGTCCGGGCGCCATGCGCTGGCGCAGCGCCACCAGCGTCTCCGTGCGCGCGACCCCCTCCAGGATGAGGTCGCCGGGGAAGAGCGACAGCGGCACCAGGTCCGCGCGCTGCGGCCGCATGGGGCTGAAGCCGTAGCCGCCCTCCGTCCACGCGAACGTGGACCAGAGGATGTCCTTCACCTGCTCCTCCAGGAGCTGGCGGCGCTGCTTGGGGCTCAGCAGGCCGCGCTTGAGCAGGGCGTCGCCGGTGCGCAGCGAGTGCTCGCGCGCGTAGCCCGTGGCCTCCGCGAGCTGGGCCTCCGTGAGCGCGCCCTTGCGCAGGCAGAAGCGGCCGAAGCGCTCCGGGGCCAGGTTGGAGGCGGCGTACACCACGCGGCCCGCCTCGAAGTAGACGACCTTGAGCACGGTGCCCTGGCGCAGCTTCAGCTCGCCGTGGTGGCGCGCTTCGTAATAGGCGTTGAGCAGCCGCGGCACCGACGTGTGCGCCAGGTCTCCGCCGAGCGACCACTCCGGCAGTTGGCGCCGCTGACGCACGGGCGCGGGCGCGGCCTCCGTCCACACGGCGTCGCGCTGCGCGAAGGGCAGGGGCAGGGCCTCCGATACGCCGGGGGCCTCTTCCGGGGGCGCGGGTTCGGCGGGCTCGGGCGGGGAGAGGACGGACGCGAGCGCGGGGTCCTCCGCGGGCGGCTCCTGGACCAGCTCCTCCAGGACGAGCAGGTCCACCTCGTCGAGCAGCTCCCCGTGCGTCACGGGCGGCACGCCCGCGGCCTCCTCCAGCGCGCTGATGACGACGTCCAGCTCGAAGGGCTTCTCGAAGAAGGCGCAGGCGCCGTGGACCTTCATGGCCTCCTGGGCGAAGCGGTCGCCCTTGTAGACGCCGCTGACGGCGATGGCGGGGATGCCGTGCGCGCGCAGGGCGCCCAGCACCTCGCTGCCGCGGATGTCCGGCAGGAGCAGGTCCACCAGCGCGGCGTCGAAGCGCGAGTGGGGGCCCAGCGCCTCCAGCGCGGACTCGCCCGTGAAGACGGTGAGCGCCTCATGGCCCCGGGTCTCCGCGACCGTGGCGATGAGGGAGGCGAGTTCCTGGTTGTCCTCCACGATGAGCAGTCGCGCCATGGGCCGGCAGACCCTACCATCAACTCCATGACGGACGTTCAGGGCTTCCACCACGTGGCGATTCAGGCGAGGGACGTCGAGCGCGTGACAGCGTTCTATCGGGACCTGCTGGGCTTTCCGGAACTGAAGCGCCACCTGCGGGAGGACGGCACCCTGCGGAGCGTCTGGGTAGGCGTCCCCGGGGGCGCCTTCCTGGCCATCGAGGCGGTGGACGGGACGCCGGAGGTGGTGCCCTTCCGCCATCCGGCGCCGGGGCTGCTGATGCTCGTGTTCCGGATACCCCGCGAGGCGCGGGGTGGGGTGGTGGAGACCTTGGCCCGCGCGGGTGTGCCGTTGGAGCACGAGACGCGCTGGACGCTCTACGTGAGGGACCCGGAGGGCAACCGGGTGGGGCTGAGCCACCATCCGGACGACTAGGGGCGCGTGCCCGGCCGGGTGCTTGCGGAGGGTCACGGGGCATGGCTACAAGCGGCCCCATGCGCCTGGGTGAACTGCTGGTGAAGGACGGCCTGGTGTCGGCGGCGGGGCTGGAGGAGGCGCTGGAGTCGCAGGTGGTCCACGGCGGCCGGCTGGGGACGAACCTGGTGGAGCTGGGGCTGTTGTCCGAGCAGGACCTGGCCAAGGCGCTGGGCCGGCTGCACAACTGCGCCTACGCGTCCGGGGAGATGGTGCCCGACCCGAAGGCCGTGGCGCTGGTGAACCCCAACGAGGCGGACGACAAGGAGTACCTGCCGATGCGGGCGGACGCGACGCGGTTGAGCGTCGCGGTGGTGAACCCGCACGACTTCACGACGTTGGACGCCATCGCGTTCAAGACGGGCAAGCGCGTGGTGCCGGTGGTCATCCCGGAGTTCCGGATGAACCAGTTGCTGCGGCGGCACGCGAAGGCGTTCCGGCAGTTGCGGGCCATCGACATGAACGCCGTCCGCCCGAGGCCCGCGAAGGGCGCGGCGGCGGAGCTGCAGAAGGCCGCGGAGCGCCCGCCGGACCTGATGAGCGAGGAGGAGTTCCAGTCCGTCTACGCGCAGGCGCTGCGCGGCGGTTCGGACGCGGAAGCGGACGTGCTGGAGGGGGAGATCATCATCACCGGCGAGGAGGTGGTGGAGGCGCCCGTGACCGCGCCGCCCCAGGGCCGGCCCGCGATGCCGGCGCAGGCGCGTCCCACAGCGCCCGTGCCGCCGCGAGTGGACATCCCCGCGCACATCGCTCCGTCCGTCCCGGCGCAGGGAGTGCCCGCGCAAGCGGCCCGTGCCGCGAGCACGGCGGGGCAGGGCGCGGCGAAGCAGGGAGTGCCCGCGCACGTCGCGGCGCAGGCGGGAGCGCAGGGCGTGCCCGCGCACGTCGCGGCCCAGGCCGGTGCGGCGGGCGCGATGCCTCCGGGAGCCGCGCCGACTCCGCCCGTGGCCGCGAAGCCGGTGGCCCCTCCTCCCACGCCGCTTACGTTCCCGGAGGCCCAGGCGGAGCTGGGACGCAGCTCGGACCGCGAGGACGTGGCCCGCACGGTGCTTCGCTTCGCCATGGGCAAGTGGCGCCGGTGCCTGCTGCTGTCCGTGCAGGGCAACCTCGTCACCGGCTGGCACGGCATGGGGCAGGGCGTGAGCGACGAAGGCGTCCGCCGCATCGGCGTGCCGCTGCGGGACCAGAGCACGTTCCGCCTCGTGCGCGACCTGCGCTCCCACTTCGTCGGCCCGGTGAAGCGCGACGCGGCGATGGGCATGTTCTACCGCCTGATTGGCGGAGGCTTCCCCTCGACGGCGGTCATCCTGCCGCTGCTCGTGCGCGGCAAGGTGGTCCACCTGCTCTACGTGGACAACGGCGCGGAGCAGTTCACCCCGCCGGACGTGGGCGAGCTGCTCATCCTCTCCCAGGGCGTCGGCCGTTCGTACGAAGCGATGATGCGGCGTCGCAAGAGCGCGTAGCGCGGCCCCGCGCGAAGGCTCAATCGCTGCCGGTGGACCGCTCCGGCGTGCGGGTCAGTACGGGCAGCGCATCCGGACGGTCCCACAGGACGAAGTGGCTGCACCCGTCCAGCTCCACCACCTTGAGCCCCGGCATCGCGCGCCCGGCGCTCTCCCGCATGGACGCGGACTCCAGCACCCGGTCCTTCCCCGGGACGAGCAACGTGCCGCGCCGCACGTTGCCGAACAGGGACGCATCGCGTGCCTGGCTCCACGCTTCGATGTCCCGCAGGTTGGCCATCATCGTCGCCACCCGCCTGGGGTTGAACGGGAAGGCCATGATGAGCTCGCGTTTGCGAGCATTCTCCAGCGGCCCCCACGCGCCCCGGTTGTGCTTCGCGATGGGCGCGAGCCGCCACAGCGGGATGAGGAACGGCAGCAGCCACAACTGCGAGGGCGTCAGGCTCCGGTAGGGGCGGGCCTGCGGGAGCACGGGCGCCTCCAGCACCACCTCCACCCGTTCGAAGAGGTCCGGCCGCAGCTTCGCGGCCTCCAGCACCACGGCGCCTCCGCGCGAATGTCCATGGACGCGCACGACGTCCGTGCGGGGCAGGTGCTCCAGGGCCTGCACCAGCACCGCGGCGTCATGGGCGATGGTGCCCTCCGGCTCCACCGGCACCTTCGCCCAGGGGGCGGACGCCTCGCGAGGGTCGGTGATGGGCAGGTGGTAGTCGCAGCTCGTCAGCAGGATGAGCTGGAGGTCGGGCTCGCGGTAGTGGTGCGTGAAGTAGCGCATGTCCGCCACGAAGCCGTGCATGACGATGACCGTGGCGCGGGGCTGCTCGCAACGACGCTCCGCGATGACGGCCTTGCCCACCCGGTAGACGTGTCCGTCGAAGGGCTCGCTCGCGCGGGGCGTGCCCACCCGGTGCATCAACCACCAGCGCGCGGTGGGCACCAGCACGGCGGCGCCAGCGAGGACTCCAAGAGCGACGAACATGCATTCACCCGGGGCGGGAAGGGCAGCCGTGCCTCGCGGCGGACGGTCCCGTCACACAGCGGCCATCATAGAGGGGAAGGCCTCGCGCGCCCTACCTGACGACGCTGAGGGTCCGGATCTGCGCGTTGATCCACGGGATGTAGTTGGAGCCCCACTGTCTCGAAGGGGGCCTGCTCGGCCTCCAGACCACCGCACCCGAGAAGACCGACCGCTACGACGACTCCGCTCATGAAGCGCATGCATGCTCCTGTTCAAGTGCGGAGCGGGACCGCAATCTGCGTGCCGCGTTCATGCGCCCTGGACGTGCGACGGCCCGTCGCCGTGTGGCATGGCAGCGGAGGTTCATGACGCGTCAGCGGATGGCCAGACTCAGGGGGCCATGGGGAGGAGCGCGTCGCGTGCGAGGTCCCTGGAAGGCCCGCGCACCACCAGCCTGCGGGCCTTCTGGAACAGCGGCACGGGCGGATCCTCCACCACGTACACTCCCCAGTAGTACTCGCCGGGCGCCAGGCCGGGCAGCACCACCTGTTGAGGACTGCCCTCGCGCGCGAGCACCGGCTGCCGCAGCTCCCGGTCGCGCGCGACGACCAGCCGGTATCGCGGCGCTCCACCCGTGGACTGCCACGCGAAGACCAGGTCCTCGGAGGCCGAGCCAGCCGGGGCCACGTAGCCATCGCGTGGCGTGACGAGCAGCCCCCGGGGCCGCTGGCGCTCCACGAAGATGCGGCGGGCGAAGCCGGGCTCACTGGGCCGTCCCTCCGCGTCCAGCGCGGCCACGCGCCAGACGAACATGCCGGGCTCTGGCGGGACGAACGTGAAGTCCGAGCCCTGCACCTGCGCATCCACGATGCGTTGGGTGAAGCCCAGGTCGCGCGCCACCAGCACCTGGTAGCTCCGAGCGCCCTCCAGCGGCCTCCAGCTCAACGGGATGCGCAGCTCCGGACTCCACGCGATGCGCGCGTCCACACCCGGGGAGAGGCTGGTGGGGAAGGGCGGCCCGTCGTGTTCGGCGTCCTCCAGGCCGCGCGCGACGTCCAGCCAATTGCCGGCATCGAGCGTGCGGCGGTGCGCGCCCTCGGACAGCAGCAGCCGGCCTCGCGAGACGCTGAGGTGCATGCCGCGCGGGGTGCGGGTGACGCGGAACTCCGCGGGGCCGGCGTGCGCCTCCACCGTGAGCGCCACCTGCCGCCCGTTGTCTCCGCGAAGCACGAGCGGCCCGTCTGGCGGCGCGTCCTCGGGCAGCAGCCCCCGGGCCGTGCCTGACTCCAGCGCCACCACCGAGCCGCCGCCCGCCGGGGCCGAGGGCCGCTCCACCCTCACCACGGTGCGCTCCTCCAACTCGATGCGGCCACCGCCCCGAAGCTCGATGCGCGTGGACGCGTCCGGCCCGGTACGTACCCAGTCGCCGGAGCGGAACGTGGCGCCCGCCTCGAACGGCTCCCAGTACGCGTTCGTCGTGCGCAGCGTTTCGACCGGGCCGCGCGCGACAGCGCAGGTGGCCACGATGGCGGACAGCTCCCGCGATACGGCCTGCCCCGCACCTTCTTCGTCCGAGGTCCGCGAACAGCCCGCGACCATCAGAAGCAGGACGCACCCCAAGGCACTTCGACGCGGAGATCCCGACGCTCGCATGACCTCATGCCTACGGAAACCCGACGTCCGGCGGATCTCCAGCGACGCCGCGCCCTCATGCGCAAGGGGCAGGCTCATCGCCCCAGCCACCCCAAGGGCGTCTTGCCAGCCGGTTCGTCCAAGAACCGGCTCCGGCCGCGCGCAGTGCTCCGCTCCGGTCGCCGCGCCCGCATGGGGAGCGCTCATCGCACCCTCCAACCCGAAGGGGTCCTGCGCAGCTCCTCCTCCAAGAACCGAAGCTGGACGCGGGGCGCGCTCCGCTCGGGTGCCGCCTCCAGCGCGGCGCGCAGGTGCGCCATCGCCTCCGTGAGGTCCCCTCGCTGCGTGGCCTCCGCCGCCAGCCGTTCGAACGCATCTGCCAGCGCCGCCAGTCTTGAGCGCACGCGCGGATCCTCGGGCCGCAGCGCCCGCGCGGCCTGCAACTGCGCCAGCGCCGTGTCCTCCCCCGCGCCCGACAGCTTCGCCACCGCGATGAGCCGGTCCGCTCGGGACAGGCGCCCGGCCAGCTCCACCTCCCGCGCGCGCAGCGGCCACAGCAGCGCCGCGCCCGTCGCGCAGAGGACGGTGAGCGCCAGCGCGCCCCACCGCAGCGCGGTGCCATGCCGCGCGACCGCCAGCTTCGCGGCCACCGGGATGCGCTGCTCCACGGCGACGCGCCACCGGCGGTAGCGTGGGAACGCGTGCGGCCGGTCCCTGCCCCGCGCGGTCCCCATCAGCACCTCCGTCTCGCGCCGGGTCCGGTCCAGGGCTTCGCCGAACAGCTCGTGCATCGTCTGCACCAGGTCGAAGGGCGGCAGCGCGCTCCGCACGCGCTCCAGCGCCTGCCGCAGCACCTTCGCGCTGGGCGCCCGGGAGGACGGCTCCGGCGCGGTGGCCCACTGCACCAGCCGCTCCAGCTCCGGCGTCACCTGGAAGTTGAAGTGCGACGGCTTCAACAGCCCGGGCGGCCCCTCCGTGCCGCCGGCGGCCTCCGACGCCCGGTGCAGCGTGAGCAGCTCGTAGAGCACCAGCCCCATGCCGTGGATGTCCCACGCGGGATCCGGTCGCCCTCCGGCGGCCTGCTCCGGCGCCATGTACGCGCGCTTGCCCACCACCAGCAGATCATTCCCGCTGGCGATGCTGGCGGACGCCACCCCCATGTCCACCAGCTTCACCTCGCCGTGCAGCCCCACGAGCACGTTGCCCGGGCTCACGTCACGGTGCACCAGATGCAGCGGGCGCCCGTCCAGGTCGCGCTGCCCGTGCAGGTACTCCAGCGCCTTGCCCAGCTCGATGGCGATCGACACGGCCAACGCCACCGGCGGCGGACGCCCGCGCTGCCGCAGCGCCTGCACCAGGTCCGCGCCGTTGCGGCCGTGCACGTACTCCATGGCGATGAAGGGGCGGCCCGCCGCGCTGCCCACGTCGAACACCTGGATGACGTTGGGGTGCTGCAACGTGGCGCTCAGCCGCGCCTCGGTGAGGAACAGCTCCGACAGGCGCGGGTGCCGCGCGTACTCCTGGAACACCAGCTTGAGCGCGACCAGCTTGTCCACGCCCTCCACCATCGTGCGCCGGGCGAGGAGGACCTCCGCCATGCCGCCCGCGCCCAGCCGCTGGAGCAACTGGTACGGCCCGAACGCGTCGAACGGCCGCAGCCCGCCCTGCCACGCCTCCGGGTCGCGCGCGTGCAGGAGCTCCAGGTGCGAATAGTCATTCAGCGCGGACGCGCCATCCACCGTCGAGCGCGGCCGGATGCCCACCGGCGTCGGCTCCTCCCGCCATGACGCCTCGTTGCCTCCGGGCGCACCGTCGGACGTGCTCGCGGCGGGCGTCCCCACCGCCGAGGGCGCGGGCGGCTTGCGAGGGCTCAGGGGCAGCGGAAGGCTGCCCGCGTCCAGCGCGACGAACTTCACGAAGTAGCCGCGCACCCAGCCGGACACGCCGTGCTCCATCACCCGAACGCGGCCGGAGACGGCGGGCCCGTCCCCCAGGAAGGCCACCTGGAGCGCGAACTCCGTCCCGATGGGCCGTGGCGTGTCCGCGGGAACGAAGAGGCCGTGCTCCGTCATGCTCTTGCACAGCCGCGCGCGCGACTCCGGCGCATCCGCGAACGGCAACCGGAACAACCGGCCCTTCTTCTCTGGCAGCTTCACGCCGGTCCTCCCCCTTGGATTGACGGTGCGCTTCGCGTCACGGCCCGCGTCGCGTCACGGCGAAGCGGTCAACGTCACCTGGATGGGCTCTGGCCGGTCGCCCACCATCACCTCGGCCCGCCACGTGGCGTGGCCCTCCAGCCGGACGCTCACCTGGTGGACTCCGGGCGAAAGCGGCAGCAGCGTCCCCAGGTGCCGCGCGAGCCCCATCGCGCGGCCGTCCACGAAGACGCGCGCGCGGTCCGGCATCACGTCCAGGCGCAGCCCCGTCGTCACCGGCCGCTCCACCCGCGCCGCACGGGGCGCCGGCATCGGCGGGCGGATGGACTCCACCCGCAGGGCCGCCAGGGCCTCCACGTCCCGCGACACGGACGCGCGAGCACAGGCGCAGGTACCAGCCAGGAGGAACGTGATGAGCAGACGTCTCGCATGCGGAGGCATGACAGGGATTGGAGCGCGAGCGCGGGGGCCTCCGTCAAGGCACCGGCCCCCGCGTCGCAATCGCTGTTCCCACCCGTACAAGCCGGTGAAAGCAGCGCTCCCGGAGGTGTCTTCCAGACCCACCGGTCCGGGTCATTTCCGTGAGGGAGGCTGGGATGTCTCCAGGTGGACGGATGGCCTCCGTCCCAAGGCGTGTGTCCCCGCGCGCGGGCGTGACGGTGCGTGTGTGCCGGGCGACCTGGGAGGTGGCTGGGTTTGAGAGGCATTGCACCCGGGTCCGGGTCCGGGGGGATCCACGCATGTCAGACGGCACCCGTAGCCTGCGACACGTTCCAGCCCGACTCCCACCCATGACGACCCGACATCCCATGCCCGCCACCGCGCCACGGACACCGGCCCCGTCCCCGCCACCCAGACCCTTCACCTCCGCGCGGGACGGGCTCGTGCGCCGTCAGCCCCAGCGCTTCGCGGACATCCGGCCGCTCAAGCTGGAGGACTTCGTGTCCGGCACGCCGCGCCAGCGGGAGTCCTTCGCGCGGAGGCTCATCACGCACCTGTCCGAGCGCGGCTTCTTCTACCTGGAGCGCCCCACGGCCCTGCTGGAGCGCCACGCCCTGGCGGGGAGCTACGAGCGCTACGAGGCGACCTTCCAGCACGCGCTGCTGGCGCACCCGTACCTGCACGCGCTGCTGCCCGCGGCCACGGTGTTCGAGACGGGCTACAACGCCACCTGGTACCCGGAGTCGCCGGTGGTGCGGCAGCCCATCGAGGCCTTCATGGCCAAGCCCGCGACGTGGACGGTGTTCCGCCGCCGCGTGGTGCCGGAGCCGGTGCGGGAGCTCCTGGAGGCCTCGGAGGACGCGTATGACGCCTGCCACGCCGTGGGCGTCGTGCTCCTGGAGGCGCTGGAGCTGGGCTACGGCCTGCGCCCCGGGGGGCTCACGCGGCTGTTCCGCCGCCGCACGGAAGGGGCGGTGCGGTTCGTGAAGTACCACGCGCCCAGCACCGCGCGGCGCAGGCGGGAGGTGGTGGCGCACGCGTCGGAGCCGCACGCGGACAAGAGCTTCTTCACCTTCAACCTGGGGGAGTCCCGGCCGGGGCTGGTGTGGCTGGACGGGAACACGCCGCGCCTCATGCCCAACGACGCGGGGCACTGGCTCGTCACCTCCGGCCGCTTCTCCGAAGGGCTGACGCGCGGGCTGGACGCGCCGGTGCGGGCGTTCCGGCACACGGTGCACAACGACGGCGAGCGCGTGGTCATCCTGGGCTTCGTGACGCCCGAGGGCGACCTGCACGACCTGCCGCTGGACGCGTGGCCCGCGCCGCCGCTCGCGGGAGGCCCCCGTGGCTGAGCGCTCGCGCGACGCAAGGGACGAGGGGCCGGAGCACGTCTTCTTCTCCCCGCACCCGGACGACGTGGCGCTGGGGGCGTACGCGAGCCTGCTCGGCGTGCCCCGGGGCATCGTGCCCACGCTCGTCACGGTCTTCTCCCAGAGCTGCTGGGAGTTCGTGCTGCCGGTGGACCCGTCGCGGGCCATGGCGGTGACGTCGCTGCGGATGGGCGAGGACCGGAGGTTCGCGCGGGCGCACGGGCTGGACCTGGTGCACCTGGGCTTCCGCGACACCAGCCTGCGCACGCCACCGGGCGGCCCCTCGGAGCCGGAGGAGGCGCGGGCGGCGCTGGCCTCGCGCGTGCTGCTGGCGCTGGGCGAGGTGCTGGCGAGCGTGTCCCGGGACGCGGTCTGCTACGTGCCGCTGGGCATCTCCAGCCACGTGGACCACCTGATGGTGCGCGACGCGGTGCGCGCCCTGCGCGGCGGGCACAACGTCGTCTACTACGAGGACCTGCCGTACTCCGCGCACCACCCGGAGGATGAGATCGTCGACTACGCGTGGGCGCTCGGGCTGTCCCCCCGGTGCCTGGACGTGACGGGGCTGTGGCCCGCGAAGCTGCGCGGGCTGTCCTTCTACGCCAGCCAGCTCGAGCCCCGGACGCTGCCCGCGGTGGAGGCGCACGCGCGGCGGCTGGGCGCGGGCCGGGGGATGGCCGAGCGCGTCTGGACGGTGGCGCCATGAGCGCGCGCGAGCCGTGGGCGGAGGGGGACCTGCTGGTGCACCTGTCCTATGAGGCCACGCGCACGGTGGGCGGGATGGGCGTGGTGCTGGAGCACCTGCTGTCCGAGCCCGAGTACCGGCGGGCCTTCCCGCGCACGCTGCTGGTGAGCCCCACGGTGCGGCCGTGCGGCCTGGGGAGCTACGCGCCGGAGGAGTCGCTGGCGCGCGACCTGGAGGCGCACGGCGAGGTGTTCTACAGCGGCCTGCGCCGGGACAACCCGGAGCGGTGGGCGCGCGTCTTCCAGCCGGTGGAGGCACGGCACGACGTGTCGTTCATCTACGGGCGGCGCGACGCTCCGGGCGGCCCGGTGGAGGTGCTGCTCGTGGACCTCACGGACGTGCTCCGGGGCTACCGGGTGCGGATGGGCACGCTGCCGGGGTTCCTGGCGCGGCTGCACACGCTGCTCGGCGTGGACCTGCCGTTCGACTGCCGGGGGCCGCGTCCGGCGGCGTGGCGGGGGCTGTCGCGGGTGTGGCGCCAGCGCTTCGGCACGCGGCTGGGCGCGGCGCCCTGGGTCAACCGGCTGTTCCGCAAGGCGGTCCGTCACGGCCTCATGGACGCGCCCGCGCTGGACCATGACGCGATGCTGGCCATCGTGCTCGCGGAGCCCGTCTTCGACGCGCTGGAGCGGCTGCGCCCCAAGGACGGAGCGGGGACGGTCATCCTGGCGCAGGAGCACCTGTCGCTGCCGCTCGCGTACAAGGCGCTGCTCGACGGGCGGCGCTGGTGCCGCACCGTGTACTACGCGGGCGAGGTGCGCACGCCCCGGGTGCTCGTGGAGTACGGAGAGGGAGGGCAGGGCGCGTCCGACGCGCGCTTCTACAACATCCAGCGCCTGGGGCTGGAGCAGGGGCGGACGCTGGACCAGGTGTACCCCGTGGGCACCTGGCCCAACTTTCAAATCCTGCGCAACGGCCACCTGTGCGACCGCGTGGGCGCGGTGAGCGCGTCCGTGGCGGACGAGCTGCGGTTCCTGGACGCGCGCTACGCGCTCCAGCCGGTGACGGTGGTGCCGCACGGGCACCGGCCCGTCGACACGGGCTGGGACGCGAAGGAGGCCTCGCGGGCGAAGGTGCTGGCCCACGCGCGCAAGGCGTGGGGCAGGGACTTCCGCCTGCTGCTCACGCACATCGCGCGGGACGAGGTCTGCAAGGGGCTCTGGCGCGACGTGGACGTGTGCGAGCACCTGGCCCCGCGGCTGCCACCGGAGCGCAAGCCCGCGCTGCTGGTGATGGTGACGGAGTGGAACGAGGCCGAGCCGTCCGACAACCTGCGCGGCCTGAAGGCGCGGGTGGACGCGTTCAACGCGAAGGACACGGGCCTGCACATCGCGCTGGTGAACCAGCCCACGTGGCCCGAGGGCCTGGACTTCACGCGCGACGACCTGCACCGCGCCACGGACGTGTCCCTGGGGCAGTCGCTGTATGAGTCCTATGGCCTGGCGCAGTTGGAGGCCCTGGGCTGCGGCGCCATCTGCGTCATCTCCGGCGTCAGCGGCGCCCGGCGCGCCCTGAAGGCCGTGTGCGAGCGGCAGGGGCTGTCGGAGGCCGCGCATCCGAACCTCGTGGTGTCGGATCCGGTGGCGGATGCCCGGGCCGCGGCTCTGGCGGACTCGGTGGAGGGCTGGAAGGCGCTGCCCGCCAGCGTGCTGCGGGAAGAGGAGCTGCGCACCGCGGAGCGCGTGGCGGAGGAGGTGGTGCGCCGCCTGCCGCGCGACGCGCACGAAGGCCGCCTCCTGCTCGCGACCGGCTGGGCGCTGTCGGAGCGACTGCGCTGGGAGCTGCTCATCCGCGAGCAACTGCTGCCGCTGCTGCGCTTCCCCAAGGAGGCGGCGGAGGAAGCGTCCGACTGGAGCGCGGCCCATGGCTGAGCCCCACGCTCGCCGTCACGTGAAGCCGGGGCCGTGCTTCTGGAGTGCGCGGCGCCCAGGACCCATCCCTTTCAGAGTGGAGCGCGGAACATGGCTGAGAACGAGCAGGCCCCGGCGCTCATCGTCGTGGCCCACCCGGAGGACGCGGTCCGGCTGTTCAGCACGGTGGCGCCGGGAGCGGACCTCGCGGTGGTGACGGAGGACGGGAGCGCCGGCCGGGAGCTGGAGGCCGTGGGCCGGGCCCTGGGCGCGAGGAGCACGCACCTGTTGCTGTCCCCGTCGGAGGTGGGGCCGTGGTGCCGCGAGCAGCGCATCCGAGGCGACACGCGCGTCTACACGCACAGCCCGCAGGAGGACGCCCCGCTGCACCGCGAGGTGGCGCTGCTCGTCAGCCGCGTCTTCGAGCGGCTGTGGGTGCCCGCCACGGGCGCCAGGCCCACGGCCTGCACGGTGCTGGACGACGCGGCCTGGCAGCGCAAGCTGGCGCTGCTCAACTCCCTCTACCGGGAGCGCCCGGACGGCGCCTCCTCCGGCGCGTGCACGGACCCCGTGCGGGACGGGCCCGGCATCGAGGCCTTCACCCGGGTGCGGGCCGGGGACGTGGTTCGCGCCCTGTCCCTCACGAAGCCGGAGGTCTTCGCGGAGCTCGTGGACCCCTGGGGCTTCGCCCATTCCACGTACGAAGGCGAGCGCTTCGCCCTCACCGCGAAGGTGCTCGGGGCGCTGCGCCAGGAGGGACCGCCCCGGCGCGTGGTGGACGTGGGCGCCTGCGAGGGGATGATGACGGAGCACCTGCTGGCGCTCTTCCCGGACGCGACCCTCCAGGCCGTGGAGTCGGAGCCCCGCTTCGTCGCGCGCCTGCGCGAGCGGCTGGGGCGCCACGCGCGCGTGCGCATCGTGGAGGCCCGCGCGGAGGACGTGGCGCTGGACGCGGACCTGGTGCTGCTGGCGGAGGTGCTCTACTACCTGTCCGAGGACGCCAGCCGGAGCCTGCTGGACCGCCTGCGCGCGTCCCACCTGCTCACGTCCTACGGCGGAGGCTTCGGCGCCCAGGTGCACGCCGCGCTCGCCGCGCGCGGCTGGAGGTGCGTCCGGTCCGCGACACTCCCGGGCCGCGTCGAGCCCGTGGACGGCGCCTCGAGCCCGCTGCTCGTGCGCCGCGCGGGCACCGAAATCCGGCTCTGGAAACGGTGATAACAAGAATTCAGGGTGGGGAGCCCCGGCTCGCCCGATGGGCGGGGGCGCTTCTCTCCCGGAAGGGGACGACACCTGGGTTTGTCGTCATTCCAGGTATCAGGTTTGTATAGCCTTGCCTGCTTGAATATGCGTTGCCATTGGCACGGGAACTCTTCAGCATGACCGTGCATGGCCTCCCCGGTTGTTTCGCATGACTCAGCGGATGCCCCGGCCCGGGCGTCCCCTGAGGCGGGTCTGAAACACGGCGCGCTCCGGCGCCGGGCGCTGCCGTGGTTGGTGGGCGGCTGGCTCGTGGCGAGCGTGCTGGGGTTGGGGCTCGTGTGGTCTCACGCGAACGCGGCGGGGCTCGCGGCCACGCCCCCTGTCCGGCTGCCGGAGCGGTTCGCGCGGGCGCCGGGCACGTGGACGCTGCTCGTCTTCCTCCACCCCCAGTGCCCGTGCTCCCGCGCGACGCTGGCGGAGCTGGCGAAGCTCCTGGACCGGCACGGCGCGCGGCTCTCCACGCGCGTGTTCGTCTGGGCGCCGCGTGAGGCCCCGCCGGGCTTCGAGCGCTCGGAGCTGTGGACGCGCGCCGGGGCCCTGCCTGGGGTGGAGGTGGTGGCGGACGTGGACGGGCAGGCGGCGCGCGAGCTGGGCGCGCGCACCTCGGGACAACTGGTCCTCTTCTCGCCGGACGGCGTGGAGCGCTTCAGCGGGGGCATCACCCCCGCGCGAGGCCACGAAGGCGACAGCGCGGGGGGCAGGGCCCTCCGGGCGCTCCTGGATTCGCAGGTCTCCAGCGCCGCCCCCGCGCCTGTTTTTGGCTGTGCCCTGGAGACACCCCCCGCCTCCGCCGGTGATGACACGTGATGAGAATCCAGTTGTCCGAAGCCGCCGTGTCCGAGCGCGCGAACCAGTTGTTCGCCGCGCAGTGTCTGTCATTGGGCCGGCGGACCGACCGGACCTTCGTGGTCCTGATGGTGTTGCAGTGGCTGGGCGGCGTCGCCGCGGCGGTGTACCTGTCGCCCCGGGCCTGGGAGGGCCTGGAGAGCACGACCCACTCCCACGTGCTGGCCGCGGTGGGGCTGGGCCTGGTGCTGGGGAGTCTGCCGGTGGTGCTCGCGCTCACGCGGCCCGGCCGTGAGTCCACGCGGCACGTCATCGCGGTGGGGCAGGCGCTGATGTCCGGGCTGCTCATCCACCTGATGGGCGGCCGCATCGAGACGCACTTCCACATCTTCGGCTCGCTGGCGCTGATTGCCATCTACCGGGACTGGAAGGTGCTGCTCACCTTCAGCGGCGTGGTGGCGGCGGACCACTTCCTGCGCGGCATGCTCTGGCCGGAGTCCATCTTCGGCATGCACGCCCGCGAGTCCTGGCGGTGGATGGAGCACACCGCGTGGGTGGTGTTCGAGGACATCTTCCTCATCGCCTCCTGCGTGCAGGGCCAGCGCGACCTGAAGGAGGCCGCGCGGCGCGAGGCGCAGTTGGAGCTGTCGCGGAGCGCGGTGGAGGAGCAGGTCGTCCGTCCGCTGATGGGCTCCGCGGACGCGCTGCGCGACTCCGTGCGGACGCTGACGGAGTCCACCCGCGAGCAGCGCCAGGAGCTGACGCGGCAGGCCCGCGCGCTGGAGGAGACGCGGGTGACGGCGGAGGAGATCCGCCAGACCTCGCTCGTGGCGTCGGCGCAGGCCGAGCGGGTGCTGGAGGCCACGCGGGAGGCCGGGGACGTGGGCGCGGCGGTGGAGGAGGCCATCGGCCGGAGCGTGGAGGGGCTGGCGGACCTGCGCGCGCAGACGGCGGACCTCTCCGAGCGCGTCCAGGGGCTCGCGACGTACACCGAGCGCATCGCCGGCATCACCCGGACGGTGCAGGACCTGGCGGACCAGTCCAACGTGCTCGCCATCAACGCGGCCATCGAGGCGGCGAGGGCCGGGGAGGTGGGCCGGGGCTTCGCGGTGGTGGCGCGGGAGATGCGGGGCCTGGCGTCCCAGTCCGTGACGGCCACGCAGCAGGTGCGCGCGGTGCTGGAGGACACGCGCTCCCGAATCCAGGGGGTGGTGGATCTCACCCACCAGGGCGGCGAGCGCATGGGCCGGGGCATCGAGACCATCCGCGCCTCCGGCGAACGGCTGGGCATGCTGTCCGGGCTGGTGAAGGGCAACGCGGACTCCGTCCGCCAGATCTCGGCGTCGGTGAGCCAGCAGTCGGCGGGCGTGTCGCAGATCTTCAACGCCGTGTCGGACCTGAACGCGGTGATGCAGGCCTCGGTGGCCCGCGTGGAGGCCACCCACGCGGCGGCGGACCGCCTCCAGCAGGTCACCGACCAGGTCCACGGCGTCATCGCGCTGTATCAAGAGAGGACCTGAACGGTCACCGACACGCGGCCCGTCTTGGAGTACATGGACGCCATGAACTCCAGACTCCGTCGTTTTCTGTCGTTTTCCTCGGTTCCCCTCCTCCTGAGCTGCGGCGCCGCCGCGGTGTCGGACACCCCGGCCGAAGCGCTGGCGGTGCAGGCGCAGGAGCTGGCCACGGGCACGCCCGCGGGCATCGGGGTGGTGCTGTTCCTCAACGAGTACTCGCTGAGCTTCAACGTCCTGGACACGCAGGTGCCGCTCAACTCGCAGGCGGCGCAGAGCATCATCAACTACCGCTTCGGGCCGGACGGCATCCCGCACACGGCGGACGACAAGCGCTTCGTCTCCATCGAGCAGGTGGACGCGCTGCCCTACGTGGGGCCCGCGGCGCTGACGGCGCTGGAGACGTACGCCCGGGGCACGGGCCGGGTGGAGCTGCCGGTGGACGGCTGGGTGGGCACGTTCCAGGGCGTGTCCTTCAACGTGGCGGAGGCCCGCCGGGTGCTGGCGGTGGTGAACACGCAGCCGCTGGCGGCGCTGCAGTCCACGTACAACGTGCCCGCTGCGGCGGCGAACGCCATGGTGGCGGCGCGGCCGTTCTACGACATCCTCAAGCTGGGCCGGCTGCCGTCCGTGGACGCGACGGCGCTGCAGAACCTCAAGACGGCCACCCTGCAGGGCGAGGAGGGCGACCCGTGCACGGGCGCCGGGACGTGCGGGCCGAACCTCCACTGCGAGGGCAAGCCGTATGACGGCTCCAGCGCCTACGGCCGCTGTGTGACGACGGTGAGCATCCCGGGCGACGGCGCGTCGTGCTCGCGCTTCGTGCCGTGTGAGGAGGGGCTGGCGTGCCACGGCCTGGACTCGGGCGCGACGGAGGGCTGGTGCCGGCCGGCGTGGATGTCCGGCGAGTTCACGGCGTACGCGGACCTGACGCTGCAGGGGAACACGACGCCGCAGACGGCGACGCAGCCGGTGGTGGGTCTGGCGACGGTGCCGGAGGACATCACGGTGGAGCTGGACCTGGCGCACAACAACCCGTCCAAGCTGGTGCTGACGCTGGAGGATCCGGGCGGTGAGACGGCGCTCCTGTGGGACGGCCCCAACGAGGGCACGCCGCCCAAGCGCATCCCGGTGACGCGCGGCATCCCGCGTGACGGCTCCGTCAACGGCCTGTGGAAGCTGCACATCGTCAACCCGTCGGGCGTGGGCAACGGCACGCTGCGCGAGTGGAAGCTGAAGCTCACCAGCCGCTGGGACTGACGCGCGTCCTTCGAGCCCCTCGAAGGATGCGTTGACGCCCGCGAGCCCCGTGCTCGCGGGCGTTCTATCGGGGAATCCAGGCGACGCGACGGACGAGACCGGCCGCGACGTCATCGAACGGGGGGGCTCCACCTTCGCGGGCGAGGAGTGAAGACATGCATCCAGTGACAGGGAACATGGGGCCGCCGCTCGTCGCGGGGGTCGTCTGGTATGCCATTGGACGCTTCTACGAGGCGCTCGATGGCACGGTGCAGGACGTGGGCTACTTCGCGCACCTGGGAGGCGTGGAGGGGCCGCTCTTCAACGGGCCGCCGGGGGAGGCCACGGCCTTCTTCACCTTCCGCGCCGAGCCCTTCACGCCCCAGCACCTGACCAACGGCGACCTCACCGTGGCGTTGGATCCGGTGGGCCGCTTCACGCTGTATTTCAACCCGGAGCCTTGCGGAGACTTCTCCGCGCCGGAGAGCTTCGCGGTGGGCCAGCCCATCGCGACGCTCCAGCGCCTCTCCACGGTGGTCGGGACGGCGGTGGGGCCGCTCTCCAGCAACCTCTTCTCCGCAGTGCTGTGCTCCAGCGAGGACTTCGTCTTCCGGGGCCGGACGTGGAACCTGGGGCGCTTCCTGCCTCGCGGCATCACCCAACTGGGGACCGGAAGCACCGCCGCGCTCCAGCCGACGCCCGAGGGCTACCGGAGCGTCACGGCCTTCGTCGGCACGGCGATGGCGCTGGGCGGTGAAGTGCGCGCGCCATGAGCTCCCGCCGGAAGGGGGTCTTCCTCGTCCTCGGCGTGCTGGCCTGTTCGTGCCTGGGCGTGGTGGCCGTCAACACGGTCCGCCACTTCGTGCGCTTCGGTCAGCGCGCCCGCGCGGCCGAGTGCAGGTCGAACCTGCGGGCCTGGTACAGGCTCCAGCGCCGCCACTTCCAGGACACGAAGACCTACGAGCCCGTCTTCGCGAGGGTGGGCTTCGCGCCCGAGCGGGGCAACCGCTACGCGTACTTCGCGGGCCGGGGACCGATGGAGCTCCGCGACCGGGAGCGAAGCGAAGCTCCAGAGGGAGCGGTGGCCATCGGCGCGGATACCTTCCAGTTCACCTACCTGCGCCCCTTCGACGTGGAGGCGCTTCCTCCGTCGTTGAAGGCCCGGCTCGGCGTCTCCGGCACGTGCCCCGCCTGCGCCATCACCCTGGCGTGCGTGGGGAACACGGACGAGGACGCGACGCTGGATGTCTGGGTCCTCTCCACCGGAGCGCTGGACCTCCAGGACGTGGACGGAGAGGCAGCCGGGCCCGGTGTCCCCGTGCAGCTCGTGGACGACACGAGGGACTGACGCCCCGGGGGGGCGTAGCGGAAGGGCGGCCGGTATCAGCTCAAGGGGAACGCGGGGGGCACCATCACCCGCTGCGACAAGCCCTCGGCGTTCGACCTGACCTGGGAGATGAACGGCGGCATGAGCTGGGTGACGGTCCGCCTGTCGCCGGAAGGGAAGGGCACGCGGCTGACGCTCGAGCACATCGTGCACTCGGCGGACGTGGAGCAGTTCTGGAGCCAGTTCGGTCCTGGCGCCACGGGCGTGGGCTGGGACCTGGGCTTCCTGGGGCTGGGCCAGTACCTGGAGACGGGCAGGGACGTGGCCGCGGAGGCCGCTGCGTCCTGGGTCGCCTCGGATGAAGCGAAGGCCTTCATGCGCGCCAGCGCCCAGGCCTGGGCCGACGCCCATGTGGCGGGCGGTGAGGCGCCGGACGTGGCTCGCGGGATGGCCGAGCGCACGGCCGCGTTCTATACAGGGGGCTGATGCACGCCTTCGACGTCCTCGGCGATCCGGTCCGCCGCCGCATCCTGGAGCTGCTCGCGGAAGGCGAGCACGCTTCGGGCGAGGTCGTGGACGTCATCCAACGTGAGTTCGGCATCACGCAGTCCGCCGTCTCGCAGCACCTGAAGGTCCTGCGGGACAACGGCTTCGCGACGGTGCGGGTGGATGGCGCGCGGCGCCTCTACGCCGTGGACGCCGCGCCGCTGGCGGAGGTGGACGCCTGGTTGGAGCGCTTCCGGGCGTTCTGGACGCCGAAGCTGGACGCCCTGGCTACAGAAGTCGCGCGGGGGAAGAAAAAGCGGGGCGAGTAGGGCAGGCGACCTCCGCGGCCCACGCCGTGTCGCTGGACGCGGCGTGCCGCCCTCGGCAGCTTCTCGCTCCGGCTCCCTTCCCCCTGGAGCCCAAGGAGTCTCACGGATGAAGCTCAAGGCGCTCTGCATCGCCGTATCGCTGCTGGCCGTCCCGGGCGTGGCCTCCGCGCAAAGCCCCTTCGATTCAATCAAGAAGGCCGCGGGTGACGCCGGCAAGTCCACCGTGGAGAAGCGCGTCAACACGAAGCTCACGGAGGAGGGCCGCAAGAACCAGTGCAGCTTCAAGACGGGCACCGCCGAGCTGGCCCCCGGCTGTGACGCGAAGCTCAAGAAGCTCACCAACGCGCTCGTGGACGCGAAGAAGCAGCTCGTCGCCGCGGGGGTCAAGAGCTACAAGTTCGAGGTCTCCGGTCACACCGACTCGACGGGCGACGCCGCGAAGAACAAGGCGCTCAGCGAGCAGCGCGCGGAGGCCATCGTCAAGGAGCTGATCGCGCGAGGCATCCCCCGCAACGAAATCACCGCCGTGGGCTATGGCTCCGAGCGCATGCTGGTGAAGCCGGACAACACCGAGGCGAAGAAGGCGCAGAACCGCCGCTACGAGCTCCAGGTCCGGCTGTAATCCCTCGCGGGCCGTGACGAAGGGCGGCGCCGGTGGCGCCGCCCCGTCACTCAGGCCTTCACCGCCTCGATGATGCTCGTCCCGCTCTGGGTGGGGATGAGGCGGTGGACCTTCCAGGCGGTCGCGCCGAGCAGCGCCTGGAACTCGTTGTAGGTGCGCTCGCGTCCGTTGGCGACCACCAGCATGTTGAGGTCCATCAGGTGGGTGATGTCGGGCGTCCGGTTGTCCGGGATGACCATCTCCACCACGAAGAGCCGAGCCCCGGCGGGGGCCGCCTCGTGGAGCCGGCGCAGGAGGGTGGTGCAGGCGTCATCCTCCCAGTCGTGGAGGATGTGCTTGAGCAGGTAGGCGTCGGCGGCGGGGATGCCGGGCTCGAAGAAGTTCCCGGTCACCACCTCCACCCGGCTGGCGAGGCCCCGGGACGCCAGGACGGGCTTCGCGCTCTCGGCGACCTGGGGCAGCTCGAAGAGGATGCCCCGGCAGGAGGGATGGGCGCGCAGCACCTGCGCGAGCAGGTCGCCGTGGCTGCCCCCGATGTCCGCCACGCGGGCGAAGGCGGAGAAGTCGACGTGCCGGGCCACCTGGCTGGACACCATCTCGGACCAGTCCCCCATGGACCGGGCGAAGTGCTCCGCCTCGTCGGGGTTCTTGGCGAAGTGCTCCCAGATGTCGGAGCCCAGCGCGGCCTGGATGGGAGCGCTCCCGGTGCGGATCGCCTCGGTGAGCTGCCCCCAGGGCAGCCAATGCGAAGGGCTGCTCTGGATGATGGCCAGCTCCCGCAGGGAGCCAGGGGTGTTCGAGCAAAGGCCCTCGCCCATGGGGGTCAGGGCGAAGGTCCGCTCGGCGAAGGCCACGAAGAGGCCCGTGGCGAGGCCGGCGCGCATCAGCCGGAACAACGCCTCTGGGTGGACGCCCAGCTCGCTCGCGAGCGAATCACTGTCACGGGCCCCATCCGCGAGCAGGTCCGCGATTCCCAGACGGGCCACGGTGCCAATGACCTGGGTGCGCCAGTAGCTGGTGATGGCCAGGTGGAGCTGCTGCGTAGGGGAAGGACTCTCGCCATGCGCGTTTTCCATGGCGCGAGTCTACCGTCTCAGCGGCCCTGGAATTTGGGCGGGCGGCGCTCGGCGAAGGCGGAGAAGGCCTCCGTCAGGTCCAGCGACTGGAGGAACGCCGAGTTCCACACCGCCACGTAGCGCAGCCCGTCCGCGATGGACTTGTCCGCGCAGTACTCCATCACCTGCTTGGCGCCCTGGACCACGAGCGGCGGGTTGTCCGCGATGCGCCTCGCCGTCGCCCTCGCCTCCGTGAGCAGGGCCTCGGGGGAGGGGAAGACCTCGTTGACCAGGCCCATGCGCAGCGCGCGCGCCGCGTCCACGTCACCGCCGGTGTAGGCCAGCTCCCGCGTGTTCCCCTCGCCAATGATGCGCGGCAACCGCTGGAGCGCGCCCAGGTCCGCGACGATGCCGACCTTCACCTCGCGCAGGGAGAACTTCGCCTCCTGCGAGCAGTACCGGAAGTCACACGCGGCGATGAGGTCCATCCCTCCGCCAATGCACCAGCCATGCACCGCGGCGATGACGGGCTTCCTGCACCGGGCCATCCCTTCCGTGGCCTGCTGCATCTCCCCAATCAGCTTGAGCAGCCGGCTGCGCTCCAATGCCAGGTTGCTCTCGCCGGTCAGCAGCGGCCCCAGGGACTCCATCATCCCCATCAGGTCCAGGCCGTAGGTGAAGTTCTGGCCCTCACCGCGCACCAGCAGCACGCGCACGTCGTCGTCGGCGTCCAGCGCGCGGAGCGCCTCGGGCATCTCCCGCCAGAAGTCGGGGCCCATGGCGTTGCCCTTGCCCGGGCCGGTGAGCACCAGCTCGGCGATGCCGTCGGCCTTCTCGATGCGCAATGACTTGTAGGTGCTGTCCATCCAGTCCCTCCCAGGACGTGAGCGGATGGCACTTGAGCAGATGCCGCTCAGGCGGGCCAGAACCGGTGGCACTCCGCGCTCCATTCGGCACGGCGGGCGCGGTCGAATGTCCAGGTCTTGTAGCGGTAGTCGTGACGGCTGCGCTTCTGGAAGTAGAAGGACCAGCGCCCCGACTCCCGCACCCCGAACACGGTGCCGAACTGGATCAGCTCGTCCTGGTCCACCTTCCAGAACGACCGGAAGGCATGGGTGCCCACGTGGTACCAGGAGGCGCCGCTCACGCCGCGTTCATATTCGAGCTGCGCGGTGCCCGCCGCGCTCAGCATGCCGGGCATGTAGTCATGCATCGACGCGGAGGCGGACGACTGCTGGCTGCCGCCCATGACCTTCCGGGCGGCGTTGAAGCGGGCCTCCATGACCTGGACCTTCGCCTGGTACCTCGCCGCGTCGTTGGGCGCGTTCGCTCCCGCCGAGTTCGCGTTCAGGTGGTACACCGTCGGCGAGGCCGGATCTCCAGTGACGAAGATGGAGCACCCCTGGAGCGCGGCGGTGACGAAGTAGTTCGCGTGCGAGCCCAGCCGCACGCAGTGGGTGCTGTCGAAGCCCCAGTGCAGGTAATAGAGGTCGAAGGACTGCGCCACCACCGGGCCGCCCACCTCCAGCGACAGCAGGTTGTGGTCCCCGTTGAAGAGGATGCCGGTGCCCGGTTCGGTGATGGGGTTCGTGTTCTCCGACAGGTCAACGGCCTCGTGCAGCGCTCCGCTGAGCACACAGCCCTGCGTGTCGTAGACCGTGGCCTCCAGCCCGTGCGGGTCCAGGTTTCGCGCGTGCATCAGCCGCTTCAACCCGACCAGGGACCGTTGCTGGGACGGCGGTGGCGCCACCCTGAGGGCCGGGAAGACGGCCTGCTTCGAGGCCTTCTTCACCAGGTCCTGCGGCTTGTAGAGGGGAACGAGCGCCAGGGGCCATCTCCAGGTTGGGGGCCGCGTGAGCATACCGCCCGCGGGGCAGCCCTGGCGTCAGGGCACGTCCATGGCCGTCGGATCCGCCTTCCAGCGCTGGAGCTGCTCCTTGGAGGGAAAGCCCGTCACGCGGTAGCGCTCCGGGTACACGCCCAGCTCGGGCATCAGCAGCGTCCCCGCGTCGCGCACCACCAGGTCCCACCGGACCGAGGCCACCGGGGGCGCGTCCGGGCCCAGCGCCGCGTCCACGAAAAGGATGACATCCGCTCGCGGGAGCAGCGACTCGCCTTCATTGGACCAGACGGTCTGACCGAAGTAGCGCCCTCGGGCGTCCTTCTGCGGGAGCAGGCTGGCGACGAAGACGTCGCCTGGCTCCTCCTGCTTCCGGAGCCGCTCGGTCTGCTCCTGGTAGCCGCGCACCCGGCTGGCGAACGCGAGGTTCTCCAGGATGCTCCGCGACGGGCTCTCCCGGCTGGGGAGGAAGGGCTTCCATCCGTCGGTGGTGAGGCGCAGCGCGTGCCCGTCCACGGGGCGTGGCGCCTGGACGCCCTCCAGCGCGGCTTCCGCCAGCGTGAGCAGGCCCGTGGCGTCGTCGGCGCCCGTGATCAGCACCGTGTCCCGGTTGGGGACGACCACCACCGGATCGCCCTTCACCTCGCAGCCGCGCACCACGTCGTCCAGCAGCAGCCGTGAGGCACCGTAGCTGTCGTTCGTGAAGAGCGCGCAGGCGCCCAGGGTCAGGTTCCTGAGCGGCGCGGCCTCCATGCGCCGCAGGTTGGCCATCGCGTCCGCGCGGGCCTGCTCGTAGGTGATGCCCCAGCGCGCCAGCTCCTCCGTGGGGACGTAGCGCATGGCGTCCGGGGTGTCCTGGACGAGCGCCTCCGCCAGCACCTCGCCCACCGGCCGCCAGGACACCGGCGCGGACCCACCGGCCTGCTGGGAGAACGCCTCGAAGGTGTCGCGGGCGCGCACCACGAGCATCAGTTGGGAGCGCGCCTGCGCGTACGTGGCCGGGGCCTCCGGGAGGACGCCCGTCCGTCCCAACCTCGCGAGCGCCTCGCCGCGCCGCTCGGGCGGGGCGTCCTGGTACTCGCGGTAGAAGTTCGCGAGGTTGAGGGTCATCCCCAGGCCGCCGTCCGGGGCGAAGCGCTGGATGAGGAACTGCTCCGGGTCGTACTTCCATTCGCCCGTGGGGTCCGCGGCGCGGAGGGCCCCCAGCGCCAACTGGGCGTAATCCTCCCGGTCGCTCGCCTCCAGGGACAGCGGTTCATGGACCTTGGGTGTTCCGTTGGCGAAGACCAACGCGGCGACGAGCACCAGGGCCGACACACCGAAGCCCGCCACCTTCCACTGCGTGTTGCGTGACATGGGCCCGGCAGCAGACACCTGCCGGGCCACGCTGTGCAACCTTCCTACGACGCCCGAGCGCGGCGGCGGCGCAGCAGCAGGGCCAGGGGCAGGAAGCCCCAGAAAGGCGCGCCCGCGGACGAACATCCGCAGCCGGAGTCCTCGGGCGCCTCCGGGGTGTCCGTACCCGCGTCGACGGTCGTCCCCGCATCGACCGTCGCGCCCGCATCCGGCCGCGTGCCGCCGTCCATGCCTGCATCCACACCGCCGTCCGTGCCCGCGTCGCTGCCACCATCCGTGACGCCCCCCCCACCGTCGGTGCCTGCATCCACGCCGCTGTCCAGGCCCGCGTCACCGCTGCCGGCGTCCGGCTTGTCTTCTTCCGGCGTGATGCTCAGCACCCGCCCGTGCACGCGGTTCATGTAGAGGCCGGGGCCCGAATCGAAGCGCTGGTAGACGATGACCGCCTTGTGGGGCGCGAGCAGGGCCATGCCCGCCGGGTTCGCGTTGTCCTCCGCGCGCCAGACGTCCAGCGGCGCGGGCGTCAACACCGTCCCGTCCAGCGACACGCGCGCCAGCTTGGGACCCATGAATGCATCCGACCCCTGCTGCCAGAGGAGGGTGAAGCCAGAGCCGTCGAACATCGGCTGCGCGTAGCGCTTCATCGAACCGTTGGGGACAACGACCTTTCCGTCCGGGTCCTTCAGCGTGCCGTCGCTCGCCACGCGCGCGGCGCGGAGCTCCGGCCAGCCCCCTCCCTTGCGGTAGTCCGACCAGGTGACCAGGAAGTCGCCATGCGCGGCGACGTTCGGCTCGTACTGGTAGGACGCCGCGGCGGAGATGATCCGCGGTGTCGCATCCACCAGTTGCCCGGTGGGGCTGACCCGGGCGGCATGGATGTCGTAATCGCCGTTGTAGTTCGTCCACACGACCAGGAAGTGCGTGCCATTGAAGGCCACCTTCGGCTGGCTTTGTGTCTGGGAACTGGAGGCAGGCCTGGGAAGCGGGATGGGGCTGGACACCGAGCCGTCCTCGCGAACCATCACCCCGGTGATGCGGCTGCCCGCCGCCTCCCAGACGACGAAGAAGGAGTCTCCCGCGCTGGCGATGGAGGCGGGGCCGGAAACGGTGGACGTGGCGAGCGTGAGGGGCTGCGCGTCGATGAGCGTTCCGTCCGGCCGCACCCGCTGGGCCTTGATGTCATGGCTGGAGCTCCCCTCACCCCAGGCCACCAGGTAGATACCGTCGCCGTCGCCCACCGCCGGTCTGACCACGTAGGTCGAGGAGGAGAGGACCCGGACGTTGCCCGTGGGCTGGCCGTCGGCGTTCAGCGGCTGGATCCGGATGCTGGCGGTCCTCGCGGCCTCCTCGCCCACCTGGTCCCGCCACGCCATGAGCCCGGTGCCTCCCGATGAGGCCACGCTCGGGATGTCCTGGACGTTGGCGCCCCAGGCGAGGAAGCGGCCCTCTCCATCCACCGGGGTGCCGTTCGTCTCGAAGCGCCCGGACTTGAGGCCGTACGCGCCGACGTACTCGGCCCACACCGCGCGCAGCCGCGTGCCGTCGAAGATAAGGTCAGACAGCGTCTTCTGCCCCGAGTGGGTGAAGAGGGGCACCCGCGCGGTGTCCTTCACCACGCCGTCCTTGCCGAAGCGCACTCCATAGAAGCGCTCGTCGTAGGAGCCGGTCGCGGCGCGCCAGACGACCCACGTCTGCGTCCCGTCGAAGGCGAGGGCCGGGCCCTGCTTGTAGTCGCTGCTGGGCGGCGTGATGCGCACGCCGGTGCCGTCCAGCGGTTCACCCGCGACGCTCACCCGTCCCCCGTAGAAGTCGCCGTAGGAGGAGTTCCGGCCGTCGCCCCACAGCACCTGGTAGTTCGTCCCATCGAAGAGGGCCCGGGGATACGTCTGGTAGCTCGAGGCGAGGACGCTCACCGGGAGGCCCGCGGCGTCCAGCACTTCGCCGGAGAGCGCGACCCGCGTGGCGTAGATGTCCCACTCGAGGGTCTCGCCCACCTGGTGGCGGCCATCCTGCCAGGCCACGAGGAAGCCATCGGGCCCGCCCGCGAGGGTGGGGCTGCTCTGATTGCCTGCCCTTGAGACGACCACCCGCGGAGTGGCGTCCAGCACGGTGCCGTCGTCGCGGATGCGGGCCGCGAGGATGTCGTGGTCGTAGACGCTGCGGGTGCCGCGCTGCCACACCACCAGGCTCACCCCTCCGGAGGAGGCCACCTGCGGTTCGTCCTCCCACTCACCGTCAATGGCGGGGATGGGGGCGGACGCTGGTCAGCAGCCGCCCGTACCGGGGCGACTCCAGCGAGAACTCGTTGGACAGCTCCGTTGCTCCCACCACTGACGCCCACAACCCCATCACCACGACGGCTCGCATCGACACCTTCCCCCTGAAGAGGCCGGCATCCTCCCCAATTCGAATCCCCTCGTGCCAGCTCAGGGCTCGTTGAAGATGAGCAGGCCCCGGGAGGTGTCCACGACGTACACGTGGCCGTCTCCGGGAACGCGGATGCCAATGGCGCCTTCGAGCAGGTCATCACCCCGGTTCAGGTCGGACTCACGGAAGGTGTTGAACCAGGCGATTTCGCGCGGCCGAGGGGGGACGGAGACATCCAGCACGCGCAGCCCCTCCTGGTAGTAGGCGATGTAGAGCCGCTGGTCCTTGAGGATCATGTTGTGGATGGAGGTCTGCGGCCGCAGCTTGTAGCGCCCCATGAGCTGGATGTTCGTGGGGTCCGTGACGTCCAGCACGCGCAGGTGGGCGCCCTGGTACTCGCCTCCCTCGAACGCGACGGTCTTCCCCGCGAAGGTGCCCACCGCGCTCGCGTGGCTCGTCGAATAGCTGTTGTCGGTCTCGAAGGTGTAGTGGCCCAGCTCCCGTGGGCTCATCGGGTCCTTCACGTCGTAGACGACGTAGCCCGCGCTGAAGTGGTTGACGTAGAGCCGGTCCTGATAGGCGAAGGAGTCATGCGCCGAGGGAAACGCGGACTCCGTGTCGGCGGCGGTGAAGCGATTGAGCAGGACGGGCTGAAGCGGCGTGGAGATGTCGAAGACAAGCGTCTCGCCGGTGGGGGCGGGACCCGGGGACACGGCATACAGCCGGTTGCCCTCCACGAACATCGTGTGGACATCGATGGGGCCTCGACCGGGCACGCTGCGCACGAAGACCGGGGCCGAGGGGTCGCTGATATCGAAGACGATGACGCCCGAGCTCTTGCTGGCGATGTAGAGCGCGTCGTCCTTGGCCCAGGCCGCGTTCCAGTACGAGTCTTCCGGGAGGGTGAGCCGCTTCGTGATGACGGGATGGCTCGGGTCGCGGACGTCAACGACCGCGAGCCCTCCCGGGGCCTGGGTGAGCGGGTCGTCGATGGAGACGACGTAGGCGTGGCCCCGGTGGACATACACATCCACCGGGCGCACCGTCTGGACATGGGTCTCGGAGAGGAGCCGCAGCCCTCCCGAGGATTCGGACTCGCCCCGCGCCCAGGTCATCCGCGCGGCTTCGAAGGTGCCCGAGGTGGCGACCTTGCCATCGGTGCAGCGGGCGAAGCACCCCGTCACCAGCCCGGGCCCGGTGACGCCGCAGCCCGCGAAGACGAGGTTCCGGACGGTGTCCCGGAAGGTGTACCGCGCGGAGAAGCGGAAGCCTCCCTGGAGCTGCTGCCGCGCGACCGGAGCGCTCCGCATCGTCGGGAGGTAGTTCATGGTCGCGGTGCCGCCATCCGCGGGGATCCGGATGCCGGCGAAGTCCGCGAGGCCCGACGCGTGGCGCATGTCCACCTGGTAGATGCCATGCGGCTCCAGGGCGGCGAGCGAGGCGGTGTCACACTTCGACAGGTCGAAGAGGGACGGGTCGTCACAGTCGGCGACGGTCCCCGGAGGCGGTGTGAAAGAGCAGGGCGCGTACTCGCCCCGGTCGACCCAGTCCGATGGGTCGACCCGGGGGGTATAGGTCCCGTCCCAGGGGTCTTCGGGAGGAGGCGGGGGCGGAGGTTTGGACGTGTCCGAGCAGGAAGACGACAGCAGGGCACAACCGAGGATGACTGCACGAAGGGCAGGGGACTCGAGGGCCATGCCTGGGAGTGTATAGCGTTGCGCCGGGTGAGAGGGATTCACACCCTGTCTTTCTGGTTCAAATGCTCAGGCCTTTACTGTCTCGATGATGCTGGTCCCGCTCCGGGTGGGGATGATGCGCTCCACCTTCCAGGAGGTCGCGTCGAACAGCGCCTGGAATTCATCCCGGGTGCGCTCGCGGCCGTCGGCGAGCACCAGCATGTTGAGGTCCATCAGGTGGGTGGGGTCTGGATTGCGGTTGTCCGGAATCACCATCTCCAGCACGAAGAGCCGTGTCCCGGAGGGAGCCGCATCATGGATCCGGCGCAGGAGGGTGAGGGAGGCGTCATCCTCCCAGTCATGGAGGATGTGTTTGAGCAGATAGGCTTCGGCCGCGGGAATGCCGGGCTCGAAGAAGCTCCCGGCCACCACCTCCACCCGGCTGGCCAGTCCCCGGGACTCCAGCACTGTCTTCGCTGCCTCGGCGACCTGGGGCAGGTCGAAGAGGATGCCCCGGCAGGAGGGATGGGCGCGCAGCACCTGTGCGAGCAGGTCGCCGTGGCTGCCTCCAATGTCCGCCACCCGTGCGAAGGGGGCGAAGTCGATGTGGTGCGTCAGCTCGCTGGCCACCAGGCCGGAGAGGTTGCCCATGGCCTGGGCGAAGTGCTCCCTCTCGTCGGGATTCCGGGCGAAGTGCTCCCAGATGTCGGAGCCCAGTGCGGCCCGCACGGGGGCACTTCCGGTGCGGACCGCCTCGGTGAGGAGCCCCCAGGGCAACCAGTGGGACTTGTCGCTCTGCATGATGGCCACCGCCCGCAGCGAGCCCGGGACGTCCGTGCGCAGCCCCTCGCCCATCGGTGTCAGGACGAAGGTCCGCTCGGAGGGGGACGCGAAGAGGCCGGCGGTGAGCCCGCCTCGCATCAGCCGGAACAAGGCGCCCGGGTGGACGCCAAGCTCCGCCGCCAGCGAATCACTGTCGCGGGGGCCTCCCACGAGCAGATCCGCGATCCCCAGCCGGGCCACCGTGCCGATGACCTGGGTGACCCAATGGCCATTGATTGCCGCGAACAGTTGCTGCGTGGGAGACGGACTCTCGCTGGGCATGATTTTCATGCCGCGAGCCTACCCGAAGGATGTCTGGATTTGACCGGGAGTGTGACCGGTGGATGACCTCGCCGACCGTCCATCCGTCGTGGCACCTCAGCGCCGCAGCCGTACCGAGATGGGCAGGTGGTCGGAGGGCTCCTGCTCCGAGGGCAGGGGCGTGCGCTCGTCCAGCGCTGGCAAGGGGTCGGGCGAGGCTCGCAGCGCGGCTGGGTGGAAGAGGAAGTCGATGGTCTTGGGCAGGCCGTTCGCGTTGCAGGTCGGCTGATGCCGCCCCGCGTAGGCATCCCGCAGCCCGGCCGCTTCGAACGCCTGGACCAACGGCTCTCCGGGTTGGGCGTTGAAGTCGCCGCACACGATCCACAGGGCCTCTGGATCCTTCCGGACGAGCTCGTCGATCAGCTCGGTGGCCTGCCGCATGCCCTGGTGTTGCTCCACCGGCCGGTCGGGCCGGTCCCAGCGCAGGTGCGTGCATGCCACGCGCAGCCGCGCTCCGCCGACGTCGAAGTCCACGACCAGCGCCAGGTGCCCGGAGATGCGTCCGTCCTCCAGCCGGTCCTGGAAATGGTGGGCCCGGTGCCCCGGACCCAGGCCCAGGCGGTGGAACACGGCGCAGCCATCCGGGCGGCCTTGCCCCTTCTGGGCCATCACCCCCGTGTATCCGTGTGGCTTCAGCCCTTCCTGGAGCGCGGCGAAGCTGTCGGGTTCCACCTCCTGGAGGCAGACGATGTCCGCGTCCAGGTCCACGATGCGGCGGACCCGCAGTGCGTGGCGGCTTCGCGGCCGGAGCAGGTCCGCGGGCGTGTGCGGGAACCACTCGGGCTTGACGTAGGCATCCGCCAGGATGTTGTAGGAGGCGATTCGCAGGTCCACCGTCATGCCGTCCATGCTGTCACGCGCGGCGGACGCTCGCGCGCGGACGTGAATCTTGCGAGGCTCGGGGAGCCCCCTAGGCTTCGCCGACCATGTCCACCCTGTCCCCGCTGCTGGAGCAGTTCAAGGTCCACCTCGAAGGTGAGAAGGGCGCGTCGCCGCACACGGTGCGCAACTACCTCATCGACCTGAAGGACTATGAGCGCTACCTGGTGGAGCGGATGAAGCTGTCGCTGCTCGCGGGCACGCACGCGGCCATCCGGGGCTACCTGGGCACGCTCGCGGTGGACCACGCGCCCACGAGCCGCGCGCGGCGGCTGGCGAGCATCAAGTCCTTCTACAAGTATCTGGTGCGGCAGAAGCTCCTGTCCGCCAGCCCCGCGAAGCTGGTGAAGAGCCCCAAGCTGCCCAAGTCGCTGCCCAAGGTGCTGCCGGTGGAGGAGGTGTTCGCCATCCTCGACATGCCGGACGTGAAGACGGTGCTGGGGCTTCGCGACAAGGCCATCCTGGAGATGCTGTACGGCGGCGGCCTGCGCATCAGCGAGCTGTGCGGCCTGGACCTGCTGGGCGTGGACCGCGGCAGCCGCATCGTCCGGGTGATGGGCAAGGGCAGCAAGGAGCGGCTGGTGCCGCTCAACGTGAAGGCCATCCGCGCGCTGGAGGCGTACCTCGCGAGGCGCGGCGAGCTGCTGGCCGAGGTGCGCGAGGGGCAGGACCCGGACGCGCTCTTCCTCAACTTCAAGGGCGGCCGGCTGACGGCCCGCAGCATCGCCCGGCACCTGGACGCGTACGTGCTGAAGCTGGCCCTGGCGCGCAAGGTGAGCCCCCACGCGATGCGCCACTCGTTCGCCACGCACCTGCTGGGCGGCGGCGCGGACATCCGCAGCATCCAGGAGCTGCTGGGCCACGCCAGCCTGTCCACCACGCAGAAGTACACCCACGTGACTTTCGAACAGTTGCAGGAGGTCTATGACGCCGCCCACCCGCGGGCGTGAGCGGCAAGGGGTTCGGTAGCAAACGGCGGGTGAACCCCTCCGAACAACGGGAGCCCGGCGCGCGCGCCACCGGCCTACCGTCCCGGCATGACCGACGAAATGAAGTGCCCCGTCGCGCACGGCCCCCGCCGCGCGCGCACCAACGCGCAGTGGTGGCCGGAGCAGCTCAACCTCGCGATGCTGCACCAGCATTCCTCGCTGTCGGATCCGATGGTCGAGGACTTCGACTACGCGGCGGAGTTCCAGACGCTCGACCTGGACGCGGTGGTGAAGGACCTGCACGCGTTGATGACCGACTCGCAGGACTGGTGGCCGGCGGACTACGGTCACTACGGCCCGTTCTTCATCCGCATGGCGTGGCACGCGGCGGGCACCTACCGCATCTTCGACGGCCGCGGCGGCGCGCGCTCGGGTGAGCAGCGCTTCGCGCCCCTCAATAGCTGGCCGGACAACGGCAACCTCGACAAGGCGCGCCGCCTGCTGTGGCCCATCAAGCAGAAGTACGGCCGCAAGTTGTCGTGGGCCGACCTGATGATCCTCACCGGCAACGTGGCGCTGGAGTCCATGGGGCTCAAGACGTTTGGCTTTGGCGGCGGCCGGGAGGACATCTGGGAGCCGCACTCCATTGACTGGGGTCCGGAGTCCACCTGGCTGGGCGACGAGCGCTACAGCGGCGAGCGTGAGCTGGCGCACCCGCTGGCCGCCGTGCAGATGGGCCTCATCTACGTCAACCCGGAGGGCCCGAACGGCCGGCCGGATCCGGTCGGCTCCGCGCGCGACATCCGCGACACGTTCGCGCGTATGGCGATGAACGACGAGGAGACCGTCGCGCTCGTCGCTGGTGGCCACACCTTCGGCAAGTGCCACGGCGCCGGCCCGGTGCACCACGTCGGCGCGGAGCCGGAGGGCGCGAACGTCGAGGAGCTCGGGCTGGGCTGGAAGAGCACCTACGAGAGCGGCGTCGGTGAGCACGCGACCACCAGCGGCCTGGAGGGCGCGTGGACGCCCACGCCGACGAAGTGGGACATGACCTACTTCGAGACGCTGTTCGGCTACGAGTGGGAGCTGACCAAGAGCCCGGCCGGCGCGCACCAGTGGAAGCCCGTGGGCAACAGCGGCGACGGCACCGTGCCGGACGCGCACGTGCCCGGCAGGCGCCACGCGCCCATGATGACCACCGCCGACCTGGCGCTGCGCTTCGACCCCGTCTACGAGCGCATCTCCCGCGACTACCTGGCCCACCCGGCGAAGTTCGCGGACGCCTTCGCGCGCGCCTGGTTCAAGCTGACCCATCGCGACATGGGGCCCAAGGCGCGTTACCTGGGCCCGCTGGTGCCGAAGGAGGACCTGCTCTGGCAGGACCCGATTCCGGCCGTCGACCATCCGTTGATCGACGCCGCGGACATCGACGCGCTCAAGGCCGAGCTGCTCGGCTCCGGCCTCGAGCGCCAGCAACTGATCAAGACGGCCTGGGCCTCGGCGTCGACGTTCCGGGGGAGCGACATGCGCGGCGGCGCGAACGGCGCGCGCATCCGCCTGGCGCCGCAGAAGGACTGGGAGGCCAACGAGCCCGCCGAGCTCGCGAAGGTGCTCGGGAAGCTTGAAGCCATCCAGCAGCGGTTCAACGCCGCGCAGCGCGGCGGCAAGCGGGTGTCGCTGGCGGACCTCATCGTGCTGGGGGGCACCGCGGCCGTCGAAGCCGCCGCGCGCGACGCCGGCCACGAGGTCCCCGTGCCCTTCACGCCGGGCCGCACGGACGCGTCGCAGGAGCAGACGGACGTCGAATCGTTCCTGGTGCTCGAGCCGGCGGCGGATGCCTTCCGCAACTACGTCCGCGCGGGGGCCGAGGCGACGACCGCCGCCGCGCTCATCGACCGTGCCAGCCTGCTCACGCTCACCGCGCCGGAGATGACAGCGCTGGTGGGCGGCCTGCGCGCGCTGGACGCCAATTACGGCCACACGCCGCACGGCGTGTTCACGAAGCGCCCGGGCAAGCTGACCCCGGACTTCTTCGTGAACCTGCTCGACATGCGCACCGCGTGGAAGCGCTCGGAGAAGGCGCCGAACCTGTTTGAAGGCCGCGACCGCGCCACGGGCGCGCTGCGCTGGACGGCGACGATCGCCGACCTCGTCTTCGGCTCGAGCTCGCAGTTGCGCGCGCTGGCGGAGGTCTACGCGGCCCACGACGGCGAAGCGCACTTCGTGCAGGACTTCATCGCCGCGTGGACCAAGGTGATGAACCTGGACCGCTTCGAGCTGCCGGGGAAGAAGACGATCTGAGCGGCGGGTGGGCGAGCGGCGCGGCCCCTGGTGGAGGGGGGGCCGCCGCCTGCTCGCCCTGTTTCATGGGGCCAGGCAGAGGGCGCAAGGTCGGCGTGTCCGCCGGATTCCGGGTGACGTAGAGTGCCCGCGCGATGGACACCCCCTTCGACGGGGACTCCGCGAACCCCCCGCGGCCCCCGAAGGGTGGGCGCGCCTGAAGGACTGGAACATGAGCGACACCGCCCCGACCGCGGGCCTGGAACGGAGTGCCTCCCCTCGCGCGTCTTCGGTTGCACGGTGGGTGACCGCGGTGCTCGGCCTGGGCGTCATCCTGCTGGTGCTGCGCGGAAATGCCCTGCCGGCGCCGGTGCCCGCCTCCGCGCCCGCGGAGCGGTTCTCCGCTGAACGCGCCCGGGAGCACCTGCGCTTCATCGGCGCGGAACCCCACGCCGTGGGGACGCCCCGGCACGCGGCGGTGCGCGACTACCTGCAAGCGCGCCTGCGCGACGTGGGCGCGGAGGTCCAGCTCCAGCGCGAGGCCGTCTTTGCGCCCGCGCAGGGCATCCCCCGGCCCGCCGCGAACGTGGAGAACGTCGTGGGCCGGCTGCGCGCGAAGGACGGCGCGAAGGGCACGGCCGTGATGCTGGTGGCCCACTACGACTCCGTGCCCACGGGGCCGGGCGCGTCCGACAATGGCGCCGCCGTCGCGTCCATCCTGGAGGTGGCGCGGGCGCTCCAGCAGGGGCCGGCGCTGACGGGCGACGTGCTCTTCCTGTTCACGGACGCGGAGGAGCAGCACCTGCTGGGCAGCACCGCCTTCGCCGCCTCCCACCCCTGGGCTCGCGAGTCAGGCGTGCTCCTCAACGTGGACGCGCGCGGCAACGCGGGGCCGCTCCTGATGTTCGAGGTCTCCCCGGGCGGCGGCTGGCTCGTGCGCAGGCTCGCCGAGGAGGCCCCGGACGTCGGGGCCGGTTCGCTCTTCACGGCCGTGTATCAGCGGATGAAGAACGCCACGGACTTCACGGCGCTGCGGCAGGGCGGGTGGCAGGGGCTGAACTTCGCCAACGTGGAGGGCACGCAGGCCTACCACTCGCGCAAGGAGACCGTGGACGCGGTCTCCGACGGGCTCCTCCAGCAGCAGGGAGACACGCTGCTCGCGCTCACCCGGCGCATCTCCCGGGAGCCGTCCGTGCCGGAGGGTGAGGAGCTCATCTACTTCAACGCGGGCCCGCTGCGCGTCCACTACCCCCGGTCCTGGGCCGTCCCGCTGGCGGTCCTCTGGGGCGGCCTGTTCGTGTTCGCCATCTTCCGGGCGCGCCAGCGCAAGCAATTGCGCCTGTGGGCCGTGCTGAGGGAGGCGGTGGTGCTGTTGCTCGTGGGCTTCCTGGCCAGCAGCCTCGCGCGGCTCGCGTGGCCGCTGTTGCGCGCCCTCCAGCCCGGCTTCCGCGCCCTCAGCCGCTCGGAGACGCAGGACAACGGGCGCTTCATCCTCGCGGTGGTGCTGTGGGTGATGGCGGCGATGGGCGTGGGGCTGTACCTGCGCCGCCGCGCGCCGGTGATGGAGCTGGCGGCGGGCGGCTGCGTGCCGTGGGCGGTGCTCTGCATCGCGGTGAGCGTCGTGTTGCCGGGCGCGAGCGCGCTGTTCCTCTGGCCCCTGGCGGGCATGGTGCTGCTGCTCTTGTGGCTGGGAGGCCGGGGGACACCGCCGCCCACCCCGTGGCTCGTGCCGCTGTGGGGACTGGCGGCGCTGCCGCTCCTGCTGTTGCTGCCCGACGTGCTGGCCACCTTCTACACGGTGCTGCCGCTGGAGCGGGCCGCGGTGCCGTCCGACCTGCTGATGCTCGGCATCTGCCTGCTCGCGCCCGGCTGGCTGTGGTTGGCGGGCCGGGCGCTGCCGTGGGCCTCGGGCGGGGCCGCGCTGCTGGGACTGGGCCTGCTGGTGTCGCTCGCCGCCGGTCAGCGCTTCGACGCGCGAAACCCGCGCCCCACGGGCCTCTTGTACCTGGTGGACGCGGACGCGAGGACGGCGCGCTGGGTGTCGTCGGATGCCGTGCTCAATGACTGGACGCGCGCGTACCTGGGCGGCGACCCGAAGCGGGAGGCCGTGGACGCGCTGCCGGAGGTCAAGGGGCCGTTCTGGTACGCGCCGGCACCCGCGCCCACGGAGGACCTGCGGGGCCCCGCGGTCGAGACGCGGCGGGAGGCAGGGGAGGGCGGGCGCCGGAAGGTGTCGCTCCACATCACGCCGTCACGCCCGGACGCTGCCTTCGTGGACGTGCAGGTGCTGCCCGGGGACGCGGTGGTCTCCGCGCGGCTCGCGGGCCAGCTGGCCCCGGGCGACACGCTGCGGACCCGCAACGCGGCCCAGGGCGTGCTGCTGCGCTACTGGGTGCCGTCCACGGAGGGCTTCGACCTGGAGCTGGAGCTGACTCCAGGCAGCAGCCCCACCGTGAGGGTGGGCGAGCACACCTACGCGGTGCCCGCCTCGGTGTCGCAGGGGCTGCCCGCTCGCCCGGAGGACAGCATGCCGGTGCCCTTCGGAGAGGGCCTGGACGAGGGCACGCGCGTCACGCGGACGCTGCGGCTGGAGGACTCGGCGCTGGAGGTCTCTCCCGGCCCCGTGCCCTGACGGCCTGGGGCCGGGACGACGGGCCTCCGCGCGGGGCGGAGGCCCGCCTCACCTGGCTCAGGGCACGGTCACCGTCACCGCGTTGCTGCGCCGGCTGTTGCCCGCGCGATCGTAGGCGATGGCCACGATCGTGTGCGTTCCCGACAGGCCCGCGGTGTTCCAGGTCCGGGTGTACGGGCTGGCCCCGGCGAAGAACGTCGCCACCCCGTCGATCTCGAAGATGACCTGGAGCATCGCCTGGGTGTCGCTCGCGCTGGCGCTCAGCGTGACATCGCCGCTGACCACCGCCCCGTTGGTGGGCGCGAAGAGCAGGGCCGAGGGCGGCACGTTGTCGACGGTGAGGCTGCGGCTGCTCGTCTGGACGTTGCCCGCCTTGTCCGTGGCACGAATCCCCAGCGTGTAGGCGCGGTTGGCCAGCACCCGCGTGTCCCAGGTGAAGTTGTAGGTGTAGCTGGAGGTGCCGGGCGCCGTGGCCTTGACGACCCCCTCCTGCAGGAACTCCGTCAGCGCCACGCCGGAGAGGCCCTGGTCCGTCACGGCCCAGCCCACGTTGACGAGGCCACGCACGTAGTTCTGGCTGGTGGGGTTGTACTGGGGGACACCGGTGATGATCACGGGCGCGTAGTTGTCCACCATCGCCGTCACGGCGCTGGACGTCGTCGCGTTGCCGGCCGCGTCGAAGGCCTGCGCCGTCAGCGTGTGGTTGCCGGAGGTCGCGCTCGTGGTGTCCCAGCTCACGCTGAAGGGCGCGGCGAAGGAGGAGCCGATGAGGGTCGTGCCGTCGTAGAAGTCCACCCGGTCGACGCCCACGTCGTCGAAGGCGTTCGCGGTGACCACGAACGTGCCGCGCAGGAAGCTGGCCGGGGCCGGCGAGCTGATCGCCACGGCGGGCGGCGTGGTGTCATCGAGCAGCAGGGCGCCCTCCTGTTGGCGCGGGGCCGGCGAAGCCTCCGCCTCCGGGGCCGGGCGCGCCGGCTCATCCAGCACCGCCGCGTCCTGGATGACGAGCCCGTGCTCGGCTCCGTCGGCGGACGTCTCCTCCGGGGCGCCGTCCACCGGACGGACCTGGGACGGGGTGTTCTCCTGCTCGGCGGGGAGCTCGCCACAGCCCGCGGAGACCCAGGCGCCCGCGCCGACCAGCGCGACGGCGAGGCGACGGGCCCTTCTTGAAACCATGCTCATGGGGGTGTTCCTTTCGGAGCGCGGCGCCTGCGAAGACGCGGCACCGGCGGGTGCGCAATATCAGACTCCACCGGGCCTCAGGGAGAGTCAGCAATTACGCGTTCCCGGGTGTCCAAGGACTCGCCGTGTCTGGGAAGACATGTGAGGGGTTGGCGTCACCCTCCAGTGCGATGGACGGCCATTGCCCGCTAGCCCACCGCGAGCCCCCGGGGCACGGTGGACTCGAGCGCGGCGAGGAGGCGGAGCGCGGAGTCTGTGACGTCCTTCCTCCAGGCCATCCGCCAGGGCTGCCGCGACGGCCCGGACGCGAGCCGCTTCACCACGAGATCGCCCCTGCCGAGGTGCGGGGGAGCGGCACCTCACCGGACGCGAGTTCCTGCTGGAGCGCTTCAGCGTCGCGGACGCGTACCTGGTGACGGTGCTCGGCGGGTGCGTGGCGACGCCCATCGACCTCAAGAAGTGGCCCGCGCTCAGCGCCTACTTCGCGCGGTTGCAGGAGCGGCCCAGCGTCGCGAAGGCCTTCTTGGAGGAGCGGGCGCGCTACGCGGCCCAGCAGAAGCGCAAGCCGCGTGCGTGACGGCGGCCGCGCGGTTCGCGGACAGCGACTCCCTCCGCCGCCTCCTGAAGCGATGGAGGCGGGGAGGGAGTCTTCATCCCGGACGGGCGTCCGTCAGGCCAGGGGCTGGGTGCCGCCGACGCCGTTCTTCAGCTCCTTGCGCACCGCCTCGGCGACGCGCTCGCGCACCATGCTCGCCATGCGCTCGCGGAGGTCCTCGCCCACGCGCTCGCGGATGGCGGACACGAGCGTCTCCGTGTCGACCTGGCCGGGGCCCTGGGCCTGGTAGCCGCCCATGTGCTGCTCACCGTACCCGCCCCGCATCGCGTGGCCCACCCCGCCCATGGTGCCCATCGACTCGCGGATGGCGTCACCCAGCCGCTCGCGCAGCGCGTCCTGCAGGTGCTCGCGGAGGTTGCTGGCCAGCCGCTCGTGGAGCACGTCGACCAGGCGCCCGCGGAGGGTGTCGGCGATGCGCTCGGGGTCCACCATCCCGATGCCCTGGGGCTGGAAGCCCATGTAGCCCTGGGCGCGCTCCGTCAGCCGGGCGCGCAGCTCGTCGCCCAGCCGCTCGCGCAGCGCGTCGCGCACGCGCTCACGCAGGCCGCTCTGGACGCGCTCGCGCAGGGTGTCCGCGATGCGCTCGCGCACGGTGTCGGCGAGGCGCTCCGGGTCGATCTGCCCCATCTGCACGCGGCGCTCGGACAGCGCGGAGCGCAGCGTGTCCGTCAGCCGCTCCTTCAGCGCCTCGCGGACGCGCTCGCGCACCACGGAGTGGATGCGCTCGGACACGGCGTCGGCGAGCCGGGTGCGGAGGGTGTCGGCGATGCGCTCGGGGTCCATCCCGAAGCCCTCCATGCCCATCCGGCGCTCCATCATCGCGGAGCGCAGCGCCTCGCCCAGCCGCTCGCGCATGGCGTCGCGAACGCGCTCGCGCACGACGTTGCCCAGCCGCTCACGCAGGGCGTCCTCCAACCGGATGCGCACGCGCTCGGCGATGCGCTGCGGGTCGAAGTGACCGTGCCCCTGCTGCATGCTCATCCAGTTCTCCGCCAGGGCGGAGCGCAGCGCCTCGCCCAGCCGCTCGCGGAGCACCTCGCGGGCGCGCTCGTGCACGCCGCTGACGACGCGCTCGTGGATGACGTCGGTGAGGCGGTTGTGGATGGCTTCAGCGATCTGCTCCGTGTCGTACGGCATTCCGGCCCCCTCCCCCTGCTGCATGCCCGTCATGCGCTCCCGCAGCGCACCGCGAATCGCGTCACTGACGCGCTCGCGGATCTCCGAGCCGATCCGCTCCTCCAGACCGGACACGACGCGCTCGTTCACGGCGTCGACGATCCGAGCCTTGAGGGCGTCGGCGAACATCTGCTGCCCCTGCATGGAGAACTGTTCCTGGTTCATTCAGCTGCCTCGTGGGTACCGCGGGTAGAACGGCGGCGCGGAAGGCGCTCCTGGGCCCGCCACGCGAGGCGAATGGATAAAGCCCGTGGCCCCGCGCGAATACAGGGCCCGGGTCTCGCGCGAGCGTTGGCGCGGGCATTCCAGGCCGTGCTCGCGGGAGGGGCAGGCGTGGACATCAGCCAATGGTGAACTGTGCGGCCTCCCGGCCATGCAGGCATGGACGTCATCCCCGTGGAAATCCCGGGCTTCCCACGGCGTTCGTTGCGGGAATGACTCAGTCCTTGCGGCGAGACCCAGCCCGCCCGGCCGTATGGCTGGGGGCGCTCCTGATGCTCGGCTCCCTGACCGGTTGCCCCATCATGCCGAGCTATTCCGACGCGGAGGGGCCTCGCTACAGCGGAGACTACCGGCCCGTGCAGCCCACCGCCGTGGAGGCCCCCTCCTCGGTCACCGTGGTGACGTACAACCTCGCCTTCGCCGAGCAGGTCACCGACGCGGTCACCTCCCTGTCGAGCCCTCCGCTCGCGAACGCGGACGTCATCGCGATGCAGGAGATGGACGCTCCGGCCGTGGAGCGGATCGCCCGGGAGCTGGGGCTGTCCTACGTCTACTACCCGGCCTCCGTGGCCAAGGACGGGGATGACTTCGGGAACGCGGTGTTGAGCCGGTGGCCCATCACCGCGGACCAGAAGATCAACCTTCCCCACGACGACCCGTATCACCAGCAGCACCGCATCGCGGTGGCCGCGACGGTGGACATCCGGGGGACCCCCTTCCAGGTGGTCTCCGTGCACGGCGCGACCCCCATCGTCGGGCTGGGCGCGCGGTTGGAGCAGGCGGAGACCGTCATCCACGCGGTCGAGGGCGCGGCGCCGGCGCAGGTCATCGCCGGGGACTTCAACACCTCCGACCCGGGGAGCCTGACGCAGACCGTGAAGCTGTTCTCGCAGTGGGGCTTCCAGTGGGCCTCCGAAGGGGTGGGGGACACCGTGGACTCCGTCATCGGCGGCCTGGCGCTCGACTCCGTCTTCGTCCGGGGGCTCACGCCGCTGGAGCGCGGCGTGGACCCGCGCCCCTCCGGGAGCGACCACCAGCCGGTCTGGGTGCGCTTCGCATGGCCACAGTGATGCCGAGGCCCTTCCTGCGGGCCCTGGGGATGGGGGCGCTGCTCCTGGGCGCGCCTGGCTGTCTGAGCGGAGCGCGCAACCTGGGCGCGGCGACGACCCCGGTGGGGACGACCGAGGTCGGCGTCTCCGTGAACACGATTGCCTTCGAGCGCGGCCGGGAGCGGGCCTATCTGCCCAACCCCGAGCTCACCTTCCGCAAGGGGGCCGGCGAGAACTGGGACTGGGGCGGCCGCCTCACCCTGCTGGGCCTGGAGCTGGGGACCCGGCATCGGCTGGTGGAGCGCTCCCCCTGGACCGTGTCGGTCGCCCCGAGCGCGGGCCTCTGGTACGTGCCCGTCACCAACAACACCACGGAGCCCGTCAACTTCCGCCTGGGCGCCCAGACGCTGGTCGACTATCGGCTCAATCCCCGGTGGACCCTGACCGGCGGTGCCTCCCTGATGGGGGCCTTCGCGGGCCCGCTCACCGTCTTCCAGGGCAGGTTCAATGGCTCGCACCTGCTCATCGCGCCGGGCGGTTCGCTGGGCGTGGCGTACCGGCTCAATCCCTCGCTGGAGCTGCGGGCGGAGGGCGGCATCGAGCTTCCGCTGGATTTGCAGGGCGGCCGCCGTCAGCCGACCGGTTACGCCGGACTGACGCTGCGTTGGGGACGCACCTCCCGCCGCTGAGGAGGGAGGCCGCGCGCGCCCGGCCCTCTTCGGCTGGGGTGTCGCGTGTAAGGTGACAGCGGCCCGGAGCCCCGGGACGGATGGCCGGAGGGAGTGGAGGCACCAGCTTGCGCCCACTCTTTTCGCACCCGTTGGAGGGGGCTCCATGTCCTTGCCGCGCCGCTGGCCGGATCCGTTCGCCGTCTGTCTTTGTCTCGGGCTGGGCTGGGTGTTGTTGGCGGCGGCCAGGGCGCCGGAGCCCGCCGCGCGGGCCCTTCCAGGAGGCTTCTCGTCCGAGCTCGTGGTGGGCGGCCTGCACTACCCCACGACGTTCGCGCACCTGCCGGACGGGCGCATCCTCGTCGCGGAGAAGGCGGGGGTGGTCCGGATCGTCAAGGACGGTGTCCTGTTGCCCACGCCCTTCCTGGACGTCAGCGCGCGGGTGAACAGCCACCATGACCGGGGCCTGCTGGGGCTCACGGTGGACCCTGGCTTCACGCAGAACGGCTACGTCTACCTGCTCTACACCTACGACGACGATGCCACGGACGACGACGGGCCCAAGACGTCGCGCCTGGCGCGGTACACGGCGGAAGGGGACACGGCCTCGCCCGCCAGCGAGTCGGTGGTGCTGGGCACCGCGGTGGCAGGCTCCTGCAAGGACCTGCCTCCCGGGGCGGACTGCATCCCTTCCGACAGCGCCTCGCACTCCGTGGGCAACCTCCGGTTCGCGCCGGACGGCACCCTCTTCGTGTCGCTGGGGGACGGGGCCCGCTTCGACGTCGTGGATGACGACGCGCTGCGGGCGCAGGACCTGGACTCGCTGGCGGGCAAGGTGCTGCGCATCACGCCCACCGGCGAGGGCGTGCCGTCGAACCCGTTCTGGAACGGGAATGGCCAGGCCAACCGCTCGAAGGTGTGGGCGCTGGGGCTGCGCAATCCCTACCGCTTCAACCTGCGGCCGGGCACGGGCACGCCGTACGTGGGGGACGTCGGCTGGAACGACCACGAGGAGATCAACGTCGCGACGCCGGGCGCGAACTTCGGCTGGCCCTGCTACGAGGGCCCGGGGCGCCAGCGCGGCTACGAGCCCAAGGCCGCGTGCCAGGCGCTGTATGCCCGGGGGCCGGACGCGGTGCGGCCGCCGCTGTACTCCTGGACGCACGCCGAGGGCCAGTCCGTCACGGGCGGCGCCTTCATCCAGGATCCGGCGTTCCCGGAGCAGTGGCGGGGCGCCTACTTCTTCGCGGACTACGTCCAGCAATGGATCCGGGTGCTGCGGGTGGACGCCAATGATCAGCTCGTGCCGGACAGCGTGGCGGTCTTCGCCACCGAGGCGGGCGGCATCGTCAACCTGAGCAGCGGGCCCGATTCCCAGCTCTACGTCGTGGACATCCTGGCGGGAGAGCTGCGCCGCATCCGCTACCCGGGCACCAACACGCCGCCGGTCGCGGTGGCCTCGGCGACGCCGCGCGAAGGCGGGCCGCCCCTGCGGGTGTTCTTCTCCAGCGCCGGCTCCCGCGACGCGGACGGGGACGCGCTCCAGTACGTGTGGGACTTCGGGGACGGCAGCTCCGTGTCGGGCGTGGCGAACCCGGAGCACCTGTACGAGGTGGCCGGCCTCTACGTGGCCCGGCTGACCGTCAGCGACGGACATGGCGGCAGCCACACGGCCTCCGTGTCCATCTCCGTGGGGAACCTGTCGCCGGTGGTGTCCATCCATTCGCCGTCGGAGGCGTTCCGCTTCAAGGTGGGGGACGTGGTGACGTTCGCGGGCTCGGCGAGCGACGCGGAGGACGGCGCCATCCCGGGCGACCGGATGGCGTGGTCCCTCACGCTGGTGCACTGCACGCCGGGCGCGTGCCATTCCCACCCCTATGACGAAGGCCAGGGCCCCAGCGGGACCCTCACCATCCCGGACCACGGCGACGACGTGCGCTTCGAGCTGACGCTGACCGCGACGGACTCCGCGGGGCTGACGGGCAGCCGGACGGTGACGCTGCTGCCCTTGAAGGTGCAGGTGACGGTGGAGACGTCGCCGCCCGGGCTGGAGGTGGTGTTCGACGGGACGGCCAGCCCGGCGCCGTTGGTGCGTTCGGTCGTCGCGGGCTCCTCGCACGCGATCCTCGCGCCGTCACCCCAGGGCCTCTACGGCTTCGTCGGCTGGTCCGACGGCGGGGCCGCGGAGCACACGGTGCAGGTGGGTACGGAGGACCTGGGCGTCACGGCGTTCTTCGAATCCATCGCGCCCGCGGAGTGTCCGAGGGGGCAGTACCGGGCGGAGTACTTCGCCAACCGGGAGCTGGCGGGCGCCCCGGTGACCGTGCGCTGCGAGGGGGCACCGCTCATGCACTTCTGGGGGGCGGGCAGCCCCGTGCCAGGCGTGGGCGCGGATGACTTCTCCGTGCGCTGGACGGGGCGGTTCTACTTCGCGACGGGCCTCTACTTCTTCCTGGCCCAGGCGGACGACGGCATCCGGGTCTTCGTGGACGGCAGCCGCATCATCAACGGCTGGAAGGACCAATCCTCCACCAGCTACGTGCACGCGCGCTGGATGCGCGCGGGGGAGCACTCCGTCGTCGTCGAGTACTACGAGCACGGCGGGGACGCCGTGGCCGGGCTCCGCTGGACCCGGTAGCCCTTCAACTGGCCGCGCGTCGCCCGCTTCCGGTGCTGCGCGGATTGAGGCCTGTGGCTTGGCGCCGCCACGGCCTCTCCTTTCTTCAGATCGACTGAGCTTGGTGTCAGGAGGCTGTTGGCATATTCCGCAACCGGCAAGCCCTGTTCCCAGGCTTGCTGGAGCGACCCCAAGCACGTGACCATGCGACTCCGCGCCTGCGCCGCACTCCTGATCCTCCTCTCCGCGTGCGCTACGCCAGGGCCGAGTCAGGGAGAGCGGATTCCCCGTGACACTAGGCTCATCAACCTCCAGCGAGCAGCAATGCAGGCCCGAGCCGGCAGGACAGGACTGGCAGCCTCCAGTGCCGCCTGTGCCTGTGGACCGGACGGGACGCGCCAGTTGCGAACCTGTTCCAGTACCGCACGCGGGCGGAGACACCGCTCATAACGAGTGCGCCGACAATGCACCTCCCAACCGGTATCCAGGCAAGGACGTGATTGTTGGCGGCGTGCGCTTCGATGCGTTGCAGGTCGGTGTGCGCAAGCTGTGGGAGATCAAGACCCATCAATTCGACTCGTACAATCCATTCATCCGGAGGCGGGAGATTGAGACGGAGCTGGAGCAGATTGAAAAGGAGCAAGAGGCAGCGGCGGCATGCGAATATGACTACGTGATTGGGGTTGGAACCCAAGCGCACAAAGACGCGCTACTCGAGGCAGCCCCTCTCCTTGATGTCGTCGTCACAGGGTGCAAACGATGAGCAGGCCTGATTCCCTTACCCTCATCGTCTACGCGCCCGCCATCGTGAGCAACGATGACCGCGGGCGGGATGTCATTCATGGGATGGAGAAGGCGCTTCCCGGCTTGCGCCTGGCATGGCGAATCCCCGAAAGCGGGCCTCCCATTGCATTGCAGCATCGCGACGCATGGCTTGCGGAGAAGACGCAGGAGGGGAAGTTCCCTCTCTTGTGCAACGGGGATGAGACCCACCCCGTGACGATTTCGGGGAGGGGAGTCTCGGGGCGCCTCGGCCCGGGCGGACAATCACGGCTTGAGGTGCATGCGGAAATACCACTGGATGCCCCCACGCTCGCGGCAGCGGTGGCTGTGCTCGAGGCCGTGGCCGAGGGGGCTCACGCGCACTGGGGGCATGCGTCGCCGTATGGTTACGGCTCGGAGGTCGCGCAGCAGTTTCGCCGTTCGCCTCACGGGCCGGAGCGTTCACCCCGTGGGCTTCCCATGCTCAACCTTCCCGTGAAGCTCCCCACACCGATGATTCCCTGGTTCCTTGGGTGGCTGAACTATTGGTCTGCCGCCACTGCCCAGGCCATCGGATTCCCGGACCCTGCTCGCGACGCCGAACTGCTCACGCGGGCGCGGCGTACGGCGTCGGGTGGGTGGGTGGTACAGCTCACGGATGTGCCGCTCTCATACGAGAACCCTGCCCATCTGGACGCGCTCCGGTGGGCTTACGAACGATTTCCGAGGATTGGCGGGCGTGCGGTGCCATGAGCTGATTCAGGAGCTGGCGCGTCGCCCGCCGCGCTGACGGCACAGGCGGGCGACGAGCGCCTCGTAGCCGGCGTAGGACAGCGGCAGGAGCAGGGCGAAGAGGAGCGTGAGCGAGGGCAGGGCGGGGTGGGCCAGCGGGTCCTTGACATGTGAGGCCATGGCCCGCAGGAGCCGGTCCGGCTCCGACAGCACGTCCCAACTGTTCCAGCGCTCCACGCGGCCCAGGTAGATGCCATAGCCACACAGGCCGGACGTGATGGCGACGAAGGCCCACGCGGTCGTGGGCCCCCAGCGCTCCTCCAGCCACCGCTTCCAGATGTCCAGCGACAGCAGGCCCAGCAGCCACCCCGTGGCGGCGAACAGGGCCAGGAGCGCGGCGTCGAACCAGAGCGGCACCACGGGCCGCTGACGCAGGTGGATGAAGTCGGTGGCCAGGTAGGGCGCGTTGGGAAACAGCGCGAGCCAGCCGAGCGCCAGCGGAGCCAGGAGCCACGGGCGGTCCAGGCCTCGCACCATGAGCCCCCGCGCGACGAGCGCCAGGGTGTACGGCGCCCAGGCCAGGAACAGGTTCCATGACAGGAAGGCGAAGCTGGCGCGCTCGCTCCAGTCGAGCCGCAGGGCCAGCAGGTCCACCGCGAGCAGGCTGCACACGATCGCGGGCAGCAGGCCGTGGCGGCTCGGGATGGAGGGGATGGGGGAGTGCGGTCGGGACATGGTGGCGTGTGGCGCCACAGCCGCGCACCGTGGCGCCATGGCCACGGTGCGACGGCTCCGGGAAGGGCGTGGACCCGGAGCGCCGTCAATGGAGCCCTCGGGTCTGGCCTTCAGCAATGCGCGGGCCAGGGCTGGACGCCACCGGCCACGCCTGGCGCTCAACAGTCGATGTTGAACGTCTTGATCTCGTCGTTCGGCGCGGTGACCCGAGCGGTGTTGGTGCCGTCGAACGTGGTGGTGAACGTCCCTTCGGTCGTGTCCACCTGCACCATCCCCGCCGTGGGGCACTGGTGATCGCAGCGCTGGTATCCGGACACGGTCGACGTCGAGTTGAGGCCGCCCTTCGTGGCCTGGGTCGTGCTGTCCACGGTGATGCACCCGCTGCCCCCCGTCCAGGTCACCGTGCTCTGGGACGTGCGCGAATCGAAGCGATTCGGCGAGAAGCTGTTGGAGGTGACGGTCACCTTGCGCGTGTCGCCATCCGGCGGCTGGCCGGCGATCTGCAGCGAGAGGTTGTACGGCTCGCCGTTGATGGTGAGCTGGTTGGAGGTCGCCGTGGCGGCGAGCTGCCCCTGGTTGTCAGAGAGCACCAGCTCCACGTTGCCGGAGATCTGCGTGAGGGAGACCGGCGCCGTGCAGTTGTTGAAGGCGTAGTTCACCGTCGCGCCCGTCGCGGTCGCGGTGACGCAGCCGGCGGGCGTGAAGGCGGTGGAGGCATTCGCCGCGAGCTGCGAGGCCGCCGTGTTGGGATCGACGGTGGCCATGGCCTGCACGTTGCCGATGGCGTAGTACCAATAGCCGTAGACAGGGTCGACCCAGGTATAGGCCCAGGCCGCGTCATACGCCCCGTAGTACGGATCGTAGTAGACGGTGTCGTAGTAGTACGGGTCGTAGGTGGTGGCACAGCCCATGCCCGCGCCCGCGCCCAGCGACAGGAACAACAGCGCCGCTTTCATCCGTTTCATCCGCGCCCCTTGTGTGTGGGTTCTTCCAAACGGGCCCAAGGTGGGGCCCGGTGGTGGGCGGGTGTACTGGCCTGGGGAACAGCCCGACTGCGCGCTGCTGGTCCGCGGGCTCACCTGTTGATGCGGTGTCTTCCCCGGGTCTGCATGTCGTGGTCCTCCGCGATGACCTCCTCGGCCTTCAGCTCACCGCCGACCCGGAGCGTCGCGTCGTTGCCGTGCCCCCGGACGGACCGCGCCTCCAGGTCCTGGCCCACGAGCAGCGCTCCATCCGTGTCCACGCGGCTGGCGCGAAGCGAGCCCCCCACCACGAGCAGGCCTTCGGGCCCTGCGTTGCTCAGCACGCCTTCCACCGTGAGGTTCCCCGTCACCAGCAGCGGCCCGTCCACGTGCAGGTCGCCCTTCACGACCAGGTCCCCGCGCACGAAGCGTGGGAGCTTGGAGAGGGAAGCCTTCGACTCCACCGGCAGCGCTTCCCGGGCGAGCTCCACCAGGGCCATGGCCGTCCAGGGAGGCATGCCCTGCACCGCCGCCGCGAGCGCGTCCCACGACGTGGCGCCCTCCAGCGCGAGCCGGTTCAGGACCTGCTCCACGGAGGCCACGTCCTTGTCCTCGGAGTACCAGGCCTCGAGCAACGCCTCCCGCTCGCGGGCCAGCGCGTCCAGCATCGGCCGCACGTCAATCGCTCCGGTCTTCCCCACAGGGGCCTTGGCGCCCATGAGCTGGGCGAGGTGCGGGTTGCCGTGCTCCAGCGCCTCCTGCACGGGCGTCTGTCCCGCGGCGTCCTTGCGCGCCACATCCGCTCCGGCCTGGAGCAGGACTTCGATGACGGGCCCGCGCTCCGGGATGCGCGCGTACTGGTGCAGCGGCGTCCAGCCCTTGCCCGCGTTGGGGTTGGCGCCCGCGTCGATGAGCGCTCGCGCCACGTCCGCCCGCCGCGCGTTGAAGAGCGCCGTGCGCCCCGCGCTGTCGAGCGCGTCCACGGGGACGCCGCCCTTCGCCAGCAGGGCGATGCAGGCCGCGCTCGCGTGCTCGGCCGCCGCGTGCAGGGGCGTGCTCTTCGCTGAATCCATCACGTCCGTGGGAGCGCCCAGCCGCAGGAGCTCCTTCACCAGCGATGCGTCGCCCACCATCGCGGCCAGGTGGAGGACCCCGCGCTTGTCCCTGTCCCGGGCCTCCAGGTTGGCTCCCAGCGCCACCAGGGCCAGCACCCGGCCCGTGCGCCACTCCCCTTCGAACCCGGGGCCGAAGAAGGGGGCCGCGTCGAGCCCCGCCGCCTGGAGGAGCGCGTCGTCCAGGGCCTTGGCCCTGCGCGCCGGGGTACGCGGCGCGGGCTTCTGCTCCCGCAGCCACGCGTGGAAGCCTTCGTCGGAGAAGGCGCCCTCCAGGCACTGGAAGGCGAACGGATCCTCGTGGCCCTCGTCGTCAGGGGCGCGCGGGTCGGGAGCGGCCTCCACCAGGGCAAGCAGCTTCCGGTAGCCCTGCTCCGGAGCACCTCGCCTCAGCGCGTGCCAAGCGTCCAGCCCCCGCCGTGCGCGGGCGTGCTCCGCGATGTCGCGCAGGGCCAGGGCCTCCTCCAGCGCGGCCTCCGCCTGTTCGAGCTGCGCGTCCGTCGGCTTGCGCCGCACCAGGTCTTCGGCCCACTGGCTCAGCGCCAGCGCGCGCGCCTTCTGCCCGGTGGACAGCGTGCCGCCGGGCTTCGTGCCTCGGGTCAGCTCGAGGACGCGGTCGCGAACCCGCCAGTGCTCGGCCTTCAGCTCGCGCTCCCAGCGGTGGGGCTCCATGCGCCGCGCCGGGTCCAGGGCCCAGTTGAGCGAGTGCAGGGCCAGGAGGTGCCCTGGATCCGCCTCCACGATTTCGCGCAGGAGTCGGATGGCCTGCTCCAACTGGGGCGGCATCTCATCCAGGAAGGCATCCGCCTTCTTCATCAGCGCGGCGGTGTCGGGCTTCTTCGTCGACGGGGAGCGTGGCATGGCCAGACACCTTGCCAGCACGCGTGGTGGAGTGCCCGGATAAACCACGGCGCCACACGAGGGCGCTGACGGCCCGTGCCTCAGGGCGTCCAGCGCGCCCTGCGCACCAGCCAGGAGCTGCCGCCGCGCCCGTCCCGCACCACGGCCCAGAACGTCACCTCCTGGGCCGTCGCGCCTGCCGCCGGCTCCCACTCCACGCGGTGGCGTCCCTGCTGGCCACCGAAGTCCGCGCCGCCCGTCTCCGACAGGCTGAACTCGCCCAGCGTGGTGTACCAGGCGATCTCCCAGGCCTCCTTGAGGTTCACGGCCTGCAACCGCAGGCCCGGGACCACGTAGGCCTCCTCCCGGTCCGACACGTCGTCGGCCGTCACCACGAAGGGGCCGGGGCCGCTCAGCTCCAGCGGCTCACCCTCCGGCCAGGGGACGTCGTCCACCCGCAGGCCCGGGAGCACCGGCTGCTCGTTGGCCTTCATGCCCTCCACGACGGGGCACCAGAAGACCATCAGCTTCTGCGCGTAGACCTCCTCGCCGCCCGCCGCCACCCTCAGGACGAGCGGCATGCGGATGCCGCCCAGCCCCTGGTAGGCGTCCTCCTCCAGCACGCGCTCCAGCAGGAGCTTGTCCTCCGCGACCCGGGCCGCGCCGGGACGGATGGGCAGCGTCAGCTCGCCCGCGGAGGTGGTGCCCTCCGCGAGCAGGGCGCGGTCCGCCGCGTTCGCGCACGTGCGGTCGTCCTGATCCGCGCAGGCCCACAGTTGGTACTGGAGGGGGCGCCCCTCGCCCGCGGGGTCCACCAGCAGCGCGCGGTACGTCACCTCCGCGGCGAGCTCGTCGAAGGCCTCCGGGGTCTGCTCGCAGGTGGAGGCGAGCAGCTCGGGCTGCTCCGTGGACACGCCGAGCACGCGGAGGTCGTGCACGCTCGACGGCTTGTCCTCGGGGTCGACGCAGGCGATGGCCGCCAGGCCCCACAGCAGCAGGACTCCGGTGTTGAGCAGGGTCTTCATGTCAGAAGCTTCCTTTCACGCCCACCACGGGGAGGATGGGGATGCCGGGCACCTCGTACTCGCGGCGCTGCCGGTAGTCGTTGAACGTGAACTCGGTGTTCTCCGCGTTGTAGAGGTTCTGCACGTCCAGGTAGACCCCCAGCGTCCAGCTCTGGAACCGCCAGCCCTTGTCCACCCGCACGTCCAACTGGTGGAAGCCGCGCATGCGCGCGGACGCATAGGGGCCGTACATGCCGCTGAAGCGGTTGCGGTCCACCTGGTACTGGTCGAAGGTGTGGTTGAGCGGCGTCGTGGGGCGGCCGGTGGTGTAGCGGAAGCGCCCGCCCAGCTCCCAGCCGTTGCCCAGGACGTAGTTGCTCACCAACGTGAGGATGTGCGTCTGGTCGAAGGGGCTGAGGCCATACGCCGTGTCGTCGCCGGTGGGCCCGAAGCCCCCGAAGCCTCCACCGCCTTCGGGGAGGGGGCCCGCTCTCCCGTCGAGCGACTGGCTGAAGGTGTACGACAGCCAGCCGGACCACTTGTCCGTCGCGGACGCGCGCTGCTTCTTCACCATCACCTCCACGCCCAGGGCGCGGCCGATGCCGTCGTTGGAGTACGGCACCTGGAACACGCCTCCGCCCGGCAGGGAGATGATCTGTCCGGGCGCGACGATGTTGCTGAAGCGGCGGTTGAAGAAGCCCGTCACGTCGACGTTGAACACGTCCGTCAGCCGGTGCTCCACGCCGAGGCTGCTCTGGAACGCGCGCTGGTAGGAGAGGTCCGGGTTGCCGTACGGCAGGGTGATGAAGCGGAACGTCTCACCCGGCTGGCTGTAGAGGCCGAGCGAGCCCTTGAGCTGGGTGCGCTCGGTGGCGTTGAAGGCCACCCACAGCCGGGGATCCAACGCCACGTTCCGGGCGTCGCCCGCGCGCTGGTAGTTGGCGCGCACGCCGGGGGTGAAGATGAACTTCCCCACCTTCAGGTCCGCCTCCACGAAGAGCGCGCCGTCGAACGAGCCAAGGCCGATGTGCTCGACCAGCAGCTCGCCCACGGACTCGGCGCCGGGGAAGGCCACGTACTCGAAGTTCTCCGGGGCGGGGAACTCCACGTCGAAGGACTGGTGCTCGTAGACGAGGTCCAGGCCCGTGCGCACGGTGAGGCGGGGGGACAGCTCCAGGCCCAGCACCTCGCGCGCGCCCACCGTGTAGCCCACGCCGTCCTGCTTCGCGACGCCGAACTTGAAGCTGGTGCCGTCATAGCCCACGTACGGCGTGAAGACGGACGTGAGCGCGCCCTTGCGGTACGTCCAGTCGCCCTTGATGCGGTGGAAGAGGGTGTGCGTGTCCACCGTCAGGTCGCGCTCCGTCTCCGGGCCTCCGGTCACCAGGCGGAGCTGGTCGTCACTGCCGAAGGCCATCACGTAGCCGGTGCTGCGCGCGCCGCCGGCCAGGGCCTGGGCCTCGTCCTCCGAACGGGCGTCCCGCTTCGCGCCGAAGTCCACGCGCAACTGGTAGTCCCAGTACTTGGGGACCACGGACAGGGTGCTGCCTTCGTCCTTGGGCAGGACGGCGGGCAGGAGCGTGTCGATGTACGAGCGCCGCGCGGCGGCGGCCACGCTGATGCCGTCCTTCACGGGGGCTTCCAGGAAGAAGCCCGCGTCCAGGAGGTCCACCTTCACGGAGCCGTGGAGCGTGTCGGCGGCGCCCTTGCGCGTGCCCACCTCCACGATGCCGCCCACCGCGCGGCCGTACTGGCTGCCGTAGCCGCCCGGGAAGAAGTCGAGCTGGTCGATGAACTCGGCGTTCACCACCGAGGGGCCGCCGAGCAGGTGGAAGAGGAGGGGGATGCCGACCCCGTCCATCATCGTCGCCGTCTGGCCGGGGTTGGAGCCGCGCACCAGCAACTGGCCGGAGATGAAGGGCGCGCGCGCCACGCCGGGCAGGGTCTGGATGACGCGGATGGGGTCTCCGAAGGTGCCCGGCGTCCGCTGCGCCTCCTGCCGCGTGATGGTCCGGCGCACGACCTCCTTCTTCGGCCGCTCGGAGCGCACCACCGTCTCCAGCGCGCCGCCGGTGGGGGCGAGGAAGAAGTTCACCTCCGTCGTCTCGTCCTCCTGGAGCAGCTCCTTCGTCTGGTAGAGCTGGTAGCCGGACGCCACCACGCGCACCGCGCACTCGCCCGGGGGCACGTCGAGGCTGAAGCGGCCGTCCGCGTCCGACACGGCCTCCGGCGCCTCCGGGTCGTCACCGCAGCGCACGGTGGCGCCGGCCACGCGCGAGCGGCTCCCGCGTGAAATCAACTGCCCCTTGAGCGTGGCCTTGCGCGCCACCGGGGCTTGCTCCGGACCGGGGGCCTCCTGGGGCGGGGCGTCGAGGGTGAAGTGGTAGATGTATTCCACCTGCACCGGCGCGGGCACACCGTCCACCTCCGCGGGAGAGAAGCGGAACTGGCGCACCGCCGCGATGGCCGCCTCGTCGAAGCCATGGCCCGCGGGCTCCGTGGGCAGCACGTCCGACACGGAGCCATCCGCGGCGATGGTGATGATGAGGCGCACGGAGGCGGTGAGTCCCTCCGCGAGCGCCTCGGGCGGGTAGGGGGCCTCCACCTGCTGGAGCAGCTCGGGAGGCTTCGTGATGACGGGCTGGGCCTGCGCGGGCGGGGCCGCTTCCGCGGGCGGCGCGGCGTCCTGCGGTGCCTGCGCCAGGGCCGGGGTGCCCAGCAGGAGCGAGGCCGCGACGAGCGCGCTTCGGGCGTTCAGGGACGGGGACATGGGGCGCGGAGCATACGGGATGCGGCCCCGGCTTCGCGCGCCCCCCGCCCCGCGTTCCGGCGCGGTCGGGACGTGTGCCATCGTGGGCCGGTCCTCACCCATCCGTGAGCAGAGGGAGTCCACACCGTGTCACGGTCACAGCCCCATCCGTCGCGGTCTTCCCTCGAAGCGATGGCGGACGCCGTGCGCTCGCCCGACGCGACCCGGGCGGACACCGACCTGCTCATCGCGGCGCTGGGCCAGGCCCCCACGGGAGCGGAGACACCCCGGGCGCGAGCGGATCTGCTGCTGGCGTTGATGGCGCCGGGCCAGCCGTTGGGGGACCGCGCGGGCCGCGAGGGGGTGACGGTGCGGCAGGCGGCGAAGGACGCCTTGATGGCGCTGGGGCATCCCTACGCGTTGGAGTTGCCACCGGAGCTGGTGGGGCGGGACGCGCGGCCCCGGACGCGACCCGGAGGGCTCGGGGTCGCCGTCGCGACGGCCGCCATGCTCTACCAGACGGGGCTCTTCTACGGGGTGCTGCTCCACGACGGCGTGGTGCACACGCAGTACTCCATCCACAGGCCGCCCGAGCAGCTCACGGCGGAACGCGTGGTGCCGTGGGCGCTGTTCACCCTGAGCGGCGTGTTGCCGTGCCTGCTGGCGCTGGGCGGCCATGCCTTGAAGCGCCGGCGGCTCCAGCTCACCGGCTGGCTGCTCATCCTGGCGCAGGCGCTGCTCTGGACGGGGGCCGTGGGCATCTCCTGGGCCAGCATCGGCCCGTCCGCCTTCACCTTGCTGGCGCCCTGGCACGTGGCCGGGTTGAGCGCCTGGGTGACCCGGCCGCTGCCGAAGCACTCCCGTGGCCTCGGTTGAGGTGACGCTCAGAGCATGGGGGAGAAGGGCTTCTTGAGGGTCAGCGTGAGCCCCACCTCCCGGCCGTATGGGAGGCGGCCCGACAGGTCCCGTCCCTCCTGGAAGGGGACGCTGACGCGCACGCCCACGGAGCCGTAGACGAAGCCGAGGAAGGGCGCCAGGTGGAGGGACGTCGTGGGCCGGTGGGCCGCCGTCCCCGTCTCGTGGGCCACGCCCGTCTCCAGCCCGAAGATCAGGAAGGTGCCCTGGACTCCGCCACACAGGCGCGCGTGGTCCCCGTCCATCCACTGGCCCTGCCCGAAGACGCCCACGGAGCCCGACCTGAAATCGCGCATGCGGTTGTTGTGCATCACCACGTTGAGCGTGGACTCCAGGCCCACGCCCCAGGCGGTGTCCTGCTGGCGGCGGCTCACACTCAGCAGTGGGCCCACCGTGAACCAGGGTTGCGGCGAGCCGTCGTCGTGCGGAGCGGCTGGGATGACCAGGGCGAGCAGGGCCAGGGCGTTCATTCCGCCAGGATACGCGGGGGCCTTTCCTGCGCCCGGGCTCCCTTGCGGACACTGTCCACGCGGGGCGCGTGCCTACCGGGGAATGAGGATGACATCCTCATCCTGTTCCAGCCGGTACGTCCCGTCAGGCTGCTGGCAACGCTCGGCATGCGCACGGATGCGCGCGTCGAGCCTTTCCGCTTCGTCCGGCGTCAGGGCCGCCAGTTGCGCGGCCGTGTAGCACCCCTCCAGGACGAGGAAGCGGCAGAGCGTGTACATCTCCTCGAAGGTCTTCGCGGCGAACCCGCTCATCGTCGCGATCGACTCGTGGGGCAACTGCTTGCGCCGCACTTCGGCGGCGACGTCCTCGCTGAAGTGCAGGGTGTCGCAGAACTCACGGCACATCGCATGGGTCGGTCCCCGGGCGGCGGCCATCACCATCAGACAGCTCCCTCCCGGCCGCACGAAGCCGAGCAGTCTGTCAATGAAGCCGCCCCATTCAGAGACAGGGACGTGATACAGGACGTGTGAGCAGACGACCAGGTCATATCTGTCATTGGAGGCGTACCGCTCCAGGGGGACAGGAATGACCGTCGCCTTCTCATGATGGAAGCCGGCGCTCTGCTCGGGATGGGGTTCGAGCAGGGTGAGCGAGTCGAAAAGCGGCGCGAGCCGTTCCGAGACCTTGCCCGCCCCCGCTCCGACATCCAGCAGGGTGGGGTGCTCGGGGAGACCTGGGAACAGCCGCTCCGTGACGATCTGGTGGATGTTCGTCGGATGCCTTGCGGACGCAGCGAGCAGGCGGAACGCCGTGGCGTACTCCTGCGGTGACATCGTGATCGCCATGATTTCCCCCCGTGCCGGGACGACTGCCGGGGGGACGCTATCATTTCAGGAAGAGCGCTTCTGGGAGCGCGCCCGAGCCGGCTCGGAGGCCTTCCCAGACGCAGCCTTCGACGCGCCGCCGACGAACTCCGCCAGGTGCTTGCCAGTCAGCGTCGACTTCGCCGCGACCAGGTCGGCCGGCGTGCCTTCGAACACGATGCGTCCGCCGTCGTGGCCCGCGCCCGGTCCCAGGTCGATGATCCAGTCCGCGTGCGCCATCACCGACTGATGGTGCTCGATCACGATGACCGACTTCCCGGAGTCGACCAGCCGGTCCATCAGGCCCAGCAACTGCTCCAGGTCGGCCAGGTGCAGGCCCGTGGTCGGCTCGTCGAGCACGTAGATGCCGCCCTCCTCCCCCATGTGCGTCGCGAGCTTGATCCGCTGCCGCTCGCCACCCGACAGCGTGGTGAGCGGCTGGCCGAGCCGGAGGTAGCCGAGGCCCACGTCCGCCATGCGCTGGAGGATGGCCGACGCGGCCGGCGTCTGCGCCTTGCCCGAGCCGAAGAAGCCCACCGCGTCCTTCACGGGCAGGTCGAGCACCTGGGCGATGTTGAGCCCGCCGAGCTTGTACTCCAGCACCGACGCCTGGAACCGCCGGCCTTCGCAGTCCTCGCAGACCGTGGTGACGCCGGCCATCATCGCCAGGTCGGTGTAGATGACGCCCGCGCCGTTGCAGGTCGGGCAGGCGCCCTCGGAGTTGGCGCTGAACAGGGCCGGCTTCACGCCGTTGGCCTTCGCGAAGGCCTTGCGGATCGGCTCCAGCAGGTCGGTGTACGTCGCGGGGTTGCTCCGCCGCGAGCCGCGAATCGGCGACTGGTCGACGGAAACCACCCCTTCCCGGGTGCTCACCGAGCCATGGATGAGCGAGCTCTTGCCGGAACCCGCCACGCCGGTCACCACCACCAGCACGCCGAGCGGGATGTCGACGTCGACCTTCTTCAGGTTGTGCGTGCTGGCGCCGCGCACCTTCAGCACGCCGGACGGCTTTCGCACGGACGGCTTCAGGGTGGCCCGGTCGCTCAGGTGGCGCCCGGTGAGCGTGTCGCTGGCGCGCAGGGCCTCGACGGTGCCCTCGAAGACCACCTCGCCGCCGGCGGTGCCGGCCCCGGGGCCCAGGTCGACGACGTGGTCGGCGATGGCGATCAGCTCCGGCTTGTGCTCCACCACGAGCACGGTGTTGCCCTTGTCGCGCAGCCGCAGCAGCAGCTCGTTCATCCGCTGGATGTCGTGCGGGTGCAGTCCGACCGTCGGCTCGTCGAAGACATACGTGACGTCGGTGAGCGAGGACCCGAGGTGGCGGATCATCTTGGTGCGCTGCGCCTCACCGCCCGACAGCGTGCCGGCGGGCCGGTCGAGGCTGAGGTAGCCCAGGCCGATCTCCACGAACGATTCGAGCGTGTGCCGCAGCGACGCCAGCAGCGGGGCGACGGACGGCGCGTCCAGGCCGCGCACCCACTCGGCCAGGTCGCTGATCTGCATCGCGCAGGCGTCCGCGATGTTGATGCCCTTGATCTTGGAGGACCGGGCGGCCTCGCTGAGCCGGGTGCCCTTGCATTCGGGGCAGGAGGTGAACGCGACCGCGCGCTCCACGAACGCACGGATGTGCGGCTGCATCGCGTCCACGTCCTTGGACAGGAACGACTTCTGGATCCGCGGGATGAGCCCCTCGTAGGTGAGGTTCATCTTCTCGACCTTCACCTTGGTCTGTTCCTTGTGGAGGAAGTCGTGCAGCTCCTGCCTGGTGTACTTGCGGATCGGCTTGTCCGGGTCCAGGAAGCCCGAGGCCCCGAAGATGCGCACGAGCCAGCCGTCCGCGTTGTAGCCGGGGATGGTGATGGCGCCCTCGTTGAGCGACTTGCTGTCGTCATACAACTGGGTCAGGTCGATGTCGCTGACCGTGCCCATGCCCTCGCACCTGGGGCACATGCCGCCGGTGACGTTGAAGACCTTCTTCTCGGTCTTGCCTCCGCCCTTCTCGACGGTCATCTCGCCGGTGGCGCGGACCGACGGGACGTTGAAGGAGAAGGCGTTGGACGAACCGATGTGCGGCTTGCCCAGGCGGCTGAACAGCACGCGCAGCATGGCATTGGCGTCCGTCGCGGTGCCGACCGTCGAGCGCGAGTTGGCGCCCATGCGCTCCTGGTCGACGATGATGGCGGTGGTCAGTCCTTCGAGGACGTCGACCTCGGGCCGGCCCAGCGTGGGCATGAAGCCCTGGACGAACGCGCTATAGGTTTCGTTGATCAGCCGCTGCGACTCCGCCGCGATGGTGCCGAAGACGAGCGACGACTTGCCGGAGCCGGAGACGCCGGTGAAGACGGTGAGCCGCCGCTTCGGCAGCTCCACGCTGACGTCCTTCAGGTTGTTCTCCCGAGCGCCCTGGACGCGGATCAGGTCATGGCTGTCCGCGAGGCTCGAGCGGCGCTGGGAGGCGGTCTTGTCGGAGGAGGTCATGGGTCCATTTTCTCCAGCAGTTGTTCGAGGCGGTCGACGTGCTCCGACCAGAACGCGCGGTAGTGCGCGAGCCAGTCGATGAGCGGCTTCATCCCGCGTGGATCCACCCGGTAGTAGGTGCAACGTCCTTCACGCCGGCCCTTCACCAGACCGGCGTCCTTCAACGCAGCGAGGTGCTGGGAGACCGCGGGCTGCGAGATGTCGAATCGCGCCGTGAGGTCCTTCACCGCCGCTTCGCCACGCGCGAGTGACGCGAGAATCGCCCGGCGGTTCGGGTCCGCCAGTGCCTGGAAGAGTTTGTTCTCGGCCACGGCCACGCGCTGCATGCGCGACGAATAAGTTGCTGCTTATGGATAGTCAAGCGCGGGGGCACTCCCGCGTCGTGAGCCCATATGCATCAACAACACACATCGAAGACCGTTGTCCTGGGAGTCCATGGGCAGAGCCTTTCATGTAGGATCGCGCTGCACGCGAAAATAAGGAGAGGTGCCTGATGAAGCGTCTGCTGATTTCTTCCCTCGCGGTCCTTTCCCTCCAACTGGCGGCCTGTGGCGCTGGAATGGAGGAGGGTGAAGGCCAGACTCCTCCCGCTCCGGCCGTGGATGACACGACCCAGCTCGGGCCCATCGGCGGCCTCCAGTATGGGACGCACGTGAGCTACTACACCGACAGCTCCAAGACGGTGCTGGTGGGCGAACGCGAGTGGGGCTGCCCGCCCTCGACCTATCTGATCAACTGGGGCGCGACGTCCGCCTACTCGCTCACCTGGAAGTTCCTCTGCGCGCAGGAACCGCAGCAGGTGCAGTAGGGCGAGCGGCTTTCACGGCCGTCACGAACCTCATCCGATGGGAACCGGCGAAGGCGGACCGCCGATGAAGCTCACGGGCGTCAACAGGTAGTGAAGGCAGAGCGCGGAGAGTCCGCCGAACAGCAGCAACGCCAAGGCCAGCGCGGCTCGCTGCCGCGCTGGCGTGTCCAAACGCGAGCGGAGGAGCCTCGTGGGGCCGGAAGCTCCCACCGCCAATACGATGACCAGACAGGTGAGTGAGGTCCCGAGCCAGACGGTCGCCAGCAGTCCCAGTCGCTCCGGTCCGGGCATCAACGTGAAGCCTGACAAGACCCAGAGAATCGTCAGCAGGCCTCCCACCGAGAGCGTCGCTCCCAGCCGCCTGAGCCACATGAACCCGTGGAGCCGCGCGAACGCCTCCAGGCCGAGGTCCAGGGTTGCTAGGAGCAGCAAGGGGGCCACCATCATGGTGAAGGGGGACGGAAACGCGAAGAGCGCGTTGAAGGCGACGACATAGACCCACGGCGCGATGAGCAGGCCCAGCAGCAGCGCGCCGAGTCCGACCGCGCCCGGGTCCTTCCAACGAGTGGTGGTCATCGGCGTGTGCCTCCTCCGGGAGGGATGGGGACCCTGAACTCCCGCTCGAAGGCGATTCGGGTGATGAGCGGCGCATATCCATGTTGGAACTGAAGCTGCCACCAAGCCGTGATGCCTTGTGACGCGTTGCTGTCAAGGCCGCCATCCGCGCCATACTCTCGAAGGTCGTCATCATCCAGCCCGAACACGTCGTAGAAGACGTATTCCAGCTTGATGAGGTATTCACTCCTGGCGCGGTCGAGCCGATACTCCTTTGCGACGACGATGACGTGCTGGATGCCATTGATCATCACTCCCAGCCCATTGCTGAAGTCACCGGTGTGCAATGCCGGGCTTCCGTCGTTGAACGCAGGTACGCCCAACCCCGTCACGGGAGTGAGCGCATTGATGTCCCAGCCGGCCTTCTCGAGCGCCTGATGGATCCGCACCTGTCCTGCTGTGCGCTCCGGCGAGTTTGGTGCGGACAGTGCACGATGGACGAAGGTGGTGATGTTGGGATGGGCCTGGGCATCCGCGGTGAGGCCTGTGTCACTCCAGAAGCGCAAGGCGCGCTGTGGCTCGAACTCCCGGCTCAGCGTCATGCTACCACCCGCTTCCTGCGCCAGTAGGGGTAGTCTCTCCCGCATGTCGCTGAAGGTGATGACGCTCAACATCCTGATGGGAGGCGAGGAGCGGATGCCGCTGCTCCTGGCCCTCATTGCCCGTGAGCGCCCGGACGTGCTCGTGCTTCAGGAGTGTCTGGGGTGGGAGGACGGCGAGCGGCTTCGTCAGGTCGCCGCCGCGCTCGGGCTCCCCGCCACCGACACCCACGTGCGGCTGGGCACCGCGCGTCCACGTCCCAGCGGCAGCCGCTACCATGTCGCCGTCGCCAGCCGCCTCCCCCTGCGCTCGGTCCGCGCTCACGCCAATGCCCACTTCATTGGCCACTGCCTCCTCGAATGCGAGCTGGAGACGGGCGCGGAGCCGCTGACCGTCTTCGCGGCCCACTTCGACTCCCACCATGAGTCACTTCGCTTCGTGGAGGCGCGCTACCTGCGCTCCCTCATCGAACCAGCGGCTTTCGGTTCGCGGGACTTCCTCCTGGCGGGAGACCTCAACTCCCTGTCCCGCGCGGACCCCTATCCCGTGGACCTGGCTGACCGCGTCCGCCGCGCCAGGATCGACAAGTACGGCCACCCTCCACGCTTCGACGTCATCGACGACCTGGAGAACTTCGGCTGGCTGGACACGCTGCGCCTCAAGCCGGGCTCCCCCCAGTGGGCCACCGCGCGGCGCCACCGTGAAGGGGAGGTCATCGACTTCCGCACCGACTACGTCTTCGCGTCACCCGCGCTGGCCCGGCGGCTGCTCGCGGCCCAGGTCGTGGACGTGGGCGCGGCCTCCGACCACCACGCCCTGACCGCGAGCTTCAGCGACGCGTGAAGCCCCTCACGCCAGCTCGTGGCGCTGGAGCGACTCCGCCTCCGCCACGATGGCCGCGCGGACCTTCCCCTTGAGGGTCGCCTCGCTCTTGAGCACGTCCTTGAGGGCGGCCGTCTTCCCGTAGAACACCCAGGTGGAGGAGTGGCTGCCTCCGCTGGGGGTGGAGACCCGCACCTCGAGGAAGCGCTCCTGCTTGCCCTTGTCCCCGCTCGGCGCGGCCACCCGGAGCTCGACGTCGCCCACGCCGGCCACGAGCTCGCCGCCCGCGAAGCGGGTGCTCAGCGCGGTGAAGGCCCCCGTGTCGGGCACGCCCTGGAGCGCGCGCCCCGCCAGCTCGTGGAGCGCGGCGCCAATCGCCTGCTGCAGCTTCTGTTCATTCAGGACGATCTGCATGGGCTCCTCAGGGAGACTTGTACCGGGCCTTGATGGCCGCGATGGAGCGCTCCAGCGCCTGGATCCGTTCGATGCTCAAGACCGGGCTCAGCCCCGGAGGCAGCGGGGGCGTGGTGGACGCCTGCCCCAGCTCCATCATGCGGGCGTGGATGTAGGCCTGGTTGAGGTACTGGAGGTATTGCGCTTGCTGCGCCTCGGTCAGCGCGGACATGGCGGTCTCCACGGGCTTGACCAGGTTCTGGAGCTCGACCTCGGCGGCCTTCGGCACGTTGCGCACGAGCGGCTTGCCCAGCATCACGTCGTACGGGATGTGCTCGGCGTTGGCGATCGTCAGCACCTCCTTGCCGATGATCTGCAGCTCGCCCCGGACCCCGTTGCCGTGCTTCAGGTAGGCGCACACCACCGTGTAGCCGCTCTCCATCAACTTCGACTCGGTGATGCGCAGGGGCGGCTTCCCACCTTCCAACGCGGCGATCTGCAACGCCTCCAGGTGCTCGGGCGTGAAGTAGGGCTTTCCCCCGGGGCCGTGGAGGTTGTTGATCTCGATGACCTCCACCTCCCCCAGCCGGATGGCCTCCGCGAGCCGGTTCACCACCCGCGTCATCGCCGCCGGTGACGTGTCCGACAGGACGAGCCGCGTCCCAATGGCATCCCAGAGGTTGGCGATGGCCTCCTGGACGGTGGAGACCTTCGCCCCGAACCTGTCGACCGCGCGCTGCAAGCGATTGGCCGCGGAGACCGGGTCCTTCGCGCGCGCCTGCACGGAGCCCATCTCCTTGAACACCCGCGCAATCAGGTTGCGAGCAGGCACCAGCTCCTTCTCGTAGAGGGGCGCGGCCTGCTCGGCGAGCTCCGCGATGGTCGGGGAAGGGGGCTTCTCGCGCTCACGCAGGCGCCTGAGGACCTGGCGGGGGCCGGGCACCGGCGACTTGCCCGCGGAGTGATTGGCGGCGCGTTCCTTGAGCCACGACGCCAGGCGGGTCGAACCAAAGGCCTTCTCCACCGCCGTGCCCTTGAGCGCCTTGAGCGCGGCGCCGACGCCCTTGGCCGCGGCCCACATCGCCAGGACCTCGACCAGGACGCCCGCGAGGACCCCGATGGTCTCGGCCAGCTCGCGCGCCGCCTCGTCCAGCCGCTGCGCGTTGCCGCGCGCGTCCCACACCTTGCCGAAGAACTTCGCGAACGCGGCGCCGACCTTCTTGAGCGAGTCGAAGATCCACTTGGCGAGGAAGGCCAGGCCCATCCACTCCAGCAGCGCGAGCCCCACCTCGAACCCCGCGGCCGCGCCCGGCGCGGCACCCGCACCGCCCGCGAGCGCGCCCAATGCGGCGCCCACCGCCGTGCAGATGGCGAGGAAGAGGATGGCGCCCACCGCCATCTCGAGCAGCGCGATGAGGACCGTGCGCAGGGCCTGCTCGACGTGCCGCGTGACCGCTTCGGGGATGTACTTCAGCGACAGCTTGATGGCCTCCCAGATGTCGCTCAGCAGCTCGGACACGCGCTGGAAGCCGGACGCGAACGCGTCCACCACGTTGAAGCTGTACGAGCCCGAGTTGACCGAGCCGCGCAGCCCCTTGGCGAACTCCTTGCTGGGGATCCAGATGTACGTGTCGGCCTTGAACTCGAGCGACTTCCAGCCCGCCGTGGTGTTGGGAATGGCCCGCCGGTTGACCTGGGCGAGCACGGCCACGAAGAAGCGCAGGTCCGCGCCCCACGCGTGCGCGACGTCGCCGTAGTAGGCCTCCGCGATGGCGATGGCCGTACCGCTCACGCCCCGGGTGACGCGGTGGAGGCGGGCGTTCGGCTCGGGCATCGGGTGGCGCGGCGCGGACCAGACGTAGTCGGCGGAGACGAAGCCCACGCGCCCGTCCCGCGTGCTCACCGACAGCCAGCCGCCGGGCATCTGCGCGATCACCTGCACGGGGGTGTTGAACGCCAGGCTCCCGAGGACGTTGTCGCCCTGCTCGGGGCTGGAGCGCAGTTGCAGCGCCGGCGCCTTGTTCCACATGACGATGCCCACGCCGTGCGCGGGCCGGGCCTCCGCGTCCAGCGGGCGGACGGGGAGGGCAGGCGCGGGCTTGATGACCGTGGGGGCGTTGGCGCGCGTCAGCCCCACCAGCTTCCCCGTCTTGAACGCATCCGACAGGCGCTGCTTCATCACGGGGTCGGCCGGCCATGTCGCGGAGCCCGGGGTCGCCGCGCAGGCGGTGTACATCTCCCGGACGGCCTGCCGGTGCGTGCGCATCCACCCGTCGATGCACATCTGCATCACGGCGGGCGCGACCCGGCGGCTCGCGTTCTTCGCCTCCGCGTCGTTCCAGAGGACGACGACGTAGGTGGCCCCGCCGCCGGAAAGTACCCACTGCTTCGACATGGCTTCCCTTCACGTGACGGGAGCCCCGGATGCTAGCCAGTTGACCGGGGGCGGGCCAGGGGCGGGCCCCAGCACCCCGCAGCGCCACTGTTCCAGCCCAGGGAACGTTTGACGCGAGCGCGGAGGCTTGATCCTCTCCCCGGATGAGCGCTCACCCCATCGAGTTCGACCCCCAGTTGGCCGCCCTCCTGCCCGCGCTGGAGGGGTATGTGCCCCGGCGGATGACGCTGGAGCAGTTGGAGCACTTCCGGGGCCTGAGCCGCGTGACCCGGGAGGACCTGATGGGAGACGCGAAGGTCCACTGCGTCGACTACGGCATCCCCGGCTATCAGGGCGCGGAGATCACGGTCTCGGTCATTGCCCGGCAGGGCCACTCGGTTCCGGGGCCGGCCGTCTATCACATCCATGGCGGCGGGATGGTGATGGGGACCCGCTTCGCGGGAGCGAAGCCGCTCGTGGACTGGGCGCTCCGCCATGATGCGGTCTGCGTGACGGTCGAATACCGGCTGGCGCCCGAGCACCCTGCGCCGACCCTGGTGGAGGACTGTTACGCCGGGCTGGTCTGGATGGCGGCGAACGCCGACCGGCTGCGGTTTGATCCGAAGCGGCTCGTGATCTTCGGCGGGAGCGGTGGCGGCGGGCTCGCGGCCGGAACCACGCTCCTGGCGCGGGATCGACAAGGCCCGAAGCTGTTGGGGCAACTGCTGCAGTGCCCCATGCTGGACGACCGCAATGAGACGGAGTCCGCCCGCCGGTATGACGGCGTCGGGGTCTGGGACCGCACCAGCAATGTGACCGCCTGGAAGGCGGTGCTGGGCGAGCGCTGGGGAGGCCCGGACGTGTCTCCCTATTCCGCCCCCGCGCGCGCCACGGACCTGCGGGGGCTGCCGCCGACCTTCATCGACGTCGCGGAAGGGGAGACGTTCCGGGACGAAGCCGTCGCCTACGCGCGCGAAATCCTGGCGGCAGGGGGCGAGTGTGAGCTGCACGTCTGGGGCGGGGCCTTCCACGGCTTCTACGACATCGCCCCTCGGTCCGACGTGGCGCGCGCCTGCATTTCGACGCGCGACGCATGGCTGGGACGGATGTTCGCCCGAGGGGCCACCCCGCCTGTCCCGTGACCGTGCTCAGGGTTGCGCGATGCCCGTCTCGTAAGCCTTGCGGACGGTCTGGGCACAGGCGCGTGACTTCTCGCCCTCCTCGCTGCCGAGCTGCCGGCTGCGGGCCAGGACCATGTACCGGGTCCTGGCGGCGTTCACCCAGGGGTAGAACCCGAAGGCCCCCGGCGAGGAGTGGCCCGTCACGGTCCAGGTGCTGCTGACGGGCTCGCCCTCAATCCAGTGCCCGAGCCCGTAGTAGACCTCGCCCGCCGCGGTCCACGGCGTGAAGGCCACGTTGGGGCCTCCCGACCAGGCGGGGACGGAGTCCACGGTCAGCTTGGAGGACAGCGCGGTCTGGCCGTTGAGCAGCTTCTGGAGGAAGACGCGGTACTGCGCCGCGCTGCCGGAGAAACCCCCCGCCACGGCGACGTCGCTGTCGGACTCCGGGAAGGTGGTGCCCAGCAAGGGGTTGAGCCAGTCCATCACGCTCAAGAGGCCCGTGCCCTTGCGCGCGCCGATGTCATCCAGGGCCAGCTTCTGCATGTGGCCGCCGTTGTAGAAGAAGCGGCCGTTCTGGAGCGGGCGGTAGGTGACGTCCTTGAAGGAAGGCCCGTAGCACGCGGAGACGGTCGTCCCGGCGACGTCGCACAGGGTGGTGTTCTCGTCGATGTAGCCGCTGGTGAAGTTGAGCCGCTTCTTCTCATCGGCGGTGAGGTTCGCGTACCCCTTGGACTGCACGTAGGCGCCCACGTACAGCCACTTGCTCGCGGACGCGATGGGCATCACCGTCGTGGCCGTGACGCCGCTGCCTTTCGTGAGGCCGTAGAGCGGCCCGGACCCGTCGCCAATCTCCCAGTAGAAGTTCCCGAGCGGCTTGCAGCCCGCCGCGTTGTTGGCCGTGTCCAGCGCGGCCTGTTCGTACACGGTGAGGGCCGCCTGCGACGTTCCCCAGGTCACGCCATCGATGGACTCGCCCGCGTCCCCCGGGCTTCCACAGCCAGCGGTGCCCAGGGTCCACAGCGCGCACGCCCAGATGAACTGCGTCACATTGCTTCGCTTCATGGGGAATTCCTCCAGGAAAGTCCCCCATGAACCCGGCCCGCGCGCGGAAGTTGCGCGGGAAACGCGCGGCTGTCCCGGCCCGCCTCGACTGCTCGAGGCGGGCCGGGGGTGGGTCAGAACGTCTTGTCGAGCAAGGCCTCACACGTCGAGGGGAGGACCCCGTCCTTCACGTGGAGCGCCACCGGGCCGGAGGCCGCACCGGGCTCCCACTGCGTGCGCACGAAGCACTTGCCCCCGACACTGAGGACGTGGAGCCGCGAGGCCACCGCGCCCTCCGGCAGCGCGTCGAACACCAGCACCCCGTCTTGCTGGGTCTTCAGCGCCTGCCGCAGCGCGGCCGGCGTGTCGCTCCGCCCGTAGAAGCGGCCCGGCTTCACGCCCTCGGGAAGCGCGCCCAGCGACTCGCGCTCCGTCGCGGGAAGGGAGACCCGCACCGTCGCGGCGTAGCGCCGCACCTCGTCGAGGACGGCGGAGGGCGTGCCGCCGCGCAGCACCTCGTGCCGCACCGAGGCGCCCGTCAGGTCGACGCGCCCGTTCTCCCCCCGCAGGAGGACGAAGGCCCCCGGGACGAGCGGTGAGCGCCGCAGGAAGAACAGGTGCGTGCCTCCGCCCGGGCCCGCGATGTGGGCGCGCCCCGTGGTGAGGTCCGTCCCCGCCGCGGGCACGGAGACGACCAGGCGCGGGCTCCGCTCGCCGGGAGCGCGCTCCGTGTTCCGGTAGAGCTCCTCGTCCACCTCGAGCTCGAGCCGGTGCGAGTACCGCGGGCTCTTGCTCCCGGCGGCGAACGTCCGTGCATCGAGGACCCGGGTGATGCGGCCCGTGACGATGACGTCCGACTGGGCCACGTATCCTTCGGGGCCGAAGACATACTCGCCATGGTCATCGTGGATCTCCCCCTGTGTCACCATGGGCCCCGGCCGGGCCTGCTCGGGGAGGAACCCTGTCGCCACGCCGGTGGCGCCCACACCCAGGACCGCTCCAAGGACGAGCGTCATTCCCTGCTTCTTGAAAGGCATCATGTCTGGCTTGCTCCAAAAGTCATTCACAGTGAGGTGTCGTGACAGGCCTGCGAGCGCCGCTCATGGAGCCGCCGTCACCAGCTTCGTGCTCGAGATGCCGCCGCCGACGTAGGTCCGCTGATCCAGGGGATACGTGGAGTCCGTGCACCCGCTGCTGCAATCACGGACATACATATACGCGGTGCGGTTGTTGTCCGTGGCCCCGTGGATGATCTCCAGGCGGTTGCCGTTGATGATCTGGAGGTCCGGCGCGATGTTGAGGGTCCAGCCCCCGGCCACGTAGGTCCCCAGGTGCACGTAGCCGCCGAAGGCGTTGATGTAGCCCTCCGCGATGCGCAGGCGGTGGGTCCCATCCGCGGAGGGGAAGGCCATGAAGCAGCGGTTCGCGCCGGCCGGCGCCCAGTACCCGCAGTCGATGCCGACGGGCGCGTCGGTCCACTCCGTGTTCACCTGCGTGGGCGTCGTCCACGTGCCGGAGCTGGTGGAGGTGGAGATGCGCAGTTGGCCCGTGTTCCGGTCGATGAAGGCCATCACCAGCCGGCTGGTGCCCGCGTCGTACGCGAGGCTGGGACGGCGCCGGGACGACATCGTCGTCAGGGTGCGCGTCCCTTTGATGCAGCCCAGCAGGGCGGGGTAGATGTCCCGGTAGACGAGGATCTGTCCTCCGTCGTTGGCCGCGAGGAAGGCCTTCGCGAAGCCACCCGAGGTGTCCTCGGAGACGGCCACGCCGTCGTACGTCCACTCGTCCCAGTTGATGCACTCCGGGCTGACGCCGCCGGTGGAGGAGATGGCCAGGTGGGCCACGTTGCTGGTGGTGTCGCGGGTGGGGTCCGTCTCATAGGCCACCAGGGACCAGCCATCCGCGCGGGTCGCCACGCCGACGCTGCCGGACGTCTTCGCCACCTGGGTCCAGGCGCCGCCGGTGCGATCCCGCACGCGGATGGGGTAGTCCGCGATGTACTGCGCGTTCTGCCCGCCCGTCTTGTCATCCACGCGCGGGAAGCGCTTGGGATAGGCCTCGAAGACGTACTGCCCCTGCTTCATGATGGCCTCCTCCGGGTTGGAGGGATGGCCCAGCCCGAGGCAGTGCCCGAACTCATGAGAGAGGATGGACTGGATGTCCCAGGTGCTGGTGCGGTCGTCCGAGTAGCTCTGGGGGCTGTTGGTGTTCTTGTAGATGTCGAGGGCGCAGTTGTCCGAGAGCGGGACGTTGGTCGCGCGCCCGAGGCACCCCGAGGTGCAGTCGCCATCGCAGCACGTCTTCGCCTCGATCTCGATGTCCGACGCGCTGGGCGTCGTGTTGTAGAACGCGAGGTTGGTGGCGAAGCCCACGCCCACGTTCACCCAGGCCTGGAGGCCCGAGCGCGCCATGTGCATGGTGCGCGTGGCGTCCAGCCCGAAGTGGGTCTGGAACGGGCCGGCGATGACGTCAATGACATAGGGATTGTCACTCCACCGGCCCCCCGAGTTGAACACATAGGCGCTCACCGTGGCGGCGGGCAGGAATCCCATCAGGAAGACTGCGGTCAAGCCAGGTCGTTTCATCATTCCCCCACTGCGGCGTTCAAGGCTCCCGTGCCCCGGAAATCGGGCGAGGACGGGATGAACGAGATACGCAAGGACGCACCCTTCCTGGTCGCGTGGGGTGCGCCTGACGGGGACCGGCGGTGCGACAAGCGAGGCCCTCTTCCCAGACCTCAGTGACCGGGACTGGCGCGGGCCGACCTTCTTGCCTGGAGGCGTCTGGCTCCGGCCTTGACGAGCGCCCGCGCACCTTCCGCCGCGCAAACGCAGAGGGCCGGGAGGAGGAGCAACTGATATTGCGGCCACTTCGTCGGCCACAGCAGCAGGAAGACGACGCCGACGCCGGCCCAGACCGCCCATACCGGACGCGCGCGTGCCGTCGCCCGGGCTCCGACGAGGGCCAGGGGGAGCAGCACCCAGGCATTGAGGCCGGTCGCGAAGACGCCGGCATGCCAGCGGGCGGGGCCGGGATGGATCAGATACATGAGCGGCTGGAACCAGGGCAGTTGCAGCTTCTGTACGTCTTCACCGTGGTTCGAGTAGGCCCAGTGGAACGTGACGGATTCCCACAGGGCTGACAGGGGCGCGGGCCAGAGCGCCGGGTCCGCCAGGAGGAACACCGCGACGGTGGGCACGGCGAGCGCGGCCCAGGCGCGCACCGGCGCCCGCGCATGCAGGAGGAAGGGCAGGAGCGTCAGCCCCACAACGAGGCCGTAGGGATATTTCCCCGCGGCGGCCAGACCCAGGAGGCTGCCCGTGGCGGCAAGCCATCCCTGACGCAGCGGTTCGCCGGCGGCGCGTGCCCGCTCGAAGGCCTGCACCGCGAGCAGCGCGAAGAAGCCGGGCACTGCCTCCAGGTACGCTTCCGCCGTGTAGGCCGCGTGGTAGGGGTCGAACGCCAACAGCAGCGCCCCCAGGGGCGATACCGCCGCCGTGAGCGCGACCTGGAGGATGCCCGCCGCCGCCGACAGCCAGCGCGTCACCCGGAAGGCGGGCCAGGCGGGCTCGGGGACGGGACCGCGCGCCTGGAGGCTGCTCCACTCCGGTTCGGGCGCGCCGCTCGCCCAGAGCGCGGACGCGAAGAGCAGCTTCACCAGCGGCGGGTGTTCGAAGTTGCCCCGGTAGGCGCTCACGTCGCGCCAGTGGCCCGCCTTCATCATCTCCGCGTAGTCGTAGGCCGCGGGCAGGTACACCAGCTCGTCGTGGTCCACGGGAAGGCGTTGCACCGCCTGGGCCCGCTGCCACGTCGCGCAGAGGGTGGCCAGGAGGATCAGCGCGAGCGCCCACCCTCGCTTCATTCGACCCTCTGTCATCGCGGCATCACCGGTTCGCAGGTGGGAGCCAGGGATGGTTCATGCCGCGGCTCACGCTCCCCAGGAGCGTCCAGCATCACGGCGAGCGCGCCCACGTACATCCAGAAGAACAGCGCGAGCGAGGAGATCCACAGCGTGTAGTCCGTCAGGGAATGCACCAGCGCGGCGAGGATGCCGACGACGAGCGCCTGGCCCAGGGGGCTCAGGTCTGGCGCGCGGGCCGCGCGTACGAGCAGCAGGCCCAGGGGGAGCGCGAACGCGACAAGCCCCAGCGGCCCCAGCTCCGCGAACACCTGGAGGAACATGTTGTGGGCCTGCTCGTGCGCGACCCGTCCGGAGATGCCATGCGGGTAGAAGCCCCCCAGGTCCTGGAAGAAGTTGCCCAGCCCCACGCCGAACAGGGGGCTGTGCTGGAGCATGTTGAGGGCGGCCCTGAAGAGGAAGTAGCGACCGTCGGAGGTGGTGTTGAGCTGCTCCGGGGACCAGGTCGCCAGCAGGAACCCGCCCAGGCACGCAACCCCTACCATCGCGGCCCCGATGAGCAGGCGTGACGTCCGCGCCCAGCGCGTCTTCGCGGGCCGGAAGAAGACCGCGTAGAGCAGGGGCGCGATGAGGGCGCCCAGCAAGGCCCCCTCCGAACGGGACAGGTAGAGCATCACCGCTCCACCCACCGCGCTCACGATGGCCACCCCCCGGGTCATCCGGCTCCGCGCCGTGAGGGCGACCCCCACCGCCAGGGGGAGGATCAGCAGCAGGTAGGTCCCGAACTGATTGGGTCCCGAGAAGACGGACATGGCCCGGTTCACGCCCTGGAAGTACCGGGAGTTGTCGGCCACCACGAAGAAGAGCGCGCCCAGGCCCATCACCACGACCGCGGACCCCAGCAGCGTGAGGGCGAGGGTCTCCACGTCGTCTCGCGTGAGGTTCGCCCGGACGAAGCCGAACAGGAGGAAGGCTTCCAGGAAGATGAAGAGCTGGCGGAGCGGGAACAGCAGGGCGAGCGGCGGGTTGCGGAACACGATGGCGTCCAGACGGAAGTCGGAAAGCGTCGCGCCCTCGGTCCAGACGCGCGCCGTGCTCGCCGCGAGCGCCGAGCTGGTGGCCACCGCGAGGAATAGCAGGACCGAGCCATCGACAAGCCCTGCGTCAGGCAGCGCCGCGCGGCCCTGGAGGGCCCACGCGAACCAGAGCAGGAAGAAGGCCAGCAGGCAGACCTCCAGCCCGGGGGTGATCATGTACATCTCCCGGGTGCTGCCGAACTGCAGGAAGGGGAGCGCGAAGGCCAGGGCGAAGAGCGGCTGTTTCATGTTCCGGCGCGACAACAGCGCCAGCACCCCGAACACCGCGAGCAGCCAGTAGCTCTTCGAGTGTTCAAGCTGGCCCACGATGATGGGCACGAACAGCGCGGCCAGTAACGCGATGGCGGCCCGGGCCATGGGCCCCGGAGGCCGCGTGGGACCCGACTTCATTGTCGCAATCATGTGGGAGGCCAATGCGTTGAAATTTGAATAATCTGCCATAACAGATATTCATGTTCAACCCGTTGAGCCGCCGTTCGCGCCTTCAGCCGAGCGCGCGCAGTGTGTCCGCCGCCCGGCGCAGGTCCTCCTCGAAGTGGATTCGCGCCTGGGCCCGCGCCCGCTCGTCTGGCATGCGCAGGAGCGCCGAGGGGTGGAAGGTGTCCCCCACATCTCCTCCAGCGCGTCGCCCTCGGGCGCTTGCGAGCGCGGTACGCCCGGCCCGTACTGAAGCGCGTGTAGAGGCGGCTCGCGGTGTCCAGGATGGCCGCGTCCGGCGACGGCGTGGCGCCGCTCTGGCCCGCGGGGGCGAACTTCGGCGCCTTGGGGATCTCCTGGCGCTCCGCCCGGGATTGCTCCACCGGGGCGGAGATCTCCTTCATCGTCCCGCCGGTGACGGCGAAGCTCTTCTCCGGCGCGAGCTTCTTCAAATCGCCGTCCGTCGGCACCTCGATGTTGGCGCTCAGCCGGTCCGCGTACCGCCCCGCCGCGTCGATGAGCTCCTGGGACGCGCCCGGCACCGCCTTGAGGTGGATGTAGCCCTGGAAGCCGTGCACCTCTCGCCGCGTGCGCGCCACCTCGATGAGCTGCTCCATCGTGTAGTCCGGGCTCTTGATGACACCGGAGCTCAGGAACAGCCCTTCGATGTAGTTGCGCTTGTAGAAGTCGAGCGTGAGCCGCACCACCTCCGCGGGCGTGAAGCGCGCCCGGGCGGTGTCGCTGGAGATGCGGTTGATACAGTACTGGCAGTCGTAGATGCAGAAGTGGGTCAGCAGGATCTTGAGCAACGACACACACCGGCCATCCGGCGTGTAGCTGTGACAGATGCCCATGCCCTCGACGCTGCCGAGCCCGTCCTTCCCCGCCTTGCGTTTACCGCCGCTGCTCGAGCACGAGGCGTCGTACTTCGCGGCATCCGCGAGGATCTCCAGCTTCTTGCGCACGTCCATGGAGCCAGAACCTGGCAACCGTCCCTGACGTGACGACGCAAAGGCATACAGCAGGCAGGGCGTTCGAGTGCTCGGCCGCTCCGCGAGCGCTGAAGCGTCACGCCGCGCGCACGAAGCGGGCCTTGTTGCGTTCAATCCACCGGGCCAGCGGCTGCACGTGGGGATTCAGCTCGCGAGTGACGCCGGGGTCCCTGGCGGCGCAGTACTCCGGAGCGAAGTCCCGCATGAACTGGAACATGTTCGCGAGCTCCGGCGCGCCGGGGAAGTTGAAGGTCCGGTAGACCTCCGGCTCGATGGAGTGGAAGACGACCTCCTGTCCCAGCACGTGCTTCAGCGTCCGGGCGATCTCCTGGCCCGTCAGGTGTTCGCTGGCCAGTCCCACCGTCCGCCCCGCCCAGGCCTCCGGCCCGCGCTGGAAGAGGCCGTGGACGCATCCGCCCACGTCCTCCGTGGCGATGCCGGGCAGCTTCCGCTCCTCCGTGGGCAGCACGAAGTCGAACGTGCCGTCGGCGTTGCGCTTTCCTCCCAGGCCGAATGACAGCAGGTTCTCCCAGGAGAACGACGTGCGCACGAACGTCACCGGCAGGTCCAGGCCGCTGAAGTACGCGTCGGCCGCGCCCTTCACGTCGAACTGCGGCACGCGGTAGTGCCCCTTGAGCAGCGGCATCCGCTTGTCTTCCGGAGAAATGAAGCGCCGGGTGTCCTCCTGGGTGGACCAGATGACGTGCGCCACCCCCGCCTCCTTCGCGGCGTGCGCCATCGTCCGTGCCTGGGCCAGCTCGCGCTCCGGGTCGGGCTTCTCCCAGTAGCTGGTGACGCAGAAGGCGCCGTGCGCTCCGGTGAACGCGGCCTTCAGGCTCTTCGCGTCGCTCACGTCCGCCGCGACGACCTCCGCGCCCAGCTTCGCCAGGCGGCGCGCCAGCTCCGAGCCCGGCTTGCGCGTGAGCGCGCGCACCCTGAAGCCGCCCTGCGTGTCCGCGAGGATGGCGCGCGCGAGGCTGCCTCCCTCTTCGCCCGTCGCTCCCACCACCGCGATGATCTTCTTGTCCATGGTCATGTCCTGTCGTCCTGAAGTCTGGGGATGAAGCCGGCTCAGCCGCCCACGGCGGGGACGGGCGGGGTGGGGCACAGCGCGGGGACGAAGGCGCGCGCGAGGCCCGCGTAGGCGTGCAGCAGCCGCTTCTCCCCGCGCCGCAAGAGCAGGCAGTTGCGCGCGTTGCGCGACAGGTCCGCCTCCTGGAGCAACCGCTCGTCCTCCTCCAGCGTCGTCTCGAAGCCCGCGAGCCGCGCCTCGCACGCGTCGTGGAGGGCGTGGAAGACGCGCTCCTCCGTCTCCGCGCTCAGCGGCGGCACCTCGCCCAGGCCCTGCTCCTCGCGGGCCTCCTCGGCGAGTTGGGCCAGCTCCCGCGCGTTCGCGCACGCCACGCGCAGGAAGGAGAACATCGCCACCGTGGAGGCGTGCCCGTACTGCAGCGGCACCTCGAAGCGGCGCCGCGACGGCGGAGTCGCCAGCGCGAGCAGCTCCCGCTTCCCCTCCGCCTCCTCGGCGTCCTCGGACACACCCAGGTAGAGCACCAGCGTGTCGTCCGGGTTGTCCTCCGGCACGAAGCCGTAGCTCAAGAGGAACCGGTAGCTGGGCTTGGTGCCATAGCTGATGTGCAGCTCCTCGCCCGCGGCCACCGGCTCCTGCGCCACCAGCACGAAGGCCTCACCGTCCTCCGAGTTGCCCCACACCAGGCGCGGCGAGGCCCGGTGGTTGAGCATGTCCGCCACCGGCACGAAGCACCGCGTGAGCTTGCCCGCCACCGTCAGGCCGAAGGTGCGGCTGATCAACACGTGCTGCGCCCAGAGGTACGCGTCCGGCGTGAAGCGCGCGAAGCCCGGCACCCGCTCCGCCAGCGTGGCGTAGCGCGCGAGCAACATCTCCTTCCACCGCGCCACCTCGCGCAGCGCGGACGAGCCCTGGAGCAGCGACAGCTCCTGCGCGTCGAAGAACAGCGGCAGGTGCGGGAACGCGCGGGGCAGCACGTCCAGGTAGGGCTTCCAGACCGAGTCCTCGCGCTCCTTCTCCTGGAGCAGGAACGCCGCCAGGTAGCACTCCTCGCGCGTGTCGGGCGCGTGCGCGTCGATGAGCCGGCCGATGTCCGACGCCCTGGCGACGTCCAGCGTCACCAGGCACGCGCGCGGCACCCGCAGCACCTCTTCTCCCGCCGCGATGGGCGCCTTGGCGAAGACGCCGCGCTCGTCGCCCTCCAGATGACCCACCCACAACTTCGGGAAGCTCGCGCCCGCCTGCCTGCTCCACTCGAGCGCGAGGTGTTCCTTCAGGGGGTTCTCTTCCTCGAGGGTGTCCTGCTCCGCTTCCTGTCGCGCGCTCATTGGCTCCGCCGTGCGTTCGGGGGGTGAACGCCGGGAAGACGCGGGTCGCTACGGCTTGTGATTTCCCGTGGATTTCCTGGGTGACCTTTTCAGGGAGGTTTCAAGGGGTATTCACAGACATCTCGCTGCGCCGTTTCCAGATGCACTTTTGGAGCCCTGGAAACCGTGAGAGAAAACAACAATCCCTCTTTCTGGCGTGTGTGGGAGCAGCACAAGGAGCCGTTGTTCCAGCAGGCGCTGCGGCTGATGGGAGGGAACGTGGTGGACGCGGAGGACGCGGTGGACACCGCGATGCTCCGGGCCCACCAGAACTACGTGTCGCCCGGGAAGATCCTCAACCCGAGGGCCTGGTTGGGACGCATCCTCCACAACGTCTGCATGGACATCCACCGCGAGCGGCAGCGCTGGGGCGACACCGAGGAGTGGATGGAAGACCTGGAGCCCGCGGAGCTCCAGACGCAGGAGTTGCCCGACGCGGGCCTGCTCCAGAGCGAGAGCGCCGCGGCGGTCCACGAATGCATCCAGGCGCTGCCCCCCAACCTGCGGGTGCCCCTGGTGATGCGCTACCTCCAGGACATGTCCTATGCCGACATCGCGGAACAGCTCCGGTTGACCAGTTGCAACGTGAGAAAGCGCATCCAGCTCGCGTACGGAATCCTCCGGACCACCCTTTCGCAAGAGCCGTGCCCCCGCTGAGCACGGCTCGCGCAGCTCATTCCGGGAGGAGGCGCGAGCGCACGTAGCGCCCTGGCGCCGCTTCGATGATGCGCGCGCCTCCCTGTCCGGGGACCCGGGCCGGGACGCGTCCTCCCGAGCGCTCGGACTGCCAGGCATCCCAGTCCGTCCACCACGAGCCCGGGCGCTCCACCGCGTCCTGAAGCCACGCATCCGCGTTCGCGTGTGACGCAATCCCATCCGCGTCCGATTCAATCCCATCCGCGTTGAGGGCGGACGCGGCTGCGTTCCCGGAAGACGCAGCCGGCCGGAGCTTCGGGACCCAATGGCGATACCGGTTCGCGGACGGCGGGTTGATGACGCCCGCGACATGGCCCGAGCCCGCGAGCACGAACCGCACCGGCCCCCGGAAGTGCCTTGCTCCCCGGTACACCGAGCGGAAGGGCGCGATGTGGTCCTCCCGGCAGGCTTGCACGTAGAGGGGGGTCTTCACGCGGCCCAGGTCCAGGGGGATGCCCGCGAGCGACAGCGCGCCCGGCTGGACCAGGCGGTTGTGCAGGTACAGCTCCCGCAGGTACGTCGCGTGCGCGCGCGCGGGCATGCGCGTGGGGTCGGTGCTCCACGCCAGGAAGTCGCTGGGGGCCGGCTCCCGGCCGAGCAGGTAGTTGTTCACCACGAAGGGCCAGACCAGGTCCTTCGCCCGGAGCAGGTTGAAGGTGGTCATCATCTCCAGCCCGTCCAGATAGCCGCGCCCGCGCATGCGGGCCTCCAGCCGCTCCAGTTGTGGCGCGTCGATGAAGGCCCCCAGGTCCCCGGGTTCGCTGAAGTCCACCTGCGTGGTGAGCAGCGTCGCGCTGGCGATGAGCGCGTCATCCCGGGCGGCGAGCCACGCGAGCCCCGACGCCAGCAGCGTCCCTCCGATGCAGTAGCCCAGCGCGGAGACCCGCTCCTCGTTGGTGACGCGGCAGACGGCCTCCAGCGCGGCGATCAACCCGTGCACGAGGTAGTCCTCCCAATCCACCTCCGCGTGCGTTTCGTCGGGGTTCACCCAGGAGATGAGGAACACCGTGTATCCGCGCTCCACCGCCCAGCGGACGAACGAGTTCTCCGGGCGCAGGTCCAGGATGTAGAACTTGTTGATCCACGGCGGCACCACCAGCAGCGGCTGGCGGTGGACGGTGGGCGTGGTGGGCCGGTACTGGATGAGCTGGAACAGGCGCTCCTCGTGGACCACGTCGCCCGGCGTGGTGGCCAGGGTCTCTCCCAGCCGGAACGTCCGCCGGTCCGTCATGCGCGTCGCGAGCTGGCCCTGGCCCCGCGCCAGGTCCTCGCACAGCGCCTGGAGCCCCTTGAGCAGGCTCAGGCCGTGGGACTCGCGCGCGGCGCGGAGCACCTCCGGGTTGAGCGCGGGGAAGTTGGACGGCGACAGCGCGTCGGTGAGCTGGCGCGCGTAGAAGCGAGCCTGGTGCGCGGTGTGCCGGTCCACGTCCGGTGCTTGCGCCACCAGGTCCTCCAGCCAGCCCGCGCCGGTGAGGTACGCGCGGCGCAGGCCGTCGAAGAGGGGCTGCTCCCGCCACGCCGGATCCCGGAAGCGGCGGTCCGGGGCGGGTGGGGCGGGCTCCGGTGGGGCGTCCCCGCGCAGGGAGCGTCCCCACAGGTCGAGTCCCGCCGCGAGCATCCGCTGGGGGTCCAGCGCCAGCCGGAGGAGGACTTCCAGGAAGGCGCGCCGCATGGGCTCCAGGGATGCGTGCATTCGCGGGCTCCTTCAGTACATGTGCTGCCCACCATTGATGGTGAGCGTGGCGCCGGTGATGAAGCCGGCCTTGTCGGAGGCGAGGAACGTCACGGCGCGGGCGATCTCGTCGGCGCGCCCCAGGCGGCCCACGGGGATGCGCGCGCGGATGCGCACCAGCTCATCCGGAGGCACGGAGCGCACCATGTCCGTGTCGATGTAGCCCGGCGCGATGAGGTTGGCGGTGACGCCGCGGGCGGCGCCCTCACGCGCCAGCGCCAGCGTGAAGCCGTGCATACCCGCCTTGGCCGCCGCGTAGGCCGTCTGGCCCAGTTGGCCCGTCTGCCCGTTGATGGAGCCGATGTTGATGATGCGGCCGAAGCCCCGCTCGCGCATCGGGCCCACCACCACGTTGCACAGGTTGAAGCACGAGGTGAGGTTCGTCTGGATGACCTCGTTCCACTGCTCGGGCGTCATCTTGTGCAGCATGGCGTCCCGGGTGATGCCGGCGTTGTTCACCAGCACCTCGATGGGGCCCAGCGTCTCGACGATCTTCTTCACGCCCGCGACACACTGGGCGGTGTTGGCGGCGTCGAAGCGGAACGCCGGGATGCCGGTGCGGCCCGTGAAGTTCTGCGCCGCCTGCTCATTCGCATAGTAGGTGACCACCACGCGGTACCCCTGCTGCCGCAGGGCGTCGGCGCTCGCGGCGCCAATGCCGCGCGTTCCTCCCGTCACCACTGCCACGCGTCCACTCATGTCTGTCTCCAGGGTTGAAAGCTGCGCCTGAAGGACGCGGACGCCCGCCGGGTGTGAATGTCGTCACTTCAGGGCCGGTGTGGATTCACAACCGGGCGCGCGCGGACGTCCCAGGAGCGCCGCCCTGGGGAGCGGGGGACTGGGAAGGGTGGATTGGGATCCATCAGCCCTCCGCTCCTCCGGGGCGGCACTCCACCGCAGCACCCGCGAGAGGACATCCATGACACAGCCGCAAGCACCCCAGGAGCGCCCGCAGGTCATCGTCGTCTTTCAAGGCGGTGGGGCCCTGGGCGCCTACCACGTGGGGGCCTATCAGGCCCTGGAGGAGGCCGGCCTGCGTCCGGACTGGGTCTCCGGCATCTCCATTGGCGCCTTCACCGCCGCGCTCGTCGCGGGCAACCGCCCGGAGCAGCGGCTCGAGCGGCTGGAGGCGTTCTGGCGCGAGGTGTCCTGGCCGGGCAGTGAGTGGGGCTCGCTCTTCAAGGGCCGCCTGCGCCAGCTCTTCAACCTGGGCAGCCACATGACCAGCCTGCTCTTCGGCCAGCCCGGCTTCTACGCGCCCCGCGCGGTGTCCCCGCTGCTGGCGGCGCCGGGCACGCCGGAGGCGCTGAGCTTCTACTCCACCCGGCCCATGCGCTCGACGCTGCGGCGGCTGGTGGACTTCGACTACCTCAACTCCCGCGCGACGCGGCTGAGCCTGGGGGCCACCCGCGTGAGCGACGGTCACCTGGTGTTCTTCGACAACACGCGCGGCGCCCTGGGGCCGGACCACGTGCTCGCCAGCGGCGCGCTGCCGCCCGCCTTCCCGCCCAGCCTCATCGACGGGGAGCTGTACTGGGACGGCGGCTGCGTCACCAACACACCGCTCAACGCCATCCTGGACGACCCGCCCCAGCGGCACTCGCTCGTCTTCATGATTGATTTGTTCGAGGCGCGCGCGCCGCTGCCCCAGAACCTGGACGAGGCGAGCTGGCGCATGAAGTCCATCCAGTTCGCGGGCCGCACGTCGCAGCAGGTGGACCAGTTCGCGACCGTGTGGAACCTGCGCCGGACCGCGACCCAGGTGACGCGGCACATGTCCGCGTCCTCGCCGCTCGCGTTCAGCGACGAGCCCCTGGCGAAGCCCGCGCCCCGGCTGGACATCATCCACCTGACGTACCAGCGCGGCGCGCACCAGATCTCCAGCAGCGACGCGGAGTTCTCTCGCGCCTCCATCGCGGAGCGCCGGGCGGACGGCTACCGGGACATGAAGCGCGCCCTGGAGACCTCTCCGTGGACGCAGTCCATGGCGAGCGGGCCCCAGGCGTTCGGTGACGAGGACCTGTCGCCGGCCGAAGCGGGCGCCGTCGTCCACCGCCTCTAGCGCAACCCCGCTGTCTTGACCCGAAGGAGCAATGCCATGACCGAAGCGAAGAGAGTCGAACCGTATGCCCACCTGATGGACCTGGGGCGGGGCGCCCTGCACCAGGCCATCGCCGCCCAGCGCTCCGCGCTCGAGTACTCCCGCCAGTTCGTGGAGGGGGACGCCGCCGCGAGGCCGCTGCGCGCGCAGCACGAGGAGTGGGTGCGCAAGGCGCTGGAGACCCTGGCGCCGCTCTACGCGCTGGAGCAGGTGGCGCGCGAGCAGTGGGTGAAGGCGCAGGCCAGCCTCTTCGAGCTGGCCGACGACACCCTGCGCAACCTCACGCTGCACGGGGTGGAGCGCGGCGGGCACCGCTCCGCCTGAGGTCCGCGGGCGTCGCGAAGCTCGAACCCCGGGGGGCCTTCGCGCGCCGCCCGGGGTTCTGTCTTTTCCAACCGTCAGCGCGGAGCCAATGGCAGACGCGCGGCCGGGTCGCCCAGGAGCACGTAGCCGCCCAGGTCCTGACGGAGCATCCACAGGTGCGAGCGCCGCAGCGGATCCACCGGGGAAGGCTTCCCGGCGCTCCGGGCCGCCTCCTCCTGGTCATACAGCGTGGTCAGCTCCAGGTTGGCCTGGTGGCCCCCGCGCAAGAGCCAGCTCAGCCCCAGGCCCACGCGCCGGCCCCGCGCCAGTTGCTGGAGCGGCTCCAGGAAGCGGGACACCTTGCCCTGGCGGTGGTCGCGGTCCTGGAAGCCATACGTCCACGCCAGGTCCACGTGGCCGATGACCGCCAGCGGGCCCTGGGGGTTGGCCAGCGCGGCCTGCGGCAGCGCGGCGACGAAGGGGCGCTCTCCGGGCCGGGGCAGCGCCGCGGTGAGCGACTCCAGCCTCCCGCTGAACTGGCCTCCCGCCTGCAACTGCTTCAGCCAGTGATGGAAGGCGCTGCGCGACGGCGTGCCCGCGCCGAAGCACGCGAAGAGGAACCAGATGCCGCCGGGCAGGAAGGGCCGTTGGGCCAGCGCCGCGCCCTCCAGGTGCTGGCCTTCCCCCAGGCTGAGCGCCCCCTGGAGCGCGAGCTTCGCGTCGGTGCTCCGCCAGCCCGCGCGGGGGCTGCCCAGGCCGTGGCTCATGGAGAAGAGGAGGGTGGGCTCCTGGTGCGCGGCCTCGGTCAGCAACGCGTCGGCGCCGGGCTCTCCCGGCACGCCCAGCTCCAGCACGTCCCGCGCGGGGAAGCGGCCCAGCTCCCGCGCCTGCCGGGCCGACGCGATGGCTGGGGCCACCAGCGACTGGTAGCCCGTCCGCGTCGCGGCGGTGCCGTCGTGGACGGTGAAGAAGAGCGAGCGGGGCTGGCGCTGCGCGGACGGCGCGCCCTCCCAGCGCAGCACCTTGTCCACGTAGGCCGCGTAGTCCTCGTCGCGCCGGAAGGCCAGCCGCCCCACGTAGGCGTCGTGGGCCGCGGCCTGCTGCAGTTCGAAGGGCACCTGGTGGAAGTCCCCCAGGAAGAGCAGGTAGCGGGGCCGGTCCTCCACGGGCACCGCTTCGTCGTCCAGCACGACGCGCACCCAGCGGGTGAAGTCCTCCAGGTTCCGCCCCTCCGCCGCCAGCTCCGCGCTCACCCGGTAGACGCGCACCGGGTGGCCGTCCTGCTGCTCCTGCCGGTGCCGGCGCAGGGGCTCCAGGAGCGCGAGCAGCCGGTCTCCCTCGGGTCCCTCCGGCGCGACCAGCCCCCAGCGCTGCGCGGGCAGGGAGTTGGGGTCTTCGCCGTCGTCCCACAAGTGGCTCTCCTCGCGCCCGGGCGCGTCGTCGTCGCGCGCGGCCCGGGACACGGCGTCGGCGGGCAGGCCGTCAGGGGCCACCGGCTCGTGTGAATCGGCGTGGGACAACAACAGCTCGACGTTCCGTGTGCTCATCTGCGGGGTGGCTCCTGGCGTGCGCGCCCGGGAAGTCGGGCGCGTGACGGCAGGACGCGCCGGATGGCGGCCGTGTGAGTCCGCGATGTCTGGCGTTGGCATTCACACACAAATGGCGTGCGGCGTCCTCTGGACGCAGTGCCCGGCTTATCGCCGTCAACCCAATCCCAGGAGCAAACCCATGCAGTCCGCCGCCCAGTTGTCCGCGTACATCATCGCCTTCGCGGGTGCCGCCCGCACCGCGCAGCGCCTCATGTCGTCGGGCATGGATCCGATGACGATCGCCGAGTACTACTTCGAGGTGAACCTCACGAGCGACTTCGAGATCAAGAGCGAGACGGACGTTGCCCTCAACGTCTGGCGCATGAGCATCAAGGAGAAGCTCACGCTCGACTACAAGGAGCACATGGGGCTCACGGTGAAGTGCACCATCAAGCCCGCGGCGGTGCTCGCGGCCCAGGGTGGCAGCACCGGCGGCGGCGCCTGACGCTGGCCTTCCGTCCCCACGGAACCCGCTGAAGCAAGACACACCCGCCGCCGCCGGTGCTTCGTCCTGAAGCACCGGCGGCCGCGGCTCGCCATCCACCCTTCCTTGTTCCATCCCATCCCATGGCAAAGCCCAATCCCACGCCTGACCACGCGCAAGTCCTCATCCACGACCTCATCCTGGCCGTCCAGTCCTCGCTGGACATCGCGGAGGAGACGGCCCGCAAGCACTACTCCTTCTCCGTGGCGGAGCTGGAGGTCTCCGCCAGCTTCGACTTCGAGATGACGGAGCAGGACAGCGACATCCCCGAGGACAAGCCGCAGCCCAAGCGCTGGTTCTCCCTCTTCGGCGGCGGGACCAAGAAGGAGCACACCCGCCTGCACGACCTCAACGAGAAGGACTCCAGCAAGCTCACGGTGCGCATGTTGTTCCGCCCCGGCGGCAAGCACCTGGCGGGCGGCACCGCCGAGTCCGACAGCGCTCCCGCGGAAGAGGAGGCGGCGCCCGAGCCCGCGCCCGCGAAGCGCAAGTAGGTGGCATGAAGACTCCGAGCCCGCGGCCTCCGACAGGTCGCGGGCTCTTCGTGTTTCAGGGGGGCGCTTCCTACTTCTTGTCCAGCACCCGCATCGCGCGCTGGTAGTAGGTGTCGCGCGAGGCCTTGCCGTTGTAGCCGCCGTTGATGCGCCGGGTGATGGCGTCGAACTCGCCCTTGTCGGCGTGCTTGTTGAGGTCGCGGCTGTTCCAGAACCAGGCGGCGGTGCGGAAGCCCACGTCCAGGTCGGCCGCGCGGGTGGGGTTCTCCTCCAGCTCCAGCTCCAGCTCCAGCGCCTTGCCCGCGGCGCGGTAGTTGGCGCGGCCGGTGATCTGGATGGGCCCGCGGCCCTTGTAGCGCGCGCCGTCGCCCGGCTTGACGTTGCCCAGGTCCTTGCGCCGCTCGTAGGCGCGGCCGGACGCCAGCTCCTCGAAGTAGCGGAACTCGGCGCTCTCGTGCGCCAACTGCGCCAGGAACGCGGCCTGCCGGCGCGGCGTGTTGATGCCCGCCTCGGACATGGCGTCGTTCAGGTGCGGCAGCACCTCTTGCGCGCGCGCCCTGGGCAGCCTGGGCAGGAACGAGCGCAGTTGCTCCAGCGTCAGCGCCTGGAAGGTCTCGCCTTTCGGCTCGGCGGATTCGTCGGACTGCGAGGACTTGGGGGACTTGGAGGACTTGGAACCAAAGCCAAAGAAGGCCATCGGTGTACTCCCGGGTTGTGGGTGTCTGGAAGACGCCGGGTGTCTGGGAGTTGTGAGGGCCGCTGAAGGGCTTCAGGGCTCGTCCGGGAGCGGTGCGCGCCCGTGCTGCTGCTCACACGCGGCGTTGGCCTCCAGCGCCTTCGCGGGCAGGTCTCCCAGCAGGCCGCGCCGCTCGCCGGGCGTCAGGCACGCGGAGCTGGTCGCCTGGAGCTTCTCCTGGAGCCGCTCGATGGGGAGCGGCTCGCGCGGACGCCACACCCGGGCGCTGCCGTCCGTGGAGCCGGTGACGAGCCGGGGCTCCTCCGCGCGGGGGCTGAACACGGCCGAGGTCACCTCGCCCTCGTGCGCGGAGAGGACGAGGTACGGCTTCCCGGGCGCGTCCGTGAGCCAGACGCGGGCGCGGCCGTCCGCGCACGCGGTGACGACGCGGCCCCCCTCCGGGCTCCACGCGGCCCAGGGCACCGGCGCGTCGTGGCGCAGGAGCGCGCGCACGCCGCGCACCCGGCCGTGCTCCACGGTCCAGAGTCGCGCCGTGCCGTCCTGCGAGGACGTGAGCACCTGGGTGGCGTCCTTCGGGTGGAAGGCGGCGGAGAGGACCCAGTCGTCGTGGCTGTAGAGCGTGGCGGTGAGGCGCCCCTCCGCGCTCCAGATTCGGGCGGTGCCATCTTGTGACGCGGTGATGAGGCGCTGGCCGTCCGGGCTGAAGGCCACGGAGCGGACCTGGTCGCCGTGGCCCTCCAGCGCGACGGGTGGCCGCGTCCCATCCACGCTCACGATGCGCGTGGCGCGTGGGCTGGACGCGAGCGCCACGCGCTGACCGTCCGGGCTGAAGGCGGCGCCGAAGAACGGCTCGCGCTGGGACGCCAGCACGCGCCGGCCCGCGGTGCTTCCATCCGCCGGCCACAGGCGCGCGGTGCCGTCCAGCGAGGCCGTCAGCAGCCACCGGCCATCCGGGCTGAAGACCACGGAGCGCACGTCCCGCGCATGGCCCTTGAGGACGTGCGTGGCCCGGCCGTCCTCCGACCAGAGGCGCACCGCCCCGTCCTGCGACGCCGTGGCCACCTGCGTGCCGTCCGGGCTGAAGGCCACGGACCAGAGGAAGCCCCCGGACGTCTGGAGCGGGAGCGAGTCCTGCGGCGCGTCCAGGCGCCACACGCGCGCGGTGGCGTCCACGGAGGCGGTGACGGCCTGCTTGCCGTCCGGACCGAAGCCGCCCCACAGCAGGGTGGACCGGTGGCCGAGCAGCAGCCGGGGCGGCATGTCCTCCCGGGTGGACCACAGCCGCGCCGTGGTGTCCGAGGAGACGGTGAGGATCCACTCGCCCAGCGGGCCCCCGAAGGTGGCCAGGCGCACGGCGCCCTGGTGTCCGCGCAGCACGCGGGGCTCGCCGCGCCCGTCGGCCCGGAAGACGCGCGCGGTGGTGTCCACCGAAGCGGTCACCACCTGCTGCCCGTCCGGGCTGAAGCGCGCGGTGGTCAACTCGCCCTGGTGGCCCCGCAGCGCCACGGGGGCGGTGGCGCCGTTGACGGGCCACACGCGCGCGACGCCGTCGCGGGCCACCGTCAGCACGTGCGTGCCCTCCGGGTCGAAGACGGCGGAGGTGACGGGGGCGGGGTGGGGCAGCTCGCGCGGGCCTTCCGTTCCGTCCAAGGGGACCAGGCGCGCGGTGCCGTCCAGCGAGGATGTCAGCAGCCATCGCCCATCCGGGCTGAAGGCCACGGTCTGCACGGCGCCCCGGTGCCGCACCTCTCGCGGCGCTCCGGTGCCGTCCACCCGCCACAGCCGCGCCAGCCCGTCCCGCGAGGCCGTGGCCACGAACTGGCCGTCCGGGCTGAAGGCGCCCCACTGCACGACGCCGCGGTGCCGGAACGTGTGCAGCAACGCGCCGTCCGCCGTGTTCCACAGCCGCGCCGTGCCGTCGTGCGAGGAGGTGAGCACGCGCTGCCCTCCCGCCGGGCTGAAGGTGGCGTGGTAGACGGGCCCCGAGTGGCCCGTGAGCACCACCGGCGCTCCCTCGCCGCTGGTCCGCCACAGGCGCGCGGTGCCGTCCTTCGACGCCGTCACCACGCGCTGCCCGTCCGAGCTGACCTCCACGTGGACCACGGCCTGGGTGTGGCCGCGCAGCACCGCGCGGCTCAGCGGCTCCTGGAGGACCCCGGACACGTCCTGCGCCCAGCCCTGGAGCCGGGCGGGCTCCTGGACCTCGCGAAGCATGAGCAGCGCCAGCGTGGGGTTGTCCCGCCGCAGCTTCCGGGCCACGTCCAGCAGCACCAGATCCCTCGCGCGCTGGGCGTGGTGCCGCGCCTCCTGCCGCTCCCGTTGCGCCCGCGCCTCCAACTGGCGCGCGTTCCACGCGAGCCCCGCCATGCCCACCGCCACCACCAGCGCGGCCACCAGCATCCGCACCAGACGCTGGCGCGCCGACGCGTCCTGGGCCTCGGCGGAGGCGATGCTGGCGTCCAGCAGTTGGAGCACGTCCTCGCCCGGCTCCTCGCTGTAGCGCCGCAGGATGTCCTGCGCGTAGCCCAGCCGGCTTCCGGACAGCAGGTAGGGCTCGCCGCCGTCGGGGGCGCTCCGGTGCGCGATCCAGTCCTGGGCCCAGGTCTCCAGCTCGCGGAAGTGCTGGATGCGCTCGCGGTCCGCGCGGGCCCACTCCTCCAACTGGGGCCAGGTGCGCAGCAGGGACTCGTGCGACAACTGCAACCACTCCACGCCCGCCGCGTCCTCCTCCCGGGTCAGCAGCCGCGCGGTGAGCAGCACCCGCAGCACCCGGTCGAAGTCCGCGCGGGGCTCCGGCAGGGTGGGGCGCAGTTGCTGCGAACGCACCCGCCTGCGCCTGCCATGCGAGGGCCCACCCTGGAAGTCCACCAGCTCCACCAGCAGCCGGCGCGCCTGGGCCCGGGCGCTCGGGGGCAGGGATTCATGGAGCCGGTTCGCCGCCCGCTTCAGCGCCCCCGCGACGCCGCCCAGGGCCGCGTAGGCGCGGTGGGTGAGCTGCTGTCCCTCGCGCTCCTCCCAGAGTTGATCCAACGCGTACTGGAGCAGCGGCAGCGACCCGGGCTCCTGCCCCACCTCCTGGAGCAGCCGGTCCACCAGCCCGGCCTCGAAGCGCAGCCCCACCTTGTGCGCGGGGCCCTCGATGGCCGCTCGCAGCGCGTCGCCCTGGAGCTCCGTGACGAAGAGGCGGTGGGCGTCCGAATACACGGCCGCGTCCAGGCGCGTGCCCTCCGCGTCCACCACCAGGTCGCCGCAGCGCCCCAGGTAGTCCACCTGGAGCGTGGCCAGCACCACCACCCGGCGCTCCGGGTCCTTCGCGAGGCCCCACAGCGCGGTGGCCAGGTCGCGGCGCGCCGGGGACTCCATCGCGGTGAAGAGGTCCTCGAAGGGGTCCACCAGCAAGAGTTGCCGGCGCTCCGGTGGGGCCTCGCGCACCTCGTGGAGCACCTCCGCCGCGCCGTGTCCGGGCTTGAGCAGCCGCACCTCCCAGTCCGCGGCCCGGAGCTCCTGGGGCAGGCCCGCCAGGGCGAGCGAGGACTTGCCGCTGCCGGAGACGCCGGCCAGCACCTGGAAGCGGGGACGCTGGCCCTCCACCGCCTCGTGGACGCGCTGGAGCAGCTCCTGCTGGAGCGACTCGCGGCCGAAGAAGAAGCGGCGGTCCTCCTGCTGGAAGGGCAGCAGGCCCCGGTAGGGCCTCAGCGCCACCGGGCGCGTGTCTCCGCCGTGCTCCGCGCGCGCGTAGAGCTGGAGCGAGACGTGGTCCAACGCGGTGGTGTCCAGCGCCAGTTGCCGCCGGGCGTCCCCCACCGCCTCCTCCAGCGACGCGGGCGCCACCAGCAGCGCGCGGTAGAGGGCGCGCGTGAGCACCACGGAGCCCGGCACGGAGAGCAGCAGGCGCGAGGCCACCACCGCGGGCAGCCCCGCGCGGTGGAGCGCCTGGGCCACGCTGCCCAGGTGGTTGTCCGTCGCGCCCGCGCCGCTCTGGCACGCGCACAGCACCACCAGCCGCAGCGTCGCCGCGTGGGGCATGAGCAACTGGCGCAGCGTCGCGCCGTCCACGAGCTCCGGCTCGCCTCCCTCCCAGGACGAGTCCCAGAGCAGCCCGTACGTCTGCCCGCGCCGGCCGCCGTGGCACAGCAGGTGGAGCACGGACACGGGCTCGCCGGGGCGCTGGAGCGCCTCCGACAGCGACGCCAGCGAGACGTGGGGCAGGACGTCCCGCTCCGGCTCGAACGGGTACGCGCCCTGCCGGCAGGCGGTGCTCAGCTCCTGCAGGTGCGCCCGGGCCGGCACCTGGCCTCCGGCGGCGGACCAGGCGAAGAGGACGCGGCCCTGCTGCGAGGTGCCCGGCGTGGGCACCTGTCCGGACGCGGGCCATTCGTAGCGGATGTGGACACCGGGCAGCTCCGCCACGGTGCGCCCGGAGGTGCCCAGCGTGAGCAGCTCCCAGGGCAGCGCGAAGAGCTCCGCCGCGGCGAAGCGGAAGGTGAGGTGCACCGGGCGCCCCACCTGGACGGCGGCGGCGATGTCGTTCGCCTGGGCGTCCCAGCCCACGCCCTCCAGGAACGCGCGCAGCCGCTCCCCCAGGCGCTGCACCCCGTTGCGGTCCGGCTGGGGCTTCTCCAGCTCCGCCAGGTCCGACAGGAGCGCCGGCTCCCAGTCGAGCGCCGCGCGCGCGTAGCTGCCCCCGGCGCGGCGCAGGAGGTACTCCTGCGGCTCCATCCGGAAGTGGAACGGGTCGCCCGCCTCGTGCGCGCGCACCAGCTCCAGCAGCAGCTCCAGGGGCGCGGGCCTCGCGACGCCAGCGCTCATGGCGGGGCCGCCGGGGCGGACACGGCGGGCTGTCCGTCCTGCCGCACCAGCCGGCCATCCAGGTCGTAGAGGGAGCTGGCCTGCTCCAGGAAGTGGAAGGGCAGCTTGATGTCCAACTGCCGCGCCCGCCGCAGGTGGATGGCCAGGTCCGGCGGGGAGATGACCCCCATGGGCAGCCGCGACGCCGGGATGCGCGAGCCCAGCACCTCCAGCATGTAGCGCGCGCCCAGTTGGCCGGCGCTCTTGAAGGGCACGCCAATGGACATGACCGCGCTGGCGTTCCCCTCGCGCACGGCCTCTCGCACGGAGCCCAGCACCGGGATGCCCTCGGAGTACCGGTCGATGCGCTCCAGCTCGTCGTACACCGCGGAGGAGGTGGTGACCCAGAAGAGGCTGTGCCGGCCGCCGGGGTCTATCTGCCGCATCGCGCGGGCCATGCGCGGAAGCTGTTCGGAGAGCGTCTCCTCCGCGCCGCGCTTGCCCTCCACCGCCAGCTCCAGCAGTTGGAAGCCGTCCCGCGCGGACAACCGCCGCATGGCCTCCGCCTCCACCTCCACGGTGCTCTGGTTGCGGCGGTCGTACACCACCGTCAGCGCCTTCAGCGGGCCCAGCAGCTCCTGCAGGTAGTGCAACTGCACGTCGGGCGAGAGCGACAGCGAGACGAAGGCCATGTTGTCCGGCTTGGCCTGCTGGGACGCGCCCTCCTCGAAGCCCAGCCACAGCTCCGGCGCCTTGCACAGCGCCACCACCGGCGTGGGCTGGTTGCCGAAGCGGTTGTAGAGAAAGCGCGTCGCGTCCGAGCCCATGGCGACGACCAGGTCGAACTGGCCGGAGTCCGCCAGCGCCAGCATCCGCTCCTGCTCCTCGCGGCCCGTGCCGAGCTTGTAGAGCGTGAGGCCCACCCGCACGCGCGAGGTGCGCAGCACGGGCAGCATGCCCTCCAGGATCCAGTTGAGGCTGCTCTGGGCCACGGTGAGCAGCACCAGCACCTCGCGCGCCTGGACCTGGGGCGTGGGGGGCTGCTCGGGGGTGATGAGGATCCGCTGCGCGCTCGCCTCCACCCGCCAGCCGCGAAGCGTCTCCGGCGGCAGCGCCACCCAGGCGGAGAGGTCGTCCGTCTGGGCCTGGCCCGGACAGGGCACGCACAGCAGCAGCAGCGACAGGCCCAGCAGCCAGTCACGCATGGCGCACCTCGCGACCGGACGGAGGCCGGGTCATCCAGGAGTGGGCGGCCCCCAGCAGCAGCACCGCGACGCCCAGCCCGCCGAGCACCGGCAGCGGAGCCTCCGGGGGCCTCCAGAAGGCGCTGACGAGCAGCGGCCCCACGCACTGCCCGAGCGCGCCGAGCAGCGGGGTGACGGAGGCCCAGGAGCGCCCGCGCGCGCCCTCCGCCGGCGCGCCTTCGACGGGGTGCTCGAGCGGGACGAGGACGAGCCCGAGCGACACGCCCAGCAGGCAGAGCGCCAGCGCGCGAACGGGCTCCAGCGCGCCGAACGCCGCGAGCGCGAGCAGTGACAGGCCGCAGCCCAGCACGCCCCCCTGAAGCAACCGCCGGCTCCCGTCGAGGCGCGGCGGCAGGGCATGGGGAAGCAACGCGCCCAGCGCGACGAGGGCGAGCAGTTGGCCGATGCGGTCCGTGTCCTTGCCCTCGCCCACGAGCCACAGCGGCACCACGAGGCCGGGCACGCCCCCGCGCAGCAGCCACGCCGGCAGCCCGACGAGGAGCAGCGCCCGGCGGCGCTCGCGCGGACTCCACGCCCCTGGAGGCGGGGGCGGAGGCGAGAGTGAGGCCCGGAAGGCACGAGGCCCGGCGGACCGCTCGCGCGCCTCCAGAGGGGGCAGCCAGAGCCGCGCATACGCGAGCGCGCCCAGGCCACAGAGTGCCGCGAACAGGAATACCGGGGACGGGCCCAGGTGGGCCGCCACGAGCGCGCCCAGCACCGTGCCGGCGAGCAGGCCGCCACCCCGCGCCAGGGTGAGCCGCGCGAGGCGCCGGGGCGGCGGTCCCGGGGGAAGCGCGGCCATCAGATACGCCCGCGTCCCGGCGGCCAGCGCCCCCAGGCCGAACCCGCAGAGCCCGCGCAGCACCAGCCACGCGCGCAGGTCCGAGGTGAACGCCATCAACGCGAAGGCCGCGGTGGACACCCCCAGGGCCACCCCGAGCCAGCGCCCGAGGTGCCCCCGCCGCGCGTAACGCTCGGACGGCACGAACGCGAGTGCGCAGGCCCCCTGGAAGACCACGGCGAGCAGCGCGGCGCCGCCGCCCGGGGAGAGGGCCTCCGCGGCGACGGGGAGGAAGGCGAAGGGGAGCCCCTCCAGGAAGCCCCCGAGGAAGGCGAGGGGCTGGAGCCGGCCCACCGTCCGCTGCTCGAAGGCGCGAGCGCCCGAGCCGCGCCGGGGCAGCGGCGCCAGGGCTCCGAGCACCAGCAGGCCCAACAGGCTGGAGGCGGCGAAGAGGGCGAGGAAGCCCGGGACGGTGCGCCAGAGCCGCGCCTGGAGCGCGCCCTTCGCGGCGTCCACCTCCAGGCGCACGGGGAGGTTCCACGGGCCCTCCGTGAGCTCCAGGTCGATGGTGTACTCGAAGCGCTCGTCCCCCGTGCGCCCCGCGCCCGCGTCCACCTGGACGAGCACCCGTTCATCCGCGATGAGCGCCAGCGAGCCCAGGTCCGCGTTGGTGCGCTGGTACTCCTCCAGCAGGGTGTCCAGGCCCCGCAGGTGGGAGAGCGTCAGGCCCAGCCGCGCCGCCTCGTTCAGCCGCCGCGCCAGCGAGTGCGCCAGGCTGCTGGTGCGCTGGTGCAGCCCGTCCGAGTAGAGCTCCGCCAGCGCGAGGGACGTGGCCAGCGTCAGGCCCAGGAAGCTCACGCAGAACGCCGCGCCCAGCCAGCGCCGGGGCCGCCGCATCCACAGCCGCTGCGCGCCCGCCACGAAGGCCCCGAGGAACAGCAGGCATCCCCCCAGCAGCGTGAAGAGGGGCTGGCAGCGCCGCAGCACCCGCTGGGACACCGCCTCCCGGGACATCACCAGCTCCAGGCGGCCCACCTCCCCGAAGCGGTCGGACAGCGGCAGCGACACGCGGAAGGCGCGCGCGTCCTCCGTCACCGCGAAGCGCTGGTGGGGCAGGGGAGGCACGCGCCGGGCCGCGGGGGCCGGGAGCTCCGGGCCGGGGGGCTCGGAGAAGAGCAGCCGGCCCTGGTCGTCCAGGACGCGGACCGCCTCCAGCGTGGGGTCCGCCTCGCGCAGCGTGCGCGCCAGTTGGGTGAAGCCGGTGAACTGCTCCAGCGCCATGCCCACGCGCAGGAACATCTCCACCGGTCCCTGGATGATCGCGCCCTGCGCCGCGAGCCGCTCGAACTGGAGGCGGGAATCCCCGCGCCACGCCTCGCCCAGCCCCAGGGCGACCACCCCTCCGAGCGAGGCGGTCAGCACCAGGAGGAGGGCGCCAAGCCGGGCCCGGCGCAACCCGCGCCCGTGCCGGAGGGAATGGACAGACATGGTTCACTCGCGAAAAAGCGGCTTCGTGCGCCGCGCCCTGTCTCCCTGGACGGCCCGCCCTTCGCGATGTGAACGGTTCACAAAGCCATCCAGGCCGCCGTCCCATGGGCATGCCCACACCCCACCTGCGTGTCCTTGTCTGGATGTCTGTCTTTGTTTCAATATTCCTGCTGCCCCTCCGGGCCCGCGCGGAGGCTTCGCCGCCCACGGGGGCCACCGTCCTCCAGAGCCGTGACGGCCGGTCCGCGCTGCGCGTGGGCATGGGCCTGCAGACGGACCTGCGGCTGACGCCCACCGACGATGGGCTCGCGAGCACCTTCCTCGTCCGCCGCGCGCGCATCAACCTGGCCGGCACGCTGGCGCCCTTCGCGGACGTGCGGCTCATCACCGACGTGGGCCTGCGCGACACGCCCCTCTACCAGGACGCATGGCTGGAGCTGCGCGCCGCGCCCTGGCTGCGGCTGCGCGCGGGCCGGCTCAAGGTCCCCTTCGGCTACGAGTGGCTGGAGACCTCCTCCACCTTCCTGGACTTCGTCGAGCAGTCCCTCCTCTTCTCCCTGGTGCTGCCCCGGTACGACCAGGGCCTGGCGCTCCACGGAGAGCTGGCCGGCAACCACGTGGAGTACTGGCTGGGCCTCTTCAACGAGGCGAGCAGCAAGGCGCGAGACGAGGACCGCGGGAAGATGCTGGCGGGCCGCCTCGCCGTGGTGCCGGCGGAGGGCGTCTCCTTCGCGGTGAGCGCCACCCACGCGCTGGGCGAGAACCTGCCGGAGGAGCCGCGCGGCAAGCTGGCCACGGGCCTCTCCTTCCTGACGGCGCCCCAGTACAAGGTGACGTACGCCACGGGCGCCACGGGCCTGTTCGTCGCACCCCCCGAGTGGCGCCTGGGCGCGGACCTCGTCTCCTTCCAGGGGCCCACGTCGCTGAAGGTGGAGTACGCCCGCTTCTTCTCGCCTTCGCGCGAGGGCTGGCTCACCGCCGCGGACCAGGGAAGGGAGGACCGGCGCGTGCACCTGACGGGGCTGCGCTCCCAGGCCTTCTACGCGTCCGGCACGTGGGTGCTGACCGGCGAGAAGAAGCAGGAGCGGGGCGTGGAGCCGGAGCGGCCCTTCGACCCGGGCGCGGACAGGTACGGCGCGGGCGCCTGGGAGCTGGGGCTGCGCTACGGCTTCGCGCGGCTGCGCTTCGAGGGACTGCCCGGCCACGACGGGCCCTCCGAGGAGCGCCTCCAGGAGCTGACCGCCGGCCTCAACTGGTACCTCAACGCCAACACCCGCTGGATGTTCAACGCCAGCCGGTACGTCTTCGCCGGAGGGCGGCCCCCCTACGACGAGCTCCTCATGCGCATCCAGTGGTTCTTCTAGAGGGGAGCGCGGGGCCATGAGTCTGTTCTTCAAGCTGGGGGCCGCGACCGCGGCCATCCTGTGCTTCTCCATCGCGCTGATCGTCCTGCTCAACTTCGCCAAGTTCGAGACGACGCTCGGGGAACTCCAGCGGTCCCGGCTGCGCGTGCTGGCGCTGGACGCGAAGGCCTCCACCGAGGCGGCCATCGACCTGGGGCTGGCCCTGCCCGCCGTCCGCGACGCGCAGCAGATCCTCACCCGCGTGTCCGGCATGGACCCGGACATCCGGGGCGTCGCCATCCTGGACCGCCGGGGCACGGTGCTGTTCCAGAGCGGGCTGCACGCCACCACGCACCTGCCCGGCTCCGCCCGGGAGCGGGCCGCCTGGTTCGAGGCCGCCGCCGCCGCGCACGGCGGCACCTGGAGCCACTCGGACCGAGAGGCCCTGCTGGTGGGCGCGCCCATCCTCAACCCCTTCAGCCAGCCCGTGGGCCTGGTGCTCATCGCCTATGACCGCAAGGCGCTGGATGCGCGCGCGAGCGCCTTCCTCCACACCTTCGCCCGCCAGGCGCTGTGGCCGCTGGCCATCGGCTTCGCGCTCGTCTGCGCCCTGATGTGGCTGTTGCTCCGGCCGCTGGGCCAGCGCTTCCAGGCGATGGAGCAGGCCTTCCGGAACATGGATGGCCCGGCGCACGTGCCCCCGGCCGACGAGGCGCTGCGCGCCTTCGACGCGCGCTACCAGGAGGCCTCCGGGGCCCTGGCCCGCGCGGAGCGCTCGCTGGAGGGCCCGGCATGAGCCCCACCCCCACGAACGACCAGAGCCTGTCCCGGGGCCGCGTCTGGAAGGTGAGCCTGCTGCCCATGCTGCTCATCGTGGCGACGCTGGTGGCGGCGTCGCTCCAGGCCTCGCGCCTGTTCGAGGAGTCGCTGCGGCCGGACCTGCGCGCCAAGGCGGAGACGCTGGCTCAGACCGTGGCGCTCCAGTTCCACCGCGCCGCGGACCTGGGCATCCCGGTGAACCGGCTGGGCGCGGCGGACGCCTACCTGGATGACGCGGCCCTGGGCCACGAGGAGATCCGCTACATCGGCTTCGCCTCGCCGGACGGCCGCCTGCTGTACGCGTCCAGGGACTTGAGGGCGAAGCCCGCGTCCTTCTTCGACAAGGTGCTCAGGGCCCACACGCTGGAAGAGGCGCGCGGCCTGGCGCGCCTGGACGGGGAGCTGGACCTGGTCCACCCCGTGGAGTCGCGGGGGCGCGTCATCGGCCACCTGCACCTGGGCATCGACGCGACGTACGTCGAGCAGCGGCTCCAGGAGATCCACACCGACATCCTCATCACCCTGTTCGTGACGGCGCTGGTCACCGTGGAGGTGCTCATGGCGCTGATGGGCCTGCTGGTCCTCCGGCCGCTGCGGCTGCTGCGGCGCCTGCTGGAGCTGGGCGGGGAGGGGGACTTCACGCGGCAGGCCCGGGTGCGGCTGCACGACGAGGCCACCCGGGCGCTGGCCGCCGCGGGCAGGCTGGTGCGCGGCCTCAACCGCCGGCACGCGGCGCTGGACGCGCGCGCGGCGCGCACGCTGGGCGAGCGCTTCCGCTTCGGGGACCCGAAGGCCCCCGCCCCGCTGGAGGAGCCCGGGACGAGCGACCTGCGGCTGCCGCTGTTCGTCTTCCTCTTCGGCTCGGAGCTGTCGCGCTCGTTCTGGCCGCTCTTCGTCAAGCGGCTGTACCAGCCCGGCCCCTACTTCTCCGAGAGCTTCATGGTGGCGCTGCCCATGTCGCTGTGGGTGACGGCGATGGTGGTGTGCACGCCGCTGGCGGGGCGCCTGCTCAACACCCGCAGCAGCCGCGTGGCGATGCTGGTGGGCATGGTGCCCGCGGGCCTGGGGCTGTTCATGACGGGCCTCGCCTCCAGCCTCACGGAGCTCTTCCTCTGGCGCGTCGTCACCGCGGGCGGCTACGGCGTCGTGACGACCACGGCGCTGCTGCACGTGGCGCGCACGTCGAAGCAGAGCCACGGTGCGCGGAGCATGGGCGTGTTCGTGGGCGCGTCCACGGCCGCCAGCGTCTGCGGCACCGCCATCGGCGGCATCCTCGCGGACCGCATCGGCTACGCGGCGACGTTCGGGGTGGCCGCGGCGCTGGTGTGCCTGGCCATGGCGCTGGTGCTGCTGCTGGCTCCGGACCTGGGCCCCGTCCGGGCGCGGGAGGAGGGCGCGGCCCGCCCGATGGCCGCCTACCTGGGCATCCTCAAGCGCGGGCGCGTGCTGCTCTTCATCCTGCTGGCGGCCATGCCGGCGCGCCTGGTGCTGACGGGCTTCCTCTTCTACCTGACGCCCCTGCGCCTGCATGAGATGGGCTTCACGGAGGCCGCCATCGGCCGGTTGATGATGGGCTACTTCATCGTCACGGTCTTCGCCACGCCGGTGGTGTCGCTGCTGGCGGATCGCCATGGCTGGCACCGCGGGATGATGCTCGTGGGCGGTGGGCTCTCCGGGCTGGGCGTGCTGCTGTTCGCGTCGGCCGGCGGCTCGTGGCCGCTGTTGGCCGCGGTGCTGCTGGTGGGCCTGGGACAGGCGCTGGCGGCCACGCCGCTGCTCGCCAGCATCCCGCCGCTCTTCGCCGAGGAGTGCGCCGGGTTCGGTCTGGACTCGCTCCTGTCCGTCTTCCGGATGATCGAGCGCGTGGGCAGCCTCGTCGGCCCGCTGCTCGCCGCCGCGCTGCTGGGCGCCAGCGGCTTCGTGCGCAGCACGCACGTCATCGGCGTCGGGATGCTCGCGCTCACCGCGGGCCTCGCCGCCTACCTCTTCCTGCGTTCCCTTCCACCCATCCCTCCCACACCGAAAGCCCCATGACCGCCATCACGCAGAACCTGTTGAAGCTGACGCCCACGCAGCGCGAGCGCCTGGACGTGTTGTTCCTCGCGCAGTACGCGCCGGACCCCGGAGCCCCCTGGCCCGAGCCGCACCCGGAGCACGGCGTGCTGCCGCGCTACAACCACGAGCTGTTCCACACGCTGCTGGGCCTGGGGCTGCGGTGCACGCCGTGCCGCTCGCTGGAGGACCTGGTCCACATCCGCAGCGAGCCCAACTACGTCTTCACGCTGCTCAACCGCGCGCCGGTGCGCAACTCGGAGGTCTTCACGTCGGCGTTCTGCGAGTGGTTGCAGGTGCCCTACCTGGGCGCGCCCCCCAACATCCGCGCGCTGGCGGAGGACAAGCACCTCACCAAGCTGATGGCGCGCTCGCTGGGCATCCCGACGGCGCCCTGGGTGACGAGCCCGGCGGAGGGGAAGCTGCCGCCCGCGCCGGACTTCCGGGGGCCGTGGATCATCAAGCCGCGCTTCGGCGCCGCGTCCGTGGGCATCTCCGAGGACAGCATCCAGGAGACGGAGGCCGGGCTGCACGCGCGCCTGCGCCTGTTCCAGGACCTGGGCCAGGCCTGCCTCGTGGAGCAACTGGTGCCCGGCGTGGACCTGACGGTGCCGGTGCTGGGCGGCGAGGAGCCCCTGCTGCTGGGCGTCGCGGAGGAGACCTCCTCGCTGCCCCACGGCATCGTCACCCACCGGCAGAAGCGGCTGCTGGAGGGCGGGCGCGAGCGCCGCATGGCGCCGGAGGGCCCGGTGGCGGAGCGCCTGCGCACGTACGCGCTCCGGCTGTGCGCCGCGGTGCGGGACTTCGACTACCTGCGCGTCGACTTCCGCCAGCACCGCGACACCGGCGAGCTGTTCCTCCTGGAGTTCAACATCGGCTGCAACCTGGGCAGCCACGCGGCGGTGATGTTCACCGCGCGCGACGCGGGGCTCCAGCAGGCGGACGTCATCGAGCACATCCTGCGGCACAGCCTGGACCGCCAGGGCCGGATGTGGCGGCACGCGTCCGCCCGCACGGAGGCGGGGCGATGACGGCCCGCGCCTTCCTCGCCGGGCTCCTCCTGCTGTCGGCGGCCTCCGCCTCCGCGGCGCCGTACCGCGTCTTCATGGTCATCCACCGCACCGGCGCGGAGGCGGACCAGGGCTTCCGGGACTACCTGCTCAGCGCGGGGCTGGAGGTGGAGTTCACCGTCCGCAACATCGAAGGCGACGCGAACCGGCTGCCGGCGGTCATCCAGGAGATCCGCGCGCGGCGCCCGGACCTCATCTACGCCCAGAGCACGCTGGTGACGGAGGGGCTCGTGGGCCGGGTGGGGGAGGTGGACCCCGCGCGGCACATCACGGACATCCCGGTGGTCTTCGCCATGGTGTCGGACCCCATCGCCTCCGGGCTGGTGACGCGGCTGGAGGGCTCCGGGCGCAACCTCACCGGCGCCGTGCACGTGGCCTCGCTGCCCGTGCAGCTCAAGGCCATGCAGTCCTTCATGCCGCTCCAGCGGCTGGGCGTGGCCTACAACCCCTCCGAGCCGTCCCAGCGCAACATGTTCGACAAGCTCAAGCAGCTCACCGCGCAGGCGGGCATCGAGCTGGTGGCGGTGCACCCGCTCGGCAAGGACGGGAAACCGGACGCGGCGCGCCTGCCCGCGATGATGCAGGCGCTGGCGGCCCGGAGGCCGGACCTGGTGTACCTGCCCCCGGTGAACTTCTTCGCGCCGCACAGCCAGTTGCTGATGGACGAGGCGATCCGCCTGGGCCTGCCCACCTTCTGCGCCATCGAGGTGCAGTTGGAGGCGGGCGGCATGATGGGGCTGGTGGCGCCCTTCTACAACGTCGGGGGCCTGGCGGGCTTCAAGGCCACGCAGGTCCTGCGTGAGCACCGCTCGCCGGCGGAGCTGCCCGTGGAGACGCTGTCCCGCTTCTCCTTCGAGGTGAACATGCCGGCCGCGCACGCGCTGGGGCTGTACCCGCCCATGCACATCCTCAGGTACGCGCGGATTCGCGAGCGGTAGCGCGGGCCGCCGCCACGGCGCCCAGGGGCAGCAGCTCCTGCAAGAGGTCGAGCAGGAGCTGCTGTCCCAGGTCGTGGCCCACCGCGTGCGAGAAGCAGGACGCCAGCCGCAGGGCGTCCCAGCGCTGCGCGAGGGTCGCGGGCGCGAGCGCGATGTCCGTCAACTGCCGGCACAGCGCGTCCAGCGGCGAGGCCACCTGGGAGCCGAAGGCGATGCGGCGCAGGAGCTGGCCGGTCAGCTCCTGGAGGAGGGGCGCATCCTCCCGTGACGCGTCCAGCGCCAGCGTCTCCGCCTCCGTGAGGTGGGCCTCCAGCCCCGCCGCCAGCAGCACCGCCTCCAGCACGCGGGCGCGCCGCGGGTGCGCGGGCTCCGCGGCCAGCGCGACGGGGGAGATGTCGTCCAGGAGGCCCAGGCGCATGTCGCGCGCCTGGGCCTGGGTCAGCCCCAGCTCGCGGCACAGCATGGCCAGCGGCAGGTGCACCGGGCCCTGGCGTCCGCCGTGCAGGGTCGCGGCCCGCAGCGCCAGGCCATAGGCCAGCAGGCGGTTGGGGGTGTCCGGCAGGCGCATGCGCAGCGACGCGAAGAGGGCGTTGCCCTCCAGCGGGGCGCCCGTCCGGCGCGCCAGGCGCTCCGCGAGCGACTCCCGCCGCGGATCGCGGACCTCGGGATCGCCCAGCACTTCGTGCCAGGCCTCCCGTTGTTTCGCCTGGGTGACGAAGAGCACGGCGTCCAACAGCGCCAGGTCCCTGGCTTCACAGGCCTCTGAGATGTGCGTTCGGATCATGCCGCCAGGACGGCGCCGGCGGCGGCGCTGTGATTCCCGGCGGAAATAAAAGAAGCCCCACGGGGCGGCTGCCCCGTGAGGCCTGTCGGAAGTCACCGGCGTCCAGCCGGGAACCGCCGCATGTGTGTGATTACTTGAGGGCCCGGTCGATGCGCCTCACCTCGCTGTCGTGGACCGTCACGGCGTCCAGGAGGAGGTTGGCGTAGGCCTGGGCCGCGGTGGCCGGCGTCTTGTTCACGCCGTTCGGACCGTTGAGGTAGAGGTCGAGCGCGCCCACGCTGGCCTTCCACTCGTCCTTCACCTGGGCCGGGGCCTTCTTCAGGCACTGGAGCCCCGCGTCGATGATGGTCTTGCAGTAGTCCTGCCACTGCGTGTTGCACGCCTGCCAGGCCTTGTGCTGCGTGGTGGTGGAGCCGGGGGGTGGGAACAGGGGGCTCCAGGACTCACCGCGGCCCAGGTGCGTGGAGGAGGCCGGGTGGCCGGTGGCCTCCATGAAGACGCTGCACGGGAAGCAGGAGGCGAGCTTCGTGGTCTTCTTGCCCACGGCGATCTCATACGGCGTGCCGGGGTTGTAGGGCGTCTTCTTGTTCGGGCTGGTGTCGTTGGCGAGCTTGTGGAAGTGCACGTCGTAGATGGCCTGGATCATCCCGTGCGTGTACGCGCAGATGTCATGGCCGCGCTGGGGCGTGGGGCCCTCGAAGTGCATTCCCTGCTGCTTGAGGCCCTGCTTCTCCGGGTCGCGGTCCTCGTGGTCCTGCATCGCCTCGGAGCCGATCATCCCCCAGGGCCGGTCCGCGGGCGCCTCGGGGGGGTGCCACCGCCGGCCGTAGGTGATGTCGAACGGCACGTTGTGCCGGAAGGTGCTCATCAGGCCGGTCTGCCCGTCGGTGCGGCCATCGATGAACCCCGTGTAGGCGCCGCGGCCCTGGTAGCCCAGCTTGTCCGCGGTGGCCGGGTTGGTGGCCATCAGGAACAGCTTGGCGGCATACCCATCCGGCAGCGGCGGGTTGTAGCGGTAGGCGTCGTTGGGGCTCTTGTCGCCGCTGCCGCCGGTGATTCGGCCACCGGTCGTCCAGATGGGCGTCGTGCCCAGCTCCACCTTCTGGTCGGGCTTGAGCCCCGACGCATGCAGGAGGTTGTTGAGCTTCTGGATGGCGGACAGGTGGGTGGGGTCCACCGGCTTCTCCCGCAGCTCCTGCTCGGTCAGCTTGTGGGCGTCCTCCACCTCGAAGTCGACCCGCGCGTGCCGCTTGTTCACGTCCGCGTTCGTCAGACGGCTCCACGCCCACCCGAGGACCGCCGCCGTCATGATGACGTCCGCGTCCTTGGCGTACTGCGTCCCCGGACTCAGGATGCCCTGCTGCTTCACCAGGCTCATCGAAGACCTCTCCCTCTGGAGCTTTGAGCGCCCGCTCCCATAGGCGTTGGAGCCAGGACGCGGAGCTGGAGCCCGTTGTGAAGGAGAAGGGGCCTCAGGGGACTGTGGGCCGGGGAGGGGGCACGCACGTGAGGTAGCCGAAGGTTCCAAGACGAACCTGGGGGTTACCTCTGGAGTTCACATCGCGCGCCCACCGATCTCCGGGAAGCGCTCATAGGCCCGAAGGAGCGCTTCCAGGTGGGCGGGGTTGTCCAGGTCGAGCGGCGCGTCGGTGAGCCGCACGATCCACCCGCCCGACTCCGTGCGACGTGCTCGCGAGAGAAGTTCGGCGTCGCGATTCGGGTCCGGGAATCCGATGGCCTTCGCAGCGTTGACTGACCAGTAGTTCAGCCATCCGAGGCGATGCGGAATCTCAGGCGAACGGAGCTTCTCTGGGAGCTTCAACACAGGCAGCCCTCGGGGGGGAGGCTGCGGATTCGCTGCCCAGTTCTTCGTTTGACGCGCAATATCCGCCCCCGCGCTCGACGGCGTCGCCTGCCCCCACGATGCGCGTGCGCTTTCCGCTACGGCCTCCAACACGTCTGTCACCACCGTGAGTCCTGCTGCATTCGAGGGCATTTGCACATGGACCTCGAATTGTGCCTGGCCTCCGGGCGAACTGGCTGCTGGTAGTTCCAACCCGTAAATCATCACAGGATGATTCTCGTCGCCATTGCACACGAGAGAGAACCCCCCGTGCTTGGTCTCTTCCACGAGCCACGCGTCACGCTGTGGCAATGCGACGGGGTGCCCGTCTGCGGTGATCCTCCAATTCAGACGCAGGGCGGGGAACACTCGCTCCATTCCGTGAACCACCGACACAGGTCGACTGTCATTGCTCGCGAGCGCAGGTGCATATACGATCAGGGTCATTTTTTGCTTGGCTGTCATCTCAGCACCAGTCCATGACGACGATTAGATCACTGAGATCCGGAGCTTGTTCTCCCAGCGCTTCCTTGTGCGCTTCGCTGCGTACTCCGATCCGGAAGTCAAATCCGCAGGCACGCGCGAGGTCTCGCTCGATCCGCATCTCCGCCACCTGAGCACTGAGCACCCGTCCCCGGAGAAAGTCACTGTATGTGTTGAAATTGTCAGTTTTGACCTCCCACAGCGTACGTGTTGTCAGTTGCAGGGCGTCGAAGTTCTTCCCATTCACGAACACATCCCAACCGGGAAAACTGTTGTTCGGGACTCTGTCGGCGCATTTGTTGTGTGGGTCATTGCCGCCACGGTGATTGACCCTTTGAGGTTTGCACTCCGGATGGTGTCCGCGATCTCGAGGGTTGGGAGGTGCCGGAGGAAACCAGTCCTGTCCCGCGGGATCGGGCTCCGTCATGGGCTTGCGTTGCGCTTCAACGTCCCGGGATAGCACCTTCGTTCCTCGTGAGGTCCCTGCCTCCTCGGGGTAGGCGTGGCGGAGTTCATATGCATCCAGCGCTTCCTTGATGGCGACGCCGACCACCACCACGCCAAGCACGATCACGGCTCCCACGGCAATCTCGGGAGCCGCCAGCACGCAGAACCCGATTCCCACGGCAACAGCGTCAGTAGAGGCAACCGCGCATCTTCCCGTGGTGTCGTGGAATTCGAGCCGGTCATGATCGAGGGTTCGATAACACCTCTCCACCAGAACCGGCCAGGGTCGGGATGCCTCGCGGACCACGCACTGCCCACCGTCAGTCCAGGGCAGCTTCGCCGCCCGCTGGAGGTTGGTGAGTCTCTGGCTCCGCGTTCCGTGTGTGCCGGGAGCCGGTGTCGACGTGGCGCACGCCGAAAGGAAGAGTAGGAGTGCGATGCAAGCGCGGAGTCGCATGGTCACGCCCTTTCAGTCGAGCCAGCGCTCCGCGGGTCAAGGCTGGCTGAATGTGGATCATGCCATGAGTCGTGAATAGCCAGGACGCCTTGGGTTCCGCAAAGGTGCGGCCGCATGGCCCGGAGCGCAGGAGCGGAGCGATGAAGCTCGGACGTGAAGTCACCTGCGCTTCCTTACGTCACGTCGCCGGGTACAGCACCTGTCGCCCCCGCACTTCCGCGAAGGCCGTCAGCCGGTGCGGCTCCACGCGGGTGGGGCTCGTGATGTGCGTCACCAAAACACCCCGCGCCCAGAGCGCGTCCGCCACCAGCGAGCGATGGCAGCGCCAGCGCAGCGCCTCCGCGCACATCAGGGCCACCGGCCCCCGCAGCACCACCTCCCGCAGCGCCTCCAGCCCCTGCGCGAAGTCCTCCGTCAGCATGTAATCCGCGTAGCCGCGAAAGCTCAGGTTGCGCCAGGCCGCGTTGGGCGAGTCCTTGCGCGGACGCCGCAGCCCTCCGAGCGCTGGCAGGTGCAGGTGCTCGACCCCTACCCGTGCCAGCGTCTTTCCCAGCACGTCCACGTTGAACTGCGGGTTCGTGCGGGAGCGCGGCACCGTGCGGATGTCCACCAGCGTCCGCACGCCGTTCGCCCACAGCATCTCCACCAGCTCCTCGATGGTGCGCGTGGAGTGGCCCAGCGCGAACACCTGGACGCCGCCCCATCCTCGCGCCCGCCTTGGCATCCTCATGGCCCGCTTCAATGTGGGGCGGAGGCCAGCGCCCGACAAGGCGCCCCGGTGCTACCGCAGCGCCGCGAGCGCCGTGCCCACCTTCGCCACCGTCACCGACACGGGCGTCGTCACCTCCGGCGCGAAGATGGCCACGCGGAGCTCCTCGAAGGCCCACCGCAGCTCCTGCGCCGCCGCCTGGTCCCGCACGGTGGCGCTCCTGGCGAGGAAGCTCTCCCACAGCGGGGTGAAGGGCGCCGCCTTCCCCGCGTCCTTGCCGGGGTTCGCCACCGCGCGCGCCAGCCGCGCCTGGGCCGCGCGGAGGTAGCGCGAGTAGTTCAGCAGGCGCGAGAGGGGAATCCACTCGATGAGCTTCGCGGGGAACAGTTGCGCGAGCTGCGAGCGGATGTCCCGCACGGCCGCCGCGCCGCTCGGCCCCTTGGACGCCGCCTTGAGCGCGGCGAGCGTCTCAGCCAGATCCGCGGAGGTGGCGACGACGACGTTCGCCCAGTCCCGGGCCGATGGCTCGATGCGCGGCGAGCCCTCGCGGACCAGCGCCTCGAAGGCCGCCTTCGTGCGGGGCAGCGGCGCACCCGGTGCGAGCTTGAACGCATCGTCGACGCCGCGTGCGAGGACCTGCGCCCGGAAGGCATCGGCCTGGCCCCTTGCGGGCGGCGCGCCGTCCAGGGACGGGAAGGGCGGCGGCATCCGCGCGGCGCTGACAGCCACGTGTCCGCGCGCGGCGAGCATCAGCAGCCGGCGCAGCCCCGTGCGAGTGGCCGCGTCCGCGGCGGCGGCGGTCTCGAGCAGCGTCAGGTCCACGGTGGCGCCCCGGTCGACGAGCGCGGGGTAGGTGCGGACTTCGAGTCCGCCGACCCGCCGGGTGACCACGGCGGGCAGCTCGCCAAACGTCCAGCCGGTCAGCCCCTTGCGCTCCCACTCCGAGGTCGGCGCCGCGCTGCGCAGCGCCGCCCGGGCATGTCCCCCGTGCTGCTCGAGCAGCGCGTCGGCGTCGCGGCTCCGCGCGATCTCCTTTCCCCGCTCGTCGAGCACCCGCAGCGTGACGCGCAGGTACGGCGCCACGGCATCCGCCCGGAAGGACTCCTCGGTCACGTCCACGCCGCACAGCCGGGACACCGCGCGCGCGAGCGCGGGAAGCAGCGGCCCGCGGAAGGGCACCAGCTCCTTCTCGAGCCGGTCGACCAGTTCCGGCACCGGCCCCAACTGCTTGCGCTGGGCGCGTGGGAGCTGCTCGAGCAGGGCGGTGAGCTTCTCCCGCTGCCACCCGGGGATGGTCCAGTCCAGCTCACCCGGGACCACCTGGGCGAGCAGCAGCAGCGGCACGCTCAGGGTGATGCCGTCGTCCTCGGCCGAGGGGTCGAAGGTGTACGTCACCGGCACGGAGGCGCCGTGCAGGGAGATGGCATCCGGGTAGTGCGCCGGAGACAGGCCCGGGTCGTGCGCGAGGGCATCCTCCATCGAGAGGACGAGCACGTCGGGGTCGGCCACCTCGGCCTTGCGGCGCCAGGCCTCGAAGCTCGCGCCGTCCGCCACGTCCTCCGGGACGCGCTGATCAAAGAACGTCAGCAGCGCCTCGCTGTCGAGCAGCTCGCTGCGCCGGGCCTTGTCCCGCAGGCGCGCCACGCGCTCGAGCACCTGGCGGTTCTTCTCCTGGAACGCGCCCCGGGTGCGGTACTCGCCGCGCACCAGGGCATGCTCCAGGAACATCAGCCGCGCCCGGGCCGGGTCCAGGTGCTCCAGGGCCACGGGGCGCTCCTTGAAGACCTGGAGCCCGAAGAGGGTCGCGTTCTCCTTCACGATGGCGCGCGCGGACTTCTCCGACCAGTGGGGGTCGGAATAGCTGCGCTTGAGCAGGTGGGGGGCCGCCGCCGCGAGCCACTCCGGGTCGAGCTTCGCCACGGTGCGCGCGAACAACTGGGACGTCTCCACGAGCTCGAACGCCATCACCCAGGCAGGCGGCTTCTTCGCGAGCGCCGACGAGGGGTGGACCATGAAGCGCGTCTGCTTCGCGCCCGTGAAGTGGCGCTGCTCCGGGTTCCACTGGCCGATGCGGGACAGGAGCCCCGTGAGGAGCGCCTGGTGCAGGACGTCCCCGCGCGCCGGGGCGCCCCGGCCCTTGCGAGGCAGGCGCAGCTCGCGGACGGTCTCCTCGAGCTGGCGCTGGACGTCGCGCCACTCGCGCACCCGCAGGAAGGACAGGAAGTTGTCGCGGCACACGCGCCGCAGATGGGACGTCCCCCGGCCCTCGGCCTCGCGCACGAACGCCCACAGCTTGAGCAGCCCCGTGAAGTCCGAGTGCTCGTCACGGAAGCGCGCGTGCGACGCGTCCGCCTTCTGCGCCAGCTCCCGGGGCCGCTCGCGCGGGTCCTGCAGGTTGAGCGCCGCGGCGACGATGAGCACCTCGTCCAGGCACCCATACTCGGCGCCGGCCAGGATCATCCGCGCGATGCGCGGGTCCACCGGGAAGCGCGCGAGCTGGTGCCCGAGCGGCGTCAACGTACGCTCCTTGCCCTCGATGGCCCCGAGCTCCTCGAGCACTCGCCAGCCCTCGGCGATGGCCTTCGGCTGGGGCGGGTCGAGGAAGGGGAAGTCCTCGACGTCACCGAGGCCCAGGGACTTCATCCGCAGGATGACCCCCGCGAGCCCGGTGCGCTTGATCTCCGGGTCGGTGAAGGCGGGCCGCGTGGTGAAGCTCAGCTCGTCGTAGAGGCGCACGCAGATGCCCTCGCGCACGCGGCCGCAGCGCCCCTTGCGCTGGTCTGCGCTGGCCTGGGAGACCGCCTCGATGTGCAGGCGCGTGGTGCCCGAGCGCGGCTCGTAGCGCGACAGGCGCGCCACCCCCGTGTCCACGACGTACACGATCCCCGGGATGGTGACCGACGTCTCCGCGACGTTGGTGGCGAGGATGACCCGGCGCTGGGGGATGGTGGCGAAGACGCGTGACTGCTCGCCGGCCGACAGGCGCGCATACAGCGGCTGCACCACCGTGCCGCGGAGCTCGCGCGCGTTCAGGGCATTCTCGGCCTCGCGGATCTCCCGCTCCCCGGGGAGGAACACGAGCACGTCCCCGTCCGGGTCGAGCGAGAGCACGTTCGCCACTGAATCGGCGACGGCGTCGGCGAGCTCGGAGTCCTCGGGGGGCGGCTCGTAGAGCACGTCCACCGGAAAGGTCCGGCCCTCGACCTGGATGACCGGAGCCCCGCCGAAGAACTGCGAGAAGCGCTCGGTCTCGATGGTGGCCGAGCTCACCACCACCTTGAGGTCGGGGCGCCGGGGGAGGATGCGTTTGATCCACCCGAGCAGGAAGTCGATGGTGAGGCTGCGCTCATGGGCCTCGTCGAGCACGATCGTGTCGTAGCGGCTCAGGAGCGGGTCGCCGTGGATCTGCGCGAGCAGGACGCCGTCGGTCATGAACTTCACGGCCGTCTGGCGGGAGGAGCGGTCCTCGAAGCGGATCTGGTAGCCGACGTCCGACCCCAGCTCCGTGCCGAGCTCGCGAGCCACGCGCGCCGCCACGCTCGTCGCGGCGATGCGCCGGGGCTGGGTGACGCCAATCTGGCGCGGGCGGCCACGCCCCATGGCGAGCAGGATCTTCGGCAACTGCGTCGTCTTCCCCGAGCCGGTGGCCCCCGCGACGATGACCACCTGATGGGCGGAGATGGCCGCGGTGATGTCCTCCACCCGGCTCGAGATGGGGAGCTCGGGGGGGAAGCGCAGGGTGGGCAAGCCGCCGGGGGCGGGGACAGGTGATTCGCCGGACATGGGGGGATGAACTAGCACTGAAGGGCACGCTTCGCCCCTGACGAATCGTGTGGATGCCTGCTCCCTGCGCGCCAGGACGCGCCGGCATGCGGGTGAGCAGGCTTTACCAGGCTCCCCCCGTCCCCTAGCGTCGCGCCCGCCCCGCGGTTCGCGTGAGCTCGGGACAGGCGGTAGTGCCCAGGACGCGGGAACCCACGGGGCATCCCAAGTCATCCACGGAGGATTCATCCATGAAAGCCGGACATGCCGTAGCCATTGCCGCCCTGCTGGGCGGACTCTGGAGTCAGCCCGCGTCAGCCCAGGCCCCGGTGCTCTCCTGCATGGGGAGCGACTATTGCGAGGCCGATCCCGGCAGCACCTCCTACGACACGACCACCTGGAGCTTCAACTCCGGGTCGGCCGACGTGACCCTGCCTGGGTACTGCGACGGTACGACCGCGTGTGCCTTCTACTGTCCCAACAGCCCCGGCATGGTCACCGTGACCGTGACGTTCTGGAGCGGGGGCCAGGCGGTGGCGACGGCGTCTTCGTCCGCCAGTTGCACGCCTGAGCCGATCTGACGGGCCAGAAGCTCTGAAGCACGCACGCCGCGCCCCTGCGTCTTGGGGGGCGCGGCGTGCGCGTTTTCGGTCACCCGCGTGCTGTGCGTTCGGCCTCCATGCGCGCCTTCTCGCGGACCATGAGGTCGCGCACGTGGTCGCGCAGGGCGTGCACATCCCCCGCGAAGTCCGCGGGGTCGATGGGCTCCAGCACGCGCACCCGGGCGTGGACGGTCTTCTGGAAGACGAGCGGGTGCTTCGGCAGGGTCAGCGCGGTGCCGCTGAGGACCATGGGGATGAGGGGGCAGCGCTGCTGGACGCAGAGCGTGAAGGCGCCGTCCTTGAAGGCCTTCATCTTGCCGTCCCGGGCGCGGGTGCCTTCGGGGAACATCAGGATGGGGACGCCCCGTGACAGCCAGCGCTCACACCCGGCCATCATCCGGAGGACGCTGGCGTGGTCTCCGCGGATGAGCGGCACGTAGCCATTGAGGCGCATGTTCCAGCCAATGAGCGGCAGCTTGAAGTTCTCCGCCTTGGAGACCCACTTGAACGGCCGGTAGAGACCAAAGAGGACCAGGATGTCCCCCAGCGACTCGTGGTTGGACACCAGCACCGCCGCGCCCCTCCAGGGCAGGTGCTCGCGGCCCTCCACCCGCAGGTGCCACCACGGGTTCAGGTAGAAATACACCTGTGCCCAGAAGCACGAGTACAGGTGCAGCGCCCGCCCGTCCGCGTCGAACGGGCGGGTGAGCGCCCACAGCAGGAGCGCTCCCAGGAACAGCACCGCGCTGGACAGCGCGAGGAAGGCCCAGAGCGCGCTGGAGAGGAGGACCCGCGCGGTCCCCGGTCGGTCATGGATGGATGGCTCCACACCCATCAGGTTCGCACTGCCACGGGATGAATGGCAGCCCCCATCCCCCGGGTCGTGGCCCGTGCGCGCGCTTCCTGACAGCCCGCTGACGCGTCAAGGACCGGTCTTGACGCGTCAGCGGGGCGCTCATGGCATCCGGGTATTGCTTGAATTGGTAGTGATTCCAGCGCCTTGCGGCGTCAGGTGGCTGGCATTGCCTTTGCGATAGGCCTGTCGTGCAGGAAGAGAGACCTGACTGGCATGCGCGAGGCCCGGGACCGCGCGCTTCGCCACGAAGTCTCTTGCTGACCCACAACAGCCCTTGGATGCAGTGCGGAGGCACGTATGTCGCTCGTGAGTTGCAATGCGCAGAACCAGCTCTTTCAACAAGGCATCATGACGGTCAAGGTCGCCTACAACATGGCCGACGCTGTCGCCAAGGCCGCGAATGAGCGCCAGATCGCCGCGTACTCGGGCATCTCCGGCCTGCCGGACCTCTCCTCCCCCCTGATGGTGGAGAACGTCACCAACCTCAAGAACGGCTCCCTGGTGGACAACGGCAAGGGCGTCATCGTCCCCCCGGATACCTACCTGGCCTTCCAGATTGGCTTTGGCTGCCAGGTGGGGTTCGGCTTTGGCATCGAGATCCTCCCGAGCTCCATTTCCATCGTGGACAACAACTCCCTGATCCTGCCCCGGTCGTCCGTGCCGGCCACCAACGAGTGGGCGGTCGCGGGCCAGTACGCGTTCTTCGCCAACAACAGCTACAACCAGGACATGATCTATGTCTATGACAACAACTTCGGCTCGCACTCGCTGGACCAGGCGATAGCGGCCAACTCCTATCAGATCCGGATCACCTGCACGCCGGTGCGCTCCTGGACCGACAGCGGCGGCAACACGTACTCCGTGGACCGGCCGAACCTGGATCCCCCCTCGAACCCGCCGCGGCTCCCAGGCGTCCTGGCGGAGGGGGACGGCATCAACGTCCACGGCGGCACGGTCACCGGGTCGGGGACCTCCGGCGAAAAGTATGGCGGTTGCCGGGGCTACACGATGGACAGCCAGTCTGTCTCCATGGTGTTCGACGTCTTCGTGGTCAATCAGAAGTATTACAACACGCAGACCTATCAGCTCTTCCAGTCGGGCGGCGGCGACGGGCTGAACGACTAGTGATGCCGGGTGGATGTCTTCACGCCGAATCGACACTCCTGCAAGGAACCAAGACAATGCCGAAGCTCAAGAACGCCGACCTGCCCAGCGATCCGCATGACTTCACCGCCCAGGACTGGCTCCACCTGTTCGAGGACCGTGGCCTCTTTCACGCCATGGTCATCACGCAGGAGCAGAACCCCACCAACGTCTTCAGCATCCACCAGGGTCTGCAGCTCACCGGAGACCTCGTCCTCCCGGACCCGCTCCATCCGGACAACCACGCGACGTTCCAGTGGCTCGTCCCGAACATCACCGCCCAGCTCCACACGGTGGAGACCTTCTTCCAGACGGTGCACACCTACCACTCGCAGGGCTACGACGTGGAGAAGGCGGACATCGGCATCCCCGGCATCTTCAGCGTCAACTTCCAGCACGAGCACCAGTACTCGAATGACCAGTCGTTCTCGGAGACGGACTACTACGTCACGAGCATGTACCGCGTCCCCAAGCTGCAGATTGGCTTCAGCGACGGCGCGATGACGCTGACGGCGGACTTCCTCCAGGCGCTGGCGCAGGCGGTGGAGCCTGGCGTCAACGACCCCCGCAGCTACGACAACCTCACGAAGGTGTTGAACGCGTGGGGCCACTACTACGTGAAGCAACTGGACCTGGGGGGCCTCCTGTACGGCACGGACACCCGGAAGATCACCAGCATGAGCCAGGGGAGCAGCTTCTCGGACAGCGTCTCCGCGGGCTTCCAGGCCAACCTGGAGCTGGAGGACGTGCCCATCTCCGGTGGCGGCAGCGGCGGCCACGGCCACGGCTCATCCTCGAACGACAGCTCCACGCAGGCGGACCAGAACGTCACCATCAATGTCATTGGCGGTGATGGCTCGTTGGTGGGCAAGTACCCGGCCTGGGCCGCGTCATTGAATGGCAACTACGTGAGCTGGCACATCATCGATACCATCGTGCTGGAGCCGGTCATCAACCTCATCCCCGACCAGGACCTGCGCTACAAGGTGGCGAACACCATCACCGCCAGATACGGCGTCACGCCGTACACGCAGGCCATCTCCAACGCGGAGCAAGGCGACCTGAACGACTGACGGCTCCCCGGGGGCGCACGCCTGTGCGCCCCCTCTGCCTCCTGCCCTGGTGACGACCGCCATGAAGTACGATACCGAGCACCTGCTGAAGCCTGTCTCCCCGGACGCGTTCCTGCGAACGTACTTCGAGCGGGAGCGCCTGCTGATCCGCCGGGGAGACGCGGGATACTACTCAGACCTCTTCACCCTCGAGGAGATGCTGTCGTTCCTGCAGAAGGAGAACAACGTCTATCCCAACGTGCGGATGGTGAAGGAGGGGCGCGAGACGGCGTATAGCGAGTTCTCGTCGTCCCTGTCCTACAAGGAGGCGCGGGTCAACTTCAACCATGTGATCAACCGGGAGCGCGTGTCCCGCCTGTTCCTGGAACAGGGTCACTCGGTGATTGTCTATCAAGCGCAGACGGCCTTGGAGCCCCTCCGGAGGTTCTGCGACACGCTGGAGCGGGAGTGGCGGGTGCGGGTGCAGGCGAACCTGTACATGACGCCCGCGGGCAGCCAGGGTTTCACGCTCCACTACGACACGCATGATGCCTTCATCCTCCAGCTCGAGGGAGAGAAGCGCTGGCGGTTGTATGACAAGCCCATCCACCTGCCCTATGACGGCGAGCCGATGCAGAACCCGGAGCAGCACAGGCCCTCGCTGACCTGTGTGTTCGACGAGGTGCTGCGCAAGGGCGACCTGCTGTACGTGCCCCGGGGGCATTTCCATGACGTGACGGCCACGGACGTGCACTCCCTGCACGTGACGGTGGGCCTCCTGACCAGCCCCTGGCAGGCGCTGTTCCGGCGGGTGGCGGAGGGGCTCGAGAAGGAGGACTTCATGCGCAACACCGTCCCGCTGGCGGTCTGGCAGCAGGGGGAACTGGCGGCGTTCAAGGACCAACTGAAGGCCGCGGTGATGGCGGGGATGGACGCGAAGCTGGAGGGGCTGCTGGACGAGTACCTGGGCCGGCACGCGAACGGGAATGCTTCCGCCGGCATCCACAGGTTGGCGCGCTCCTTCGCGGAGATGGAAAAGCCCAGGCTCCGGGCAGTCGCGTCCGGGGGAGGGTGACATGGAACGCGTCCCCGTCCCCACCCGCCTGTACGTCCAGGAGGGACAGGCCATGCTCCAGACCACGGAGCTGCCTGCCTCGGTCTACGCCGCGCCCTTCTTGTCGGACGGCCTGCGCCAGGCCTTGTCGGAAGGGGAGGGACGGCGCTCGTCCTCCTGTCCGGTGACGGACCTGCTGGAGGAGGGGCCCCTGCCGGTGGGCCTCCTCTTCCACGTCTCGCGGTGCGGGAGCTCGTTGGTGACCGGGATGTTGGGGACGCTCCCAGGGGTGCGGGGCGTGAGCGAACCGGAGGCGCTGTCGCTCTACCTGCTCCACTGCGCCCAGGGCGCCTGCGCCTTCGACGCGGAGGCGTTCCGCCGGTTGATCAAGGCCTTCGGGCGAGGGGTCGGGCCTGGCGGCCGGTATGTGATCAAGTTCTCCTCGTGGAACCTGCTGTTCCTGGACTGGATCCGCGCCGCGCTGCCGGACGTGCCCTGGGTGTTCCTGACGCGGGACGCGACGGAGGTGATGGCCTCCAATTTCAGGAGCCCTTCCGCGCCGTTGCGGTGGTACCGGAGCCGGGAGCCGTGGTTCAAGGCGTGTTTCCCGGATTGGCCCGGCGAGGCTCGGGACACGCCTGAAGCATTCTTCGCGGGGTGTCTGGCGCGCTACGCGCGGAAGGCGTGGGAGCACCAGGGGCCTCTGTGCCTGAGGGCGGACTACGCCCGCCTGCCCGGCCTGGTGCACGATCAAATCCTTCCGCACTTCGGGTTGGAGGCGGATGCGCCGCAGCGTGCGCGGATTGAGGAGAAGAGCCGTTATCGGTCGAAGGGAAACACGCAGGAGGTCTTCGTGCCGGACGGGGAGCAGAAGCGCGCGGAGGCGACCGAGGCCATCCGGGCGGCCGTGAAGGTCGCGGCTGCTTCCGACACCACCTCTCGGACGCAGCTCCTCGTGGTGCCTGCCCCGTAACTCTCCCCGGACGCGAGTTGGCACGGCGTTTGGAACAGGGCAGGGCCGTGATGGAACCCCGCCTCGACCTCCCCACGCCGTCCGAAGAGCTGCTGGCCCGCTACAACGTCGCCGGCCCTCGCTACACCAGCTATCCCACCGCCCCCGAGTGGCGCGGCGACTTTGGCCCCGACGCCCTCGCGGAGCGCCTCACGCTGGCCAGCGCGCGGGAGGCCACCCAGCCATTGTCCCTCTACGTCCATCTGCCCTTCTGCCGCAGCCTCTGCTGGTACTGCGGCTGCAACGTCGTCATCAGCCAGGACCCGGGCGCGGCGGACCGGTACATCGACCACCTCGTCATGGAGATGGACCTCGTCGCGCGGCGGCTGGGCGCGCGGCGGACGCTGTCGCAGATCCACTGGGGCGGCGGGACGCCCACCTTCCTCACCGAGGCGCAGTTGGAGCGGCTGTGGACGGAGCTCACCCGCCGCTTCACGCCGCTGCCGGACGCGGAGGTGGCCATCGAGGTCCACCCCGCGCTGACCACGCCGGGCCAGTTGTCGCTGCTGCGCCAAATGGGCTTCAACCGCGTGTCCATGGGGCTCCAGGACTTCGACCCCCAGGTGCAGCGGACGACGAACCGCCTCCAGACGCCGGAGCAGACGCGCGCGCTGCTGGAGCAGGCTCGCGGGCTGGGCTTCACCGGCGTGAACTTCGACCTCATCTACGGCCTGCCCCACCAGGACGCGGCGAGCTGGGCCCGCACGCTGGAGACGGTGCGGGAGATGCGGCCGGACCGGCTCGCCGTCTACTCCTTCGCCTTCATGCCGGACGTCCTGAAGCACCAGAAGCGCATGCCCGCGGAGGCCATTCCCGGGGCCCGCACCAAGCTGGAGCTGTTCCGCGCCGCCTGCGAGGCCTTCGTGACGGCGGGCTACCGGCCCATCGGCATGGACCACTTCGCGGTGCCCGAGGACGAGCTGGCGCGCGCGCAGGCCGAGCGCCGCCTGGGCCGCAACTTCCAGGGCTACACGGTGAAGGCCGCGTCGGACGTGGTGGCGCTGGGCAGCACCGGCATCAGCGACGTGGGCGGGGCATACGCCCAGAACGTGCGGCCGCTGTCGTCCTACTACGTACGGGTGGCCGAGGGGCGCCTGGCCACCGAGCGAGGCGTCGTCCTCACCGAGGATGATCAGCGCCGCCGCGCCGTCATCACCCAACTGATGTGCAACTTCTGGACGGACCTCGGCGCAGACGGCGGGACGTACTTCGCCCCGGAGCTGGAGCGGCTGCGCGCCTTCGAGGCCGACGGGCTCCTGGTCCGCGACGGGACGCAGTTGGAGCTCACGGCGCTCGGCCGCCTCTTCGTGCGCAACGTGGCGATGGTGTTCGACGCCTATCTCGCCAGGGCCGCGAAACCCCGCTTCTCCCGGACGGTCTGAAACTCGCGGCGCCGGGGGCCGGTTGGGCCTCAAACCGCCGCGCTGGAGCGCAGAAACTGCGCGGGCCACCCATGGCGCCGCGCAGGGGTTGCGCGGGCGCAAGGGAGCATCCGAGGCAGGGGGAACGGCTGGGGGATTGCAATGACGCCTGGGCGTCATGACCAGCCTAGAACTCGCGCGGTGGCAGTTCGGAATCACCACGGTCTATCACTTCATCTTCGTCCCCCTCACCATCGGGCTCGCACCGCTCGTCGCGCTGCTCCAGACGCTCTGGGTGGTGACCCGGAAGCCGGGGTGGCTCCGGCTGACGCGGCTGTTCGGCAAGCTCTTCCTGATCAACTTCGCGCTCGGCGTGGTGACGGGCATCGTCCAGGAGTTCCAGTTTGGAATGAACTGGAGCGAGTACGCGCGCTTCGTGGGGGACGTGTTCGGCGCTCCGCTCGCGATGGAGGCGCTGGCGGCCTTCTTCATCGAATCCACGTTCCTGGGGCTCTGGATCTTCGGCTGGAAGCAGCTCCCGCGCGCGCTGCACCTCGCCTCCATCTGGCTGGTGGCGTTCGCCGTGAACCTGTCGGCCTACTTCATCCTCGCGGCCAACTCCTTCATGCAGCACCCCGTCGGAGCGCGGTTCAATCCCGCCACCGGGCGCGCGGAGATGACGGACATCCTGGCGGTGTTGACCAACAACACGGTGCTGGTGGCCTTCCCCCACACGGTGACATCCGCCTTCCTGGTCGCGGGCACCTTCGTGGCGGGCGTCTGCGGCTGGCTGATGGTGCGCTCGAGCCAGTCGGGTGAAGCGGTGGCGGCCCAGACCTTCCGCGGCGGGCTCAGGCTCGGCCTGGTCACCGTCGTGGTGTCCGGCATCGGCGTGGCGGTGAGCGGGGATGCCCAGGCGAAGCTGATGTTCGAGCAGCAGCCCATGAAGATGGCCGCGGCCGAAGCGCTCTGCGACGGACGCGCCGGGGCGCCCTTCTCGCTGCTCGCGGTGGGAGACCTGACCAACGACTGCCGGGGCGTGCGCCACCTGCTGGAGATTCCCGGCCTCACGTCCTACCTCGCGCGCGCGGACTTCCAGGCGCCGCTCGAGGGCGTCAATGACGTCCAGAAGCGCTACGAGGACCTCTACGGGGCGGGGCCGGACTACGCGCCCAACCTCGCCGTCACCTACTGGTCCTTCCGCTTGATGATCGGCCTGGGCGTGGGGAGCGCTGCGCTGGCGCTGGTCGGGTTCTGGCTCACGCGCGGAGGCGCGGCGAGCAACTCGGAGCGGTTCGCGCGGCTCAGCCTCGCGGCGCTGCCCACTCCATTCCTCGCGTGTTCCTTCGGTTGGATCTTCACGGAGATGGGACGGCAGCCCTGGCTGGTGGCGCCCAACCCCACCGGGGTGGACGCGCTCCGCCTGCTGACGGCCAGCGGCGTGTCCACCGCCGTCTCCCCCGCCATGGTCTGGACGACGCTGATTGGCTTCACCTGCGTCTACGGCGCGCTGGCGGCGGTCTGGTTCTACCTGATGCGGCACTTCGTCCGTGCGAGCCTGAAACATCCGGCGACCCTCGCGAGCGAGGACAGCCACCCCGAGACCGCGCCGCTGTCGTTTGGCTATTGAGTTCCCGGCCCTCTTTCCTGGCATCGATAAATCATCATGGAACTGAATACACTATGGTTCTGTCTCATCGCGGTCCTCTGGACGGGCTACCTCGTGCTCGAAGGTTTCGATTTCGGCGTGGGGATGTGGCTCTCCGTCCTGGGCAAGACCCCGGCCGAGCGCCGCGCGGTGCTGCGCACGATTGGCCCCGTCTGGGATGGCAATGAGGTGTGGCTGCTCACCGCCGGGGGCGCGACGTTCGCGGCCTTCCCGGAGTGGTACGCGACGCTCTTCTCTGGCTTCTACCTGCCGCTCTTCCTGATCCTCGTCGCGTTGATCGTCCGCGGCGTCGGGCTCGAGTTCCGCTCCAAGCTGGACAGCCCCACGTGGCAGCGCCGCTGGGAGCAGGCGATCCAGGTGGGGTCGTGGATCCCCGCGCTGCTCTGGGGCGTCGCCTTCGCGAACATCGTGCGCGGGGTTCCGCTCGACGCGAAGCACCAGTTCACCGGGACCTTCCTCGGCCTCCTCTCCCCGTTCGCGCTGCTCGGCGGCCTGGCCACCACCTTGCTCTTCCTCAGCCACGGCGCGGTCTTCATCGCGCTGAAGACCCAGGGTGAGCTGCGGGCGCGGGCGCTCGGCTGGGCCCGGCGGATGGCGCTGCCCACGCTCGCGGTCAGCGGTGCCTTCGGGCTGTGGACGCAGGTGAGTTACTCGGTGGTCTGGACGTGGCCGGTGCTGGGGTTCGTGGCCCTGGCGCTGGCGGCGGCGGCGCTGAGCGTCTGGAAGGAGCGGGAGGGCTGGTCCTTCACCTTCAGTTGTCTGGCCATCGCGGGCGTGGTCGTGCTGCTCTTCGGCTCGCTCTTCCCGGACGTGATGCCAGCGCTCGAACCGGCGCACTCGCTCACGGTCCAGAACGCCTCGAGCACCCCCTACACGCTGCGGATCATGACGTACGTCGCCGTCGCGCTGGTGCCGTTCGTGCTGGCCTACCAGGGCTGGACCTACTGGGTCTTCCGCCAGCGCGTCACCGTCGACGAGCTCAACCCGGCGCTGGGGGAGGGCTGACCGTCCGATGAAGCCGCTCGACCCGAAGCTCCTGCGGCACGCGACCGCCGCGCGACGCTACGTGCTGCTCACCGCCGGCCTGGGGCTCGGGATGGTCGCGCTCACGGTCCTGCAAGCGCGGGGGCTGGCGCGGCTGCTGGGGCATGCGCGCGAGGTGGCCGGGGAGCATGGGCGGCTCCTGCTCTGGCTCTCCGGTGTGTGGCTGCTGCGCGCGGCCCTGGCGGGGCTCCAGGAGTGGGCGGGGAAGCGGAGCGCGCACCGGGTCATCGCGCAGTTGCGGGAAGGCCTGCTCACGCGGCTGGCGTCCGGATCGACGGGGGAGCGCGCCCCGGCGGGCGGGGTGGCGCAGGTGGAGCTCGCGACCCGCGGACTGGACGCGCTGCAGCCCTATCTCGAAGGGTACGTGCCGCAGTTGCTGCTCACGGCGCTGGCGACGCCGGCCCTGCTCGTCTGCGTGTGGCGCGAGGATCCGGTCTCCGCGGTCTTGATGGCGGGCTCGCTGCCGCTCATCCCGCTCTTCATGGTCCTGGTGGGCCGCTTCACGCGCGAGGCCACGGTGCGGCAGCTCGCGAGCATGCAGCAGTTGAGCGCGCGGGTGCTGGACCTCATCACCGGGCTCGCCACGCTCCGGGCGCTCGGCCGGCAGCGCGGCGTCGCGGACCAGGTCCTGCGGCTGAGCGAGGCGCACGCGCGCACCACGCTCCGGGCGCTGCGGCGGGCCTTCCTCTCCAGCTTCGTGCTGGAGCTGATCGCCACGCTCTCCATCGCCAGCGTGGCGGTGGGGATTGGCCTGCGGCTGCTCGAAGGGGCGATATCGCTGGAGACGGGCCTCTTCGTGCTGCTGATCGCGCCAGAGGTCTATGCGCCGCTGCGCCAGGTGGGCGCGCTCTTCCACGCGTCCGCGGAGGGCGCCGAGGCGGCGGCGCAGGCCATCGCGCGGCTCGAAGCCCCCCAGCCCGCGCGTGGCATGCTCGCCGCGCCACCGCTCACCTCCGGGGCGCTGGAGCTGCGGGACGTCTCGGTCGCCACGCGCGACGCCGGGTGCAGCGCACCGGAGGGGCTCTCGTTCGTGCTGCCGTTGGGGCAGGGGCGCATCCTCGGGTTGCGAGGGGAGAGCGGCGCTGGCAAGAGCACGGCGGTGGCGGTGGCGCTCGGGCTCCTGCCGCCCACGCGCGGTGGAGTCTTCCTGCGGCCTGAAGGCGCGGCGCCGCTCGCGCTCGGGTCGCTCGACCTGACGACGTACTGGTCCCAGCTCGCGTGGCTGCCCCAGCGGCTCCACCTGGAGCCAGGCACGGTGCGCGAGAGCGTCTGTCGAGGTCGCGTGATTCCGGCCTCCGCCCTGGCAGCCGCCGCGGAGGCCACCGGCTTCGATGCCGTCGTCGCGCGGCTGCCCGAAGGCTGGGACACGCGGTTGGGGCGGGACGGGCAGGGCCTCTCGCTGGGACAGCGGCAGCGGCTCGCGCTCACCCGGATCCTCGCGGGCGACGAGCGGCTGCTGCTCCTCGACGAGCCCACGGCGCATCTCGACGAAGTCTCCGAGCAGCGCGTGCTCGAAGCGCTGAAGGAGCGCGCACGGCAGGGGACAACGCTGCTCGTGGTCAGCCACCGCGCGCGGACGCTGGCCATCGCGGACGAAGTCGTCACGCTCCACTCGACCGGGGCCTCCCTGGACACCCTCGCGGAGGCCGCATGAGCCCCCATCCCTTGCGTCAGGTGCTGCCGGGGCTCGGGCTGCGTCCCCGCACGGTGGCCTTCGCGGTCGCGCTCGGGACGGGCGCGCTCTTCGCCTCGACGGCGCTGGGGGCGTTGTCCGCGTGGCTGATCGCGCGCGCGGCCGAGATGCCGCCCGTGCTCGACCTCACGCTCGCCATCGTCGGCGTGCGGGCCCTGGGGCTCTCTCGCGCGGGCCTCCGCTATGCCCACCGGCTCGTCGCGCACGAGCTGGCCCTGGGGGGCGTGGCGCGGCTGAGGGCCCGGCTCGTGGACGCGCTCGCGCGGGGGCCGCTCCCCCGGGTCCTCGGCCTCAAGCGCGGAGACCTTGTCGCGAGGCTCGGCGGTGACGTGGATGCGGTGGGCGAGGCGGTCATCCGCTCGCTCGTACCCATGGCCATCGCGGCCGGTGTCGGCGTGGGCAGCGTCGCGCTGCTCGCCTTCTTCCTGCCTGCGGCGGCAGGGGCCCTGGCCATGAGTCTGGCCGTCGCGGGGGGCGTGGCACCCTGGATGAATGCGCGCGCGCTGGCCCTCGCGGAGAAGGCGTCGTCGGCCACCCGGTCGCGGCAGTTGGCCACCGCCCTGGAGCTGCTCGAAGGCGCGGCGGAGTGGAGGGTGTCGGGACGAGCGCCGGTCCTGCTGGGAGCCTTGCGCGAGGACGACCTTCATCTGGAGCGCCTCTCCGCGCGAGCCGCTCGCTGGACCGCCGCCGCGACCTTCCTGCTGCATGGCGCGTGGAGCGCGAGCGTGGGGGCGGCGCTCGTCCTCGGCTTCGCGGCGCTCGGACGCGGAGCGCTCTCCCAGGTGGAGCTCTGTGTCGTCGTGCTCGTGCCGCTCAGTGCGTTCGAGGCCCTCCAGTCCATGCCCGCGGCGCTGACCCAGTTGCTGCGCTCGACCGAGGCGGCCCGGCGGCTGCTGCCCTTCCTCGAGGCGCCCGAGGCGGAGGCTCCGGCCGCCGCGCTCCCAGCTCCCGCGCCGGCCGGCCCCCTGCGCGCGGAGGGACTCGCGTGTGGCTGGCCCCATCGAAGCGCCGCGATCTCGGGCATCGACCTTACCGTGCGGCGGGGCAGGTCGCTCGCCCTCACCGGGCCCAGCGGGAGCGGGAAGACGACGCTGCTGCTCAGCCTGGCGGGGCACCTCCCTCCGAAGGAGGGGACGGTGAAGCTGGGCGAGGTCCCGCTCGAAGACGTGAGCGAGCAGCGTCGGGTGGAGCTGCTGCACTACTCCGCCGAGGATGCGCACCTCTTCGACACCACCCTGCGAGAGAACCTCCGGGTCGTGCGCGCGACGCTCACCGACGACGAGGCCATCGCGGCGCTGCGCAAGGCGGGCCTGGGGGACTGGTACGCGCGGCAGCCGCAGGGGCTCGACACGCCCCTGGGCCGCGGGGGCGAAGCCATCTCTGGAGGCGAGCGGCGGCGCGTCCTCCTCGCGCGCGCCTGGCTCTCGGAGGCCCCCTGGCTCCTGCTCGATGAGCCCACCGAGCATCTCGACCCGCGCACCGCGGCCCGCGTGATGCGAGACCTCGACGGGATGAAGGCGCACGGGCGCGGCCTGGTGGTCGTCACGCATGACGCGGACGTGGCGCGCGCGCTGGACAGCGTCCACGCGCTCGCGCCGGCCTGACGCCCGTGCTCCCTCACTCCGGTCGGCGTCCTCAGCGCTTGGGCGACGTCGCCGAGGCGGGCACCGGCACCGTCATCAGGTTCTTCGCATCGGCGGGGTCGAGGAACTCCGTCTTCCCGTCCTCGCTGTTGATGACGCCCACCGTGAGGTACGTGTCGGTGAACTGCACGAGCAGGAAGGTGTGCATGTCGGAGGAGCCGCTCAGGAACACGGGGATGTTCGTCCCTGGCACCTGGGTCCTGAAGCCATGCCGCTCATGGATGTGACCGGCGAAGACGGCCACCACGTTCTGGTTGGCGATGGCCTTCAGGAACGCCGGGTCGTCCTGCTTCATGTGATCCCCGTAGTCATGCAGGTTGAGGACGATCTTGCGGCCCGCGGCGGTGGCGGCGGCCAGGTCCTTCTTCAGCCAGTCGATGGACGGGGAGACGTCGATGGCCTTCGCCGAGTAGGTCGGGTAGTTGTGGAGCTGCACGAAGTGATAGCTCCCCTGGTTCCACGAGTACGCGAGGCTCTGCTTGTCGAAGCTCTGGATGAGGGAGGCCGGGAAGTTGGGCACCTTGTCGCAGTGGATCATCGTCTTGATGAAGTCCCGTGCGTTGGCCGCCGCGCCGTTTTCCCCGAGCGTCAGGTAGTAGAGCGGCTCGCGCCACCAGCCATCCCCCAGGTTGTTGGCGTAGTCGTGATTGCCCAGGCCGACGAAGAGCGGCCAGCGCAGGGTGCCCGGCAGCGTGTAGTAGCGCTCGAAGAGTTCCACCTGCCAGTCTTGCCAGAACGCCGTCAGGTCCCCGTTGATGATGACGCCCCGGGGCTTCTGGATGGGCACGCCGCCCCCCTGGATGTCCGGCCTGGAGGGCCACGCTCCGGGGGCGCCCGGCTGGAGCGGATTGGACGCGCGTTGGATGTCATTCATCGCCCGGACCTGGTCGCGGTTGGCGCGTTTGGAGTTGCGCTTCGTGCAATCCTTGTCGCCGTCACAGGGCGGCGAGTCCTCCCACCAGGGGAGCTGGGGGTCGGAGGCGATGATCATCGTGAAGGCGTTGAGGTCCGACACTGGCGGCACCGTCTTGGTGAAGCTCGGCGTCGCGCAGGTCGGGGGGACCGTCCCCGCGCCCCGGCCATAGGAGTCCTTCGGGATGATGTGCGGGTCCTTGCTGCACAGCGCGCCGTCGTCCTTGTAGCCGTCTGGGCACTTCTGCCAGCACACCGGGCCCACGCCGTGGTAGCTGGCCTTGCACTTCGGATAGCAGAGCGCGCCGTCCTTCTCCTCGCCGTCGCCGCAGGTGTGAATCGGACTGCCCGCGCCCCGGCCATGGGAGCTCTTGGCGAAGATGTGGACGTCCCGCCGGCAGGTGCAGCCATCGTTCTTGTAGCCCGAGGGGCAGCGAGAGCAGCCCTTGTCGAAGGTCAGGCCGCACTTGTCGAGCGCGGAGCAGCGCGAGGTATCGGCGCTCTTGATCTTCGCATCGCGCCGGCACAGGGCACCGTCGTCCTTGTAGCCGTCCGGGCACTTCTGCCAGCACACCGGGCCCACGCCGTTGTAACCCGACTTGCACTTCGGGTAGCACAGCCCTCCATCCTGCTCCTGGTTGTCGCCGCATCCGAACACGGTGCCGGCTCCACGGCCATAGGAGTCCTTCGGGATGATGATCGCGGCCTTGCGGCACAGCGCGCCGTCGTCCTTGTAGCCGTCGGGGCAGTCGGCCCAGCAGACCGGTCCGACTCCCGTGAAGTCTTCCTTGCACCGCTCGTAACAGAGCCCGGCCTGGTAGAGCTTCCCGCGGTTGCAGGTCGTCTCCACGTTGCGAGGCTCTTCTTCCGCGCCGGAGCGGACCGGCACCCCCACGCACAGCATCGCGAGCAGCAGCCACTCGATCTTCATGTTGCGTCCCCCTCAAGGGGCCCCGTGCACCGGGACCCGGATGGGACGCCGGCAAAGCAAGGCGGGCGCCAACCCGCGGCTCAGGGCGGTCCAGGGTGTTTCATCGGGCCGGTGCCGCGCGCCGCGCTCCCGCTGCGTACGCCCTGAACGCGACACGCGTCGCATCCGCACGCAGTCGCGCTGGCGGTCAGCCAGCCGGGGGCAGGTCCAGCGGCAGCACCGTGGTGAAGGTGGCGCCTCCGCCCTCCGTGGGCTCCAGGTGGATGCTTCCCCCGTGGGCCTCCGCGATGTGGCGGGCCATCCACAGGCCCAGCCCGAAGCCGCCGTGGTGGTTCGCGGGGACCGCGCGCTCGAAGCGCCCGAAGACGCGCTCCTGGTCCTCCAGGCCGACCCCTTCGCCATGGTCCCGGACCGCGAGGCTCACCCTGCCTGCTGCGCTCGCCACGCGGACCTCCACGGGCCTGCCCGTCCCGAACTTGAGCGCGTTGTCCACGAGGCTATCGAGCAACTGATCCAACCGCGCGCGGTCGTAGTGCCCCACCACCGGCAGGGGCGCCTCCAGCGTCAGGACGCAGTCCGCGCGAAGGGCCTTCTCCCGCGACCGCTCCACCACGGCGGCCGCGAGTTGCGCCAGGTCGACCTCCTCGCGTGACAGGTCCAGCGGTCCGGTGACGAACTCCGACACGTCCACCAACTGCTCCACCAGGCGCGCCAGGCGCTGGAGGTGCTTCTCCGTCGTGCGCGCCTTGAGCCGCGTGGTCTCCGGCGTCACGTTCGCGGCCGGGACGTCCAGGCTGCGCACCAGGGACTGGATGTTGAGCGACAGGGCGCTCACGGGCGTGCGCAGCTCATGGCTGACCAGCCGCAGGAACTCGTCCCGCGTCCGCACGGACTCGCGCAGCGCGTCCCGCTCCACCTCGTTGCGGACCACCTCCCGGCGCACGCGGGCCATCTCCAACTGGGTGCGCACCCGCCCCAGCAGCTCGCGCGCGGAGAAGGGCTTCACCAGGTAGTCATCCGCGCCGCTCTCCAGGCCCTCCACCGTGGCCTCGTCGCCCGCTCGCGCGGACAGCAGGATGATGGGGATGGCGCGCGTGCGCTCGTCGGCGCGCAGCGCGCGCACCAGCCCGAAGCCATCCAGCACCGGCATCATCACGTCGGAGAGGATGAGGTCCGGCGGCCGGACGCGCGCCTGCTCCAGCGCGTCCTGTCCGTGGCGGGCGGTCTCCACGTGGGGGAAGCCGTGCTTGAGCAGCCCCGTGACGTAGGTGCGCAGGTCGGCGTTGTCGTCCACGAGGAGGATGCGGGAGCGCGCGAGCTCCGGGGGAACCTCCGGCGCCAGCGCCCCGGACTCGGGCGCGGCCACGGCGTCCGTGGCGATGACGTCCGTGGACCAGCGGCGCGCCTCCTCGACGAAGGGCGTGGCGCCCGAGTGCACCGGAGGGGGCCGGGACGTGTGCTCCACGCGCTCCAGCGGCAGGTGGGCCGTTCCCCGGGGCAGCCGTACGGTGAAGGTGGTGCCCGCTCCCAGTTGGCTCGCCACCGCGACGCCGCCCCCGTGCAGCTTCACCAGCTCCTGCACCAGCGCCAGGCCGATGCCCGTCCCCTCGTGGCTGCGGCCCTGGGTGACGCGCACGCGGTAGAAGCGCTCGAAGACTCGCGGGAGCTCCTCCTCGGGAATGCCCACGCCCGTGTCCTCGACGCGCAACACGGCCTGAGCGTCCTCCCACCGCAGGCTCACGCGGATCTCCCCGCGGTAGGTGTACTTCACCGCGTTGGAGAGCAGGTTGAGGACGACCTTCTCCCACAGCTCCGGGTCCACGTAGACGGGCTCGGGCAGGGGCGGGCAGTCCACCTCCAGCCGCAGGCCCGCGCTCTCCACCGCGGACTGGAAGGCGCTCGCGAGGCTCGTGGTGAAGGCGGACAGGTCCACGGGCACGTAGCGGGCCTGGGCCCGGCCCGCCTCCATCCGGGAGAAGTCGAGCAGCGTGTTGACCATCTTGTAGAGCCGCAAGGCATTGCGGCGCACGAGCTCGAGCGGCTCCCCCTCCAGCGCCTTCGCCGGCCTCGCCAGCGCGTCCTCCACGGGGCCGAGGATGAGCGTGAGCGGCGTGCGGAACTCGTGGCTCACGTTGCTGAAGAACGCCGTCTTCGCCGCGTCCAGCCGGGCCAGCTCCTCGGCCCGCTGCTTCTCCTGCTCGTAGGCGCGGGCGCTGGAGATGCTGGCGGCCAACTGCCGCGCCAGGAGCTGGAGGAAGCCCCGGTACTCGTCGTCCAGCACGCGCAGCGGGCTCAGGCCCGCCACGAGCACGGCCATGCTGTCGGTCTCCGCGCCCATGGGCACCGGGAGGAGCAGGGCGCGCGTCGTGGGCTCGGGCCAGGGGCCGCCGGGGAGGGGACCGAAGCGCTGGGCCAGGTCCTCCAGCAACAGCTCCTGCCGGGCCCCCGTGACGCTCGTGAGCGGCCAGGCGGACGCGGCGCCCGCCGCCAGCGTCACGGGCGCGGCGGCCGTCCCGCGCTCCAGGCCCGCGCAGCCGACCAGGCGCGCCTGATCCGCCTTCACCAGGTAGAGCAGCGCGAAGGGCACGTCGTGCGCCGCCTGCGCGAGGACGTCCTCCAGCGAGCGGAAGATGCCCTCCACCGTCTTGTCCAGCGCCGTGCGGATGGACAGCTCGCGGAGGATGGCCAGCCGGCGGTCTCCCACCACCTGCCGCGTCGTCTCGCTCGCGATGGCGAACATGCCGGCGATCTCTCCCGACTCGCCGATGGTCGGGTTGTAGGACCAGGTGAAGTAGGACTCCTCCCGGAGGCCGCCAGGGCGGCGCGCGAAGTTGACGTTCCCGTCCTCGATGTAGATGGGCTCGCCCGTGTCCTGGGCGCGCTGGATCAACGGGCCCAACTGCCCCCACTCCTCGACGAGCGCCTCGCTGCCGCGCGCGCCCAGCGTCCGCGGATGCTTCGCCCCCAGGATGGGCCGGAACGGGTCGTTGTAGAGCATCCGCAGCTCGGGGCCCCAGAAGAGGATGATGGGGTAGGGCGAGCGCAGCATCGTGCTGACGGAGGTCCGCAGGGACTGGGGCCACTGCTGCAACGGGCCCAGCGAGTTCGTGGACCAGTCATGCGCCCGCATCATGGCGCCCATGTCGCCGCCCTGCTGGATGAAGGGCTCCTCCTCGGCCGGGAGCGCCGACGGCGTGGACCGCTGCGGTTCAACGCTCGGGGCCGGCGCGGCGAGGGCCCCGGACCCCGGTTCGCGCGGAAGGGTGAAGTGGAAGGTGGTGCCCTGGCCGGGCTCGCTCTCCACCCAGATGTGCCCGCCGTGGCTCTCCACGATGCCCTTCGTGATGGAGAGGCCCAGGCCATGTCCGTCGCGCCGCCGCTGCGACGCGTGCCAGTAGCGGTCGAAGAGGTGCGGCCGCACGCTGGCGGGGATGCCCGGGCCGGTGTCCGCCACGCTGAAGCGCAGCGCGTCCGTGCCGGGCTCGCTCCCCACCCGCAGGTGGAGGCTGCCGCCAGCGGGGGTGAACGTCAGCGCGTTGGACAGGAGGTTCCCGAGCGCTTGAAGCAGACGCTCCCTGTCGCACCACAGGGTGAGCCCGGGCTCCTGCTCCACGACGAACCGCAGGCCCTTCTCCGCCGCCTGGGGCTCGAAGAGCTCCCGGGCGTCGCGGAGCAGCTCCGCCACCGACTGCGGGCGGACTTCGATGGCGAGCGTCCCCGTGTCGATGCTCGCCAGGTCGAGCAGGTCCTCGATGAGCCGGTTCATCCGGTCCACGGAGCGGCGGATGGCGTCAGCCTGCTTGCGCGCGCGGGCGGTCGCCTCGGATTCGGGCGGCAGCCGCTGGAGCAGCTCTGTCGCGGCGCGGATGGCGGTCAGGGGCGAGCGCAGATCGTGACTGACGACGGCGAGCGTCTCCTCGCGCATGCGCGTGGCGCGGCGGGAGGCCTCGAGCAGCCGCTGGGTCTCCGCCGCGTGCGCGCGCTCCGCGGCCAGGGCCTCCTGCCTCAGCCGCGCGACCGCGAGCTGGGCGTTGATGCGCGCGATGAGCTCGTTCGCGGAGAAGGGCTTGACGAGGTAGTCGTCCGCGCCGCTGTCGAGCCCCGCGATGGTGGCCTCCTCCCCCGCGCGCGCGGACAGCAGGATGATGGGGATGGCGCGGGTGCGCTCGTCCGTGCGCAGGGCCTGGACCAGTTGCAGGCCATTCACCCCCGGCATCATCACGTCGGAGAGGATGAGGTCGGGAGCCTGCGCGCGCGCGGCGGCGAGCGCCGCGCTGCCTTCGTTCACCGCCTCCACGCTCCATCGGGGTTCCAGGAGCCGCGTGAGGTAGGCGCGCATGTCCGCGTTGTCGTCCACCACCAGGATGCGGGCGTCCGCGCGGTCGGTGCGCCGCGGCGCCGCGGTCGCGGGTCCGCTCCACTGGGAGATCTCCGCGAGGAACGCGCCGGGGCCGATGCCGGTGGCCGGGAGCGCCGGCGCCAACGTGTCAGGCTTCCGGGGCAGGTGCGCGGAGCCGGTGGGCAGCAGCACGCGGAACGTGCTCCCCTGGCCTGGCGCGCTGGTCACCGTCACTCGTCCGCCGTGCAGGTGCACCAGCTCCCGCACCAGCGACAGGCCAATGCCGGTGCCCTCGTGGCTGCGCCCCCGCGCGCCCTCCACGCGGTGGAAGCGCTCGAAGACGCGGGGCTGCTCGTCCTCCGGGATGCCAATGCCCGTGTCCTGGACGGTGAGCTCCACCTGCTCGCCAAGCCACTTCAGCGCGAGGCGGATCTCCCCCTCGAAGGTGAACTTGAACGCGTTGGAGAGCAGGTTGAGGACGACCTTCTCCCACAGCGAAGGGTCCACGTAGACGGGCTCGGGCAGCGCCGGGCAGTCCACGCGCAGCGCGAGCCCGGCGGCGGTGGCCGCGGCGGTGAAGTTGCTGGCGAGGTCCGCGGTGAGCGCGGAGAGGTCCGTGGGGACGAAGGACACCTGGGCGCGCCCCGCCTCCAGGCGGGCGAAGTCGAGCAGCGTGTTGACCAGCTTCTGCAGGCGCAGGCCGTTGCGGCGCACCACCTCCTGGCGCTCCCGCTGCGCCGGAGGCAGGGGCTGCCGGTCATCCGCGAGGCCGTCCTCGATGGGGCCCAGCATCAGGGTCAGCGGCGTGCGGAACTCGTGGCTCACGTTGCTGAAGAAGGCCGTCTTCGCGCGGTCGAGCTCCGCCAGGGCCTCCGCCCGCTGCTTCTCCTCTTCGTAGGCGCGGGCGTTGCCGAGCGCCGTCGCGAGGTGATCCGCCACCAGCCCCAGGAACCCGCGGTAGTCATCGTCCGGGGCGCGCCTCGCGCTCACCCCCGCCACGAGGAAGCCATAGGGGCGCTCGGCGCCGGCCCGCGTGATGGGGAAGAGCCACGCCGTGCGGGGGGACTCCGGCCACTTCCCGCCGGGCAGGGGCCCGAAGCGCGCCTGCACGTCCGGGACGAACCTGGGCCCCTGGGCGTCGTTCGCCTCCGCGAAGGGCCACGCCGCGCCGGCCGTGTCCGCGCCGAAGAGCGCGGCGGGCGTGGCGGTGTCCTGCCCCCAGCCCGTCGTCGCCACCAGCTCCAGGCCCTGGTCCGCGTCCCCCTGTCGGTACAGCAGGGCGAAGGGGATGTCGAAGCCGTTGCTCTCCAGCGCGAGCGCCGCTTCGCGCCAGGCGTCCTGCTCCCGCTTCACCGTCCCCGTCCGCGCCGCCAGGTCCCGCAGCGTCCGCAGCCGCCGCTCGCCCAGCACCCGGCCGGTGGTCTCGGTGAGGGTGACGAGCACGCCCCCGACGCCGCCGGTCTCATCCCGGATGGGGCTGTAGGAATAGGTGAAGTAGCACTCCTCGAGGTAGCCATTGCGGTCCAGCGGCAGCATCCAGTCCTCGGAGCCGACCGCCGTGCCCTGCCGGACGCCCTCGAACATCGGGCCGATGATGTGCCAGCTCTCCGCGAACGTGCTCTGCGCGCCGTGGCCCATGGCGGCCGGGTGCTTCGTCGCGCCCAGCACCGGCCGGTAGCCGTCGTTGTAGAACTGGACCAACTGGGGGCCCCACGCGATGTACATGGGGAAGCGCGACTCGAGCAGGATGCTCACCGCCGTGCGCAAGGACTGGGGCCATGTCCCGGGCGCTCCCACGGGAGTCCGGGTCCAGTCGATGGAGCGCATGAGCGCGCCCATCTCGCCTCCGCCTTCGAGCACCGCTGCCGCCTCGCGGCGGTGAACGTCCGTCGTCGTGGGTTCGCTGGGGGCCGTCGTGCCCGTGCGGGTCGAGGAGCTCATCAAGAGCCTTCGCTAACACACGTGAAGCAGGGCCGGGCGGAGCCTGGGATGCGAAGGTTGGCCCCTCGACGTGGGCCCGGGATGGCGACCGTCTGGAACCCCTCATCGGAGCGGCCGCTCGCGTGCCCGTGCCCTGACCTTGCGTGCCATCCACTCGCGTGCTAGTCACTGAACCATATGGTTCAGTATTCAAGTGCGGGCCTCGATGCTTCGTTCGCCGCGCTCTCCGACGCCACCCGACGCGGTGTTCTGGAGCAGCTCGGGCGTGCGGAGGCCTCCATCACGGACCTCGCCGAGAAGTTCAACATGACCCTCACGGGCATGAAGAAGCACGTCGGAGTCCTGGAGCGGGCCGGGCTCGTGATCACGGAGAAGGTCGGGCGCGTGCGGACCTGCAAGATCGGCCCGCGCCGACTGGAGGAAGAGATGGCCTGGCTCGAGAGCTACCGCCAGCTCTGGGACGCACGCTTCGACGCGTTGGACAAGGTCGTCGAGGAATTGAAACGCAAGGAGCAGGTCGATGGACGCAAGAAGAGAGAGTGAGCCCGCACCCATGAAGAACCGCACGACCGTGGAACGGAAGTCCGAGCGTGAGACCGTCGTCACGCGAACCTTCGATGCTCCGGCACGCATCGTGTTCGAGGCGTGGACAATGCCCGAGCTGTTCAAGAAGTGGTGGGTGCCGAAGTCGATGGGAATGACCCTGGTCTCCTGCGAGATGGATGTTCGTACCGGGGGCACGTACCGTCTGGTGTTCGGGCAGGGGATGGCGTTCTTCGGTACGTACACCGAAGTGACACCGCACTCGCGCCTCGTCTGGACCAATGAGGAAGGCGGTGACAATGGGTCCGTCACCACGGTGACCTTCGAGGAGAAGGAGGGCCGGACGCTGCTGGTCGTGAGCGAGCTCTACGCCTCGAAGGAAGCGCTCGACGCCGCGGGCGGGGCGGCGGAGGCGCTGGTCGAGACGTTCCAGCAACTGGACGAGCTGCTCGTCACCCTGGGTGCGAGCGCAGGACGGGCATGAAGGCCTCGCGAACCCCGGGCTGATGGACAGGTTCCGCGGACCGCTGTCGCGGCTCAGCCATACAGCTCGCTCAGCGGTCCCGGCGCGATGCGCGTGCTGCCCTCCTGCCCGAAGGTGTTGAAGTCCGCGTCTCCGAACGCGTGGCCGAGCGTGTTGAAGAGGTTGGAGACCTGCCGGTTTCGGGGCGCGTCGTACTTCGGGTACACGACCGTGCGCCCGTCGGTCTTCAGGCCCAGCGCGTTGCCGCCCACCACGAGCTTCGGCCACTCCCGCGAGGTGGAGTGGTGCTGCTCGCCGTTGTCGGACATGAAGACGATCGCCGTGTGATCCAGCATCGAGCCGCTCGCGCCGACCTCGGGCGTGGCGGCCAGCGTCCTCGCCAGGTTCGCCACCAACTGCACGTGGCGGCGGGTGACCTCGGCGACCTTCTCCCAGTTCTGCCCGGCATCCAGGCCGTGCTGCAAGCTGTGCCGCGGGACGTCGCTCACGTCCGGGCCGTAGGCCACGTCGAAGCCCGAGGTGCCCGTCGCCAGCACGACCGTGTTCGTCAGCCCGCCCAGCAGGGCCGCCGTGGCGATCTGGAACTGCGCCTCGAACCACTTCAGCGAGTCGGGCGGTGAGCCCGCGCCGGTGAGGAGCGGGTTGTCCTTCGGCGCCACCGGCAGGTAGGGCCGCACGCGGTCCGCCATGCCCGCGAGCTGATCCTCCCGCGTGCGCAGCGACTCGAGCGAGGAGACGTAGCGCTCCAGCTTCAGCCGCTCGTTGGAGTTGCCCCTGAACTCCGCCAGCGCCTTGCGCGAGTCGGCCAGCGCGAAGTCGAAGAGCATCTTGCGGTCGCGCCCGTTCGTCGAACCGCCGAGCAGCGAGCCGAAGGTGCTGTCGAACGCGAGCGACGGGTTGACGATGATGCCCGCGGGCTTGCGGGGGCCGAGCGCGCAGGTCTCGTACACGATCGACACGCGCGCGGAGCTGGTGCCCAGGCGCAGCACGTCGAACGGCGCACCCCGGCGCAGGCGAGGCGCGATCACCGCGTCGAAGGTCGCGCCCGCGCCGTTCACCGCGCAGCTCAGCCCGCCCGTCCCGCTGGAGTGCCCGCCGCCAGCGATGAGGTTCGAGAGCCCGAGCAGCACGGCGGAGCGGTTCACCAGGTCGAGGTTGCCGGAAGACGCCGCCAGCGGCCCGAGGCTGATCGCGCTGGCGAGGTTGTCGCCCTCACGCACCAGCGGCGTGTCCTTGTACGCGTCCCAGAAGAGGCGGTCGGAGGTGTTGGCGCGTCCCCCCAGCGCCGCGCGGGTGCCCGTGCTCAGGAGCGCGCGGGGGTAGACGCCATTGCACTCGAGGACCAGCACCAGGCGCGCCGGCAACGCCGACGACTGGGCATAGACGTCGCGGAAGTAGGGCGCGAAGAGGCCGGCGGCCATGCCCTTCAGGACGGTTCGTCGCGAGAACATGGCGGTCACTCTCCAGCCTGCGGCACACGCCGCGTCTTCCAGGTGTCGCTGGTCATCAGCGTGGTCAGCATCTTGGAGAACGAGCCGTTGTTCTGATCATAGGCCTGCTCCATCTGCGTCAGCGTGCAGGCGTCGCTCAGGTTCTCCGGGCGTCCCATGAAGTAGCGGAAGGCCTGTCGCACGAAGCAGCGCTTCACGTGCCGCGAGGTCGCCAGGCGCTCGCTCAACTCCACCGCGTCGCGCACCGGACCGTCCAGCGCGGGGTCCGGCATCGACGTGAGCGTCGAGCTTCCGTCCGGCGTGGTCCAGCCTCCGCTGGGCGAGTGGTCCCGCGCGCGCAGGAAGCCCGCGTGGTTGTAGATCTCGAAGGGCAGCCCGAGCGGCTCCATCAGCCGGTGACAGCCCTGACACTGCGAGCCGGCGGTCGCCTCCTGCAGGCGGCGGCGCGCGTTCTTGTCGGCGGCGTGAGCGCCGACCTGGGCCGCCACCTGCACGCTGCTGAGCGGCGGGACGAAGCCGCACAGGAGGTTCTCGCGCACCCACTTGCCGCGGTGGACGATGGACGGATCGTCCTCGAAGTTGCCGCCGTGCGAGGCCAGCCACACCGGGTGGGTCAGCACCCCCGCGCGCTCCGTGGCAGGCAGCGTCTTCCAGCGGCCCTCGACAGTCGCCGGGAGGATCTCGCTGACGTTGTAGGGGTGCGACAGGCCCTTGTGCGAGTCGTAGGCCGCGTTCTGCATGGAGGGCACGTAGAAGGTGCGGGTGGTGAGCAGGTTCGCCAGCACGTCCCGGTCCTCGACCACCACCCGTGCGATCAGATCGTCGAACTGCTGGATGAAGGTCGGCTCCAGCGGATGGAAGTTGGTGAGCAGGTTGTCGTAGGAGACCGAGCTGATGTAGCCGAGCCCTTCGAGTTCGAAGCGCGAGGTCGCCGCCGGGGACTCCTTGAACACCGCGGACACGTGCCCGTAGCCGAGCCACTCGCGGAAGAAGCCCGCGACGCCGTCACCCAGCCAGTACTGCCCGCGCTTGGAGCGCTGCTCCTCGTTGTAGTCCTGCACCAGATCGAAGCGGGGTGTCCCGTTCTGGTTGGCGTCGACGCCGCCCAGGTGCTTCTGGATCAGGGCGGTGGTCGTCGCATCCTGCGTGAGCGAGCCATCCTTCGCGGCAACGGCCACGTCCGCCAGATGCCCCTCGAGGGGCGCGGAGTAGTACGGCCACACGAAGCTCGGCGTGGCCGAGGGCGCGCGCCCTGCCAGCGCGTAGGCGAGCTGCGAGCCCAGCTCGAGGCTGGTCAGCTCCACGCGACCGTCGGCCGGATCGCCGCCCATCTCCCGGCGGAACATGGCGCCGGTCATCATCCACGCGGCGTTGGAGATCCGCGTGATGGAGTCCGCGCGGGTCTCCTGGGAGTAGCTCGGTTCCTGCGCGATGACCGCGGTCGCGAAGGCGGTGAGGCGGGTGAGCTCATCCTCGGTGGGCGGGCGGAAGAAGACGCCGAACTCGAGCATCTGGCCCAGGTGGAAGCGCTTGCAGGCGTCGCTCGGGTTCGCGTCGTTGAACATGCACCTGAAGCGGCTGTCGGTGAAGACACGCTCCATCCGGTTGCCGTCCGGGTAGTTCATCGTCCACGGCGAGGCGGCCGCGCCGACCACCGGCAGGAAGAGCTCCACCGTGGCCTCGTCCAGCGTCTCGTCCGTGGCCCAGGAGCTGTACTGCTCGATGGCGCTGGGATCGAGCGGGTTGTCGTAGAAGCTGAACCCGGTCCAACTGCGCTCGACGGAGCCGCCGACGTTGCGGGTGAACTCGCGCCGGTTCATGCGGCGGATGCGCGTCGGCGCATCCGAGCGCACGCCTTCGGTGCAGGTGAAGAGCGCGGACTGATCGAGCAGGTTGGGCTCGGCCACGACGGTCACGGGCGGCCCGTCCGTGCCACTGCAGAGGGGCATCCCCTCCTTGATCCAGGTCTCGAGCGCGGTGCGCTCGGCCGCGCTCGCGCGCTCATGCGGGGCTGGCGGCATCGGAGACGCGTCGTCGCGCATGCGGATGAGCGCGCGCTGGGCGTTGCTGAGCTTCCCATCCATCGCCGAGCTCACCCGCATGTCGTGCAGGGTGCGCAGCGGCATCGTCGCCCCCTGGGTCGGCATCGCGCCGTGACAACTGGCGCAGCGATTGGCGAGCACCGACTGCACCACGCACGCGGCGCCCACGTTCCCCGCGGGATCCCCGGGATCCCCGGGGTCTTTGGTGCCGCCGTTGTTCGTGTTTGGCCCGATGTTGCCCTTGCACGCAACGAGGCTCAACAGTCCGGCCAGCAGGAGGACGCGGTTCATCCGGCCAGTCTGGCACGGACGAAGGGTGGAGCAGCAAGGGGGGCCGCCAAACGGGCTCAGCCGGGAATGGATCCCAGCCTGATCAAGCGGCTGCCTGAATCATCCAGCAGCCCCTCGTGCCCGGGGCCATTCAGCCGCGAATGCGCTTGCCGAAGGGAGCAAACGCGACCATTCCGAGCTTGAGGTGCTGCAGCGCGAACGGAATGCCGATGATCGTCAGCGCCAGGCTGACGCCGATGACGACGTTGGTGAGGAAGATCCAGATTCCAGCGAAGAGTGCCCAGACGACGTTGAGCCCGAAGCTCATCGCGCCCGCGCTGGGAAGATCCTCGATGTCCTTGCCGAAGGGCATCAGCGCGAGGCCGGCCATCTTGAAGCACTGCACGCCGAACGGGATGCCGACGAGGGTCAGGCAGAGCAGCAGCCCACCGAGCAGGTACTCGAGGCAGAGCACCAGCCCTCCGCCGAAGATGATCCACAACAGGTTCAGAAGCAGGTTCATGATCGGCTTATACGTTGGAGTCGTCAGTTGATGACATGAACCCGTCTGATGAACGAAGCGGCTACTCCTCCACGGCCTCCTGCGGCTCCTGGAAGTCCACGTCGAAGTTGACGCGCTGGCCGGGCTCGATGGTGAAGGTCTTCTGCCAGTGTGAGGGGCCCACGTTGACGTTGAGGCGGTGGTAGCCCTCGTAGACGTCCAGCTCCTCCACGGGGACCGTGCCCACGGGCTTACCGTCCACGGACACGTTGGCGCCGGCGGGGCCGCGCACGTTGATGAAGGCCTTGTTGAGGAAGAACTGGTAGGCGGAGCGGCCCGTGGGGGCCACCGTCACCGTGCGCGACACGGAGATGCCGAGCGCGCCGTTGGTGAAGGTCAGCAGGTGCTTGCCCGGCGGCAGCGACGCGGACAGCGGCGTGCGGCCCAGCAGCGCGTTGTTGAGCGTGACCTCCACGCGCGGCTCCACGGTGAGGTCCAGGATGCCCATCGTGGGCCCCGCATCCACACCGGCGTCCACGCCCGCGTCCTCGACGCCCGCGTCGAAGGGCTCGGCCACGACGATGGGCAGGCCCGCGTCGAAGGTCTCCACCGTCATCGTGCCCTGGAGCTGGCGCTGGACGATCACCGCGCCCGCGCCGAGCGTCAGCACGAGACCGCCCACGACGTAAGGCACCCAGGAGCGTGAAGGCTTCTGCGCGGCCACCGTCTGCGCCGTGGGGCTCGCCGCGCCGCCGAAGATGGGACCCGAGGAACGCGCCTCCGGGGATGCGGCCGGAGCAGGGGAGGGCGTCACCGTCTGCGCCGTGGCGCCAGCAGGCACCGAGGCCTGCGCTGACGCCGCGACCGGAGCGGTAGACGTGTCCTTAGCGGGCGTCGCTGCCTGCGCGCTCTGCGTGACAGCGGCCGTCGACGCCTGCGCGGCCTGCACGGGAGCGGAGGTCTGTGCCACCGGCGTCTGCGCGGGAGCGGAGGTCTGCGCCACCGGAGCCTGCGCGGGAGCGGAGGTCTGCGCCACCGGAGCCTGCGCGGGCGCGGCGGCCACGGGCGCCGGCTTGCTCCCCTCCGCCGAGGAGAACTCCGGCACCTTGCTCTTCACGGCCTCCGGCAGCCCGACGCCGTTCGCGATGAGCTCCGCGATCTGCGGCGCCGGCATGCCCGCCTTCGCCAGCGCCTCCGCGATGCCCTTCTCAATCGTCGCCCGCCGCGCCGCGCGAGCCTCGGCCTCCGGCGGGAACAGCTTCGCCAGGTGCTCCGCGAACTCCTCGTGCGTGGGCAACTTCCCAATCGCATCCACCAGCGCCTCGCGGAACGCGAGCGCCGACGAGTAGCGCTCCAGCGCCCGCTTCGTCGTCGCGCGGCGCACCACCGCGTCCAGCTTCAGCGGCACGTCCGCGGGCATCGGGGGCAGGGCGCGGTTGAGCACCGCCTTGTCCGGATCCGCCGACTCCTTGAACGGCATCTTCCCCGTGAGGCACTCGTGCAGCGTGAGCCCCAGCAGGAACACGTCCGACTGCACGTTCACGGCTTCACGCCCGCCCAGGAGCTGCTCCGGGGACGTGTAGGCGCGGCGGTTCTTCACGCGCTTGCCACCGCGCTCGCGCGGCGCCACGGACAGCGCGCCGTAGCCCGTCACCTTCGTGTAGCCGCTGAAGGACACCATCAGCGTCTCGGGCCGGATGTCTCCGTGCACCAGCGGTGAGCCGTCGTCGTTGCCCGCCACGTGCGCGTAGTGCAGCCCCATGGCCGCGTCCGCCACCACCAGCGCCGCGAAGCCCGGCGTCATGCGCGGGTTGGCTTCCAGCACGCGCCGCAGCGGCTCACCGTCCGCGAACTCGGTGACGCGCGCCAGGCCCCCGTCCAGCTTCTCCAGGCCGTGCACGCGCAGGATGTTCGGATGGTCGAAGACGATGGCGCGGTTCGTCTCGCGCTCCAGGCGCGCCACCAGCTCCGGGTTCTGCGCGATCTCAGGCGGTGCCCAGATGAGCACCACGGGGCGGGGCGTGGCGCCTTCCTCCAGCGCCAGTCCGAGGAAGGCACGCGAGCCCTCTCCGGCAAGGAGGGGGCCGAGTGACTGATAGCGAGGCGAACTCATGGGAACGGCATGCTAGTGCCCTTCCCGTCGATCCTGGAATCCCCGGGTCGCGCCTAGAGTCGCTGGCCTTCGAAAGGCAGCGTCAGGTGGTAGCCATAGCGCCCGCGCCGCACGAGCAACAGCACGCTACGTCCCCGTCGCGCCGTCAGCAGCGCTTCACGGAAGGTGTCACCTGTGGGGACGGGCTGATTGTTCATCCGCAACAGCACGTCCCCCGGCTCCAGCCCAATCTCCGAGGCGGCCGAGCCCGGACGCACGGACGCAATCGCCATCCCGCCCTTGCTCTCCTTCACGCGCAGTCCCAGCTTCTCCCACGCCAGGTTCTCAAGCAGGCGAGCCGGAAATTCGACCGGCGTCACCTGCACCGTGCGGTTGCCGCCTGCTCGGAAGAGGACCAGGGGGAAGACCGAGCGGGCCGGATAACCGCGCACGCGCGAGTCGAAGTCCTCCGCGTCCTGGATGCGGGAGCCGCCCAGCTCCGCGACCACGTCACCGCGCTGCACGCCGGCCTGCGCGGCGGGGCTGTCCGGATCCACGTTGGTCACGATGACGCCGTACGTGCGGTCCCACCCGAGCCGCGCGGCCACCTGCGCCGGCAGGTCCGCCGTGTCCATGCCCACCCACGCGGGGCGCACCTTCCCGAAGCGCGTGAGCTCCTCCACGATGCGCCGCACCTTGTCCGCGGGGATGGCGAAGCCGATGCCCTGCCCGTTGGCGTAGATGGCCGTGTTGATGCCGATGATCTCCCCGTCCACGTTGAGCAGCGGCCCGCCGGAGTTGCCCGGGTTGATGGCCGCGTCCGTCTGGAGGAAGTCGTTGTAGACGCGGTCGTCCGCGCGGAAGGTGCGGCCCGTGGCGGACACCACGCCCGCCGTGACGGTCTTGCTCAGGCCGAACGGACTGCCGATGGCGACCACCGTCTCGCCAATCATCAGGTCGGAGCTGGTGCCCAGCTTCGCGGTGGGCAGGGGCTCCTTCGCGTTGACCTTGAGGACCGCCAGGTCGTTGTTCGCGTCACTGCCCACCACCTCCGCGTCGAAGGTGCGCCCGTCCGCCAGCACCACGTGGATGGCGGAGGCCCCCCGGATGACGTGGTCGTTGGTGACGATGATGCCGGACGGGTCGATGATGGCGCCGCTGCCCAGGCCGGTGATGCGCTGGCGCGTCTCCGGCTGGGCCATCCCCTGGCCGAAGAACTCCTCCAGCGGCGAGCGGGGCCGGCCCCGGAAGCGCGACTCCACCTCCTGCTCGGTGCCGATGTAGACGACCGCCGGGGAGACCTTCTGCACCACCTCCACCACGTCGCTGCGGCGCCGGGCCAGGTCCGCCCGGGCCGGGAGCGCCAGCACGAGCCCCCACAGCAAGAGCCCCCACCGGATGTGTGCTGCCCTCATGCCCTTCCTCCGTACGCCGCCGGGAATTGTCTCCCGGAAGACAGTCTGAATGTCGGGAAGGCCTCAGCCATTCCCTGGGTGTCTGGAAGCGGCGTCCCGCTCTTCATAGACCAGAAGGCGCGGCCGTGATCGAACGCACTTTCAGGCAGAACGTCCTGGCCCTGGCCCGATTGCGGCGTTGGGGGCGCCAGGGCCGTCCTGGGGGTCCCGGCGCGGCGTGTCGCTGGCTGCCCGCGGGGGCCTTGGGAGTGGTGGCGCATGAGTCTCGTCCTGGTCGCGGATGACGAACCCGCGGTGCTGGAAGTCCTGAGCCAGGTGATTGAGGACCTGGGGCACGACGTGGTGCGCGCGCGGGATGGCGAGGAGGCTCTGGCGCTCGCCCGGGCGCACCGTCCGCGGCTGGTGGTGACGGACCACATGATGCCGCGCATGAGCGGCATGGAGCTGTGCAGCCGGCTGAAGCAGGAGCCAGGCCTGCGCGAGGTGCCCATCATCCTCCTGAGCGCGGTGCTCCAGCAGGGATCGCCGGATGCGTCCGCGTTCCTCAACAAGCCCTTTGAGATCACCGACTTCGAGACGCTGATCCACGACGTGCTGGAGAGGGCCCCCGCCGCGCCCCCGGAGCCCGCCACGCCCGTGGAGGCGCTGAGCCGCTGGGTGGCGCAGTCGCTCCAGGGCCCGCTGGAGGCCGCGAGGAATGAGCTGCGCACGCTTCGGGACCTGCCGCCGCCGGGCAAGGGCGCGGTGGAGGCGCTGGGCGCGCAGCTCCAGTCGCTGGAGCGGATGGGCCGCTACCTCCAGGACGCCGCCCGGCTGAGCGCGGGCAGCGTGACGCTGCGGCCGGTGGAGGGAGACCTGCGCCAGCCGCTGGAGGCCTCCGTCGCGCGGTGCCGCACGTTGGGGCCGGGCGTGCCGGTGGAGGTGAAGGTGCCCCCGGAGGCGGTGGGCCTTCGCTTCGACCCGGAGCGCCTGGAGCAGGTGTTCGACGTGCTCCTGTCGAACGCGGCCCGGCAGGGCGGGGTGCGCGTGGAGCTGGAGGCCTCCGCGGAGCAGGTGCTGGTGCGGGTGAGCGACCCGGGGCCGGGCATCCCCGAAGCGGAGCTGCCCCGGCTGTTCCAGCCCTTCCCGGAGGGCCCCGCGCGGGGAGAGGCGCTGGGGCTCTACGTGGCCTCGGAGCTGGCGAAGCTGCACGGCGGCGTGCTCTCCGCCGAGTCGCGCCCCGGGCAGGGCGCGACGTTCAGCGTGTCGCTGCCGCGCGTGGCCTGACGCCTCAGGCCTTCTGCGACTTCAGCATCCAGCCGATCATCTTGTAGAGCAGGCGGGCGCCCACGTTGGCGTCCCACTCGCTGCCCTCCGGGTCGGGGGCCACTTCGGTCAGGTCGAAGCCGACGATGGTGCGGCCCGAGCGCACGACGCCCGCGACGAGCGCGGTGGCCTCCGGGAAGGACAGGCCGCCGGGCACGGGCGTGCCGGTGTTCGGGCACAGCACGGGGTCCAGGCCGTCGATGTCGAAGGACAGGTAGACCTGCTGCGGCAGCTTGTCGACGATCTGCTTCACCTGCTGGTTCCAGGGCAGGCCGTCGAAGCGGTTCTGCTGGAGGACGGCATCGTAGAAGGCGTGGATGCGGCCGCCGGAGTCCTCGATGTAGCGGTGCTCGTTCTCGCTCATGTCGCGCAGGCCCACCTGGACCAGCGTCTTCACGCCCGGGATGCGCTCGCACACGTTGTAGAAGATGGACGCGTGCGACCAGGTGAAGCCCTCGTACGCGACGCGCAGGTCCGCGTGCGCGTCCAGGTGCAGCACGCCCATGCCGGGGTACTTCTCCGCGTGGGCCTGGATGATGCCGAAGGAGATGGCGTGGTCTCCGCCCACCGCGGCCACGAGCTTGCCCTGCTCCAGCCACTGCTTCGCGGTGCGGTAGACGTGGTCGTTGAGCTTCTCGCTGAAGCCGTTCACGTCCTTCGCGGCGGCGAGCAGCTCCGCCTCGCCGGACTCGATGCCACCCGCTTCGATGACGAGCTGGGCGCGCTCCTTGGCGCGTTCGTTCCACTCGTGCATTTCGGCGGGGGCCTCCAGCATGGCGATGCCGCGCTCGTAGGGGCGGCCGGTCTCCACGTCGAACAGGTCCACCTGCTTGCTGGCCTCCAGCAGTGCGGCGGGGCCGTTGGACGTGCCGCCGCCGTAGCTGGTGGTGGCCTCGAAGGGCACGGGGATGACGACGACGTGGGCCTCGTCGGGAGAGTGGGGGAGGCCGAAGATGCCGGAGCCCGGCTGCGCGGCGGCGGCGGGGTCGAAGTGGGTAGCCATGGCGGCGCAGGATACGGTTCCGCACCCCGGGCGCAATGGCTTCGGTGACGCCTGGCGGCAGGGCAGGGAGGAAACGGATGGCGACGCGGAAGAAGACGGTGGCGAAGCGCGGGGGCGGGCTCACGGTGGACGACGTGCGCGAAATGGCGCTGGCCCTGCCGTCGACGGAGGAGCGCCCCTCCTATGGAACGCCCGGGTTCCGGGTGAGCGACAAGCTCTTCGCGCGGGTGCTGGACGACGACTCCATCGTCATCAAGTTGGACTTCGACCACCGCGAGGCCCTGCTGGATTCCAAGCCCGACATGTTCGAGGTGACGCCGCACTACCAGGACTGGCCCATGGTCATCGTGCGTCTGAAGACCGTGGACCGGCGCCTGCTGGAGGCCCTGCTCAAGGAAGCCTGGCGCCGCAGCGCCTCCGCCAGGGTGCTCAAGGCGCTGGAGCCCGCCGCGCCTGCTCCCAAGCCGGCGAAGAAGGCTCCCGCCCGCAAGCGGCGCGTGTAGCGGCTCAATCCCAGCGGACGACGATCTTCCCCACGGTGCCGTTGCCCGCCATCCGCTCCAGCCCGGAGCGGAGCTCCGTCATGGGCAGGACCGCATCCACCACGGCCTTCAGCGCGCCGGAGTCGAACAGGGGCAACAACTGCCGCTCCGCCACCTGCGTGAGTAGCATCTTCTCCTCCGCGGGACGGCTGCGCAGCACCGTGCCCTTGAGCGTGAGCCGCTTGCGCATCACCGGCCCCAGGTCCAGCTCCGCTCGCGCGCCCGCCACCGAGCCCACCTGCATCAGCCGACCCAGCCGCGCCATGGCCTTCACCGACTCCGGCAGGTACGCGCCGCCCACCAGGTCCAGGCACACGTCCGCGCCCCGGCCCCCGGTCGCCGCGAGCACCGCGTCCGCGAACACCGGCGGGTTGCTCTCACACAGCACCGTCTGGCCCACGCCCCACTCGGAGGCCCGCGCCAGCTTGTCCCTGCTGCGCCCCGTGCCCACCACCCGCACGCCCATGGCCCGGCAGAGGAGCGCCGCGGCGGAGCCCACGCCGCTCGCCACCGCGTGCACCAGCACCGTCTCCCCGGGCCGCAGGTCCGCCTGGGGCACCAGCGCGTCGTAGGCCGTGAGGTACGCCTCCGGCAGCGCCGCCGCGTCCGCGAAGTCCAGGCCCTTCGGCATGCGCAGCACCTCGCGCTCGTGCGTGGTGAGCACCTCGCTCCACGCGCCGCCCCCGACCAGCCCCATCACCCGGTCTCCGGGCTGGAACTTCCGCGCGCGGGGACCCACCGCCACCACCTCGCCCGCGTACTCCAGGCCCGGCACGTCCTGCGGTACGTCGGGCGGCGGTGGATAGGCCCCGCGCACCTGGAGCAGGTCCGCCCGGTTCAGCGCGCTCGCCCGCACGCGCACCTGCACGTCGTGGGGGCCCGGCACCGGCTCCGGCCGCTCGTCGAACGCGAGGACCTCCGGACCGCCCGGCTTCGTGATGCGCACGACCTTCATGACCTGCCCCCTTCCGCGAGGAAAAACACGCCGTTACAACAACAACCGCGTCACCAATCCGAAGTACGCCAGCAGCGTCACGTTGTCGGACACCGCCAGCACCAGCGGCGCCGACGCCAGGTGCGGATCCACCTTCAGCCGCTTGAAGAGGAACGGCAGCACGCCGCCCAGGCACGACGCCAGCGTCGCGGACACCGTCACCGCCACGAACAGCGCCAGGGGAAAGCCGAACCCCGGCGAGTAGACGCGCCCCAGCAGCGCCACCACCCCCGCCGCCATCAACCCGGCCAGGCTCGCGGCCAGCACCTCGCGCGCCACCCACTTCTTGTCCACCTCGCCGTGCGTGACCATCGACACGGAGACCGCCGTCGTCTGCACGCCCAGGCTCTCCGACAACACCAGCACCATGGGGATGAAGGCGCTCACCACCACCAGCTCCGCCACCGTGCGCTCGAACAGCCGCGTCGTCGTGGCCGCCAGGAACCCGCCGGCGATGTTCACGAGCAGCCACGGGAAGCGCTTGAGCGCCATGCGCCCCGGCCGCGTCTCGCGCGCCTCGCCCTGGGGCAGGCCCACGAAGCGGTAGACCTCGTCGCGCACGCGGCCCTCCACCTCGTCGAAGAGCGTGTCGGAGAAGGCGTCCACGAACTGGTTCATCTCCACCACGCCCACGATGCGCCCCTCCGCGTCCACCACCGGGAACGCCAGGAAGCGGTAGGTGACGAAGAAGTCCTCCACCACCGCGTCGGACGCGTCCACCGGCAGCTTCACCACCCGCGTGAACATCAGCGACGCGATGCGCTCGTCGGGGGCCGCGCGGATCAGCTTGCGGATGGGCACCACGCCCACCAGCCGGCCGGCCGGGTCGCACGCGTAGCAGTAGAAGATCTCCCCCGTGCCGGGGTGGGCGCGCAGCTTCTCCAGCGCCTGGGCGACCGTGTCCTCCACGCCCACGGCGGTGAAGTCCCGGGACAGCCGGTCGCCCTGCAGCAGCGTGTGAGCGGTCTCCGGGGGCGTCTGCACGAAGCGGGGCACGAAACGTCCTGGCCCGCCGGAGCGTCAAGGCTTATCTAGGACTCCATCCGCCATGCCACTCGCGCCGTGTCCCATCTGTCAGAAGCCCGTGCCTCCGCGTCCGGAGAACACCTCCCAACCCTTCTGCTCCCGCCGCTGCCGCGCCGTCGACCTGGGCCGCTGGCTGGGTGAGGAGTACCGCGTGCCCGACCGTCAGGCCGAGCAGCAGGAGGACGAGCTCCCCTCCGACGGCGAGCCGCGCCGCCACGACGCCTAGCCGTTGCCGGCGTCTGGCGTTGGAAGTTTCCCGGGCCGCTTGAACGACGGGGCAGGGGAGCGTGCCAGCGGAAGGTCCACGCCCGTGCGCCCTGGAGGGCAGGGGGCGGGCGTGCCGCTGGAGTCGCGGGGAGAGTGACGCTATACCCGCCTTCCGTGAAACGCGCCGTCAACCTCATCGCCAGCCTGCTCGTCACCGTTGCCTTCATGTGGTGGGCCTTCCGGGACACGGACCTGTCCACGCAGGTCGCCAGCCTCAAGGCGGCCAACTACGCGTGGATCCTGCCCTACTGCGTGTGCCTCGCCTTCGTGCACATCTTCCGCACGTTGCGCTGGGGGTCGTTGCTGTCGGGCCTGGAGCACGTCCCGTTCCGCAAGCTGAATGAAGCCTCCGGCATCGGCTTCATGATGCTGCTGGTGCTGCCGTTCCGGCTGGGGGAGTTCGCGCGGCCCTTCCTCATCGCCCAGCGCAGCTCCATCCGCCGCAGCGCGGCCATGACGTCCGTGGTGCTGGAGCGCATCGTGGACGGCCTCTTCGTCGCGGCGATGTTCCGCGTGCTGCTCTTCTTCATCCCCACGGAGACCCCCGAGGTCCGGTACGTGAAGCTGGGCGCGTGGCTGATGTTCGCCGTGTTCGGCGGCGGCCTGGTGTTCCTGCTGCTGGGCCTGTGGCAGCAGGAGCGCACGGTGCGGCTGGTGCGCGCCACCGTGGGCCGCTTCTCGCCGGGCATCGCGGACAAGGTGGCGGACGTCGTGGACACCTTCGTGGGGGCCATGCGCCAGCTCCCCGACCGCAAGCACATCGCCCTCTTCTTCCTCTACACGGTCGTCTACTGGGGCGTGAACGGCCTGGGCATGGCGCTGCTCGCGCGCGCCTTCGACTGCTCGGGCGCGGCGCCGGGCACGGCCTGCGAGCCCATGAACCTGACGCTGTTCCAGTCCTACATCGTGATGTGCGTGCTGGTGGTGGGCGTGATGATCCCCGCCGCGCCCGGGATGATGGGCACCTTCCAGGCCGCCACCAAGGTGGGCCTGGGGTTGTTCATGCCCGCCGCGATGGTGAACGCGCACGGGCTCGCCTACGCGAACGTGCTTTGGCTGTGCCAGACGCTCCAGCAGATCGTCTTCGGACTCATCCTGCTGTCCATCAGCCACATGTCCTTCCGGGAGCTGGCGGGGAAGATGAAGAAGGACGACGACGCCGCGGTCACCCGCTCGTCGGTGGCCTGAGGCCCGCCGCCGCTACGGGGCGGGCGGGGTCCCTGCGTCGGGAGCGGGCGGGGACGCGGGGGGCACCTGCTGGGCGCGCACGCTGTTGTTCACCTCGTCGGTGACGGCGGCGGGGTCCACGTTGCCCTTGAACGTGCCGAAGGGCGTCTTGAGGTACTGCTCGTGCCGGCCGTCCGTGCCCGGCGGACCGCACCAGGCCTTGGTGGCGTCCTTCAGCGAGCCCACGGGCGTGTGCACCTGGGTGCGCGTCTGCGTGGTGGACTTGGCCACGAGCATGTGGCCGCGCATCAGCACGCAGTGGTCCTCGTCGAAGTACCAGGCCGTCGAGCCGTCCGCGAACTCCTGCGCCCGCTCCGGTCCCCTGCCCATGGTGTCCGCCACCTGGGCGGCCGTCATGCCGGGGTAGAGCTTCTCGAAGGCGGGGGTGGCGCAGCCGGTGGCGGCCAGCGCGATCAGGGCGGACAGCAGGGAGGGACGCATCCGGGCGCGACTCCTGGAAGGAGAGGCGCAGGACGCTAGCGTGTTCCTCCCGGAGCGCTCCAGGTGGGGCCTGGAGGGGATGACGGGAGGATTACAGCTCCTGCTCCAGCCACCGCCACAGCCGTTCACTCAACGACCGGACGCGGCGGCGGAGCAGGGGGCCGCTCACGACTCGCCCTCCGTCTTGGCGGGCATGCGGCCGTACTTGGACAGCAGGTCCTCCACGGCCTCGCGCAGGTACTCGCTCTGGTGGATGCGGGTGCGCCGCGCCAGTTCGCGCAGCTTGTGCACCTGCTCCTCGGGAACGAGGACGTGGGTGGAGACGATGTCGGCCTCGGGGCTGCGGACCTCGCCGGGTTCCACCGCGGACGGGGACGACGGAGCGTCGGGGCTCAGCGGGCTGGCGCTTCCATCCTGCATCGGGCTTCCTCCAGGAATGCTGCTACAGGCCGCTACCGACCTGGCGTGGGCATTAGGGGGCCGGCCTCTCGTGCCGTCAAAAAAAGGGACACGCGGCGCGCCGGGTTGACTTGGAACCCGGAGCGCTGTTACTCGCGCTTTCACGTAAGGGGAGTAGTTCCCGCCCGGCAGCGAGGGGCGGAGGGGCGCTCGACACACTGGCTGGTGACAGCCCGGGCCCCCATCCCGCGCAAGCGCGCGAGACGAACGAGACCTTCGGACAGGGATTCAACGCTCCCTGGCCGAGGTCCGTCGTGCGCGCTCCTCCCTGAAGCGCTCCACCCCACGACAGCCTCCGCGCCAGGAACTGGGATGGAGTGTCATCGTGTCTTTGGAAGCCATTGTCGGATCATTCGTCCTCGTCGCCGCCAGCGAGATGGGGGACAAGACGCAGCTCCTGGCGTTCTCGCTGGCGTCCCGGTTCCGCAAGCCGTGGGTGGTGCTGGGCGGCATCTTCGTGGCCACGGTGGCCAACCACGCGCTGGCGTCCTCGGTGGGCACGTGGGTGTCCGTGCACGTCCCCGCGCGGGTGATGGCGCTGATCCTGGGAGTGCTGTTCCTGGGCTTCGGCCTGTGGACGCTCAAGCCCGACACGCTGGAGGAGGACGGCGGCAAGCCCCCGCGCTTCGGCGCCTTCCTCACCACGGTGGCGCTCTTCTTCATGGCGGAGATGGGGGACAAGACGCAGTTGGCCACCATGGCGGTGGCCGCGCGCTACCAGGCCCCGGTGCTGGTGACGCTGGGGACGACGGCGGGGATGCTGGTGTCGGACGGGCTCGCGGTGTTCCTGGGCGACCGGCTGTCCGGGAGGGTGAACATGAAGTACGTGCGGTGGGTGACCGCCGCGCTCTTCTTCCTCTTCGGCCTCGTGTCGCTCTGGACGGCCTGGCGCGGCTGAGGCGGTGCGAAGGGCCCCGGCGTGCAGGGACGCCGGGGCTTCACCGCCGAAGTTCCGGGGTCGGCTACTTCAGGCTCGCGGTGTCGATGACGAAGCGGTAGCGCACGTCGTTCTTGAGCATGCGCTCGTAGGCGTCGTTGATCTTCTGGATGGGGATGACCTCCACGTCGGCGGCCACCTGGTGCCGCGCGCAGAAGTCGAGCATCTCCTGCGTCTCACGGATGCCGCCAATCATCGAGCCGCCCAGCTTGAGCCGGCGGGGGATGAGCGAGAAGGCCGCCAGCGGCGTGGGGTTCTCCGGCGCGCCGACGAGGATCATCGTCCCGTCCGTCTTCAGCAGGCTCAGGTAGGCGTTGTAGTCGTGCTGCGCGGAGACGGTGTCCAGGATGAAGTCGAAGGACCGCCGCAGCTTCTTGAACGTCGCCTTGTCGGACGTGGCCTCGAAGTGCGCGGCGCCCAGGGCGAGCGCGTCGTCGCGCTTGGACGGTGACGTGCTCAGCACCGTCACCTCCGCGCCCATCGCCCTGGCCAGCTTCACGGCCATGTGGCCCAGGCCGCCCAGGCCCACCACGGCCAGCGTGCTGCCGGCCTTCACGCCGTAATAGCGCAGCGGCGAGTACGTGGTGATGCCCGCGCACAGGAGCGGTGCGGCGCGGTCCAGGGGGATGCCCTCCGGGATGCGCACCACGTACTTCGCGTCCACGGTGATGCGCGTGGAGTAGCCGCCGTAGGTGGGCTGGCCGTCGTACTCGCGGCCGTTGTAGGTGTTCACCGCGCCGCGGTCGCAGTACTGCTCTTCGCCCTTGAGGCACTGCGGGCACTCGCGGCACGAGTCCACGAAGCAGCCCACGCCCACGGTGTCCCCCACCTTGAACGTGGTGACGGCGCTGCCCACCTTGGACACCTTGCCCACGATTTCGTGGCCCGGGACCATGGGGAAGAGGGCGCCGCCCCACTCGTCGCGGGCCTGGTGGATGTCGGAGTGGCACACGCCGCAGTACTGGATGTCGATGAGCACGTCCTGGGGACGCGGCTCGCGGCGCTCCACGGTGAAGGGGCCGAGCGCGGCCTTCGCGCTGGGGGCGGCATAGGCAGGGGTCGTAGGCAAGTAAGGCTCCTGAGGGGAAGCGAAGCAGGGGGCAATGTAGCGACGCCGGGGCCTTCGTGCCCGGGGAGACCCCCGGAGCAGTGGACCTGCCTGGGGGGCATCCGGAAGACTCCGCGCCCATGAGCCAGGAACGTCTGCAGCAATCCCTGTCCGCGGGTCCGCATCACCTCCTCTCCCGCCTGGTCGGCGCGTGGGAGGGCGTCGCGCGCACGTGGTTCCAGCCCGACAAGGTGGAGGATGAGTCGCCCAGCTCCGGCACCTTCCGGAGCGTGCTCGACGGACGGTTCGTGGTGTACGAGTACACGTCCGCTTTCGGGGGCAAGCCGCTGTCCGGCATGGCGACGCTGGGCCACCACCTGGACGGGCAGCGGTTCACCATGTCGTGGGTGGACACCTTCCACGTCGGCACGGACCTCATGACGCTGCAGGGAGAGGCCGGGGTGAGCGACCGCATCTCCGTCACCGGCAGCTACTTCACCGGTGAGCAGTCGCCCCGCTGGGGCTGGCGCGTGGACTTCGAGTGGACCGGCCCGGATGCGCTGGTCATCACGCACTTCAACATCGAGCCCGGAGCGGCGCCGCAGAAGGCCATCGAGCTTCAGTACCGGCGCGCCAGCACGCGCGCCTCGTGACGCCCGGCGTCCGTCCAGTCCTCGGTGAGTGAGAGGGATTGGAGCCCCTGGAGCAGGGTGGGCAGCTCCCCCTCCTCCAGGAGGAAGCGCGCGGACGGGTGCGGATGGCGTTGCAGGTTGCGCAGGGTGGGCTGGGCGAAGACGAACAGTCCGCCCGGTGCGAGCAACCCGGGCACGGCGGCGAAGAGCGGCCGCCAGAGGTAGTTCAGGCACACCACCAGGTCGAACGGGCCGGGTGGCAGCGCGTCGGACTCCAGGTCCAGGCGCAGGCGCGTGAGGGACACGCCCGCGTCGCGCGCGAGTGCTTCCGCCTGAGCCAGCGCCACGTCGGAGATGTCCACCAGGGTGACGTCCAGCCCGCGCTTCGCGAGCCAGCACGCGTCGTGTCCCGCTCCGCCGGCCAGGTCCAGCGCCCGGCCCGTGCGAGGCAGCCGGTCCTCGAGCGAGCGGAGGAAGGCGGACGGCTCCCGGGGCCCGGTGGCCTGCTGGTACTTGTCATTCCAGCGCTGGCGATCCTCCTGGGACATGGCTCGGCTCCTCCGGGGGGCTACTTCGGGTTCATCAGCGCGTTGAGGGACGGGTAGCTGGCGGCGGCTTCGAACAGGCTCGCGGAGTGTCCCTCGCGGAGGAAGGCGGAGGCGAGCGCACCGGCCCGGCCCCAGAGGGCCTCCGGGATGGCGGAGCCGGCGCTGAGCCGCCGCACCCCCAGCCGTCGCAGCTCCGCCGGAGCGGGGAGGTCCTGCCGCGCGAGGACGTTCACGGGCAGTGGGGTGCCCCGGGTGATGGCCTGGATCTCGGCCGCGTCCGTGACGCCCGCGGCGAAGAGGCCATCCGCGCCGGCCTGCTGGTAGCGGGCGGCGCGGGCGAGGGTCTCCTCGACGCGGCGCTCGGGCGGCACGAGCTTGCGCAGGTAGACGTCCGTGCGCGCGTTGACGAAGACGTCCACGCCCAGTCGCGCGCCGGCCTGCTTCACGCGCTCAATCTTCGCGGCGAGCAGCTCCGGAGGACCGTTGCCGTCCTCCAGGTTGCAGCCCACGGCGCCCTCGGACAGGAGGCGGGCCACGTTCTCCGCGGCGGTGGCCGGGTCGTCCGAGTAGCCCGCTTCGGCGTCCACGGTGAGGGGGACGCGGATGGCGCGGGCGATGGCGCGGACCGTGTGGACGAGCGCGTCCACGGGCAGCGCGTTGCCGTCCGCGTAGCCCAGGGCCCAGGCGACGCCCGCGCTGGTGGTGGCGATGGCCCTGGCGCCGAGGCTCTCGAAGAGGCGGGCGCTGCCGGCGTCCCAGGCATTCGGGAGCATGAGCAGTTCAGTTCCCTGGTGCAGCGCGCGGAAGGTGGGGGCGGTGTCGGGACGGGCGGTCATGCGTGGGCGCTCCGGTGAGAGGGATTCAGGCGTGCGTCTGCTCATGATTGAGCAGCCAGCGTTTGCGTTCCAGGCCTCCTGCATAACCGGTGAGTGAGGCATTGGCACCGACGACGCGGTGGCACGGGACGACGATGCTGATGGGATTGGCGCCATTGGCCAGGCCCACGGCGCGGATGGCCTTGGGCCGTCCGATGCGTTCAGCGAGCCGGCCGTAGGTAGTCGTCGTCCCCGCGGGAATCTCCCGGAGGGCGCGCCAGACCTCGCGCTGGAAGGGCGTGCCGCCGGTCTCCACGGGGAGGGAGGCGATGGCGCTCAGGTCTCCGCGCAGATAGGCATGGAGCGCGGAGGTGCGGCCCGAGGGGTCGCGAGCGGGTTCGAGGACCCAGCCGTCCTCGCCGTAGTGCAGGCGCAGGAGCCGGTGCATGCGGGCCTCGTAGCCCTCCCAGTCCAGCGCGCGCAGGCGGCCTTGCTCATCACAGACGAGGAGCGCCACCCCGGCGGGGGTGGGTGTGGAATCGATGAAGAAGCGCTGGCGGTCAGGCATGGGTTTTCCGGCGGGAAGGGGAGGCGGCGGCGCGTGTGCTGGTGCGAGACGGCAGGTCGCGCTGGAGCGCGACCGAGGTCCAGAGGTGCTGGGCGGCGTAGGCGCGCCAGGGGCTCCAGGCTTCGGCGCGTTGGAGGAGCGCTTCAGGCGTGGGCCGTGGGCCTCCGGCCTCCGTCGCGGCGCGAAGCAGGGCGACGTCGGAGGCGGGAAAGGCATCTGTCTCCCGGACGGCGCGCAGGGCGATGTACTGGGCGGTCCACTCGCCGATGCCGGGCAGCCGTGTGAAGCGGGCCACGGTGTCCGCGAGCGACGGGCCGGGCTGGAACAGCGTGGGATCCGCCACGACCGCCGCCGCGAGCTGGGTGATTGCCCGGGCCCGAGCCGCCGGCATGCCCATGCCGGTGAGCTCCGCCGTGGCGAGGGCTTCGGGACGGGGGAAGGCGCGCAGGAGGCGGGCATCGCCGGTGAGCGCCGGGTCCAGGCGTTCCCCATGGGAGTCCAGGAGCCGTTGCCCCAACTGCCGCGCGGCGGTGGTCGTCACCTGCTGACCCAGGATGGCGCGGACCGCCAGCTCGAAGCCGTCCCATCCGCCCGGGGCGCGAAGGCCGGGACGCGCGGCGAGCAGGGGCGCGAGCAGGGCATCCGTCGACAGGTGCGCGCGGATGGCCTCCACGTCCGCGCCCACGTCGAAGACGCGCCGGACCTGGGCGACGACGGAGGGCAGCATCCGCACGTCGCTGACGCGCAGGGTGGCGCGCAGGGCGTCGAGCCCCGGAGCGGGCGACACCTCCATGGCGCCCTGGCCCCAGGCGTTCGTGAAGGTGCGCAGATAGCGGCCGGGCTCGACGTGCTCCATGCCGGTGAGCGCGCGGGCTGACAGCCAGGCCACCATCGCGTCCCAGTCGTAGGGAGGCCGGTAGGGGATGAGGAGCGTCACCTCGGGGCCGGCGGACGGCAGAGGGGCGGCCCGGGCCCGGCGGAGGGCGCTCGGAGGCCGGCCGTAGAGCGACTGGAAGACGGCGTTGAAGCGCCGCACGCTCCCGAAGCCGGACGCGAGGGCGACCTCGGACATGGAGAGGGCGGTCTCGTGGATGAGCTGGCGGGCGAAGAGCACGCGGCGCGTCTGGGCCACGGCGACCGGAGAGGCGCCCAGGTGCTGCTGGAACAGCCGCCGCAACTGCCGGTCCCCGACGCCGAGCCGGCCCGCCAGGACGTCCACGCTGGCGTCCTCGGCGTCGAGCAGGCCCTCCGCGATGAGGGCCAGGGCGCGCGAGACGGTGACGGAAGTGCCGCGCCAGGGAGCCAGGGAAGGTGACGTCTCCGGCCGGCAGCGAAGGCACGGCCGGAAGCCGGCCTCCTGGGCCGCTGCGGCGGAGGGGTAGAACGTGCAGTTCTCGAAGCGGGGTGCGCGAGCCGGGCAGATGGGGCGGCAGTAGATGCGCGTCGTCTTCACGGCGGTGAAGAACCGCCCGTCGAAGCGGGAGTCCCGCGTCGTCAGCGCGCGGTAGCAGGCGGCGGGGTCCAGGCCGTTCATGGGGGAAACCTCCCACGGCGGGTCCTCGAAGTCTGGCCGTTTTCGGACGTGGACGTTCCTCACCTGGAGACGGGCCTTGTCGGCGCTCGCCTACCACCTCACCGTCAGTGCGGTCGTCCCTCCCGGTTCAATCGTCTCCGTCGTCTCGTAGCGGCCCAACGCCGCATGCTCCAACAACACCTTGACCTTCGTGCCCTCCACCCGGATCGCGGGCGTTGGGGACATGCCCACGAAGGCGCCGTTGACCCATACGCGAGCACGCGGGATGGCGATGACCTTGAGGCGCGTGGGGGTTTCCGCGAGCTCACTCCAGCCTCCACGGCCGCCGCCTCCTCCTCCGTGACAGTGATAACCCCCCGTGGCCCGTTCGTTGTGACAGCCCGAGCTGTTGGTCCGTCCCGGATGTGCCCACGCAAGATGCGAACACACGAGTCCTGCGATGAGCCCCAATCCCAGCACCATCTTCCCGCCACGTCTCATGGCTCCACCCGTCCAATCTGTGCCTCGACCAGCGTGTCGTTGTGCCATCCCAGCAGGGCCGCATGCCGCCCCAGGCGCGCTGGGACATGGGCCACACCCTTGCCGGAACGCACGAGGTCCTTCGCGGAGAACTCCTGGCCCGTGAAGCGCTTCACGGCCTCCTGGAGCGCGGTGGGAGCCAGCCCCGTCTGCCCATGCTCCGGCGTGGTGACGTAGAGCCCACGGGTCATGCCCTGGCCGACGAACAGGTACGTGAGCGTGCCAGCGGGCGCGTCCACGACGCGCAACACATCGGAACGCTGCATCTCCAGGCCGGAGGGCCCCAGCAACGTCTGGGCGACCTCCACGGGTTCATTGAGCGGAAAACGGTCCCGCAGCAGCGCTTCCTTGCGACCCAGGAGCGCGGCCCGCGCCGCGGTCACCTCGGCATCACTGCCGAGCACCGAGAGGAGCACGCTCGCATCCTCGTCTGCGCTCCGAAGCTCGCGCAGCGAAGCACCGAGGCCTCCCGTATGGCTGCCGGCGGCCCGGGCCAGCCGGGAGAGCTCCGTGCCTCGGAAGGATGTGAGAGCCGTCCGGGCTGTTTCGCCGTGGTCGACCGCGACCGCGTCGTGGAGGGCCGTGGCGCGACAGCGCACATCGCGAGCAGGGCACGCGTGTGCCTGGAGCAGGTAGGCCTGGGTGAGCAGTGGTTCGGGGCGCTCCGAGACGAGCGTCCGGGCCTGGATGCGCGACAGAATCTGGATTGCCTTGGCCAGGTCTCCCTTTTCCAGCGCCGCCTTTCCTTGGGTGATGCGGAAGTCCTCCAGCCTGGTGCGGAGCCCGTCCAGGACGGACGCCGGGGCCCGTTCGATGGACAGGGCTTCCAGTTCCGCCTCCACCGGCCCTTCCTCGCCTCGCGCCAGCGCGTCGTGGGCCCAGGCCTCGCGCAGCTTCCAGAGTTCGGCCTCCAGCGGAGCGGTGCCGTTCCGGGAGCCCATGTAGTGGTGGATGAGCGCGATCGCCGCGCGGTTGTCCATGCCCGGGAGCCGCGCCAGCACGAACGCATTTCGTGCCTCGACGTAGGCGGGACTGGATTCGCCACGTGACTCCAGCAGGTCCGCATGAAGCCCGGCCTCGCGGAGCCGTCCCGCGGTCGTGAGGCGGGCCAGCTCGGAGACCGATGGTTGGATGAACAGGAAGCATCCCGCGAGCACGAGCGCGGAGGCTCCCGTCAGACCCATGCCGATCCGGTCATGCCACCGCGCGGGGGATTCCGCTCCGCCGGTCCTGCGACGCCGCAGCCATGTCGCCGCCCACCACCAGGTCCCGGGCCAGAGTCCAAGGATCGCGAGCATGGCGAGTCCGCTCTGGGAGGGCTCATCGTAGAAGGCGTGACGTCCCGAGAACGCGGCTGCCAGGAAGGGCACACCGAAGAAGCCCGCGACCGCCGTGCCCAGCAGGGCCCAGAAGCGCTTGTGGAAGGACGACGTGTCACGGGCCCGGGTGGGTTTGAGGTCGCGCCCGAGCAGGTGGACGAAGCCCGTCCGGCCCGCGAACTCGAAACAGACGGTGGCGGAGGGCGCTTCAAAGACATCCAAGGTCTGGGAGAGGATCCGTCCGCGCAGCGGTTCCAGCTCCGGCTCCAGGGAGGACCGTGCGGAGGCAAACCCCGCGGACCGGGCCGCTTCCCCCACCTTCATGTCCGGCAGCGGGCCGGCGTGTTCAACGGAGGCCAGGGCCTGGGCGCCCTGCCATTGGCGGGCGCGCGGGGAATCCTCCAGGAGGCCCTTGTGCGCGGAGAGGGCCTTCTCATCCGGCCAGGCGCGAACAAGCGTGCGCTGGACGGTGGTCACCTCCAACCACCGGCGCAGGGTCCCCGAACCCCGGCAGGGACCGCAGCTCACGAGCCCCTTCGAGCAGCGAAGACACTTCTTCGTGCCCTTGCCTCGGCAATCCGAGCAGGTGACCATGCTGTAGTTCTTGCGGGCCCTGCTCATCCGCCTGCCGGAGCCGCCACAGCCGGAGCAATCCGCGCGCAAGGAGCCATCGCAGGTGGGGCAGGTGACCTGTCCCGCGCCCTGACAGGGGTCGCAGGACACGAGGTGCGACGACTGCTCAGCGAGGGCCTCGGGAGAACCGCTCCACAGATCCAGCGTTTCGAGCCGGACGGGGGCGGACGACCGGGAGTGCCGGCTCGTGTTCACGCCTCCCGCGTAGGCCTCCTCCGCCCAGGTGCCGGTGCGGACGGCGTACCGGGTGACGAGCCGCCCGTAACGGAGCACGGAGGTGTCTACCCGGGTGATGAGGTCCGCGAAGCCAAGGGGGCCCAGCCGCCAGCGCGCCCAGCGGATGGCCGCAGCCCGGGCCTTCGAGTCGATTCCCTCGTCCAGCATCGTGCGAACTCCCCCCGGAGCGTGGGTGCTGCGCATCGGGACGGAGCGAATCGGACCGCGCCAGGAAGGGACTTCCAATCCCCCGAATGGGGGAGGACGCGGGCGTGGTGGAAAAGAAAAAGCCCCGGAATCACTTGGGAAAGTGACTCCGGGGCTGCTTGATGGCCAGGGTCAGACTTGAACTGACTACCTGCGGATTATGAGACCGCCGCTCTAACCAGGTGAGCTACCTGGCCGTGAAGCCCCGCCCGTATACCGGGCCGAGGCCGTCACCGCAAGAACTTCGGACGGGGTGCCGGGGGCCCTTCCTGACGGGGCCACGGGAGGGGGCGCCTGCCGGCGTTCGACCCTGGACAGGCTGCCTGCCTGGGCGCCAGGGCTACTGGTAGCGCGCCACCCACAGGCTGTCGCCGTCCGCGGAAGTCTCGATCCACACGGCCGTGGCGTGCCCGTTCAGGTCCATGGCCCCCGTGATGGCGCCCACGACGGCTCCCGGGGCGGACCGCAGGGGTTCCGGGGCCCGGAAGTTGCCAGGGGCGTATTGGTAGCTCGCCCAGGCCGTGTGGTCGGACTGGGCCCAGAAGGCGACCTGGTCACCGGCCGGGTCGGAGGCGAGCACGGGATAGCCGCCCAGCACGGTGCCTCCGAGCCGCGGGTTGTTCGGATCGACGCTGCGGTCGAAGCGCGGACGGATGTCCCAGTCGTCCTTCGCCGCGAGGTACACGCGCCCCTCGGCGGCTCCGGTCAGGGGCGGAGGGTGGGGGAGGTACAGCCAGCCGGCCAATGCATCGCCCGTGTTCGTCGCGATGACGATGGATGGGTTGAACATGCCTCCGTAATCGGAGATGTGCGAATCGATGCGCTCGGAGGGCTGCCATGTGTTGCTCGCACGGTCGTAGCGGCGTGAGTCGATTCCCTGCATCAGTTTGCCGTCCAGCGTCGAAAGCTGCTGTGGCCAGACGGCGATCGCGTTGCCCGCCGCGTCCATGGCGATGGCGGGCGTCGAGGCCGCGCCGTAGTTCGTCCGGCTCAGGATCGAGTCGCCACACCACTGGAGCTTGTCGGCGTTGAACGCACTGCCATGAATGGCCTGGGTCCCGCGGGCATCCGCCTGCTGCCACAACACGAGCGCATTGCCGTTCACATCGAGGGCGGCGGCGGGCCAGAGCGACGGGGTGTCACGCGCCGAGTTGAGGGGCACCGGCGGCTGGATCCACCGGTCGCTGGCCGCCGCGTAGCGCATGGCCATCACCCGGTGCTCGGCGGGCTTGCACAGCGTCTTGCAGAGCGTGGTCCAGACGAAGACCGCGTCGCCCGTGGGGGACATGGCCAGCCGCAGGGTGGGGGTGTCGTCCAGGGGGAACGTGAGCTGTAGCGCGGGGCTCCATTGGCCCGTCGCCGCCGCAAAGCGGCTCGCGAAGAGGGTGTCGCCGGCCGGGGTCTGCTGGAGCCAGACAGCGATGGCATTGCCCTGCTCATCCGCGGCCAGACTGCTCCGGAGAACGTGGCCGGGTTGGGATTGGAGCGGCTGCTCGGGCGTCCATGTGTCGGACGTGGCGGCATAGCGGCTGGCGTAGAGCGCCGTGTAGTCGTAGGGCGCGTTCTGCGTCGTGACATGCGCGAAGACGGCGATCGCGCTCCCGGAGGGGCCCGCCACCACGCGCGTGTGCTCCCAGGACAGCGACGGTCCGGTGGAGAGCCGCTGGGGCTTGCTCCAGTGCATGATGCTCGAAGCCCCCGCGATTGGATTGCGCGGGGAGGGGGGCGTCCCCAGGGGGCAGGTCGCGCACCCGAGCTCACACAGCATCAATCCCATCACAAACAGCACGACGCAACGGGAATGGACTCTCATGGGGACAGCGCCTGGATACTCCCTGCCCCCCTGACGGGGTCAGTGTCCGCGAGTCCCCTCCGCGTGATCAGAAGGCAACGGCTGGCGCCCGAGCCGTCTTCACTCCCGTCGCTCCGTCCCACGCTGGCGGAGCAGCGCCGCGGCCCGGGTCCGGACGCTGGCCATGGGGTGCTCGCGGGCGGCCTCCTCCAGCGAGGGCACCGCGGCCTCGCCCAGGTCCTTGCGGAGGAAGTCCTCGCAGGTGCCGTGGAACCGGTCGCTGACGAGGCAGCGGATGGCGTCCTGGATGACGACCGGCGCGTTTCGGTACGCGGCGTCATTGCGCAGCGCCGCCCGGTAGGCCGCCACGCCATCCACCCAGCGGAGGTTGTCGAAGTCGACGTTCCCCTCCAGGTAGCGGACGTAGGCGCTCGTCGGGTACTTCGCCGCCAGCTTCTTCAACGCCGCCAGGGCCGCGTCCCGCCGCTGCGCCTTGATCAACCGATGGACGTCGTCGATGCCCGGGAGCTGCTCCACGACGGGCTGCCAGGCCGTGGCGCCCGCTGGAGCCTCCACCCGTGCTTCTTCTTCCACCGGGGCCTTGGGTGACGGGCGCTCCGGGGACACCGGCGCCGGGCCCGCGGACCTGGACATCAACGCCCACCCGCCAAGACCCACCGCGACCACGGAGAGCACCACCGCGCCTCCCACCACCCGGCGAGAGCGGCTCCGGGCGGGCGGGGGCGTACCGGGGCCAGAGCGGACCGTGGCCTCGGACTCCTCCTTCCTGGCCACGGCCTCCGTCGGAGCCACCGGCGCGGGTTCCGGAGCGCGGGCTTCGGCCTGAACACCCACCGGCGTCGCGCGGGGCTGCGCCCGGGCGTTCCGGGTCGCGAGCACCTCCTCTTTGGGACGTGACGGCGTGGGCGAGGAGGCACGCACCGCCCCCGGTGCATCGCTGGCCACGGGCGCCACGGAGCGCACCTCCGGACCTGTCCCGGCCCCTTCCAGCGCGGCCAGGAACTCCGTGGCGGACTGGAAGCGATCCCCCGGGGCCTTCTCCATCGCCTTCGCCAGCGTCGCTTCGAGCTCCGCGTTGAAGCCCGCGTCAGGGGCGGCGTCGCGCAACCGGGGCGGCGTCACCTCGCGCTGCATGCGCAGCAGCTCCGCGTTGCTGGTGGCGTTGAAGGGCTTCTTCCCGGTGAGCAGCTCGTAGAGCAGCACGCCGGTGGCGTACAGGTCCGTGGGCGGACCCACCGGCTCGCCGTGGATCTGCTCCGGGGCCATGTAGGACGGAGTCCCGAGCATCATCCCCGACGTGAGGCCCGTCACCTCGTCGCGCAGCTTGGCGAGCCCGAAGTCGAGGATGCGCACCTGCTCCCCGAGCCCCACGGCGTGGGTGACGATGATGTTCTCGGGCTTGATGTCGCGGTGGATGATGCCCTGGTCGTGCGCATGGGCCAGCCCCGCGAGCACCTGCCGCACGGCGCTCAGGGCCCGGGCCGGCGGCAGCGGGCCGTCGCGCAGCAGCGCCCGCAGCGTCTCGCCGGTGACGAAGTCCATGACCATGTACGGCGATTCCTGATCCACGCCGAAGTCGATGACCGACACGCAGCACGGATGGGTGAGGCGGCTCATCGCGCGCGCCTCCACCTGGAAGCGCTTGCGGAAGTCGTCATCCCGCGCCGCCCACGCGTGCAGGAACTTGATGGCGACGGGCTTGCCCACCTCCAGCCGCTCGCCCCGGTACACCATGCCCATGCCACCGGCGGCGAGCCGCTCGATGATGCGGTAGCGCTCCTGCAAAACCGAGCCGATGCGAGGATCCGTCACGGCCGTGGGCTCATTCATGGGCGCGCACGATAACAAGTGCAGGCGCGAAACCGATGCTCACCTGTCGTCGGTTCGTCCACACACGCGCGGTGGAACGTCCGGCCTCGGCTTGGACTCCCGCGAGGATGAAGCGCCTGGAACGGTGGAGACAGAAGGTCCGGCAGCTCAAGACGGAGGTGGCGGCGCTCTTCATCGCGGCCCGGCACCCCGGAGTCCCCTGGTACGCGAAGCTCCTCGCGGCCGCTGTGGTCGCCTACGCCCTGAGCCCCGTGGACCTCATCCCAGACTTCATCCCGGTCCTCGGCCTGCTCGATGACCTGCTCCTCGTCCCACTCGGCATCCTTCTCGTCCGCCGGCTCATCCCTCCCGCCGTGCTCGCCGAATGCCGGGAGAGGGCCCGCCAGGAGGCGAACACGCGCAAGACGAGCTGGGCCGCGGGGGCGGTCATCATCACCCTCTGGGTGCTGCTCGCGCTGCTGTTCGCACGGTGGCTGCGGCCCCTCGGGGCGGCTGCTGGATGCGGCGACGCGCGGTGACCGCGTGGCTCGGGCCGGGTGACCCAGGTAGAGTCGGGGCGGTGGCTCCGCGGCCCTCGGCTGGCCTGAGACTCCTTTCCGAACCTTTGGAGATGAAGTGACGCTCGCACCGCTTCTTGTCGTCGTCCTCGCATCGACCGCGCCCTCGGCTGACGTGCCGCGCTCGGGTTATTTCGGTGCGGGAGTCAATCTGGAGCCCCTGGCAGTGGGGCCCGTGCAGGCGTTCTCGGGAGGCCGAGCGGCGGTAGGCATCAGCCTCCAGGCCGCGCTCCAGGTGGATCTCGGTACCCGGTGGGCGTTCCGCCTGCCGCTGGAGCTGGCGGCAGGCGGCTCCGGGGACTCCACCTTCTCCGAGCTGGGCCTCACGCCGGGGCTGCTCTACCGCTGGCGCTCCGATGCGGACCAGCGATGGGTTCCGTATCTCGGCGGCGGGCTGAAGCTCGGCGCCGCTGGAGCGGGCAGGGCGTTTCTGGGGCTCCCGCTCGTCACCACCGTGCAATCGCTCGACCTCGACTTCGATGACGACGACGGCGATTCCGATGATCCCAACTTCGAGTCGCGCCTGGGCGCCTTCCCGGAGGTCTGGGCCGGGGTGGAGTGGCACCCCAACCGGTGGTTCGCGCTCAACCTGGGCGTTGCCTATACCTACGTGCGGCTGCTCGGCACGAGCGTTCATCTGCTGCATGAACGGGTGGGCGTGAGGTTCTCCCTCTAGCGAGGCCGCCACGTGGAGGGCGCGCTCGTCAGCGCTGCTGCTGACCGGGCGAGGATGGCTGCCCCTGTTGTGGGGTGCCGCTTCCGCTCATGCAGCGCTGCATCCTCTCCGCCATGCGCTGGACGTCGTCGACCTGACCGGGGTCCTTCGCGGTGAGCCGCAGGACGGCCCCTGTCGGCGTCTGCTCCACCTTCACGTCCGCCTTGCCGCGCATGGGGCAGCTCATTCCCGCTCCGCCCATGCCATGGCCCATCATCCCGCAGGGGCAGCCGGTCTGCTGCTGCGCGGGCGCGTTCGTCTGGCGCCCGGGGCTCGGAGTGCCTTGGGCTCCGGCGAGCGGTCCGAAGAGCAGCCCCGTGGTGACGAGCAGTCCGTATCCAAGCTTCCTCATGGCAATGCCTCCCAGGTTCGAGCTTCCCCAGGGAAAAGCTGCTGCCGGCGCTGGAGGATGGCCTGCCCGAGCCCGCGGAGGACGGCGGTGTAGGCGGTGGATTGCCGTCTGAATCCCTGGCGGAGCCGTGAGGTGGTGAACCCCATGGACCGCGGGACATCGACAGGGGTCCTCATCCTGGCTGCCATCGCGGCATGGCCACGAGGTCCCCATGAGCACCCGCACCCTTGAGACCGAGCACGCTGGAGGCCCTCCCGAGGCGGGAGGACCGGGAACCCTGACCCGGCGGAGCATGCTGGCGACAGCGGGCGCCACGCTCACAGGGGGCGCCATGCTGCTAGGCGGCTCGGCGGCCCATGCCCGGTCGGAAGTCCCGGGGCCTCACGAGGGCTCCGCCGCAAGCACGAGCCCACGACAGGCGCGGCAAGACTGGCTGCGCCCCGGGATGCCCGGCCGGGACTACCGGCCCGTGGTGGTGCCCAATGGCTCCAAGCTGCCGTGGAAGGTGGTGGATGGCGCGAAGGTCTTCCACCTGGTCGCCGAGGAGGTGGAGCACGAGTTCGCGCCCGGTCTGAAGGCCTCCTGCTGGGGGTACAACGGCCGGGTCCACGGGCCCACCCTCGAGGCGGTGGAGGGAGACCGGGTGCGCATCTACGTCACCAACCGGCTGCCCGCGCCCACCACCGTGCACTGGCACGGCATCCTGTTGCCCAACGGCATGGACGGCGTGGGCGGCCTCAACCAGAAGGCCATCCCCCCTGGTGAGACGTTCCAGTACGAGTTCACCCTGCGTCAGTCAGGGACGAACATGTACCACTCGCACCATGACGAGATGACGCAGATCGGCCTCGGCATGACGGGCATGTTCGTCATCCACCCGCGTCGGCCCACGGGGCCCCGCGTCGACCGGGACTTCGTCATCCTGCTGCATGAGTGGCGCATCGACGCAGGCACCAGCCGGCCCAATCCGAACGAGATGACGGACTTCAACGTGCTCACCATGAACGCGAAGGCGTTCCCGGGCACCGAGCCGCTCGTCGTCCGCCAGGGGGAGCGGGTGCGCATCCGGCTCGGCAACCTGAGCCCGCAGAACCACCACCCCATCCACCTGCATGGCTTTCACTTCCGCATCACCGAGACTGACGCCGGGCGTGTCCCCGAGTCCGCGCAGCAGCCGGAGACGACGGTGCTCGTCCCCGTGGGCAGCGCACGCGCCATCGAGTTCGTGGCGGACGCGCCCGGCGACTGGGCCCTGCATTGCCATATGACCCATCACATGATGAACCAGATGGGCCATGGCTCCCCCAACATGATTGGCGTGAAGCCGGGGGCGCTGGACGCGAAGGTGCGCGCGCTGCTGCCCGGCTACATGACGATGGGCCAGTCGGGCATGGCGCGGATGGGGGAGATGGGGATGCCTGTCCCGTCCAACTCCATCCCCATGATGGGACGCCAGGGCAAGCACGACTACATCACCATGGGCGGCATGTTCACCGTGCTCAAGGTCCGCGAGCGCCTGGACGGAGACAAGGACCCGGGCTGGTATGACAACCCGCCCGGCACCTTGGCCCAGGCGGCGAGCACGGACGCGCTGCGCCGGGATGGCATCGACGTGGAGGCCCCGGCTCCGGTGGAGCCCGGCTCACCGGCTTGAGGCTGGAACGGGCTTCCGGGCAGGCTGGAGGGCCATGGCCCCCACCACCTTCCGCGTCGCCCGTGCCGCCGACCTCCGCCACGAGGGCATGAAGCGCCCCCTGTGAATCACGGCTGCGGCTGCACGGCGGCGGGGTCCATCCAGAACGGCTCCCACTGGTGGCCATCCAGGTCGCAGAAGCTGCGCTGGTACATCATGCCCATGTCCGTCTTCTCCTTGGTCTCCTTCGCGCCCGCCGCCAGCGCCTTCTCCATCAGCGCGTCCACGGCGGCGCGGTTCTCCTGGGACAGGGCGATGAGCACCTCCGTCGTCTTCGTGGCGTCCGCGACCTCCTTCGGGGTGAACGTCTTGAAGAAGGGCTTCACCAGCAGCATCACGTAGATGTCCTCGCTGATGACCATGCACGTGGCGTTGGCGTCGGTGAACTGGGGGTTGAACGTGTAGCCCAGCTTCGTGAAGAAACCGACCGCGCGGTCCAGCGACTCGACGGGGAGGTTGACGAAGATCTTGGTGCCCATGGTGCGTCTCCTGGCGGAAGAAAGGGATGAGGTGAACGTCGCCTTCATCCACGCGACGAACGCGCCCCGGTGGGATCGACACCGGATTTATTTTCCCCCGCGCCGCCGCCAACCCGCCGGAATCACAGCACCTTGCCGGGGTTGAGCAGGCCCAGCGGGTCGAGCGCGCCCTTGATTGCCCGGTGAAGACGCAGCGTCTCCGGGCCCAACTGCGCGGCCAGGAAGCCGCGCTTGAGGGAACCCACGCCGTGCTCGCCCGTGATGGTGCCGCCCAGGGCCAGCGCCGCGTGCAGGATGGCGTCGAACGCTTCCTTCGCCCGTGCCAGCGCCGCCGGATCCTTCCGGTCGAAGACGACGGTGGGGTGCATGTTCCCGTCGCCCGCGTGCCCGAACGTCCCGATGAGCACCCCGTGCTCCTGCGCGATGCGCTCCACCGCCGCGAGCAGCTCCGGGATGCGCACCACGGGCACGCCCACGTCATCCAGCAGCGTGGCGCCGCGCTGCTCCAGCGCCGGGAAGGCGAAGCGCCGGGCGCCCATGAGCAGCTCGCCCTCGCCCTCGGTCTCGTCGGCGGTGCTCATCACGGTGGTCGCGCCGGCCCGCTCACTGGCCGCGACCATCAACGCCAGCTCCTCTTCTCCCTGCACTCCGCCCGCGTCGGAGCGCGCGATGAGCAGGGCCTCCGCGGTGACGTCCAGGCCCATGGGCTTCCAGTCCTCGACGGCGCGCACGGTGGTGCGGTCCATCAGCTCCAGCACGGACGGGCGCGAGCGCTCCATGATGTCGCAGACGGCCGTGCCCGCGCTGATCAGCGTGGGGAACGCGGCCACCAGCGTCGTCGCCTTCGGCGGCCGGGGCCGCAGCCGCAGCGTCGCCTCCGTGAGGACGCCCAGCGTGCCCTCCGAACCGATGAAGAGGCGCGTCAGGTCATAGCCCGCCACGTTCTTCACCGTCCGCCCGCCGGTGCGCACCACGGTGCCGTCCGCGAGCACCGCCTCCAGCCCCAGCACCGCGTCGCCCGTCACGCCGTACTTCACGCAGCACAGGCCCCCCGCGTTGGTGGCCAGGTTGCCGCCGATGGAGGAGAACTCCCAGCTCGCGGGATCCGGCGCGTACCAGAGGCCTTGCTCCGCGGCGGCGGCCTTCACCGCGCCGTTGAGCGCGCCGGGCTGGACGACGGCCAGCAGGCCGCGCCGGTCCACCTCCAGGATGCGGTTCATCCGCATGAGCGACAGGACGATGCAGCCGTCGCTGGCGTTCGCGCCCCCCGACAGGCCCGAGCCCGCGCCCCGGGGCACCACCGGCACGCGCAGCGCCGTGGCCACGCGCAGCACGGCCTGCACTTCGGACGTGGACGCGGGCCGCACCAGCACCCTCGGCATGCCCGAGGGCGCCCACTCCGCCTGGTCGCGCCGGTGCGCCGCGAGCACGTCGGGATCCGTGACGACCGCCTCCGCCGGCAACACCTCCGCCAGCGCTCGCTCCACGTCGACCGTCATGAGGGCCTCCCAGGCTCTGGACCGTGAGCATGCCCCGGAGCCGGGGCCGCTTCATCGCGCTGTGTGACATTCAGGTGACGGACAGGGGGGCCTCGCGCGTTCCACCTGCCTTCGAGGGAGGCTGGTCCCCAAGTAGGCGGCCATGAAACAATCCGTAACACCGCGGGTCCGAATGGCACGGTTCGAGGAGGCGGCACAGCGCATGAAACTTCTGCTCGTCGAGGACGAGGCGAAGATGGTGCTCCTGCTTCGCAAGGGCCTGGGGGAGGAGGGGCACGCCCTGGATGTCTGTTCCCGGGGCTGCGAGGCGCTCGCGTTGGGCAGCCCGGAGGACTACGACGTCATCGTCCTCGACTGGTCGCTGCCGGACACGGATGGCATGACGCTGCTCAAGGGTTGGCGCGAGGCCGGCGTGCGCACGCCGGTGCTGATGCTGACCGCGCGGGGCACCACCGCCGACAAGGTGAAGGGCCTTCGCTCAGGCGCGGACGACTACCTGGTCAAGCCCTTCGACTTCGAGGAGCTGCTCGCGCGGCTGGAGGTGCTGGGGCGCCGCGGCGAAACAAAGGACGGCGTGGTGCGCCTGGGCGAGCTGGTGCTGGAGCCCGGCCGGCGCATCCTGCGCATCGGTTCGCGGGAGGAGTCACTCACCGCGCGCGAGTTCGCCCTCTTCAGCGCCCTGGCTCGGCACCCCGGTGAGCCTCAGGTGCGGGCGCGGCTGATGGAGCAGACCTGGGGGCCGGACTTCGACGGCAGCGCCAACGTGCTCGACGTGTACGTGGGCTATTTGCGTACGAAGCTGGAGCGGCTGGGGGCCGCGCACGTGTCCATCCGCTCCGTGCGGGGCGTGGGCTACAAGCTCGTGGTCGCGCCGTCCGGCGGCCACCCCGCATGAGGCTGGCGCGGCGCTTGTGGTTGCACGGGGCCCTGCTGCCCGCGCTGGCCACGTTGGGCGCGCTGGCGGTGGCGGGGCAGTTGTTCCGCGCGGACCTGGAGCGCTCGTTGGATCGCGCGCTGCTGGCGCAGGCCGCGGTGGAGAGCGTGAGCCTCTTCGACGGTCCCGGGCAGAAGGTCCACCTCCACATGGCCGTCTCTCCGCTGGTGGAGCAGGTGCGCCCCTTCGCCCCGCAGGGCTACCTCTATCAATCGGATGGACGGCTGGTGATGCGCTATCCGCCGGTCTCCGAGGGCGCGCCCGAGCCGCCGCGCCGCGTGCCGGGCACCCGGGAGGGGGAGCCCACGCTGACCACCGAGGTGTCCCCGGACGGAAGCCGGTGGCGCGAGGTCATGGTGAACGTGCGGTCGCCGCAAGGGGAGTGGTACGGGCTGCGGCTGCTGGCCTCGCTGGGACAGGTGGACCGCTCGGTTGATTCGTTCTTCCGGATGGCGTTCTCCCTGACGGCGGTGATGGGCGGGGCGCTGCTCATCGTGCAGACCCTGCTGGCACGCCGGCTGTCACGGCGGCTGGCGGCCATCGCCCGGAACCTGGAGCGGCTGCGCGAAGGAGACTTCACGCTGTCCCCGGCGGAGGGCCCGGGCACCGACGAGATAGGCCAGGTGGGCGCGGCGCTCCGCGAGGCCACGGCCCGCGTGCGCGGCGCGCGCGAGGCGCAGGAGCGGCTCATCGCGAACGCGGCGCATGAGCTGCGCACGCCGTTGGCGCTGATGCGCACCAGCCTGGATCTGGCGCTGCGGCGCGAGCGGAGCGCGGAGGTGCTGCGCGTCGCGCTCCAGGACGCGCGCACGGAGGTGGACCGGCTGGCGGTGCTGGCCGACTCGCTGCTGGACATGGCCACGGCGGGGCGCGGTGCGTGGGATTGGAAGAAGGGCGACCTGGCCCTGCTCCTGACGCAGGCGGTGGAGGGGGCCCGCGCGGCGGCCGAGCAGCGGGGGCTGCTCATCCACCTGGACGCGCCCGCCGGGGTGGAGGCCCCGTTCGACGCGGGCAGCCTGCGGCAGGCCGTGGACAACCTCCTGGGCAACGCCCTCAAGTTCGCCCCGAAGGGTGGGGACATCCACGTCCGGCTTTCGGAGGAGTCGGGACGCCTCCGCGTGAGCGTGCGGGACACCGGCCCGGGCATTCCCCTGGCGGAGCACGACGCGGTGTTCGAACCCTTCCACCGCGTCGCGGGCGCGGAGCCCAGCCCCGGAGCGGGGCTGGGCCTGGCCATCGTGCGCGAGGTCGCGCGGCGGCATGGGGGACGGGCCTATGTCGCGCCCGGGACGGCTCCCGGAGCGGAGCTCGTGCTGGAGCTGCCGGTGGTGGCTCCCGGGGACGAGCGGGCCTCAGGGTGAGAGGGGAATCCAATCCGACGCGGCCCGCAGGCGCCCCGTCGCTGCCTCCAGCGTCGCGAGCTGCGCGCCCTGGACGCCGACCCGCCGGTTCACGCCGAAGCTGACCGGCGGAGAGACCCCGGTGTCGAAGTCGCGCAGGGACTCCAGTTGTTGCTGCAGGCTCGCGCGCGTGAGGTCCGCGCCCGCGCGGGTGACGGCCTCCACCAACACCCTCGCGGCGGCGTAGGCCCCCAACTGGAAGGCGGTGTGGCCGGGCTTCATGCCGTGCCGGTCCATGAACGCGGTCAGCGCCTCCAGGTCGGGCGCGTGCTCGCCCAGCCCCACGGGAGACAGGAACGTGACCTGGCCCCCCGTGTGCTCCGGCCGGCGCGGATCCGCGAGCGCCGCCGGGGCGAACACCGGCACCGCCAGCGCGCGGGCGGCCAGCGTCCTCAAGAGCGAGGCCAGCCCGTCGGACGTGCCGGTGTACAGCACCGCGAAGGGGGCGGGCCCCGGCTCCGCTTCATCCAGCGCGAGGCCCCAGTCCAGCGGCGTGGCCAGCTCCCGTCGCCCGGCCTCCGCGCGCACGGCCTCCCACCACGCGCGGCCGGCCGCGTCGTCCGGGTGCACCACCGCGAGCGGCTGCCGGCGCAGCCGGGGCTCCCCCGTGCTGGCCAGGTGCTGCACCGCGAGCCGGGCGAGCGCGGAGGGCTCCGGGTAGAGGAGGAACACCGGCCCCTCGTCCGGCGGCGGCCCCGGCTCCAGCGGGAGGGGCAGCACCAGCGGCACGCCTTCGCGCTCCAGCCTCGCGTCGGACGCGAGCCGCGCGGGGCGGAGGCTGGCCACCAGCGCGAAGACGTCCCGCTCCAGCAGCCGCGCTGTGGCGTCCGCGCCCGCGGGGGAGGCGGCCGTCGCGTACAGCGCCGCGTCGTCCTCCACCACCAGCTCCAGCCTGCGCCGGAAGATGCCACCGCGCGCGTTCACGTCCGCGAACACCGCGCGCACCACCGCCTGGATCTCCTGCCCCAGCGGCGCCAGCGGCCCCGTCAACGGCAGCGCCGCGCCCACCGTGAGCGTCGTCGCGGAGAGGCCGGGATCCGGCGCCGCGTCCAGCGTCTGGAGGTAGCCGAGCAGGGCGTCCGCGTCCGCCTTCGCGAGCGCGTAGCGCGGCATGGCCACGCCCAGGGGGCGGCCGCTGGCGGAGACGCCCTCCATGATGGCGCGCAGCAGCGTGGCGCGCGTGTACGCGGGGCGGGAGCGGTCCTCGATGTCCTCCAGTCCCACCGCGCGCGCGTGCTGGAGCGAGCCGGGCGTGATGTCCGGCACCTCCACGCCACCCTCGCGGCTGCCCCGCCCGGAGGGCCCGTGGCAGCGGGCGCACGCGGCGACGGCGCCCTCCAGCTCCACCCGCTCCGGCCCCAGGAAGCCGGTGAGCGGCGAGCCCTGGGGGGACTGGCCCCGCTGGAAGAAGGCGCGCCCGCGCTTCACCTCTTCGGGTGTCGCGGCCCGCGGAGGTGCCTCGCGCCTGCAACCGGTCCCCAGCAGTCCGGCCACGAGCACCAGCACCACGCTCCATCCCGCCCCCGTTCCGCCACCGCGCCCTTGCCGCATGCCGTGCTCCCTCACCGGGGATCGTTCAGGTGTTCCACCGCGGCGACGATGTTGTCCGCCATCGCCATGGCCGGGGACTTGACCCACATGCCCGTGGAGGCGTCGCCGATGAGCAGCGTCGTGTTGTGCTCGTCCGGCTTCTCCGCGTAGCCGCCGAGCTTCTTCAGCACGAGCGTGATGTTCTCCCGCGAGCCGGTGAGGAAGTACCACCCCGGCTGCGCGCCGAACTTCTTCGCGAACTTCGCCAGGCTCCGGGGCGTGTCGTTGGTGGGGTCCACGGAGAGCGTGAGCATGTGCACGTCCTTGCCCATGCGCGCCGAGAGCTTCTTCTGCACCTCCGCCAGGTGCTGCGTGATGGGGGAGCACGCACCCTTGCACGACGTGAACGCGAAGTTGATGAGCACCGTCCGGCCCCGCACCAGGTCCTCGTAGAAGCGGTGCGTCTTGCCGTGCTGATCCACCAGCTCCGTGTTGGTGAAGTACTTCGCCGCGGCGGCGTCCTGGGCGGCCGTGCCGTCCACGGCCGCCAGCTCCGGCGGCGCGGCGGAGGACGCCTGCGCCTCCTTCACCGCCTCCACGATGCGCGAGGGGCTGCCCAGCCCGTCCACGCGCGTCCACCGGCTGGTGAGCGCGTTGCCCACGAGCACGAGCGGCCGGTGCGACTCCTTGTCCGGGACATACCCGCCCAGCGCCACCAGCGCCTCCTTCACCTTCGCGGGCTCTCCGGTGAGGAAGGACCAGTCCGGGCCCGGATGGAAGGGCTCCGCGAACTTCGCCAGCCGCTCCGGCGTGTCGTTGTTCACGTCCAGCGTGATGGAGATGAAGCGCACGTTGGCGCCGCGCCCCAGTTGCTGGCGCGCCCGGTCGAGCGTCGCCGTCACCGGCGTGCAGATGGTCTTGCAGCGCGTGAAGATGAAGTTGATGGCCACGGTCTGCCCGCGCACCAGGTCCGACCACAGCTTCACCTGCCGGCCGTGCTGATCCACCAGCGTCACGTCCGGCACCGTCACGTCCAGCGACGCGGGGGCCGCGGGCGGGGAGGGGAGGGGCACGCGCGCGTCCTCCTGCGCGTGCGCGAGCGGCGCGCACGCCAGCGCCAGGGCGAATACCGCCTGCTTCAGGGTCGGAATCATCATGGGGTGGACTCGGAGGTGACGGCGGCCGCGAGCGGGGACGACACGCCGAGGGTGGAGGTGGGCAGGCGGCCGAGGTCCAGCCCCCGGCCCTCCACGCCCACCACGAACTTGTACTGGCCCGGCGACGGCGGCCGGAAGTCGACCTCGAACACGCCGTCCGCGACGCGCCGGGGTTCGGTGCGCACCTGCCAGGTGCCGGGCGTGCGGAACAGCAGCACGCGGATCTCCTCCGGCGCCACCGCGGGCGCGCCCGTGCCGGCGGTGGGCTCCAGGCGGAAGCGCAGCGGCACCGTCTCTTCCGGCGCGTACGTCCGCTTCGCGTCGAACTCCGGCGTGAGCTTCAAGGGCAGCGTCTTCGCGAGCGACGCGTCCAGCGGGACCTGGCCCACCTTCCACTCCAGGCACGCCACGACCCGGGGGTTGTCCAGCAGCAACTGGACGTCATAGGTGCCGTTCTCGCGCACGCTGCCCCGGGCGGTGAAGACGCCGGGCTCCGCCTCGCGCAGTGAGCGGTCCAACACCTTCACCGCGCGGGGCTCGCGGCCGTAGTTCAGGTGCGTGCCGCGTGGGGCCATCATGCCCTCCTGGTAGAGGAACAGCGCGCGGTCCGCGTTGCCCGCGATGATGACGCCATTGCCCTCCGGCAGCGGCGCGATGGGGTCCGAGCGGCCCAGCTCCCGTGCGTCGGCGGCGGGGCGCTGCCCCGCGGTGATGTGCACCTGGGCGGGCGTGCCGGTGCCCTCCAGCGTCTTCAGCTCCACCAGCGTCACGCGGCTGTCGGTGGTGTTGCGCACGTAGGCGAAGGCGTCCGTGAACACGACGGAGTCCGGCGCGGAGAAGCCGGTGAGCGTGTGGGCCACCTGGCCGGAGGCCGCGTCCAGGATGTCCACCGTGTGGGTGTCCCGGTGCACCAGGAAGGCCCAGCGGCCGGTGTTGTCGAAGCGCAGCGCGTCCAGGCCGCCCTTCACCGGGATGCGGCGCGACACCTCGCGCCGCGCGGCGTCCACCACCACCACCTCCCGCGCCCCGGGCCTTGAAGCGAAGAGTGCCCGGGCCACGTCGCTCCAGGCCAGCGCTGTGACGCCCGCGCCCACCTCCACCTGGCCCAGCACCTCGCCGGAGGCCACGTCCAGCGCCGTCAGCGCCGTGGCGTCGCGGGCGGAGACCCAGGCCGTGCGTCCGCTGTCGGAGAAGCCGAAGGCATGCGGGCCCGGCCCCACGTCCACCGGGTCGCGCACGGCGTGCGCGGGCGTGTCGATGACGCTCACCGTGCCGTCGCCGTCGTTGCTCACCCACGCGGTGAGGCCGTCCGGGGACAGCGCGATGCGCCCCGGCTGGCTCCCCACGCGCAGCGGGCGCGTCACCACGAAGCGCTGGGTGTCCACCACGGACACGGTGTCCTGCGCCGGCACCGTCACGTACAGCGCGGAGCGGTCCGGCAGCAGCGCCCAGTCCGCCGCGCCGCCGCCCACGGACACCAGGTGCTGGAGCTTCGTGCGGTCGAAGGCGATCTGCGGGTTGATGACGGACACCGTCTGGTCGTGATTGAGCGTGAGGAACCAGTACGCGTTGAAATCCACGTCCGCCTGCGCGGACAGCAGCCCGCCCAGATACGAGCGCACCCGCGCCTTGCACGCGGCGTCGTCCGGAGCAGGCTCGCCCGGGGGGCGCAGGCGCATCCATGCCAGGGGGCGGCGCCCCGCCAGCGGCTCTCCCGTGCGGGCATCCGTGACGGCGACGCGGGCGAGCGCCTGGAGCGGCGAGCCCTGCTCGGCCTCCATCCGCCGGGGCATCAACGTCAGGTCGAACGCGAGCGACACCCCGTCGCGCGTCACCTTCGCGGCGGGCGCGGTGAGGGGCGCTGGTCGCGAGCCCCAAGGCTCGGAGGACTCGGAGGGCTCGGAGGGTTGGGCGGGGGCCCGCGTGAGAAAGGCATGTCCCCCCACGGCGAGGAGGCCCGTGGACAGCAGACCGGCGGTGGCGAAAACGAAGGGCTTGCGCATGGGCGGTTTGAAGCGGTGAGGCCAGGAAGGAAGGAGGGGCGGCGCGAGGGGAAGAAGAGGCCTTCCACCGCTCGCGCCGCCCGGGGCGCGCTCCGGGGCTACTCCACCCGGTACACGCCCCACAGACCGCCGCTGCTCCAGAGGAAGCTGGGCATGTCGCGGTACAGGTAGTCCCCCGTGACGCCGTAGGCACCGCCCGCGCCGTACTCCGGGACGATGTTCCAGTGGTGCATCACCGAAGAGCCTCCTTGCGTGGAGATGACCGGCGACGTGGCGTTGGGGCCCATCACCCGCGACTGCGCGCCCTCGGCCCACGGGTTGCGGCGCCACTCCGCGCCATGGATGGCGAAGGCGTGCTGCCGCGAGTGGCCGGAAGGCTGTCCCACGCGCCAGCGCACCGGCTCACCGACCTTCGCGGTGAACACCGGCGTGGCCGGGTCACCATGGGTGGCGGAGCTGAGGATGGCGGTGAGGTCGTAGTTGTTCGTGTCCTCCGGCGGCGTCTGCGGAGGCACCCCCAGGCGGGCCCATAGGGGCTCGGTGCGGTAGTTGAAGCCCTTCTGGCCGGTGTCCTGCGAGTCGTCGATGCCGCTGGTGTTGCGCAGCGCGGTGCCGCTGTTCAGGCCGCTGGTGCCGGAGTCCTGGAAGCGGGGGTTGTCGGTGTGCAGGCCCAGGTCGTCCTGGTAGAGCAGGACGAACTCGCGGAACGTCTGCTTGCCGCCGTCCGGGCGCGTGTAGCGCACGCGCGCCTGCGCGTCCGTGCCGGGGTCGGTGCTCCAGTCCGCGTCCTTCGGCTCGATGACCAGCGCGCCGATGCCGCCGTGCATGCCGTGGTTCACCACGTCCGCCATGTTGCGCAGGTTGACGATGCCGAACTCCATGGGCGTCACCTGGCCCACCGGGTACGGCGACGTCCAGGGGGAGCTCTTGAACTCGCCCGCGAACCAGCGGTACGTGCGCGTCGCGCCCGGCGGCACCGTCTGCTGGGCGTTGAGGCCCACGTTCGCGCCGTCGTCCGTGTTCACGTCCACGTTGACCAACTGCGGGTGCAGCGAGACGTGGTTGGACATCCGCGTCTGGTTGACGTTGAAGCTGGACGTGATGGCCGAGTGGTGCGCCCACACGTCCTTCTTCGTGGGCACCGTCGCGGGCAGCCGGTTCGTCAGCACCACCTGCACGCACTCGCCGGCCCGCGCGCGGAGGATGAGCGGCTCCGGCGCGCGCTTGCCCAGCTTCAGGTCGGACAGGTACTCGTCGCGGGCGAAGATGACCGCGTCCGGATCATAGAAGCCGTACTTGCTGTTGTAGACGAGCCTGCCGCCGGGCAGCCAGTTGCGCGAGTCGATGGCGGACACCGTGTACAGCCGCACCGGCGCGCTGCGGGGGCACGAGTCCACCTTCACCGGCTTGATGCCCAGCTTCCCGCTGCTCTCGTACTGGAGCACCAGCTCGCGGTCGATCTTCAGCATCGCCTCGCGCTCCTCCAGCGCGAACGCCACGGTGCGCTGCTTCACCTCCTCGCCCTTCTCGTTGATTTCATAGGAGGCCTGGATGGTCTCGTCGTCCTCGCTCAGCCGGGGCAGGCCCGCGCGCTCCGGCATCTCCAGCAGCGACACGGGCGGGTAGGCCTGGAGCGGCTCCTTGCCTCCCGCTGACACCGCCAGATCCAGCCGCGGGTTCAGGTCCACCGCGAGCATCGCCACGTCCCCCAGCGAGCGCAGCCCCTTCTGCTTGTTGCGGTACGTGCGCAACAGGCCCCACATGCCGTTCCACAGGTCTCCGTTGGACGCGCTCATGTAGAGGTAGTCCGCCGTCTCGTAGGTGCCGCCGATGGCGGGCAGGCCCCCGGTCAGCTCGAACTCGAAGTGCTCGGAGATGCCAATGGCCTGGGCGTTCTGGAAGCCGCTGTTCGGGTCGCCTCCCTCGCGCAGCCACTTGTGCCCGTGCAGGCTGAAGCTGTGCTGCTCCTCCTGCGAGCCCTGGACCAGGCGGATCTTGATGCGGTCGCCCTCGTAGCCCGCCATCAGCGGGGTGTACGGGTCGCCGTGGATGTCCGAGCGGAAGACGTTGGACATCTCCCCCGCCTTGGTGGCGAGCAGCTTGCGGGTGCCGCAGCGCGTGGAGCGCGAGGAGATTCGCACCGGGATGGGTTCGTTGCGGTAGTTGATCATCATGCCGCCCGGGTCCGCGGCGCTGATGGCCTCCGGCATGGCGACGGACTCGAAGCCGACCGCCCAGGGCAGCGCGTCCTCCTTGTAGTTGGGAGGGTTCACCGGCTGGCCGCACTCGTCGTAGAGCGGGTTGTAGTCCATGAAGCCCAGGGTGAACTCGCGGAAGCTCTGGCTGGGGTCCGCGGTGATGACGTCCGCGCGCCAACTGGTGGGGCCACCATCCGCCACGCGCGAGCCGTAGTAGACGCCCGTGCGCGGGTCGCGCCACTTGGAGCCCTTGGGCTCCACGATGAGCGCGCCGAAGAAGCCGTGCTGCTGGTGCGACGACGGGCCGAAGTGATCATGCGTGAAGACCGTCTCCAGCGTGCGCTGCGGGGTCGGGTCATCCGCCCACCAGCGCTGCACCGTGGTCTGCGCCGTGCCCGGCGCGCGGCTGATGCGCGGGTGCGACGCCGGGGCGCTGAGCGTCACCCGGGTGCCCGTCTCACCGGTGGCGCCGTCCGCCGCGAAGGCGCCGCCGGCCGCGTTGGCCAGGTGGATGCGCTCCGCCACGGTGTCGGAGGACAGCGTGCCGTCCTCGTAGTTCCAGCCGTTGCCCGCGCCGTCCGCCGACGTGACGTCGAACTTCACCAGGTGGATGTGCTGCCCGATGACGTCCGTGGGCGTGTAGATCTGGAACGCGTCCGGCTCCAGGTGCTTGGGGATGAGGTTGGTCGCGTAGAAGTTGATGCACTCGCCGGACTGGGCCCGGAAGAAGAAGGGCTCCGGCGGGCGCAGGCCGTCCTGGGTCGCGGGCACGTCCTCGTTGAGGACCATCAGCCGGGCCTGCGGGTCATGCCACCCGGCGCGGTTGATGCGCTGCAGGTCGATCTGGAGATAGGCCGCGCGGTAGTTGCGCACGCCCACGTTCTCCGGGCAGGGGTCCGCGAAGGGCGCGCCCGCCACCGGCTTGCGCCCGTTGACGGTGAACGTCCCGCTGCCGCCCAGCGGCGTGTAGGACGGGTAGCCGGCCGCCAGGTCGCCGTAGAGCGTGGTGACGCTGGAGGCGTTGGGGAAGCTCCCCGAGTGGAACGCCATGGCGTTGCGCTCCAGGGGGGTGCCGTTCTGCGGCAGCAGCTTGATGTTGAGCGCGGAGGGATCCACGTCGAAGCGGCCGGAGGCGCCGTACGTCACGGGGCCCACGGCGCGCGTGACGATGTGGCGGGGCAGGCCTCCGTCGAACTCCAGGTCCAGCGGCGCCTGCGGCGCGCGGCGGCCGGCCAGGCCCGCGATGTAGAAGGGGTAGCCGGGGAACGCCGGGCGCGTCACCGGCCGGCCGTTGGCGTCCGTGACGGTGGTGCTGGCGTAGGTGGGCATGGGCGGCATCGCCCGGTCGGGCAGCGGGACGACGGCGGGGTTGGGCGTGCCGTTCTTGATCTCCGCGTCCGGGAGGAGGCGGTCGCTCGTGCCTGCCTCGAAGACGTCGTGCACGCGCCACAGCGCCCACATGCCCTGCGCGAAGTGCGGGTACAGGTGGCAGTGGTGGATGGAGTCGCCCGCGGTGAAGTTGCGGTTGCCGGAGCCGCCGAAGTTGATGTCGTAGGTGAAGGCGGAGCCCGGCCCGACGGTCTGCGAGTCCAGGTAGTTGGACGCCTCCACGCTGGGGGAGAACTTCCACTGGTGGGCGTGGAGGTGGAAGACGTGCGTCTCCGCGGGGCCCGCGTGGATGTTGCGGATGCGCACCGGGTCCCCCAGGTAGCTGTGGTGCACGTTGGTGGGGTCATCCGGGTAGAGCGCCTGGGTGGCGCGGCCGGAGGCGTCCTTCTCCACGTTCATCGCGGGGTCGCCGTTGGCCCACGACTCCAGGAAGAACTCCTCGTATTCGCAGGTGACGCAGTCCTTGGTGGGGCCGATCTTCGCGCGGTTGGCGAGCAGCTCCGCGCCCAGGCCCGCCACGCCGTAGTTGATGCCGAAGCCGTCACGCACGCTGTGGAACGTGGGGTTCCACTCCAGCTCGTCGAAGGCCTGAACCGCCTTCACCTCGTCGTGGTAGATGGCGGTGAGCTCGCGGAAGCTGCCGGTGTCGCGCGACGTGGACGTCCCCATCACCGTGCTGCTGTAGCCGGTGATGAGCGCCTCCAGGTCGCCGTGGCGGATGCGATTGTCCTCGTCCAGGATGGCCAGCAGCGGCCGGCCCGAGCCGTCCTTCGCCTCGTAGTCGATGACGGGCGTGCCGTCCGGGTTGCGGGACGTGGTGACGGCCTCCATCACCTTGCCGGTGACCTTGGAGCGGTACCACCGCGCGCCCGGCGGCTCCACGTTGAGGGCGCCGAAGAGGCCGTGCGCCGTGGAGCCGCCGTCGCCCTGGCCGCCGAACGACGCGCCCATGCTGTAGAAGAAGAAGACCCCCTCGTGGTCCGCGTACCAGGTGTACGTGGTGCTGCCGCCCGGGCTCACCAGGCTGCTGGCGTTCTTGCCCACCCAGGCCCCGTCCGAGCCCATGGTGAGGTACTGCAAGCCCTGCACGTGGATGGACGCGGTGCGCGTGGCCGGAGAGTCCTCGCGGTGCGCGTCGTCGAACTTGCCCTCGTCACCCAGCGCGACCCAGAAGCCGCCCGCGGGCTCGTTCTGGAGCAGCGACTTGACCCGGTCATACGTGGGCGTCAGCACCCAGGCGGGGAGCACCTTGCGCAGGAACGTCCAGCCATTGCTGGAGCCCGACGCCCGGCTCACGCCCGGCTGCGACTGGGACGGGCTGGGGATGGCCGAGCGCGTGGGCGCCAGCATGTTGTGGAACACGACCGTGAGGCAGTCCCCCACGTTGGCGCGCAGCGTGAGCGGACGCGGGCGCTTGTCCGGCTTCAGGCGGACGTTGCCGGGGATCAGCCCGGGCTTGCCGTCGATGGCCTCCACGTCGTCGCGGAGCGCGTAGATCATCCCCGTCGGGTTGTAGGAACCCAGGCGGTTGTAGGTGTAGGCCTGATCCAGGGCCACCACCTCCGCGCTGACGGTCCGGGCGCACGCGGGGGAGGGCGGAGCAACGGGCTGGGGGACGATCTTGTCCCGGTACGGCAGGTTGACGATCTGGATGCCCTGGGCGGTGGCGCCCGTGGCTTCGGGCGCGTCCCCGGGCGCGCGCGGCCCGCAGGCCATCACGCCGCAGAGCGCGGCGAAGAGCACGGTCCTCCCGTGTCTTGACGCAATGCTTCTCTTCTGGTGTGGAAACACAACGCCCCCTCGGCATTGCCCGATGTGGTGGATGAGAGCCTTTGATGAGGAAATTCTCAGGCTTCCCCCGCCGCTCGCAGGCGGGGAATCGGATGAAACACAGACGGACTTCGAGTGACCTCATTTCACTAGGGGAGGTGCTGATCGAAAGTAAACAGGCCGTCCAAGGCTCCGGATTTGTTGACGTGGCGATGCGGGAGGTCGTCCTCTCTAAGAGGATTCAAAGGAAGTGGAGGGCCGGGTGCGCGAAGCTCTCCGGAGGTGCCCGCGGGTGAAGTCATGGAATCGACCCTGATGCTTTGGATGGATACGACCGGGGAGCGCCCACCGGAGCGGCTGGCGAGCCCCTTCCGCGGAGGCCCGCCTGGCGCCTGGGGGCGCAAGGCGGCGGAGGCGCTCCAGCAGGCGCTGCGCCGCGACGCCGCGTGCTCGGAGGCGTTGTGGCGGCCGGGGGGCGGGAAGATGTTCGGCGTGCTGGGCGTCGCGGGGCCCGGGGGGCGGCTCGGGTTCCTGCGGGCGTTCTCCGGGATGCTGAACGGCGCGTGGAACGTGGAGGGCTTCGTGCCGCCCCTGTTCGACCCGGTGGCCCGCGACGCGTTCTGGCCGGCGGGGGAGGCGGAGCTGGCCGCGCTGGAACAACAGCATGCGGCGCTGTGCCGGGACGCCGAGGCGTTGCGAACGCAGGGACGCGCTGATTCGCTGCGCGACGTGGAAGCGCGCCTGGCGGACGTGGAGCACGTGCGCGCCGAGCGCTCGCGCTCCCTGTGGCGGCAGGTGACGCAAGGATATGTCATTCCCAATGCACGCGGTGAAACACAGACATTGGCCTCGCTGTTCGCGCCCAGGCCTCCTCCCGGTGGCGCCGGTGATTGCGCGGCGCCCAAGCTGCTGGCGTATGCCTTTCGCAACGGATTGACGCCCCTGGAGCTCGCGGAGTTCTGGTGGGGAGCACCGCCGCTCGATGGCCGCCGGGAATCCGGTGCGTACTATCCCGCGTGTGACAACAAATGCGGCACGGTGCTGCCGTACATGTTGCAAGGGCTGGACGTGGAGCTGCCGCCTCCCGCCGCGCCAGCCGTCGCCGGACCGCGCGTCGTCCATGAGGACCCGTGGCTCCTGGTGGTCGACAAGCCCGAGGGCCTGCCCACGCTCCCCGGACGCCATGCGCCCACGCGCGACTCGGTGCTCGTCCGGCTCCAGCCCCGGTTCCCGGACCTGTCCCCCGCCAGCTTCCTCCACGAACTGGACCCCGAGTCCTCGGGCCTCCTCGTCATCGCCCGGGACGCGGTGACGCGGGCCTCGCTCCAGCGCCAGTTCTCCCAGGGCGAGGCGGAGCACCGCCACGTCGCCTGGGTGGACGGCCGCGTGGACGGGGGCTCAGGCCTCATCGACCTGCCGCTGCGCCCGGCGGCCCACGCGTCATTGGAGGACTGCGTGGACGCCCGCCACGGCAAGCGGACCCGGAGCGCGTGGAAGGTCCTCCATCGCGACGCGGCCCGGACCCGGGTGGAGTTCGTTCCCGCGACCCAGCTTCCCCTCGCGTTGCGTATCCATGCCGCGCATCACCTGGGGCTGGGACTGCCCATCGCCGGGGACGCGCGCTTTGGACGAGAGGACGTGCGGCTGATGCTCCATGCCGACGCGCTGGCCTTCGTGCATCCACGCACGGGCGAGCGTCTGGCATTCGCCTCGCTCGCGCCATTCTGAAGCCTGATGCCGTGGATTGTTTGATCAATCCAAGGGGCCGCGGAGTCCAAGGGACAGGGAAGGGCGGGAAGGCCCTTCATGGACAGACACCCCCACCTTGGAGAGGAAACCCATGACCCACGCACGCAAGAACTCCGGCTCGAAGTCCTTCATCGCCGGCCTGATGCTGGCCGCCACGGCGCTCACCGGCTGCGGACAGGACGACATCAACCGCAAGTACCAGGGCACGTACGAACTGGAGCTCCAGCTCGACACCGGCGGGAAGGTGTCCGAGGGAGACCTGGACGTGGGCTTCAACGTCTACAACGACGATGAAGCCATCATCTCGATGAACAAGCTGCTGTGCACCCTCTCCGCCAGCTACAGGGCGAAGGTCGCGCTGCCCGGTGCGGACGGCAAAGAGGTGGAGGTCGAGCTGCTGAGCGACGTGCGCCCGGATCAGATCCTCGTGTGCCCCGTGCCCGCGGAGCTGGGGGAGAACCTCTGGCTGCACTTCCGCCTGGGCCTGGGTCGCGTCGAGAAACAGCAGCTCATCATCGACTACGACGGCACCGTGGTGCGCGGCACGCTCGATGAGGTCTCGAACGGACAGGGCATCCGCGTGGGGACCTTCGACTACACGTTCCAGGGCAACGAAGTGGCGGTGCCCTGATTCACCCGGCGCAATCCCAGCGTCCGCCCCGTGACACCGGGTGTGAGTGGCCCCAGCGGCTTTCCACATCCGGCCCTCGTCGCGGTGGACGTCGGGTGCCATGCACAGACCCCTCCCGGCAGGTGCTTGCGTGATTCCTGCGTTGCGCGCATACCCGGGCTTTCGCGACAAGGGGGGCAGGGGTCGTGATTGAACTCAAACCGGAAGCCGAAGCCTGGATGCCTCTGTCGGGCGATGCGGAGCGCCACGCGCTGGACCATCCGTGGCCTTCGCCGGAGCAGGGCAGCGTGCGCTTCGTCGTGGGCGAGGACTTCTTCCGCCTGGAGCACGACGTCCGGCTGGAGCTCTACCGCGACCTGGCGGAGCGGATGCTCGCCGTGTTCCGGGAGCTCACCCCGCCCGGGGGCTGGCTCTACGCGTTGGATCCGCAGCACCCCTGCTACCGCCTCTCCCCGCACGTCCGCTTCGAGGCCGGCGCGACGCTGGAGGAGATGACCGGGCTCTACACGCGTGAACACATGGAGCGCGTGGAGCGCGGCATCCACCCGCCGTCGTTCGAGCCGCGCTGGGCCATGGACGTCCACCCGGCGGGAGACCCGGAGCACCTCTTCGCGCCGCCGGACTTCCACTTCGTCTTCGCCGCGCGCTACCGCGTGGGCAACTTCGACGGGCTGGAGGCCCCGGGCAAGGGCCCCATCGAGACGGAGACCTACGAGCTGCTGGGACACCGCCTCATCGCCGCCGTGGACAGGAACCCGCCGGCGCTCTTCCAGCGCGCGCGCAGGTTGGGGCCCGACGACTGAGGGGGACCCGGAACGTCAGTCCGGCCGGGACACGGCGCGCGGGCGGGGCGCGGACTCGTAGTAGAGGTTGGCGCGCCCCTCGCCGTAGACGACCAGCACCCGGTCGTTCTCCTCCAGGAGCCCCGACGTCTTCTGCGCGACCTTGCGGACAAGCGTGTCGAGCTGTGCCGGACCCTGCTTGCTGCTGGCCCGGACCGTGACGACTGGCATTCGGTGTTCCGCTCCTGGTGACCTCCCGCGACGGCAGGAAGGGCGCTGCGTGTCATAGCCAACGGAACACTTCGTTGACAAGTGCGCGCTGCCACGGTGGATAGGGACCCATGCTCCACCTCGCTCGCGCATTGCTGGTTGTCTCGCTTGCCCTGGTCTCCACCACCGCCGCCGCGCAGTCGCGTGAGGCGCAGGACCTGCGGGGCCACGTGTCGCCCACGCCCTTCTGGCTGCCCCGTGGCGTGTTCCTGGGCACGCAGATCAACAACGGCGCGGTCATCCCCAACGTGCGCATCCAGTGGGAGTTCACCATCTTCCAGGACCGCAAGGACGCGTGGATCGCCGTCCTGGAGGGTGGGGTGGGGTGGGCGGCGTCATTGCCCGACAGCGCGCTGGAGAGCCGGAACCTCTACCTGCCGGTGTCCTCCTACTATGAGCACAACGCGCAGGTGGGCTTCGGCTACCGCAACCACCTGCCGGGCAAGGTCCACTGGGGCTTCCAGGTGACGGGCGGCCCCACCTTCTACGGCGCCCACTTCACCACCCAGCCGCCGGACCGCCGCGTCGCGGGCTCCGTCCAGGGCCGCATCCAGATTGGCTACCAGCTCCCGCAGGACGTGGGCGTGGGCCTCGCGCTGGGGTACTCGGAGCCCTTCGGCCTCAAGAACCGCAGCTTCGCGCGTGACTTCGTGGGTGGCGTGAACATCGGATTTTTCGCGGATTGGCGGTAGCGGCGCTGTACACTCCCTGAGCGAGCGCGGCCCCGCCTGCCGGTGCGGGTAGGGCGCCGCTTCCATGCCCATGGCCGAGCTGCTCAGTGCCCACGTCGCGCGCTACCTGCGCAACCGCGAGGAGTTCGAACGGGGGCTCCCTGCGGGCCTCCTCCTCTTCACGCCTCCCCTGGGCGGGGTCGCCCCCTCCGACCTGGAGGAGTACCCGGTGCGCACGGTGACCAACGCGGGCCCTCCGACGCTCGGTCAGGACGAACCCGTCGTCTTCCCGCTGCTCAAGTGCCGGGGCAACGCCTTCGGCCGCGGCATCACCGTGGGGCGCACCGGCAACAACGACGTCGTCCTGGATGACGGCAGCGTGTCCCGGTTTCACGCGTGGTTTTCGCGGGACGCGGGGGATACCGGTTTTCTGCTGACAGACGCGGGTTCGAAGAACGGCTCGTACGTCACCGGGAGCCGGCTGTTGGCTCGCAAACCCATGGCGGTGGAGGACGGGATGCGGCTGCGCTTCGGACAGGTGGAGGTCAGCTTCTACACGGCTGGAGGCTTCGCGCGCCTGCTGGCGGTGCGCCTGCAACCCTGAAGCCTTGCCACGTCTTCGGCGGCCTGCGTAACGTGCGGAGTCACCCTCTAGGCACGGATGGGAGCGTTCGCGGTGGCCTTGACCACAGAAGCCTTCGGGCTGACCGATGTCGGCCGGAAACGGCAACACAACGAAGACGCGATGATGGTGGACGCGTCGCTCGGCCTGTTCATGGTCGCCGATGGCATGGGCGGACACGCCGCGGGTGAGGTCGCCAGCGCGCGGGCCACGGAGGTCGTCAAGCAGCACATCGCGGCCAACCGGCACCTGCTCAAGGACCTGGCGCAGAACCCCACGGCGGACAGCCGCTCCGCCGCCGCCGCGCTGGTGGAGGTGGCGGTGCAGCGCGCGTGCGCGGACATCTACCGCACGGCGATGACGGACGCCTCCAAGCGCGGCATGGGCACCACGTTCGTGTGCCTGGCCGTGGGCGGCAACAAGGGCGTCATCGGCCACGTGGGTGACAGCCGTGTGTACCTGGTGCGGCACGGACAGTGCCACCGGCTCACCGAGGACCACACGCTCGTCGCCGCCCAGCTCAAGGCCGGCACCATCACCAAGGAGCAGGCCGCCACCTCGCAGTACCGCAACGTGATTACGCGCGCGGTGGGCATCCAGGAGTCCGTCCAGGTCGACACGCTCATCGTGGACCTGATGCCCGGCGACGTGTTCCTCCTCTGTTCGGACGGCCTGCACGGCTACATCGAGGACGAGGAGATATTGCCCCTGGTCGCGGGGCTCCAGCCCGGGGACCTGCCGCGCAAGCTCGTGGAGATGGCCAACGAGCGCGGCGGCAAGGACAACATCACCGCCGTGGTGGTGAAGGTGGCCGGGGACAGCGCGGCGCTCGCCAGCGAGGAGACGAGCGAGGCGCAGTCGCGCATGGAGGCGCTGCGGAAGATCCCCCTCTTCCGCCACCTCACGTACAAGGAGCAGACGGCGGTGCTGTCCATCGCCACCACGCGCACCTACCCGGCGGGTCGGGAGATCGTCGTGGAGGGGCAGCCGGGCGAGGAGCTCTTCGTCGTCATCCGGGGCCGGGTGGCCATCGAGAAGAACGGCGTGGAGATCGCGGAGCTGCGCTCGGGCGGCCACTTCGGCGAGATGGGGCTCATCGACAACGCGCCCCGCTCCGCCACGGTGCGCGCCACGGAGCCCACGCGGACCATGGTCATCGCCCGCTCGGACCTGATGGGGCTGATGAAGCGCGAGGCGATCCTCGCGGTGAAGATGCTCTGGAGCTTCGTGCAGGTGCTGAGCGACCGGCTGCGCGCCACCAACTCGGAGCTGAGCGAGGCCCGGCAGGAGCTGGCGGTGGCGCAGGCCATCCAACCGTTCGCGGAGGACTGAAGCGGGAACTCCAGCGGCCCCCGGGGCGTCCTCAAGAGGACGCTCTGGAATTTTCCGGGGGAAACCGTCGTTGGGGGGCCGGTCTGGGAGTAAGGTCCCGGCCGCGTACACATGCGCAAATGGGTCTTCATCGCGGTGGCCGCCGTGCTGGCGCTCGCCGCCATCGTGCTGGGGCCCCGGTGGGGCGCTCCGGCCGCGCGCCCCGTCTCCCCTGTCTCCGCCAGCTCCATCCGCCAGGGCATGCCCGCCTTCAACGCGGTGGCGGTGTCCTCCGGCGCGCAGGAGGGGCTGACGCTCACCGGGCGCGTGCTGGACGGCAACGGCCGGCCGGTGGCGGACGCGGAGGTGTCGCTCGCGGCCTCCGCGGAGCGGACGCTTTCGGACGTGAGGTGCGACGAGTGCGGCCTGGCGCTGCTCGCCTGCACCGCGCATGAGACGGCGCTGCACACGCGGGCCTTCTTCGAACAGCGGCAGGGCTTCCTCACGGCGCGCGCCACGGTGCGCACGGACGCGCAAGGGAAGTTCCGCTTCGAGCACCTGGCGGGCGTGTCCTTCACGGTGTGGGCGCGCTCGGCGGGGCTGGGCGTGGCGCTCAAGGACCGGGCCGCGCCGGGGGAGCCGGTGGAGCTGTACCTGCCGCCCTTGCGGAGCATCACCGGCACGGTGGTGGATGACTCCGGCCAGGCGAGGCCGGGGGCGCGCGTGCGCGCGGTGTCGCGCAAGGTGCCGCTGCCCTTCGAGGCCGTGGCGGGCGCGGGCGGGGCCTTCACGCTGTCGGGCCTGGGCGAGGGCCCGTTCTACGTGCTCGCGGACGCGGAGGGCTTCCAGCCCGCGGTGGCGCAGCAGGTGGAGGCGGACTCGCAGCCGCTGCGCCTGAAGCTGACGCCGTCCCGCACGCTGGAGGTGCGCGTGACGCGCGACGGGGCGCCCGCGGCGGCGACGGTGCGTTTGCGCGGCGACCACCTGACGCGCGAGGAGCACGCGAAGGCGGAGGGCGGGCCGGTGCGCTTCAACGGTCTCTACCCGGACGAGGTGGTGGTGACGGCGGAGGCGCCGGGCTTCGGCTCCGCGCCCCAGACGCTCACGCTGTCGCAGCGGGTGACGCAGGTGACGCTGGTGCTGGAGGCCGCGGGCCGGCTGCTCGTCACGATCGTCGACGAGGACGGCCAGCCGGTGCCCAACCCGCAGTTGCTGCTGCGCACGGTGGCGGGCGACCTCATCCGCCGCGACGCGGTGCCCACCGGGGCCCTGGCGGAGCTGGGGCCGCTGGCGCCGGGCGAGTACGTGCTGGAGGGGCAGGCGGAGGGCTTCACCGCGGCGCAGTTGCCCGCGCGCGTGGCGCCGGGGGAGACGCCGCTGGAGCTGGAGCTGGCGAAGGCCACGGTCATCAGCGGGCAGGTCATCGACGAGTACGGGCGCCCCGCGGCGGGCGTGTCCGTGCTGGTGCAGCCCACGGGCGGCGTGGTGAACGCGGGCGAGGACGGCCGCTTCACGGCGCAGGTGCCCATGGCGGGGCTCTACACGCTGCACGCGCACCACTCCGAGTGGGGCGGCGGCAGCGTGCAGGCGACCGCGCCCGCGACGGACGTGACGCTGTCGCTGGAGGCGAAGGCGGGCGCGGACGTGACGGTGACGAGCGGCGGCCGGCGGGTCGAGGGCGCGGACGTGACGATGTGGGCGGATCCGGAGAACATCTTCCGCAGCGACCGCCCCTCCGGGCCGGACGGCGTGGTGCCCATGCGCGGCCTGCCGCCGGGCACGTACCAACTGGTGGCGTCGCATCCGGAGTACCTGCCGTCGAGTCCCCGGCCGGTGACGGTGCAGGACGGGGCGAAGCAGCAGGTGACGGTGGAGCTGGAGCCCGGCGCGCAGCTCACGGGCGACGTGGTGGACGAGGACGGCCAGCCGGTGGTGGGCGCGGCGATGAGCGTGGCGCCGCGCATGGCGGAGCCGACGCAGTCGGACTCGAGCGGCCACTTCGAGTTCCGCGCGCTGCGGCCGGACCGCACGTACTTCGTGGAGGCACGCCACGCGAGCTACGAGCCGATGGAGCGGCCGCAGGGCAAGCCGGGCGGGCCGCCGGTGCAGGTGAAGATGCGCCGGCGCACGACGTTCCGGGGCCGCGTGATGGATGACGCGGGCCAGCCGGTGCGTCGCTTCCGGGTGGACGAGCACGACGTGAACAGCCCGGACGGGCGCTTCGAGGTGCCGCTGTCCACGGCGGGCGACCGGCTCATCGTCGCGGTGGACGCGGCGGGGTACGAGCCGCAGGTGGTGGACCGCCCCTCGACGGCGCAGGACATGGGCGACATCGTGCTGGTGAAGGCGCCGTCGGTGTCCGGGCGGGTGCGGGACGCGTCGGGCGGCGCGGTGCCGGACGCGGTGGTGACGTGCGACGTGTGCGACGGGTCGGTGCTGTCCGGGCCGGACGGTCAGTTCACGCTGGCGAGCCCGCCCTTCGTGCCGCGCTTCACGGTGTCCGCGCGCAAGGGCAAGGTGAGCGGCACGCAGGAGGTGCCGCGAGGCAGCACGGCGCCGGTGGAGCTGACCCTCAAGCCCGCGACGCACCTGACGGGCCGGGTGTACCTGGCGGACGGGCAGCCCGCGGCGGGCGCGCAGGTGGAGGGGCTCAACGCGGACCGCAGCGAGACGGTGTCGCTCATCACCGGCGTGGATGGCCGCTACAGCGCGGACCTGTCGCCGGGCAACTACCGCTTCGTGGTGGGCGGGCGGGGCGCGGGCCAGCCGGCGGTGGTGGTGCAGGTGGCGGGCACGGAGATGACGCTGGACCTGGGGCCGGTGCCGGGGACGGGGTCGGTGACGGTGCTGGTCCAACCGGAGCGGGGCAAGGCGCTGTGGGTGGTGCCGGGAGACGTGGGCGCGGTGGGCAATCCGCCCACGGAGCTGCTGCGCTCGCGCTATGCGCAGTTGGTGTACCAGCCCATGTCGGAGCGGGTGGTGGTGCAGGGGCTGCGGCCGGGCCGGTACACGCTGGTGTGGGGCTACTTCCACGCGGAGATGCCGGGGTCGGGCCCGGTGGTGCGCTCGGTGGACGTTCCGACCCAGGGTGAGGTGTCCCTGCGGTAGTCGTGTTGCGACCGGGCGGACTGGCGCGTAATGAAGCCGCATGGACGCATCCGCATTGAAGGGTCGCCGGATCATCGTCGGCGTGGGTGGCGGCATCGCGGCGTACAAGGCCTGCGAGCTGGTGCGTGAGCTGGGTCGCGCGGGCGCGGACGTGCGGGTGGCCATGACGGAGGCCGCGCGCCAGTTCGTCACCCCGCTGACCTTCCAGGCGCTCGTGGGGCACCCGCCGCTCACGGACTACTTCGACCCGGCGCAGGAGGGGAACTTCGGCCACCTGGACCTGGCGCGCTGGGGCGAGCTGTACGTGGTGGCGCCCGCGACGGCGGACCTGATCGCGAAGATCCGCGCGGGCTTCGGCGGGGACGCGGTGACGACGTCGCTCCTGGCGTTCAAGGGGCCGGTGGTGTTGGCGCCCGCGATGAACGTGGCGATGTGGGAGAACGCCCGGACGCAGGAGAACGTGGAGTCGCTGCTGAAGGAGGCGCGCTTCAGCACGGTGGGGCCGGGCGCGGGGATGCTGGCGTGCGGAGACGTGGGCGCGGGGCGGCTGGCGGACGTGGGCGCCATCGTGTCCGCGGTGGCGGCGAGGCTGGGAGGTGGTCCGCTCGCGGGCAAGACGGTGCTGGTGACGGCGGGCCCCACGCGCGAGTACCTGGATCCGGTGCGGTTCATCTCCAATCCGTCCACGGGAAAGATGGGCCTGGCGCTGGCGCACGAGGCACGGGCGCTGGGCGCGAAGGTGACGGTGGTGCTGGGCCCGGTGGGCGCGGTGGACCGCACGGGGCTGGAGGTGGTGGACGTGGTGAGCGCGGAGGACATGGCGCGCGAGGTGTTGTCGCGAGTGGAGTCCGCGGACGCGTTCATCGCCACGGCGGCGGTAAGTGACTGGAGGCCGGAGACGCGCGCACCGCAGAAGGTGAAGAAGGGCGAGGGGCCGGAGAGTCTCAAGTTGGTGCGCACGCCGGACGTGTTGCTGGAGGCGTCCCGCAAGGTGGCGGGGAGGGCGAAGCGCCCGGTGCTGGTGGGCTTCGCGGCGGAGACGGAGCGGGTGGTGGAGCACGCGCGCGAGAAGCTGGAGCGCAAGGGGCTGGACGCCATCGTCGCCAACGACGTCACCGCGGAGGGCGCGGGGTTCGGGACGGACACGAACCGGGTGACGGTGATTTCACGTGGTGGACCCGACCGGGTGTTGCAGGGCAGCAAGCGCGCGGTGGCGGCGGAGATCCTGTCGCTGCTGCTCGTGTCACCGCGCGGCTGAGCGCCCTTCTCTGACACAACTGGACGGATGCGGATCAGGGGGCGCGCTACTTCCGGTCGCTCCTCGTCGAAGCGCTCAGGGAATGACCTTGCGGCGGCGGTAGTCCGCGAAGATCTCGCGGAACATCGCCTCTGTCTCGATGTGCCCTGGGAACCCATGGCGGCGTGCCTTGGACGGGTCCGCGAGGAAGTCGAAGTGGATCGAGAACATCCCCTGGGCATGACGCCAGGGGTTGATGTCCGTGTAGGGATTGGGAGCGAGCCTGTGCTTCGCCACCATCCTGTCCCAGAGCGGTGCCTTGTCCGCCATCGTCTCCACCAGGGAGATGGGCAGGGGCGGGGCCACCTCCAGGTCGAACATACGGGCAATCTTCGGCCACAGCTCGCTCCAGCGGAACTGGTCGCCGTTGTTGATATTGAAAGCCTGGTTCGCGGCCTCGGGGCTTGTCGCCGCCCACAGCATGGCGTGCGCCAGGAGCCGGGCGTCCGTGAGGTCCATGAGGACGTCGTAAGCGGATGGCGGTCCGGGGAAGCGCAGCGGGATGCCCAGCTCCTTCGACATGGACGCGTACACCGCGATGGCCAGCGCCGCATTCATCGGGGTTCCCATCGCGTAGCCCACGACGACGGACGGGCGGAGCGCGGACCACGTCCACGCCTTGCCCTGCTGCCGCCGCTCCAGGAAGACCTGCTGGTCCACGTTGAACGCGGGAGGCATGTGCGGCGCGTCCGTCTCTCGGGCAGGCGTCTTGAAGGGGCCCAATTGCGCGCCGTAGACCTTGTAGCCCTGCATCAGGTTGATGTGCTGGAGGTTCCTGGCGGCAGGCTCCACCGCGTCCACCACGTTGACGAGCATGGCGACGTTGGGCGCCACCAGCTCCGCGAGCGTCGGTCGGTCCTGGTAGGCGGCGTAGAAGATGTGGGTCACCTGCGTCAGGCCGCTCAGCTTCTCGCGGCTGTCGGCGGCGTCGAGCAGGTCCACGGAGATGAAGCGCACACCCGGGCGGTTTTCGCCTCCGCGCCGCGACAGGCCGATGACCTCCCAGCCGCCGAGTGCTTCCAGGTGTTCGATGAGGTTGAGTCCCGCGATTCCGTTGGCTCCAACGACCAGGGCCACATTCTTGGGGGTAGACATGGGGTTCTCCATGCGGCCCCACGTGGATCCGTTTCCGGGCCGCACGGGTCTAGTATTCGTAGGTCTTGTCACGCAGTAGAGCTGCCCCAGGCACAAGGCTTGTGAGTTCAAGTCAATGGCGCGTCTGGAAGTCAATCGCTCCGGGGAGATGGAGGTCTTCGTCCGCGTCGTGGAGCAGGAGGGCTTCTCCGCGGCGGCGCGGACGTTGCGGATGACGCCCTCGGCGGTCAGCAAGCTCGTCGCGAGGTTGGAAGCCCGCCTGGGGGCGCGGCTCATTCACCGCAACACCCGGGGCTTCCAACTCACCTCCGAGGGCTGCGTCTTCTACGAGCGAAGCGTGCAGGTTCTCGCGGAATTGGAGGCCGCGGAGCGTGGCGTCACGTCGCATGACGCGCCCTCGGGTCGCGTGCGCGTGAACACCAACGTGCCTTACGGCACGCACGTCCTCCTGCCCCGGGTGCCGGCGTTCCAGGCCCGCTACCCGGGCATCCGCCTGGACATCGGGCTCACGGACCACGTGGTGGACCTGCTGGAGGATCGCGCGGACGTGGCCATTCGCGCGGGCCCGCTCAAGTCGTCCAACCTGATCGCTCGAAGGTTGGGCGAGACGCGCAAGGTCATCGTCGGCGCGCCGACCTACCTGAAGCGCACGGGCACGCCGAAGTCAGCCGCAGACCTGGAGCGGCATACCCGCATGGGCGCCAGTCACACGCACGTGCTGGAGCAGTGGCCCCTCATGGAGCGAGGCGCCGTGGTGAACGTGCCCGCCTCGGGGACCCTCTTCGCCAGCGACGGCGAAGCGCTGCGGCGTCTGGCACTCGCGGGGGCGGGCCTCGCGCGGATCGCGGCGTTCCAGGTGCGTGAGGACCTCAAGGCCGGGCAATTGGTGGCGGTGCTGGAGGACCGAAACCCCGGGGACACGGTGGTCTTCCACGCCGTATTCCTCGATCCCGCGAAACAGCTTCCTGCGCGCATTCGCGCGTTCCTCGACTACTTCGGCGAAGTGGGCATGGACTGACTGCTCACTCCTATCCTTCCAGTGGTTCGCTGCTCAGCCAGAACGCCTGGTTGCCACTGCAAAGTGCTTTCTTCAGAAACTCGCCGAAAGATGAGGCAACGGGCACCAGCTCGGGGAACGTCTCGTGCCACGCGTCGAAGAGGGGATAGTGGCCAGAGTCACACCGTGCCACGTCCAGGACGAGGTAGTCGGAGTCCTGCATGTCCACCAGCGTGTAGAGGGATGCCGCTCCGGTCTCGTCCCGGTCGTTGCCTCGGATGGCGACGCGCGCTCGCATGATTTGCTCTAGCGGCAGTACGCGGAAGCGCGTGTCCGGCGACGAGACGAAGAGATCACACCCGTTGCAATGCAGGTAGAAGGCGCGCAGGTCCTCATCAAGTTTCCACCCCACGCGTGTCTCGAATGCAGCGATCTGCGCGAGCGTGGCGGGATGACCAGGGAAGTGGAGTCGGGAGACCTCGGCCAGCAGGCTTTCCATGGACACGGTCGTTCCTCAATCCACATAGGGCCGTGCGGGGCCCGGTGTGAGCCACTTGCCGCCAGGTGCGTAGCAAGCGGGGTATTCTTCGTTGAAGACCTGATGCACATCCTGCGGCACGGGGAGCACGTTGCCAGGCGCCACTGGTGGGCCTCCGTGTGCCAGGTCGAAGATGTGGTGTCCCTGCCAGTTCGCCCCGTTTGTTGCCGGCCACTCTCCGAATTCGGAGGCCCATTCGCGGCGGAAACTCTCTCGGGCGTTCTTCCACTTCTCCCTCAGTTGGCGGCCGTTCGATACGGTCGGGTAGTCGCAGCAGCAGTGGGTGATGGCCATGCGGCCACCAGCTTCCGCTGGCATGAAGAAGTAGCGTCCCTGCCAGTCCCCCTTGATGTCGGCCAGCCACATGCAGCCCATGAGGGCATGGCCCTGGGACGAGCACTTCGACTCGCAGCGGGACAGGAAATCAGCGCTGCACTGCCAGGGGCCGTAATAGATGGTCGTCCGGAGTTGTCCTCCATCTGGTGTCCGGACGACGGGGCTCACCCATTTCCCCATGGCAGGCCTGCCCCCAGCGGAGAAAGTTGCGGATCCACATCCGACGAAGACAAGGACGATGGTTGCAAGAGCGGCCTGCTGAATGGGCGGAATGGTAGCCACGACGGCGCGTGATAGCGCAGCAAGGGGCTGTCCGCCAAACGGGTAGGGAAAACCCAGCATTCATCGTCCACGCGAATCCTTCGGAGAAGCAGACATGGCCTGGCCACGCATTCCTATTCTCCCTGCGGTCCGTCCGCGTCCTCTTCGCTGCCTCTGATGGCTGCGCGAGCTCGCTCGATTTGTTCAAGTGGGAGGATGCGGTAGTTCATCTCGGGTGAAGCGTCGAACAACGCTGCCCCATTGCAGTGCAGATAGAAGGCACGAAGATTCGCGTCCAGCCTCCACCCAACGCGTGCCTCGAAGGCGGCTATCTGTGCGGGCGTTGCCGGTGGGTTGGGAAAGTGATGGGTGGCGACTTCAGCCAACAAGCGATTCATGGACATCGAGATCCCCGAACCATGTCCTACGGAGGCCCTGCTCACGGAGCCGACAGTGGCCGAGCCACACCCAAATAGCCCAAGGACGATGGTCGCAAGAGCGGCACATTGAATCGGCAGTCTGGCTTTCATGGCGACGCGTGATAGCGCGGCGTGTCCGCGTCCGCCATTCAGTCACGGACTACCATGGCTCCCTGATCGCCACGTGCCCCGGAGGCCCTTCCACCCCGTGGATGAACGTGTGCTGCTCCACATGCACGGACTCATGGAAGTCAGGCTCACCGCGTCCACCGTTCCAGTCCACGCGGTCCATGCGGATGACTCGCGATGAGTACGGCAGCAGCGTCGCCGGATCCGTCACCAACTCCAGCTCCAGGTGCGCGTACCTTCCCTGCGTCTCGTCCGATTGTCCGACAGGTTCACGCACGAGCTTCAGCCGCACGCACCTGGGCTCCGGTACCGACTCGGAGCAGGGCACTCCCACGTCCAGCCGGACTCGCTCCTCCGCGGGGACCTCCTCGCTCTTCTTTCGGCCGGTGCCCACCGCCAACGTCGTCGGCACGACCTCCGTCCTCCCAGGCTTGAAGCTCGACCCGTGCCAGCTCCCGACCCACTCGTTCCACCGGTTGCGGGCCTCGCGCTCCAGCCCGTTGCTGAGGGCCTTCGCCATCTGGGCCTTCTTCGTGGGGCTCACCGGCAGCGCGTCCAGCAGGTCCTGGCCAGGGCCGTCCTCCAGCGGCTCGATCCCCTGGAAGTCTCCCTGCGCGTCGATGATGGACGCGGCCAGCGGCTCCACGAAGGCAGGGAAGGGGGCTTCAATCACTTCCACGTCCTGGAACACCAACCGCCGGCGGCCCTCCGCGTCCATGGGCCCCAGCCGCATCACATACCGGCGCTGCGCCGTCTGCCGTCCGCTCCAGTCCGTCCGCACGTCCACCGTGTGCATCACCCGGAGGGTCGACTGCTCCGGCCACGCGTAGCGCAGCGTCACCAGGTCCTTCCCCCTGGCGCCACCCACCGTGGCGCAACCGATGACCCCGGAGGACAACGCTGCGATGACGAGCCACGGGCGCGCGAAGGAGGCCATGTCCCGCCACGATAACAACGCCCGTCCCTCCGCGCGGCGCGACATGACGCTCGCGCCGCGTGGATTGGACACTCAGGCCATGGCCGCCGTGGCGCCTCGCCGCAGGCCCGCGTACTCCAGCGCCGCGAACAGCGCGACCGCCAGCGCCTGCGCCGTGACGAAGGCCACCCCGAGCCCCGTGGGCGCCGTCGGGCCGTGCGTCATCAGGAGCACGCTGTCCACCACCCACAGCGCGTTCACCGCGACCACGAACCACACCGGCCACGAGGGCAGGGTGTCCCTCGACGCCAGGTAGCCGAGCAGCAGGGCGAACGGAATGAGCCCCAGCCCCGCCGCTCGCAGGAGCCCCGGCTCCAGGCCCAGCAGCGGCCCCATGGGTCCCGCGGCCACCGCCATCAACAGCCCCATGGCTCCACTGGCGACCGCGTCCAGCAGCAGCGCGCGGCGCAGAAAGGTTCCCGACACGTTCTTGACGCTCATGGCACACGAATCCTTGCGATGGGTGGAAGCGGCGGCGGCCGTGAAGGCCGTCCGTCGACGGTGCACAAGATGCGAGCCGGCCCGCGCGGTGTCGATTACCTCCGAGGGAATGGAAGCGCTGACGTGCGCCCCCTATCTTCCCCTCCATGACGAGCCTTCAGCAGAACCGGCCGGTGGGAGAGCTGCTGCGCGGCTGGCGTCAGCGGCGCGGGCTGAGCCAGATGGACCTCGCGTTGCGCGCGGAGGTCTCCACCCGGCACGTGAGCTTCCTGGAGACCGGCCGCTCCCAGCCCAGCCGCGAGATGCTGCTCCACCTGGCGGAGGAACTGGACGTGCCCCTGCGCGAAAGAAACGGCCTCCTCGTGGCCGCGGGCTTCGCGCCCGTCTACGCCGAGCGCCCCCTGGACGACCCCGCGCTCAGCGCCACCCGCGAGGCCGTGGAGCTGGTGCTCGCGGGCCAGGAGCCGTACCCCGCGCTCGCGGTGGACCGGCACTGGACGCTCGTCACCGCGAACCGCGCCGTGGGCGCGCTGCTGGCGGACGTGGCCCCGGAGATGCTCGAGCCTCCCGTCAACGTCCTGCGCCTGAGCCTGCATCCGTCCGGGCTCGCGCCGCGCATCGAGAACCTGCGCCAGTGGCGCGACCACGTCCTCACGCGGCTGCACCGGCAGGTGGACGCCAGCGCGGACGCCACGCTCGCGGCGCTGCTGGAGGAGCTGAAGGGCTACCCGGTGCCGGAGGCCACTCCGGACCCCAGGGCGCGCGACTTCGCGGGCGTGGTGGTGCCCCTGCGCCTGCGCACGTCGCTGGGGCGGCTGTCGCTGTTCAGCACCACCACCGTGTTCGGCACGCCCGTGGACATCACGCTCGCGGAGCTGGCCATCGAGTCGTTCTTCCCCGCGGACCCCGACACGGCGGAGGCGCTGCGGCGGGCCGCCACCGCGCGGTCCCGCCAGGACACCTGAGGCCGCTACGGCTTCACGCGCACCGTGCGCAGCGCCGTGCCCCAGGATACGAGCTGATCCAGCATCGCGTTCACCTGCTTCTCCTTGGCCGGATCCGGCTTGAAGACGGTGTAGTGCTCGAAGTCGGTGGAGAGGAACAACTGCACCTGCGCGCGCACCGTGGCCATTTGCAGCTCCGCGGCGACCAGGCGCAGTTGCTCCACCGCGCGCACGCCGCCCGCGCTGCCGTAGCCCACGAAGCCGGCGGCCTTGTTGTTCCACTCGCGGTAGACGAAATCGAGCGCGTTCTTCAGCGCGCCGGACGGGCCGTGGTTGTACTCGGGCGTGACGAAGACGTAGGCGTCATACGCCGCCACCGCCGCGGACCACTTCTGGGTGTGCTCCTGGGTGTACTTGCCCGAGGAGGGCGGGGTCGGCTCATCCAGCAGCGGCAGGTGGAAGTCCTGGATGTCGACGATGTCGTACGCGGCGTCGCCTCGCTTCTTCGCGAGGTCGTGGACCCAGGCCGCGACCTTGTCCGCCTTGCGGCCGGGCCTCGTGCTGCCGACGACGATGGCCACCTTGATCATGGGGGAGCTGCTCCTGTGGAGAGAAGGACCGGCATCTTCCCCAGGTCCGCCCGGGGACCAAGGGCGTTACGCCGGGGGTGTGTCCTGATTCGACCAGTGCCCGCCGCCTCCGCCCGGAAGGTGGCGCAAGCCCCGACCCTGGGCTAAGCGTACAGGCAACTTCCCCGGCTGCTTCCTTGCACCGGGACGGCCCCTTCGATACCGATCACCCCCGTGAACGACGACACGCCTGATTCCACGCAGGAGCTGGCCGACGTGCTCCAGGACGTGCGCCGCCACCTCCTCTGGCAGGAGGAGACCGCGGGCCGCTCGCTCCTCGTCGACGCGAAGGTCGCCGCCGAGCTCCAGCAGCAGCGCGCCGCCGCCTCGTCCGTGCGCACGATGATCGCCCGGACCAAGGCCCCCGAGCCGCCCGCCGCCTCCCCGCCTCCCCGGCCCCCGGTGGAGTCCCCGACCCGTGACGCGCTGCACGCCGCGATGAAGCAGCCCCTGGGCGCCGCCCGTCCGCTGGCCGCCGCCACGCCGCCTCCCGCCGCGTCGCGCCCCCTGGCCTCCGAGGCCCCGGCCCCCCGCGCCGCTCCGGCCCCGGGGATGCTCCTGGACGTGCCCAAGTCCACGCCCCGCTACAACGGCGCGCTGCCCGGCGTCGTGGAGGGCGAGCGCCCCACGCTGGATCAGATCCGCCGCGAGCTGGGCGACTGCCGCCGGTGCAAGCTGTGCACGGGCCGCAAGAACATCGTGTTCGGCTCCGGCAACCCCCGCGCGGACCTGGTGTTCGTGGGCGAGGGCCCCGGTGAGAACGAGGACCTCCAGGGCGTGCCCTTCGTGGGCGCCGCGGGCGACCTGCTCACCAAGATGATCGGCGCCATGGGCTTCAGCCGCAACGACGTCTACATCGCCAACGTCGTGAAGTGCCGCCCGCCCGGCAACCGCAACCCGGAGCCGGATGAGATCGCCGCGTGCGAGCCCTTCCTGCGCTCGCAGTTGCTCGCGCTCCAGCCGAAGGTCATCGTCGCGCTGGGCAAGTTCGCGGCGCAGACGCTGCTCCGGGACACCACCCCCATCACCCGCATGCGGGGGCAGTGGCGCGAATACGAGGGCATCCAGCTCATGCCCACCTTCCACCCCGCGTACCTCCTGCGCAACAGCGCGGAGAAGCGCAAGGCGTGGGAGGACCTGCAGCAGGTGATGAAGCTGTTCGGCAAGCACCCGGGCTCCGGCGCTTAGAAAGCGCGGCGCACCGCGACCAGGAGAAGCACCGATGAAGGGCGTGCTCGAGACGCGTGAAGTGCATTCCCCCGCGCTGGAGAACAACCCGCTGGGAGATCCGGCCCGCCGCCGGCTCACCGTGTACCTGCCGCCGGGCTACGCGGAGGGCTCGCAGCGCTACGCGGTCGTCTACTTCCTGCACGCCTTCGGCAACGGCGGCGGCTCGTGGACCAACGCGTCCGGCTTCTCGCCCAGCGTGCCGGACCGCCTGGACGCGCTCATCGAACAGGGCGCCATCCCGCCCGTCATCGGCGTCTTCCCGGACGCGTGGACGAAGCTCGGCGGCAGCCAGTGGGTGAACAGCGACGCCATCGGCCGCTACCGCGACTACCTGGTCAAGGACGTCGTCGGCTTCGTGGACAGGACCTTCCGCACGCTGCCCAGGGCCGCGTCCCGCGCGGTGGTGGGCCACAGCTCCGGCGGCTACGGCGCGCTCGTCATGGGCCGCTACCACCCGGAGATCTTCTCCCTGGTGGGCGCGCACGCGCCGGACTCGTACTTCGAGTACTCGTACATGCCGGACCTGCCCAAGGCGGCCACCGCGCTGATGAAGGCGGGCGGCGTGGACGCGTGGGTGACGGAGCTGCGTCAGCGCGCCGTGGCCACCAAGGTGCGCGGCGACGACTTCCCGGTCATCAACATCCTGGCCATGGCGGCGGCGTACTCCCCCAAGAAGGGTGAGCCGCTGAACCTGGAGCTGCCCTTCGAGCAGCACAACGCGAAGCTGCGCCTGGACGTGTGGAACCGGTGGCTGGTGCACGACCCCGTGCGCTTCGTGCCCAAGTTCATGGACTCCTTCCGCAAACTGAAGACGGTCTACCTGGACGCCGGCACCCGCGACGAGTTCAACCTGCGCTGGGGCACGCGCATGGTGGCGGACGACCTGAAGGCCGGCGGCGTGGACGTGGCGCACGAGGAGTTCGAGGACGGGCACTCGGGCGTGTCGTACCGCTTCGAGCGGTCGCTGTCGGTGCTGGTGCCGCTCCTGGCTCGGGACTGATAAGGGGGAGCCCATGGATACCTACGGACTGTCGCGCGTCATGGGAGAGAAGGGCGTGCTGCCGCAGCGCGCTCGCAAGCTGGACCCCTCGCTGCCTTGCCGCGAGGCGGAGCTGCTCATCGACGTGGAGAGCCTCAACATCGACGCCGCGTCCTTCAAGCAGATCAAGGACGACGTGGGCGGTGATCCCGCGCGCATCGCGGCTCGCATCCAGGACATCGTCCGCGAGCGCGGCAAGATGCAGAACCCCGTCACCGGCTCCGGCGGGATGCTCATCGGCCGCGTGAAGGAGCTGGGCCCGAAGCACCCCGCCAACGGCGTGCTCAAGCCGGGGGACCGCATCGCCACGCTGGTGAGCCTGACGCTCACGCCGCTCGTCATCGAAGAGGTGAAGGCGGTGCACGCGGACATCGACCGCGTGGACATCCGCGGCCACGCGCTGCTCTTCGCCAGCGGCATCTACGCGAAGCTCCCGGAGGACATGCCGGACACGCTGTCCCTGGCGGCGCTGGACGTCTGCGGCGCGCCCGCGCTGGTGGCGCGCCACGTGCGCCCGGGCATGACGGTGGCGGTGCTGGGCGCGGGCAAGAGCGGCGCGCTGTGCCTGGCGCAGGCCCGCCGCAGCCTGGAGAGCCGCGGCAAGCTGCTGGCGCTGGACATCTCCCAGAAGGCGCTGGACGCGCTGTCCGCCATCGGCCTGTGCGACGAGGCCCTCAAGGTGGACGCCACCCAGGGCGTGGACGTGATGGAGGCCGTGGCGAAGGCGACGGGCGGTCAGCTCTGCGACCTGGTCGTCAACTGCGCCAGCGTGGGCAACACGGAGATGGCGTCCCTGCTGTCCGTGAAGGACGGCGGCACGGTCATCTTCTTCTCCATGGCCACCAGCTTCACCACGGCGGCCCTGGGCGCGGAGGGCGTGGGCAAGGACGTCACCATGCTCGTGGGCAATGGCTACGTGCCGAACCACGCCGCCCTCACGCTGGACCTCCTGCGCACCGAACCGTCGCTGCGCCAGCTCTTCGAGTCCCGCTACGTCTAGGGCTTGAGGAAGGCCGCGTGCACGGCCTTGAGGAGTGGATCCTTCTCACCCGCCGGGGCCGCATTGATGTGGCCCTGGTTGATGGTCCAGATGATGGCGCCCCCCAGGCCCTGCTCCCGCGTCCAGCGGCCCTTCTCCGTCACGGAGGCGATGTCCTCATAGGAGATGAAGTTGCAGGACTGCGGGCCCTTCGCGTCGGCGTCGGAGAGGTAGGGCACCCGCGCCGTGGCGTCCCAGATGTACTTCATCTTGGGCAGGTACTCCTTCTGGATGTTGGCGTAGCTCATCCTGTTGTCGCTCTGCTCTTCATACGGATTGTTGGGGCCGTCCACGGGCTGGCCAGGCTCGGTGGCGTTCTTCCAGCAGGTTCCGAAGAAGCCGGTGCCGACGCCCAGGCGCTGCGCGGGGATGCCCGCATCGAGGTACGCCTTCACGGAGCTGGAGACGGAGGTGGGGTGGGCCAGGGTGTCACCGAAGAGCGGGCTGGAATGCCACACCCCCCAATCCGCCCAGTCGCCGCTCATCTTGTACGACATGATGTTGAGCTGATCGACGCGGGCCACAAGCTGGGGGTAGAACGCCTTCTCCTCCTTGTTCAGGCCGAAGTTGGAGTTCACCCAGCCCACGGGCACGGTGATGATGAGCTTGTCGTCCAGGGCACGCAGGTCGTCCAGGAGGGCGAGCAGCGGCGGCCCATCCTCCGGCAGGATGATGGGCTCCCAGTCCACGTCGACGCCGTCGTAGCCGAACTCGTGGACGGCTTCGACGATGGCGCGGGCGAAGTTCCGGCGCTTCTCGACCGTCTCCGTCGCGCCCTTGAAGCCCGCGTGCTCATCCATGCCGCCCAGCATCAGCAGGGCCTTCTTGCCCGCGGCGTGCGCCTGCTCCGCGATCTTCCGGGCCTGGATCGGTCCCTCGTGTTCGCTGATGTCGAAGAGCTTGATGACCGTGCCATCCCCCTTCGGCCGGATGCGTCCCATGGCCACGTGCGTGAGCAGCGACATGTCCACGGTTTCCGCAGGGTAGAGGTCCTTCTGGTAGCCCACCCAGTAGCCCATGACCCAACTGACCGGGGCGCCACCGCTCCGCGGCGACACGGGCGCGGATGCCCGGGTGCAGGGGCCCTCGCCCATCTCATTGGCCGCGCAGACGCTGAAGGTGTACGCGGTGCCGTTGGCGAGGCCCTCGAACAGCATCCCGGAGGAGGGGGCGTTCACCCGCTGGGTGAGGCCACCCGGCTCCGCCATGATCTTGTAGTAGCTCAAGGGCCGTCCCCCGAAGCTCGCCGGGGCCAGCCAGCTCACGTAGGCCTGTCCATTGCCCGCCGTGGGATTCACCGCGCGCGGCTGCCCCGGCACCGTGGGGCTCGCGATGGTCATGCCCGCCTGGGGCGTGACGATTTCGGAGTTCATGGAGCCCGGGCCCTCGCCCATCGCGTTCACCGCGGCGACCTTGAAGGCGTAGGGGAAGGCGTTGTTCAGCCCCCGGATGGTGGCCTGCGTGTCGGGCGCGTTCACCAGCGCGCCGCCACACTCGGGGAGGCAGCGCACCACGTAGTAGAGGATCGGGCTGCCTCCATCCTTGGGCGGCACCGTCCACGTCACCAGGGCGGAAGCGTCCGCCGGCTGCGCGACGACCTGTTGTGGGGCCTCGGGCGCGGCGGGAGGGACTTCCTCCTTGTCCGGGCCCATGCCGAAATCACAACCGCCCAACATCCCCGCGAGTGCCAAAACCACACATCGCTGCAACGGCTTTGACCAATGGCTGTTCATTCCCGCACTCCTGATCGGACGCGGGATGTTATGCGGTAGGACCCCCTGTGAGAGTCAAGATTAAGCAGAATGTTTCGGTATTTTTGTATGCCACGCAAAGTGCTTATTAATCCGACTAATCTCACTGCCGTAGGTCATCACAGAACCTCCATGGGTGGGAAATGAAGCCCCTGGGGATGGCTGGTGGCCGGGGCGGCTGACAGGCGGCCCTTCCCTGGCGCGCGGACTTCAGCGCACCTGTGAGGTGGGGGCTTCCGGAAGCGGGGCGGGCGCCACGGGGGCGGCGGGGCTCTGGGTCCGGGCCCAATCCTCCGCGGAGCGGCCGCTGGCGTCGCGCAATGCGGGGGAGGCGCCCTGGTGGCGCAGTTGGTCGGCCACCTCCGTGCGGCCGAAGAGGACGGCGAACATCAGGGCCGTCTGGCCCAGGCGGTTGGTCTGGTCCACCGCGCAGGGCTGGGCGGAGAGCAGCTTCACCACGTCCGCGTAGCCCTTGAAGGCGGCGCCCATGAGGGCGGTGTTGCCCCGGCTGTCGCCCGCGCACGCGTCCGCCCCGGCGTCGAGCAGCGCGCGCACCGTCCGGGGGTGGCCGTGGTAGGCGGCGAGGATGAGGGGGGAGAAGCCCCGCGCGTCGCGGGCCTCCACGGGCGTGCCGGCCTGGATGAGCCCCTGGACGATGTCCGTCTCGCCTTCGCGCGCGGCGGCGAGCAGGTAGCGCTCCGCGTCGCTGGTGGCGAGCAGCCGTCCGGCGGGCGTCGCCGGGGCGCGCAGGGACATCCACGCGGCGGTCAGCACCGTGCACACCAGCATCACCAGACCCAGCGAACCGAGCAGCAGCTTGCGAACCATGAGGGCATCTCCAGCGAAGGTAGGGTGAAGGGGGGGGGCGGGGCCGCCGTGGCGTCACCGGCGGCCCCGGTGCGTCAGGTCACGGCACGCTTTGGGTGGCGAGCGGGGCGAGGGTGGCCTTCGCGTCGTCCAGCTTCACGTTCACGGCCTTGGCCAGTCGCGCGCCGTAGTCCGCGTTGGCCGCGTAGAAGTGGCCCACCATGCGCGCCTTGACCTTCGCGTCGCGCACCTGGCCCAGGTCGCCGGCCAGGTTCTGGATGAGCCGCTCCTTGCCGCCCGCGTCGAGCGCGGACCAGAAGGCGCCCGCCTGCGCGAAGTTGTCCGTCTTCTCGATGGGGCGCTGCTGCGTGGTGCCGGTGAGCGGCGCGTTGGAGAAGAGGGCGGCGGGCGTGTCCTGCGTCTCGCGCGTGATGCTGGGCTCGTAGTTCACGTCCGACTTCGTGTGGCCGCTGTTCATCGCGCCGGCCTGGCTGTTGTTGTTCACCGGGGCGCGCGCACGGTTCACCGGCAGTGACAGGTAGTTGGCGCCCAGGCGGTAGCGCTGCGTGTCCGCGTAGGAGAAGAGGCGGCCCTGCAGCAGCCGGTCCTCGGACGGCTCGATGCCCGGCGGCATCACGCCCGGGGAGAAGGCGGACTGCTCCGTCTCCTCGAAGAAGTTGTCCGGCATCTTGTTGAGGGTGAACCGGCCCAGCTTCACCGGGGGCAGCTTGTCCTTGGGCCACTCCTTGGTGGCGTCCAGCGGATCGAACGTGAAGCCGTCCAGGTCCTTGGGATCCAGCACCTGCACGCTCAGCTCCCACGAGGGGAACTTCCCGGCCTGGATGCTCGTGTAGAGGTCGTGCGTTGCGTGCTGGAAGTCCTCGCCGCCCAGCTTCGTGGCCTCCTCCACGGTGAGGCCCTTCACGCCCTGCTGCGACTTCCAGTTGAACTTGACGTACTTCACCTGGCCCTTCGCGTTGACGAACTTGAAGGCGTGCACGCCGTTGCCGTCCATCTGCCGGTAGTTCGCCGGGATGCCCAGGTCCGAATAGAGCTGGGTCAGCATGTGCGTGGATTCCGGCTGGTGGCTGAAGAAGTCGAAGAAGCGGTTCGGGTCCTGCCGGTTGGTGACCGGGGACGGCTTCAGCGAGTGCACCATGTCCGGGAACTTGATGGCGTCACGGATGAAGAAGACGGGCAGGTTGTTGCCGACCAGGTCCCAGTTGCCCTCGTCCGTGAAGAACTTCAGCGCGAAGCCGCGCGGGTCGCGCAGCGTCTCCGGGGAGCCGCTGGGGTGGATGACCGTGGAGAAGCGCACGAACATCGGCGTCTTCTTGCCCTTCTGGGAGAAGACGGACGCGCGCGTGAGCTGGGAGAAGTCCCCGTAGCTCTCGAAGGTGCCGTACGCGCCCACGCCGCGCGCGTGCACCACGCGCTCCGGGATGCGCTCACGGTCGAATCTCGCGAGCTTCTCGATGAGGGCGAAGTCCTCCAGGAGGATGCCGCCCCGGGGGCCGGCCGTCTTGGAGCTCTGGTTCGTGCCCAGCGGCGCGCCCGAGTCGGTGGTGATGGGGGGAGGGTTGCCGGCGGCGAGGACGGGAGCGCCAGACAGCAGGACGGCGAGCATCAACGAGCGTCGGTTCAAGGGGTGCTCCTTGGGTTACGGGGGACCGCGCCATCCCCCAAAGCACGCCCCATGCCGCCCATCCGACTCCTGTGTTTTCAATGGGTTGAAGGCCTTGGGGCGGCCGCGCCCACCGGCGGTTCGGTGGATTCACCGATTGGCCGGTGCCGGCGTCCACCGTCTTTTCGGTGTGAAGGGCCGCCGCGAGATTTCGGTGGGGCCTGGGGAGGCGCGGCCTCCACGTGATGCTTCTCGCCATTCAAGAGGCGCGGTGCGGCATCGTTCGCTGACGGTGCGGGGGCCCGCGTTCTTGAGCCGAAGGACGCGGGGCTCGGGTAGGGTGCGCGCATGTCAGGCCCGTTTATCGACGACGCGCGGATTGCCGAGGCGCGCAAGCTGGCGGACGAGATCGTCAATCCGATCTTCGACCTCATCCAACGCAACACCACTGTCTCCAATGAGCGCACCGTCTTGCGCTTCTTTGGAATCTCCGGCGCGGGTGCGCGCGGCGTACCGCTGGCCAACCTCATGGTGGACAAGCTGAAGTCCGCCGGGGTGCTCAACCGGGGCGCGGCGTACTGGTACGGCCGCGCGCTGCAACTGGGCGCCAGCAGTCCGCTGGACGCCGTGGAGCGCATCACCGCGCTGCCCACGGACAAGCTGGGCGCGCTGTCTCCGGAGATGGAGGCCAACCTGCGCGACGCCGTGCGCGAGGAGGCCCGCGCGGCGATGACGGAGCTCAAGGCCCGCATCGCGCAGCGCAACGCCCTGCGCGAGCAGTTCCCCATGTCGCCCGCGCCGCACAAGTACGTCATCGTCGCCACCGGCAACATCTACGACGACGTGGACCAGGCGCGCGCCGCGGCCCAGGCGGGCGCGGACGTCATCGCGGTCATCCGCTCCACGGCGCAGTCGCTGCTGGACTACGTGCCCCACGGCGCGACGACGGAGGGCTACGGCGGCACCTACGCCACCCAGGAGAACTTCCGCGTGATGCGCGAGGCCCTGGACGACGAGAGCCGCAAGCTCAAGCGCTACATCCAGTTGACCAACTACTCGTCCGGCCTGTGCATGTCGGAGATCGCCTTCTGCGCGGCGTACGAGCGGCTGGACATGCTCCTCAACGACGCGATGTACGGCATCCTCTTCCGCGACATCAACATGCGGCGGACGTTCATCGACCAGTACTTCAGCCGCCGCATCTGCGCCCTGGCCGGCATCATCATCAACACCGGCGAGGACAACTACATCACCACCGCGGACGCCTACGACGCGGCCCACACCGTCATCGCCAGCCAGTTCATCAACGAGTGCTTCGCCAAGCGCGCGGGCCTCAAGGACTGGCAGCTGGGCATCGGGCACTCGTACGAGATCGACCCGTACCGCGACGACACGCTGCTGCTGGAGCTGTCGCAGGCGATGCTGGTGCGCCGCTGCTTCCCGGACGCGCCGCTCAAGTACATGCCGCCCACGAAGCACAAGGAGACGGACATCTTCTTCAGCCACGCGTACGACGTGATGGCGGACCTGGTGGCCATCTGGACGCGGCAGGGCATCCAGCTCTTGGGCATGATGACGGAGGCCATGCACACGCCGCTGCTCGCGGACCGGTACGTGGCGCTCAAGTCCGCGTCGTACATCCACCGCGCGGCCCGCGGCATCGACGAGGAGTTCACCGTCCGCGAGGACGGGAAGATCGCCAACCGCGCGCGGGAGGTCTTCGCCAAGGCGGAGGAGCTGCTGCGCGAGTGCCACACCGAGGGCATGGTGGCGGCCATCGGCAAGGGGCGCTTCGGCGACGTGAAGCGCGAGGAGACCGGTGGCAAGGGCCTGGACGGCGTGCTGGAGAAGGCGCCGGATTACTTCAACCCGTTCCTGGAAATGCTGGAGGCGTCATGATCCTGGGTACTTTCGTGGCTGTGATGATGGCCGCGGGTGGCAGCGCGGATGCGTTGAGCAGCGTGACGGTGAAGAACATCGCGCTGAAGGCGCCGGCGGCGTGGACGCGCTCCAACGTGGACGGCTCCGAGAAGTTCCTGGCGCCCTCCGGCGACGCGTACTTCATGGTGGACGTGGGCACGGTGCAGACCGCGGGCATGAAGGCGGAGCTGTGCCGCACGAAGATCCTCGCGAACATGGGCGGCGACAGCTGGACCATGTTGAAGGTCGGCGGTCAGCCGGCGGCCACCAAGACGGACACGGACGCGGCGCCGGACGGCAGCGGCAACGTGGACACCGTCACGTACGTGGGCTGCAACGGGAAGACGACGTGGTCGGTGGTCTTCTACATGGAGCAGGGCAAGAAGGACCGTTTCGCCGCGGTGGCCGAGAAGGTGGGCACCAGCGTGTCGTTCACGCCGCCCAAGGGCAAGAAGGGCTAGTTCGATGGTGAAGCCGAGCAAGCAGATCATCCGCCCCTACGGCGACCGTCGCGACGACGGCATGGTGCAGCTGTCATTCACGCTGCCCGTGCCGTTGTCGGAGAAGGCCAAGGAGGCCGCCGCCCAGTTCACGAAGAAGATGGGCTTCACGGACGTGAAGGTGGCCGCCGCCGAGCGCGCGGCGGACCAGTACACGTTCTTCGTCGTCTACGCCCGCTCCAACGTGACGCTGGACTACGCGGAGATCGACGTGCCGGAGGTGGTGGTGCGCAAGATGGGGTTCGACGACCTCAACGCGCTCATCAAGGAGAAGGTGCGCCGGCGCATCGTCGTCTTCGGTGCGTGCACGGGCACGGACACGCACACGGTGGGCATCGACGCCATCCTCAACATGAAGGGCTACGCGGGCGACTACGGCCTGGAGCGCTACCCGGGCTTCGAGGCCTTCAACCTGGGCAGCCAGGTGCCCAACGAGGACCTGATCAAGAAGGCCACCGCGAAGCACGCGGACGCCATCCTCGTCTCGCAGGTCGTCACGCAGCGCGACGTGCACAAGGACAACTCGCGTCAGTTCATCGACGCGGCGAAGGCGGCGGGCATCCACGGCAAGACGCTGCTGCTGTTGGGCGGGCCGCGCGTGGACCACAAGCTGGCGCTGGAGCTGGGCTTCGACGCGGGCTTCGGGCCGGGCACCAAGCCGTCCGACGTGGCGAACTACATCGTGCACGCGGTGATGAAGAAGGAAGGCACGGAGTCCGCGGACTCCCACTACCAGGGGGAACCCTCGTGAGCACGGGCACGAAGGCGGTACTGCGGCTGCGCATGGGCAGCCACGACGCGCACTACGGCGGCAACCTGGTGGACGGGGCGCGGATGCTCGGTCTGTTCGGGGACGTGGCCACGGAGCTGTGCATCCGCTCCGACGGCGACGAGGGCCTGTTCCGCGCCTACGACTCCGTGGAGTTCCTGGCCCCGGTGTACGCGGGGGACTTCATCGAGGCGGAGGGCGAGATCGTCAGCGAGGGCAACACGTCGCGGAAGATGCGCTTCGAGGCCCGCAAGGTCATCAAGCCCCGGCCGGACGTGAACGACTCGGCGGCGGACGTGCTGCCGGAGGCGGTGGTGGTGTGCCGCGCTTCGGGCACGTGCGTGGTGCCCAAGGACAAGCAGCGGGTGAAGCGATGAGCAAGCCCATGGTCATCACCGCCGCCCTGGTGGGCGCGGAGACGACGCGCGAGCAGACGCCGTACCTGCCCATCACCGCGGAGGAGATCGCGGAAGACGCGGCGAAGTGCCGCGAAGCCGGCGCGGCGATGGTGCACATCCACGTGCGCACGGCGGAGGGCAAGCCGTCGCAGGACGCGGAGCTGTTCCGCGCGGCCATCCGCGCCATCCGCAAGCGCACGGACATCCTCGTCCAGGTGTCCACGGGCGGCGCGGTGGGCATGGACGTGGACGAGCGGTGCGGCGGGCTCACGCTCACCGGCGCGGACAAGCCGGACATGGCCACGCTCACCACGGGCACGGTGAACTTCGGGGAAGAGGTGTTCTGGAATCCCCGGCCGCTGGTGCGCGACATCGCGAAGCGCATCAAGAGCATCGGCCTCAAGCCGGAGCTGGAGTGCTTCGACGTCGGGATGATCGACGAGGCGCGCTACCTGGCGAAGGAGGGGCTGGTGGAGCTGCCGGCGCACTTCGACTTCGTGCTGGGCGTGCCGGGCACGCTCCAGGCGCGGCCGGAGGTGCTGGACTTCATGATCGCCTCGCTGCCGGAGGGGAGCTCCTGGACGGTGGCGGGCGTGGGGCGCCAGCAGCTCCCGTTCGTGGAGGAGGCCGCGAAGCGCGGCGGCAACGCGCGCGTGGGCCTGGAGGACAACATCTACCTGTCCAAGGGCGTGCTCGCGAAGGGCAACTTCGAGCTGGTGGCGGAGGCCGCGAAGCGGGCCCGTGCCGCCGGCCGTGAGCTCGCCACCCCCGAGCAGGCCCGGCAGTTGTTGCGCCTGGGCTGAGGCCTTCAGGCGCCAGCCGGCATCCAGCGAGGCCCGGGAGCGGACGACGCCCCGGGCCTTCGTTTGTCAGGAGTCCGGCGCGCATTTCGTCCCGCTGCCCGGCACGCAGCGCATCCCCAACACCGCCCCGTCGTCCCGGCTGTCCGCACCGGACGGCTCGGGCATCATGCCGCGCATTCCTCCCGCGCTGACGGGAGCCCACGAGGAGCCGCGAAGCGATGGACACGGGACTGCAGGGCAAGGGCGTGCTGGTGACGGGGGGCGCGGGCGGCATCGGCACCGCGCTGGTGCGGGCGTTCGCGGGCGAGGGCTCGAAGGTTGCGGTGCACTACCACCGCAGTCAGGAGAAGGCGGCGGCGCTCGCGCGCGAGGTGGGCGGCGCGGCTGTGCGCGCGGACCTCACGGTGGAGGCGGACGTGGACGCGCTGGTGCCCCAGGCGGTGAAGGCGCTGGGCCGGCTGGACGTGCTGGTGTGCAACACCGGCGTCTATCCCGCGCCCGACGAGCCGCTGTGGAAGATGTCGCTGGAGCGCTGGCGCCTCACGCTGGCGCAGAACCTGGACAGCGTGTTCCTGAGCTGCCGCGCGTTCCTGCGCCACGTGGAGACCACGGGCACGGGCAGCCTCGTCATCATCAGCTCCACGGCGGGCCTCTTCGGTGAGGCGGGCCACACGGACTACGCGGCGGCGAAGGGCGCGCTGGCGGCGGGCTTCGTGAAGAGCCTGAAGAACGAGCTGCACCGCATCGCGCCCCTGGGCCGCGTCAACGTGGTGTGCCCGGGCTGGACGGAGGTGGGCCGCAACCGCGACAAGCTGACGGACCCGAAGTTCGTCGGCCGCGTCACGCGGACCATGCCGCTGCGCAAGGTGGGGCAGCCGGAGGACGTGGCGCGCGTCGTGGTGACGCTCGCGTCGGATCGCATCTCCGGGCACGTGACGGGTGAGGTCGTCACCGTGGCCGGAGGCATGGAAGGACGGGTGCTGCATGAAGACTGAGCTGGATGTGCGGACGTACAACCGCGAGGCGTGGAACGGCGAGGTGGGGCGGGGCAACCGGTGGACGTTGCCGGTGTCCCCGGAGGTCATCGCCGCCGCGCGGCGGGGCGACTGGAGCGTGGTGCTCACGCCGACGAAGCCCGTGCCGCGCGCGTGGTTCGGAGACCTGAAGGGCCGGGACGTGCTGGGCCTGGCGAGCGCGGGCGGCCAGCAGTGCCCGGTGCTCGCGGCGGCGGGCGCGAACGTCACCGTGTTCGACAACTCGCCCGCGCAGTTGGCGCAGGACCGCAAGGTGGCCGAGCGCGAGGGCCTGTCGCTCCGGTACGTGGAGGGCGACATGCGCGACCTGTCCGCGCTCGCCGACGGGAGCTTCGACCTCATCTTCCACCCGTGCTCCAACTGCTTCGCGGAGGAGATTTTGCCGGTGTGGCGCGAGGCCTTCCGCGTGCTGCGTCCGGGCGGCGTGCTCCTGTCCGGCATCTGCAACCCGGTGCGCTACCTCTTCGACCCGGTGGAGGAGGAGAAGGGCGTGATGCGGCTCAAGTACACGATGCCGTACTCGGACTTCACCAGCCTCACGGACGAGGAGCGCCGCCGCTACACCGACAAGGACGAGCCCATGGTCGTGGGCCACTCGCTGGAAGACCAACTGGGCGGCCAGATGGAGGCGGGCTTCGTGCTCACGAACCTCTTCGAGGACAAGTACGAGGAGAAGGACCTGCTCTCCACGTTCCTGCCCACCTTCATCGCCACGCGGGCCCTCAAGCCCGTATCGCGTTCGTGACGCAGAAGGGCGTTGCGCCGGGCCACCGCGAAAGCCTACAGGTGAGCTGTCCGGGTCCTCCCGGACATCCCCCCTTTCGTAGGAGTCGTCCATGAAGGTGTCGCTGCGTCTTTCCGCGGTCGTGATGATGGGTGTTTCGCTGCTGGGCCTGGGCTGTGAGGGCGCGGGCTCGCGGGATCCGCTGAACGCCATCGAGGCGGGCGCCCAGGTGGCGGTGGAGCCCTCGCTGGCGGAGGTGAAGCAGGGCGCGGTGGGTGACACGGTGCTGCGCTGCACGCAGCCGCAGGACGGCAGCTACCTGGAGGTGGTCCAGACGGCCACGGGCTACGAGGCGGCCACGGTGACGGAGGCCTACGACCCCTGGGACTGCCGCTGCACGTACGAGCAGCGCACGGTGCTGGGGCAGTACACGCGCTGCAACCGCTCCACGGTGGACCCGCGCATCCTGAACTGCTTCCGCATCGAGTCCAACGGCACGACGGGCAAGGTGGTGCTGTCCACCACGCGCGTGCAGCGCACGCAGATGGTCATCGGCGGCACGCAGACGGTGTCGTACACGGACCTGAGCATCGCGGCCATCAACCAGGACCCGGGCCACACGCCGCGCCAGGACTTCACCTACAGCATGTCTGACTGCCAGTAGCCGGCGGCTCGCCGGAGGCGATTTAACCTTCGGCGGGCTCCGGGGTTTTGGGTGTCAGGGCGCGACGGGAAGCAGGCTGCACGGCTGCTCCCGGCGCGTTTTGACCTGAACCCGGAGTCCACACACCATGTCGCTCAAGTCCATGCTTCGCGGTACCGCCGTCGCCACGCTGCTCCTCGCCGTCCCCGTGCTCGCCCAGACGGCCGCGCCGTCCGACGCCAACGCCCAGGCCGGCCAGTGCGAGGGGCGCCGGGGCAAGCACGGCGGCGGGGGCCACAAGTTCGGCCGCATGGAGCACCGGCTGGACAAGCAGGTCGCCGAAGGGCGCCTGAGCCAGGCCCAGGCCGACAGCTTCAAGGCGGAGGCGAAGCAGCTCCACGAGGAGATGAAGGCCGCGCGCGCCTCCAGCAACGGCCAGGTGGACGAGGCCACCCGCGCGCAGTTCAAGGAGCGCCGCAAGGCCCTGCGGGAGAAGATCAAGGCGGCGCTGGCGCCCACGCAGCAGGGCGCCTGATGCGTGGGGGACGTGACGCGGAGGCCCCGGCCGGCACAGACTGACCGGGCCCTTTCGTCCGCGGGAGTCCCCATGGTTCGCAGTCTCCTCGTCGCCCTCGTCGTCCTGACCGCCGGTTGCCGCGCGCACTCCCGCGCGACGCCGGACGCGGCGGCGCAGGCCCCGGTGGACGCGCCGGACGCGGCGGAGTCCCCGGCGGTGCTGGTGTCGGACGAGGAACTCCAGCGCGTGCAGAAGCGCGCGCTGTACATCGTTGAATCGGAGAAGGGCGCCATCAGCGCCACGGACCTGCTGCTCGCGCGTCCGGACCTGGACCGCGCGCGGATGAACTGGTTCTTCACCGTGCCGCGCGGCAACGCCTGGTACTCCGTCTTCGGCCGCTTCAATCCGGAGGACGTGTTCGTCCCCGCGTACGCGTACCGCGCGCCCATCGAGTTCTCCGGTGAGATGGAGGACTTCCCCGTCGAGTCCCTGCCCGAGGGCATGGACGCCCTGGCCCGCGCCGTGAGCGCCGCCTGTGAGCGCGTCTTCCAGGTGCACGGCCGCAAGCAGCTCAACCCCGTCGTGGTGGAGGAGGGCGACGGCATCACCGTCTACGTACTCCAGGGCTTCGACGACTCGAACCTGTACCTGCTGGGCGGCGACTTCCGCTTCAAGTTCAGCAAGGACGGCCGCCAGAAGCTCCAGGAGCTGCCCCTGCACCAGGGGCTCATCCCCGTGTCCATCGCGCCGGACGCGGACGGCGAGCGGCCCCAGTTCTCCGCGCACGCGCACGTGCTCTTCCCGGGGCCGCTGGAGACGGAGCTCGCGCTGGTGATGCTCTATCCCGCGCTGGGCGGCCTCTTCGTGGGCGGGGCGGACCAGGACCGCGTCTACGCGCTGTCTCCGGATGGCACCATCCGCGAGGTGCGCCTGAGCCGCGAGGAGGTCCTGCGCGAGCTGCGGCCGGACGGCACCTTCGCACCGCCCGAGTCGCTGAACGTCGAACCGGAGCCCGGCGCGGACGTGGTGCTCTGAACAGCTCCTGCTGACGCAGTGTTGAGCTTCGTTCACGCCTGGCCCGGCGGCCCGTCATGCCCATGGGGCGGGATGCTTGAGTTCGCGCCCTCACGACAGGAGGACACGGATGGCCTTGCAGAACGACTACCAGGACGTGCTGGACGTGGCGAAGAACGTGGGCGCGAAGATCGAAACGCGCGAGGAGAACGGCAAGCTCGTCATCAAGGGCAGCGTCGACCACGCCTTCGACCGCGATCGCATGTGGGATCAGATCAAGGCGAAGCACCCGAAGTGGAACGACGAGATCATGGTCATGCTCACCGTGACCCACGCCGAGCCCTACGGCCTGCACACCGTGAAGTCCGGCGACACGCTCAGCAAGCTGGCCCGGGACATCTACGGCGACATGAAGCTGTACACGAAGATCTTCGAGGCCAACAAGGATCAGCTCAAGGACCCGGACCACATCAAGGTGGGCCAGGTCCTCAAGCTGCCGCCGAAGACCATCGCCAACCGCGCCTGAGCCTCCAGCGCTTCCTGCGTCCGGTGGGCCGCTCATTCGCGGCCCGCCGGTCTCCGGCTCAAGGGCAGTACGGGCAGTCCACCGTCGCCTCGAGCGAGTCGTAGACGAGGCAGTTCTGGTCCGCGGCGCTGTCGTTCTTCTGCTGGCAGCGGTAGTTCCACACGGACGCGCACTGGGTATAGACCTGCGCGTCGCCGGTGGGGCCCTGGTAGGTGGGCGTGCAGGTGCCGCCCGAGCTTCCGCCCGACACGGTGCAGGTGTTGGGGTCGGTGTTGCTCGTGCACTTCATGCCGGAGCAGGTGGTGTTGCTGCCCATCCACTTGCCCGAACAACTGGACGCGCTGGTGCGCTGCTCACAGAGCACGCGGTTCAGGCTCCCGTCGTAGTAGGCGCACGCGCCGCTGCCGCCGCCGCCACCCCCTCCGCCGCCACCTCCGGAGGGCGTTCCCCAGCTCCACTCCGGCGTCCTCGGCTCGGAGAAGCTGTTCAGCGCCACCTCGCCGTCAGCGAAGCCCACGTCCTCGCACGAGTCGCCGTCGAAGTAGCCGCAGTAGTCCCAGCCGTCGCACCAGAAGTCGCGGCACTCGCCTTCGGTGTCCTCATTGCAGAAGTAGATGGACGAGCCATGGACGCAGGCGCCCTGCGTGGGGAAGCACCCGGGCAGCACGAGGCCCACGGCGAGGGACAGGAGGACCGCGGACACCATGCCCGTGAGCGGACGAGGAGAGGGATTCATACCGCCGGAATGTAGCTTCAAGCCGGCGCGGGATTCATCTGGGTCGCCGCGACCACGGACCTACAGACCGCGCAGGCGCGCGGCCCACGCGAGGTAGGCGCCGCGCGGATCCACGAGCGGGTCGCGGAAGAGGGCGCGGATGTCGGCGGTGTCCACCTGTCCGGCGTCGAAGGCGCGGTAGAGGCTGTCCCCCAGGAGGTAGCCGAGCGCGTGGCTGACGCCGTGGAACAGGCGGTCGCGGCGCAGGGGGAGGAGCTTCACGGCCTCGTCGGGGGCCTCGGACTCCGTGGCCTTGTGCGCGAGCACGAAGGCGGCGATCTGCCGCTCCAGGCCCCGGGCCTCGCCGAAGCGCCTGGCCCACTCCGTGACGTTGGGGCAGGTGCGGCGCGGGTTGATCAGCTTGGAGCCGAAGAAGCCCAGGGCCTCTTCCATGCAGCGCGCGTAGAAGGCCTCGGAGGCGCCGCGCGGTGCGTCCATGGCGTCGCCCACGGCGCAGTGGCGCACGAAGTGGGCGGCCTCCTCCGCGGCGTGGTTGAGGGACAGGGACGCGAGGTACGCCGTGCGCGCGCGCGGGATGTAGCCGCTCTCACGCGACAGGATGTGCTTGCGCAGTTGGGACAGCTCCGCCTGCGTGAAGCGGCCCCTGCGGCGGATGCGGGCGAGCACGTCGCCGTCCGCCGCCGTGGTCACCTCCACCGAGTCCAGCTCGCGGCCCACGGACACGCCCGCGAGCCCGCCGATGAGCTCCGCCATGTCCCGGAAGCGCTCCGCGGCGCTGCGGTCCAGGAGGGGCGCGTCGTCGCCTTCGGCCTCCAGGTAGTCCAGGAAGCTCTGCTGGCAGAGGACGGGGGACGCGTTCATCAGGCACAGCGCGCCGTCCGCCAGCTCCACGGCCTCCGCGCCGCCCAGCCGGCCCTCGCGCGCGAGGCGCCACCAGAGGCCTTCGGCGTTCTGGTACACGACGAGGCCTCGGCGCGGATGGGCGTCTCCCAGCGCGCGCTCCACCTGCGCGGGCAGGTGGCAGGGCGCGGCGTGGAACTGTCCCACCAGCACCATCACCAGCGGGACGTCCTCCGCGCGGGCCACGTGGGCGATGCGCTCCGCGGCGAAGGCGTCTCGCAGCGCGAGCGAGCGCTCTCCCTGCGCCCTCCGGTCGATGGCGGCCACCTGGAGCTTGAGGCGCTTCGCGAAGGCCAGCACGGCGCGGATGCCGGCGCCGGGACCCGGGCCCGGGGTGGGGCCGTGGCCCAGCCGGGACATCAGGGTGCGCTCGGGCAGGCGCCCCGCGAGGTACGCGTCGAGCGCGGCCTGATGACGGCCCTCCACGCACTCGAGCGCCAGCACGACGCGGCGGCCGGAGGCGAGGGCGCGCTCGGCGAGGTCCAGGTAGGTCTGCTGGGCGAGCGGCAGCGTGTGGTAGTCGCCGACGTAGACGAGGTCCGACGCCGCGATGCGCTGGTGCACGTGGGTCAGGGGGACCAGGCGCTGATAGGTGCTCGTGCGCCGGCGGTAGCGGGCCTCGTAGGCGCGGAAGGCTTCGGTGCGGCCTTCGACCACCCGGGCGATCTGGGCGCGTTGACGGCGGAAGAGGGCGAGGTGAAGGGCAAGCGACGCGCGCATGGAGCGAGAGGCACCGTCGCATGCGCTCGTGGAGGCGGCAAAAAATCAGCGGGACGCGGGCGGGTGGCTTGCTTGACTCGCATGGCCCTGCAACGGACCATCGTCGTCAATCTTGCAGACCGTTCTTCCTCGCACGCTCATGCTCTGTGCCGTGGTGTTCGCCGCGGCCCCCGTCCACGCGCAGGAGGCCGCGCTGCTGCACGCGTCGCCGCCGCGCGCCGAGGCCCGGCAGCCCCTCCAGTTGGATGCGACGCTGGTGGATGGCGGCAAGGTGCTGGAGCTCTTCGTCCGCTATCGCGGCCCGGGCGAGCCGTACGTCCAGGTCCCCATGGAGCGGCAGTACGGAGACCTGTACCGCGCGGTGATTCCCGCCGAGCACATGGTGCCACCGGGCGTGGAGTACTTCGTCGAAGCGGCGATGTTGGATGGAGCGCGCACGCCGCTCTTCATGTCCGCGCTGCGGCCCGCGAGGGTGATGGTGGGGACGCAGGCCCCGGAGCCCCCGCCGGTCCGCGCGCCGCCGGGCCGCAAGGGGACCCGTGACACCCCGAGGTCCGCGCCCGACATCGACGCCTTCGCGCCGCCGTCGGGGGCAGGGGAGGACGATGGCGCGGCAGGTGCGCCGCCGCCTTCCGCGGGCCGTCCGGATGGAACAGGCGCGCGCGCGGGGACCGCCGATGCGCGGACTTCGACGCGAGCGGACAGCGCGGACTCCCGTCCGACTGCGTCCGACCCACGAGCATCGGGAGCCCCCAGCGGTACGGACCCTCGTGCGTCGAGCCGCACGGATGGTACGGACTCACGGACTTCGACCCGCACGGACGGCACGGACTCGCGGGCTTCGAGCCGGACGAATTCACCGGCCTCGCCCTCGGCCCGAATGGACGGTTCGCGAGCCCCGGTTCACGCGGACGCATCCGACTCTCGCGCTCCGGCTCGCGCGGCGGATTCGGACTCGCGGACTCCCGGGCGCGCGGGCAATGGCGACTCCCGCGCTTCGAACGCCTCCGACGACGCGATGGCCGCGCTCAACGCGGACCTTCCTCCGGAACCTCGCTCCGACACCCGCGCGTCCGCTTCCTCCCACAGCGCCATGGACGACGACCTGGCCCTCTACAGCGCGGAGGACGTGCTCGCGGTGACGACCCTCCAGGAGGAGGCCGTCCGCACCGTGCCGGCCATCGGCGCGTCCTTCAACCGCTCGCAGATGATCGCCCTGGGCGCCCGCACGGTGGCGGACGTGCTGGACGTGGTGCCCGGCGTGTCCGTCAGCCGCGACGTGCAGGGCTTCCACCGCACCGCCATCCGGGGCCTGCGCAACGACGCGGAGGTGCTCTTCCTCCTCGACGGGCACCGCCTCAACAACTTCTTCGACGGCAAGGCCCTCATGAACCTGCCGGTGGAGAACCTGGAGCGCATCGAGGTCATCCGCGGCCCCGGCTCCGCCGTCTACGGCGCGGGCGCCTTCCAGGGCGTCGTCAACCTCGTCACCCACCACGCCGACGGCGTCCGGGGCGCCATCACCACCGGCGGCGTCCCCCGCGACGACGGCCGCCTGGCGCTCGCCACCGACGGCCACCTGTCCGCCGCGCACACCACCGGCGACCTGCGCCTGTTCGCGGACCTGGACCTCTGGACCCAGGAGGGAGACTCCCTCCTCATCGCCCATGACGCGCTCGACGACGAGGCCGTGGCCCAGGGCCTGCGCGACGTGGACCAGCCCGCGGGCCGCACCCGTGACGGCCGCTTCCTCGTCAACGCGGGCGGCGGCGTGTCCTACGGCCTGGACAGCGCCGGCCGCTTGGGCGTCACCGCGCGCTACCTCTCCGAGAAGCGCGATGCCCTCATCGGCCTGTTCGACACCGTGGGCAACGACTCCCGGCTGTCCTGGGACGTGCTGCTCGCGGACCTCACCTGGGAGCGGCCCCTCTCCGACAGCGGCCAGGTGCGCGCCCGGCTGGGCTTCGATCAGCAGTCCACCGACCGCCGCTTCCAGCTCACGCCCCTGGCCTTCCGCACCGGCGACGGCGTGGACCGCCTCTTCCCCGACGGGCTCCAGGAACAGACGCAGGTCACCGTGCGCACCGTGACGGCCTCCGTGGACGCGGACCTCGCGCTGGCGAAGGAGAACCACCTCACCCTGGGCTTCGTCGCCGAGCAGCAGTCGCTGTCCCGGTACGACTACACCACGAACTACACGCTCGACGGCCGCCTGCGCCCCAGCCCCGCCGCCCCGGAAGGCCTGGTGGACCTCACGAAGGGCGCGGCCTCCCGCCGCCTCAACCTGGGCCTGTCCGCGCAGGACCAGTGGACCGTGCTCTCCGCGCTCACGCTCACCTTCGGCCTGCGCCTGGACGCCATCCAGCTCCCCGACGCGGAGGCGTCAGGCACGCTCGACGCCAGCAAGATGCTGGTGCGGATCAACCCGCGCGTGGGCCTGGTCATCGCCGCGTCGGACGCGCTGGTGCTCAAGGCGCTGTACGGCCGCGCCTTCCGCGCCCCCACGCCCCAGGAGCTGGTCGAGCGCATCCCCGACACCGACTACAACCAGGGCCGCTTCGAGGGAAACCCGCTGCTCAAGCCCACCACCGTGGACACCTTCGAGCTGGGCATGGACCTGGTCCAGGCCGCGGGCGACACCCGCGTGCGCGTGCGCGCCAACGCCTTCCTGCAGAACTTCGCCTCGCCCATCACCCCGGTGGACACCAGCGGCAACATCGTCCCCCTGCGCAACCGCGAGCTGGGCGTGCGCGTGTACGGCGTGGAGGCGGAGGCCCGCCTGGAGGCGTCCAAGCGCGCCGTCGCGTGGGTCAACGCCAGCCTGTCCCGCGCGCAGGACCTGGAGGTACCGGAGCAGTCCCGGCTGCTCACGGACGTGCCCCAGGCGCGCTTCAACGCGGGCGTGTCCATGCCCCTGGGGGACTGGGTGAACCTGGACGTGGTGGTGCGCTCCGGCGCCGAGCGGCGCAACAACAACCGCTCCACGCTGGAGCTCATCCGCCGCTACGAGATCCCCGCCTACAGCCTCATCACCGCGCAACTGCGCACCGAGCCCATCTGGGAGCACTTCGAGGTGACGCTCTTCGCGCAGAACCTCTTCGACCACGACCTGCGCGACGACGTGCCCCGGCCGGACCGCGTCACCGGCCTGCTGCCGCGCGAGGGCGTGTCCGGCTACCTCACCCTGAGGGCCTTCTACTGATGGACCGCCGCCACCTCACCGCCGCGCTCGCGGCGCTCACGCTGCTGCCCGGCTGCCTCGCGTACAACGACTCCTGCGCCCCGCTGGTGGACGACCCCGACGCCGTCGTGGGCTACCTGGGCGAGGAGGTCCAGTTGGGCTCGGCCTTCACCCGCCATGACAACAACGCGCTGGGGCAGTTGGCCGCGGACGCGTTCCTCCACGCGGAGGACGGCGCCGCGAAGGCCACGGAGCTGGGCATCATCAACGGCGGCTCGCTGCGCGACGAGGGCCTGTGCGTCACCCGCACGTCCCTGCGCACGGGGCCGCTCACCGACGGCGTCCTCCACGAGGTCATCCTCTTCGAGAACCTCGTCGTGACGGTGGACCTCACGGAGAAGCAGCTCGTGGACCTCTTCGAGCACTCCGTGGAGGCGCTGGCCCTGGAGGGGCAGGCCATCGTGTCGCCGTCCGGCGCCTTCCTCCACGTGTCCGACGGCACCACCCTGCGCGTGGACTGCGCGCGTCCGGCGGGCCAGCGTGTGACGGAGCTGCGCGTGCGCGGGCGCGCCGTGTCCATCCCCGCGCGCGACGACGCGTCCATCCGCTACCGGGTGGCGATGTCCACGTTCCTGCTGGAGGGAGGGGACGGCTACGGCGGCATCCTGGGCAACGCGGGACAGGACCCGGACCGCAACCCGGTGACGGCGCGCAAGCTGGGCGGCACGGACGCCAACATCGCGGCGGCGTACATGAAGAGCACGTACCCCAGCCCGGTCCAGGCGCTGAAGGAAGCCCCGCGCATCGTCTTCACCAACTGCGCCCGGCCCGCCCGGCCCGCCCCGCGCTGACGTCATGCGCGGTGTCGGACTTCACGGGGCCGGGGTGGACGGAAGCCCCTAAGGCTTGGAGGGCTCGTCCGAGGAGGCCGGGGCGCTGGAGGTCACCACCGCCGGAGCGGAGGTGGCCGTCTGCGCCGCGGGGGCCACCGGCCGTGGAGGCAGGGGGCCCAGCACGTCGTTGACCGAAGGCATGCGGCGGATGTCCGCGCGGGCGACCTTCCATGCCTGCTGGACGATCCACGACAGGGAACGATCCTGTCGCGTGGCCTCACGCTGGATCTCTTCCAGCATGTCCTCGGGGAAGTAGAGGGATTGCTTGCGGTGATCCGTGGTGGCCATTGCCCTGCCTTACGGCCTTTCTTCGCGCGGGTCCGTGCGCTCGTCGCCCGTGACGTCATTCACGGCAGGGAATGACTTGATGCGGTCGCGGGCGATCTTCCAGGCCTGCTGCACCACCCATGAGAGGGAACGGTCCTGCCGGTTCGCTTCCTCCTGGATCTCCTTCAGCATCTCCTCGGGGAAGTACAGCGACTGCTTGCGCTTGTCGGTGCCTGCCATGCCTGGGTCTCCGGGGCGGATTCGAGGTGACGACCTGAACACACCGGAGCGGTTATCCGACAGACGCCCTGAAGGGTCAACGGTTTCGGAGCACTCAAGCGTGCGCCCGCGGGCTGAACGCCCCACTTCCGACAATGGGTGCCAGCAAAAAGAAAGAGAAACGCCCCGGCCTCCGCGAGGGAGACCGGGGCGCTTCGGAAAGAGGGACCGCAGGGAGCGAATCTCCAAGCGGCCCCGTGGACCCAGAGGGGGAGGGGGGGGACCCCTAGGTCCAACGTCATGAAGTCCAGAACGTCCAACCAACAACCACGAGGCGCCGTTCTATTTCCGCCCCGCGTCCCTGCGTTGTGGGAATCATGGACTGCATCCCCACGCCTTCCGTCCACCGCGAATCTGTAACCCGGTCATCCGACACTCCATTCCGATCGCTGGCGCCATGCCTCGCGCGTCCCCTGAAAGCTCCCCGCTGCCTGCCATGCTCGCCCGCTCGTATGCCGGGCACGGTGCCCGCTCGCGCTCGGTGCTGCTCGCCGTCTCCGGAGGCGCGGACTCCACCGCGCTCCTCGTGGGGACGGCGCGCGTGCGCGAGGCGCTGGGGCTGCGCGTGGAGGTGGCGACGGTGGACCATGGCCTGCGGGCGGAGGCCGCGCGCGAGGTGACCTCCGTCGTCAGCCTGGCCGAGCGCCTGGGGCTGACCTGCCACGTCCGGCGGCTCGCGCTGGCGCCCGGGGCGGGGCTGGAGGCGCGGGCGCGCGAGGCGAGGTACGCGACCCTGGAGGTCCTGCGACAGGAGCGCGGGCTGGACTTCGTGGCCACCGGCCACACGCTGGACGACCAGGCGGAGACGCTGCTCATGCGGCTGGCCCGGGGCGCGGCGCTCCGGGGCGCGCGCGCCATCCACGCCCGCGCGGACACGCTCCTCCGTCCGCTGCTCGCGTGCTCGCGCGAGGACGTGCTCGCCTTCCTGGCCACCGAGGGGGTGGGGTTCGTGGTGGATCCGATGAACGCGGACCCCTCCTACTTCCGCACGCGCGTGCGCCAGGACGTGCTGCCCGCGCTCCATCGCGCGGCGGGCTTCAGCACCGTGGAGCACCTGGCCACCTTCGCGCGGCTCGCCTCCGAGGACGCGGCCCTGCTCGACGGGCTGGCGCAAGGGGCGTGGGCGCGGCTGGAGCTGCCCGGGGGCGGGCTGGACGCCGTGGGCCTTCGCGCGCTGGAGCCGCCGCTGTGGCGCCGCGTGCTCGCACGGCTGCTGGGCGCGGCGGGGGCCCGGGTGGACCACGCCACGCTGGAGCGCGCGTGGGACGTGGTGGCGCGCGGGGGCGTCATGCCGCTGAGCGATGGCCTCCTCCTGAAGGCCACCGGCGGGCGGGTGCGCTGCGTGGGGGCGGGAGGGGAATCACCGCCCGCGCCGCTGGTGCTCGCGGGGCCGGGGGCGCAAGGGGACTTCGGCGCGTGGCGCTTCCAGGTGGCCGCGGAAGGTTTGCCGCCCCCAGGCGTGTTGGCCCTGGTGTTGGAGGAGGGGACAGCGTGGCCACTCACGGTGCGTTCCAGGAAGCAGGGCGACCGCGTCCGTACGCGCGCGGGCCACCGCAAGGTGCAGGACGTGCTGGTGGATGCCCGCGTCCCTTCGGAGGCGCGCGACGCGCAGCCGGTGGTGGTGGACGCGCGCGGCGAGCCGCTGTGGCTCCCCGGCGTCCTGCCGCGCTTCGTCGAACCTGGAGCCGCTTCGCGCGAGGTGGCTTCCCGACACTCGCTGTGGGCCTTCCCGCCGCTCACGAGCGAACGGAAGACCCCTCCGTTATAGAGTCGAAGCTTCGAAACGGGGGATGGTCGCGGTCCCCTAAATAGTTGAGGGCTTTTTGCTGTTGCTGATACGGTCCGTCGCTGGCCTGCACACGGGCGGGCGCCGGGCACATGACGAACTTCGCCAGGGTTCCTCCTGGCACGGCCCTCATCCCGCCGAGTACCGAAAGGGCAGCTGAAACGTGCGTTCGACCTACAAGACCATCGGGCTCTGGGTCATCCTGATCGTCCTCTTCGTCGCCTTCTACAATTTCTTCTCCCAAGGCAACGAGCAGGTGCAGGAACCGACCTTCACCCAGCTTCTGACCAAGGTGGAGGAGAAGAAGGTCCGTGCCGTCTCCGTCAAGGGCAACACCTACTCCGGCACGTTCAGCGACTCGAACGACAAGTTCCGGACGACGGGTCCCGCGCCGGACGTGGCCGTGCTCAACCAGCTCCGCGCCTCCGGCGTGGACGTGAAGTACGAGCGCGAGGAGCAGAACAGCCTCTGGCTCACCATCCTCGGGCAGTGGATGCCCGTCGTCTTCCTGTTCCTGTTCTTCATCTTCTTCATGCGCCAGCTCCAGGGCGGCAGCGGCAAGGCGATGACGTTCGGGAAGTCCAAGGCGAAGCTCCTCAGCGAGAGCCACAACAAGGTCACGTTCGCGGACGTGGCCGGCGTGGACGAGTGCAAGGAGGAGCTGGAGGAGATCGTCGCCTTCCTCAAGGACCCCAAGAAGTTCACCAAGCTGGGCGGCCGCATCCCCAAGGGCGTCCTGATGATGGGCCCCCCGGGCACGGGCAAGACGCTGCTCGCCCGCGCGGTGGCCGGTGAAGCGGGCGTCCCGTTCTTCTCCATCTCCGGCTCGGACTTCGTGGAGATGTTCGTGGGCGTCGGCGCCAGCCGCGTGCGCGACCTGTTCGAGCAGGGCAAGAAGAACGCCCCCTGCATCATCTTCATCGACGAAATCGACGCCGTGGGCCGCCACCGTGGCGCGGGCCTGGGCGGCGGTCACGACGAGCGTGAGCAGACGCTCAACCAGTTGCTGGTGGAGATGGACGGCTTCGAGTCCAACGACGGCGTCATCCTGATCGCCGCCACCAACCGTCCGGACGTGCTGGACCCGGCGCTCCAGCGCCCGGGCCGCTTCGACCGCCGCATCATCGTTCCCCGTCCGGACCTGAAGGGCCGCCTGGGCGTGCTGAAGGTGCACACCCGCCGCGTGCCGCTGGCCCCGGAGGTGGAGCTGGAGGTCATCGCCCGCGGGACGCCCGGCATGACGGGCGCGGACCTGGAGAACCTGGTCAACGAGTCGGCCCTGATGGCCGCGCGCCAGAACAAGGAGCGCGTGGACCTGGCGGACTTCGAGCAGGCGAAGGACAAGGTCTTCATGGGCCCGGAGCGCCGGTCCATGATCATGACCGACAAGGAGAAGCGGAACACGGCCGTCCACGAGGCCGGCCACGCGCTCCTCGCCAAGCTGCTGCCCGGCTGCGACCCGCTGCACAAGGTCACCATCATCCCGCGCGGTCAGGCCCTGGGCGTCACCTGGAGCCTGCCCACCGAGGACAAGGTGAACGGCTACCGCAAGCAGATCCTCGACCAGATCACCATGGCCATGGGTGGCCGCATCGCCGAAGAGCTCATGTTCAACGAGATGAGCAGCGGCGCGGCGAACGACATCGAGCGGGCGACCGAGACGGCGCGCGCCATGGTGTGCCGCTGGGGCATGAGCGAGAAGATGGGCCCGCTGGCGTTCGGCAAGAGCGACGGTGAGGTGTTCCTGGGCCGCGACTTCAACGCGTCCAAGGACTACTCCGAGGACACCGCCCGGCAGATCGACGCGGAGGTCCGCAGCATCGTGGTGGGCTGCTACACGCACGGCAAGCAGTTGCTGACGGACAAGCTGGACGTGCTCCAGCGCGTGTCCGACGCCCTGGTGGAGTACGAGACGCTCGACGCCGAGGACGTGAACATCATCCTCCAGGGGGGCCAGCTCACCCGTGAGCGCCCGGCGCCGCGCATCAGCTCCACGCCGAAGCCGACGGAGAAGAAGGACAAGCGGAAGATCCTCGACGCGCTCGAGGGCCTGCCCAACATGGAGCCGAAGAAGGCGTAACGCCGCTCAAGGCTTCCTCCTGAAGTGACGAAGGCCCTTCCCGTGAACCGGGGAGGGCCTTTTCGTTTTGTCCTTGTGAACTCCAGGCGCCACTCCGGGCCCTCCGCCTTCCCTCCCTGGGGGCCGTGTCCCGTGTCCGCGAGCGGATGCTCGCTGGCACCTGGGATGCAGTTTCAAGGGACCGCGGGGCTGGGAAGGCCTCGTCGGGGGACGACACGACGATGCGGAACGGATGGAAGCGGGGAGCGCAGGGGGCAGCGGCGTTGGCGATGCTGGCGGTGCTGCCACGGTGCGGCGGAGCGACAGGGGCGGAGGACGGGTTGACGGAGGGGGCGTTGACGGCGGTGGAGCAGGCGGCGCTGCCCGCCTCATGCCAGCCCCAGACGTCTCTGGACTCACGGACGCTGGTGCCGGTGGGCGACGGTTCCGTGCGCAGTGACCAGCCGGACGTGAACATGAGCAGCGTGTCCACGCTGTACGTGGACGCGGCCCCCACGCGCTACCAGTCGTATCTGCGCTTCCAGTTGGAGGGGGAGGGCGGCGAGCTCGTCCAGGCGCGGCTGCGGCTGTACGCGAAGCAGGGCACCCACACGGGGCTGTCGTTCCACCCGGTGACGGGGAGCGTCTATGAGCCCGCCCTCACCTGGAACACCCGGCCGGCGCAGGGCGCCGCGGTGACCACCGTGGCCTCCGTCGCCAATGACGCCTGGCTGACGGCGGACGTGAAGGGGGCGGTGCTCGACCGCCACACCTTCGACCTGGGCGTCCTCCCGCTGGGGGACGACGGGGCGGAGTTCTCCTCGCGCGAGGCGTCCAACGTTTCGCGCCGGCCGCGGTTGGACACGGTCTACCGCTACGACTGGTGCACGTACCGGGGGAGCGGCACGCCCTCGCAGGCCTGGGCGAAGACGCTGGGGGGCACGGCGCGGGAGCAGGCGCGCGCGCTGCTCAACCTGCCGGATGGCTCCGGCTTCGTGCTGGGTGGGGCGTACCATGACGGCCCGGCGCAGGCGGGCGGCGCGGAACTGCCGGGGCCCTCGGGCTTCCTGGTGGCGCGCTTCAACACGGCGGCCCAGCACCAGTGGTCGCGCGCGTACGGGGTGGGGCAGCCGGTGTCCCTGGAGGCGATGACGGTGACGCCGCTGGGCAACGTGCTGGTGGTGGGCACCTACGAGGGCAGCCCGGACCTGGGCACCGGCGCGCTGCCGTACATCGCTCCCAACACCCCCGCGGTGGGGATGTTCGTGCTGAAGCTGTCCCCCACCGGCAACCCCGTCTGGGCGCGCGGCTTCCACGCGGAGACGCGGCCGGGCTGGGCGGAGGGGCAGGTCTACACGTCCATCGCCGTCCCCACCGCCGTCGCCACCGACGCCAACGGGAGCGTCATCGTCGCGGGCCACTTCAAGGGCTACATGGACCTGGGCGGCGGCGACCTCTACGCGGGCTCGATGAGCGAGAGCCGGGATGACTCGACCCGGTCCCTCTTCCTGGCGAAGTTCGACTACAGCGGCGGCCACCAGTGGTCGCAGGCCTTCTACACCGTGGACGAGTACACGGTGGCGTCCGCGCTCGCCACGGACGCGGGGGGCAACATCTTCATGGGGGGCCGCGGCAACAACGCCACGCTCGCGACGCCGGGCCTGCGCGTGGGCACGGCCTTCGTGGCGCGCTTCGCGCCGGATGGCACGCCGGTGTGGGGCTACGGATTGAAGGGGGGAGGCATCGGCCGCATCCGCGGCCTGGCGGCCCTGCCCGACGGGGGCGTGGCGTTCGCCGGAGGCTTCAACGGGACGTTCACCTTCCAGGGCCAGACGTATTCGAGCCATGACCCCACCCACGACGTGCGTCCGGATGACGGCGTGTTCGGCACGCTCACCGCGTCCGGCGGCGAGGGCTGGGTGCGCGTGCTGACAACCCAGCCCTCCGGGGACGTGGCGGAGCAGGTGGCGGTGGATGGCGCGGGCAACATCGTGGTGAACGGCCGCGTGTCGGCGTACACGCTGGACCTGGGCGGCGGCGAGCTGGGCACGCCCGGTCTGCCCCAGGGCGGCGCGCTCCGGTTCGTGGCCAGCTTCAGCCCCACGGGCGCCCACCGCTGGTCGCGCATGCTGGGCTCCCAGGTCTCCGACGCGTTCATGGCGGTGTCGCCGGACGGCTCCACGCGGCTGGGCTTCACGTTCGAGGGCTCCACGCCGGTGGGGGCCACGACGTTCTCCTCCTCGGGGCTGTCGGACATGGGGCTCATCCAGTTCAACCCGTGACGGCCTCGCGGCCGGGGTGACGTGACGGGGCCCGGTGCCTTCCTCGCGAGGCGCCGGGCCCTGTGTGCGTTCCCGCCGTCCTCCCTTCCCTGGACCCGGCGAAGCGGCGACACTCATCGCTCGCAGTCCTCACGCTCCGAAGGGGTCCTGACCGTGCTGCGCGCACGCCTCATCTCCCGCGACCGTCCCGACGACCTGTCGCTGGTCCTCCGCCGCCTGAACCTGTCCCCCCGCACCCGCGAACACCTGGGGCGCGAGCTGGGCTACGCGCACGTGCTCGTCACCGGGGGCCGCCCCTCCTACGAGGAGGAGCTGGTGCCGCCGTACGGCTCCAAGGAGCGCGAGAAGCTGCCCACCTGGACGGCGGGAGGCCACCTGGACCACCCCGGCGAGGTGCTCCTGTCCGGCAGCCGCCAGCAGTTCGACCGGCTCATCTCCCTCGCCCGCAGGTCCCCCCGCACGGACGGCCTGGCGCGCGTGCTGGAGGAGGTGCTGGCCCCCACGCCCATGCCGGCGCTGACGCTGAGCGGGCGCCGGTTCGAGTGGGGCACGCGCACGTACCTCATGGGCGTGGTCAACGTGACGCAGGACAGCTTCTCCGACGGCGGCAGCCTCCCGGACGCGGCCAGCGCCGTGGAGCACGCGCTGAGGCTGGTGGACGCGGGCGCGGACATCGTCGACGTGGGCGGTGAGTCCACCCGGCCGGGCTCGCTCCCGGTGTCCGCGGACGAGGAGCTGTCGCGCGTCCTCCGGGTGGTGGAGGGCATCAAGCGCCGCTCCACCGTGCCCATCTCCGTGGACACCACCAAGGCGGCGGTGGCGAAGGAGGCGCTCAAGGCCGGCGCCCACCTGGTCAATGACGTCACCGGCTTCCACTCGGACCCGGCGCTGCCCGGGGTGGTGGCCGCCGCGGGCGCGGCGTGTTGCCTCATGCACACCCAGGGCCTGCCGAAGACGATGCAGGACGCGCCGCGCTACGCGGACGTCGTGGGCGAGGTGATGGACTACCTGGAGGAGGGGATGTTCCAGGCCACCGAGGCGGGCATCCCCCGCGAGCGCATCCTCCTGGACCCGGGCATCGGGTTCGGCAAGACGCTGGAGCACAACCTCTTCCTCCTGCGCCGCCTGGAGGAGCTGCGGGGGCTGGGGCAGCCTTTGCTGGTGGGCACCAGCCGCAAGTCCTTCCTCGGGAAGCTGACGGGCGGCAAGGGCCCCCAGGAGCGCCTGGCGGCCACCCTGGGCTCCGTGGCGGCCATGGCCGTCCTGGGGGGCGCGGACGTGGTACGGGTGCACGACGTGGGTGAAGCGCGGGACGCGCTGGCGGTGGCGGACGCCATCCGGAGGGCCCGGGGCGGCGGCGACCTGTACGGCGGCTGACGGGGACAAGCCCCGGCGTCCGAAACAGGCCGGGTCCCCCCGCCCGGGCGCTTGCCTGGGTGGCACCGCATCCCTAGCTTCGGGCCCATGTGCTGGACGGGGTATAAGCCCCGGACGCGAGTGGCCGGAGCCCTTCCGGCAATGGGAAAGGTGGAGCGGCACACATGGCGTACAGGATGGACATGCCCCCGAAGGAAGCGCAGAAGACGGAGCGACTGTTCGGCACGGACGGCGTTCGTGGCGTGGCCAACGTCTATCCGATGACGGCCGAGGTCGCGATGAAGCTCGGCCGCGCCCTGGCGTACCTCATCCGCAACGGTCCGCACCGCCACCGCGTCATCGTGGGCAAGGACACGCGCCTCTCCGGCTACATGCTGGAGCAGGCCCTGTCCGCCGGCCTCATCTCCATGGGCGTCGACGTGGAGCAGGTGGGCCCGCTGCCCACGCCCGGCATCTCCAACCTCACCACGTCCATGCGCGCGGACGCGGGCGCCGTGATTTCGGCGTCCCACAACCCGTACCAGGACAACGGCATCAAGTTCTTCTGGCGGGACGGCTTCAAGCTGCCGGACGAGACCGAGGCCAAGATTGAAGAGCTGGTCTCCAGCGGCGAGATCGACAACATCCGCCCCACGGCGACGAAGATCGGCCGGGCCATCCGCCTGGACGACGCGCGCGGCCGCTACATCGTCTACCTGAAGGCCACCTTCCCCCGCGAGCTGACGCTGGAGGGGATGACCATCGTGGTGGACTGCGCCAACGGCGCGGCGTACCGCACGGCGCCCGCAGTGCTGGAGGAACTGGGCGCGAAGGTCATCGCGCTGGGCGTGTCCCCGGACGGCAAGAACATCAACCACAAGTGCGGCGCGCTGCACCCGGAGGGCCTGGCCAAGGCGGTGGTGAAGCACGGCGCCCACCTGGGCGTGGCGCTGGACGGCGACGCGGACCGCCTCATCGTCGTGGACGAGAAGGGCAACGTCGTGGACGGCGACGCCATCATGGCCATCTGCACGGGGGAGCTCGTCGCGCGCAAGGAGCTGAAGAAGAAGACGCTCGTCTCCACGGTGATGAGCAACATCGGCCTGGAGCGCGCGGTGTCCCAGTGGGGCGTGAAGGTGGTCCGCACGCGCGTGGGCGACCGGCACGTCGTGGACGAGATGCGCCGCAACGGCTACAGCCTGGGCGGCGAGCAGAGCGGCCACCTCATCTTCCTGAACCACACCACCACGGGCGACGGCACGCTCGCGGCGCTCCAGTTGCTGGCCGTGATGTGCCGCCAGCAGAAGCCGCTGTCGGAGCTGGCCTCCATCTTCCAGCCGGTGCCGCAGACGCTGCTCAACGTCGTGGTGAAGCAGAAGCGCGAGCTGGGTGAGCTGCCCACGGTGATGAAGGCCATCAAGAACGTGGAGCAGAAGCTGGGCAGCAACGGCCGCGTGCTGGTGCGCTTCTCCGGCACGGAGCCCAAGGCCCGCGTCCTGATTGAAGGCGAGGACGCGGCGCGCAACGAGGCGTACGCCCGCGAAATCGTCGAGGCGCTCTCCAAGGCGCTCAACGGCTAGCGACAGCGGTTGACTTCCGGACGCCGGCCACGAATAGAGGGGCCGGCGCGGGCCCGGGTCCCTGGACAATCCCGCACCGCGCCAGCGCAAGGAGCGGGACGATGGGACAGCGACTGGGTGTCAACGTGGATCACGTGGCGACGCTGCGGCAGGCGCGGCGCACCGTGTATCCGGATCCGGTGACGGCCGCGGCGATGGCGGAGCTGGCCGGCGCCCGGCAGATCACCATCCACCTGCGCGAGGACCGGCGCCACATCCAGGACCGGGACCTGCGCATCCTCCGCGAGACGGTGCAGACGCTCCTGAACCTGGAGATGGCCGCCACCGCGGAGATGGTGAAGATCGCCTACGAGTACAAGCCGGACGTGGTGACGCTCGTCCCCGAGCGGCGCGAGGAGCTCACCACCGAGGGCGGCCTGGAGGTGGCCGGCCAGCGCGAGTCCATCGCGAAGATCATCAAGAACCTCAAGGACGGGGAGATTTCCGTCTCGCTGTTCATCGATCCGGACCTGGACCAGGTGCGCGCTTCGCACAAGGTGAACGCGGACCGGGTGGAGCTGCACACGGGCCGCTACTGCGAGGCGCGCAACGAGAAGGAGCGCGCGCGGGAGCTGGCGCGCATCGTGGACGCGGCCAAGGCGAGCGCCAAGCTGGGCATGGGCGTGGCCGCCGGGCACGGGCTCAACTACGACAACGTGCAGGCCATCGCTCGCATCCAGGAGATCGACGAGCTGAACATCGGGCACGCCATCGTGGCGCGCGCGGTGCTGGTGGGCTTCGAGCGCGCGGTGCGCGAGATGCTCGAACTGATGCGCGACCCGGGGTAGCCCGCATGCCCATCGTCGGACTGGGGTTGGACCTCTGCTCCATCGAGCGCATCCAGCGCATCCTCGACGGCCCGCGCGCGGAGGCGTTCCTGACGCGCGTGTACACCGACGGTGAGCGCGCGTACTGCGCGCCCCGGCACGACGCGGCCAGCGCGTACGCGGCGAGGTTCGCGGCGAAGGAGGCGCTGGTGAAGGCGATGGGCGTGCCTCCCGGCGTGAAGTGGCGGGACATGGAGGTGGTGCGCGAGGGCGGCCCGCCGCGCTTCGTGCTCTCCGGCGTGGCCCGTGAGGTGATGGAAGCGCGGGGGTGGGAGGCGATGCTCGCCCTCACCCATGATGCCGGCGTGGCCGCGGCCACGGTGGTGCTCCAGACGAAGTAGGGAGGTTGGAAGCCATGCAGCGCGTGCTCACCGCGAACCAGATGCGAGAGGCCGAGAAGGCCGCCCAGGATCAGCACGGGATGCCGTCCGGGTTGTTGATGGAGAACGCGGGCCGGGCGCTCGCGGAGGCCGCCCGGAGCGTGGCCGGGCCGGGCGGGCGCTTCACGGTGCTCTGCGGCCCCGGCAACAACGGCGGGGACGGCCTGGTCGCCGCGCGCTTCCTGCTGGAGGGAGGCGCCCGGGTGGTGGTGTCGCTGGTGGGGGACACCGGCAAGCTCACGCCGGAGGCGAAGCGCAACCTCCAGGCGCTGGAGGGCTTCGGTGAGTCGCCGCGCGCCTTCGAGGCGCTGCCGGAGGCGGGCCCGGGCGACGTGGTGGTGGACGCCCTCTTCGGCACCGGCCTGAAGCGCGCGCCGGAGGGCCTCTTCGCGGACGCCATCGGCACCGTGGCGCGGTGGCGGCGCGCGGGGGCGAAGGTGGTGGCCGCGGACGTGCCGTCCGGCCTGCAGAGCGACACGGCGGAGCCCTTCTCGCCGTGCGTGGAGGCGGACGTCACGGTGGCCTTCGGCTTCGTGAAGCCCGCGCATGAGCTGGAGCCCGGCGCGTCGCTGTGCGGCGACGTGCGGCGCGTGGACATCGGCCTGGGCGGTGAGTCCACGCGCGCGGTGTCCGGGGCGGAGCTGTTCCGCGTGGAGGAGAAGGACGCGCGCGAGGCGCTGCCCAGGCGCCGCGCGGATTCGCACAAGGGCACCTACGGCCACGTGCTGGTGGTGGCGGGCAGCCCGGGCAAGACGGGCGCCGCGGCGATGGTGGCGCTGGCCGCGCTGCGCAGCGGGGCGGGGCTCGTCACGGTGGCCACGCGCCCGGAGGCGCTGCCGTGGGTGATGGCGCACTCGCCGGAGATCATGGGCCTGCCGCTGCCGGGTGAAGGCCCGCTGGGCAAGGGCGACCTGGAGGCGCTGAAGGCCGCGCTGGAGGGCAAGGACGCGCTGGTGATGGGGCCGGGCATCCCCCGGGGGCCGGAGACGGGCGCGCTGATTGGCGACTTGCTGGCGTCCGTGGAGGTGCCCGCGGTGCTGGACGCGGACGCGCTCAACGCGGTGGCGGAGGACCTCAAGGTGCTGCGCCAGGCGAAGGGGCCCGTGCTGCTCACGCCGCACCCCGGGGAGATGGCGCGGCTGTGGGGCCGGACGACGAAGGACGTGCAGGCGCACCGCGTGGGCGTGGCGCTGAACCTGGCCACGTCGCTCAGCGTCACGGTGGTGCTCAAGGGCTCGCGCACGCTCATCGCGGAGGCCGGCGGGCGCGTGTTCATCAACCCCACGGGCAACGCGGGCATGGCCACCGGCGGCACGGGCGACGTGCTGTCGGGCGTGTGCGGCGCGCTGCTCGCGCAGGGCATTCCGCTGCCCAAGGCCGCGTGGACCGCCGTCTACGCGCACGGGCTCGCGGGCGACCTGATGGCCCGGGAGCGCGGGCTGATGGGCCTCATCGCCACGGACCTGCTGGTGGGCCTGGGCCACGTCTGGACGCGGTGGGAGCGATGAGCGGGGATGCGCAGCCCACGCGCTCGCGGCGGCTCGTGTCGCCTTCGCCGGAGGAGACGCACCGGCTGGGCGTGAAGCTGGGGCGGTTGCTCCAGCCCGGGGACTTCGTGGGGCTGATTGGCGACCTGGGCGCGGGCAAGACGCACCTGGTGCGCGGCGTGGCGGAAGGAGCGGGCGTGGCGCAGTCCGAGGTGGCCAGCCCCACCTTCGCCATCGTGTACCCGTACGCGGGCCGCATCCCGCTGTACCACGCGGACCTGTACCGGCTGACGGACTACGACGAGCTCTACGCCACCGGGTTCCTGGACCTGATGGGCGGCGACCACGCGATGCTGGTGGAGTGGTTGGACCGCATCCCCCAGGCCGCGCCGCGCGACTTCCTGCGCGTCACGCTCCGCCATGAGGGAGAGGACGCGCGGAGCCTCGACGTGGAGGCCTTCGGCGCGCGTCCGGCCGCGCTGCTCGACGCGTGGCTGGGCTGACTCAGACCGTGGCGTGCCGGGCTTCCGGCCTCGGGTTGAGCACCCCGTCCGCCAGCGTCTGCACCTTCCAGCGGTGGAACGTGAGCCGCGAGTCCACACCCACCACGTCCTCCTCGTCCACCGGCACCCAGTGCGGTCCGCCGCACAGGGATTCGCTGGCGACCAGGAACTGCCGCAGCGGCACGCCCGTGTTCGGCGTGCGCAGCGCTTCCGGGCAACCGCCGATGCCGGAGGAGATGAAGAGGGTGCGGTTGCGGCGCGTGGCCACCATCGCCTCGCCGTCCGTGACGAGGAAGTTCATCGCGGAGTGCTCCTTCGGCTCGCGGCTCCCCGGCACGTCCGTCAGCGTGGACACCAGCGTCATCGTCTCCGCGAGCGCCTGCGCCATCGCCTCCACGCCCACCGTGCCGTCGAGCGGCCCGCGCGCCGACAGCCGCGACAGGAACAGGTAGAAGCAGCGCTCGCTGTCCGTGGTGCCCTTGATGTTGACGCGCAGCTCCGGGTGGATGAGCGCCTCCACGGCGGGCTTGTGCTTCGCGAACTCGCGCAGCGTGCCGTTGTGCACGAAGGACCAGCGGCCGAAGTGGAACGGGTGCGAGTTGCGCAGCTCCACCGCCCCCACGCTCGCCAGCCGGATGTGCGCCACCACCGTGCGCGCGGACACCTGGCTCGACACGCGCTCGAAGTCGGGGTCGCTGTGCGCGGGGCCCACACCATGCGCGACGAGCGGAGAGGACTCCGGCCCATACGTGGCGATGCCCCAGCCGTCCTTGTGTTCACGCGACTGGATGAGGAGGGAATTCCTCTCCGTCACGAGGGCGGTGTGGACAGCGGCGGGAACAGCACTCCTGAATCCAAATAATCGGCACATGGTGGCAGATGATCTCTACAACGGCCGGCCCACGAGGGAAGTTCCACCTGCCCCCTCGGCCGATGCCAGTTGTTCAGCGGCATCCACTCAGGGGCAGTGATTCATTCGCGCGTGGAACACCACACGTCCGCTCTTCACCACCACGCGCGCGTGACTGATACCCAGATGATAAGGCAGATGCCTGTAGCTGCGACAGGAGAAGACCACCAGGTCGCCCGCGTCACCCACGGCCAGCCGCCCCTGCCGTTGCAACCCCAAGCATTGCGCGGCCCCTCGGGTGGCGGCCCAGTAGGCCTCCGCGGCCGACAGGCCGTTCTCCAGGCAGGCGAGCCCCAGCACCAGCGCCAGGTTCTCCGTCATGGAGGAGCCGGGATTCACGTTTGAACCCAAAGCGATGTTGACGCCCGCGTCGCGCAGCTTCCGGCCGGGCGCGTAGGGGCGCATGCGCAGGAAGAGGGTGGAGGTGGGCACGAGTACGGCGGTGACGTTGGCGGCGGCGAGCGCGCGGATGCCCTCGTCCGTCACCTGCTCCAGGTGGTCCGCGCTGGCGGCGCCCACCTCCGCGGCGAGCGCCGAGGCGCCACACGCGGTGAGCTGATCCGCGTGCAGGCGCGGCGTGAGGCCCAGCGCCTTGCCCGCGTTGAGCAGCCGGCGGGACTCCTCCACGGTGAAGGCGCTGTCCTCGGTGAAGACGTCGCAGAAGCGCGCCAGGCCCTCGCGCGCCACGGCGGGGAGGATTTCGTTGATGCAGAGGTCCAGGTAGTCGGCGCGGCGGTCCTTGTACTCCGGGGGCACCGAGTGCGCGCACAGCAGCGTGGGCACCAGCTCCAGCGGTGACAGCGCGCCCAGGCGGCGCACCGCGCGCAGCATCTTCAGCTCGTCCGCCAGGTTCAGGCCGTAGCCGCTCTTCACCTCGGCGGTCGTCACGCCCTGCGCGAGCAGCCGCTCCATGCGGGGCAGGGCGAGCCTCGCCAGCTCCTCCTCGCTCGCGGCGCGCGTGGCGCTCACCGTGTTGGCGATGCCTCCGCCCGCCTTGGCGATCTCGAGGTACGTGGCGCCCTGGTTGCGCAGGTCGAACTCGTGGGAGCGCTCGCCCGCGAACACCAGGTGCGTGTGCGGATCCACGAAGCCCGGGCCCACGAAGCCGCCTTCGGCGTCGAGGATCTCCGTGGCGTCCGTGAGCGCTCCCTTCGGCAGGCCGGACTCCGGGCCCACGTAGGCCACGCGGCCGTCCTTCACGCCGATGCCCGCGCCCGGGCGGGGGGTGAGGGCCTTCTCCGCGGGCTCGCGGTGCGTGCCCTCCACGGTGAGCACCTCGGAGGTGTTGCGCACCCACAGGTCCAGGGCTTCCATGCTCAGCGTCCTCCGCGCGCGCCCACCACGGGCGCGTTCCAGCTCGTGTCACCTGAGTGCGCCCGGCCGAAGCCGCCGGACAGCTCCAGCTTCGTGCGCGTCTCGCCGAACTTGAGCTGCGCCGCCACCACGGCGCCGTAGAAGTACGTCGTCACCTGCGAGCCGGGGTTCACCAGCGACTGCTGCACGCTGAAGAACGGCACCAGCCCCAGCGACATGCCGGGCTCCGGCTGCACGGTGAAGGCGCAGGTGGCCTCCGCGCCGAACAGGCTGTTCGTGCTCTTCGGCTCACCCAGCCCGAAGTCGGACGCGCCGCGCACGGAGAGGGCCGGCGCCAGGCCCACCTTCTCCGAGCCGACGTAGTACGACACGCCCGAGTACACGCCGTAGCCGGGCACCGGCAGGCCGACGAACTCGCCCTGCAGGCCCAGGTGCCACGACAGCCGGTCGCTCACGGGCACCGTCACCGAGCCGTCGAGGTCGATGCCCCATTGATCATTCTGGAAGGGCTTCGCGTCACCCTGGAAGGTGCCGTTCTCCCCGCGCTCCGACAACTGCGGGGCGTTGAGGCGGGGACCGGCGCGCAGGCCGAGCTGGAAGAAGTTCTCCCGGGGCATGCCCGGGCCCAGGCGCATCACCATGGGCCCGGCGGTGGTGGGGGTGCAGCCCGCGAGCACCCCCATCACCGCGGTCATCACGAAGGGTCGGACGCGTCGTGGCATCCGCCGCACTCTAGGCGGTGAGGCCGGGGATGCGCACGCCTCGCTCCTTCGCCACGTCGATGGCCTCCGGGTAGCCCGCGTCCGCGTGGCGCAGCACGCCCATGCCGGGGTCGGACGTGAGGACGCGCTCGATGCGGCGCGCGGCCTCCGGCGTGCCGTCCGCGACGATGACCTGGCCCGCGTGCAGCGAGTAGCCCATGCCCACGCCGCCGCCGTGGTGGAACGACACCCAGGAGGCGCCGTTCACCGCGTTCACCAGCGCGTTGAGGATGGGCCAGTCCGCCACCGCGTCCGAGCCGTCCTTCATGGCCTCCGTCTCGCGGTTGGGGGACGCCACGCTGCCGCAGTCCAGGTGGTCGCGGCCAATCACGATGGGGGCCTTCACCTCGCCCTTGCGGACCAGCTCGTTGAAGGCGAGGCCCGCCTTGGCGCGCTCGCCGTAGCCCAGCCAGCAGATGCGCGCGGGCAGGCCCTGGAACGCCACGCGCTCCTGGGCCATGTCCAGCCAGCGGTTGAGCGACGCCTTCTGGGGGAACAGCTCGCGCACCGCGCGGTCCGTGCGGCGGATGTCCTCCGGGTCTCCGGACAGCGCCACCCAGCGGAAGGGCCCCAGGCCCTCGCAGAACAGCGGGCGGATGTACGCGGGCACGAAGCCGGGGAACTCGAAGGCGTTCTCCATGCCGCCCACCTTCGCCTGGCCGCGCAGGTTGTTGCCGTAGTCGAAGACGTGGCTGCCGGCGGCCTGGAAGTCGTTCATGGCCTGCACGTGCATGATCATCGACTCGCGGGCGCGCTTCACGTAGCCCTCCGGGTCGCGCTTGCGCAGCTCCGCGGCGGCCTCCAGCGACAGGTCCGTGGGGATGTAGCCGTTGAGCGGATCATGCGCGCTCGTCTGGTCCGTCACGAGGTCCGGCTTGATGCCGCGCTTGTACAGCTCCCGGAACACCGACGCCGCGTTGCCGATGATGGCGATGGAGCGGCCCACGCGCTTCTGCTGCGCGTCCTTCGCCAGCGCCAGCGCCTCGTCCAGGTCCTTGGCGACGACGTCCAGGTAGCGCGTCTCCACGCGGCGCTGCGCGCGGTGCGGATCGATTTCCACGCCCAGGAACACGGCGTTGTTCATGGTCGCGGCCAGGGGCTGCGCGCCGCCCATGCCGCCCAGGCCGCCGGAGAGGATGAGCCGGCCGGCCAGGTCCTCGCTGCCGAAGTGGAAGCGGCCCGCGGCGGCGAAGGTCTCGTAGGTGCCCTGCAGGATGCCCTGCGTGCCGATGTAGATCCACGAGCCGGCCGTCATCTGGCCGTACATCATCAGGCCCTTCTTCTCCAGCTCGTGGAAGTGCTCCCAGTTGGCCCAGTGGCCCACGAGGTTGGAGTTGGCGATGAGCACGCGCGGCGCGTCCGGGTGCGTGCGCAGGATGCCCACGGGCTTGCCGGACTGCACGAGCAGCGTCTCCTCGTCCGTGAGGCTCTGGAGGCTCTGGACGATGCGGTCGAACGAGGGCCAGTCCCGGGCGGCCTTGCCGGTGCCGCCGTAGACGACCAGGTCTCCGGGCTGCTCGGCCACCTCCGGGTCGAGGTTGTTCATCAGCATCCGGAGCGCGGCCTCCTGCACCCAGCCCTTGCAGGAGAGGGTGGTGCCGCGAGAGGCGCGGATGATGCGGGACATGCGGAAGACTCCTGGAAAGAGGGCGCCAGGAAGGGGCGCTCAGCGCGGGCACCCTAACCGAACCCCCGGGGCCGCGGGGGGCTTGCGTGCAGGGCCAGCGTCACTCCAGGACACGCTGGACGCCGTGCGTCAGTAGTCCTTGCGCGCGTCGATGTAGGCGCTGAAGTGGAACACGTTGGTGGAGTCGTAGAACTTGAAGTAGCTGCCGGTGCCCGCGGGCTGGCTCAGCCAGTAGGCGGTGCCCGTGCAGCCGGTGCAGATGAACGCGCCGTTGCGGCGGATGTTCCAGACGCCGGTGATGTCGTCGACGGTGGTCGCGATCGCGGGCGAGCCCACCAGCTCGAAGTCGTACTCGTTGCCGCCCGCGAACCCGTGGAAGTTCACGAACGCGGTGTTGGTGGACTGGTTCCAGGCGACGACGGTGTTGGAGCTCGTCACCGTGTAGCGCCCGGTGCTGTCGGCGACGTAGAGGCCGTGGCTGGACCAGATGCTGTGGACCACCGGGGCGGCCAGGGCGGGGAGGGACAGGAACAGCGCGGCGACGACAGCGGAACGGAAGGCCTTCATGGGGGGGCCTCCTGCTGCGGGGGTTGACGCGGAGCGCCGGGGGGCACTCCACGTGAAACCCATGCTGCATGAGCCCCGCGAGGCTTGAAATCGTGGTTTTCCGTGGAGTTGCGTGGACTCAGGCGTCCTCACGTGCGTCCATCCCGGCGATGGCGGGACCGCCGGCCCGGGCCCCCGCCTGCCGGGAGGACGCGGGCGCGGTAGAGTCCCGCCGCGCAGAGGTGGGACATGGATCAGGGACAGGACGGGAAGGGGAGCGTGTTGGCGGTGCCGGCGGCCCAGCCTCCGTTGGAGAACCGGGCTCCGGACGTGGGGCCGGTGAAGACGGTGGCGGGCGGCGTGCCGGCGGTGCTGAGCGCGTTCAAGCACGTGCTGGGGGAGGCGGGCCCGTGGCGCGGCGGCAAGCTCATCTGGAAGGTCAACCAGCACGACGGCTTCGACTGTCCGGGCTGCGCGTGGCCGGACCCTTCCCACCGGTCCGTGCAGGAGTACTGCGAGAACGGCGCGAAGGCGCTGGCGGAGGAGGGCACGCAGGAGCGCGTGACGCCGGAGTTCTTCCGCGAGTGGAGCGTGGCGCGGCTCGCGGAGCAGTCCGACCTGTGGCTGGGCAAGGCGGGCCGGCTCACGCACCCCATGGTGCTGCGCGAGGGCTCGGCGCACTACGAGCCCCTCTCCTGGGATGACGCCTTCGCGCTGGTGGCGGAGGAGCTGAACGCGCTGGGCTCGCCGGACGAGGCGGCCTTCTACACGTCCGGCCGCACGAGCAACGAGGCCGCGTTCCTCTACCAGTTGTTCGTGCGGCAGTTCGGCACCAACAACCTGCCGGACTGCTCCAACATGTGCCACGAGTCCAGCGGCACGGGCTTGTCGGAGACGATTGGCATTGGCAAGGGGTCGGTGACGCTGGAGGACTTCGACCACGCGCAGGCCATCTTCGTCATCGGGCAGAACCCGGGCACCAACCACCCGCGCATGCTGACGGCGCTCCAGGCCGCCGCGCGCCGGGGCTGTGAGATCGTCAGCGTCAACCCGCTGCCGGAGACGGGGCTCAACCGCTTCAAGCACCCGCAGGAGGTGCTGCACCTGTTCGGCCCGGGCACGGCGCTGAACAAGCTGTTCCTCCAGGTGCGCATCAACGGCGACGTGGCGCTCCTCCAGGGGCTGGGCAAGGCGCTGCTGGACCGCGAGGCGAAGGCCCCGGGCACGGTGGTGGACCGGGCGTTCGTCGAGGGCAGGACGACGGGCTTCGAGGCGTACGTGGCGCACCTGGCCACGGTGTCCTGGGACGACGTGGTGGAGGAGAGCGGGGTGCCTCGCGAGCAGATTGAAGAGGCCGCGGACATCCTGGCGCGCTCGGAGCGCACCATCTTCTGCTGGGCCATGGGGCTCACGCAGCACAAGAACGCGGTGGGCAACGTGCAGGAGATCGTGAACCTCACGCTCCTGCGCGGCAGCATCGGCAAGCAGGGCGCGGGCGTGTGCCCGGTGCGCGGTCACAGCAACGTGCAGGGCGACCGCACCATGGGCATCTGGGAGCACGCGAAGCCCGAGTTCATGGACGCGCTGTCGAAGGAGTTCGGCTTCGCGCCGCCGCGCCACACCGGGCTGGACACGGTGGGGACGCTCCAGGCGCTGCACGACGGGCGCGTGAAGGTGTTCTTCGCCATGGGCGGCAACTTCCTGTCCGCCACGCCGGACACGGAGTTCACCGCGCAAGCGCTCCGGCGCGCGCGGCTCACGGTGCACGTGTCCACGAAGCTCAACCGCGCGCACCTGGTGCATGGACAGCGCGCGCTCATCCTCCCGTGCCTGGGGCGGACCGAGCACGACGTGCAGGCGTCGGGGCGGCAGTTCGTGACGGTGGAGGACTCGATGGGGATGGTGCACGCGTCGCGCGGCGCCGTGGCCCCCGCGTCCGAGCACCTGCTCAGCGAGCCCGTCATCGTGGCGCGGCTGGCGCACGCGGTGCTGGGGGCGCGCTCGAAGGTGCCGTGGATGTCCCTGGTGGAGGACTACGACCGGGTGCGCGAGCTGATCCAGCGCTGCATCCCGGGCTTCGAGGACTTCAACCGCCGCGTGCACCAGCCCGGCGGGTTCGCGCTGCCCAACGGGCCTCGCGAGGGGCGCTTCACGACGAAGGACGGCAAGGCGCACTTCACGGTGCACGAGATGCCTCGCCACCGGCTGGAGCCCGGGCAGCTCATGATGATGACGCTGCGCTCGCATGATCAGTACAACACCACCGTGTACGGACTGGACGACCGCTACCGGGGCATCCACCAGGGGCGGCGCGTGGTGTTCCTGCACCCGGAGGACGTGAAGGCGCGCGGGCTGACGGCGGGGCAGAAGGTGGACCTCACCAGCCACTTCCAGGGAGAGACGCGGGTGGCGCGCGAGTTCCTGGTGGTGCCGTACAACATCCCGCGCCAGTGCGCGGCCACCTACTTCCCGGAAGCGAACGTGCTGGTGCCGGTGGGCAGCTTCGCGGAGAAGAGCCGCACGCCCACGTCCAAGTCCGTGATCATCACCGTGGCCGCCAGCCCCGAGCCCACGGCCCTGGTCCCCGCCAGCGCTCCGAGGCCCGGGTGAGGCCGTCGATGCTCCCTGCGGTGAACCCGGCGCCGCTGCCTCGCGGCGCGTGTCGCTGGCACCGCCGCGCGATGCGCTTGAGCCATGCAAGGTCGCGGGCGGTGGGCCCCGAGCCCCTGCGTCCTGGCGCTCATGGCTTGCACCCGCGTGCGATTCGCGTGAGCCTCTCGAGGTCCCATGCAGCCGTTGGTTGAAGCCTCCTCCTGGCCGGAGCCGCTCCAGGCCCTCCATGCGCGCGTCGCCGCGACGGCGCCGCAAGAGGCCGTGGCGTCGAGCGCGGAGTGGCGCGAGGACTTCGCCCGCTGGGTGCGCGGTGCTTCGCTGGAGGAGCGCACGCGCGCCCAGGCCGCCGCGTGGGAGCGGCTGTCCCCGGGCGAGCGCACCCCGGCCGAGCTCCTCTTCCTCCTTGCCTCGCTCAGCGAGCTGCTCTGGCCCTACGAAGAGCCCCGTGCGGGGCTCCTGAAGCAACTGCTGGCGAGGCGGGACGCGGCGGTGACCGCGCTGCGTGAAGCGGGCGACACGGAGAGCGCCGAGCGCATCCACCGGGAGAGCACCGTCACGGTCTCCACGGTGCTGACGCGCTACCTCAAGCGCCACCCGGAGGCGCTGTCGACGCTGGTGCGCGACGTGCCCTGCACCTACGACGGCCGCGCGCTGCGCTTCCAGGACTCGGTGGAGGTGGACCTCAAGTACGTCATGGGCACGGGCGCGAAGTCCGTGGACCTGCTGGAGCAACTGCGGTCGCTGCTCCCCGACACCCGGGACGGTGGCCGCGACAAGCTCACCGACTTCATCCGCACGCGCGTCGCGCGCATCCCGTGGCGCGAGGCGAGCGAGGTGCTGGGCGAGCGGCTCTTCGCGCTGGCCACGTCGCAGGACGGACGGAGCGGCATGCGCGGCTTCCTCGCGTGCTACCCCAACGGGCGCAAGGAGCCGGACTGGTGCTCGCGCGCGGGGCTCCTGCTGGCGCGCACCGTGGAGGTGGGCGGGCCGCCCGCGGTGGTGGAGAACCTCTGCGACCTGCTCACGCTCTTCGACGCGCCTCCGGTGGACGGCCTGCGCGGCGCACTGGGCGCGCTCGTGCAGAGCGACTTCGAGACCGCCGCCGACCTGGGCCACGCGCGCTTCGTGCTCGACCACTGCCAGGGCACGATGCGCAAGGCCGAGCCCGCGCTGGCGCTCACGCTCCTGTGGTTGGAGGAGCGCCTGTTCCGCGCCTCCGTGCGGCGGGGCGTGCCGGAGGCGTTCGAGCGGCGCACCCGCGCCCGCGCGAAGCTGGAGTCATTGCCCGGCTTCACGCACCTGGTGTGGCTGGCGGAGGAGTGCGCGGAGATGTGGCCGCGCTTCCGCACGCCCGCGCGGCCCGGCCTGGATGGGCTGGTCGCCTGGCGCAAGGAGGTGACCTGGCGCATGGGCAGGAAGCCCGTGCTGCGCAAGGCGGCCATCGAGTTCCTCCTGTGGTGCGCGCCGGACGAGGCCTCGTCGGAGGCGGAGCTGGCCACGCTGTCGCTCGTCCGCAACGCCACGGACCGGCGCCTGGTGCGCAAGATGCTGGAGCACCCGTCCCCCCGGGCCCGCTTCCGCGCCCGCTCACTCCAGTCCTACCTCCAGGCCGGAGCAGGGCAGGGGAAGCACGAACCTCCCCCCGAGTCCTCCGAGCCCGCGACGCTGACGGCCTCCCTGCGCCACCTGCACGTGACGCGCGCGGTGCCCCTGGGCGGGCGCACCTGGCTGCGCGACCGCGACCTGGAGGACGTGCTGGTGGGCGCGGTGGGCCGCGTGGAGGCGGAGGCCGCCCAGCACCATCCCCAGCGCTTCCGCGAGGAGACGCCGGAGCTGGTCGCGAGGCTGCTCGAAGGGCTGCGCTCGGAGCTGGCGTACGTGCAGGCGGCGCTGGGTTCGCTGGTGGCCTCGCCGCTGTCGCTCTCCATGACGGTGCACCGCCACCCCGAGCCTCCGCCGGAGGCCGCGTCCGAGATCGCCTTCGTCGTGTCCGTGGAGCGCGAGGGCTTCGTGCGCACGCGCCGCGTCGTCCGCGTGCCGGTGGCGAAGCTGGAGCAGCGCGGAGAGGGGCAGTGGCTGCCGACGCTCCGCCTGGGCCGTGAGCGCCTGGACGCGCTGCTCGCGCGCACGGAGGCCGCGTTCTGCCTCTTCCTGGTGCCCGCCTTCGTGCGCCCGGAGCTGTGGGTGATGCCGGCCCGGCTGACCCGGGCCCTGATGGACGCGCAGGGCGCCCTGTCCGGCGTGCCGCGCGACGCCGCGCAGGGGGCCTCCCGGTCCCTGGCGCAGTGGCTGGTGTACGACGTGCTGGGCCTGTGGGTGGGCGACGAGCGCCCCGACGTCATCGACGCCTCCCGCGAGGGTGACGCCGCCGCCGGCTTCGTGGTGGACCTCACCGTGCGCTGACCGCGCCGGAAAATGTCCGGGAATATCCAGATCCCCGGGCGTAATGGACGACGAGGGGTGCTGGAACATGCCCGGGAGGGGTCCCGGGTCACAGGTCCGTCGGCTGACGGGATGGCATGCCTCCACGCGCGCGTCGTCGCCGTGTCCTTGAGCGCCGTTCACCATCCGTCACCGGTCCCGGGGGGACCGCTTCCTCCATGAACCTGTCGAGCGAGGAGTCCGCCGTGCCGCGTTTCCACTGCGAGATGAAGTCGGAGCACAAGGGGGCGCGCGCGCGGGCCCAGGATGAACGTCCGGGGACCTACGTGGACGGGGTCCGGTGGCGCCAGTCCCGGGCCCGGGTGCGGAGCGGATCCACGGGGGGCCATCCGCCCGCGCGACACGAAGCGCGGTCCGAGCCGGTGACGCCCGGGCCGTTGAGCCTGGATGAGGCGCAGCGCGCTCTCCGGATGCAGGTGGCTCCGGAGCCCGCGGAGGCGCTCCCGGAGCCGGCGCGGGAGCAGGCGACGTTCGGAGAGCTGGTGGCCACGTCGGCCGCGGCGAGGGCCAGCTTCGAGCGCATGGCGTGCGCGGCGGCGTGCAACGCCACGGTGCTGCTGGAGGGGGAGACGGGCACGGGCAAGAGCCGCGCGGCGCTCGCCATCCACCGGGCCGGGGCTCGCGCGAACGCGCCGTTCCTCGTCGTGGACTGCGGCGCGCTCCCGGCCAACCTCCTGGAGAGCGAGCTGTTCGGCCATGAGAAGGGCGCCTTCACCGGCGCCATCCAGCGCCGCGTGGGCGCCTTCGAGGAGGCCGACGGAGGCACCATCTTCCTGGACGAGATTGGCGAGCTGCCCGCCGAGCTCCAGCCGAAGCTGCTGCGCGTGCTGGAGAACCGGGAGATCCGCCGCCTGGGCTCCAACACGTACCAGGCCGTCAACGTGCGCGTCATCGCGGCCACGCACCGCGACCTGCGCGCGGAGGTCGAAGCCGGCCGCTTCCGCGCGGACCTCTTCTTCCGCCTCGCGGTGGTGGGCATCCCGCTCCCGTCGCTGCGCGAGCGCACGGAGGACATCCCGCTCATTGTCGAGCACATCCTCGCGGGGCTCGGCGCCACGCCCGAACAGCTCGCGATGCTCACCTCGCCGGACTTCCTCGCGCGGCTCCAGCGCGCCGCCTGGCCCGGCAACGTGCGCGAGCTGCGCAACCACCTGGAGCGCTGCCTCGTCTTCCAGAGCGCGCTGCCGCCCTCCGCGCCCGAGGCCTCGAGTCCCGTGGCCCCTCGCGCGGTGGACGCCTCGCTGACGTACGCGGAGTCGCGCCGCCGGGCGCTGGAGGCCTTCGAGCACGACTACGTCGAAGCGCTCCTCAAGCTGCACGGCGGCAAGGTGTCCCGGGCCGCCGCCGCCGCGGACATGGACCGCGTCTACCTGTACCGGCTCCTGCGCCGGCACGGGCTCAAGAGCTGACGCGAGCGGCCTCACAAATCCCGCGCGCGGCGGGAGCGGGTGTCGGAGAATCCGCCGCATGTCCGCTCCCATCCTCGACCTGCACTCGCTCCCGGCGATGCCCGCCACGCTCCTGCGGGCGGCCATTCCCTTCGGGAAGTCCCGGGGCCGCGCCACGCTGCCGGCCCTGACGCTGCGGGCGCACGGCTGCCGCGCGTCGCCCGTGCTGCTGGAGCGCTACCGCGCCGCGTGCGGCTTCGACGCCGACGGCTTCCTGCCGCTCACGTACCCGCAGGTGCTGGCCACGCCGCTGCACCTCCAACTGCTGGGCCAGCCCGACTTTCCGTACTCCGTGCTGGGCACCGTGCACGTGCGCAACCGCATCCAGCAGCACCGCCGCCTGCCGGACACCGCCGCGCTCACCGTGGCCTGCCGCTTCGACGGCCAGCGCGAGGTGCCAGCCGGCCACGAGTTCGACATCGAGACGCGCGTCGAGGCCCAGGAGACCGGCGAGCTGCTCTGGCAGGCCGTCAGCACCATGCTGCGCCGCCACGCGGACCGGAAGGACAAGGACGGCGCGCGCAAGGCCCCGCCGCCGGAGGACACGCGCTTTACGTCCAGCCGCCCCGCGCCCTGGAACATCCCCGCGGACACGGGGCGCCGCTACGCTCGGGCCTCTGGCGACTTCAACCCCATCCACCTCACGGCCGTCACCGCGAAGCCCTTCGGCTTCCCTCGCGCCATCGCGCACGGCATGTGGACGCTCGCGCGCTGCGTGGCGGAGCTGGGCGAGGCGGCCCAGGCGGACGCGCTCCAGTTGGACTGCGACTTCAAGAAGCCGCTGTTCCTGCCGTCCCGGGTGACGTTCCAGACGGCCCGCGAGCCCGCGGGCGTGGCGTTCCGGGTGCTGTCGGAGGAGGGGAAGCCGCACCTGGTGGGGCGGCTGGGCTGAAGGAGGCGGGCGACGCGCCGGCGGGCCGGTCAGGGGCCCGCCAGACGCGTCAATCACTCAGCTCCGGGAGGTCCGGCAGGCTGTCCGGGTCCAGCTTCATCAGGGCGCACAGCCGGCTCAGCGTGGGGATGGTGGGGACCATCACCCCTCGCTCGACGCGGGCCAGGACTTCCACGCCCAGTTCCAGATGCTCCGCGACTTCCTCCATGGAGAGCCCCGCCTGCTGCCGCGCTGCCTTCAGCGCGGCGCCAAGCGCTTCGGCCCGCTCTCTCCGACTCTGTGTCATCCCCCGAGCATGGCGCCATCCGGCCCGCGCGTCACTTGAATCCCACACGCACCCCTCATGGACGGTGGGCCGGCCAGGGAGCGCCTCCCCGGGACGTGAAGTCCCCAACAGCCCGCCGTCCCCCGGTTCCAGGCGCCTCCATCCCCTCCGGGCCCCCGCCTTCCGCGTTCCCGGGGCCGCCCTGGAGGACGGGGCCCGGTGGGGTGGCCGCGCGTCCCGGGCGTGCGCACGCTGCTGCCCAGGAGGGCCTTGCGCATTGGCGCCGGACAGGGGCTGTGTTACGCCGCCGCACCCTGCCTTCCATCTTTGGGACCCCAATCGAGGAGAAGTGAATGACCCGTCGTCACGTGCGCGTCGTCGGCGCGATGCTCCAGAACGAGATGGGTCGCTACCTCATCACCCAGCGTCCTCCCACCGCGTCGCTGCCCCTCTTGTGGGAGTTCCCGGGCGGCCGGGTGGAGGAGGGCGAGCAGGACACGGTGGCGCTCGCCCGCGAGCTGCTGGAGGAGATGGGGGTCCGCATCGAGGTGCTCGAGCAGGTCATGCACACCCGCCACGAGTACCCGACCTACGACATCGACTTCCGCGTGTTCCGCTGCCGCCTGAGCGACCCGGACGCGCAGATCCACCACCTGCGCGTGCACGACCACCGCTGGGTGGCGCTGGAGGAGATGGGCCAGTACCGCTTCCCGGACGCGGACGCGAAGACCCTGGCCCGGCTGCTGGACCTGGACCACTGACCGTGCGCCCCACCACCCGCCTCGCCGCCGCCGCGGGCCTCCTGCTGTCCGCCGCCTGCTCCAGCTCCCGTCCGGCGCCCACGGCCTCCCAGGCCCCGGACGCCGGCCTGCGGCAGGTGCCCGCCACGGGGATGGAGGGCTGCCTGCTCTACACGGAAGGCCACCCGACGGGCGCCGTGCCCCGCCAGGTCCCGGAGCTGTCCGGCCTGGCCGCCAGCCAGCGCCACCCGGGCATCTTCTGGGGGCACAACGACTCCAACAACGCCTTCGAGCTGTTCGCCCTGGACGAGACGGGCGCGGTGAAGGCCACGCTGACGCTCACCGGCGCGGCCCCCCGCGACATCGAGGACGTCGCCGTGGGCCCGTGCGCGCCCGGGGACAAGGACTCCTGCATCTTCCTGGCGGACACCGGCGACAACTTCGAGCGGCGCAAGGAGCCTCGCCTGTTCCGACTGCCGGAGCCCACGTCCGTCACCAACGCCACGCTCCCGGTGGACGCGCTGCCCTTCGTCTACGAGGACGGCGCCCATGACGCCGAGTCGCTGATCGTCGACAGCCGCTCCGGGCAGGTGGGCATCCTCACCAAGACGCGCGCGTCCCTGGGCGACCTGTACGCGGTGGAGGGCCTGAAGCCCGGCGCCACCGGCAGGGCGCGGAAGCTGGGCACCCTGCGCGTGCCGGATGACGTGGACCGCCTGGCCACCGCCGCCGCCCTGCACCCCTCCGGCGAGCGCCTGCTGGTGCGCACGTACACCCGCGTGTGGGAGCTGCGCCGCCCGGACGCGAAGCGGCTGGAGGACTTCGTCCAGGCGCAGGTGGTGGAGGTGCCCGGCGCCAGCCAGGCCCAGTCGGAGGCCGTGACGTTCCTCCAGGACGGCCGCGGCTACCTGTTGGGCAGTGAGTTCGCGGGCGAGCCCCTGGTCCGCTTCGACTGCCGCTGATCGGACAGTCCCGACCCCGTTCGTCGTCATCCGATCACGCCCTGCGGTTGACGGCTTGGCGGTGGTGACCATCTTTGGCCGGCTGAGGGAACCGTCATACGACATGGTGTCGTGTGCACGGGGGAGGGGGAGGGCGAGCGTGCCGACGATGAAGCCACAGGACCTGCCGCCGGGGATGGGCCCGCGCGGAAAGAAGAGCGACAAGCCAACACCCACGAAAGGTGGGTTCAAGTTCGGCTCACCACTGGGCTACATCCTCCTGCTCGTCCTGGGGTTCCTGCTGTTCCGGAACGTGTTTCAGGACGCGGGCGTGCGCCGGGTGTCGTACAGCCAACTGCGCGACGCGGTGGAGAACAACCAGTTCAGCCGCGTGCAGATTTCAAACGAGTGGGTGAAGGGCTTCCTCAAGGAGAACGCCCAGCCGCCTCCGGGCGAGCGCGGCACGCTGCGCAGCGAGCCCAGCGCCCTGCCGTGGATGGCCTACCGCGTCCCCGGTGACGAGGGCCTGGTGCCCCTCCTGGAGCAGAAGGGCATCCAGTTCGAGGCCGTGCCGCAGTCCAGCTTCAGCGAGGTGCTGTGGATCTGGCTCATCCCGATGGGCCTGCTCATCCTCTTCTGGAGCTTCATGATGCGCCGGATGTCCGGCGGCATGGGGCAGGGCCCGCAGAGCGTCATGTCCTTTGGCAAGACGCGCGCGAAGGTGCAGGCGGAGGCCGACACCGGCGTGGGCTTCAAGGACGTGGCCGGCGTGGACGAGGCCGTGGACGAGCTCCGCGAAATCGTCGAGTTCCTCAAGACGCCGGAGAAGTTCCGCCGCCTGGGTGGCCGCATCCCCAAGGGCGTGCTGCTCGTGGGCCCTCCGGGCACGGGCAAGACGCTGCTGGCGCGCGCCGTGGCGGGTGAGGCGGGCGTGCCCTTCTTCAACCTCTCCGGTTCGGAGTTCGTGGAGATGTTCGTCGGCGTGGGCGCCGCCCGCGTCCGCGACCTCTTCGCCCAGGCCACGGCGAAGGCGCCGTGCATCATCTTCATCGACGAGCTGGACGCCATCGGCAAGAGCCGCAACTCGGGCGTGGCCGGCGGCCACGACGAGCGCGAGCAGACGCTCAACCAGTTGCTCGCGGAGATGGACGGCTTCGACAGCCGCGCGGGCCTCATCATCCTGGCGGCGACCAACCGCCCGGAGATCCTGGACAGCGCGCTGATGCGCCCGGGCCGCTTCGACCGGCAGGTGCTGGTGGACCGCCCGGACAAGCGCGGCCGCGAGCGGGTGCTGGAGATCCACGCCAAGGGCGTGAAGCTGGCCTCGGACGTGGACCTGAAGGTCATCGCCAGCCGCACCCCGGGCTTCGCCGGCGCGGACCTGGCCAACGTGGTCAACGAGGCGGCGCTGCTCGCCGCGCGCAAGAACCGCGACGCGGTGATGCGGGCGGACTTCGAGGAGGCCATCGAGCGCGTGGTGGCGGGCCTGGAGAAGAAGAACCGCCGCATGAACGAGCGCGAGAAGGAGATCGTCGCGCACCACGAGGCGGGCCACGCGGTGGTGGGCTGGATGCTGCCCTACGCGGAGCGGGTGACCAAGGTGTCCATCATCCCGCGCGGCCTGGCGGCGCTGGGCTACACCATGTCGCTGCCCCTGGAGGACCGCTACCTCATGTCCTTCGACGAGCTGCGCGACAAGATGGCCGGCATGATGGGCGGCCGCGCGGCGGAGGAGATCTTCATCGGCGAGGTGTCCACCGGCGCGTCCAACGACATCAAGCAGGCGACGGAGATCGCCAAGATGATGGTCCGCGACTACGGCATGAGCACGCTGGGTCCGGTGGCGCTGAGCGGTGAGCAGGGGCCGGGCTTCCTCAGGTCCGCGGGCATGCCGGAGTCGCGCAGCTACTCCGAGCAGACGGCGCGGATGATCGACGACGAGGTCCGCAAGATGGTCGCCGAGGCGCTGGACCGCGCCCGGGAGGTCCTCCACACCCACCGTGAAAAGGTGGAGGCCCTGGCGGCGCGGCTCCTGGCGACGGAGGTCATCGAGGAGGAGGCGATGATCACCATCCTGGGGCCCAAGGTGCAGGCGCAGCGCGGCCTGCTCCACCCGGAGGCCCGCACGGTCATCTCCGCGCACCCCGTTGGGGGCACGGAGTCCGAGCCGCCGGTGCCGCCCACGCAGCACGCCGAAGGCAAGCTCGACTCCTGAGCCCACGCCTGCCTGCCCTCCGGGCAGCCCTTCGCCCACCGGATCCACCGCCAGCCTGCGGTGGCCGGTGGGCGAAATTACTTTCCAACGACAAGGAGGCGTCGCCGTGGAGAACCGGATTGGAAAGAGCTACGTCGCGCGCAAAGCGTTGTTCGCCAAGGGCCTGAAGGACGGCCGGCTCACGGTGCAGGAGATCGAGGAGGCGCTGCCCGCGGGGACGCTGACGGCCGCCGAGCGGTGGCTCCTCTACTACTCGCTTCGGGCCGCGCAGGTGGAAATCATCGACGAGGTGACCGGGCAGGTGGATCACGGCTTCATGGCGGAAGCGCCGCCCCAGGCCCCGTCCAACCACTAGGCGCGTTGACAGGACCGTCCTCGCGGTTACGTTCGCGCCGCTCATCGAGGTTCGTTTCTCCCAACCCCTGGCGCAGGTTCGACAATGGACGGCAATCCCCGCAGCGACGAGACCCCGGAGACGCAGGCCCCCGCCGAGACGCAGGCGGAGGCCGCGGGCTCCGACACGCAGGCCGAGCCCGTGGAGGACGGCGAAGTCGCCCGGCTCCAGGCCGAGCTTGATGCGGCGCGCCGCCGGGTGAACGAGCTGGCCCGGGGGCTCCAGGACCTCACCAAGGACCGCGAGGAGTTCAAGCAGCGCATCACCCGCGAGCGCGAGCGCATGCTCGACGTGGAGCGCGGCAACGTGGCCCGCACGCTGCTGGAGGCCATCGACGAGCTGGACCTGGTGCTGAACGCCAGCCAGCAGGACACGTCCCCCGTGGTGCAGGGCGTGCGGATGATCCGCGACAGCCTGCTCTCCAAGGCCCAGGCCACCGGCATCGAGCGCATCCAGGTGGTGGGGCGCCCCTACGATCCGAACGTGGCCGAGGCGGCGGACATGGAGGTGACGCCCATCCCGGCGGACGACCAGAAGGTCGTCGCCGAGTTCCGCGCGGGCTACCGCCTGAAGGACCGCATCATCCGCCCCGCCCGGGTGAAGGTGGCCCGGTACGTGGCCCCGGCCCAGGCCTGAGGGCCCGCGGGGCCTTCGGGGTGCCCTCGGGACGGGAAGGGGAGCGGCCAGCGGTCTGTTGGGCTCTGACGCCATGGCCCGCCGTGTAAGCTGCCGCTCCGTGTCCGTCCGACTGTTCAGCGTCCTTCTCGTGGTGGCGCTCGCCCCGGTGGCGGGGGCCGCCGAGGATCCGCTCAAGCCCTGGCTCCAGGCCCGCGTGCGCGAGCACCTGGCCTGGTTCGCGTCCCCTCCGCCCGCGACGGTGGACGCCCCGGCCCCCGCGGGCGCGGCCTCGCTGTGGCGCGAGCGCCCCGCCGGCTACGCGGGCCTGCCCCGCTTCACGCCCCCCACGTCGCTGGCGCCGCTGATCCGCGCGGTGGAGGCGGGCGTGGTGAACATCACCACGGTGGGGCCCGGGGCGGTGGCGGGCGCGGTGAAGCGCTCCACCGGCTCCGGCTTCGTGCTGACGCCCGACGGGCTCGTCGTCACCAACAACCACGTGGTGGCCAACGCGCAGGGCCCGTCGGTATACCCCGCCGGCTCCGGCGTCACGCCGGGCAAGGACGGCCCCCGCGAGGTGCCGGTGCAGCAGGTGTCCGTGCGGCTGGCGGACGGCCGCGAGTTCCCCGCGGAGGTGGTGGGCCGCGACGCGTCCACGGACGTGGCGCTCCTGCGGCTGAACGGCGCGGGGCTGGGGACGCTGCCCGCGGTGTACCTGGGGGACTCGGACGCGCTGGAGGTGGGGGACTGGGTGGTGGCCATCGGCAACCCGTTCGGCCTGGACCACTCGGTGGCGCACGGGATGATCTCCGCGAAGGAGCGCGTGCTGGGCGTGGGCCAGTTCGACGACTTCATCCAGACGGACGCGCTCATCAACCCCGGCAACTCCGGCGGCCCGCTCTTCAACATGAAGGGCGAGGTGATTGGCGTGAACACCGCCATCATCAGCGAGGGGCAGGGCATTGGCTTCGCGGTGCCCATCAACCTGGTGAAGGACCTGCTGCCCAACCTGCGGGAGAACGGGAAGCTGGAGCGCGGCTGGCTGGGCGTCGTCATCAACGAGGACGGCGCGGACGCCACCGCCACGGCGCCGGTGGTGAAGGACGTCTACCGGGGCAGCCCCGCCGCCCAGGCCCACATCCGCCCCGGGGACCGGCTGGTGGCGGTGAACGGCCGGCCCATTGGCAGCTACCTCCAGCTCCTGCGCAAGGTGGCGCTGCTGGCCCCGGGCACGGAGGCGAAGCTGACGCTGCTGCGCGACGGCGGCACCCAGGAGGTGGCGGTGCGGCTCGTCGCCCGGCCCGCGCAGGAGGCCACGGAGGGGCTCTCCCACCGGGGCGGCAGCAGCGCGAACGACCTGGGGCTGGTGCTGCGCGACTTGACGCCGGAGGTGGCCGCGCCCCTGGGCTACGAGGCCTTCCTGGGCGCGCTCGTGTCCGGCGTGGTGCCGCGCAGCCCGGCGGAGCAGGCCGGACTGCGCGCGGGTGACGTCGTCATGGAGGTGAACCGCCGCCGCGTGAAGGACACCGCCGCGGTGAAGGCCGCCCTGGAGCGGGGCAGCGCCGGGGCCAGCATCCTGCTGCGCGTCCAGCGGGGCGACGCGCTCCAGTACATCGCCATCGCCCGCTGAGCGACGGCGGGGGGGCTACCTCCCGCCCGCGTCCTTGCCGTTGAGCCACAGCCCCAACTGGTTGCCGGTGCGGCCCTCGGTGACGAGGACGGCTTCGATGCGGGCGTTGACGCCGTAGGTCTTCCCGCCGCCCTTCTTGGGCAGCGTCCACACCGACTGCGGGGTGAAGACGACCTGCGCGCGCACGCCCCGCGCCATGAACATGCGGTTGAACGTGCCGCCGTTCCACATGTCCGGCGCCGTGCCGCTCACCGTGAGGTAGTTCATCACCGGGTTGCCCTGCGCGTCCGTCTTCTTCGGCGCGCCGTGGGACAGCCCGTACTTCCCGCCCGAGAAGAAGGGCGTGATGTTGATGGTGTACTCGTTGGTGCCGGGGTTGAAGTCGCCCGGGGACAGCATGCCCGCGTCGTCCTCGGTGATGATCATGTACAGGCGCTTGCCCGTGTACTTCTTGCGGAAGGCCTCCGCCTGCTGCTTGCACTGGGGATCCACGAGCGCCCCGTCACACTCGCCCACGTACTTCTCCAGGAAGGCGCCCAGTCCGCCCAGGGGCTCGGACTCGTCGCGCAGCTTCGCGAAGCGCGAGTCCACGTCGGCCAGGGCGAGCGTGGGCACAAGGAGGGCAAAGGCGGCGGCCAGGATGCGATTCACGGCGGGCAACTCCGGAAAAAGAGGGGGGACAGCCCGGCGATGCTGCCACCGATGGCCGCGCCGGGGGCAGCGCTTTCCCGTGAACCGGAACATGGTGCGTCACGGTGCGTCAGGGTGGATGTAGGTGATTATTTGCCTACATCTGGCTACCGTGTAGTTTGCCCCTGTCCCCACCTGTTTCGGAGCCCTCCCCGCATGAACACGCAGCCCCAGGAACGCCGCTCCCACCTGCGCTTCGACAAGATCTTCACCGTGTACCTGTCCACCCAGGACGGGATGATGCGGGGCATTGGCCGCAACATCAGCGCGCGGGGCATGTTCATCGAGGTGCGCGACTCGCTGGGGTTGGGCGAGAAGCTGAAGGTGACGTTCGCGGGCGAGGACGGCACGGAGATGACGTGCCTGTGCGAGGTCCGCTACCAGGTGGCGCTGGCCTTCGGGCGCAAGGACGGGCGTCCCGGCAACAGCCGCGGCGTGGGCCTGCGCATCGTGGCCTACGAGACCCTGGACGACGCGCCGCTGCTCCTGGTGGACCGCGAGCGGGTGATGCACTGAAACACCACGGGGCACGGCCCTTCCCGCGGTGAAGCGGGAAGACACCGTGCCCCGGTGGGGCGACGCGCGGAACCGGTGACGCCGGTTACTGCGAGAAGCCCTCGAGGAGGTAGTGGGCCTCGATGCGCTTGAGCGCGAGGATCATCGCGGCGCAGCGGCTGTCCACCGTCTTCCCGATGCAGTACGGGCGGCTGTCGTGCATCTCCGTCTTGCGCGGCTGGTTGCGCGAGATGTCCCGGATGATGCGGTAGTTGCGCTTCATGGCGCGCTCGAGGCGCTGATCGACCTCGGCCTCGCTCCAGCGCTCCATGCGCTTGTTCTGGATCCACTCGTAGTAGGACACCGTCACGCCGCCGGCGTTGGCGATGATGTCCGGGATGAGCTCGATGCCGCGCTTCTGCAGGACGCGGTCGGCCTCCGGGGTGGTGGGGCCGTTGGCGCCCTCCGCGATGAGCTTGACCTTGAGGCGCTCCGCGACGTCCGCGGTGATCTCACCGCCCAGGGCGGCGGGGACGAGGATGTCCGCCTGCACGTCCCAGAGGTCCTTCTTCTCGATGCGCTGGGCGCCGGGGAAGCCCACGACAGAGCGCTTGAGGTTCTTGGGGTCCGCCACGTAGGCGGCCAGCGCGTTCACGTCGATGCCGTCGCCGTTGAAGATGGAGCCGTCGGCGTCGTTCACCGCGAGCAGGCGCGCGCCCATGTTCCCCAGGATGATGGCGGCGTGGCTGCCCACGTTGCCGAAGCCCTGGATGACGAAGGTCTTGCCCTTCACGCTCTCGCCGCGGTCGGCGTAGTAGTCCTCGATGCAGAACGCGACGCCCTGGCCGGTGGCCTTGCCGCGGCCTTCCGACCCGCCGATGCGCACGTCCTTGCCGGTGACGATGCCGCGCAGGTTGTGGCGCTCGCGCTCACCGTCGGAGAACTGGCGGTACAGGAGCGCCATGATCTCCGGGTTGGTGCCCACGTCCGGCGCCGGGATGTCGATGTTCGGCCCGATGAGGCTCTTGAGCCGGTACATGAAGCGCAGGGTGATGGCCTCGATCTCCTCGCGGCCGTACTCGCGGGGATCCAACTGGATGCCGCCCTTGCCGCCGCCGAAGGGGACCTCCGCGATGGCGGTCTTCCAGGTCATCTCCGCGGCGAGCGCCTTGAAGAGGTCCAGGGACACCTCGCGGTGGTAGCGCAGGCCGCCCTTGTAGGGGCCACGGGCCTGGTTGTGCTGGACGCGGTAGGCCTTGAAGCGCTGCGACTCACCGGGGACCAACTGGTACACCAGCCCGTCCGGCAGGCGCAGGTGGCCGTGGCGGATGGCGACGTCGGAGCCCAGCAGGGCGCGGCCGTTCAGGATGATGTTGCCGTTGGCCAGGCGCTCCAGGCCTTCGGGGTTGCGCACCTGCGTGACGGACAGGTCGGCGAAGGACTTCGCCGCGTCCTGGGACAGCGGCACGAGCCGGTCCTTGAGCTTCGCGGTGACGTAGAAGATGTGCTCGTAGTCGGGCTCTTCGAGCTCCAGACGCACCCGCTTGTCCAGGCCGATGAGATCCGCCGCGAAGTGGAAGATCTCCATCGCCTCCGTGTAGATGGTGCGCTTGGGCGTAGGGGCCGGGGCGCGCATGAAAGTCTCTTCGCTGGCCATGATGGAACGTGCTCCTTGAGGGCCCACCCGGATGGGGGCCACTGGGGAAAGCGGCGCCCTTATGAGCACAGGCGCCACGGGGATTCAACCAGTCTGGCGCCAGGCCATTTCTCCAAATTAGGGAGAAAAGTCGCGGGCTTAGCCGACGCGGTGTGTCACCCCAACAGATGCGCTGTGTCATGAATGTCAGGGCTTCTGGGGGATAGAAGCGGGCGTGGAGGAGGGCGCTTGAAAGGGCGCGGAAAAACTCCTTGCCGGGTCTGGATGCGGATGGTACTTACGCGCCGCCTTCGGTGCGCCGACATAGCTCAGTTGGTAGAGCAACTGATTCGTAATCAGTAGGTCTCCGGTTCAAATCCGGATGTCGGCTCCAAGAAGAAAAAGGCCGGTTGCCCTCGTGGCAGCCGGCCTTTTTCGTTTTCCGCGCTCCGGAGTTCCGCATGCGGCTGCCATGGCTGGTGCTGGTGCTGGTGCTGGTGCTGGTGCTGTTCTGGTTCTGGGCAGCGACGTCCACGCTGGGTTTCTCCTCCGAGGAGGCGGAGCGGGTCCTTGCGAGACTCGCGACGCCACCCCTGAGCCAGGTGGGGCTCAGCGCGGCAATGCTGCTGGCCTACCTCGGAGTGGTGCCGGTCTGGGAGATGGGCCGGGGCTTCGTGCGGCTGTGGGACGACGCTGAGAGGGCAACGAGCGTCATCGAGCTGCGGGACATCGGTCACCGTTTCGGAAAGGTGTTGGGTACAAACGGCACGCGTGTCCTGGTGCTGCTCGTCACGGCGGCCCTGGGCGGGAAGAACGCGATGGCGGCCCAGGGGCCCCGGCTCCCGGGCTTCCCCCAGGCTGTGTTCAGAGGACAAGCCGAGGCGGGATTCCAGCTCGGGACGGCGCTGAATGGTGGGGTGTCGTCCATCTCGATGCCCGCGGCTGGAGTGCTGAACGTGACGCTGGCTCCGGGAGCAACCGCTGCCGTCGCGATGTACTCGAGCGGTATTCAGGGCGACTCGGAGGGCCCGGTTCATCACATCTGTACGAACAAGAACCTGGTTTCGGCTTCCACAGGCGGCCCTTGGACGCCGCTGTGTGAGCGCATCTTCAAGAAGGCGGGGATGAGCCTTGATGATGCCGCGAACAAGGTGCGGCTCAACGGGCACGAGGGGCCTCATCCCGAGTTGTATCACAAGAAGGTCTTGAGTCGGCTACAGGATGCCGTCGGCCGCTGCCGGACAATTGAGGCTTGTCAGGCCAATCTGAAGGAAGAGCTAGCAAGAATTTCCGCCGAGCTGACGACGCACGGTTCTCCGCTACGACGTCTTGTTGTGAAGGGGGGAGATTGAGGTGGAGCGTCAATTTTATTGGGTTGAGATGGGCGCTGTGCCCCAGTGGCTCATTGATACGCCGACACGAGGCTCTGGCGAGGCCTTTGATGAGCCGTGGATGTTTGCGGATGGTCGTGTCCTGACAGACCCCGGTCCTCTCAAGACCCAAATCTCACATCCAGGCGTCAAGCGGGTGTTTGTCTTCTCCGTGATCGAGAAAGCCCCCATCGTCAGCGAAGCCATTGCTAACGTCTTCAGGACACTGGCTCCAGATGACGTCCAGCTTTTCCCGGTGACGCTAGAGGGAGAGCCCGAACGATACTTCGTCGTCAACGCAACCAAGGTGGTTGATGCCATGGACGAAGCGCAGTGCGAGGAAGTGCAGCACTACCGCGAAGGCACCTTCCCTGAGTTCGCAGGTCAGTACCGTTGGATCTACGGGCTGCGAATCGACCCCGCGAAGACCGAAGGCGCCCATGTCTTCCGGTTGAAGAAGTTCAAGACGGCGTTCATTGTCTCGGAGAAGGTCAAGAACGCCCTCGAAGCAGTCGGGAACCTGGGTGTTTCGTTCGAGCGTGTGACCGGACCGCACGAGCCTCACTGACGGTTGAGGCTGAGTGCCGAGGTGGCGATTCGAGCGATGATGTCGTGTCGCCCCTCGGCCTCCAGCAGCACGTCGGTCAGGGCTTCACGGAGCCGGGCCACCTCTTCTCGAGCGCGGTCGCCCTCCAAGCGTTCAAGGAGCTTCGTGCCCAGGGTGATGCAGGGCGTGAGGCGCTGGTGAGCCTGTTCACGTATCAGCGGGCCGATGTCAGGGTCGCGGCTGCTTCATTCTTGCTTCGCTATCGGACCGCTGAAGCCAAGGCTGTTCTGGCGGAGGTGGCGCAGCGGAAGGGATTCTTCACCTTCGAGGCAGGGCAGGCGCTGAAAACACTGGGAAGTGGGCGCCTGGAGCCGCTCAGCGTGCTTGCGGTGCGACCTGGGCCGCGTGCGCGTTCCCCGGGCTCGTCAGCGCTTCCCGGTTCTTGAAGAAGATGAAGACGCCCATCACGACGAGGAAGACGGAGAAGGCCCGCTTGAGCGCCGCTTGCGAGACGTAGTGCGACGCCCAGGTGCCCAGGAGGATCCCGGCCACGGCGATGGCCGTGAAGATTCCCAGGTAGAGCCAGGGCACCTCCACGTGGCCCAGGTAGCCGGCGAAACCCACGAAGGAGTTGAGGGCGATGACGAGCAGGCTCGTTCCCACCGCCTGCTTCATGGGCAGCCCCACCAGCAACACCAGCGCGGGGACGATGAGGAAGCCGCCGCCCACTCCCACCAGTCCCGTGAGCCCTCCCACTCCAAGGGCGGCCCCCGCCATCAGGGGGAAGGACGCCTTGCGGGGCTCCGGGATGGGCGCGGTCTGGTGGCGCGCCGCGAGGGCCGCCTCCTTGCGGCCGTTGCGGAACATGAAGAAGGCGGCCACCAGCATCACCGTGGCGAAGAGCAGCAACTGAAACGTCCCCGAGACGAAGGCGGACAGCCGCGCGCCCGCGTAGGTGCCCGCCATGGCCACCGCGCCGAAGACGAGCGCCGACCGGAGCTGGACGTTGCCCCGGCGCCAGTGGCTCGCCGCGCCGAAGAGGCTGGTGACGCCCACCACGGCCAGCCCCATGGCGATGGACTCCTTGGCCCCGAAGCCCAGGACGTACACCAGGATGGGGACGGTGATGATGGAGCCGCCGCCGCCGAGCAGGCCGAGCGACAGGCCGATGAGGGCCGCGAGAGAGAAGCCGAGGATGGGCATGGGATCCGTTTCCAGCGCGGTGCGCGCTTTCAGCCCTGGGGCGCGAGCGTCTCGCGCACTGCGAGCATTCCGCCCGCCAGGTTGTAGAGGTGTTGGAAGCCGCCGCGGGCCAGCGCCTGCGCCGCCTTCGCGGAGCGGTTGCCCGAACGGCAGATGAGCAGCAGCGGTTGTTCACGCGGCCACGACGCGGACGCCGCCTCCAGCGTGCCCAGCGGGACGAGCTCCGCTCCGGGCAGGTGGCCCAGCGGGCCGGTGTACTCATCCGGCTCGCGCACGTCGATGCGGCGCACCTCCGGGCCGAGCGTGTCCAACCGTGAAGGGGGGAGGTCCTGGTAGGGGAGGGCGGTCATGTCAGGCTCCCTGCGGTGCGGGCGCCGTGTGGCCACAGGCGCGGTTGGCGGGGACGGCGATGTCGATCTTCTTGGGCTTGGGCAGGTGGAGGTTCTCCATGATGTGGATGAACTCCTCCCGGCTCTTGCCGGCCACGCGCGGATTGTGCCGCTTCTCCTCCCCGATGCTCGTCGCCATGTGCCCGTGGTAGTCGTGCGCGGGATAGACGAGCGTGTCGTCCGGCAGGCTGAAGAGGACGCGCGTGAGGCTGTCGTAGAGCTGGCTCGCGTTTCCATTCTGGAAGTCGGTGCGGCCGTTGCCGCGGACGAGCAGCGCGTCCCCGGTGAAGACGCGGTCCCCCAGCAGATAGCTGAGGCTGTCGTCCGTGTGGCCCGGGGTGGCGAGCACCTTGAAGACGAGCTGCCCGACGCGCACCTCGTCCCCGTGCCGTGCCTGGACGTTGGCGCAGGCCGCGCCTCCCACACCCCCCACCACCGTGGCCTGCGTGCGCTCGCGCAGCACGCCGGACGCGGTGACGTGGTCCGCGTGCACGTGGGTGTCGAAGACGTGGGTGAGGGTAAGCCCCAGCTCGCCCACCAGCTTCAGGTCCCGGTCGACCTGCTCGAGCACCGGGTCGATGAGGACGGCCTGGCGGGTTGCTTCGTCGCCGAGGAGATAGGTGTACGTCGAGGACTCTGGGTCGAAAAGCTGGCGGAAAATCATGTCGTCGCCTCCTGTCCATGAGAGCCGGGGGACGGGAAAAAGGATTCAGGCCTTCCCCGTTCAGGATGCGGCGCGCGGAGGCCGGGCGGGGCGGCCGGGCGCGCGGGGGCGTGCCCCCTCGCTTTGAGCGGACCTCCCCCGGCAGGATCCCGGGCTGAATCCTCTTCACCGGCCCCTGGCTCTCACGGGACATGACTTCCTCCATCCCCCTTCCTCTCCTCGGCGGGGCGCTCATCGGGTTGAGCGCCTCCCTCCTCCTGCTGGCCAACGGCCGGGTGGCTGGCATCAGCGGCGTGGTGGGCTCGCTGCTGGCCCCCGTGCGCGGCGACATCGCCTGGCGCGTGCTCTTCCTCGCCGGCCTGCTCACCGGCGGCCTGCTGCTGGTGGTGGTGCGCCCCGGCTCGTTCCCGGCCCCCGCGTCCCTGGGCACGGGCGGTGCCCTGCTGCTGGGGGTGGCCGGACTGTTGGTCGGGTTCGGCTCGCGGCTGGGCAACGGCTGCACCAGCGGGCACGGCGTCTGCGGCGTCAGCCGCGGCTCGGCCCGCTCCATCGCGGCCACGCTCACCTTCATGGCCACCGGCATCCTCACCGTCTTCCTGGTCCGTCACGTCCTCTAAAGAAAGCCCTCCCATGCGTCCCAACCTCAGTGCATTCCTCAGCGGCCTCCTCTTCGCCCTTGGCCTGGGCCTCGGCGGCATGACGGATCCGGCCAACGTCCTCGGCTTCCTCGACATCGCGGGCGCCTGGGACTTCCGGCTCGCGTTCGTGATGGGCGGCGCCGTCGCCGTGCACGCGGCGCTGCGGCCCCTCATCCACAAGCGCGAGCGGCCCCTGTTCGCCGCGAAGTTCCCCACCTTCTCCGTCAGCAAGCTGGACCGGAAGCTGCTCGTGGGTTCGGCCCTCTTCGGCGTGGGCTGGGGGCTGGGCGGCTACTGCCCCGGTCCGGCGCTCACCTCGCTGGCCAGCGGCGCCTCGGGGGTGCTCGTCTTCGTGCCCGCCATGTTCGCCGGCATGTACCTGGCCCAGGTGCTGCAAACGCGGCGCGGTGCGACCGCGGGGAGGAGTCCGGGCCTGGGCGCGACGCCCACTCCGTAGCGCCGGGGGTGAATCCTTTTCGTCCTGCCCTGGCTCATACCTTGCGGACCCCTTGCATGGAGAATGAACGTGTCCCATCCCCAGGAGCAGCTCCAGGGCCAGCCGCCCTCCGCCACGCCCGCTCGCGCGTCCGAGCGGCACCGGGTGCTCATCATCGGCGGAGGCACGGCGGGGCTCACCGTCGCCGCGCGGCTGAAGCGCAAGGGCGTGCAGGGCGTCGCGATCATCGAGCCCTCGGCCCACCACTACTACCAGCCGCTGTGGACGCTGGTGGGCGGCGGCGCCGCGGACATCGCGAGCACCGTGCGGCCGGAGGCCGACTACATCCCGAAGGGGACGCAGTGGATCCAGGACCGTGCGGAGGAGGTGGATCCGGTGCGGCAGGAGGTGCGCACGCGGGGCGGGCTGTGTCTGTCCTATGACTTCCTGGTGGTCGCCCCGGGCATCCAACTGGACTGGGACAAGGTGAAGGGCCTGCGCGAGGCGCTGGAGACGCCCTTCGTTTCCAGCAACTACGACTTCAAGCTCGCGCCGAAGACGTGGGAGATGGTGCGTGCGTTCCAGGGCGGGACGGCGCTGTTCACGCACCCGGCCACGCCGGTGAAGTGCGCGGGGGCGCCGCAGAAGATCATGTACCTGGTGGCGGACCACCTGCGCCGCAGCGGGCTCGCCGGGAAGTCGCGCGTCGTGTTCGGCTCGGGGGGCAAGGCCATCTTCGGGGTGAAGCCGTTCGCGGACGTGCTCGAGGGCGTGGTGAAGCGCTACGACATCGAGACGCACTTCTGCCACAACCTGGTCGAGGTGCGCCCCGACCAGCGGGAGGCGGTCTTCGCGGTGAAGCGGGAGGGCGGCGAGGAGCGGGTGACGCTGGGCTACGACATGCTGCACGTCACGCCGCCGCAGAGCGCGCCCGACTTCATCAAGGCGAGCCCGCTCGCCCACAAGGACGGCCCGAACGCGGGGTGGCTCAAGGCCGACAAGCACACGCTCCAGCACCCGGACCATCCGAACGTCTTCGCCATCGGTGACGCGAGCGACCTGCCCACGTCCCGCACGGGGGCGGCCATCCGGGCGGAGGCGCCGGTGCTGGTGGAGAACCTGCTCGCGGTGATGGCGGGGAAGCCCCTCACCGCCCGGTACGACGGCTACGCCTCCTGCCCCCTGGTGACCGGCTACGGGAAGATGCTGCTCGCCGAGTTCGACTACGACGGCAAGCCCGCGCCGAGCATCCCGTTCATCAACACCTTCGTGGAGCGCCGCGACATGTGGCTGCTCAAGAAGTACGGGTTGCCGCGCCTGTACTGGGATTTCATGCTCCGCGGGCGCGCGTAGCGGCCGGCACCGGACCGAGAAGCCCGTCTCTCCGGCGCTGGCCACGGGCCGCTGCTATGTCTTCCCAGGAAGACGTCTGGGAAGGCATCCTGGCGACCGGGCGCTCCTCCGGCATGGAGGCGGCGCTGAGCCAGCAGGAGGTGACGGGCGGATGTCGACGCGAACCGATGTGCAGTTGCTGGAGGCCGCGCGCGCTGGTGACGACAAGGCGCTGGACGAGCTCCTCGTCCGCCACGAGAAGCAGGTGTACCGCTTCGGCCTGCGCATGTGCGGCTCGGAGGAGGACGCGAAGGAGGTGCTCCAGGAGACGCTGTTCGCGGCCTTCCGGGGCATGCACGCGTTCCGGGGCGACGCGGAGCTCTCCACCTGGCTGTACCAGGTGGCCCGCACGCACTGCCTCCGCCTGCGCCGCCGGCGCGTCGGGGCGCCCGAGGACTTCCAGCCGCTCGACTCGCCCGCCGCGACCCACGTCGCCGCGGAGGAGGCGACGCCGGACATGGTCTCCCATGCGCGGCAGATGGGGGAGGTGCTCCAGGCGGCCATCGTCGCGCTGCCGGAGGCGTACCGGGAGGCCCTCATCCTCCGGGACGTGGAGGGGCTGTCGGCCGAGGAGGCCGCCCAGGTGGTGGGCATCGAGGTGCGGGCGCTCAAGAGCCGGCTGCACCGCGCGCGGGTCCAAATGCGCGAGCACCTCTCCACCCTCCTGGGGGAGGGCGCCCAGGGGCAGGCGCAGGGGTGTCCGGAGCTGGCGCAGGAGCTGACGGAGTTCGCCGCGCAGGAGGTGGACCAGGCCACGTGCGTGCGCCTGGAGGACCACCTGTCGCGCTGCCCGCGCTGCACCGGGGCGTGCGACTCGCTCAAGCGCACGGTGTCCCTGTGCCGCCGCATCCCCGGTGACGCGGTGCCCGCGCCCGTGCGCGCGGCGGTGCGCCAGGCGCTGTCACGGGCGGTGCCCGCCCAGGCCTGACCGCCCGGCGGCCTGGGGTGTCCTGGGGGCGGGGGAGGGCAGCTCCGGCCGGCGGAGCTGCTGGAGACCTGAACCCGCCGATAAGCGCAAGGCTGCCCGCCGGGCTTCTTCCTCTGGTAGGGAGGGGGGAATCTGTCGCACAACATGGCCCGTTAACTGGCGCGTTCGGCCGTTCCTGGACGCCGCCGGCCCTCTTCTGGAGCAACAACCGTGAGCAGTCTCATGAAGGAGTCCGTGCTGCGCGTGCACCACTGGACTGACACCCTCTTCAGCTTCGTCACCACGCGGGACCCGGGGTTCCGCTTCGCCAGCGGCCAGTTCACGATGATCGGCCTGGAGGTCGAGGCCCGCCCGCTGCTGCGCGCGTACAGCATGGTGAGCGCCCACTATGACGACCACCTCGAGTTCCTGAGCATCAAGGTGCCCGGCGGGCCGCTGACCTCGCGGCTGCAGCACCTGAAAGAGGGCGACAGCATCCTCGTCAGCAAGAAGGCGACCGGCACGCTCGTGCTCAAGCACCTGCTGCCCGGCAAGAACCTCTACATGCTGAGCACCGGCACGGGCCTGGCCCCCTTCCTCAGCCTGGTGAAGGACCCGGAGACGTACGAGCAGTTCGACCGCGTCATCCTCACGCACACCTGCCGCCGCGCCGAGGAGCTGGCCTACCACGACCTGTTCCTCCACGAGCTGCCCCACAACGAGTTCTTCGGGGAGCTGGTGAAGCAGAAGCTCACGTACTACCCGAGCGTCACGCGCGAGGACTTCCGCAACACGGGCCGCATCACCGACCTCATCCAGAGCGAGAAGCTGTTCAAGGACGTGGGTCTGCCGCCGCTGAACCCGGAGGTCGACCGCGTGATGCTCTGTGGCAGCCCCGGCATGCTCTCGGACCTCACGACCATGCTGGAGGAGCGCGGCTTCCGGGAGGGCACCCCCGGAGAGGCCGGGCACTACGTCACCGAGAAGGCCTTCGCGGAGCGCTGAGCCGCCGGGAGAGGGCTTCACGGCGACGTGAAGCTCTACACCCAGGCTTCAATCCCATTGCGACTTGATGTTTTGGTGAATTGCAATGGATTGCATGCCTTCGATATGCAGGCAGGCGCGGTACTCACCGAGAGGAGCTCCCGATGCCGATGCGTGTCGTGAAGAGTGCTTTCGTCGTGATGGGCCTGTCCCTGGCGTTGGCCTGTGGTGGAGCGGAGACGGAGGACGGCTCCGCCGATGTCCAGGCGCCCGCGGCGGAGGCGGTCTCGGATGACGTCTCCGTCCAGAACAAGCCGGGCTGCGGCGCCTGGAAGCAGCCGTGTTGCGAGTTGAAGTATTGCAACTCCGGCTACGAGTGCGATCCCTCGACCCTGAAGTGTCTGCTCTGAAGCCACTCCGGTGGATGGCCAGCGGAGGGAAGGGTCGCGAATGAGATACCTGCTGCTCCTGCTTCCTTTGCTTGCGAGCTGTGCCTCGGCCCCCAGGGGCGAGGCCCCGCGGGTCTCCGACGCCGACCGGATCGTCCGGGAGCTTTGCGACAAGCGGATGGCGCTGCTGGGGGAGGAGTCCCACCATGGCCACTCCCGGACCACGGCCTTCAAGGTGGCGCTGACGCGCCGGCTGGTGGAGGAGTGCCAGTACGACGCCTTCTTCATCGAGACCGGCACCTATGACTTCCTCCACCTCCAGGCGCTGCTGGAGGCGGGCCAGCCCGTCAGCGACGACATGCTCGCGACAGCCATTGGCGGGATGTGGGCCAGCGAGGAGATGGCGCCCCTGATTCCCTTCCTGGCCGGGCGGCTCCGCGCGGGGACCCTGATGGTGGGTGGGACCGACGATCAGCTCAACCGGGGCACCTGGGCGACGAAGGCGCTGGTGGGTGAGCTCATCCCGTTGTTCAACGACCCGAGGCAGGCGGAGTGCGGAGGGGAGCTCGAGCGGTACCTGGCCTGGCGGTATGACGAAGCCCACCCGTACACGGCGGAGACCGCGAAGGTCCTCCTGGGCTGCGCGCAGGGGGTGGAGTCTGCGCTCTCCAGGCCCGGAGCGCCCGCGACGCCGGTGCAGTTGCAGATGGCCCGCAACCTGGTGCGGAACTTCACCCGCGCGGCCGCCGCGCAGGTCCGGGCGCAGGCGCAGCCCAACGGGCTCCTCGACTGGAACGAGCACAACGCGCGTGAACGCTCCCTGTTCATGAACCTGGAGTGGCTGCTGTCCCAGTCGCCGCGGCCCCGGAAGGCCATCGTCTGGACCGCCACCCTTCACGCCGCGAAGGACATGAGGGGCCTGGACACGGACGACCGGCAGCGGATTCCGTTCGGGTCCTATGTGCGGGAGCGGTTCGGGGAGCAGGCCTTCGTGCTGGGGGTCTCCGCGAGCTCCGGCAGCTACTCCACCGGCGCCAGCCCCCTCACGCATGTCCTCGCGCCCGCGACGCCCGATTCGCTGGAGGGCCAGGCGTTCCTGGACCACGCTGGGGACACCCGGTACCTGGATGGGCGCCAGCTCCGTGAGCTCGGGCCCCGGGTGGCCCGTCCCCTGAACTACACCGTGTGGATGAAGGCCTCCTGGGAGACGGTCCTGGATGGGCTGCTGATCATCCGGGAGGAGGCCCCTCCGCGCCCGCTGCCCCGCTGACGGGGCGGCGTCAGTGCAGGCTCTTGCCCAGCTCCAGCAGCACCTCGAGGAAGCGCCGGTCGGCGACGAGCAGGGGCACCATGGGCGCCATGGCCGCGGCGACGACGGCCACCGCCGCCCGGAGGTCCACCGGGAACCAGCGCATGCGGCGCGCGGCGTTGAAGGACGTGCCCAGGTCCGTGAGCGAGGAGAAGTCCTCCGCGCTCAGCGGGTCCAGCCCCTCCGGCATCTTCTGGTGGAACCACCGCTGCTCGAAGCGCTGCGAGTGCCAGGCCGCCACGGCCGAGTAGTCATGGTCCCCCCTTCGCTTCGCCCTCAGCAGCACACGGAAGAAGGACAGCAGCGGGGCGAAGACCACGACCAGGCAGAGGAGCGCGAAGGCGAACAGGTGAAGGGCGTAGTCGGAGATGTCATTGGTGGGGGCGTGCGACAGGCGGTGCGTGGTGAGCGTGGCGGCCAACGCGAGGACGATGAGGGAGAAGCTGGCCTGGACCGTCCCGAGGAAGCCCAGGCCGCCCGCCGCATCCGGATGGGTGGGCACCAGGGCGAGCGGCAGCCGGGAGACCTTGAACAAGAACCTCGCCCACAGGACTCCCCGCCACAGCCAACGAAAGAGCAGGAACCGGAGGAGCGGCATGCTCACCGCGAGGTACCACCAGCCGGCCAGGGTGAGCGGGCCCTGGGGCTGGGCATGGAGCCAGGCGGGACGGCTCGTCAGGCGGGGCACGTCCAGGAAGGACACGGCGATGGAGACGGCCAGCAGCCCGGCCTCGATGACGACGCTCCGCCGCAGCCGCACCACGTTGTTGGCGATCCGCTCGAAGGTGGGCAGGTCCTTCGGCTCGACCAGCTCCGCGACGACGAACTGGCGCACGGCCGCCGAGAGGCGCTCGTCGATATAGGGCTCCGACGCGACGAGCAGCGGCAGGGACACCAGGAAGGCGACCTGCGTCGCCACGTCGCGCAGGAAGGCGCGTGTCTGCTCGGGCCCTCCATCCCAGAGAGACAAGGCGAGGAGCGGGAGCCAGCTCACCAGCGTCAGGACGAGGATGCGCACGGACCGCGATGCCCGGTGGGGACGGGCGCGGCGGCGGCTCCTCCGACCCGGCAGGGTGCCCTGGACCAGCGAGAAGTCGAGCAGTGAGGCGGGGACGTCCATGGCCGCATCAAAGCTGTGCCGTGGGAGTGGCTCCCGCCAGTCCGCGAAACAACCAGGCTGTGGTGCGAAGGCCTGTCACCCGCCGCGCTGCCACGGGCGTGCGACCGTTCATCCGTTGGCATCAGCGCAGGGGCTGAAGCCTGCCGTAGGTGAGTGAGCGCCACAGCCACTCCGCGGGGCCGAAGCGGAAGTGTTTCAACCATGCGTGGCTCAGCAGCACCTGCACGCCGAAGACGCCCAGCGCGATGGCGACACACTGTGACGGCGGCAGGCGGCCGATGAGCCCCAGGCCCCAGCCGTTGTAGAGGCACAGGCTCAGCACCGTCTGCATCAGGTAGTTCGTCAGCGCCATGCGGCCCACGGGAGCGAGCACCGTCAGCACCCGGCGCCAGCGCTCGCGCTGGAAGAGGAGCGTGAAGCCCGCGAGGTACGCGGCGCCCAGCAGCACATAGCCCAGCTCCTGGAGCGCCATCAGGAGGAACAGGCCGGCGTGGTTCGCGGGATCGAGCCCCTGGGCTCTCCACTGGAACGCCAGCAGGCCTCCGGCGTTGAGCAGGCCTCCCAGGCCCAGGCCCCACCACGCCATCCGGCGGAGCAGGGGACGGTGGCGCTCCACGTCCTGCAACAACCGGTGACGCCCTGCCAGAAGCCCCAGCAAGAAGCGCCCGAGGATGAGCGCGAGCCAGAGGGGCACCCGGGTGGTGCTGAACCACGTCTCCCAGACGTAGCGGGCGTTTCCCGCCTGCGCCGTCCAGAACGAGTCGCTGGAGAGCGCCGCGAGCAGCTCCGCCCGCAGCGCCGTCTCGTGGGCCTTCGCGACCTCCGCCCCGGCCCCCGGTCCCCAGAGCTGGAGCGCGAGCACGAGGAAGGGCATCACCCCCAGCGACAGCCCGGCCCAGCACCCCAGCGTCCGGTCCGACCTCCCGGCGAAGAACAGCAGCAGGACTCCCGCCAGCGCGTACAGGTGGAGGATGTCTCCCATCCAGAGCCCCAGCAGGTGCACCGCACCGAAGCACAGCAGCACCCCCATCCGCCGCAGGTGGACGGGGACGTGCGAGGCGCCTCGGGCCTCCGCTCGCGACAACTGGAGGGAAAAGCCCAGCCCGAAGAGGAAGCCGAAGAGGTTGAGGAACTTGTGCGCCACGAAGAAGAGGAAGAGGGCGCCTGTCACCAACTCCGGGAGCGGCGAACCCAGGGCCTGGAGTTGCTCGGGCGGGAGCAGGTTGCGGCCCCCGAACCAGAGAAAGGCGTTGGAGACGAAGACGCCACACAGCGCGAAGCCGCGCAGGGCATCCACCAGGGCGACGCGCTCCCGGGACGAGACGGGCTGGGATGAATGAGACATGGGGGACGCCCATCCTGCGGGGCGCCCCTGACATGCGCGCGATATCACGGTTGGTTTTCGTGACAGCCCTTTCGCAACCCGCCGGAGCCTTCCCGCGCCACGGGGCGCCAGGGCACTGTTCCGCCTCCAATGTCCGCGGAGGAATGACATGCGCGGTAGCAGTGCCGAGAGGCTTTCATCCGTGGAGCATGGCTCTGACGGTGTGACGGTCCGAGAGGCCGGTGAGTCGTTCTGGCAGGACGGCGGCGGGCGTGATTGGGATTGCTGGGTGCCGGACGGCCACTTCAATCTCAGCCAGCGCTTCCTGAAGTGCGCCCAGCACATCCAGATAGAAGGCTTCCATCAGGTGCCCATCCTCTTGCAGGACGGGCGCGGGCAGCCGGTGGGCGTCGCCGCCACCTATCGCAACACCATCGACGGGGCGGACCTGGGCAATCCACGGCTCCAGCAGGCCGTCCACCTGGTGCGAGGCGCCGCCCCCCGCTTCCTGAAGTACGGCGTCATCGAAGTGGGCAACCCCGCCGGGGTGGGGTTCCCGGTGCGCTCCTCCCTGACGAGCGCCGAGGCCATCACGACCGTGGCGCGCTGGGCGCAAGCGGAGGCGGAGCGTCAACGCGCGTCGCTGGTCGTCATCCGGGACATCGAGACGGCCGCCGCGCCCGGCGCCGTGGAGGTGCTCCGCCAGGGGGGCTTCGTGCCCTCGCCGCTCCCCGCTGCGTTCGTCGTGCCGGTGCCGTTCGCCTCGTTCAATGACTACAAGGCCCACATGCGCGCCCGCTACCGCGCGCGGCTGGCGGGGTGCATGAAGGAGACGGCTTCGCTTCGCGTGGAGGTCCTGGAGCAGTTCGCGTCACTGGCTCCGGAGCTGACGACGCTGTGGCGGACCCTCTACGACCGCGCCACCCAGTACCGGCGGCTGGTGCTCACCGAAGGCTTCTTCGCCTCCACCAGCGACCTGCCCGAGGCGAAGGTGATGTTGCTCCGCCGGCCCGATGACAGCATCGCCGGGTTCGGCCTGCTGTTCCTCGACGGTCCCATGCTCCGCTTCTCCTGCACCGGCTTCTCCCGCGAGGCTGCCCTGGAGGAGGGCGTGTACTTCCGTCTGCTGTACGAGGTCGTCCGCTACGCCATCGAGCACGGCTGCAAGGCGGTCAACATGGGGATGACCACGGCGGGCCCGAAGATGAGCGTTGGCGCGCAGCCCGTCCACGTGCAGGCGTGGATCTGGCACCGCTCCGCCCTCCAGCGTCAGGGATTGGGCTGGCTCACCCAGAACCTGATGAAGCCGCCGCCTCCCGTGGAGCGGAATGTCTTCCGCGAGGACGTCCCCCTGTTTCAGGACCCGGCGCTGGCGGAGCTGCCGGTGTCCAGGCGGATGGCCTCCTGCACGTGAGGCCATTCCCGCAGGTGCCGCGCGAGCGTCCGGAAGTGCTCGCGCCGCACGGCCACCCGCACCACCTGCTTCATCCGGCCGTCCTCCATCCGGGGCAGGACCGTGCTGTGGAAGGCCGGTAGCAGCAGCCACGTGTTGAGCTGGGAGCTTCGCAGCAGCGTGACGAAGGCCGCGCCGTCGAAGCTCACGCGCGCCAGCTCCTGGCTGGTCCAGTTGGAGGAATAGACGCGGTCCCGTCCGAGCAGCCAGTGGTGATACACGCTGCCCTGGCTCGTATGGCGCCGCCAGTAGTCCGCCCAGTGCAGGTCATCCCGCAACTGCGTCTGGCCATAGGCGGACACCACGGCGCGGTTGCGCATGGCCAGCTCGGTGACGCTCGAACTCCACAGGTCCGCGCGGCGCAGCACCGCGGAGGCGTTGCCCAGGCAGTTGGCCACGGACCCGGGCGGGGCGCCCAGCAGCTCGCGGACGTCGATGGGGAAGTACAGGCCCACGTCCGGGGGCGCTCGCGGGTCGCGGTTGCACTCGCCGAAGAACTTCAGCAGCGTCGCGTTGACCACGTCGTTGGTGGACACCTTCGTGCCGGCGGTCAGCGCCTGGGCCTTGATGGCGTCGACGCCGTCCTCGTCCAGGAAGAGGCAGACGGGCACGGCATCCGTCACGGCCTGCTTCAGGTAGCGCGCGATGCCCAGCGCGGCCTTCGCGCGTGAGATGTGGACGATGCCGTGCCGCCCCTCCCGCGAAGGCTGGCCACGGGCCGCTTCTCCCGGCGCTTCCAACTGTCGCCAGATGTCCCTCCGGTCGAACACGGGGGGCGCGCCGGGGTCGCGGCCCGGGTGGCTGTAGGCCTCCGAGATTGCCCGGAGGAAGTCGTAGATGCCGTGCAGGTCCGTCAGCGCGTGGTTCCAGCACAGGCCGACCACGGAGGCGTCGCGGTAGTGCGTGAGCTTCAGGTGCAGCAGGGGGCGGCGCCCGTCGTGGACCGGGGGCTTCCCGGGGACCAGCCTGGAGACGAAGTCCCCCGTGTAGAGCAGGCGCCGGTCCCGCGTGGGGAAGGGCGCGTCCACGTCGTCGAGGTCCAGGCCCACGGCGCTCATGCCCTCGCGGGTGCCGGGCCGGGGCGGGTGGTGGCAGAGGACGAGCACCGCGTCCTCCTGCTGCCTCAGCGTGCCGTGGAAGAACGGATAGCGGATGAGCGTCTGGCGCAGGGCCTGGGTGAAGCGCTCGGTGTCGATCCTCCCGCCGAAGACCGCCGCGAAGCTCACGAACATGTCCTTCAGCGCGACGTCCACGGCGCTCAGCGCCCACGTCCGCTTCAGCGGTTCGGAAGGGGTGAGGATGCGCTGCCTGGCCATGTGCGGGGCCTCCGGAGAGAGGGACTGCGTCAGGGTCTTCCGCGCGCGCGGGCGCGCTCGCGCATCAACTCGAGCAGGGCCAGCGCGTCGCCGCCCTGGCCCGCGAGGGCTTCCATCATCCCCGCCTGGTCCTCCGCGGAGCGGTTCTGGCCCAGCTTGAACTTGCCCTGGAGTTCTTCGATGGGCAGCTCGAAGCCGACGATCTGCTCCAGCATCCGCGCGCGGAGCTCGTCGGGCAGGTACGCCTCATGGCTGGGGGCTCCAATCGCGGGCTCGTACTCCGCGAGCGTCACGTCGATGAGCTTCGACAGCTCCGCCGGCGTGTCGATGAGCCGTGGCCGCCCGAGCGCGTGCACCACCGCGTAGTTCCAGGTCGGCACCGCGGGCCGGACCTTGTACCAGGTGGGTGAGATGTAGGCGTGCGGGCCGTGGAAGACGCAGAGGACCGGCTGCTCGCCGTTGAAGTCCTTCCAGTGCGGGTTGGCGCGCGCCAGGTGCCCCATCAGCGTGCCCTTGTCGCCCTGTCCCGGCACCAGCAGCAGGGGCACGTGCGAGACGTTGTGCCCCGCGCCCTGCGAGATGACGGTCGCGAAGCTGTGCTGCTTCATGAACGCGTGCAGCGTGGGGAGGTCGGACTCCTGGAAGGTGCGGGGCGTGTAGAGCATGCGGTCCTCGACGGAAGGCGCGGTCAGATGCTCAGGGCGGTGAAGACCCTGGGGCCGACCGCGTTGTAGATGCGTCGGAGCAGCGACCAGGACAGCCTTGCACGCCACGGCAGGTGAGAGAAGCAGAGCAGCTCGTACTCGGTGAGCTGCGTGGCGCCGCGCTTCTGCTTGAACTGCCCGGAGCCCGAGCTCAGGTTGAGCGGCAGGCCCCGCGCCTCCGCGAGCTGCATCAGGTGGCTCATCCCGGCCCGGTAGAGGCCGTGCTTGCGCGACAGCACCGGGTCGTGGCCCACCACGGAGCCGATCAGCTCATCGCCCGCGACGAAGCAGGTGACGAAGTAGGCGAGCTGGCCGTCCACCTCGATGCCGTAGACCTCCAGCAACCCCTGCTGGAACACCTGCTGGAACCAGGCCTCCGTGAAGAAGGCGTTATGGTCGGAGTACTTGTCGATGTAGAGCGCCCGGTACAGCTCGCGCAGGCGGTCGATGACGCCCGGCTCGCCGGCCGTGAGCCTGCGCAGGTTCGCGCGGTGCTGGTTCAGCAGGTTGCGGTCCTGCCGGAACTCCCGGGGCGGCTTCTTCCCTGGCTCGTGCCGCCACACGTACATCTGCCGGTTGAAGATGGCGTGCAGCCGCGCGTCCGGGCGCTCCCCGGCCACCGCCGCCGCCGTCTCCGCGGTGGCCCGCTTGAACACGAGGGCGTGCTGGGGGAACCGCTCGCGCAGCGCCCGCGTCAGGCGCTCCAACTGCTCCGGCGTGAAGCGGAGCGCCGGCCCCGTGGCCAGCATCCAGTGATTGACGTAGACGACCCGGTCCAGGTCCCTGGGACGGATGACCGCCCGCACGGCCCGGATGAACGCGAGGAGCGCCCGCCGCGTGCGCGGGTCCTTCACGGAGCGCGCGAAGTCCTCCGCGTAGGTGATGTAGTTGATGAACGGCGACGTCAGGTAGCAGTCGCTGTCCGCGCCGTCGTTGACGATGAGCGGCGTCACCTCGCCGTCGACCTCGGCCAGGAGGACGCGGTGGCGGGTGTTCGCGATGAAGGGCTCGGTGCCGCGCTCGACGTAGGGGCCGACGAGCTTCGACGCCAGCGTCGCGCTGGCGCTGCCTGCTTCGTCCGGGGGCGGAGGCCCCGCGCGCTCAATGAGCCTGACCGGAGCCATGGCGCACGTCGAACGAGTACACCGGGGTCGTGCCCACGGTGAGCGTCACCTCCCGCACGGCCTCGCCACGGAACGTGTAGCGCAGGCGCGCCTCCGGCCCCATGCCGAGCAGGTCCACCGTGTCCTCCGACACCGGCACGGCCTTCAACATCGGCTGATCGTTGACGAAGATGCACAGCTCGTTGTCCACCCTGCGCATGCCGCCCCGGGCCTCGGACGTCAGCGGCGCGAGCCCGGTGCCCGGGAGGCTGAAGCCCTGGGGCAGGGTGAAGTCGAAGGCGAAGCGCTCGATGACGCGTGGATCCAGCTCTCCTTCCGTGTCGTCGCTCCCCAGCGCCTGGAGCGACGCAGGGACCTGCTGGGGCGGGAACAGGTGGAGCAGCGCGTCGTCCGCCGTCACGTCCAGCACCAGGTGGATGCGGGCCACGCCGCTCTTGTTCACCCCGTGGTGCGGCAGGGAGAAGTCGCCGTACCAGAACTCCCCCGCGCCCCAGACGCAGCGCTGGCCGCCCACGTAGAACTCCACGTCGGGGTGCGTGACGACGGGGATGTGGAGCCGGACGATGCGCCTGGACAGGAACGCGTCCTGGTGCTCGCGGATGACGCCGCCGGGCTCCAGGCGCAGCAGGCGCGCCAGCCGCAGCTTCAACCCCAGACGGGAGAGCAGGTCGAGCAGGTACGGGGCCTGCTCCAGCACCGGCGACGCGCCCGACGTGGCGGAGTGCAGACAGATGGAGGTCCACCCCTGGTGGCCTTCGCCGGGGTAGCCCGCGGGCTGGGCCTCCACCTGGCGCCGGACGGCGTGATAGGCCGCCTCCAGCGCCTGGGCATCGAACGTCTTCGTCAGCTTCACGGCATGCATGGAACGGCGCTCCTCAAGGACGTCGTTGATAGAAGTGGATCCGCCAGAGCTGGGTGCGCTCCCGCGCGATGGCGTCCGTGTAGCGGCCGGAGACGTCCTCGTAGCCCTGGACCTCCGGCGCCGCGACGCGCAGGTGTCCCCGGGTGACGACCAGGGCGTCCGGCGCCAGGCCGGGCTTCAGCGCCTCCAGGAAGCCGCGCTCGCGCTCCGGTGGGAGGAACGAGGGCACGTCGGAGAGGGACACGAAGTCCACGTCCCGCTGCGCCTGGACGTGCTGGAGGATGTCGCCCTGGACGTATTCGATGTCGGCGGTGCGCGCGGCCCGCTGCGCCGCCAGGAAGACGTCGGCGTCGCACTCGATGGGATAGCCCTCCGGGTAGCGGAGCTCTCCGAAGAAGACCAGTTGGAGGAAGAAGCTGGAGCGCGCGGGCATCGTGCGGAAGAGCCGGTCGAAGAGGTCCCAGTAGATGCGGAACGCGCTCTCCGGGCGGTTCTTCTTCGGGAAGTCCCCCCGGTAGAGCAGCGAGTTCAGCACCGCCGAGTTCCCCATCAACAGGAGCACCAGCCGCCACGCGCCCCGGGGAAAGCCCGCGTCCAGGTACGCGCGCTGCCCCGCGACATCCGGCTGGTCGAACATCTTGCGTCCGCGCTGGCCGGTGAACAGCCCGACGACGCGCGACAGCGTGCGCAGCATCCCCTCGAAGCGGCCCAGGTAGACGATGCGCTCGCCGGCCTCCACCGCCTTCCACACGGGGTCCAGGGCCTTCCTCGCGGACCCGGACAGGGGCAGGGTGGCGAGCAGCTCCAGCCGGCGCTGGGGGGACATGGGCTCGTAGCCCAGCAGGCCCAGGTACTCCGCGTGATTCAGTCGCCGGAGCGCGGCGATGCGCAGCTCGGTGAGCGCGAGCTGCGTGTCGGAGATGTCCACGCACGTCACCTTCCGGGGCGCGCGCGCGAGCAGCGGCACCACGCGCCCTCCGCTGCCGGCCACGGCCACCACGTGCCGGGCGTCCGGGGGAAGGGCGTGCAGCTCGACGCTGGAGTCCTCGTCGCCGAGCGAATAGTTCAGGTGGCGGAAGTAGGCGCCCATGGCGGCTGGCTCACAGCGCCTTGAGGAAGGCGGCCCGGTCACTGCGCCCGTCGGCGAGCCGCGCGTAGGCGTCCGCCACCGCGTCCATCATCTCCCAGGTCAGCCGCAGGCTGGTCTCCATCACCTGCGCCACGTCCTCCCAGTCCTCGGGCGTCCTGCACTTCTTGGCGATCATCTCGTCGACCGCCTGCGAGTGCTCCGCGTCGATGTCCGAGTGCGCGACGAAGAAGGTCATCTGCGCCGGGGTGAGCCCCAGCGTCTTCTGCACCTGGCCCAGGAGCGGCCGGATGTAGTCGTAGCAGCTCTCCGCCCAGAAGCTGTACCCCAGGCGCTGCAAGGGATTGCCCTGGTAGGAGATCCAATACAGGTACCCGATGAGGACCTCGGTCGCCGGCAGGGCGCGAGGGATGGGGAACCCCGGCGGCAGGCCCATGCTGGCCACGTCGTGCAGGGCCATCTGCTCGTGGCCGACCTCCTCCTCGGCGTGGTTGAAGCAGAACTTCTGGTAGTGCCGGTCGTCCTCGCAGCGCACGCCCACCAGCGCCTGGTTGCGGGCGTTGTGCCGGGTGTAGTGGTACGTCTCAATCAGATACAGCGCGTAGAGCGCCTTGGTGACCTCGCCCTGCTGGATGGTGCGGACGAAGCGGGACTGGGCCAACAGCTCGTCCCAGACCTGGGAGCGGCGCTGCTTCAGGGCTTCCAGTCCGGAGGGGGCCTGCGTCGTGTCGGTCATGTCTGTTCCACCTCAACCAAGCGGGTGTAGGCGTCCGGTGAGTCATTCAGCCGGAGGCGGGTGAGTCGTTCGGACATCCGGGTGCTCGCGGCGATGAGCCGTGGCCAGGTGCCCGCCATGAGCGTGTAGGGCTGGGGGCCCCGCATGGGCACGTGGTGCGGCTCCTCGGTGGCCGCGGTCAGGCCGTAGCGCTCGAACACGGTGCGCGCCGCGCGGCGGCACAACCCGACGATGCCGACGTAGCCCTCCGTCATCGCCCAGGTGCAGGCCGCGATGAGCAGGCGCGGCGTGACGGAGGGGCTGCGCGCGTCCGGATCCACGACCAGCCGGCTGAACTCCGCGTAGCCCTGGAAGCGGGGCGCCCCGGCCTCCAGGGTGGGGGCGAGCGCCTGGAACTCGAAGGGGGCGGGGGTGATGCGCAGGCTCCCCAGCAGTTGGCCTTCGCGGCTGGCGTGGAAGTGCGCGCTGCGCTCGTCCAGCTCCAACCGCCAGTCGAGCTGGAGCTGCTCGGGGCTCAGCAGGTAGCTCAGGCGCGCGCGGTACTGGGCGTCGCGGAACTGGCGCACGCGCTCGACCTCGGCGGGGGCCGTCGCGTGGAAGAAGGGGCCTGCCATCACCACGGGCGGCTGGCCGGCGCCGAGCCGGGCCATCCGCGTCTCCAGGACGCCCATCGCCGCAAGACGGGAGGCGAGCTCCTCGTCCCGGGATGCGCCACCACCTGTATCAGCCACGGACTTCCCCCTCTGGCTACGCAATGCTGCCGCTGGCGGCGGGCGCCGGCGCAAAGGCATACGTGTTCATGGAATCAAGAGGTCTTGATCAGGGACGCGGACTGGTCGCGTCCAGCCAGTGAACAGTCGCCTGGAACAGCACGTGGCGTAAAGCGCGCCAGGGGTAGACACGGCGGGGGCCCCGGTGCCCCCCTTGCGAGTAGCGCGCGGGTGTCTTCAAAGCCAGACACCGCACGTCAGAGGGCTACGGCACGCGGGCCTGCTCCGGCGACGGCAGGCCCAGGGCGGCCGCCAGTTCGGTGAGCTTCGCCTGCACCTTGCGCATGTTCTCCGGGCCCATCCGCAGCAGGTGCTTCTCCGCCGCGCCCAGCGCTTCCAGGTCCGGATCCGCGTAGGCGTAGAGCGCGCCCTTCGGCGTGAGCTCCGGAGCCGTCCTGGGCACAGGGACCCGGGTGAGCCGCCCGATGGCCCGGGACAGCGTCGCGTCCAGGCTCCGGCCCGGCGGGGCCAGCTCCGCGTGGGCGGCGTCCAGCAGCGGCTTGAGCTCCTGATACACCTGTCCCGCCCGCTTCGCGTCCAGGGAGGAGATGACGCGGGTCACCCCGTCGTAACGGGTATGGCTTTCCGGCGACGTGACCAGGTGGCCGTGACGCTTTGTCGCGCGGAAGGTCCCGGCGGGCGCCATGAAGGACAGGGGCATGCGCGGGCTCTGGCCTTCCGCGATCAGGTTCGCGGACGCGGCGAAGCGGCGGGCCAGGTCCTCGGAGGCCAGCCAGCGCGCGAAGTCCGCGTCGCTGGACAGCCCCTTCAACAGCTCCCTCACGCGGGCGTCGGTTCCGGAGAGCTGCACCGCCGGGGGCGCGGGCGGCGCCGGAGGCGTGGGCTCGGCGACCGCGGGCGTGGGGACGGGGGGCGGCTCCGGCGTGCGCAGCAGGAAGTAGCCCGAACCTCCCAGGAGCGCCACGGCGGCGGCGATGCCCAGCGGCCAGCGCAGGGAGCGGAGGGGTGACGGCGGGAGGGGGGCGTTTTCGCTGGGGCTCATGTGGTGGGGACTCGGTGGGAGGTGGAGGGAAGGGACTACAGCTCGCCAGCGCGGGCCTGCTCGGCCAGCCGGAAGGAGAACTCCGCCCGGCGGTTCTTCTCCGGGGCGTTCGGATCCGCGGGCCGCTCCTCGCCGTAGGAGATGACGGAGATGCGGCCGGGCTCGACGCCCAGGTTCACCAGGTAGGCGCGGACGCTGGCGGCGCGGCGCTGGCCCAGCGCGAGGTTGTACTCCGTGGTGCCCAGCTCGCAGGTGTGGCCCGCCACCGTCACCTTCGCCATGCTCCGCTGACGCAGGGCCTGGGCGATGCGCGACAGCTCGTCGGTGGCCTCGGACGGGAGGAGGGAGGAGTCGAGCGGGAAGTAGATGGGCGCGGCGTTGAGCGCCGCGAGCGCCTGCTCCGCGTCGTCAGGCGCGGGCCGCGCCGCGTTGCCACGGTCGCTGGCGGAGGGCGCGGGCGGGTGGGCCGCCGCGTCGGTGGTGCGGGTGTTGGCCGCGCGCCTCGCGCAACCCGTGAGGCCAATGACTGACAGCAGGAGGACCAGGTGGGTTCGGTTCATGCCCTGACACATGAGCAAGGGCTGTGCCGTGAAACCTTCCGTCTGGCGTCTCGCGCGGGGTGGCGCGATGACTGGCAAAGCGCGACGTCCTAGCGTTGCGAAACGCCGCTGTCCGTCTTCTCCCTGCGGTGGATGGTGGAGACATCAATCCCCAGCAGCTCCGCCGCGCGCGTCTTGTTGCCTCCACAGCGGGCGACCACCCACGCGATGTATTCACCCTCCAGTTGTCTCAGCGGCACCACCTGCCCGTGGGCCGCGGCCAGCGGGTGGACCTCCGGCGCGGCGTCCGAGGTGTGCAGGCGCAACTGGGGCAGGTCCACGGTGGGCTGCGCGCCCAGGACGACCAGGCGCTCCACCAGGTTCTCCAACTCGCGCACGTTGCCGGGCCAGGGCATGCGCACGAGCGTGGCCACGACCTCCGGGGCCAGGGCGGTGACGGGGGAGCGCGGGTTGCGGGCGCGGGCCTGCGCCACGAAGTGCTCCGCGAGCTTCGGGATGTCCTCCGTGCGCTCGCGCAGCGGCGGCACGCGCAGCGAGACGACGTTGAGCCGGTAGAAGAGGTCCGCCCGGAAGCGGCCCTCCTTCACGCGCGCGTCCAGGTCCTGATGCGTGGCGGCCAGGATGCGCACGTCCACGCGGCGCGAGCCGTCCGCGCCCACGGCGCGCACCTCGCCGTCCTGGAGGACGCGCAGCAGCTTCGCCTGGAGTTCCGGGGGCATGTCCCCGATCTCATCGAGGAAGAGCGTGCCGCCGTCCGCCTCCACGAAGAGGCCCCGGCGCGTGGTGGTGGCGCCGCTGAAGGCGCCCTTGATGTGGCCGAACAGCTCGCTCTCCAGCAGGGCGTGGGGCAGGGCGGTGCAGTTGACCGCCACGAAGGGGGCCTGGCCGCGGGGCCCTTCGGAGTGCAGCGCCCTGGCGACCAGCTCCTTGCCGCTGCCGCTCTCGCCCCGGATGAGCACCGGCGCCTCGGACGCCGCCACGCGGTCGATGAGCTCGTAGAGCGTCCGCATAGGGACGCTGTGGCCCAGGAGCGAGCCCAGGCCGCCGCGCTGGGTCACCAGGCGCTTGAGGTCGCGGTGCTCGGTGCGCAGGCGCCGGGACTCCAGCGCGCGGCCCACGTGGAGCAGGACCTCGTCCAGGCGGAAGGGCTTGGTGAGGTAGTGGTAGGCGCCGCGCTTCATGGCCTCCACGGCGCTCTCCACCGCGCCGAAGGCGGTCATCAGGAGCACGGGCAGCTCCGGGTCGTGCCGGCGCGCCGCCGCGAGCACGTCCAGCCCGTCCACCTCCTCCATGCGCAGGTCGCACAGGACGACGTCGTAGACGCGGGCCCGGAGCTGGGCGATGGCGTCCGCGCCGCCCGTGGACAGGTCCACGCGGTAGCCCGCGTCCATGAGGGGCTCCTTCAACATCTGTCCCATCTCCTCGTGGTCATCCACCACGAGGATGCGCGCGCTAGACGGCATGCCGTTCCTCCCAGCCGGAAGCGGCGGCCACCGGCCACCGCAACGTGACGACGGTGCCCCGGCCGGGCTCGCTTTCGACCCCCACCTGGCCACCGTGGTTGCGGACGATCTGCGCCACCACGCTCAAGCCCAGGCCCGTGCCCTGGCCCCGCTTCTTGGTGGTGAAGAAGGGGTCGAACACCTGGTGCAGGTGCTCCGGCGCGATGCCCCGCCCGTCGTCCTGGACGCGGATCTCCACCGCCTGGACGTCGCCCGCCATGCACGTCGTGGCGCTCAGCCGCACGTGGCCTCCGGCGCTGCACGCGTCACAGGCGTTGAGGGTGAGGTTGAGGAGCACCTGCTGGAGCTGATCCGCGTCCGCCGCGAGGCTGGGCAGCCGCTCGGGCACGTCCAGCTCGAAGTGGACGTGCCGGCGCTCGGCCTCCACGTCGAGCAGCTCCTGGAGGCCCCGCACCACGGCCGCCAGCGGGACGACGCCGGCCCGCGCGGGCTGCAGGCGGGAGAGGTCCAGGAGCTGGCGGATGATGCGGCTCACCCGGTCAATTTGCGTGACGATGGCGTTGAGGCCCCGGCCCTGCGGGTGCTCCACGCCGCCCACCTTCTGGAGCATGTATTCGGCGTGGCCCCGGATGATGCCCAGCGGGGTGCCGATTTCATGGGCCACGCCCGCGGCGAGCACGCCCACCGTGGCCAGCTTCTCCGCGCGCAGGAGCTGATCCTCCAGCATGCGCACGTTGCTCAGGTCCTCCAGCACCAGCAGCGTGCTCGCCTCTCCGTCGCCGTGCTCCAGCGGGACGGCGTGGACGTTGAACTGGTCCTTGTCGTTGAAGAGGCTGAGCGGCTCGCCGTGCAGGCTGCGCACGGCGCCCTTGTCCCGCGCGGCCAGCACCAGCGCCGTCAGCCGCTGCACCGCGGCCGCGGGCGCGGTGGGGAAGGCGTCCGGGAGGGGGCTGCCCACGGCGGTGGCCGGCAGCCGCGCGCGCAGGGCCTGGTTCACGTCGCGGATGCGGCCCTCGCGGTCCAGCGCCAGGATGCCCGTGGGGATGTGGTCGAGGATCTTCTGCGTCTTCTCGTGCAGGTGCGCGAACCTCGCGGCGTGGCGCAGGCGCTCCTGGAGCGCCACCGCGCGGCGGTTGGCGAGCACCACGTAGGCCCCGAACGCCACCAGGACCACCGCCACCAGCAGCGCCGCCAGCGACAGGCGCAGGACCAGGGTGCGCTCGTGGGCGCGCAGGGCGCTCGTGGAGGAGAGCGTCGCCACGGACCAGGAGGCCTCGCCGCGCATGCGCAGGGGGCGGAAGGTGGCCACCGCGTCCGCGGCCCCCAGGCCCAGGCGCGTGGCCTCCGCCTCGTTGAGCCGCAGCGTCCCGGCCGCGCCCGCGCGCATCCGCGCCACCAGGGTGCGCAGGCCCGGCACGAGTTTGCCCTCGGGGTCCTCCAGCCGCCGGTGCCAGGCCGCGAGCGCCGGGTCGCTCATGGGCGCGGGCGTGCCGTGGGCGCCCAGCAGGAGCAGGCGCGTGTTCTCCTCCACCGTCACCATGCGCAGCGGCGCGAAGAGCGGCTCGGTGTCCACCAGGATGGCGATGGCGCCGCCTCCTCCGGGCAGGTCGGAGTCGATGCGGATGGCGAAGACGCGCATCCACCCGGACGACGCGCCCGCGATCGGGTGCGAGGGGATGACGTGCCCCACCGGGGCCGTGAGCGCCTGCCGCGCGGTGTCCGTGAGCGCCGGGGGGTGGACGGCCTCCCTCGGCAGGTGGCGCGACTTGTGGTCCACCAGGAAGAGCCGCTCCTCGCCGTCCGGGCCCAGCACGGCGATGGCCCGGTACTGGCCCACGGACTCCAGCAGGGCGCGCAGCTCGTTGTGGTGGTCCGCCAGGGAGCCGGGCTGGGCGAGCAGCTCGCTCGCGAAGCGCAGGTTGTCCCCCAGGTCCTCCAGCGACCGGGCGACGCCGCTGGCGGCCTCCTCCAACTGGGCCTGCCGGTCGCGCCCGAACTGCTCCACGAGCGCCTGCCGGTCGCGCTGGATGAACCACACGGCGCCGCCCGCCACGCTGGCCAGGGCCACGAGCAGGAGGACGAGGGGGACGAGGAGGCGGTGCATGGAGTGCAGGGGAGCCCACACAACGCAAGGCCCGGGCCAGCCGTTCCCTCCAGGGGCCGGTGCCTTGCGCCGCGCCATGACCGCCGCAAATCACCACACCGGGGCTGGCACTTTGCCGGACCTGTCCGGGGCCGCCCCCTGGCGGGCCTGCGCTAGAGTGGCCGCCCCCTTGAACGGAAGGCCGAGCCAGAACATGAGCCAGAACCTCTACGACATCCCCCTCACCGGCATCGACGGCGCCCCCCGGACGCTCGGTCAGCACAAGGGCAAGGTCCTGCTGGTGGTGAACGTCGCCTCCAAGTGCGGCCTGACGCCCCAGTACGAAGGCCTGCAGAAGCTCTACGCGAGCCGGCAGGGGCAGGGCCTGGAGGTGCTGGGCTTCCCGGCGAACAACTTCCTGGGGCAGGAGCCTGGGAGCGAGGCGGAGATCCAGCAGTTCTGCACCTTGAAGTACGACGTGACCTTCCCGCTGTACTCGAAGATCTCCGTGGTGGGGCAGGACAAGCACCCGCTCTACCACGCGCTGACGGGCGCCATCCCGGAGGCCACGGGGGAGGGGCCCATGCGCGCGAACCTCAAGGGCTACGGCATCGAAGCCAACCCGAAGCCGGAGGTGCAGTGGAACTTCGAGAAGTTCCTCATCAGCCGGGACGGCCGCGTGGTGGCCCGCTTCGCGCCGGACGTGACGGCGGAGGATCCGCGCCTGGTCCAGGCCATTGACGCGGAGCTGGCGAAGCCGGCCTGAGCTCAGACCTCCGGCGCCGGGGCCTGGGGCCGGCCGCAGGCGCGGTTGGCCGGGACGGCCAGGTCGATCTTCTTGGGGCGGGGCAGGTGGAGGTTGTTCATCACCTCGATGAACTCCTCGCGGCTCCTGCCCGCGAGCCGCGGGTTGTGGCGCTTCTCCTCGCCGATGCTCGTCGCCGTGTGCCCGTGGTAGTCGTGCGCGGGGTAGACGAGCGTCGCGTCCGGGAGCTGGAAGAGGACGCGGGTGATGGAGTCGTAGAGCTGGCCCGCGCTGCCGTTCTGGAAGTCGGTGCGGCCGTTGCCGCGCACCATCAGGGCATCCCCGGTGAAGACGCGGTCGCCCAGCAGGTAGCTCACGCTGTCGTCCGTGTGGCCCGGCGTGGCGAGCACCTGGAAGGCGCACTGTCCGACGTGCACCGTGTCGCCGTGCCGCACCTGGAGGTCCGCGCACCGGGCCCCGCCGGGGCCGGACACCACCTGGCACTGCGTGCGCTCGCGCAGCGTGCCGGACGCGGTGACGTGGTCCGCGTGCACGTGGGTGTCGAAGACGTGGGAGAGGACGAGTCCCAGCTCGCCGACGAGCCGCAGGTCGCGGTCCACCTGCTCCAGCACCGGATCGATGAGGACGGCCTGGCGCGTGGCCTCATCCCCGACGAGGTAGGTGTAGGTCGAGGACTCGGAGTCGAAGAGTTGGCGGAAGAGCATGTCGAGGTCTCCTGTCCTTGAGTGGCATGACAGAGGGAGGCGGACTTCGTGAAGCCCCATCATGCTCCGTGGCCGCGCGTGAACACTGGGGGAAGTGACTGCTCGACGGTGGGGTCCGCCCGTGCGAGCGTCCTGGCCGTGACCCCCTACGACAAGATCTTCGAGAACAACAAGCTCTGGGCGGAGGAGCAGCTCCGCGCGGATCCGGACTACTTCACCAAGCTGTCGGTGTCGCAGCAGCCGGACTTCCTCTACATCGGGTGTTCGGACAGCCGCGTGCCCGCCAACCAGATCATGGGGCTGCCGCCGGGTGACGTGTTCGTGCACCGCAACGTCGCCAACCTGGTCAACAACGTCGACCTGAACGTGATGTCGGTCATCAACTACGCCGTCCGGCACCTGGACGTGAAGCACATCATCGTCTGCGGCCACTACGGCTGCGGCGGCGTGCGCGCGGCGATGCAGCCCAAGGACCTGGGCATCCTCAACCCGTGGCTGCGCAACATCCGCGACGTGTACCGGTTCCACAAGCAGGAGCTGGACGGCATCGCGGACGAGACGAAGCGCTACGAGCGGCTGGTGGAGCTCAACGTCCTGGAGCAGAGCATCAACATCATCAAGACGGCCGCCGTGCAGAAGTCCTACCTGACGCGCGGCTTCCCCAGCGTGCACTCGTGGGTGTTCGACCTGCGCAACGGGATGATCCAGGACCTGAAGCTGGACTTCGTCCAGACGCTCCACAACATCCAGGAGGTCTACGACCTCACGAAGGAGTGAGACCCCGGGGCTGACGACAGCGCCGGGGGGCGCGGCCTAGACCCGTGGGGATGATGACTCTGCGGCTCAGGGCCTGGGTGTTCTCGCTCAACACCTTCGTCGCCGCGATCGCCGCGCTGTTCCTCGGCCTGCGCTTCTCCCTGCCCAGGCCGTACTGGGCGATGATCACAGTCTACATCGTCAGTCAGCCGCTGTCCGGTGCGCTGCGCTCGAAGGCCGTCTTCCGGCTGCTGGGCACCGTGCTGGGCGCGGCGATGGCGTGCGTGCTCGTCCCGAACCTGGTGAACGCGCCGGAGCTGCTGTCGCTCGCGATGGCGCTGTGGGTGGGCGGCTGCCTGTACCTGGCGCTCCTGGACCGCACGCCGCGCAGCTACGTCTGCATGCTGGGCGGCTACACCGCGGCCATCATCGGCTTTCCCGGCGTCTCCGCGCCGGGCGCCCTCTTCGCCACGGCGCTGGTGCGGGTGGAGGAGATTGGCCTGGGCATCGTGTGCGCCACCGTCGTGCACACCGTGCTCTTCCCCCGGCCGGTGGGGCCGGTGCTGCTGGACCGCGTCGATGGCTTCCTCGTGGACGCGGGCCGGTGGGCCCGGGACGCGTTCGCGGGGCGGCGGGACGCGCGGACGCGCCGCGAGTGGCACCGGCTGGCGGAGGACGTCACCGCGCTCCACCTCCTGGCCACGCACCTCCCGTTCGACACCGCGGGCCTTCGCCCCCGGGCCGGCGCCGTGCGCGCGCTGCATGAGCGCATGTCCATGCTGCTGCCCATCCTCTCCAGCATCGAGGACCGGCTCGCCGTCCTCCAGGGCCCGGGCGGGGGGCCCGACGCCCGGCGGGACGCGCTCATGCGGGCGCTGAGCGCGTGGAGCCAGGCGGGGCCCGACGCCTCCCGCGCCGAAGGCCAGCGGCTCTCAGCAGCCTGCGCCGCGCTCGCGCCGCCGCTGGACGCGAAGGCGGACTGGGCCGCGCTCGTCACCACCAGCCTCGCCGTGCGCCTTGCCGAATGGGTGGACACCGTCCAGGACTGCCGCGACCTGCGCGCCTTCATCCGAGACCCCACCGGGTCCGCGCCGGAGCGCCTGACGCCGCTGCTGCTCGCGCGCGTCCAGCGCCCGCTTCACCGCGACCGGGGACTGGCGCTGCTGTCCGGCATCGCGGCGGCGGCGGCCGTGCTGCTCTGCTGCGCCGTGTGGATTTCGCTCGCGTGGCCGGAGGGCGGCGCGGCGGCGATGATGGCGGCCGTCTACAGTTGCCTCTTCGCGACCCAGGATGATCCGGTGCCGGCCATCCTGTCCGCGCTGGCCTTCACCGGGGTGTCCTTCGTCGTGGGCGGGGTGTACCTGTTCGGCGTCCTGCCCGGCATCGACGGCTTCCCCCTGCTGGCCGCCGCGCTGGCCCCCACGCTCCTGGGGGTGGGGCTGTTGATGGCGGACCCCCGGTGGGCGGGGCGCGCGAGCATCGCGGTGCTGGGCCTGCTGGGGACGCTGTCGCTCCAGGAGCGCTACTCCGCGAACCTGGCGGCGTTCCTCAACGGCTCGCTGGCGCAGGCCGCGGGCTTCATCGCCGCGGCGGTGTCCACCCGCTTCCTGCGCTCCGTGGGCACGGACTGGAGCGCGCACCGGCTCCTGCGCACCGGGTGGCGGGAGCTGGCGGGCCTGGCCTCCGCCGAGGGCGTGCCGGACCGCGCGGGCTGGACGAGCCGCATGCTGGACCGGCTGGGCCTGCTCACCCCCAGGCTGGCGCTGGCCACGTCCCGCGACGAGGCGCTGGAGGCCGCGGATGCGCTGGCGGACCTGCGGCTGGGCCTGAACGTCGTGGACCTCCAGCGCGTCCGTCCGCACGTGGGGGCCGCCGCGAGCCTGTCCGCGGGGCTGCTCCTCCAGCGCATCTCCGGGCACTTCCGGGCGCGCTCGCTGGGCCGGGTGACGGCGCCTCCGGTGGAGCTGCTCGGGGCGCTGGACGCCACGCTGGGGAGCGTCGCGGACGCGCCGGCTTCCGCGGCGAAGCGCGACGGGGTGCTCGCGCTCGTGGGGTTGCGGCGCGCGCTGTTCCCGGACGCGGCGCCCTACCGGGCCGGGCCCCTGGAGCCAGCGCGATGAGGGGCGAGCTGGACGTCCAGGGGGTCTTCGTCCCCGCGCTCCTCGTCTGGGCGCTGGTCGCGGTGGTGCTCGGCGTGCCCCTGCGGCGAGGGCTCGCCGCGCTCCATGTCTACCGGTGGGTGTGGCACCCGGCGCTCTTCGACCTGGCGCTGTTCGTCCTCCTCTGGTTCGCGGTGACCTTCATCGCCTCGCGCTTCCCCTGAGACGCCATGAAACCCACGCGCCCGCAGCTCCTCCGGATTGGCGTGACGGCGGCCGTCGTCGCGCTGGCCCTGCTCGCGGGCCGGTGGATGTGGCGGCACTATCAAGTCGAGCCGTGGACGCGCGACGGACGCCTGCTGGCGGACGTGGTGCAACTGGCGCCGGACGTGTCGGGCGTCGTCACGTCGGTGGACGTGGAGGACAACCAGCGGGTGACGCGGGGGCAGGTGCTCTTCGTCATCGACCGCGCCCGGTTCGAGCTCGCGCTGCGTCAGGCGGAGGCGGTGGTGACGAGCCGTCAGGCGGTGCGGGCGCAGGCGCAGCGGGAGTCCGAGCGCGACCAGGGCCTGGGCAACCTCGTGTCCGAGGAGACGCGCGAGCAGGGGCTGTCCCGCGTGGCGCAGGCGGAAGCAGCGCTGCAGCAGGCGCTGGTCAACCGCGACGTCGCCGCGCTGAACCTGGACCGCTCCACGGTGCGAGCGCCGGTGAACGGCATCGTCACCAACCTGGACGTGGATGTGGGGGACTACGCCACCGCCGGGCGGGAGATGGTGGCGCTGGTGGACAGCGACTCCTTCCACGTGGAGGGTTACTTCGAGGAGACGAAGCTGCCGCGCATCCGGATGGGCGCGCCGGCCTCCATCCGGCTCATGGGCGAGCCGGCCCTGCTGCGCGGGCACGTGGAGGGGATCGCCGCGGGCATCGAGGACCGCGAGCGCGGGGCGAGCCCCAGCCTGCTGCCCAACGTGAACCCCACGTTCAGTTGGGTGCGCCTGGCCCAGCGGGTGCCCGTGTACATCGCGCTGGACGCGGTGCCCGAGGGCGTCCGGCTCGTGTCCGGGCGCACGGCGACGGTGACGGTGCATGAGGAGGGAGACGGGGCTCCCGTCGCGCGCGGCGGGGACGTCCGTCCATGAGCACGCGGGGGGCGTGGGCGGGACTGGCGCTGCTGGTGTCCGCCTGCACGACCGTCGGGCCTGACTACCGGGGGCCGCCGCCGTCCGCGGTCGTCCACGCGCCCGAGGCCACCGGGGCGTTCCTGGGCGCGGCGGAGCCCCACTACTCGGTGGCGCCCGTCCCAGGGGAGTGGTGGCGGCTGTACGAGGACCCGGTGCTGGACGGGTTGGTGCGGCAGTCGCTGAAGTCGAACGTGGACCTGCGGGTGGCGGAGGCGAACCTCGCGCGGGCGCGGGCGCTGCTGGTGCAGGCCGGGGCCGACAAGCTGCCTTCCTCGGCGGTGGGCGCGTCGGTGGGTGTGGGCCGGGAGCCGCCCCTCGCGCCTTCGGTGACCTACGGCGTGGACTTCGGCGTGTCGTATCAGGTGGATCTGTTCGGGCGGATCCGCCGGGGCATCGAGGCGGCGCGCGCGGAGACGGAGGCGTTCCAGGCCGCGCTGGACCTGACGCGCATCACGGTGGCCGCGGACACGACCCGGGCGTACGCGAGCGTCTGCTCGGTGGGCTACGAGCTGTCCGTGGCGCGTCGCGTGTTGGCGCTGCAGGAGGCGAGCCTGGAGCGGACGCGGCGGCTGGTGGAGGCGGGGCGGGGGACGGCGCTGGACCTGAGCCGGGCGCGGGCGCAGGTGGAGGTGCTTCGCGCGAACGTGCCCCCGCTGGTGGTGCAGCGGCGCGTCGCGCTGCTGCGGCTGGCGGTGCTCAGCGGCAGGCCGCCCGCGGCGTTCCCTCCGGACGTGGAGGCGTGCGAGACGCCGCCACGGCTGGCCTCCCCCATCCCGGTGGGGGACGGGGCCGCGCTGCTGCGCAGACGTCCGGATGTCCGGCAGGCGGAGCGGGCGCTGGCGGCGGCGACCGCGCGCATCGGCGTGGCGACGGCGGACCTCTATCCCACGGTGAACCTCGGGCTGTCCGCGGGGTCCCTGGGCCTGATGAACGCCATCGGGCAGGACAGCACGCTGCGCTGGAGCCTGGGGCCGCTCCTGTCCTGGACGTTCCCGAACACCCGCGTCGCCAGGGCGAGCATCGAGCAGGCGGGCGCGGTCGCGCGAGGGGCGCTCGCGGAGTTCGACGGCGTGGTGCTCAACGCGCTGCTGGAGACGGAGAGCAACCTGACGCAGTACACGCAGGACCTGGAGCGTGTCGCCGCGCTCACGGCCGCGCGGGACTTCAGCGCCGAGGCCGCGCGCGAAGCCGACGCGCTCTACCGGGGAGGCCGGGAGAGCTTCCTGGGGGTGCTCGACGCGGAGCGCACCCGGGCCGACGCCGAGGCGTCGCTGGCCTCCGCGCGGACCCAGTTGGTGGCCGACCAGATAGCCTTGTTCCTGTCGCTGGGTGGGGGATGGGAGGAACCGCCACCCGCGGAGGGACGGTAGGATGGGCGCGGATGCGCTTCTTCCTGAACCTCCCGGACGGCCGTTCCTTCCCGCTGGAGAAACCCGTCGTGTCCGTGGGGGCCGAGCCCGCGTGCGACGTCGTGCTCGCCGGGCCCGGGGTGAAGGGCAGTCATGCCCTGGTGTTCCGCGACGCGCGCGGGTGGACGGTGTCCGCCGCCAGCGCGGACTGTGACGTCCGGGTCCGCGGCAAGCGGGTGGAGCTGGCGCCGCTGGAGCCCGGGGAGTCCTTCAGCGTGGGCAGGGCCTCGCTCACGCTGAGCGCCTCGGACGCGCCGGTTCGCGTGGAGGCTGCCCCGGCGCCGTCCCGCCTCCTGGGCGTGCTGACGGACTTCGCTTCGCGGCTGCTCGTGCAGCGCCCCTCGGCGGAGCTGCTGGAGGCGGCGCTGCGCGGCATCGCGGACGTCACCTGCGCGGACGTGGGGTTCCTGGTGTCGGTGGAGGGGGACCGGCGGCAGGCGCTGGCGGCCACCGGCTCCGTGCCGGCTTCGGCGGTGGTGGACAGCCTGGTGGATCAGGTCGTGGGTTCGGGGGCTCCGGTGCTGGTGCCGGACGTCGCGGCGGAGGCGGCGCTGGCGGGGGCCCCCAGCGTCCAGGCGCTGCGGTTGACGTCCGCCCTGGTGCTGCCCCTTCGCGCGGGATCCGCGCCGCTGTGCGTGGTGTACCTGGGACGGCGCCTGGGCAGTCCTCCGTTCTCGACGCGTGAGCTGGAGGAGGCGATGGCGTTGTCGTCGCTCGCGGCGCTGCTGCTGGCCACGGCGCGGGAGCTGACGGAGCTGCGCGCGCAGGTGGACAGCCTCACGCAGCGGATCGCCGCGGCGACGTTCGAAGGGCTCATCGGCGAGTCCCCGGCCATGCGCGAGCTCTACCGGCGGATCGAACGCCTGGGGCCCACGTCCCTGCACGTGCTCATCCAGGGGGAGACGGGCACGGGCAAGGAGGAGGTGGCCCGCGCGCTCCACCGGCGCAGCGGCCGGCGCGGACGGCTGGTGGCCATCAACTGCGCGGCGCTGCCGGAGTCGCTCATCGAGCGTGAGCTGTTCGGCCACGTTCGCGGGGCGTTCTCCGGTGCCATCTCCGACCGCGCGGGGCTGGTGGAGGCGGCGGATGGGGGCACGCTGTTCCTGGATGAGATTGGAGACATGCCGCTGTCGCTCCAGTCGCGCCTGCTGCGCGTCGTCCAGGAGCACGAGGTGACGCGGCTGGGGGAGCACCGGCCCCGCAGGGTCGACATGCGGGTCATCGCGGCCACGCATCAGCCGTTGAAGGCGCTCGTCGCCCGAGGGGCCTTTCGCGAGGACCTCCTCTTCCGGCTGGACGAGGTGCGCCTGGAGGTGCCCGCGCTGCGGGAGCGCGGCGAGGACGTGCTGCTCATCGCGCACCATGTGCTGAAGCAGCAGGGCGCGCGTGCGCGGGGCTTCACGCAGAAGGCGGCGGAGGCCCTGCGCGGGCATCCCTTCCCGGGCAACGTCCGTGAACTCGCGTCCCGCGTGCGGCGCGCGGCCATCCTGGCGTCGGGGGAGCTCATCGGCGTCGAGGACCTGGACCTGGCCGCGGATTCGGCGCCGCTGGTGCCCCTGGATGAAGCGCGTGATGCCTTCGTGCTGCGCTACGTGCGCGAGGCGATTGCCCGCAGTGGAGGCAGCAAGAAGGACGCGGCCCGGGCCCTGGGCATCGGCGTGCGCTCCGTGTTCCGATATCTGGGGGAGGAGGAGTGAGGACGGTCCTTCCTTCGCCTCGCAGGAGTCCCGAGCCCATGCGCTTCCCGCTCCCGTTCCTGCTGCTGGTCCTGCTCGTGGCCCCGGGGTGTCCGCTCGACATCCAGGTGCGTGAGGAGGTGGACGCCGGCTGTCTGGGGGACGCCTGTGCGCGCTCCTGCGCCGCGGACCGGGAGTGTCCGGAGGGCCAGCGCTGCTCCGACGTGTACAAGGAATGCGAACCGGGCCCCCGCCTCACCGAGCCCTGCTCCAACCCCCTGGCCTGTTCGACGTTCGCGTACTGCGTGAAGGGGCGCTGTACACGGGATTGCGACCCGGGCTGCCCCACGGGCTACCAATGCTCACCGGCTCCGGAGTCGCTGTGCGTCGAGACGTGCGAGGGCCGGTCCCCGGAGCACCTGGGCGACTTCTGCGAGACGTCCATGGACTGTGCCCGCTGCGGCTTCTGCGCGGACCTGGGACGTGGGAAGGCCTGTCACCAACCCTGCCGGTCGGATGCGGAGTGTCCCGGAGGGCAGGCAGGCGCGTGCGTGCAGCTCCCGGGCTCCGCCCTCCGCGTGTGCCAGCAGTGAGGGCACCCCGGGGTTTGATCGCGCGGATCCCGCTTCCTAGACTGCGCGCGCGATGACGGGCGAACTGCTGGCCGGCCGCTACCAGTTGGAGCAGGAGTTGGGGCGGGGTGGGATGGCGACGGTCTTCCTCGCCCTCGACCTCCGGCTGTCCCGCCGCGTGGCGGTGAAGGTGCTGCACCCGGGTCTGGATGCCCGCTTCACCGAACGCTTCCGCCAGGAGGCGGAGGTGGTGGCGTCGCTCCAGCACCCCAATGTCCTGGCGGTGCATGACTTTGGCGAGGACGCCGTGCGCGGGCCGTTCCTTGTCTGTGAATGGGTGCAGGGTGTGAACCTGCGCGAGTTGGCGCGGCGCCTGGCTCCCGTGCCGCCGGAGGCCGTCGCGCTGCTGGGCTGGGAGCTGGCCCGGGCGCTGGACGCGGCGCATGCGCGCGGGGTGGTGCACCGGGACGTCAAGCCGGAGAACGTGCTCGTGGCGCATGGGGGGCCGCTGAAGCTCGCGGACTTCGGCATCGCCGCGCTGGCGGACCGGGTCCGGCTGACGAGCACTGGCGCCGTCATCGGCTCGCTGGGGTACATGGCGCCGGAGCGCATCGATACCGGGGCGTGGTCCCCGGCGTCGGACGTCTACGCGGTGGGCGTCGTGTTGTTCGAGCTGTGCACCGGTACGACGCCGCATGCGGGGGAGGGCAGCGCCCGGCTGGCGGTCTCGGTGATGACCCGCGATGCGCCGCTGTTGGTGGAGGCCGCGCCGGGCACGCCTGTGTCCTTGTCGACGCTGGTCGCACGGTGTCTTGCCCGGGATGCGCGTGACAGGCCCGAGAATGGTGGGGCGCTGGCGCATGAGCTGGAGGCGGTGCTGCGGCCGTGGGTCGGGGCGCCCGCAGAGGCGTCAAGGGCCTTCTTCGAGGCTCCGGAGTCCTCCGTGCTCCGCTGGCGCGAGGACCGGTTCCAGCGGCTGATGGGCGAAGGGCGTGCGCTGCTCGCGGCGGGGCAGGGCGCCCAGGCGGCTCGGTGCCTCAACGCCGCGTTGGCGCTCCGGCCCGGAGCCCCCGAGGTGCTGGCGCTCCTGCGCTCGCGGCCCATGAAGAAGGGGCTCGGCCGGCGAGCGTGGGATGCGTTCCCGCGCTCGTGGGCGGAGCACAAGCGGCCGTTCCTGACGGGCGTGGTTATCGCGGGGCTGTTGGGCGGGCTGGGAGCGTGGGCCTGGCGCGCGAGTGAAGCCAGGACTTCGACAGGGGCCACAGGGCCGGTGCCCGCATCCGCGACGGAGGCGGATGCAACGGTGCTGACCGCCGTACCTCGTGCGACCGCCGGGGGCGTGCCAGCGACGTCGGATGCCTCGGCCGCGCACTCTCCGGACACGCCTGCGGCGTCGGGTGCCTCCGCCGCGCTCGCTACGGGCTCGCCTGCAAAGTCGGATGCCTCTGCAGCGTTCGCTACGGGCTCGCGTGCAAAGCCGGGTGCCTCCGCTGCGCTCATACCCGGTGCCGACTCTGCTGCGACAACGGCTGCCTCGGCCGGGCATCCGAATGGCACTGGCCTGCCTGCTACAAACGGGGACTCCGCCGCGCCCGTGGCTGTCGCCCGCCTTGATTCAGCGGTGAGACCTTCGCGTCCCTTGAATCAGGCGACAGCCGGGACGCCGGCCCGGGCCGCGCGTCCGGATGCTCCGGGCAGGTCTTCTCTGGCAGCGCCAGCGCCGCTGGCTCGCCCCGCCCAGGACTCCTCGCAACGGCCCGTGAGCGGCACGGAGCTGCCGGTTCGCGTGCCGGAGGCCCCGGACTTCGCGACGCTCACGGTCGTGACCCGCCCCTGGGCCGAGGTGTTCGTCGACGGTCAGAGCCGGGGCTACACCCCGCGGCTCCGCTCGCTGCGGCTGTCTCCCGGCGCCCACCGGATCCGCTTCGCCAACCCCTTATGCGAGCCCGTCGAGGAGGTCCTCGAAGTGGCCGCCGGCGCTGCCGTCTTCCGTGAAGTCTCCCTCCAGGTGCGCGACGCGGAGGTCACCATCGTCGCGCCCGCGGCCTCCCGCGTCTTCGTCGACGGCGTGGAGGTGGGCGTGGCCCCGCTTCACGCCCCCTTGCGGCTCTCCCACGGAGGACACCTCCTGTCCGCCCGCGACCCCGGAGGCAACGTGCTGAGGCAATCGCTCGACGCGGTGGCGGGGTCCCGCACCACGGTCGTGCTGGGGGCCGCTCCATGAAGACCGCCATCGTCGCCCTGCTGCTCGCGGCTTCGTCCCCATTGGGCCCTGCTCGTGAGGCCTACCAGTCCGGCGACCTGCCCCGCGCCCGCGCCGCGCTGGAGGCCCTGCTCCAGCCCTCCCGGCTCTCCCGTCCCCAGGACGAGGCCGAAGCCCACCTGCTGCTCGCGGCGACACTCCACGCCCAGGAGGACCTCCCCCGAGCGGAGCGCGAGGCCGTGGAGGGGCTCGCGCTCGACCCCGACGCGAAGCTGGACCCCCTGGTGTATCCGCCGGACTTCATCGCCTTCATCGAACGCGTGCGCGCGCAGCGGCGGGATCGCATCGACCAGCGCGCGGCCCGGCTCCGGCCGCCCGTGCTCCTGCCCGCGACCGCGACCTCCACCGCCGCTCCCGTCCTCGTCGAATCCCGCCCGGCCTCCCAAGGCTGGTACCTGGTGCCGTTCGGCGTGGGCCACTTCGTGCACGGCCAACGCTCCAAGGGCACCGTGCTCGCGGTAGGGCAGGGCACGGCGTTCGCCGTGTCCGCGGTCTCCCTGGGCGTGGCCCTGTCCCTGCGCGGCCCGGACGGCCGCTACTCGGCCCAGGACGCGCCCACGGCCCGGGCCTTCAACGTCTCCTACCTCGTGGGGGCCTATGCCTTCGCGGCGCTCTACGCCTACGGTGCGCTGGATGGCCTGCTGTCCTCGCCCTCGCCGCGCCAGGGAAACGGACCGGGGTGAGCGCCTCGGCGCGCTGACGCGGCGGACCGCTCCGGTGTAAACGGGGCGGATGAACGACGTGAACCTGGTGGAGATCGCCCGGCGGTTCGAACGCAAGCAGGCCACCTCCGCGGTGGCGCTGTCGACGGCCTCCGCGCCGCTCGCGGACGGCTGGATGGCGTTCGGCGGCGTGGGCTCGTACATCAACAAGTCGTGCGGCTACGGCTTCGAGCGAAACGTCACGGACGCGGAGCTGGACGCGCTGGTGGACTTCTTCGCGTCGCGCGGCGTGGAGCCCAAGGCGGAGCTGAGCCCCTTCGCGCCCCAGTCCCTGCTCAAGGGGCTGGCGGACCGGGGCTTCGTGCTGCGCGAGTTCGAGACCGTGCTGTACCGGCCGCTGCATGCCGGGGAGGACCTGTCGACGCTGGTCCGCGGCGCTCCCGCCGGGCTGCGCGTCGAGCGGGTCGACCCGTCCGACGACGCGGCGGTGCGCCGGTTCGTGGACGTCGCCGGCAGCGGCTTCGTCCCGGAGGGCGAGTCGATGCCGGAGGTCTTCCTGGAGATGGGCCTGAAGGCCGCGCGCAACCCCGCCTCGGACTCGTACATGGCGTGGCTCGACGGCGTGCCGGTGGGGGCCGGCAGTTGCGAGGTGAGCGACGGGCTCACCTCGCTGTTCGGCACCTCGGTGCTGCCCGCTTACCGGCGGCTCGGCGTGCAGCAGGCGCTCATCGCCGCGCGGCTGGCGCGGGGGCAGGAGAAGGGCAGCGACCTGGCGGCCATCATGTCCTCGCCCGGCATCCCCACGGAGCGCAACGCCATGCGCCTGGGCTTCCTCATGGCCTACTCCCGCGCCGTGCTGGTGAAGCCCGGCGCGGGGCTGGAGCCGTCGCCCTGAACGTCAGGGCTGCGGCAGCGTGTACGCGAGGGGCAGCAGGGCGCCGTTCTTGTTGAAGGGGTTGTAGCTGCCCTGCGGGCCCACCCAGCCGCAGCCGCCGTAGCCGCGCATCTCCACCACCTGGAAGTTGTCATAGAAGGCCCACCACGAGGACTCGCTGGAGAAGCCCCCCCGGCCGATGCTGTCGACGGGCACGGAGAACGGCGTGCCTCGCAGGTCCACGTTGGCCAGGCCCGTGCGGCTGCACCCCATGGCCGCCGCGTAGGTCATGGCCGTCACGAGCTCCTTGCTGACGTGCATGAGGGAGCCGGTGGACGTCGAGAAGGAGTGGTCCCCGGTGTCCACGGCGAGGGTGACGGGGTTCAGCCTGACGCGCGTGAACCGGGTCCGCACGTCGGTGCCCGGCGAGTTCCCTCCCGCCGTGTACTGCGAGTAGTTGGCGCCCTCCTCCGTGTGCACCAGGGGGAGGTACTCCCGGGGCGTGCCGGCCATGTCCTGGCACCAGGCCGTCCAGCGCTTCAGCGGGTCCTTGTTCACGAACAGCGCGTACTCGCCGTCCGGCGCACCAGGGCGGGCCGCCTTGAGCTCCTGACACGTCGCGGGGAACTCCTCGCCGCGGTAGTGGAGCTGGAGCAGGCTGCCCTGCTGGTTGAAGGGGTTGTAGCTGCCCTGCGGGCCCACCCAGCCGCAGAAGCCGTTACCGGACAGGGTGACGACCTGGCCCTCCTCGCTGGAGGTGGCGGCGCCGGTCGCGTTCGCGCCGCCCACGCCGAACGAGGCCGCGTCCACCGTGAACGGGCTGCCCCGGAGGTCGATGTTGCCCAGCCCCTGGCCGCCGCTGCACGCCATGGCCACGCCGTAGGGCATCGCGGTGACGGTGTCCGGCGAGTGCGTCAGCGAGCCCGTGGACGTGGCGAAGGTCTGATCCCCCGTGAGCACGCGCAGGGTCACCGGGTCGATACGCAGCCGGGTGTAGTGGGTGCGCACGTTGGTGCCGGGAGAGGAGCCGCCGGCCGTGTACTGCGAGAAGTTGGAGTCGGCGTCCGTGCGCTTGAGCGTGAGGTACTCGGTGGGCGTGCCGGCCATGTCGTGGCAGTACGCGGTCCACGACGCGCGGATGTCACCGGCCACGTACAGCACGTATTCGCCGTCCGGCGCTCCCGGCTGGGCGGCGCTGATCTCCAGGCAGCGGGAGGGCCGCGAGGTGAGGGGCTGGGGGCGCTCCGACAGGGTGCTGGTGTTGTCGCTGGCGCTGGCGCCACAGCCGGCGGCGGCGAGCGCCAGGAGGCTCCAGGTCAGGGTCCGTGCGCGGCGGGGGAGGTGGGGAACGGCGGAGGGCTTCTGGAAGTTCATGATGCGGGGCTCCGGTGAAGGGTTGCGAGGCCTTCCCATGGCAAGGTCGGGGCCACGCGGGCCGCCAGGGCCGCTTCGTCGGGATTCCGGGGCGTTACGTGCGAACCCGGCCCGCCACAGGACGTGGCCGCGCCGCGAACGTGCCAGTCCTGGCACGCGCGCAGGCTCCTCCGAGGAGGCGGCCTGTCATGCCCCCTCAGGGCCCTCCACGGACATGGCGGAGGGCGCACCGGCCTACCGGGACGCGCCCTGGAGCGCCTCCGTCAACCGCTCCGCGAGCCGCTCGACGTAGGGGGAGCGCAGCAGGGTGTAGTGCGTGCCCGGGAGGACCTCGCGCGTCAGCTCGCCGTGGACATGCGCGCTCCAGCCGTCGTCCCCGCGCGCCGGGGCATCGCCCGCCTGGAGCAGGAGGACGCGGCCGGTGAACGTTCCAGGACGGTGGTGTTTCAGCGCGCGCAGGTTGCGGGTGAAGACGTGCAGGAGCGTGCGCCCTGCCGCAGTGGCCGCTTCCGGCGTCGCGAGCTGGCCCTGGTCGAGCTCGAACAGCGCGGCCACCTGTCCTTCGTCGTCCACGTCGAGCGGCACGCGGTCATCCGTCGCGGGGCTGGCATCGATGAGCGCCACGAGCTCCACGGTCTCGCCCCGGGCCTGGAGCTGGCGCGCCATCTCGAAGGCCACGACGCCTCCCATGGACCAGCCGCCCAGCCGGTAGGGGCCGTGGGGCTGCACGGTGCGCACGGCGTTCACGTAGAGCGCCGCCATCGCCTCCACCGTGTCGAGCGGCGGACGGCTTCCATCGAGCCCCTGGGACTGGAGCCCGTAGAAGGGTTGCTCCGGGCCCAGTTGCTTCGCCAACGCCGCGTACGCGAGCACGTTGCCGCCCACCGGGTGGACGCAGAAGAAGGGCCGCCGCGAGCCCTCGCGCTGGATGGGCACGAGCGGGGAGAAGACCAGGGGCGCCTGACGCAGCAGCCGGGCCAGCGCCTCCACCGTGGGCGCCTGGAAGAGGGCGGCCAGGGGCAGCTCGCGCTGGAAGCGCTCCCGGATGCGCGCCATCAGCTTCACGGCGAGCAGGGAGTGACCGCCCAGGTCGAAGAACGGACGCGTCACGCCGATGGGCCGGACGCCCAGCAGCTCCTCCCAGAGCGCCACCAGCTCCCGCTCCAGGTCGTCGCGAGGGGCCACCTCCGGGGTTCCGGAAGGACGGGAGGCCGGGGCCTCCGGGAGGTGCATCCGGCGAAGCTCGTCCTCCGTCAGCAGCGGCCCCCGGTCCAGGACCGCGTCGGGCGCGGCGAGGACCGTCTCCAGCAGCGTGCTCCAGCGCTCCATCAGCCGCTGGACCGTGGCGGCGTCGAAGAGGTCCGTGCTGTACGTGAGCGCGCCCTGGAAGCCGTCCGGCTGCCGCGTGAGGGCCAGGTCCAGATCGAACTTCGCCGCCGTGGGAGTGACCTCCACCGCCTTCAGCGTCAGGCCCGGGAGGGCGACCTCCGGCTCCGGCGTGTTGTGCAGCGCGAAGAGGACCTGGAAGAGCGGGGTGCGGCCCAGGTCGCGCTCGGGCTGGAGCGCGTCCACCAGCCGCTCGAAGGGGAGGTCCTGGTGTTCGTACGCGCCGAGCGTGGTCGCGCGCACCTGCGCGAGGACCTTCCGGAACGACAGGTCCTGGGTGAAGCGCGCGCGGAGGACCAGCGTGTTGACGAAGAAGCCGATGAGGCCCTCGGTCTCCGCGTGGCGGCGGTTCGCGATGGGCGTGCCCACCAGCACGTCGTCCTGGCCGGAGTACCGCGCCAGGAGCCACTGGAACGCGGCCATGAGCACCATGAAGGGCGTGGCGCCTTCCCGCTTCGCCAGCGCTTCCACCGCGTCACTCAAGGCCGGTGCCAGTTGGACGGGCCACCTCGCCCCCTGCGCGGAGCGGCGTGCCGGACGAGGCCGGTCCGTGGGAAGCAGCAGCGCATGCGGCGCCCCTTCGAGCCGCCGCCTCCACCCGTCGAGCTGTCCCTCCAGCACCTGTCCTTCCATCCACGCGGCCTGCCACCGGGAGAAGTCCGCGTACTGCACGGGCAGCTCCGGCAGGGGGGACGGCTGGCCCTGGCGGAACGCTTCGTAGAGCGCCACCAGCTCGCGCACGAGCACGCCGAAGGACCAGCCATCGGAGACGGTGTGGTGCGTGCACAGCAGGAGCACATGCTCCCGCGCCTCCAGCCGCAGCAGGGTGAAGCGCGCGAGGGGCCCCGTGCCCAGGTCGAATGGGCGCAGCGCCTCCGCGTCCACGCGGCGCCAGACTTCGGCTTCACGTGCGTCCTCGGGCAGGGCCTCCAGGTCCTCCGTGCGCAGGATGCCCGTGGGCGCGGGATGGATGCGCTGACGTGGCGTTCCGTCGTGTGCCTCGAACGTCGTGCGCAGGGTTTCGTGCCGCTGCACCAGCGCGTCGAAGGCCCGCTGGAGGGCGGGGACGTCCAGCGCCCCGGACAGCCGCAGCGCGAAGGGCATGTTGTAGAGCGGGCTGCCCGGCTCCAACTGGTCGATGAACCACAGCCGCTGCTGGGCGAAGGACAGGGGCGCGAGTCCGTCCCCCTGCGTCCTCGTCAGCGGAGGCAGCGCGGGCGTGGGCGAGTCCGTCAGCCGCCGGGCGAGGCCCGCCACGGTCGGCGTTTCGAAGAGGGCCCGGACGCGCAGCTCCACTCCGAAGTGGGAGCGCACGCGCGCCACCACCTGCGTGGCCAGGAGCGAGTGCCCGCCCAGCTCGAAGAAGTTGTCGTGACGGCCCACGTTGGACACGCGGAGCAGCTCCTCCCAGATGGCGGCGAGGCGCTCCTCGGTCGGATTCGCGGGCGGTTCGAAGGCACGCGCCGAGCGAGACGACGCGTCCGGCACGGGCAGGGCCTTGCGGTCCACCTTGCCGTTCGGCGTCAGGGGGAGGACGGGCAGGGCGAGGAGGACGGCCGGCACCATGTAATCGGGCAGGTGCCGTCGCAGGTGCTCTTGGAGCGGAGCGGTGTCCACCTCCGGCGTGACGTAGGCGACGAGGCGCGCGTCGCCCGGAACGTCCTCGCGCACCAGGGCCACCGCGTCCCGGACGTCGGGGTGGGCGCGCAGCGTGGACTCGACTTCGCCCAGCTCGATGCGGTGGCCGCGCAGCTTCACCTGGAAGTCCAGGCGGCCCATGAACTCGAGCGTCCCGTCCTCGCGCCACCGGGCCTTGTCGCCCGTGCGGTACAGGCGCGCTCCGGGCTCGGTGCCGAAGGGGTCCGGCATGAAGCGCTCGGCGGTCAGGTGCGGCCGGCCCAGGTAGCCGCGCGCGACGCCTTCACCGGCGAAGCACAGCTCCCCCGGCAGGCCGAAGGGCACCAGCGCCAGGAGCTCGTCGAGCACGTACGCGCGCAGGTTGTCCAGCGGCCGCCCGATGACGGGCCGCGCGTGGGACGTTCCCTGGATGTCCCAGACGGTGGCGTCCACGGTGCACTCGGTGGGGCCATAGGCATTGAAGGCCCGCGTGCGCCGGGTCCCGGCGAGCCGCTGCCACATCACCTCGTCCAGTGCCTCGCCGCCCACCAACACGAGCGACGGCGGGCGGGGGCGCTCAAGCATCCCCGCGTCCAGCAGGAGCTTCAGTTGCGCGGGCGTGCAATCCAGCGCGTCCACCCGTGTCCGCTCCAGCCACGTAAGCATCCGCTCCGGCTCCAAACGGAGGTCCTCAGGAACGGGGCACAGGCAGTGGCCATCCAGCAGTTGCAGCACCTGCTCGATGGATGCATCGAAGAACAGCGGCGCGTTGACGCTGACGCGGAGTCCCGGCGCCTGCCCCGCGTAGGCGGTCCGGAGGAGCGCGTGGCGCAGGTGCAGCAGCGAACGGTGCCGCACCATCACCCCCTTGGGCGTCCCGGTAGAGCCAGAGGTGTAGATGACGTAGGCGAGGTTGTCCGCCCCCGCCGCCGGCGGCAGGTTGTCCGAAAACCTGTCCGACAGTCGGACAGGTTTTGCGTCCATCCGCACCAGGTGGGGGACCTCTGGATGCCATGCCTCCAGTTGGGTCTGCGTCGTCACCAGTACGGACGCGCCATAATCTTTGAGGACGAACGACTTGCGCGCGGCGGGCGCGGCTGGGTCCAGTGGCACGAAGGCGCCCCCGGCCTTGTTCACCGCGAGCAGCGCGACGACGGTCTCCGCCGAGCGCTCCAGGCACAGGCCCACCGTCACCTCCGGGCCCACCCCCAGCGACCGCAGGTGCCAGGCGAGCTGATTGGCCCGCGCGTTGAGCTGCCGGAAGGACAGCGTCGTGTCCCCGAACACCACGGCGTCCGCGTCCGGGGTCCGCGCCACCTGGGCCTCGAAGTGGCCGTGCAGCGTGCCGTCACCGTCGTAGGGCGACATGCCTCCGGCCAGGTCCCCCAACAACCGCTGCCGCTCCTCCTCCGAGACGAGCGACCGTCCGGACAGCGGTCCGTCCGGATCCGTGAGCACCGCCTCCAGCAGCACCCGCAGGTGGGTGAGGAGCCGCTCCATGGTCGGACGCTCGAAGAGGTCCGTGGCGTATTCGAGCTTGCCCCGGAAGCCGTCCTCGCGGCGGTCCAGGTCCAGGCTCAGGTCGAACTGCGACGTGATGCGCTCCGCGAGCGCCGCGGGGCGCACGGTGAGGCCGGGTAGCGACAGCTCCGGCACCGGCGCGTTCTGGAGCGCGAACATCACCTGGAACAGCGGCATGCGGCCCAGGTCGCGCGTCGTTTGCAGGGACTCCACCAGCCGCTCGAAGGGGACGTCCTGGTGCTCGTAGGCGCCCAGCGTCGTGGATCGCACCTGGGCCAGCAGCTCCCGGAACGTCGTCCGGGCGCCGAAGCTTCCGCGCAGCACCAGCGTGTTGACGAAGAAGCCGATGAGGCCCTCGGTCTCCGCGTGGCGGCGGTTCGCGATGGGCGTGCCCACCAGCACGTCGTCCTGACCGGAGTATCGATGTAGCACCGTCTGGAAGGCCGCGAGCAGCACCATGAAGGGGGTGGCGCCTTCCTGCTTCGCCAGGGCCTCCACGCGCTCGGACAGGGCCCGGGGCAGGTGCACCGGCACCGTGTCGCCACGCTGGGTGGAGACGGCGGGGCGCGGCTTGTCGGTGGGCAGCTCCAGCGCTCGGGGCGCTCCTTCGAGCTGCCGGCTCCACCACGCCAACTGCGCCTCCAGTGCCTCTCCCTGGAGCCACGCGCGCTGCCAGAGCGCGAAGTCCGCGTACTGCACGGGCAGCTCCGGGAGCGCGGGCGGACGGCCTTCCCGCAGGGCCGCGTAGAGGGCGGTCAGCTCGCGCACCATCACCCCCAGCGACCAGCCGTCGGAGACGATGTGGTGAAGATGCAGCACCAGCACGTGCTCCTCGGTCGCGAGCTGGAGCAGCAGGGCTCGGATGACCGGGCCGCGCTCCAGGTCGAACGGCCGCTGGGACTCCGCTGTCGCCAGGCGCTCCGTTTCGCGCAGCCGGGCTTCGGCGTCCTCCCACTCGGTCAGGTCCACGCGCTCCAGCGGCACGGTGGCCTGCGCGTGGATGTGCTGCACGGGCTGGCCCGCTTCTGTGCGGAAGGTGGTGCGCAGGGATTCATGCCGCGCCATCAACGCATCCAGGCTGCCCTTGAGCGCGGCCTCGTCCAGCGCGCCGAGCAGCCGCAGGGCGACGGGCATGTTGTAGAGGGCGCTGCCCGGTTCGAGCTGGTCGATGAACCACAGCCGCTGCTGCGCGAACGACAGTGGCAGCAGCGGGGGCCTCGGGGCCCGGATCAGGGGCGGCACGTGTTCGCGGCGGTTCGTGGTGGCGCCCAGGTGCTGGGCGAGCGCGGCCACGGTGGGCGCGTTGAACAGCTCACCGAGGGGCAGCTCCACGCCCAGCACCGAGCGGATGCGCGACACCACCTGCGTGGCCAGGAGCGAGTGGCCTCCCAGGTCGAAGAAGTCATCGTGGATGCCCACGGCGTCCAGGCGCAGCACCTCCGCCCAGATGGCCGCGAGCTGGGTCTCCACCGCGTTGCGTGGGGCTTCTCGCGCCGCATGGGTGGACCGGGGCGCTTCGGGCGCGGGCAGGGCCTTGCGGTCCACCTTGCCGTTCGGTGACAGCGGCAGCGACGGCAGCGCCACCCAGGCGGACGGCACCATGTAGTCCGGGAGCCGCCGCTGCGCGTGCGCCTTCACGCGGTCGGTGACAGCGCTGTCCTCGGACAGGACCACGTAGGCCACGAGCCGCTTCTCACCGGAGGCGTCCTCGCGCGCGAGCACCACTGCCTCGCGCACGTCCGGGGCCTGGCGCAGCACGGCCTCCACCTCTCCGGGCTCGATGCGGAAGCCGCGCAGCTTGAGCTGGAAGTCGGTGCGGCCCAGGAACTCCAGCGTGCCGTCGTCGCGCCAGCGGGCCCGGTCGCCCGTGCGGTACAGGCGGGCGCCCGGCGTGGCGGAGTGGGGATGGGGGATGAACCGCTCGGCGGTGAGGTCCGGCCGCTGGAGGTAGCCCCAGGCGAGGCCGTCACCGCCAACGTACAGCTCGCCGGGGAGCCCCGGCGGCAGCGGCTGGAGGTGCGCGTCCAGCACCCACGCGGTGGAGTTCGCCAGCGGCCGGCCAATGGGCACCGAGCGCTCCACGGTGTCCCCCGCGCGCAGCGTGTGCGTGGTGGAGAACGTGGTGTTCTCCGTGGGGCCATACCCGTTGATGAGCACGGCGTCCGGCGCCATCCGCGACAGGTGTTCCCTCACGCGAGGCACGGGCAGCACGTCCCCGCCCGCCAGCACCTGCCGCACGCCCGCGACCGAGGCACCTTCGTGGAGGACCATCTGCTCGAAGAGGGCGGCGGTGAGCCACAGCGTGGTGACGCCCTCCACGGCGAGCAGCGTGCCCAGCTCCGACAAAGAGAGCGCCTGCGGCGGCGCGAGCACCAGCTTCGCGCCGTGCAGCAGCGCGCCCCAGAGCTCCAGCGTGGAGGCGTCGAACGCGACCGGCGCGGCCTGGAGGAACACCTGCTCCGGGCCGAACGCGATGAAGCCATTGCCCCGGACGAGGCGCACGATGCCCCGGTGGGGCACGCAGACGCCCTTGGGACGGCCGGTGCTGCCTGACGTGAACATCACGTAGGCCAGCGCCTCCGCGGGCACCCGCACGTCCGGCGGCGTGGCCGGTTGCTTCGCGATCGGATCCGCCTCCGCGTCCAGAAGCACGAGGAGCCTGGTCACCGCCGGCAGCTCATCCGCCAGCGCTTCCTGCGTGACGAGCACGCCGACACCCGCCTCCTGGAGCACCCAGGCCGTGCGGTCCGCCGGAGCCTTCGCCTCCACGGGCACGTAGGCCGCGCCCGCCTTGAGGATGCCGAGCATCGCGACGACGAGCTCCGGCGAACGCTCCACGCACAGCCCCACGCGGTCCCCGGGCCGCACGCCCACCTGGCGCAGGTGGTGCGCGAGCTGGTTCGAGCGGCGATCCAGTTCTCCGTACGTGAGCTCACGTGCCGTGTCCGGCGATGGGAAGGCCCCCGGACTCGCGGGCATCCTGACGGCGACGGCGTCCGGTGTGCGCGCGGCCCGCTCCTCGAACAGCGCGGGCACGGAGGCGTCACGCGGATACTCCGTCGCGGTGTCGTTCCAGGCGACGAGCACCTGGCGCCGCTCCTCCGCCGTCAGCAGGGGCAGGCGCGTGAGCGGCGTCACTGGCGAGGCCACCGCGGCTTCGAGCAGCACGTTCAGGTGCCGCGCCATCCCGGCCACCGTGCCGGGTGTGAACAGGGCGGTGTTGAAGTTGAGGCCTCCCGTGAAGCCCTCGGGTGCGCGGTGCAACTGCAGCTCCAGGTCGAAGCGGATGGCGCCCGGGTCGGCGTTCATCGGCTGGAGCGTCAGGCCGGGCAGGGCGAGCGGCGGCAGCGGCGCGTTCTGCAGCGTGAAGGTGACCTGGAAGAACGGCGTCCGGGATGCGTCGCGCGCGGGGTGCAGCGCTTCGACGAGCTTCTCGAATGGGAGGTCCTGGTGTTCGTAGGCGCCCAGGGTGGTGCCCCGCACGCGCGCCAGCAGCGAGGCGAAGGTGTCGTCCTCGCGCAGGCGGGTGCGCAGGACGACGGTGTTGGCGAAGTAGCCGATGAGCGGTTCGGACTCGGCGTGGCGGCGGCCCGCGATGGGGGAGCCCACCAGCACGTCGTCCTGGCCGGCGTACCGCGACAACAGCAATTGGAACGCGGCCAGCAGCACCATGTACGGCGTGGCGCCCTCGCGCTTCGCCAGGGCCTCCAGGGCTTCGCTCAAGGCTCGCGGGAGGGTGACGGGCATCAGGGCGCCCTGGAAGGTCTGCCGGGCCGGACGCGGATGGTCCGTGGGCAGCTCCAGGTGTGACGGCGCGCCTTCCAACTGCCGCCGCCAATAGCCGAGCTGCGCGTCCAGCACCGCGCCCTGCAACCAGCCCCGCTGCCACAGCGCGTGGTCGGCGTACTGCACCGGCAGCTCGGGAAGCGGGGAGGGGAGGTTGCGGGAGAGCGCGGCGTAGAGCGTGCCCATCTCGCGCACCAGGACGCCGGTGGACCAGCCGTCGGAGATGATGTGGTGCAGGTTCAGCACCAGCACGTGCTCCGTGGGCGACAGCTTCAGCAACAGGGCCCGGAGGAGCGGACCCTGCTCCAGGTCGAACGGGGTGCGCGCCTCCTCGCGGGCGAGCCGGGTGGCTTCGGCCCGGCGCGGCTCCAGGTCAGGGAGGCCGGTGAGGTCCACCTGTCGCAGGGGCAGCGGAGTGGGAGCGTGGATGACCTGCTCCGGGGCTCCTTCGTACTCGCGGAACGTGGTGCGCAGGACTTCATGCCGGCGCACCAGCCGGTCGAAGCTCCGCTGGAGCGCGCCCAGGTCCAGCGTGCCCTCCAGCCGGAGCGAGAACGGCATGTTGTAGGCCGTGTCCGCGGTGCCCAGTTGGTGGATGAACCACAGCCGCTGCTGCGCGAACGACAGCGGCAGCACCGCGGGCCGTACACCACGGGTCAACGGCGTGAGGCCGGTGGGCTCGGGCTTCTCCGGTTCGGCCGGTGCGGGCGCCGCGGCTTTGGCTGGGACGATGCGCCGGGCGAGCGCCTCCACGGTGGGGGCTTCGAACAGCGTGCGCAGCGGCACCTCCTGGCCCAGGCGCGTCCGCACGCGCGCGGCCACCTGGGTCGCGAGCAGCGAGTGTCCGCCCAGCTCGAAGAAGCTGTCCCGCACGCCGACCTGGGGGAGGCCGAGCACCTGCGCGAAGATCTCCGCCAGGGCGCGCTCGGTGTCGTCGCGCGGAGCGATGGGGTCCGCGCGTCCGGTGGTGGTCGCGTCCGGAGCGGGCAGGGCCCTGCGGTCCACCTTGCCGCTGGAGGTGAGGGGCAGGGCGTCCAGGCGGACGAGCGTGGAGGGCACCATGTACTCGGGCAGCCGCGAGTGCAGGAACGCGCGCAGGCCCGCGGTGTCCAGCGTCCCGCCGTCGATGCGGACGTAGGCGACGATGCGCGGTCCCGCCGTGCCTTCCTGTCGGACGACGGCCACGGTGTCGCGCACGCCGGGCCAGGACTGGATCGCGGCTTCGATGTCGCCCAGTTCGATGCGGAAGCCGCGCAGCTTCACCTGGAAGTCGGCGCGGCCCAGGTACTCCAGGGTGCCGTCGGTCCGCCACCGGGCGATGTCGCCCGTGCGGTACAGGCGCGCGCCGGGCGTGTCACTGAAGGCGTCGGGGATGAAGCGCTCGGCGGTGAGCGAGGGACGGCGCCAGTAGCCCCGGCCCACCTGCACACCGCCGATGAACAGCTCGCCCGGGATGCCTGGGGGCACGGGCTGACCGTGGGCATCCAGGACGTGCATGCGCGTGTTGGCCACGGGGCGGCCGATGGGGATGATTCGCAGTGCCTCGTCGCGCGGGCACTCCCAGGACGTCACGTCCACGGCGGCCTCGGTGGGGCCGTAGAGGTTGTGCAGCGTGCTGTGTGGCAGGCGTGCGTGGGCGCGGAGCACCAGGTCCGCGGGCAGGGCTTCGCCGCTGCACATCACCTGACGCAGCCGCGTCAGGGACTCCAGGCCGGGCTCCTCCACGAAGGCGCGCAGCATGGACGGCACGAAGTGCACCGTCGTCACGCCCTCGCGCGCCATCAGGGCCACCAGGTAGTCCGGCTCCTGGTGGCCGCCGGGCCTCGCGAGTACCAGCCGCGCGCCCGTCATCAGGGGCCAGAAGAACTCCCACACGGACACGTCGAAGCTGAACGGCGTCTTCTGAAGCACCGTGTCGGAAGGCGTCAGGCCGTAGCGCCCCTGCATCCAGCGCAGCCGGTTGACGACACCCGCGTGCGCGTTCATCGCGCCCTTGGGACGGCCCGTGCTGCCGGACGTGAAGATGACGTAGGCGAGCGAGTCCTCACCGGCCAGCGACACGGGACGGTCCGTGGACTCACGCGCGATGGCGTCCCACTGGCTGTCGAGCGCGATGACGTGCGCGGCCTGCGGAGTCAGCGTGGCGCGGAAGCGCTCCTGGATGAGGAGCACCGGCGCGGCGGTGTCCTCCAGCATCCCGGCGAGCCGCTCCGAGGGCGTGGCCGGATCCAGCGGGACGTAGGCCGCGCCGGACTTCAGGACGCCCAGGAGGGCGACCACCAGCTCCAGCGAGCGCTCCATGCAGACGCCCACCAGGGTCTCCGGACCGACGCCGCGCGCACGCAGGTGGTGCGCGAGCTGGTTGGCCCGGACTTCGAGCTGCGCGTACGTCAGGCGCTGGTCCTCGAACTGGAGCGCGATGGCCTCCGGCGTGCGTTCGGCCTGGGCTTCGAAGAGGTGATGGAGCGTGGCGCCTCGCGGGGAGTCCACGCGCGTGTCGTTCCAGCCGCGCAGCACCTGTTCGCGCGCGGCCGGCGTGAGCAGCGACAAGGTGGAGACCGGCGCGTCCGGCGTCGCGACGACCGCCTTTGCCAGCACGGTCAGGTGCTCCGCCATGCGCTCCAGCGTCGCGGCGTCGAAGAGGGCGGTGGCGTACTCCAGGCGGCAGCGCAGGCCGTCGCGCTGCTCCCAGACCTCCAGGGTCAGGTCGAACTTGGACGTCGTCACCGGCACGTCCACGCCGCCAATCTGGAGCCCGGCGCCTCCGGCCGTCTGGGCCTCGGGCACGTTGATGACGTTGAGGACGGTCTGGAACACCGGCGTGCGGCTCAGGTCGCGAGGCGCCTGGAGCACGTCCACCAACTGCTCGAAGGGCATGTCCTGGCGCGCGTAGCCGCCCAGGGCCTGCTGCTTCACGCGCGAGACGAGCTCCCGGAACCCCGGTGCCCCGCCGAGCCTCGCGCGGAAGGCGAGCGTGTTGACGAAGCAGCCGAGCAGGCCTTCCACCTCGGGACGTGAGCGCCCTGCGATGGGCGTGCCCACCGCGAAGTCGTCCTGTCCGGAGGTGCGGGAGAGCAGCACCTGGAACAGCGCCATCAGGACCATGAAGGACGTGGCGCCTCCACGGCGGCCCAGCGCGAGGAGCGGCTCGGACAGCTCGCGAGGCAGGTGGAAGGCGTGCGCGGCGCCCGCGTAGGACTGCGCGGCGGGGCGGGGATGGTCGGTGGGCAACTCCAGCGGCGGCGTGCCCTGGAGCAGGTCCTTCCACCAGCGGGCCTGCTCCTCCAGCACCGGCCCGGTCAGCCACGCGCGCTGCCACACGGCGTAGTCGGCGTACTGCACCGGCAAGGGCGGCAGGACGGAGGGCACACCGGCGCTGGCGCAGGCGTAGAGGACCGGCAGCTCGCGGCTGAGGACCAGGGCGCACCAGGCATCGGAGACGACGTGGTGCAGGAGCAGGTGCAGGACGTGCGTGTCCGGAGCCAGCCTCAGCAACAGCGCGCGCGCCACTGGACCCGTGCCCAGGTGGAAGGGCGTCGCGGTGTACGCCTGGCAGCGGCGGAGCATGGCGGCCTCCCGCGCCTCGGCCGTGTCGCCGGGGACGTCCTCCGTCTCCAGGGGCAGGGTGCCGGTCGCGTGGATGACCTGCACGGCCCCGGTGTCGCCCAGCGCGTAGGTGGTGCGCAGGACCTCATGGCGCTCCACGAGCGCGTGGAGCGCCGTCTGGAGCGCGGTGCCGTTCAGCGCGCCCGTGAGCCGGAAGATGATCGCGTTGTTGTAGGCGGTGCTCTCCGGCTCCAGTTCCTGGAGGTACCAGAGGCGCTGCTGCGCGAACGACAGCGGCAACGGCCGGTCGCGCGGCGCTCGCGGGATCGTCTGGATCGCACCGGCTGCGCTGAGGGACACCCCGTGCAAGGTCGCGTCCGGAGCGCTCGTGACGGCGGGCGACGCAGGGCGTGGCGAGGACGGCTTGGACGCAGGGGCGTTCACGGTCGCTTCCGGGGCGCTCGTGGCGTCAGGCGATGCGGGGCGCGGCGCGGGCGGCTTGGACGCAGGGGCGCTCAAGGTCGCGTCCGGAGCGCTCGTGACGGCGGGCGACGCGGGGCGTGCCGCGACCTTGGACGCAGGGGCGTGCAAGGTGGCGTCCGGACCAGACGTGGCGGCAGGTGGCGCGGGCAGCTTGAAGCCAGGGACGTTCACGGCTTCGACACGACCATCGGCGCGCAGGCGCACGGCGCGGCCCGTGCGGTAGAGGCTCGCGGAGCCACTCCTCGGATGCGGCGCCAACCGGTTCGGCGCTTCGCCCGTCACCTTCCAAAGCGCGGCGGGCAGCCCCGCGCCCGACAGGGCCAGCTCTCCGACGACGCCCGCGGGCACGGGCGCCCCGGCCGCGTCCAACACCCAGACCTCCAGGCCCGCCGGCAGCTTCTCCTCCGGCGTACGCGGCAGCAGGCCTCCCTCCCGGGCCTCCCCCGCGAGCAGCACGTCCCCACCCGAGGTCCGCTGGAGCGCCGACGCCAGCTCCGCGGATGCGTTCTCCAGGACCCATGCCCCCACCGGAGCCAGGGCCTCCCGCGCTCCCGGGAGGTCCGTCAACGCGCGGGCCAGCCGTGCCGTGGTGTTCACCAGTACCGCGCCTGACTGCTTCGCCAGGGACAGCACCTCCGCCGCATCCGTCTCCCGCTCGCCGCGCACGCGCCGCGAGTGCGACGCCGCGTCGGCGGCCACGGCCTCTCGCGCCCTGGCCAGGCGCTTGAGCCCTTCCAGGACGACCGGCGTCTCCAGGCCGAAGTCGATGAGGCACGTCACCTCGTCCACGTCCGAGGCCCGCACCTCGCGCAGCCGCTGGATGCCGCTCTCCACCGTGCCGATGAGGCCGGTGCCCTTCGCGTGGTGCTCGAAGGTGTGCTCCAGCAGCGCGTCGATGTCCTCGCGGGACACCTTGGCGATCTCCCCCTGGTATCCCTGCGCGGCGAGCAGCGACGTGGTGATGTCCGCCGAACTCCGGAAGTACGCGAGCAGCGGCTTGCGCACCCGCCTCAGGACCTCCGCCTCGTCGTCCCCCAGGTACGTGTGCAGCATGCAGGTGATGTGGCCCCGCCCCGGGTGGCCGTTGCGGCGCCACGCCTCGCGGTAGAGGGCCACCTTCGGCTTCAGCTCCTCCAGCGAGTGGGCGAAGAGGCCCGTGAGCACACCCGCGCCCAGCTCGCCCGCGAGCCGGAACGTCTCCGGGTTCGCGGTGGCGGTGAGCCACACGGGCAGCTCGCGCTGCACCGGCTTCGGGCGCAGGCCCACCTCCACGGTGACGCCGTTGCCGCCCGGACGCCGCAGCCGCTCTCCCCGCCACAGGCCTCGCAGCGTCTCCAGGTGGCGCAGCAGGATGTTGCGCCGGTCGGCGTAGTTCCCGGGCGCGAAGATGAAGTCCTGCACGTGCCAGCCCGTCGCCACCGACACGTCCACGCGGCCCTGCGACAGGTTGTCCACCACGGCCCACTGCTCCGCGACGAGCAGCGGATCATGCAGCGGCAGCACCACGCTGCCCGAGCGCAGGCGCAGGTGCTTCGTGACGGACGCGAGCGCCGCGGAGACCACCGCGGGCTGCGGGTAGATGCCCCCGAAGGAGTGGAAGTGCCGTTCGGGCGTCCAGATGGCGGAGAAGCCGTTCGCGTCCGCGAACTTCGCGCCCTCCATCAGCAGCTCGTACTTGGGCCCGGAGAGCGAGTCCTCGTCGTTGGCGAAGTACGACAGGCTGAGCTGAAGCGGACGCGCTGCCGCCTCGTCCGGCGAGCCCCGGCGCGACGTGGTGGCCTCGGAGGGGTACAGCACGCGCAGGCCGCGAGACAGGGCCCAGAGGGACTCCAGCTCGGGCTTCTCGGGGGCGGGTTCGGACGCGGCGAGCCAGGTGGTGCCCGGCGCCGGACGCAGCCGCGCATCCAGGCCCGCGAAGAAGCCCGTGAGCGACGCGTGACTCAACGCCCACGCGGGCTGGCCCGCACCCATGGGCAGGAGCCACGCGAGGGACTCCGGCGCCGGAAGCGGCAGCGCCTCCGTTGCCGGCGACACGTCTCCCAGCACCTCTTCGACGTGCAGGACGCGCGAGGACTCCAGGCGTGCCGAAGTGAAGAGCCCGCGCCAGGTGATGAGCCGGGGCACGGCGCTGCCTTCCACGGCATAGACGGCCAGCGAGTCCAGGTCCGTGGGGCCGAGCGCCACCGGCGCGCCGCCTGCCTCCAGCACACCCCACAGCGCGGCCAGCTTCTCCGGCGATGCCCGGAGGCAGAGCGCCACGGGCTCTCCCGGCCGCAGCCCCTGCTCCCGCAGGTTCGATGCGAGCCTCCTCGCGCGCGAGGCCAGCTCCCGCCAGGTCCAGGTCCGCCCGGCCTGCTCCACGGCGATGGCGTCCGGCCGCCGCAGCGCGTGTTCGCGCAGCCGCGCGGGCAGGACGGGGGCCTGCGTGACGGGCGTGGGGGCGGGCCATGCGCGGCGTTCGGCGTCGGTGGCCAGCGGCAGGCGGGAGAGGGGCTCCTCGGGCCGGGCCAGCGCCGCGCCGAGCAACACCTGGAGGTGCTCCAGCATCCGCCGCGCGGTGGAGGCGTCGAACAGCTCCGTCGCGTACTCCAGCGCGCCGTGGATGCGGCCGGGTTCCTCGGTGAGGATGAGCGTCAGGTCCGACAGGGTGGCGCCCCACTGCACGGGCGTGCCCGGGACCTCGATGAAGGTGCCTCGCGCCCCGACGGCCGCCAGCGCGTCGCCGCCCATCTCCAGGTTCGAGTGGTAGACGAACACCGTGTCCGTCATGCGCTCCCGGCCGATGTCGCGCCCGGGGACGAGCTGTTCGACGAGCAGCTCGAAGGGCACGTCCGGCCGCGACTGCACGTCGGTGACCTCGCGGCGCACGCGGTGCAGGAGCTCGCGGAAGCTCGGGTCATCCCCCACGTGGGTGCGGAACGCGGCCGAGTGCGCCACGTAGCCGATGAGCGGCAGCAGCTCCGGCCGCGTGCGGTTGCCGATGGGCGTGCCGACGATGAGGTCCGCCTGACCGGTGTAGCGGTGCAGGAGCGCGTTCCACGCGGCGAGCACCGTCATGTACGACGTGAAGCCCTCGCTGCGTCCGAAGGCGACGAGCGCCTCGGCGAGCTCCGGTGGGAAGTCCAGCACCATGCGCTCGGAGGTGAGCGGGCAGCTCGCGGGACGGGGCCGGTCCGTGGGGATGCCGAGCTGCCTCGGCATGCCGGCCAGGCGCTGGCGCCACCACTGTTCCTGTTCCGGGAAGCGCGACTCCGCGAGCGACTGCCGCTGCCACGCGCCGAAGTCCGCGTACTGCACGGGCAGGGGCGCCAGCGGGGACGGCTGGCCCTGGAGGAAGGCGGCGTAGAGCTGCCCCACCTCCTGGAGGAAGAGGGACGTGGACAGCGTGTCGCAGACGATGTGGTGGATGGCGCAGACCAGCAGGTGCAGGTCCGCGCGCAGGCGCACGAGCGTGGTGCGCAGCACGGGGCCTCGCACCAGGTCGAAGGGGCGCGCGGCGTCTTCGCGGGCGATGGAGAGGGCGGCCTCCTCGCGTTCCCTGGGCGTGCCTTCCACTTCCACGAGGGGGAGCGGGATGCGCACGTGGGGATGGAAGCGCTGCACGGGCTGTCCGTCCACGGCGTCGTAGGTGGTGCGCAGGGCCTCGTGGCGCTGGACGACCTCCTGGATGGCCCGCTCCAGGACGGCGGCGTCGGCGGGGCCCTCCAGGCGCAGGACGAAGGGGATGGTGTACGCGGACAGGCCGGGCAGGTGCTGCTCCAGGCGCCAGACGCGCTCCTGCACGAAGGACAGGGGCAGCGGCTCCGTCCGGGATCGGGGCACGAGCGGCAGCTCGCGCGTGGGCTCCTGGGCCGGGGCCTGTTGGAGCAGCGGTTCGATGCGGGAGGCGAGCCCCGCGACGGTGGGCGCTTCGAAGAGGGCCGCCAGCGGCACCTGGACGTGGAAGGTGTCGCGGAGCTGGTTGAGGAGCTGCGCGGCCATCAGCGAGTTGCCGCCCAGCTCCAGGAAGTTGTCATCACGCCCGACGAAGTCCACGCCCAGCCGCTGACGCCACAGCGTGGCGATGCGGACCTCCACGTCACCGCGAGGCGCGTCCTCACGGCCTCCCGGAGGCGGGAGGGCAGGGCGCTCCAAGGATGAAGACGTCACCGCATGGCTCCCGGGAACCGGGCGGGAAGGAGGCTCCACGGGCGGGGGGGGCACTGCCGCGCTTGTGAGCGCGGGCGAAGCGGAGGACATCCCAGGACTACCGCTGTGCACGCTCGAAGCCTGGGGCGACCCGCTTGCGTCGGTGACCACGGGCGCACCGTCCTGACCGCGAGGTTCCACCCAGCAGCGCTTGCGCTGAAACCGGTACGTCGGCAGGTGCACGCGGCGGCGCTGCTCGTGGGCGTAGAACGCGGTCCAGTCCACCTCCAGCCCCTGCATCCACAGCTCGCCCACGCACTGGAGCAACCCCGACTGCTCCGTCGTCGCACCGCCCCTGCGCAGTGACGCGAGCGCCTTCACGCGCTCCCGGTCCTCGCCCAGGCACGCGCGGATCAGCGGGGTGAGGTCCTGGCCGGGCCCCACCTCCAGCAACACGCCGCACCCTTCCTCCAGCAGCGCCCCCACCGCGTCCGTGAAGCGCACGGGCTGCCGCATCTGCGTGGCCCAGTACTCCGGCGCGGCCAGCTCACCCGGACGCGCCAGCGCCCCCGTGAGGCTGGAGACGTACCGCACGGAAGGCTCGTGCCGCTGGAGCGCCCCCACCGCGCGCGCCAGCTCCACCATCAACGGCTCCACGTCCGCCGAGTGGAACGCATGTCCCGACGGCATGCGCACCGCGCCCGCCTTGCGCTGCTGCAACTCCGCCTGGAGGCGCTCCACCTCGTCCACGGGCCCGGAGACGACACACCGGTCCGGCGCGTTCACGGCCGCGAGCGTCAGCCGTCCGGACAGCAGCGGCTGGACCTCCGCCGCCGGCAGCGCCACGCCGAGCATCGCGCCCGGTGGCAGCCGGTGCATCAGCTCCCCGCGAACCACGGCCAATCGCAGCGCATCCGGCAGCGAGAGCACGCCCGCGACACAGGCGGCGGCGTACTCACCGAAGCTGTGCCCCAGCACCGCGTGCGGAGCGATGCCCCACGCCTGCCACAGCCGGGCCAGCGCCACCTGCACCGTGAACAGGGCCGGCAGCGCGACGCGGGTGTCGGAGAGCATCGCGGACGCCTCCGCCTCCTGGCCGGGCCCCGGACGCAGCAGCGTCTCCACCCTCGAACGCAGCGGCGCATCCAGCAGCGTCAGGCACGCGTCCACCTGCGCGCGGAACGCGGGCACGGTCGCATCCAGCTCCCGCCCCATGCCCACCTGCTGCGAGCCCTGACCGGAGAAGACGAACGCCACCCGCTTGCGGCGCGCCGCCTCCACGTCCTTCAACCGCGCGGGCGTGGCCGGCTTGCGAAGCTGCTTCGCCAGCTCCTCCGCGTCCCGGGCGACCACCACACGCCGGTACTCGAAGGCCCGGCGCCCCACGGCCTGCGTGTACGCGGCGTCCGCGAACGCCCCCGCGTCCCCCACGACCTCCAGGGAGAACCGCGCCGACAACGCCTCCAGCGACTCCGGCGAGCGCGCCGACAGCACGCGCAACGCGAGCTGCTTCGCCGCCGCCTCCAGGGCCTCCGGCGAGCGCGCGGACAGGACCTGATCCGCCAGCTTCAACGACGCGGCCTCCAGCGCCTCCGGAGACCGGTCCGCCAGCACGTGCGACGCCAGCGCCAGCGCTCCCGCCTCCAGCGACTCCGGCGAGCGCGCCGACAGCACGAACAGTTGGTGCGAGCGCGTCGTGGGCCCGCTCCGGACGACGGGCGCCTCCTCCAGCACGGCGTGCGCGTTCGTCCCGCCCACGCCAAACGAGCTCACCGCCGCGCGCCGGGGCGTCCTCCCCCGAGGCCAGGGCCGCAGGCGCGTGTTGACGAAGAACGGCCCCGCGTCGAAGTCGATCCGCGGGTTCGGCGCCTCGAAGTGGAGGCTGGGGGGAATCTCCTCCTCGCGCAGCGACAGCGCGACCTTGATCAGCCCCGCGAGCCCCGCCACCGTGTCCAGGTGGCCCACGTTCGTCTTGAGCGACGCCAGCGGGATGGTGCCCCGGTGCTCGGCCCCCATGCCGTAGGCGCGCTGGAGCGCCGCGACCTCGATGGGGTCGCCCAGCGGCGTCGCCGTCCCGTGCGCCTCCACGTAGCCGATGTCCGTCGCCGCCACGCCGGAGCGGCGCAGCGCCTGGGTGATGACGGCCGCCTGACCCTGCACGCTCGGCGCCGTGAAGCCGGACTTGTCGCGCCCGTCGTTGTTGACGGCGGTGGCTCGGATGACGGCGTGGATGGGGTCGCCGTCGCGGACCGCGTCCTCCAGCCGCTTGAGCACCACGGCCGCCACGCCGCTGCCGGAGACGGTGCCCTTGCCCTGCGCGTCGAAGGCGCGGCAGTGCCCGTCCGGGGAGTAGATCATCCCCTCCTGGTGCACGTAGCCGGTGCGCTGCGGCACGGACAGCCGCGTCGCGCCCGCGAGCGCCACGTCCGACAGACCGGACAACAGGTTCTGACACGCGACGTGCACCGCCACGAGCCCCGTGGAGCACGCCGTGTACACGAGCAGGCTCTCACCGGTGAGCCCCAGCTTGTAGGACACCTTCGTCGGCAGGCTCTGGTAGGTCGCCGTGCCGTACAGCTCGAAGAACGCCGCCGAGTCCAACGGCAGGTGCCGCCGCACCTCGTTCGCGTACCCGGACTCGTTCGCGCCCGCGAAGAGGGAGATGACGCCCGGGAAGCGCGCCGGATCGAGTCCCGCGTCCTCCAGCGCCGCCCACGCGCACTGGAGGAACATCCGCTGTTGCGGGTCGGTCCACTGCGCCTCGCGCAGGGACATGTCGAAGAACGCGGGATCGAACTGGTCGATGTCCGCGAGCACCCCCTGCGCGGGCACGAACCCCGGATGCTGTGACAGCGCCACGCCCGGAGGCAGGCCGGGCATCGGCTCCAGCTCCTCGGGCGTGAAGCGGGAGATGGACTCCACGCCTTCACGAAGGTTGCGCCAGAACTCCTCCACCGACGCAGCGCCCGGGAAGCGCCCGGACATGCCGATGATGGCGATGGCGTTCGACGGCGGCGCGGCCGCCCGGTCCGTCGCGGCCGTGGAAGCGGAGCTGGAGGTCATGGGCGCGGGAACCGGTGCGGAAGCGGGCGTGGAGGGCACGGACGGGATGGGCTCCACCGGCGGCGTGGAGGCAGGGGCGGGGGGCGCCGCGAGGCGCTCGGGGTGCCCTTCGCGCACCAGCCGCCGGGCCAGTGCGTGGACCGTCGGATGTTCGAACAGCCAGACCACGGGCACGTCGCGCTGGAGCGCCTCGTGCAACCGGCTGGCGACGCGGACCACGGTGAGCGACGTGCCGCCCAGGTCCTCGAAGAAGTGGTCGTGGACGCCGACGCTCCGCGTGCCCAGCTCCCGGGCCCAGATGGCGGCGAGCTGCTCCTCCAGCGGATCCGCGGGCTCCACGAACCGCCCCTTGCGAGCACTCGCCGAGACGTCCGGCGCGGGCAGGGCCTGGCGGTCCAGCTTGCCGGTGGCGGTGAGCGGCAGCGCGGGCAGCGGGACGAACGCCGCCGGGACCATGTATTCGGGCAGCCGCTGCCGCAGGTGCTCGCGCAGCGCCTGGACATCCAGCGCGCCGGCCACCACGTAGGCCACGAGCCGCTTGTCGCCGGGCACGTCCTCGCGCACGAGCACGGCCGCGTCGCTGACGGCGGGCCAGTCCCGGAGGGCGGCCTCGACCTCGGACAGCTCGATGCGGTAGCCCCGCACCTTCACCTGGGTGTCGATGCGGCCCAGGAACTCAAGGCTTCCGTCCGCGCGCCAGCGCACCCGGTCCCCCGTGCGGTACACGCGCTCTCCGGGCGTGGTGGCGAAGGGGTGGGGGATGAAGCGCTCCGCGGTGAGGTCCGGGCGGGAGAGGTATCCCCGCGCGAGCCCGTCTCCGCCGATGAGCAGCTCCCCCGGAACGCCCACGGGCACCGGCCGCAGCGAGCCGTCCACCACGAACGTCCGCGTGTTCGGCAGCGGAGGCCCGATGGGGATCGCCTCGGACGGGACGTCCCCGGGCCGCTCCATGCGCAGGCAGCAGGTGAAGACGGTGGCCTCGGTGGGGCCGTAGCCGTTGACCACCGGCAGGCCCAGCGTCTCCACCACGCGGCGCGTGTGCGTGGGGGACAGGACGTCCCCGCCGACGAAGAGCTGCCGCAGTCCGCGCAGCACCTCCAGCTTCACGTCCACCACCTGCGCGAACAAGCCCGCGGACAGGTAGAGCGACGTGACGCCGTGACGGCGGAGGATCTGCCCCAGCAGCTCCAGGTCCGTGGGCGGCCGGGGCGGGAAGACCACCAGCCTGCCGCCGGACAGCAGCGGGCCCCACAGCTCCAACGTCGACGCGTCGAAGGACAGCGGCGCGATCAGCAGGAAGGTCTCGTCCGGAGTGAAGCGGGCCCAGGGGGCGCCGTGCAGCAGCCGCAGCACGCCCCGGTGCTCCACGGCGACGCCCTTGGGGCGGCCGGTGCTGCCGGAGGTGAAGTCCACGTACGCGAGGTTCCGCGAGGAGAGCGCCACGTCCGGCGCCGCGGAGGGCTGGTCCTCCAGGGGCGTCTCCTCCACGAAGACGCACGGCACGGCCTCCGCGACCGGCAGCGACGCCCGCAGCGCGCGGGTGGTGACGAGCAGCCGGGGCGGCGCGTCCTCCAGCATGAGGGCCAGTCGCCGCGCGGGATACGCGGCATCCAGGGGCACATAGGCCCCGCCCGCCTTGAGGATGGCCAGGAGCGTGACGACGAGCTCCACGGAGCGCTCCAGGCACACCGCCACCAGCGCGTCCGGCCCCACGCCATGCGAGCGCAGCACCCAGGCCAGCGCGTTCGCCCGCGCATCGAGCATCGAATACGTCAGCCGCGCGTCACCTGCTTCCAGCGCGATGGCCTCCGGACGCTGCGCGACCTGGAGCGCGAAGCGCACCACGAGGTTCGACTCACGCGGGTAGTCCACGCCAGTCGCGTTCCACACCGTGAGCACCTGCTGGCGTTCCTCGGGAGTGAGCCACTCCACCTGGGCCAGGGGGACGTCCGGAGCGGCGACGACGGCATCCAGCAGCGTGCGCAGGTGGCCGGCCAGCCGCTCCACGGTGGGACGCTCGAAGAGGTCCGTGCTGTACTCGATGACGCCGCGCAGGCCGTCCGGCGCCTCGTGCAGCAACAGGCCCAGGTCGAAGCGGGCCGTGGCGTTGTCCACCGGCACGGGCCGCAGCGTGAGCCCCGGCGCCTTCAGCTCGCCAGCGGGCGCGTTCTGGAGCGCGAACACCGTCTGCACCAGCGGGTTTCGGCTCAGGTCGCGAGCCACCTGGAGCTCCTCCACCAGCTTCTCGAACGGCAGGTCCTGGTGCTCGAAGGAGGCGAGCGCCGTGGCCCGGACCTGGGAGAGCAGCGTCCGGAACGAGTCCCCCGGCCGCACGCGCCCGCGCAGCACCAGCGTGTTCACGAAGAAGCCGACCAGCCCCTCCAGCTCCGCCCGGTCGCGGCCCGCGATGGGCGAGCCCACCAGCAGCTCCTCCTGCCGCGAGTACCGCGACAGCAGCACCTGCCACACCGCGAGCAGCGCCATGTACGGCGTCGCGCCCTCCGAGCGGCCCAACGCCATCAAGCGCTCCACGCCCGCGGACGGAAGGTGCACGGGGAGCAGCGCCCCCTTCGTGGACTGGAGCGGTGGACGCGCCTTGTCCGTGGGCAGCTCCAGCACCTGGGGTGCCCCGGCGAGGTGCTGCTTCCACCACGACACCTCCCGGGCCAGCACCTCCCCCTGGAGCCAGGAGCGCTGCCACACGGCGAAGTCCGCGGGCTGCACCGGCAGCGACGGCAACACGGGCGTCCGGCCCGAAGCGAAGGCCTCGTAGGCGCCAGCCACCTCGCGGACGAGCACGCCCAGCGACCAGCCGTCGGAGACGATGTGGTGCATGCACAGGAGCAGCAGGTGCTCCCGCGCGTCCAGGCGGAGCAGCCGTGTGCGCAGGAGCGGTCCCCGGCCCAGGTCGAAGGGGAGCGCGGCCTCCTCCACGGAGCGCCGCTGGGCCTCGGCCTCGCGGGTCTCTTGAGGCAGGGTCCCCAGGTCGGTGACCGGCAGCTCCCAAGTGCCCGCCGGGTGCACGTGCTGCACGGGCTGGCCCTCCTTCATCGCGAACGTGGTGCGCAGGGCCTCATGCCGGGAGACCACGAGCTCCAGGGCGCGGCGCAGCGCCTCCACATCCAACGCGCCGTCCAGCCGCAGCGCGGTGGCGATCGTGTAATGGCTGCCGCCCGGGCGGAGCTGCTCCACCACCCACAGCCGCTGCTGCGCGTAGGACACCGGCAGGTCCCGGTCCCGCGACGTCGCGACGAGGGCCGGGATGCGCGACCCCTCCACGCGCGAGAGGAGGCTGGCCTCCACCCGCTCCGTGAGGCGCGCGACGGTGGGCGCATCGAAGAGGGCGCGCAGCGGCAGCTCCACGCCGAAGGTCGAACGCAGCCGGGAGACGAGCTGCGTGGCGAGCAGTGAGTGCCCCCCGATGACGAAGAAGTCATCGTGCAGCCCCACCGACTCCAGGCGGAGCAGGTCCTGGAACAGCGCGGCGATGCGCTGCTGGAAGAGCGTCATCCGCTCCGGCCCCACGGGCCCGGCGGCGACCGAGCGCGCATCCGGAGCAGGCAGGGCCTTGCGGTCCACCTTGCCCACGGGCGTGAGCGGAAGCGCGTCCAGCGACACAAACGCGGAGGGCACCAGCGGCGCGGGCAGCCGTTCGGAGACGAAGGCGCGCAGCGCCGCTGCCTCCACCGGAGCGCCCGGAACGAACCACGCCACGAGGCGCTCCTCGACCACCCCCGCCACCGCGGCCCTCACCGAGGCATGCTGCCGGAGGACGGCCTCCACCTCGCTCAGCTCGATGCGGAAGCCGCGCAGCTTCACCTGCGTGTCCATGCGGCCCAGGAAGTCCAGCGTCCCATCCGCGAGCCAGCGCACCCGGTCGCCCGTGCGGTACAGCCGCGCACCGGGCACGTCGCCGAACGGTGAAGGCACGAAGCGCTCCGCCGTCAGCGCGGGGCGCCCCAGGTAGCCCCGGGCCAGACCGTCACCGCCCAGGTACAGCTCGCCCGGGACGCCCACGGGCACGGGCTGCCCGTGCGCATCCAGCACGTACGTCTGGACGCGCGTCATCGGCCGGCCGATGGGCACCGACGCCGCGTGCTCCGGCAGGCCCACGATGTCATGCGTGGTGACGCCCACGGTCGTCTCCGTGGGGCCGTACAGGTTCACCAGCCGGCCCGGAGGCCCCGCGCGCAGCACCGCGCGAGCCGCGTCCGCGTTCGCGGCCTCACCGGCGTAGAGGACCGTGCGCATCGTGGCGAAGGCATCAGGGACTTCACGCGCCACGGTGTGGAACAGGGCCGTGGCGAACAGGGCCGTGGTGGCGCCGGCCTCGCGCAGCGTGCGAGCCAGCTCCGCCGGAGCCAGCGTCACCTCACGCGGCAGGATGACGAGCCGCGCGCCGTTGAGCAGCGCGCCCCAGACCTCGAAGGTGGCCAGGTCGAACGAAGGCGTGCCCGCCTGCACCACGCGGTCATCCGGCCCGAGCTGGACGTAGTTCGTGTCCCGCACCAGGTGCACGATGGACTGGTGCGTGATGCCCACGCCCTTGGGCGTTCCCGTGGAGCCCGACGTGTAGAGCACGTAGGCCAGTTGCCCCGGGCGCACGGTGACGTCCACGGAGGCGGGCGCCGGCTCCTGGCCGGGTTCCTCCAGCTCCAGGCACACCGTGGGCAGGGAGTGTCCAGGCAGGGCGCCCAGCAGGTCCCGCTGGCCCACCACCGCGCGGATGCCCGCGTCCTCGAACATGAACGCGAGGCGCGAGCGTGGATACGCGGGGTCCATGGGCACGTAGCAGCCGCCCGCCTCCAGGATGCCGAGCATCCCCACCACCAGCTCCAGCCCCCGCTCCACGCACAGCGCGACCCGGGCCTCCGGAGGGAGCCCGAAGGCGCGCAGCCGCCGGGCCAGCCGCCGCGCCCGCTCCGCCAGCGCCGCGTAGGTGAGCACCTGGCCTTCATGCTGGACCGCGATGGCCTCCGGAGCGCGGAGCACCTGGGCCGCGAACAGCTCCGGCACGGTGTGGGGCGCGAGCGGGCGCTGCGTGGCGTTCCAGTCCACGAGCACGCGCTGGCGCTCCCCGGCGTCGAGCAGCGAATGCTCCCGCACGGGCGCGTCAGGCCGGGCCGTGAGCGCCGCGAGCAGCGCCTGGAAGTGCGCCATCATCCGCGCGACGGTGGCGGGGTCGAACAGGTCGGTGCTGAAGTTCAGGTTGCCGCTGAACGCGCCGTCCCGCTCGTGGAGGCTGAAGTCCAGGTCGAACTTCGCGGTGGTCGTCTCCCCGCCGCGCAGCTCCAGGCGGAGGCCGGGAAGGTCCAGCGCGTCCGCGGGAGCGTTCTGGAAGGTGAACGCCACCTGGAACAGCGGGGACCGGCTCAGGTCCCGGGCGCCCTGCATGCCCTCCACCAGCTTCTCGAAGGGAAGGTCCTGGTGCGCGTACGCCGCGAGCGTCGTCGTCTTCACCTGGGCGAGCAGCGTCCGGAACGAAGCGCGAGGGTCGATGCGTGCCCTCAGCACCAGCGTGTTCACGAAGAAGCCGATGAGCCCCTCCGTCTCCGCGCGGTTGCGGTTGGCGATGGCGGAGCCCACGAGCACGTCGTCCTGGCCCGAGTAGCGAGCCATCACCAACTGGAAGCCCGCGAGGAGCACCATGAACGGCGTGGCGCCCTCCCTGGCCGCCAGCGCCTTCACCGCGCCGGACACGTCCGGGGACAGCGCCACGGGGAGCGAAGCGCCCCGGAACGACTGCGCCGCGGGGCGTGGCCGGTCGGTGGGGAGCTCCAGCGCGGTGGGCGCGCCGTCGAGCTGCCCGCGCCACCACTCCAGCTCCGCCTGGAGCACGTCTCCCTGGAGCCACGAGCGCTGCCAGAGGGCGAAGTCCGCGTACTGGAGGGGCAGGGGAGGCAGCGCTGGAGCCTCACCGGAAGCGAAGGCCCGGTACAGCGCGCCCAGCTCGCGAGCGAAGACGCCAATGGACCAGCCGTCGGAGACGATGTGGTGCAGCGTGAGCAGCAGCCAGTGACGCCGTGACTCCAGCCGCAGCAGCACGGCGCGCACGAGCGGCCCGGTGCCCAGGTTGAACGGCCGCTCGGCCTCGGAGGCGGCGAGCCGGTGCGCCTCAGCGTCACGGCGGTCCTCGGGGAGGGACTCCAGCGAGACGACGGGCAGCGTGAGCGCCGCTTCGGCATGGAGACGCTGGACCGGCGAGTCCCCGTCGGACACGAACGTGGTGCGCAGGACCGCATGCCGGCGCACCAGGGCCTGGAGGGACTGCTCCAGCGCGGAGGCATCCAGCGCGCCGTCGAGCACCAGGATGCCGGGCACGTTGTAGAAGGCGCTGCCGGGCTGGAGTTGATCCAGGAACCACAGCCGCTGCTGCGCATAGGACAGCGGCACGGGGCCGGAGCGAGGCACGGCCACGAGCGGCGGCGTCCCCGGCCGGGAGTCCCCCCGCGAGCGAAGGGCCGCCACACGGACCGCGAGCGTCTCCACCGTGGGCGCGGCGAAGAGGTCGCCCAGGGGCAGCTCCACGCCCAGCGACGAGCGCAGGCGGGACACCACCTGCGTGGCCAGCAGGGAGTGGCCCCCCAGGTCGAAGAAGTCATCGTGGATGCCCACGCGAGGCACGTGCAGCACCTCCGCGAAGAGGGCGGCGAGCTGCTCCTCCACCGCGTCGCGAGGCGCGACGTACGTGTCCGCCGAAGCCGCGGGGGCTTCCGGAGCGGGGAGGGCGGAGCGGTCCAGCTTCCCGTTGGCGTTGAGCGGCAGGGCGTCCAGCACCACGATGGCGCTGGGGATCAGGTAGTCAGGAAGCCGCTGCTGAAGCTCCGAGCGCAAGGCCCTGCCGTCCAGCGCCGCACCGGCGACATAGGCCACCAGCCGCTTGTCTCCGGCGACGTCTTCGCGCACCAGGGCCACGGCTTCGTGCACGCCCGGCAGTCCGCGCAGGGCCGCTTCGACCTCACCCGGTTCGATGCGGAAGCCGCGCAGCTTCACCTGGAAGTCGGTGCGCCCCAGGAAGTCCAACGTGCCGTCCGCGCTCCAGCGTGCCCTGTCGCCGGTGCGGTAGAGCCGTGCTCCCGGTGCCGCGCTGAACGGGTGGGGCACGAAGCGTTCGGCGGTGAGGGCTGGCTGGTGGAGGTAGCCCCACGCCAGTCCCTCGCCGCCGACGTACAGCTCTCCTGGCATGCCAGGGGGCACGGGACGCATCGCCGGATCCAGCACGTACGCGGTGGAGTGGGGCAGGGGACGCCCGATGGGAACGGCGGTCTCCACGGCGTCGCCCGCATGCATCACGTGCGTGGCGGAGAAGGTGGTGTTCTCGGTGGGCCCATAGCCGTTGATCAACACCGTGCCCGGACGCATCCGCGCCAGGTGTTCACGCACGCGGGACGCCGGGAGCACGTCGCCTCCCGCCAGCACCTGCGCCACGGAGGCGAGGGCCTCCGGATGGTGCACGGCCATCTGCTCGAAGAGCGCGGCCGTGAGCCACAGCGTGGTGACACGGTGCCCTGTCACCCCCTCCGCGATGCGCGAGAGGGACAGCTCCCCCGGCGGCGCGAGCACGAGCCGGGCCCCATGCAGCAACGCCCCCCAGATCTCGAGCGTCGAGGCATCGAACGCGGCCGGCGCGAGCTGGAGGAAGACCTCCTCCGGGCCGAAGCGCATGAAGCCGGTGTCCACCACCAGCCGCGAGACGGCGCGGTGCGGAACGCAGACGCCCTTGGGCGTCCCGGTAGAGCCCGAGGTGAAGAGGACATAGGCCAGCCTGTCGCCAGCCGCACGCGGCTCCGGCGGCGCTGTCTCTGGACGCGAAGCCAGCCGGGGCGCGTCCGCGTCCAACAGCACCAGCGGCGTCATCAGCGACGGCAGTTCATCCGCGAGCGCCTCCAGCGTGATGACCATCCCCGCCCCGGACTGCTCCAGCAGGAGGGACCAGCGCTCGGGCGGAGCGTTCAGGTCGACGGGGACATAGGCCGCGCCGCTCTTGAGCACGGCCAGCAGTGAGACGATGAGTTCCACGGAGCGCGGCAACAGCACGGCCACGCGGCTGCCCTCGGAGATGCCAGAGGCGCGAAGGTGGTGGGCGAGCTGGTTCGCCCGAGCGTCGAGCCGTGCATAGGACAGGCTTCCGGACTCGGACACGAGCGCCACCGCGTCTGGCGCCCGAGCGACCTGCTCCGCGAAGCGGGCCGGGATGGACTCCGCGGAGAAGTCCCGGACGGAGGCGACGCCGCTCCAGTCCTCCAGCACCTGACGCCGTGCCTCGGTGGACATCAGCGGCAGTTGCGCCACCGGTGCCTCCAGGTGTCCGGGGAGCGCTTCCAGCAGCGTGGCGTAGCCCTGCATCAACCCCTGGAGGAAGACGGGGGCGAACAGGTCGGTGTTGTAGTGGAGGCTGCCGGTGAAGCCGTCCGGCGACTCCTCCAGGATGAGGCTGAAGTCGTACTTCGACGGGGTGAAGGGAGGGGGCAGTTCGCGCAGCGTGAGGTCGGGCAGCCGCCACTCCGCGGTGGGCGCGTTCTGGAGGGTGAGGGTGACCTGGAAGAACGGCGTGTGGCTCGGGTCGCGAGCGGGCTGGAGCTCCTCCACCAGCTTCTCGAAGGGGACGTCCTGGTGTTCGAAGGCGCCGAGCGTCGTGGCGCGAACCTGGGCGAGCAGCGTCCGGAACGAAGCGCGAGGGTCGATGCGAGCGCGCAGCACCAGCGTGTTGACGAAGAAGCCGATCAGCCCCTCCGTCTCCGAACGTGTGCGGCCCGCGACGGGAGCGCCCACGCTGACGTCGTCCTGTCCGGCGTACCGGGACAGCAGCAGTTGGTACGCGGCCAGCAGCACCATGAAGGGTGTGGCGCCCGTCTGCCTCGCCACGGCATGCACGCCGTCCGTCAGCGTCCGGGACAGCCGCACCGCGAGCTGGTCCCCCGAGAACGTCTGCGCCGCCGGGCGCGGCCGGTCCGTGGGGAGCATCAAGAGCGGAGGCGCGTCCGCGAGCTGCGCCCGCCAGAACGCAAGCTGCGAGGTGAGCACCTCTCCCTGGAGCCACGAGCGCTGCCACGCGGCGAAGTCCGCGTACTGGATGGGAAGTGGCGGAAGCGAAGGACGCTGGCCGGAAGCGAAGGCCCGATAGAGGGCAACGAGCTCACGCACGAGCACCCCCGTGGACCAGCCGTCCGATGCGATGTGGTGCGTGAGGACGAGCAGCACATGCCGCGTCTCCTCCAGCCGCACGAGCACCGCGCGGAAGAGCGGCCCCCGAGCCAGGTCGAAAGGCCGCCGCGCCTGCGCTGAGACGAAGTCCCGCAACAGCAGGTCAGCCAGGTCCACGAACTCAAAAGGGCACGGCGCTGGAGGCGCGATGCGCTGGACCGGCCCGTGGGCGCCAGAGGCGAACGTTGTGCGCAGCACCTCCTGGCGTTCGACCAGCGCATCCAGGGCCTGCCGCAGCGCGGGAACCTGGAGCACCCCTTCGAGCAGGACGGTCCCGGGCAGGTTGTACGCAACGCCCCCGGGCTGAAGCTGCTCCAGGAACCACATGCGCTGCTGCGCGAACGACAGCGCGAGCTCGCCCTCCCGGCTCACGGGCCGCAAGGGCGGAGCCCGAGGACCCTCGCTCTGGCTCCGCGCCTCCTCCAGCACCGAAGCCAGGGCCGCGAGCGTGGACGCCTTGAACACCGAGCGCAGCGGCAGCTCCACCTGCAACGCCGAGCGGATGCGCGAAAGGAGCTGCGTGGCGAGCAGCGAATGTCCTCCCAGCGCGAAGAAGTCATCGTGCACGCCCACGCGCTCCACGCGCAGCAGCTCCGCCCAGAGCGAAGCCAGCCGCTCCTCCAGAGGAGTGCGAGGCGCGACATACTCCGGCGCCACTCCCGAGGCGACGTCCGGCACGGGCAGCGCCCTGCGGTCGACCTTGCCGCTGGACGTGAGGGGCAGGGCCGCCAGCGCCACGAAGGCACCGGGAACCATGTACTCGGGGAGCTTCTCCGAGAGGAACGTCCGAAGGGCCTCCGTCCCTGGCACCTCCGTCCGGCCGACGAGATACGCCACCAGCCGCGTGTCGCTCGCCGTGACGCCCGCGAGCGCCACGACGACGGCCTGTCGCACGGCCGGGTGCTGCTCCAGCGCGGCCTCGATCTCCCCCAGCTCGATGCGCAGCCCGCGCACCTTCACCTGGAAGTCGGTGCGGCCCAGGTACTCGATGGCGCCATCGGGCAGCCACCGGGCGAGGTCCCCCGTGCGGTACAGCCGGGCACCCGGCACGTCGCTGTACGCGTCCGGGATGAAGCGCTCCGCGGTCAGGTCCGGGCGGCCCAGGTACCCTCGGCCCACCTGCACGCCCCCGATGAACAGCTCGCCGGGAACGCCCTGGGGCACCGGCCGCAGCGACGCGTCCAACAGCCGGATGTCCGTATTCGCCACCGGATGCCCGATGGGCACCGAGCGCCCCAGCGCGCCGCGGACGCATTCGTACGCGGTGACCTCCACCGCGGCCTCGGTGGGGCCATAGAGGTTGTGAAGCCGGACCTGGGGCAGCCGCGCAAGGCACCGTTCGGCCAGCTCCAGCGGCAGCGCTTCACCGCTGCACACCACCTGGCGCAGTGACTCGCACTGCGCCAGGCCGGGCGCCTCCAGGAACGCCTGGAGCATGGACGGCACGAAGTGCGTGACGGTGATGCGCTCCCGCGCGATGAGGTCCGCCAGGTACTCCGGCTCCTGGTGTCCTCCGGGCCGAGCCACCACCAGCCGCGCGCCCGTCATCAGCGGCCAGAAGAACTCCCACACGGACACGTCGAAGCTGAACGGCGTCTTCTGCAACACCGCGTCGCCCGGCGACAGCGGCAGCGCCCCCTGCATCCACAGGAGCCGGTTGACGATGCCCGCGTGCGCGTTCATCGCGCCCTTCGGCCGCCCCGTGCTGCCGGAGGTGAAGATGACGTACGCCAGCGCGTCCTCGGAGGCCACCGGATGCGGCGTCCCGGACGGCTGCCGGGCCACCTCTGCCCATTGGGAATCCAGGAGGAGCACCGGCACGGCGTCTCCGGCTGGAAGCCGCGCCACCAGCCGCTCCTGGATGAGCACCACTGCGGGCCGCGCGTCCTCGAACATCCACGCGAGCCGCCGTGCGGGCAGGGCTGGATCCAGCGGAACGTAGGCCCCTCCGGCCTTCAACGTCGCGAGCAGCGCCACCACCAGCTCCAGCGACCGCTCCAGCATCAACCCGACGCGGACCTCCGGCCCCACGCCCATGGAGCGCAGGTGCCACGCAAGCTGGTTGGCCCGGGCATCCAGCTCCGCATAGGTGAGCGCCGTCTCTCCGAACGTGACGGCCACCGCGTCCGGCGTGCGAGCCACCTGCGCTTCCACCCGCTGATGCAGCAGCACCCCGCGAGGAAACGCCTCCCGGGGCCCGCTCCACGCATGAAGCACGCGCTGCCGCTCGTCCGCGTCCAGGAGGGACAGCTCCGACACGCGCGCATCCGGCCGGGAGACGGCATCCTCCAGCAGGACGCGCAGGTGCCCCATCAGCCGCGTCATCGTGGCCTCATCGAAGAGGGCGGTGCGGTACTCGGCGGTGAGGCGCAGGCCGTCCGCCTGTTCGAAGGCGAAGAGGGTGAGGTCGAACTGCGCGAAGCCGCTGTCCACCCACTGCGCGTCCAGCGACAGCCCGGGCAGGCGCACGGCCGGAAGGGGCGTGTTCTGCAGGACGAACATCACCTGGAAGAACGGCGGCACGTCCAACTGGCGCGGAGGCTGGAGCACCTCCACCAGCTTCTCGAAGGGCACGTCCTGGTGCGCGAAGGCCTCCACCAACGTCGCCTGCACGCGGCCCACGAGCGAGCGGAATGACGGGTCCACCTCAAGCGAAGTGCGCAGCGCGAGCGTGTTGACGAACAGCCCGACCAGCGGCTCCAGCTCCGCGCGCGAGCGTCCTGCGACAGGCGTTCCGACCGTGAGGTCATCCTGCCCGGAGTAACGCAGGAGCAACACCTTGAAGCCCGCGAGCAACACCGTGAAGAGGGTGGTGCCCTCCTGCGCCGCCAGGGCCGCGAGCCGCTGGACCAGCGCGGAGGGCAGCATCGAGGACACGGTCGCGCCCCGGCTGTCCGCCTGTCCGGTGCGGGGCCGATCCGTGGGCAGCGACAGGACCGCCCGCGCATCCAGCCGCGAGCGCCACACCTCGAGCGCCGCCTCCAGCGCCTCCCCCTTCAACGCCTCCCGCTGCCACACGGAGAAGTCCGAGTACTGCAACGCCAGCGAGGGCAGCACCGGCGTCCCGCCCGAAGCCAGGGCCTCGTAGAGCACGCCCAGTTCATGCACCAGCAGGCCCATGGACCAGCCGTCGGACACGGTGTGGTGCAGCGCGAGCAGCAACAGGTGCTCGGTGGGGGAGACGGCGAAGAGCACGGCGCGCAGCAGCGGCCCCTGCTCCAGGTCGAACGGCGCGCGAGCCGCCTCGTGCAACCCGCGCCAGGCCTCCGCGGCATCCGCCACCGGAACCACGGGCAGGGGCACGTCCAGCTCGGGCGCGACGCGCTGCCATGGCCGTCCGTCCTGCTCCACGAAGGTGGTGCGCAGCACCGCGTGGCGGCGCACCACTTCGTTCAGGCTCCCCGCCAGCGAGGGCACATCGAGCAGGCCCTCCAGCCGCACCGAGTAGAGCAGGTTCAACCCGGTCTGCCCGGGCGCCAGCCGTTCCTGGAACCACATGCGCTCCTGACCGAACGACGCCGGGACCCGCGACGTGGGGCGGCGCTTCTCGCGCAGCAGTTCCGCCAGCCGCGCGCGCTTCTGCTCAGGGGTGGAAGCCATGGGCAAGGGACTCCTTGGGAGGGGGCCTCGCGGACGCTCGGGAAGGAGATGTGGCGGGTTCCCGGACTCGCGAGCGCGCGGGATAGTAGACAGGCCGTCCGACACGTCCGCAGCGATTTGGACCAGGGGGCCTGGCTGTCAGCCCGCTCGGGAGCGCGGCCGTGCGGAAGTGGCGACACTGGGGGAATTCCGCTCCACGCCCGGTCTCTGGTGACATGTTTCAGCGGTGTTTCACCGTGGTGGTGAAACGCCCGCGCCTGACGTTTCCACTAGACTTCGGGAATGCCCGAGTCCTTCCGGATCCGCGACGCCGAGCCCACCGACGCCGAGCGGATCGCCCAGGTGCTGGGCGACGCCTTCGAGGAATACCGGGGGCGCCTGGAGCCGCCGTCCAGCGCGCACGACAAGACGGAGGCCGTGGTGCGGCGCGAGCTGTCGGACGGCGGCGCCTTCGTCGCGGAGGCGGACGGCATCCTCATCGGTTGCGTGTTCTTCCACCCGAAGGCAAACCACCTGTACCTGGACCGGCTCGCGGTGCTGCCCGCGCACCGGGGGCAGGGCGTGTCGCTGCGCCTCATGGCGGCGGTGGAGTCCCGAGCGCGCGAGCTGGGCCAGACGCGAGTGCGGCTGTCGGTACGGCTCGCGCTCACGTCGCACCATGCGTGGTACGCGCGTCAGGGCTACGTCTTCCATGCTCATGGAACGCACGCGGGCTACGCGTCGCCCACGTTCCTGGTGTTGGAGAAGACGCTCTGACGCTTCAGCCGCGAGGAGGCAGCGGAATGCGGCGGCCTTCCAGGTCGCTCTGGAGCGCGGCCTGGATGACGCGCACCGTCTCGCTCGCGCTCAGCGCCGTCACGGGCACGGGAGCGCCGTGGAGGATGGCGGCGCCGAGCTGCCGGTAGAACTGGCCATACGCTCCGGGGACGGTGGCGACGGTTTCCCCCGAGGCGAGCAACCGGCCATGGCGCTCCACGGGTTCGCGGCCGAAGTCCGGATGGCCGGGACGCAGGCCCGCTTCGAGCTGTCCCTCCTGTGGATCCAGCGCATGCTTCACGTACGCATCCCGGTCGCCCTGCAACACGAAGCGGGGCCACGGCGCATGCACCACGGATCCGGAGTGCAGGACCACGCGCAGCGCGCCGTAGCGCAGCACCAGGTGGAACCAGTCCGTGCCCTGCGCGCCCGGCCGTTGCCGGCCTAGGTCCGCGGCCACCGACTCAGGGAGGCCGAAGAGTTGCACGGCCTGATCCACGAGGTGAGAGCCCAGGTCCCAAAGGGTCCCGCCGCCGGGCACGTCCTGCTCCTTCCAGCGATCCTTCACCTGGGGGCGGAAGCGATCGAAGTGGCTCTCCAGGCTGTAGAGCGTCCCCAGCCGTCCCTGCTCCAGCAACTGACGCACGGTGAGGAAGTCACCGTCCCAGCGGCGGTTGTGGAACACGGTGAGGCAGAGCCTGCGCTCCTTCGCGAGCGCGTCCAGCCGCAGCGCCTCGTCCGCGTCCAGGGCGAAGGGCTTCTCCACCACCACATGCTTGCCGGAGCGAAGCGCCTGTCTCGCGAGCGACGCATGCGACTCATTGGGTGTGCACACGACGAGCACGTCCAGGTCCGGATCCGCCAGCAGTGACTCCACGGTCCCGGTGCGGACACCGGGCCAGTCGCGGGCCACGGCATCCGTGCGGCTCGAAGCCACGGCGGCCAGCGTGAAGGCAGGTTCCGCGGCGATGAGCGGCCCATGGAAGCGCGAGCCGGACAAGCCATAGCCAAGGAGGCCCACCCGCAACGGGGAGCCAGGGACGCGAGCGGAGGTCATGGACCGAGAGGCTAGCGGGAAGTGCCCCCGATGCGGACAGCCACGAATGCCAGTCCCCGCCGCCTTCCCGACACCGGAGCATTGATGGCGACGCCAGCAGAGCGTCGCCCAGGCAGCGGCCCGAAGGGGTCCGCCACAGCAAGCGACGTTTTGGAGCAAAGCGGCAGGCCACGGACTGCACGAGCAAACACCCAAGCCGGGGTCACGGCCAGAGGTCGAGCGCGCATCCCCAAACCGGTCCAACAGAAGGGCGGGTTCGTTCCGCATGAAGTTGAAGACGAGTGCCTCGCCGCTCTCAGCAGCGGGCCAAGACATCGCGCCTGTTCGGATTCCAATATGAGAGCAGGGGGCGCCCGACCGAACCCGGTTGCCGCAAAACCTGTCCGACAGTTGGACCGATTTTCACCACCCGGGCCCGACGTCGAACTCGACCGGCAGGTGCGAGACATCGTGAACGCACGAACACCCAGGCCGGGCACGGACAGATGAGCCCGCCGTCCAAGCCCGGTCGCCTCGAAACCTGTCCAACACAGTCGGACCGATTTCCGCAAGGCATGCCCAAGTCCGCACGGGTCCGACAGGGACGCGACATCGTGCATGCGCGAACGCCAAGGTGGGCCACGGATCGAGGCACCCGAGCGGGACTGGTTGCCGCAGAACCTGTCCGACAGTCGGACCAGTTCTCGCGACCTTTCGCCCGAGACCGGGCTTGAGTGGCAGGGGCGAGACGTCGCGCATGCGCGAACGCCAAGGTGGGGCGCGGTCAGAGGCGCCCGTTTCGGGCCAGTTGCCGCAGAACCGGTCCAACTATCGGACAAGTTCTCGCAGCCTGGGCCCGAGGGTGCACTGGACCTACGAAGGCGCGACGTCGTGCGTGCGCGGATGCCAAGGTGGGGCACACGAGGCGCCCGCCCGGAACCGGTTGCCTCAAAACCCGTGACAGGTATCCGCCCCATGGACCCGAGGCCGCGCTGGACCGGCGAAGGCACGACGTCGTGTCTGCGCGGATACCAAGGTGGGGGCATACAGAGGCGCCCGCCCGGGACCCGTTGCCTCAAGACCTGTCCGACAGTCGGACCGGTATCCGCCGCATGGACCCGCGGCCGCGCTGAACCGCTAGGGGCGCGACGTCGTGCGTGCACGAACGCCAAGGTTGGGGCGAACAGACGCGCGCGTCCGGGCATCGTTGCATCAAAACTCGTCCGACAGTCGGACCGGCTTCCGCTTCATAGGGCCCGAGGCCGCACCGGTCGGGCAGGTGCGTGACGTCGTACGTGCGCGCATACCAAGGTGAGGCCATGGACCGAGGCGCCCGCCTGGAACCGGTTGCCGCAAAACCTACCCGACAGTCGGACCGGCTTCCGCTTTATAGGGCCCGAGGCCGCGCTGGTCGGGCAGATGCGCGGCGTCGTGCGTGCGCGACCGCCAAGGTGGGGCACGGACAGAGGCGCCCGCCCGGGGCCGGTTGCCTCAAAACCTGTCCGACAGTCGGACAGGTTTTTGCCGCCCGCCGCCCGGGGCGCGCTCACCCGGCAAGCGACGTGGAGGGTGGGCCCCGCACGTCCATGTCAGAGCCCTGTGGTGGGATGGCGATGCTGAAACGAGGAGGGGGATGGGGATGGAGCGGCGAGGACTCGTGGCGTACGTGGAAGCGCAAATCGAGCGCGATATCGCGCTGGGACGGCTGCACCCGAGCGGGCAGTTTGGCTCCGAAGCGAAGCTGGCGCGTCGCTATGAGGTGTGCCGGGGCACCATCCGCGAGGCGCTGCGTCGGCTGGCGGCGCGGGGGCTGGTGGTGCAGCGCCCCGGGCGAAAGACTCGCGCGGTGGCCCTGGATGAGTCGCTGACGCTGGAGAACCTGGGGCTGGCACTGCATGACGCGCGCTCCCCTCAGGCCCGATGGCTTCTGGAGGGCTACTTCAGCCTCAAGCGGCAGGTGCTGGTGGAGCTGCTGGTCGACTGCTGCGCGAGGGCTTCGGACCGTGACCTGAACAGGCTGGGGAGCGCGTGCTTCCGGCTCCAGGACGCGGCGCGCTGGGAGTCGGGGGCAACGTGCGCCCAGGCGGAGTTCGAGTTGCTTCGGGAGGCGGCACGCGTGGCGGAGCGGCCCGGGCATGTGCTCCTCGTCCAGTCCCTGCAACGGGCCTTCATGGGAGGCGCCGCCCCACTGCTGCCGCTCCTGGGCGGAGCCGCGCTGCGCGCGTGGGCCTCCCGCGCGATGGCAATCCTGCACGAGCGCGACGTACGGGCGCTTCAGCACGAGCTTCCGGCGCTGATGAAGGCTTGCGATGAGCTGGTGCTGAATGCCTTCGCCCCCACCGTCCCCGAGCCCCAGGAGCAGGACTCCTCCGAGACTCCATCCGCACAGGGAGGCCCTCTCAGCGCTACCGTGCCGGCCTCCCTCCTGGACGATTCACTGGAGGCAGGGGCTTGGGCGGAGGAGCGGAGCCTCGGCCCCATGGAGCCAGCCGTCGCGGAAACGGTGGTGCTCGGCGTTGCGCCCTGTCCCCGTGACGAGGCCGCCGACCTGGGCTCCGGCAATGGGACGCTGCTGACTTCTTCCGTCGCACGGGATGTGGTCGGTGGACACAATGGCGTGGGCGGGGACATGAGGGATGATGCTTCGGTCAGCGTGTCTGACGGTTGCGCCGATGCGGGCGCTTCGTCCGGTGAGGAGTGCATCCATCCCGCGGTTCCGCCCTCCGGCTCATTCAGACACTCGCTCGGCGCGGAGTGGGAGGCGGGTGGTCTGCTTCGCGGGACCCTGGGCCGCCTGGGGCGGTGGTGGGTGCTCCTGCTTCGATGGAGCTCGGACGCATTCGCTGGGGCCATGCTTCCGCGCAGGATGGGGCAACGCTCTTCTGGCTAGAGTTCGCGCCATGGATACCGTGCCCCTCGTCGACGTCCGGGCCCTCGTCGACCCCACGTCGAGCCCCCATGCCCGAAGGCAGGTCGCCGCTCGCATGGGCTCGGCCTGTAGGAACACCGGCTTCTTCTACGTCGTGGGCCACGGCGTGGACCTGGGACTCCAGACCCGGTTGGAGTCGCTGGCTCGGGACTTCTTCGCGCGGCCGGAGGAGGAGAAGCAGCGCGTGCGCATGGCGCTCGGGGGCAGGGCGTGGCGGGGCTTCTTTCCCGTGGGCGGGGAGCTCACCTCGGGCCGGCCGGACCGCAAGGAGGGGCTGTACTTCGGCACGGAGCTGCCGCCGGATGATCCTCGTGTGCGCGCTGGCACTCCGCTGCACGGACCGAACCTGTTCCCCCTCGAGCCGGTGGGGCTGGGTGGCGCGGTGCTGGCGTACATGGCGGCGCTGACGTCGCTGGGACACTCGCTGATGTCCGGCATCGCGCTCAGCCTGGACCTGGAGGCGGACTTCTTCGCCACCCGGTACATGACGGATCCCACGGTGCTGTTCCGCATCTTCAACTACCCGCCGGGCCCGGAGGTGGACGCACAGGGCCTGCCCGTGTGGGGCGTGGGCGAGCACACCGACTACGGCGTGCTCACCATCCTCAAGCAGGACGACGCGGGCGGGCTTCAGGTGAAGACCCGCCAGGATGGTCACACGCGCTGGGTGGACGCGCCTCCGGTGGAGAACGCGTTCGTGTGCAACATCGGCGACATGCTCGACCGGATGACGCGCGGCGTGTACCGCTCCACGCCGCACCGGGTGCTCAACCGCGCCGGCCGCGACCGGCTGTCGCTGCCGTTCTTCTTCGACCCCGACTGGACGGCGGAGATTTCCGCCATCGACTCACCCGCGCTCAGGGACGCGGGCGCGGATGACCAGGCGGAGCGGTGGGACCGCCAGAGCGTGCACACCTTCCAGGGCACGTATGGGGACTACCTGCTCGGCAAGGTGGGGAAGGTGTTCCCCGACCTGCGCGCGGAGGTGCTGTAGCGCCCGCTCAGGAGTGCCGGAGGCGCGGATCCCCGGCGGTGTCCTGCAGGGAGCGCGGCGCGGTCTCCGCGGCGGCCATGTCGGGCGGCCCCGGGTCCTTCATCGCCAGCACCAGGCACTCCCGCAGGCGCTGGCGCGCGCGGAACAACAGGATGCGGGCATTCTCCGGAGAGATCTCCAGCAGCGTGGAGACCTCTTCGCCTGGACGCTCGTCCAGGAGCCGGAGCCGGATGACCGCCTGCTGCATCTGCGAAAGCTGCTGGACACAGCGCACCAGGCTCACCCGCGCCTCCGCCTCCGCCACCAGCGTGTCCGCCGAGGGCAGGTCCGAGGCCACCTCGGACAGCTCGAACTCGGTCGGCAGCGCCCGGCGCGCCAGCTTGCGCCGCTGGTTCAGCGCGGCGTGGGCCACCAGCGTCGACAGCAGGCGCCCGACCTCGCTGGAGCGGGCCGGCAGGGTCGTGGCCTCCGGCATCCGCAGGAAGGTGACGAACGCGTCCTGGACGCAGTCGAGCGCGTCCTCGGGAGGCAGACCCCGGCGCCTCGCGCTCGTCACCAGGCGCGCTCGGTGCTGATGGACGAGCAGGGTGATCCAGGAGAGGAACTGGGCGCGCTCGGCGGCGGCATCCGGGGGACTGTCATCAGGCATGGCTCCGCCATCCTAACCCCCTTCGGCGGAAGCCGCCGAAAGGGGAAGGCCGGAAGACCCGGATGACGCATGAAGACGTGCGCCCTCGTCTAATCCGGGCGATGCGCTCCACGCGCGAGCGCGGCCATCAGCTCCTTCTCGTTGAAGCCCAGCGGCGGGAGGGCGGACTGCCTCCCGTAGACGACCTGCCGGGAGGGAGCCAGCAGCACGGTGCCGCTGGGCTGCAGCTTGCCCCAGAGGATCGGCTCCAGGCCCGCTTCCGCGTGCGTGCCCGTCCCGCTGGTCAGCACCGGGACCGGCAGCCCCAACCACGTGGCCAGCTCTCGCGCCTCCTCGGGCCCATCCGGGATGACCGAGATCACCTTCGCCCGGTTCGCCGCGATGTCACCCTGGCGCTTCGCCAGCGTCTTCAAGTGGTTGCGGCACACCGGACAGGCGGCGTTGCGGAGGAAGAACACCACCGCCGCCTCGCCGCCCATGGCCTCGCCCAGCCGCGTGGGCTTGCCCGTCCCGTCCCGCAGCTCCAGGTCGGGAAAGTGGGCCCCGGGCTCGAAGGTCGCTGTCACGCGTGGATTCCGTCGATGACCGCCGCGGGGACCAGGTCCACGGGCGGGATGTCGATCTCCGTCTGGGCCAGGTGGTTGAGGTAGTTGCCGAAGGTGGTGGCGACGACCTGCGCCAGGATCTCCACCACGTCACCGTCGGTCCAGCCCGCGGCACGCACCGCCGCCAGCTCCGCGTCCGTCACCGCGCCGCGACGCGCCGCGATCTGCCGGGAGAACTGGAGCGCCGCCTCCACCTTGGCGTCCGGCGCCTTGCCGGAGCGCGCCAGATCCAGCTCCTGATCGGAGAGGCCCGTCTTGCGGCCCAACTGGGTGTGGTGCGAGACGCAGTAGCGGCAGCCCTGCGCGTTGCCCACCGCGAGCGCGATCTGCTCACGGACGCGCGGCGTCAACTGCCCCTGGCCCAGCGTTCCGTGCAGCGCGAAGAAGGCGCTCATCGCCGCGGGCGAATTGGCCAGCACCCGGACCGGCGGAGGCAGGTTGGCGCCCAGCTTCTCCTTGATGGGTTTGAGCGTGGCGTGCGAAAGGTCGACAAGGTTCAGACGGGACATTGAGAACTCCTGAGGCCGCATGATTGCGGCTTGCCAGTGATTAAGGTCGCGACCCCAGGCCGGTGTTACGCCGAACCTGTCGATTCTTCCGAAATATTCATAAGCCGCTGAAATTGTTGGTGATTTCAAAGGCAATAATCATGCAAAAAATCCCCCATAAATCCGGCGCGAAATGCGCAAGAGAAAATTTGGATGCATGTGATTATTTGTTGAAACGCCTGTCTTGCGGTGGCATTGTCAAATGAATCCAGCATTCCAAGTTTTGGGGAGAATGAGTCTTGGGGCGACTGACGATTCATACGATTGAGAGCGCTCCGGAGCAGTCCCGTCCGGTGCTGGCCGCGGTGGAGAAGTCCGCCGGTTTCCGTTCGAACCTGCTGGGGCTCATCGCTGAGTCGCCGGGCGTCACGCAGGCCTTCGCGCAGATGGGGCCGCTGCTGGCCCAGTCCTCCCTGGGCGCCGTGGAGCGCGAGGTGGTCATCATGACCATCGGCTGGGAGAACGACTGTGCGTACTGCATGGCCTTCCACAGCTTCTTGTGTCGCAAGCTCAAGGTCCCGGATGCGCTCGTGGCCGCGGTCCGGTCGGGGACGACGCTGCCGGATCCGCGGCTGGAGGTGCTCGCGGAGTTCACCCGGACGGTGGTCCGTGAGAAGGGGTACGTGGGAGACGACCTCTGGAGCCGGTTCACGGCCCAGGGCTTCACGAGCGCCAACGCGCTCGACGTCATCCTCGCCCTCTCCCAGCAGGTGCTGGTGAACTACGCGAACCACCTGGGCGGCGTGGAGCTGGAGCCGGCGCTCAAGGAATTCGAGTGGACCCGCCCGTCCGGAGCGGCGCGCCAGGCGTAGTGCCCGGGGCCCTGGGGCCTCAAGTCTCAGGGCTTTCTCCCATACATCCGATGTTTCGCGCCCAGGCCCTTGCGTGCTGGCGCGCGAGTCCGCGTTCGCGGTGACGGTCTTGTCGTGTCTTGAGTTGCATCAGGCGCGGGCGGGGGTCTGCCCTGCGCTGACGTGGAAACCGGGCCCTTGGGGAAGGGCTGACAGGGGGAACTGCCTTGGGTGCGCCGACGATCTCTGCTCCTGTGACGGAAGCGTCCGTGCTGTCCGCGATCAGGTCCCACCTGCTGGAGGCATTGGCGCGCCGCAACGGCCTGTCGCCCGAGCAGGTGGATGCGCGACGGCCCTTCAGCCACTACGGGCTGGACTCGCTGGGCGCGGTGTCGCTCGGACGGGCGTTATCGGAGCTGGCGGGACGCGAAGTTTCCCCCACGGTCTTCTGGCGCCACGCCAGCGTGGACGCGCTGCTGCGGCACCTGGCCACGGGTGACGCGGACGCCGCGGCTCCGGTGGAGGCCTCAGGGCCTTCCGTGGCCCGCGACGAGCCGATCGCGGTGGTGGGCATGGCCTGCCGCCTTCCGGGCGCGCCGGACCTCACGGCGTTCTGGGAGCTGCTGCGCACCGGCCGCGACGCGGTGTCGGAGGTCCCCGCCGGGCGCTGGACGGACGGACGGCTGCAGCAGGCGGATCGCGGCGGAGGCAGCGCGCCGGTGCCGCGCCGCGCCGGGTTCCTGCCGGACATCGCGGGGTTCGATCCGCTGTTCTTCGGCATCTCCCCTCGCGAGGCGGCGGAGATGGATCCGCAGCAGCGCCTGTTCCTGGAGCTGGCGTGGGAGGCGCTCGAGGACGCGGGCATCGTCCCGAGGGAGCTGCACGCGACGGCGACGGGCGTGTTCGTCGGCGCCATCTGGCGGGACTACGCGGAGCTGGGCGGCGCGCAGCCGGAGCGCATCACGCCGCACACGGCCACCGGGCAGGCGCTCAACATGGTCGCCAACCGGCTGTCGTACGTGCTGGGCCTCCAGGGGCCCAGCCTCGTCATCGACACGGCGTGCTCGTCGTCGCTGGTGGCGGTGCACCTGGCCTGCCAGAGCCTGTGGGCCGGGGAGAGCACCACCGCCATCGTCGGCGGCGTCAGCGTGATGGCCTCGCCGCACACCATGGTGGCGCTGTCGCGCTTCGGCGGCCTGTCGCCGGACGGCGTGTGCAAGGCGTTCGACGCGAGCGCGGACGGCTTCGGACGCGGGGAGGGCGGGGGCGTGGTGGTCCTCAAGCCGCTCTCCGCCGCGCTCGCCGCGGGCGACACCGTCCGCTGTGTCATCCGTGCGACGGGCAGCAACAACGACGGGCCGAGCAACGGCCTCACGGCGCCCAACCCGGAGGCCCAGGAGAAGCTCGTGCGGCAGGTCCACGCGCGCTCGGGCGTGGCGCCCGGCGCGGTGGGCTACGTGGAGACGCACGGCACGGGGACGGCGCTGGGCGACCCCATCGAGGCGGGCGCGCTCGGGGCCGTGTTCGCGAAGGCGCGCGGGGAGGGTCCGCCGCTGCTCATCGGCTCGGTGAAGACCAACATCGGTCACCTGGAGGGGGCCGCGGGCATCGCCGGCTTCCTCAAGGCCTGCCTGTGCGTCGAGCGGCGCACGGTGGTGCCCAGCCTCCACTTCACGCGGCCCAACCCGCTCATCCCCTTCGAGGCGCTCCGGCTGGAGGTCTCGCGGGAGACGCGCGCGTGGCCCGTGCAGGACGGGCCGGCCGTGGCGGGCGTCAGCGCGTTCGGCTGGGGCGGCACCAACGCCCACGTCGTCATCCAAGAGGCCCCGCCGCCGCGGCTCGCCTGGGTGGGGCTGGCGGCGTCCGGAGCGGAGGGCCTGAAGGCCGAGGCCCGCCGCGCGCTGGAGGCACTGGGGACCGGGGGGCCGATCGACGCGCTCCAGGCCACGCTGGCGCCGGAGGCCTCCGGCCCGGACCGGCTCACCGTGTGCGTGCGCACCCCGGGCGAGCTGGAGTCGCGCCTGCGCGCGTTCCTGGACGGCGTGGCGGGGACGGTGACGCTGGGGACGGCGTCCGGCCGGCCTCCGAAGGTGGCCTTCGTCTGCGCCCCGCAGGGCGGCCAGTGGGTGGGCATGGGCCGCCGCATGCTGCTCACGGAGGGCGCCTTCCGCGCGGCCTTCGAGCGCGTGGACGCGGCCCTGGCGGTCCACTCCGGCCAGTCGCTCCGGGAGGAGCTGTTCAAGGCGGAGGGCGTCGCCCGCTACGACGACGTGGACGTGGTGCAGCCGCTGCTCTTCGCGTTCCAGGTGGCCCTGGTGGAGCAGTGGCGCGCCTGGGGCATCACCCCGGACGTCGTCGTGGGGCACAGCCTGGGGGAGATCGCCGCCGCGCACATCGCGGGCATCCTGGACCTGGAGGAGGCGGCGCTCGTCATCCACCACTACAGCCGCCTGCAGAAGCTGCTGGCGGACAAGGGCGGCATGGCCGTGGTCAACCTGCCGCCGGACGCGCTGAGCGGGCTCCTGGAGGCCACGGGCGGGGCGGTGGTGCTGGCCGGCCACAACGGCCCCCGGTCCACCGTGCTGTCGGGAGACCCGGCCGCGCTCGACGCGCTGCTCGCGGAGCTGAAGCGCCGCAAGGAGCTGTGCGCGCGGATCCGCGTGAACGTCGCCGCGCACAGCCCGCAGATCGACGACATCCTCCCGGAGCTGGAGGCGGTGCTCGCCGGGCTCCGTCCGAAGCCCGCGCGCCTGCCGATGATCTCCACCGCGCTGCGGCGGCGGATGGAGGGGCCGGAGGTGGACGGGCGCTACTTCGGCCAGAACCTGCGCACGCCGGTGTGGCTGGCCCCGGTGCTCGAGTCGCTGGTGGCCGACGGCGTGGACGCGCTGGTGGAGCTCAGCCCGCACCCGGTGCTGGTGGGCGCCCTGCAGCAGGCCGCCGAGACCCGGCAGCCACCGCCTGTCGTCCTTCCGTCCACCACGCGGGACGAGGACGAGCGGCTGGCCCTGTACGAAGCGCGCGCCACGCTGTTCCGGCTGGGATGCGCGGGGGCGGCCCCCTCCGCCGCCCGCGACGCGCTGGTGCCGCTGTCCGCCCACACCCCGCAGGCGCTCCGGGAGCTGGCGGCGCGCGTGGCCGGGGCGCTTCGCCAGGCGCCCTGGACGCAGGCGGAGGCCGTCGCCGCCACGGCCGCGCTGCGCCGGACGCACCACGCGGAGCGGCTGGCGGTGGTTGCGCGCGGCGGGGAGGACCTGGCCCAGGCGCTGGACGCGTACGCCCGGGGGGAACCCCATGAGCGGCTGGTGACCCCGGCGCTCGCGAAGGCGCCCTCGGTGGTGTTCGTCTTCCCGGGGCAGGGCTCGCAGTGGCACGGGATGGCGCGGCAGCTCCTGCGCGACGAGCCGGCCTTCCGCGCGGAGCTGGGGCGGTGCGACGCCGCCATCCACGCGCTCACCGGCTGGTCCGTGCTGGAGGAGCTGGAGGCGTCCGAGTCCGCGTCCCGGATGGCCCGGGTGGACGTGGTGCAGCCGGTGCTCTTCGCCGTGGAGGCGGCGCTGGCCGCGCTCTGGCGCTCCTGGGGCGTGCGGCCGAAGGCGGTCATCGGCCACAGCATGGGCGAGGTCGCGGCGGCGTATGTCGCGGGCGCGCTGGACCTGGCGGACGCGGCGCGGATCATCTGCCGCCGCAGCCAACTGCTGCGCCGGGTGAGCGGGCAGGGCGCCATGCTCGCCGCGGAGCTCACGCTGGACGAGGCCCGGGAGGTCCTGCGCGGCCACGAGGCGCAGGTCGCCGTGGCCGTGAGCAACAGCTCCCGCTCCACCGTGCTGTCGGGCCAGCCGCAGGCGCTGGAGGTCATCTCCCAGGCGCTCCAGGCCCGCGGCGTGTTCTGGCGCTGGGTCAAGGTGGATGTCGCCTCCCACAGCCCGCAGATGGACGCGCTGAAGGGCGAGCTGCTGGAGGTGCTGGCGGACGTCCGGCCCTCGCCGTCCGCGGTGCCCATCCACTCCACGGTCCTGGACGCGGTGACGGACGGCCGCGACTTCGACGCGGGCTACTGGGTGCGCAACCTGCGCGACCCCGTCCTCTTCGCCTCGGCGGTCCGGCGCGCGCGCGCGGCGGGGCACGACGTCTTCATCGAGATGAGCCCGCATCCCATCCTGCTGCCCGCCGTGGAGCAGGAGCTGGCCGACGTGGACCAGCCGGGCGAGGTGCTGCCGTCGCTCCGGCGCAACGAGTCCGAGCGCGAGACGCTGCTGCGCTCCCTGGCGGCGCTCTACACGCGAGGCCTGGAGCCTGCCTGGAGCGCCATCACCCGCGCGGGGCGCCCCGGTGTGCCGCTGCCCTCCTACCCCTGGCAGCGCGAGCGCTTCTGGCTGGAGCCCGCTCCCGCGGTGCGCGCCCCCGTCGCCGCCAGCCGTCCGAGCGGCGAGGGACTTTTGGGCAGCCACTTCCCGTCCGCCGTGGAGCCTCGGCTGAACCACTGGCAGGCGGAGTGGGGCGCGGACGTGTCCGGCTTCCTCGCCGACCACCGCGTCGCCGGTGACGCCGTGGTCCCCGGCGCCGTCTTCCTGTCCATGGCGCTGCGTGCCGCGAAGGAGGCGCTGGGGACCGCGCCCGTGGCGCTGCGGGACATCGCCTTCCCGCAGCCGCTGGTCCTGGGCCAGGGCTCCGAGTCCGCGCCGCGCGTGCAGACCGTGCTCTCCGTGCGCGACTCGCAGCGCGAGCTCCAGGTGTTCTCCCAGGGCGAGGGCCGCACGTGGGTGCCCCACGCGCGGGCGCTGGTGGACACGGGGCCGGCGCCGGCGGTGGGACGCGAGCGGGCGCAGGAGGCGCTGGCGCTCCGGGACTCGCTGCGCGGCTCCGCGGCGATGCTGCTGGACTCGGTGCGGTACTACGAGCTGCTGGCGGGCTGCGGGCTGGAGTACCGCGCCGCCTTCCGTGGCGTGGACTGCGTCTGGTCCCGCGAGGCGCAGGCGCTGGGGCGCGTCCTGCCGCCCCCGGCCTCCGTGGACCCGGAGCTGGCCCAGGTGGCCTGCATCGACTCCGCGCTCCAGCTCTCCATCGCCACGCTGCCGCCCAGCCTCGTGTTCCGGGGCCGGCAGCTCATCAGCGTCGGGGTGGACGGGTTCTCGCTCCACCGCCTCCCGGAGGGGCCCTTCCACGTCCACGCGCGGCGCCGCTCGGGCGATGAGGGCCCGGTGTTCCTCGTGGACGTGGTGGCGTTCACCGACGCGGGCGAGCCCCTGTTCCACGTCGACGGGCTGAAGGTCCGCGCGCTCGACGTGGCGCGGCCCGCCGCCGCCCGGAGTGACGAGTCCCGCCCGGTCGCCGCCGCGTCCCGGACGCTGCTCGACGAGCTGGGCGCGCTGGAGCCGTCTCGGCGGCGGGCGCGCGCCGAGGACGAGCTGCGGCAGGTGGTGGCCACGGTGCTCAAGCTGGCCCCGGCGCGGGTCCCCGTGGATCAGCCGCTGCGCACGCTGGGCATGGACTCCGTCATGTCGCTGGAGCTGCGCAACCGCATCGAGGCGCGCACCGGCATCCGGCTCTCCGCCACCGCGCTCTGGAACCACCCCACGGTGGAGGCGCTGACGGCCTTCGTCCTGAGCCAGGCCTCGTCCGCGCCAGCGGCCCGGTCCGCCCCGGCGCGCGCAGTCGCGCCAGCGCCCGTGCCCGTGCCCGTGCCCGCTGACGCGGCCCTGCCTTCCGACCTGGAGCTCGAGCGGCTGCTGGAGGCCGAACTCGCCCAGGTGCACCAGCTCATCAAGGAGTCCTGACCATGACGGCCCCACTGCCCACCGCGAATGATCCCACGCTGCTCAAGCGCAGCCTCGACGCGCTGAAGGACCTCCGGGCCCGGTTCGAGGCGCTGGAGTCCCGGGGCCGGGAGCCCATCGCCATCATCGGCCTGGGGTGCCGCATCCCGGGGGGCGGGGAGACCCCGGAGTCCCTCTGGAAGATGCTCCGCGGCAAGGTGGACACCGTCAGCGAGGTGCCCGCGGACCGCTGGGACCTGTCGCGCTACTACGACGCGGACGTGGCCACGCCGGGGCGGATGCACATGCGCTACGGCGCGTTCCTCGACGCGCCCGACCGCTTCGACCCGTACTTCTTCGGCATCTCTCCGCGTGAGGCAGAGCAGATGGATCCGCAGCAGCGCCTCTTCCTGGAGGTGGCGTGGCACGCGCTGGAGGACGCGGGCCTGAGCGCGAAGGCGCTCGCGGGCTCGGACACCGGCGTCTTCGTGGGCGCCAACGGGAACGACTACCTCCAGCTCCAGCTCGCGGAGCCGCAGGTGCTGGGCACGTACTCGCTGGTGGGCGGCACCAACTGCATCATCCCCAACCGGCTCTCGTACCTGCTGGACCTGCGCGGGCCGAGCATGGCCTTCGACACGGCCTGCTCCTCGTCGCTCGTCGCGGTCCACCAGGCCTGCCAGAGCCTGCGCAACGGGGAGAGCTCCGCCGCCATCGCGGGCGGGCTCAACCTGCTCTTGTCGCCCGTGGTGTCGATGGCGCACTCCAAGGGCCTGCCGCTGGCGCCGGACGGGCGCTGCAAGACGTTCGACGCGCGCGCGGATGGCTACGTGCGCGGCGAGGGCTGCGGCGTCGTGGTGCTCAAGCGCCTGTCGGACGCGCTCGCGGCCGGAGACCCGGTGTGGGCCGTCATCCACGGCTCGGCCGTCAACCAGGACGGGCTCAGCAACGGCCTCACGGCCCCCAACGGCGGGGCCCAGCGCGCCGTCATCCGCAAGGCGCTGGAGCGCGCGCGGCTCACCGGCGCGGAGGTGGGGCTCATCGAGGCGCACGGGACGGGCACCTCGCTGGGCGACCCCATCGAGGTGGAGGCCCTCTCCGAAATCTACGGCGCCGCGGAGGGCGAGCGACGGCCCTGCGCGCTCGGCTCCATCAAGACGAACATCGGTCACCTGGAGGCGGGCGCCGGCATCGTCGGCATCCTCAAGGTGGCGCTGTCGCTCAAGCACGGCCTCATCCCGGCGAACCTGCACTTCCAGGCGCTCAACCCGCACATCTCGCTGGAGGGCTCGCGCCTCTACGTGCCCACGGAGTCGACGCCGTGGACGGACCCGGCGGAGCGGCGGTACGGCGCGGTCAGCTCGTTCGGCGCGGGCGGCACCAACGCGCACGTCGTGCTGGGCACGCTGGAGTCCGCGCGGCCCGAGTCCTCCGCGCGCCCCTCCGTCCCCGGCGCGGAGCGCGCCCACCTGCTGGTGCTCTCCGCCCGCAGCCGCACGGCGTTGGCGAACGTGGCCCGGCGGCTGGCGGACCACCTGACGAGCGGCGCCGGCCAGCATGAGACGCTGGAGGACGTCTGCGCCACGGCCGCGCTGCGCAGGACGCACCACGACCACCGGGTGGGGCTCGTCGTCCGCACCCGCGAGGAGGCGCTCCAGCAACTGCGCGCGCTCCAGCAGGACGTCCGGCCCCCGGGCGCATGGACGGGCACCGCCGGAAGGCCGGGACGCCCGGTGTTCCTCTTCCCCGCGGAGCCCAGGCTGTCGGGGGCCCGGCTCGCGGCGCTGGGCCGCGACTGTCCGGTGTTCGCCCAGGCCCTGGAGCGGTGTCGCGGCGCGCTCCAGGTGCAGCCGGGCGCGGACGGGGTGGGGGAGCACTTCGCCGTGCAGGTGGCGCTCGCCGAGCTGTGGCGCTCGTGGGGCGTGGAGCCGGGCGCGGTGCTCGGGCAGGGCGTGGGGGAGATCGCCGCCGCCCACGTCGCGGGAGCGCTGTCGCTGGAGGACGCCGCGCGCGTCGCCCGCGAGTGCGGCGCCCTGCTGGCGAAGGGAGAGTCTGCGGCCGGAGCGCTGAGCGCGGCGCTGGCGGGACTGGCGCCCCGGCCCACGGCGGTGCCCCTGTACTCGGCGGACGGGACGGTGCTGGACGGCGAGTCCCTGGGCGCCAGCGCCTGGACGCGGTGCCTGCGCCGGACCGCGCCGGGCGTCGTCCCGGGCATCGAGGAGTCGCTGCGCGCGGGCCACGTGCTCTTCGTGGAGCTGGGGGCGGAGCCGGTGCTCACCGCGCCGGTGGCACAGGCCGCCGCGCGCCAGGGGCTGACCGACGTGCTGGCGGTGTCCTGCCTCCGTGGAAGCGAGGACGCGCTGGCGGCCCTGCTGACGTCCGCGGCGGCGCTCCACGCGGCGGGGCTGGGCCTGCGGCTGGAGCGGCTGCTCGCGCCCCACGGTCACTTCCTCCGCCTGCCCACCTATCCCTTCGAGCGCGAGTCCTTCTGGTTCAAGGAGCGGCCCGTCACGATGCTCACGTCGGTGCGCCCCACCCGCATGGAGCTGGCCCGCGAGGTGGTGCGTGACACGCCCCCCGAACCCGCCCGGCGCCCCGCGGAGGTCCGCGCCCCGGCCTCGCCGCAACCGACCGGCTGGGCGGAGCTGCCCGAGCGCGAGCGCGCCACGAAGCTGCGGAGCCTGGTGCACGCGGAGGTGGCGCGCATCCTGAAGTTCGACGCCGCGCGGCTCGACCCCAAGGGCGGCTTCTTCCAGATGGGCATGGACTCCGTGATGGCCGGCCAGTTGCGCAACCGGCTGGAGCAGCAGTTGGGACGCAAGTTCGCCGTCACCGTCATCTTCGAGAACCCCACCGTGGAGCGGCTGTCCCGGCAGTTGGGCACCTTCCTCACGCCGCCTCCTGCGCCGGGCACACCTCGGCGCGAGGCACCCCCACCGACCAGAGGCCCGAGCCCGGAGACCGGAGGCGGCAAGGACAGCATCGCCGACCTCCTGGCCCGGGAACTCGAAGAGACCTCCTCCCTCTCCAGCAAGGACCTGTCATGAGCACCCCGCCGGTTTCCAACGAAGCGTCCAACCGCGACGAACTGCTCCAGCGCGCCCTGGAGCGCATCCGTGAGTTCCGCGGGAAGCTCGACGCCGTCGAGTCCCAGCGCTCCGAGCCCATCGCCGTGGTGGGCATGTCCTGCCGCCTGCCGGGCGGCAACGACGATCCGTCCTCGCTGTGGCGCTTCCTGCGCTCCGGTGGCGACGGCATCCGCACGTTCCCCCAGGAGCGCGGCGCCGGGGTGACGCCGGAAGGCCAGCCCTTCAAGGGCGGGTTCCTGGATCAGGTCGACCGGTTCGACGCGGGCGTGTTCGGCATCTCCCCGCGCGAGGCCGCGACGTTGGACCCCCAGCAGCGCCTGTTCCTGGAGGTGAGCTGGGAGGCCCTGGAGAACGCCGCGCAGCCCTTCGACAAGCTCGAGGGGAGCATGGCCGGCGTGTTCGTGGGCATCACCAACTACGACTACTGCCAGAAGCTGATGCAGGAGACGCCGATTGATCAGTTGGACGCCTACTGCCTCACCAGCAACGCGTCCACGTTCGCGGCCGGGCGCCTGTCGTACTGGCTGGGGCTGCGCGGTCCCAGCCTGTCCGTGGACACCGCCTGTTCATCTTCCGCCGTCGCCCTGCACCAGGCATGTCAAAGCCTGCGCGCGGGGGAGTGTTCGCTAGCACTGGCGGGCGGCGTCAACGTGCTGCTGTCGCCGGAGTGGTTCGTGGTGCTGTCGCGCGCGGGCATGCTGTCGCCGGACGGCTACTGCAAGACGTTCGACCGCGACGCCAACGGCTACACGCGCGGCGAGGGCTGCGTCGTCTTCGTCCTCAAGCGCCTGTCGGACGCGGTGGCGGCGAAGGACCACATCCACGCGCTGATCCGCGGCTCGTGTGTCAACCAGGACGGACGCAGCGGCGGCCTCACGGTGCCCAACCCCGCGGCGCAGCAGGACGTCATCCGCGGCGCGCTCAAGGCGGCGCGCGTGGGGGCGGACCGCGTCAGCTACGTGGAGACGCACGGCACGGGGACGCCGCTCGGCGACCCGATAGAGGTCCGCGCGCTGGGCGCGGCGCTGGGCGAGGGGCGCGCGGAGGGCGACCGCATCCACATCGGGTCCATCAAGGCCAACATCGGGCACCTGGAGCCGGCGGCGGGGGCCGCGGGCCTCATGAAGGTCATCCTCGCGCTCCAGAACGAGGAGCTGCCGCCCCAGGTCCAGTTCCGGGAGCTGAACCCGGAGATCGACCTGGAGGCGCTGCCGGTGGCCATCTCCACCCGGCCCCAGGCGTGGCCGCGCGCGGAGCGCCCGCGCATCGCGGGGGTGAGCTCGTTCGGCGCGAGCGGCACCAACGCCCACCTGGTGGTGGAGGAGGCCCCAGCCGTGGTCCGCCCGGCGCGGACCTTCGAGCCCGGCACGCAGCTCTTCACCCTGTCCGCGCGCAGCCCCGCGGTGCTGGCGCGGCTGGCGGGGCGGCACGCGTCGCACCTGGCCTCCCACCGCGACCTGCTGCTGGAGGACGTGTGCTTCAGCGTGAACACCGGCCGGGCCCGCTTCGCGGAGCGCGTGGCGCTGCCCGTGGACGACCTGGAGTCGCTCCAGCACGCGCTGTCCGCCATCGCGGCGGGGGAGCTGCCGGCGGGCGCGTCCCTGGGCCGCGCGCAGGTGGGGCAGGGGCCGAAGGTGGCCTTCCTCTTCACCGGCCAGGGCAGCCAGTTCCCGGGCATGGCGGTGGAGCTGCACGCCTCGCAGCCGGTGTTCCGGCAGGCGCTGGACCGGTGCGCGGAGGCGCTGAAGTCCCACTGGGACGTGCCGCTGCTCACGCTGCTGCGCGGGGAGGGCTTCACGGCGGGGCTGTTGGATCAGACCCGCTACACCCAGGCCGCGCTCTTCTCCGTGGAGTACGCGCTCGCCATGCTCTGGAAGAGCTGGGGCGTCGTCCCCGCCGCGGTGCTGGGCCACAGCGTGGGTGAGTACGTCGCGGCCTGCGTCGCGGGCGTCTTCGAGCCCGAGGCGGCCGTGGCGCTGCTCGCCGTGCGCGGCGCGCTCATGCAGGCGCTCCCGGCGGCGGGCGCGATGGCGTCCGTCTTCGCCAGCGAGGCCCAGGTGCGCTCGGCGCTGGAGGGCATGGCGGACCGCGTGTCCGTGGCCGCGGTGAACGCGCCGGACAACATCGTCATCTCCGGCCAGGCGGACGCCGTGGAGCAGGTGCTCCAGGCGCTGACGGCGCAGGGGCACAAGCACAAGCGCATCAACGTCTCGCAGGCGTTCCACTCGCCGCTGTTGGACCCGATGCTGGACGCGCTGGAGCAGGCCGCGTCCGGGCTCACGTTCCAGGAGCCGTCCCTCCCGCTCATCTCCAACCTGACCGGCCGGCCCGTGGAGCCCGGCACGCTGGGGCCGCGCTACCTGCGCGACCACGCCCGCGAGGCCGTGCGCTTCCAGGCCAGCATGGAGTGGCTGTTCGAGAACGGCTTCGACACCTTCGTGGAGGTGGGTCCCGCGCCCCACCTCATCGGCATGGTGAAGCGCTACGCGCCCGCGGGCGACCGCGCCTTCCTGCCCTCCATGCGCAAGGGGCTGTCCGCCCAGCGCTCCATGCTGGAGAGCGCGGGCGCCCTCTACACGCGCGGCGCGGACCTGGAGTGGGACCACCTGCACGCGGGCCTGGAGCCGCGCCGCGTCCCCCTGCCGACGTACACCTTCGACCGGAAGCGGTACTGGTACGCCGCCCCCGCGCCCGGTGCCGCGGCCCGGTCCCCGGCCTCCGTGCAGGAGGTCGAGGCGGGCGCCACGACGCTGCTGGGCCACCGGCTGCCGTCGCCGCTGCCCGCGGCGCAGTTCCGCGTGCGGTACGACGCGGCCCAGCACCCGTGCCTGGCGGACTGCCGGATGGGCGGGATGCGGGTGGTGAACGTGGGCGTCTTCCTGGAGGCCGCGCTCCAGTCCTGGCACGCGCTGACGCCGGGCGCGGGCGCCTGCCGCGTGGACGGCCTGTCCGTGCGTCGCGGGCTCCTCATGGACGACGACGAGACGCGCGTCGCGCATCTGGTGGTGGAGCCCCCGGACGCGAAGGGTGAGCGGAGCTTCGCGCTCCACAGCCTGCCGCCGGGCGCCTCGGAGGACTCCGGCGCCTGGGCGGTGCACGTGGAGGGACGGCTCGCGGAGGCCCGTGAAGAGAAGGGCCTGGAGTCCGTGGACGCCATCCTCGCGCGCTGCGAGCGGACGCTGGACGGCGCGGAGTTCTACGCGCGCATGGAGAAGCGCCAGTTGGTGCTCGGGCACTCGGCGCGGTGGATCGAGCAGGTCCGCTTCCGCGAGGGCGAGGCGCTCGCGACGATGCGCGCGCCCGACGCGAAGGAGGCGGAGGGCTACCGCGTCCACCCGGGCCTGGTGGACGCGCTCTTCCAGGCGGTCTTCGCGTGCCTGCCGGGCGACGTGCCCGAGGACGCCATCTACATGATCGTCGAGGTCGCCCGCTTCGTCGTCGGTCCCGCCACCCCGGCGGCCGCGACCCGGGCCCATGTGCGGCTGCGCCCCTGGAAGGACGGGGACACGACGATCGTCGCGGACGTGGACGTGGCGGACGCGGAGGGCCGCGTCTTCCTGTGCGCGGAAGGGGCGCTGCTCAAGCGCACGACGGTCCAGGCGCTCCAGAAGGTGACGCGCGCGGAGGTCACCCCGGCGGCGAGCGCCGCCCGTCCCGCTTCGTCGGGCCTGCGGGACGTGCTCTCGCGCCTCCAGGTGGCGGAGCGCACGCCCCGGCTGGTGGAGTGGCTGCGCGCCCAGGTCGCCGTCATCCTCCGCGCGTCCGCTTCGGACGTGGACGTGGACGCGCCGCTGGCGCACGCGGGCTTCGACTCGCTGATGGCGCTGGAGCTCAAGAGCGCGGTCGCCAACGAGCTGAACGTGGCGCTGTCGCTCGGCGGACTGCTGGCGGGCGCGAGCCTCAAGGCGCTGTGCTCGGAGATCCTCGGGCAGCTCTCGCTGGAGGCCCCGCCCGCGAGCGGCGCGGTGGAGCCGGCGCGGACCGCGAGCGCGGAAGCAGCCCCGGTGGAGGTGCTGGTGCATGACGGGGAGGGGCGCCACCAGCCCTTCGGCATGACGGACCTCCAGCAGGCGTACCTGCTGGGCCGCACGCGCTCCTTCGAGCTGGGCGGCGTGTCCACCTACTTCTTCCTGGAGGTGGACCTGCTGGGCGTGGACCTGGAGCGGCTGGGCTCCAGCCTGGACGTCATCATCCAGCGCCACGACATGCTGCGGGCGGTGGTGACGCCGGACGGGCAGCAGCGGGTGCTGTCCACGGTGCCTTCGTTCGTCATCCGCACGGTGGACCTGCGGGGCCAGGACGCGGCCCAGGTCGAGCGCGCGCTCGCGGCCCTGCGCACGGAGATGGCCACCCAGGTCTTCCAGACGGACCGCTTCCCGCTGTTCGACGTCCGGGCCACGCGGCTGGACGGCGAGCGCACGCGGCTGCACCTGGGCTTCGACGCCCTGGTGGTGGACGCGTGGAGCACGTCGCTGCTCTTCAAGGAATGGTCCGCCGTGTACCGCGAGGGCGCCGGCGCGCTGCGGCCCATCGACATCACCTTCCGCGACTACGTCCTGGGCGTGCAGGCGCTGGAGTCCGGCCCCGCGTACGCCGCCGCGGAGAAGTACTGGCTCAAGCGCGTCCCCAAGCTGCCGCCCGCGCCGGAGCTCCCCATGGCCCGCCACCCGGGCACGCTGGAGCTGCCGCGCTTCACGCACCGCTCGTTCCGGCTGCCCAAGGCCCAGTGGGCGCGCTTCAAGGAGCTGGCGCGCGAGGCGGGCGTCACGCCCTCCATGGTGATGTGCGCGGCCTACTCGGAGGTCCTGGCCACCTGGGGCCGCAGCCGCGCCTTCACGCTCAACGTGCTGTTCTTCAACCGCGTGCCGCTGCACCCGCACGTGGACCGGGTGCTCGGCAACTTCAGCGCCACCACGCTGCTGGAGGTGCAGGTGGAGCGCGCGGAGTCGATCGCCTCGCGGGCGCAGCGGCTCCAGCAGCAACTGTGGAACGACCTGGACCACGCGTCGTTCAGCGGCGTGCGCGTGCTGCGTGAGCTCAACCGGCGCGACGGCGACATGCGGCGCGCCCGCATGCCCATCGTCTACGCGAGCACCATCAACTTCCACTCGCGCGAAGGCGACGCCGCGCCGGCGGGCCTCGCCCAGCACCTGCTCACCATGGGCACGGGCGGCGAGGAGATCCACAGCAGCATCCGCACGCCCCAGGTGTTCCTGGACCACCAGGTGGTGGAGGACGGCGGCGGGCTCGTCCTCAACTGGGACGTCGTGGAGGAGCTGTTCCCGGCGGGGATGATCGACGCCATGTTCCAGGCCTACTCGGGCCTGGTGACGCGGCTGGCGGCGGAGCCCGCGGCCTGGACGGAGCGCACGCGGCTGCTGGTGCCTCCGGAGCAACTGGACGTCCGCCGGCTGGCCAACGCGACCGCCGCGCCCGTGGCGCAGGGCCTGATGCACGAGCCGTTCGTGCGGGCCGCGGCGCTCCAGCCGGACCGGCCCGCGATCATCACCGCGCGCCGCACGCTCACCTACGGGGAGCTGGACGCCGCCTCCAACCGCGTCGCGCACTGGCTGCGCGAGCAGGGGGCCCGGCCCAACGCGCTCGTGGCCCTGGTGATGGAGAAGGGCTGGGAGCAGGTCGTCGCCGCGCTGGGCGTCCTCAAGGCCGGCGCCGCGTACGTGCCCATCGACGCGCACCTGCCTCCGGCGCGCCTGCGCTACCTCCTGGAGAACACGGACGCCCGGCAGGTGCTCACCCAGTCCTGGCTCACGCTGGACCTGTCGGGCGTGGACCCCGGCGCGGTGCTGGCCATCGACGGGCCGGAGGCGCAGCGGCCCCCGGCGGACGCGCTGCCGAGCGTGCAGCGTCCGGAGGACCTGGCGTACGTCATCTACACGTCCGGCTCCACGGGGCACCCCAAGGGCGTGATGATTGAGCACCGGGCGGCGCTCAACACGCTGCTGGACGTCAACACGCGCTACGGCGTCGACGCGGACAGCCGGGGCTTCGCGCTGTCCGCGATGAACTTCGACCTGTCGGTGTGGGACGTCTTCGGCCTGCTGGCCGCGGGCGGCGCGCTCGTCATCCCCCAGCCCGGCGACCTGCGCGAGCCCGGCCGCTGGCTCCACCTGGTGCGCGAGCACCGCGTGACGGTGTGGAACAGCGTCCCGGCGCTGATGGAGATGATGGCGGATCACCTGGCGGGCCTGGGCGAGACGTGGCCCCAGTTGAAGACGGTGATGATGAGCGGCGACTGGATCCCGGTGTCGCTGCCGGAGCGCATCCGCGCCGTGGCCCCGAACGCCGCCGTCTACAGCATGGGCGGCGCCACCGAGGCGGCCATCTGGTCCATCGTGTACCCCATCGGGGACGTGGACCCCGCGTGGCCCAGCATCCCCTACGGCAAGGCGATGCTGAACCAGCAGATGCTGGTGCTCGACGACGCGCTGATGCCGTGCCCCACCTGGGTGCCGGGGCAGATCTTCATCGGCGGCGTGGGCGTCGCGCGCGGCTACTGGCGGGACGAGGAGAAGACCCGCGCCAGCTTCATCCGCCACCCGCTGACGGGCGAGCGGCTGTACCGCACGGGAGACCTGGGCCGCTTCCTGCCGTCCGGCGACATCGAGTTCCTGGGCCGCGAGGACTTCCAGGTCAAGGTCCAGGGCTTCCGCATCGAGCTGGGCGAGATTGAGAACGCGCTGCTCCAGCACCCGGGCGTGCGCGCCGCCGTCGCGTCCGCCGTGGGTGAGAAGCGGGGCAACAAGCGGCTCGTGGCCTACGTGGTGCTGGACGCGGAGGCGCCCCCGGCGCTGGACGCGCTGCGCGAGGCGCTGCGCACGAAGCTGCCGGAGTACATGGTGCCGCAGACCTTCGTGACGCTGGACTCGCTGCCGCTCAGCGCCAACGGGAAGGTGGACCGCGGCGCGCTGCCGGCCCTGGAGGGCACGCAGCAGCCCAAGCAGACCGGCGTGCGGGTGCCGCCGCGCACCGAGCTGGAGAAGACGCTGGCCGGCCTCTGGGAAGGGCTCCTGCCGGGCCCCGTGGGCATCCACGACAACTTCTTCGAGGTGGGCGGCAACTCGCTGCTCGCGGTGCGGCTGATGGCGCGGCTGCGCCAGGAGCTGGGCCGGGAGCTGCCGCTGGCGACCCTCTTCGAGATGCCCACCGTGGCGCTGCTCGCCGCGTCCCTGGAGGGGCCGGAGGCGCCGAGGCGCGAGGGGCGGGGCGCGCTGGTGCCCATCCAGCCCTCGGGCACGCGTCCGCCGCTCTTCCTGGTGCACCCGGTGGGCGGCAGCGTCCTCTGCTACGCGGAGCTGGCGCGCAAGCTGGGGGCGGATCAGCCCGTCTTCGGGCTCCAGGTGCCGCCCGGCGCGCCGCCCCGGTCCATCGAGGCCATGGCCGCGGCGTACCTGGAGGCGCTGCGCGACGTGCAGCCGCGCGGCCCGTACCACCTGGGCGGCTGGTCCATGGGCGGCGTCGTCGCCTACGAGATGGCGCGCCAGCTCCAGGCGGCGGGGGACACCGTCTCCACGCTGGCGCTCATCGACGTGCTCGTCCCGCCGGCGGGGCAGGGCGGGGACGCCATGGATGAGGCGGCGCTGATGGCGCGCTTCGCCGAGGACCTGGGCGCGCTGTCCGCCCGCCGCGTCTCGGTGGATGCCGGCGCGCTGCGGGCCCTGCCCGCGGACGCGGTGCTGGAGCGCGTGGTGGAGGACCTGCGGGCGCAGGAGGCCATCGCTCCGGAGCTCGACCGCGCGACGCTGGGGGCGCACGCGGAGGTGTTCAAGGCGAACATGCGCGCCCTCACCGCGTACCAGGCCCGGCCCTACGCCGGCCGCGTCTGGTTCTGCCGGGGCGCGCAGCCCGGAGGCGCCTCGCGGCAGAACGCGGAGGCGTGGCTGGGGCTCACCTCGGGCGGCCAGCTCGTGGAGCTGGAAGGCAACCACTACACGCTGTTCAGCCACGGGCTCGACGCGCTCGTGGGCTCGCTGTCGTCCGCCCTGCGCGCCTGAGCCGGGGCTGTTGCTTCGTTCATCTCGTTTCGTTCACAAGGAGTGCAACCGTGTTTCATCGTCTGAGTCCGTGGATTGTGGGTGCCGCCCTGCTGGGCATGGCCGGCTGTTCCGATGAAGGGGAGACCGTCGAGGCCTGTGTCGACAACAAGGTCCAGAAGATCTCCGAGAAGGAGCTGTCCAAGAAGTTGAAGGACGGCGCGTACCGCGGCACGTGCGACCTGATGGAGAACCGCGTGTCGTTCGGCGACGGCTACGTGCAGTCCATCGTCCACAAGAACGCGGACGGCTCCGTGAAGGCCATTGGCGTCACCGTGGACCAGGCCGCCATGGACACGCTGCCCATGCTGCCCCACCTGCCGACGAACGACGGGCAGACGTGCTGGGACATGAACAACGACGGCGTGACGGACCCGGAGAAGGAGTGCAACGGCGGCCACGAGCGCGTGCTCTGGTTCCCCAAGATGAAGGACGTCCCTTTCCAGTGGATCATGTTCAACTGGCAGGGCCGGGGCCACGGCCCCATCGGCGCGTTCGACAAGGGGCACTTCGACCTGCACTTCTTCATGCAGGACTTCGTGACGCGGAACTTCATCCGCACCGGCCCGTGCGGCGTCTACACGGACTGCAACGACTACGCGAAGGCCATCAAGGATCCGCCAGCGCCCTTCTACCCGACGGGCTTCGAGAACCAGAAGGGCGTGTCCGCGCGCATGGGCAACCACCTGGCGGACATCGCCGAGTCGCCCTTCAACGGCGAGCCCTTCACGCAGGCGTTCGTCTACGGCGCCTATGACGGCCACATCACGTACTTCGAGACCGTCGTGGAGGGCGGCTTCGCCAAGAGCAAGCCCGCCGAGGACTGCCGCCCCATCAAGGCGCCTCCGGCGATGGAGGTCTCCGGCCTCTACCCGACGCGCTACTGCATCCGGTACCGCGAGGACAAGAAGGACTACCTGATGACGCTCGAGGACTTCGAGTACCGCAGCGCGCCCAACTAAGCCGTGCCCCCCAAGGCGAGCGGCCGCGCACCGGAGCGGCTCCGGTGCGCGGCCGCTCGTTGTTTCTCCCAGCGCAGGAGCCACACCGTGAAGAAGACATCCGTCCTCCTGTCCTGGAGGCTGCCGTTGCTCGTGTCGCTGTGGGCGGTTCCCGCCGGGGCGCACTGGGGCATGCCCGACGAGGCGAGCAGCCTCACCGTGCGCCGGGGGCACGCGTCCGACTGGATCATGGGGGACGCCTCCGGCGCGCTCATCTCCCGCGACGAGGGAGCGACCTGGCGGTGGATCTGCCCGGAGGGCATGGGCATCGCCATCTGGCGTCCGGAGCGCTACTTCTGGCTGTCCGGCGGGGCCATCCTGGCCGCCACGGGGAGCGCGCTGATCCGCTCCGACGACAGCGGCTGCACCTGGACGGCGCACGGCGCCTTCAAGGACACGTGGGTCACGAGCCTGGCGGTGCACCCGGTGGACGAGCGCTTCCTGTACGTCAGCACGGGGCGGCCGTCCCAGAACAACGGGCTGTACCGCTCCGAGGACGGCGGCGAGTCCTGGGTCCAGGCGCTGGCGCCGACGCCGGGCTCGCAGTTCTCCGCCATCCGCGTCGCCGCGTCGGATCCGCTGCGCCTCTACGCGTCGGGCCAGGACGCGGAGGGGCAGTTCCTCGCGCGCAGTGACGACGGCGGGCGCGTGTGGACGCGGCTGCCCCAGCCGCTCACCGCGTTGAAGCTCCCGTATGACCTGGTGCTGCTGCGCGTGAGCGACGCCTCCCCGGACGTGCTGTGGGCGAAGGTCTCCGCCCAGGGACACGACTGGCTGCTCAAGAGCACGGACGGCGGCGTCACGCTGACGGCGGTGATGGACACCTACGAGCGAATCGGCAGCGTGGAGGCGTCCCCCGACGGGCGCACGGTCTGGGTCTCCACGACGACGCACCTCTTCCGGGGACAGGATGACGGGCCCTTCACGGAGCTGGCGGAGCCGAACGGGAACGCCTGCGCGCTGAAGCGCGACGGGACGCTCTATGGCTGCGGCCCGGGCTGGACGGGCGGCTGGGCGCTGGCGAAGAGCGCGGACGACGGCACGACCTGGGACCCGATGTTCAAGCTGGGCGACGTGCAGGGCGCGCACCTGTGCCCCGCCTCGACGCCCGTGCAGCAGCGGTGCCCGGCCCTGTGGCCGCAGCTTGCGCAGCTCTACGGCGCGGGGCCGGACGGGGGCGTGGGGCCCACGCAGGACGCGGGCCCCTCCGAGCCCCTGGCGCCGGCGGCCTCGGATGGCTGCGCCGCGGCGCCGGGGCTGGTGCCGGGCGCGCTCCTGGTGCTCCTGGCGGGGTGGGGGCGCCGGTCCCGAAGGGGAGCGCCGGCTCGGAGCCGCCGGTCATGACGGGGTCCTGGCTCCGCCCGGGGCGCGTCGCCGGGTCGTGGTGCTGGCTGCTGCTGGGAGTGCTCGGGGCCTGTGGGGACACGGACCCGGGGACGCTCCAGGTGCCGGAGCTGGAGTACGGCGTCGAGTCCCCCTGGCCGGTGTCCGCGCCGCTGCCGCCCGTGGGGCCCGCGGGGCGGCTGATCATCACCAACAACATGGAGGACACCCTCAGCCTGCTGGACCTGGACGGGATGGCGTCCTCCACCTGGGGGGAGCTGGCGCGCGTCCCGGTGGGGCTCAACCCGGTGGAGCTGGAGGGGCCGCACCACACGGTCGTCTCGCCGGACAACGACTTCTATTACGTGGGCATCTCCAACTACGTGCCCGGCTCCGGCTCCGGACCGCACGGGACGCATGGTTCAGGCAAGGCGGATGGCTACTGCCTCAAGCTGGACGCGGCCACGCACGCCGTCGTGGGTTCGGTGCGCGTGGATCCCAACCCGGGCGACGTCTTCCTCAGCGCGGACGGGCGGACGCTCTTCCAGACGCACTTCGACCTGCTGAAGATCGCGGAGGTGGCCCGGCGGGGAGGCAAGGAGTCGGAGATGGACGCGCGGATGGCCATCCTCGACGCGCGGACGATGACGCGCACGGCGATGGTGCCCGTCTGCCCCGCGCCCCACGCGGTCCGGCTGTCATTGGACGGGCGCCGCGCCTACGTCGCCTGCTGGTCGGACGAGGTGGCCATCGTGGACCTGGAGCAGGCGGACCACCCGGTGCGCCGCGTGAAGGTGGCGGACACCGCTGGCACGGCCGTGCGGCCCCTTCACCAGCCCTACGCGCTCACGGTGTCGCCCACGACGGGCGCGGTGTGGGTCAGCTCGCTCGCGAGCCGCGCGGTGCAGTACCTGGATCCGGTGACGCTCACGATGGATCCCCAGCGCACGGTGTGGCTGCCGGGCGCGCCGATGTTCGGGGTCTTCACGTCGGATGGGCGCACGCTCTACATGCCGTACCAGTCGGTGGACTCCATCGCCGTCATCGACCCGGACCACCCGGAGGCGGTGCCCGGGGAGATTCCGCTGGCGCCCAGTGGCTGCCTCAACGTGCACCAGGTGATGCTGACGCCGGACGAGCGTTACGCGCTCGCGGTCTGTGAAGGGGACCACGTGGGGCCGGGCACGCTCCACGTCGTGTCGCTGGAGGAGCGCCGGGTGGTGAAGACGGTGCAGGTGGGCCTCTTCCCGGACTCGGTGGCGCTGCTGGGGAGCCGGCCATGAGGTGGCTCTGGGTGCTGGGCGCGCTGGTGGCGGGCTGTGGCGGCGCGACGCCCGCGGCGGAGTTCGGTGAGGCGCTCTTCCAGGATGCCCGCCTGTCCGGCAGTCAGTACAACAGCTTCTCCTGCGCGACCTGTCACGCCACGAGCGCCAGGCCGGAGCCGGATCGGATGCTCGCGGGCTACCCGCTGGAGAACGTGGCGTTCCGCCAGACCTGGTGGGGCGGCTACGAGACGGACCTGCTGGGCGCGGTGAACTTCTGCTACCTGAGCTTCATGCGCGGCGTGTCGCCCCTCACGCGCGAGGACCCGAAGGCGCGGGCCCTGTACGAATACCTGGTGCGGATCAGCCCGGACACGGATGCGCCCGCGCTGCCCTTCACGGTGGTGAAGGACATCCAGGACGTGCCGGCCGGTGATGCCGGACGGGGCGGCGCCGTGTACCGGGCCGCCTGCCAGACGTGCCATGGGGCCACGCACACCGGGGAGGGGCGCCTGACGTCGTTCGCGTCGGTGTTGCCGGAGGTGATGGACGACTACGACACGCTCTTCCCCGGCGTTCCCCGGCGGCTGGTGGTCATCGAGAAGCTGCGTCATGGCAGCTTCTTCGGCGTCGGCGGCACCATGCCGCTCTACAGCCGGGAGGCCCTGTCGGACGAGGACCTGTCGGCGGTGCTCGCCTTCCTGGGGTTGTGACTCAGGCCCAGAGCGCCTGCTCCAGCGAGTCGAGCAGCGCCGCCGCGACTTCGGGAGAGGGCAGGCCGGCGTCGGCGGTGAGCTCGGGGTCGAGCGGCGCGGCCACCTCCGCGCGCAGCACCGCGATGGCCTGCCGCCGGGCGTCGTGGAGGGCGGCCCGTGCTTCAGGGGACAGGCCGGGCGTGGCCCACGCGTCGATGTCCCAGGACAGGCCCGCGTGCCGGGTCTCGTCTTCGGCGATGCGCGCCATGGCCTCGCGGATCTCCGGGTCGCGCGCGTGCAGCGCCTGGTGGTGCGCCACCAGCGCGCCATAGGTCTCCCGCACGCAGCCCTCCACGGTGTTGTCGAGCAGCACCTCGCTCCAGGGCCGCAGCGGCAGGGCGGTGACGGCGGGCGGTACCGGCGTGGCGCCGAAGCGCTGGGCCAGGCGCAAGGTGACTTCGGTGTGCCGCACCTCGTCCGCCGCGCTGGCGAGCGCCGCGTCCTGCAGCTCGCTGCTCGCGCCGTGCAGGGCCAGCTCCTCGCGCAGGCGCAGGAAGGCGTGGATGGCGGCGGCCTCCAGCCGGGCGGCGTTGGCGAAGTAGCCGCCCCTGGCGTCCGCGCAGTCCCCAGCCCGGCCGCGCTGGAGTCCCACGGGCCTGCGGCCGACGACGCAGTCGGGCGTGCCCTCCTTGAGGGGGAACGTGCCTTCCTCCGTCACGACGCCGGACGCCGCGACCTTCAGGTCGTGCCGGGTCTCGTACACGTTCGTCTCACAGTCATAGTCCTGGATGCTGACGACGCTGAAGGTCCCGTCTGGAAGGGCGCGGACCTTGCCGCGCTCGTAGGCCGGCTGGCCGCACAGGGCATAGCCCGAGGCGTAGGCCAGGAGCGCGGCCTCCTGCGGAGTGTCGATGCGGCCCAGCAGTGCCCTGACGGCGTCCGCGGTCGTGTACGCCGTCACCTCGTCGCCGCGGGTCGTGACGAAGAAGCCCTCGGTGCACTCCATGCTGTAGCCACAGATGCGCGGGAAGCCGCGAGTCACCTCCAGCGCTTCGATGCGCGCCAGGCACGCCTGGGGATCCGACGCCGTCGCGCAAGGCTCGCCCTCCGACGTCACGAGCTGGACGTCATGGGGGAGGGTCCGGTGGTTCACGACGCGGAGCTGGAGCGTGTCTGGCGCCGGGTCGATGGCCAGCCCGGTGAGGGCGGGGAGGCCGTTCTCGCACGCGACGTCCGAGTGCTGGCTCAGGTCGACGGGCCCAGGCTCCGGTGGAGGCTCCCCGCCGGGTTCACCCTGGCACCCCGTGAGCAGCAGGGGGGTGGCCAGGGAGACCCGCAGGGCACGGGAGAAGAGAAGCCGCAGCCGATAGACGTTCATGGTCCCCTCAAGGGCAAGGCGCGGGCATCGGGCCCGCGCCCCTTGGACACACGACCCCGGCCGCGTGGGACATGGCCCGTTCCCGGGGGACAAGGAATCGGAGGTGTCGCGTTCTCTTGAACGCCAGACATTGGAGGAGAGATGCCCGTCATTACGTTCGGAATGAAGGCAGACAAGCCGTCCCTGAATGGCTACGGAAATATCTATCGCGCCCCGGTCACGCGAAATGCACCTGCACTCTACAAAGGCGTGAAGTTGCGGCCCACCTTGCGAAGCGCTCCTGTCACTCTTGACCCGGGGCTCTATGTGTACTGGGTCCAGCTCCAGGGTGGGGATGGGGCCTTCACGATCAAGGCGTACCGAGACGGAGAGGAACAGCCGTTCGCCGAGTACCCTTCGGACACCGCGAAGTCAGGATTCCATGGGATCAACTTCGCCTTCGCGGTGGCCCGATGAGGCGCTCCGTGTGCCGCGTACCCCATCCGCGTCCGTTTAACGCGGCGGCGAAAAGCAAAGCAGAATCAAAGACATAGGTGCAGCCGAGCAGGCAGGCCCG
>NZ_JAIQDE010000058.1 GCF_020037015.1 Corallococcus sp. AS-1-6 | reverse complement strand
CCAGCGCGGGAGCGTCCGGGGTGCGCGCGGCCTGGGCCTCGAAGAGGTGGTGCGCGCAGGTGTCCTGGACGAAGGCGACGTGCGAGTCGTTCCAGTCGACCAGCATGCGCTGGCGCTCGCCGGGCGCCAGCAGCGTGAGGTCCGAAAGCAGGCCGCCGGGGGCCGCCTCCAGCAGCTCTTCCAGGGCGGTGCGCCACTGGCCCAGCAGCAACTGGATGGTCGCGTCGCTGAAGCGCTCCGTGTCGTACGACAGCATCAGCACCGTCGCGTCCTGGGGCATCACGCAAGCGGAGAGCGGGTAGTTTGTCCGGTCGAGCAGCTCGACGTCATCCATCTCCAGCCGCTGGGCCTGCTCCATCACCTCCGCGGCCAGCGGGTAGTTCTCGAAGACGAGGATGCTGTCGAAGAGCGCCGTGCCGCGTGGCACCTGGCTCCAGCCCTGCACCTGCACCAGCGGGCTGTGCTCGAACTGGCGCTGCTCCAGTTGCTGCTCCTGGAGTTGCCGGAGCCACGGCAGCAGGCCCTCTTGCGGCGGGAGGCGCACGCGCACCGGCAGCGTGTTGATGAACATGCCCACCATCCCCTCCACGCCCGCGAGCGCGGGGGGACGGCCGGAGACGGTGGCTCCGAAGACGACGTCGTCCACGCCCGCATGGCGGCCGAGCACGAGCCCCCAGGTGGCCTGCGCCAGGGTGTTGAGCGTGACGCGGTGGCGGCGGGTGAAGGCCTGGAGCGACTCCGTCATCGCGTCAGGCAGCCGCAGCTTCAGCTCCTTCACCGCGGGCACGCCCGCGCTCTCGCGGACCGCCGCGGTGGACTCCGGCAGCGGCGTGGGCGTGGCGAACCCGGAGAGCGTCCGGCGCCACCAGGACTCGGCCTCGCCCAGGTCCTGCTGCTTCAGCCAGGCGATGTAGCCCCGGTACTCCGGCGCCCGCTCGCGCTGGAGCGGCGCTCCCTGCTCCAGCGCGTCGTAGAGCGCGAAGAGCTCATCGAACAGCAGCCCCACGCTCCAGCCGTCCAGCAGCAGGTGGTGGAAGCTCCAGTGGCAGCGCCACTCGCTCTCCGCGACCCGGACCATCGCCACGCGGGACGGCGGCGTGCGCACCAGGTCGAAGCCCCGGGCCCGATCCTCGTCCAGCAGGGCCTCCCGCCGCGCCTGCTGCTGGGTGGCATCGAGCCCGCGCCAGTCGTGCTCCGCCCACTCCAGCTCCACCTTCGCGCGCACGGCCTGGAGCGGCTGCGGCACCGACTCCCAGAGGAACGTGGTGCGCAGGATGGCGTTGCGCTCCACCAGCTCGCGCCAGGCGCGCTGGAGCCGGGGCATGTCCACCGGGCCCCGGAACGTCCACGCGAGCTGTTCGAAGTACACGCCCGACTCGGGGCTGAGCCGCGCGTGGAAGAGCATGCCCTCCTGCACGGGCGAGAGCGGGTAGAGGTCCTCCAGGTCGGGGGTCTGCTCCAGCACCCGCTCCAGCACGTGCCGGTCCAGCTCCGACAGCGACAGGTCCACCCGGGGCAGGCGGGATGCGCGCTGCGCGTGGTGCTCCGCGAGCAGCGCGCGCAGGGCCTCCAGGTAGCCCCGGGCCAGCGCTTCGATGGTGCCCCGCTCGTGCAGGTTCTCGCTGTACGTCCAGGACAGCTCCAGCCGGCCCTGGAACACGCCCCCGTTCACCTCCAGCAGGTGGGTGCGCGGACCCTGGTCGCTCTGCGCGGGGCCGCTCGGCTCGGAGGCCAGCGCGAACAGGGCCGTGCCCGACGCGAGCGTGTCCAACTGCCCCAGGTAGTTGAAGAGCACCTGGGCGCGCGGCCGGGACTGGAGCCGCCGCGACGCCTCGCCCCCGCGCAGGAACGTGAGCAGGCCATGGCCCAGCCCCTTCCCTGGCACCGCCTTCAGCGCCTTGCCCACCCGGCGCAGCGTGAGGAACGGCGATTCGGCGGGGGCGGCCTCCAGGGACACGGGCGACATCGCGGTGAACCAGCCCACGGTGCGGGAGAGGTCCACGTCGTCGAAGAGCTCCTCGCGGCCGTGCCCTTCGCGGTCCACCTGGAGGCGGGAGTGCCCCGTCCACCGCGCGAACGCGAGGACGAGCGCGGTGAGCAGCACGTCGTCCACCCGCGTGTGGAAGGTGGCCAACGCCTCCTGGAGCAGGACGCGCGTCTCCTCCGCTTCCAGCGACACGGTGAGCGTGCGCGCCGACGCCAGCGTGTTGTCCCCGGCCCTGTCCACGGGCAGCGGCCGCGCGGCGGAGGCCGGACCCGAAAGCCAGAACGGCAGCTCGCGCTCCAGGGCCTCCGAGCGCGCGTGGGCTTCCAGCCGCTCCGCCCAGGTCTTGAAGGACGTCGTCTTGGGCGGCAGGGCCACGGGCTCGCCCCGGCCCAATTGCTGGTAGGCCGTCTCCAGGTCCTCCAGCAGGTACCGCCAGGACACCGCGTCCACCACCAGGTGGTGCACCACCAGCAGCAGCCGCTGGGACTGGCCTTCGCCCCGCTCGAAGAGGGCGGCATGGAGCAGCGGGCCGTGGGACAGCCCGAACCCGCGCTGCACGGTGGCCGCCGCCTGCTCCAGCGCGGGGCTCCGCGCGTCCCCGGGCAGGTGCGACAGGTCCACCTGGCTCAGCGCCGCCGTGGCGTCCGGTCCATCGACGTGCTGCTCCCAGCCTTCCGCCGTGCGGGTGAAGCGCGTCCTCAGGGCGTCGTGGTGCCGCGTCACGTGGCCCAGCGCCCGCGCCAGCCGCGCGGCGTCCAGGCGCTCCCGGGGCTCCAGCAGCACGGACTGGTTGAAGTGGTGGGGCTCCGGGGAGCCCTGCTGGAAGAACGCGTGCTGGATGGGCGTGAGCGGCACGCGGCCGGTGACGGGCCCCTGTTCATCCGGGCGGGACGCGCCCTGGGTCACCACCCGGGCCAGCTCCGCGATGGTCTGGTGCCGGAAGAGCTGCTTGGGGGTGACGCGCAGGCCGGCCTGACGCGCGCGGCTGCTGACCTGCATGCTGCTGATGGAGTCTCCGCCCAGCTCGAAGAAGTTGTCGTGGATGCCAATGTCCTCGCGCCGGAGCACGGAGGCCCAGACGGCGACCAGCGCGTGCTCCACGGGCGTCCGCGCTTGCGTGGGGGCCCTCGTGACGGTGACGGGTCCGGGGGCCGGCAGCGCGCGGCGGTCCACCTTGCCGTTGACGGTGAGCGGCAGCGACTCCAGCGTCACGTACACCGTGGGGACCATGTACTCCGGGAGCTGCTGCTCCGCGTGCTCCCGCAGGGCCGCCAGGGCCGGTTGCTGGCCCGGGGCCGGGACGACGTAGGCCACCAGTTTCGGGTGGCCCGGCGGGTCCTCGCGCACCGCGACCACGGCCCTGCCCACCGCGGCGTGCCGCGCGAGCACCGCTTCGATTTCGCCCAGCTCGATGCGGAAGCCGCGCAGCTTCACCTGGAAGTCGACGCGGCCCAGGAAGTCCAGCTCGCCCGTGGCAAGCCAGCGGGCCTTGTCGCCGGTGCGGTAGAGCCGCTCCCCGGGGAGCGTGGCGAAGGGGTGGGGCAGGAAGCGCTCGGCGGTGAGGTCCGCCCGGCCCAGGTAGCCCCGGGCCAGGCCCGCGCCCGCGATGAACAGCTCCCCTGGCACCCCCACCGGCACGGGCCGCAGGTGCCCGTCCAGCACGTAGGCGCGCGCGTTGGCCAGCGGGCCGCCCAGCGTGGCGCGCTCCGTGCCCCGCACCGCGCGGCAGGTGGAGTCCACCGTGCACTCGGTGGGGCCGTAGACGTTGAAGCAGTCGATGCGGGGATGCGCGGCCAGCGTCGCCCACAGCGCCGCGTCCACGGCCTCTCCGCCCACCAGCACGCGCAGCGGACGCTTCGCGCCCAGGCCCTCCTCCAGCAGCAGGCGCAGGTGTGACGGCGAGCAGTCCAGCACGTCCACCGCGTGGCGCTCCAGCCACGCCACCAGCAGGGCCGCGTCCGCGCGGGCTTCCTGCGGCACGACGCACAGCGCGTGTCCGTCCGCCAGTTGCACCAGTTGCTGCACGGAGGCGTCGAAGACCAGCGGAGCGTTGAGGGTGACCCGCAGCGGGCCCCGGGTGCCCGCGTGCGCGGTGTCCGCCAGCGCGCCGCGCAGGTTCATCACCGACGCGTGCTGGATCATCACGCCCTTGGGCCAGCCGGTGGAGCCCGACGTGTAGATGACGTAGGCCAGGTGCTCCGCCCGGCTCACGCGCGGCGGAGGAAGCCCGCTCTCGCGGCCCAGGGACTCCCGCACGGCGGGCGCGTCCAGGCACAGCGCGGCCACCCCCGGAGCGTCGAAGCGCGCCGCGAGGTGCGCCTGGGTCACGACATGCCGCGCCCCGCTGTCCTTCACCACGAAGTCCTGGCGCTCCCGGGGATAGGCCGGGTCGATGGGGACGTACGCACCCCCCGCCTTGAGGATGGCCAGCACGGCCACCACCAGGTCCACGCCGCGCTCCATGCACAGGGCCACGCGGGCCTCGGGCCCCACGCCCTGGTGCATCAGGTGCCGGGCGAGCCGGTTGGCGTGCGCGTCCAGCTCCCGGAAGGTGAGCGTCCGCGTGTCGTCCAGGACGGCGGGCGCGTCCGGCGTGCGCAGGGCCTGGGCCTCGATGGCGTGGTGGAGGCAGTCCTCGCCCGCGAAGGCCGCGTGCGTGGCGTTCCAGCCGCGCAGCACCTGGTGCGCCTCCGCCTCCGGAAGCAGGGGCAGGAGGGAGAGGGGCAGGGCCGGCTGCGCGACGGCGGCGCCCAGCAGGTGCTGGAGGTGCCCGGCCATGCGTTCAAGCGTCGAGGCGTCGAAGAGGTCCGCGTTGTATTCGAACGCGCCGCTCAGGCCGTCCGGCGTGACGGACAGGAAGAGCGTGAGGTCGAACTTGGACGTGCGCTGCTCGACGCCCAGCGGGCGCAGGGTGAGGTCCGGCAGCGCCAGCTCCCGCTGCGCGTCCTGGTCGTGGACGAACATCACCTGGAAGAGCGGCGGGCGGCTGAGGTCGCGCGCGGGGCGGAGCGCTTCCACGAGCCGTTCGAAGGGCAGGTCCTGGTGGGCGTAGGCGCCCAGCGTCGTCTCCCGCACCTGGGCCAGCAGTTGGCGGAAGGTGGTGGCCTCCCCCAGCCGCGCGCGCAGCACCAGGGAGTTGACGAACAGGCCCAGGAGCTCTTCGGACTCCGCCACGTTCCGGCCCGCGATGGGCGAGCCGACGCTGATGTCGTCCTGGCCCGAGTACCGGTGCAGCAGCACCTGGAAGGCGGCCAGCAGCAGCATGAAGGGCGTGACGCCTTCGCGCTGACACAGCTCGCGCACGGCCAGGGCCAGCGCCATGGGCATGCGCACCGGGACGGTGGCGCCCCGGAAGGTCTGGGTCGCGGGACGCGGCCGGTCCGTGGGCAGGTCCAGGAAGGGAGCTGCTCCCGACAACTGCCCGCGCCACCAGTCGAGCTGCGCCTCCAGCGCCGGACCGTGCAGCCAGCCGCGCTGCCACGCCGCGAAGTCGGCGTACTGGAACGCCAGCTCCGGCAGGGGCGAGGGCTGGCCCGCGTGGAACGCCGCGTACAGCGCGCCCACTTCCCGCACGAGCAGGCCCATGGACCAGCCGTCGGACACGATGTGGTGCATCGTCAGCACCAGCACGTGCCGCCGCGCCTCCAGCCGCATCAGGCGCGCGCGCTGGAGCGGACCCGTGGCCAGCGCGAAGGGGCGCTGGGCCTCTTCTTGCGCCAGCCGCAGGGCCTCCGGCAGCCGCTCCGCTTCGGGCAGGGGGCCCAGGTCCACCTGCTCCAGGGCTTGAGGCGCGCTGGCCGCGACGCGCACGAACGGCCCGGCGTCATCCACGTGGAAGGTCGTGCGCAGGGACTCGTGACGGCGGAGCACCTCGGACAGGGCGCGTTCGAGCGCTCCCGCGTCCAGCGCTCCCTCCAGCAGCACCACCGCGGGGATGTTGTAGAGCGGGCTGTCCGGCTCCAGCTCTTCCAGGAAGAGCAGCCGCTGCTGGGCGAAGGAGGGCAACAGCCGCGCCTCGCGTGGGGTGCGCTCCAGCGGCGGCCGGTGCACGCCCTGGCCCCGGGCGATGGCGGCCTCCACGGCGACGGACAGGCCCGCCACCGTGGGCGCGTCGAACAGCTCGCGCAGGGGCAGCTCCACCTGGAAGACCTTGCGGATCCGCGACAGGACCTGCGTGGTGAGCAGCGAGTGGCCGCCCAGCTCGAAGAAGTCGTCGTGCAGCCCGACGCGCTCCACGCGCAGCAGCTCCGACCACACGTCCGCGAGCTGGCGCTGCACGTCGGTGCGGGGCGCGGCGTACTCGCGCTCGCGCACCGCGCCCTGGACCGGCGCGGGCAGGGCGGCGCGGTCCAGCTTGCCGTTGGGCGTGAGCGGCAGGGCGTCCAGCGCGACGAAGGCGGACGGCACCATGTAGTCGGGCAGCGCGTCCTTCAGTGCGCGGCGGAGCGCGGCGGCGTCCAGCGGCTGGCCGGGCGCGGGGACGACGTAGGCCACCAGCCGCCTGTCGCCCGGGACGTCCTCGCGGACGGCCACGCAGGCGTCCTGGACCTCCGGGCGGCCGCGCACCGCGGCTTCCACCTCGCCCGGTTCGATGCGGAAGCCACGCACCTTCACCTGCGTGTCCGCGCGGCCCAGGTACGCAAGCTGCCCGTCCTCGCGGAAGCGCACCAGGTCCCCCGTGCGGTACAGCCGCTGTCCGGCGGCCGTGGCGAAGGGGTGCGGGATGAAGCGCTCGGCGGTCAGCGCCGGCCGGTCCAGGTAGCCCCGGGCCAGGCCCGCGCCGCCCAGGTACAGCTCTCCGCGCACGCCAGGAGGCACCGGCTGAAGCCGCGCGTCGAGCACGTACACCTCGACGTGCTCCAGCGGCCGGCCGATGGGCGGCACCTCGTCCCGCGCGACGCACTCCGTCAGCGTCGCCACCACCGTGCCCTCCGTGGGGCCGTAGGTGTTGAAGAAGCGGCGCCCCGTGCCCCAGCGCGTGACGAGCTCCGGGGGGCAGGCCTCGCCGCCGGAGATGACGACGCGCAGCGCGGGCAGGTCCTCCGAGGGCGTCGCCGCGAGCACCGCGGGCGTCAGGCTCACCACGGTGATGGCGGCCTCCCTCAGGTGCTCCTGGAGCGGCCGGCCCGGGGCCAGCGCGTCCGCGGGCGCGAGGCAGAGCGTGGCGCCCGAGGTCAGCGCCGTGAAGATCTCCTCCACGGAGATGTCGAAGCTGACGTTCGCGAACTGGAGCATCCGGCTGCCCGGGCCGATTCCGTAGAGGGGCGTCTCGGCGGTCACCAGGGTGCTGGCCGCGCGGTGCTCGATGAGCACGCCCTTGGGCCTGCCGGTGGAGCCGGAGGTGTAGATGACGTAGGCGACGTGGCCGGGGCCGACGCCGGAGGGGCGCGTGTCCCCGGGCCCGCTCGCCATGCGCTCCCAGTCCGAGTCCAGGCAGAGCACCCGGGCCGCATGGGCGGGCAGCCGCGAGAGCAGCCGCTGCTGGGTCAGCAGCACCGGCGCGGCGCTGTCCTCCAGCAGCAGGGCGAGCCGTCCCCCGGGCAGCGCGGGGTCCATGGGCACGTAGGCGCCGCCCGCCTGGAGGATGCCCAGCATTCCGATGATGAGCTCCGGCGAGCGCTCCAGGCACAGACCCACGCGCACGTCGGGGCCCACCCCCAGCTTGCGCAGGTGCCCCGCGAGCTGGCGGGAGCGCGCGTCCAGCTCCGCGTACGTGAGCGAGCGCTCCTGGAAGACGAGCGCGACCGCGTCGGGGGTGCGCGCCACCTGCTCCTCGAAGAGCGTGTGCAGGCACGTCTCCCGCGCGGGCCGCGCGTCCGCGTTGCTCCACGTGCGCACCACCCGCCGCCGCTCCGCCTCTCCCATCAGGGGGAGCGCCCACGCCCGCCTGGACGGGTCGGCCACCAGGCCCTCCACCAGCGCGAGGTAGCGCTCACCGAGCCGCGCGACGGTGTCCGGGTCGAAGAGGTCGGTGCTGTACTCGAAGAGCCCGGTCAGCCCCCGTGGATGCGGGGCCAGCGACAGGCTCAGGTCGAACATCGACGTGCCCGGATGCAGGTCCAGGGGGCTGAGCGTCAGGCCCGCGAGGCCCTCCCGGGCCGGGGACGTGTTCTGCAGGTTGAACATCACCTGGAAGAGCGGCGTGCGGCTCAGGTGACGCTCCGGCTGGAGCGCTTCCACCAGCGTCTCGAAGGGCAGGTCCTGGTGGGCATAGGCCCCCAGGCAGCACTCCCGCACGCGGCGGAGCAGCTCGCGGAAGGTGGGGTCTCCGGACAGGTCCGTGCGCAGCACCAGCGTGTTGATGAAGAAGCCGATGAGCCCCTCGGTCTCCCGCCGGTTGCGGCCGGCGATGGGCGTGCCCACCACCAGGTCCTCCTGGGACGCGTGGCGCGCGAGCAGCAGCTTGAAGACCGCCAGCAGCGCCATGAACGGCGTCACGCCCTCCTGGGCGCAGAGGGCCTCCAGCTTGCGTTGCGTGGGGGTGGGCACCAGGAAGGAGTGGGTGGCGCCCCGCTGCGTGAGCACGGCCGGACGCGGCCGGTCCGACGGCAGCTCCAGGATGGGGAGCGTGCCGCCCAGCCGCTGCTTCCAGTAGTCCAGTTGCGTGCGCAGCACGTCCCCCTGGAGCCAGCCGCGCTGCCACGCGGCGAAGTCGGCGTACTGCACCGGCAGGGGCGCGAGCGCGGCGGGCGCTCCCGAGAGCCGCGCGGCGTAGAAGGCCACCGCCTCGCGGACCAGCACCTCCAGCGACCAGCCGTCGGAGATGATGTGGTGCATCGTCAGCAGCAGCAGGTGCTCACGCTCCGAAAGCCGCAGCAGGCCCACGCGCAGCAGCGGGCCGCGCTCCAGGTCGAAGGGACGCTGGGCCTCCTCCTGTGCCCGCCGCAGCGCCTCGGCCTCGCGCTCGGGCCCTGGCAGCTCGCGCAGGTCCACGAGCGCGACCTTCGGCTCCAGCGACGGCAGGATGACCTGGAAGGGCTGTCCGTCCCGCTCCGTGAAGACGGTGCGCAGCGCTTCGTGACGCCGCACCAACTGGGCGAGGCCATATTCGAGCGCGGCCACGTCCACCGCGCCGCTCATGCGGAAGGCGGCGGGGTTGTTGTAGAGCGCCGTGCCCGGCTGCAGCCGCTCCAGGAACCACAGCCGCTGCTGGGCGAAGGACAGGGGCGCGGGCAGGGACGGGTCGCGCGCGGGCATCGCGGGCGCCGCGGCCTTCGCGCCGCCCTGGGCGGCCTCCTTCTCCGCGAGCCGCTTGAGCAGCAGCGCGCGCTTCTCCGGAGGCAGGCTGGCGATCCGCTGGTCGATGTCACTCATGTCCGTTCACTCCAACTCGGCCAGCAGGGCTTCCAGCGTCTGTGCGTCCGCCGCCGCGGCCTTGTGCTTGACGATGCCCAGGGCGAGCGCGGCGATGGTGGGGGATTCGAAGAGGCCACGCAGGGACAGGTCCACCCGGTACAGCTCGCGCACGCGCGACAGCACCTGCGTGCCCAGCAGCGAGTGGCCGCCCAGCTCGAAGAAGTCGTCCTCCACGCCAATGCCGTCGATGCCGAGCAGCTCCTCCCAGCACGTGGTCAGGGCCTGCTCCACGTCGTCGCGCGGCGCGACGTAGCGGTTGGCGAGGCCCGGGCGCGGGTGCCGGGCGCCCACCTTCCTGGGCGCGGGCGGCGCCGCGGACTGGAGCCAGCGCGTGGCCTGCGCGGTCAGGTCCGTGGTGCTGACGGCCCAGCGCGCGGACGCGGGCGCGTCCAGCAGCCGCAGGAAGCAGTCGAGCCCCTCCGCGAAGGACACCGCCTGTTCGGCGTGGGCCCCTTCACCCGCGTGCCAGCCGGGCCAGTTCACGCTCAGCCAGGGCGTGCCGCCGGTGCGTGAGCGCGCCGCCGCGAAGGCGTCCAGGAACGCATTGGCCGCCGCGTACGCGCTGAACCCCAGGCCGCCGAGCACCGACGACAGCGAGGACTGCAGCAGCACGAAGTCCAGCGGCAGGTGGGCCAGGGCCTCGTGCAGGGCCCGGGTGCCGTGGACCTTCGCCTGGAACTGCTCCTCGCACTGCTCCAGGGTCGCTTCCCGCGCGAGCAGGAAGGTCTGCCCGCCCACGCTGCCGGCCGAGTGGATGACGCCGTGGAGCTCGCCGAATCTCGCCAGCGCCGCCGCGACCGCCGCGTCCAGCTCCTGCCGCCGGGTGACGTCCGCGCTCACCAGCATCACCTCCGCGCCGCGCTGCTCGAGCGACAGGAGCCGCTCCAGCGTCTGGCGCTGCCCGTCCCGTGCGTCGTGGCCGCGGACGTACTCCTCCCAGCCGGAGCGCTCCGGCATGGCGGTGCGGCCCACCAGGACCAGCCGGGCCCGCGCGTGCTGGAAGAGCGCTTCGGCTTGGGCCAGGCCGATGCGGCCCAGGCCCCCGGTGATGAGGTAGACGCCGCGCTCGCGCAGCAGCGCCGGACGGGCCGCGGGGACGGGCAGGGCCACGGGCTCGAAGGACTCCCGCCAGCGCTGGCCCGAGCGGTAGGCCACCGCCATCGCCTCCATCGGCGCGCGAAGCTCCTCCGCGAGCCGGGCCACCAGCCGCTCCTCCTCGGAGCCGCCGGAATCGGGCGGCACCACGTCGATGACCCGGCATCGCAGCCCGGGCTCCTCCTGCGGCAGCACCTTGCACGCGCCCAGCACGGTGGCCCGGGCCGGCTCCAGCGGCTCGCCGCCCGTGACGTCCTGCGCGCCCCGGGTGAGCACGTTCAATTCGAACGGGCCCGCGTCCGCGTGCGCCAGCAGCGCCCGCGCCAGGCCGAGCACCCCGTGGAAGCCCGCGAGGCCGTCCGTGTCGCGGCCCAGCCCCGAGGCCTGGACGATGCGCCGGGGGATGCCGCTGTCCGCCGTGAGCGCGGCCATGAGCGCCGCGAAGTGCCCGGGCTGCCGGGCGTCGAGCGTGTAGTGGCGCTCCCCCTGGCGGAGGAAGTCCGCGCCCGGCGTCACTGTCACCACGTCCTCGTCCTGGTTCACCAGGTGCGTGGCGAGCCGTGCGCCCAGGTCCGCGTCATCGAGCAGCACCAGCCACCGCCCAGGCTCCGCCGCGGCCGGGCGGGTGGGCGGCAGGGCCCGCTTCCACACCGGCCGGTAGAACCAGTCCGCCGCGTCCTTGCGCGCGGAGGCGCTCCGGGGCTCCGCGACGGCCGCGAGGCCCGTGCCCGCGTCGATCCAATAGCGCTGGCGCTGGAAGGGATACGTGGGCAGGGGCACCCGCCGCGTCGAGCCGTGGAGCTTGTCCGGCTTCAGCCGCGCGCCCGCCATCCACAGGCGTCCCACGGTCTCCAGCAGCACCGCGACATCCGGCGCGGTGTCCTGGGGCCGCCGCATGGAGGTGAGCACCACGCGCCCCACCGCGAGGGGCCCCGCCTGCCGGGCCAGCAGCGCCAGCGTCTGGCCGGGGCCCACCTCCAGGAACACGCGCTCGGGCTCCTGGAGCAGCGCGCCCATCGCGTCCGCGAAGCGCACCGGCTGGCGCAGGTGCTCCCTCCAGTAGCGCGGGTCCGTGGCCTGCGCCTCCGTCACCCAGGCGCCCGTGACGTTGGACAGGTAGGGGAGCTTCGGAGGCGACAGCCGCGTCTGGCGCACGCGCGCCTCGAACGCATCGAGGATGGGGGCCATCATCGACGAGTGGAACGCGTGCGAGGTGTGCAGCCGGCGGTGCTCCACGCCGCGCTCGCGCAGCCGTGACTCCAGCGCCTCCACCTCCGGCACGGGGCCCGAGGCGACGCACAGCGAGGGCGCGTTGATGGCCGCCAGCGACAGGGTGTCCCCGAGCAGCGGCTTCAGGGCCTCCTCGCCCAGCGCCACGGACAGCATGGCGCCCCCGGGCAGCGACTGCATGAGCCTGCCGCGAGCCGCCACCAGCGCGAGCGCGTCCTCCAGCGACATCACGTCCGCGAGGCAGGCCGCGACGTACTCGCCCACGCTGTGGCCCAGCATGGCCTTCGGGCGGACGCCCAGGGACATCCACAGGCGCGCGAGCGCGTACGCCGTGACGAACAGCGCCGGCTGCGCGAGCGCCGTGTCCCGCAGCCGCTCCTGGGCCTGCTCCTGGTGTCCTTCGGAGGGGTAGAGCACGCCGCGCAGGTCCAGCCCCAGGTGGGGCTTCAGCGCCTCGCAGCAGCGGTCCACGTGCTTGCGGAAGACGGGCTCGGAGTCGTACAGGCCCTGGCCCATGCGGGCGTGCTGGGCGCCCTGGCCCGGGAAGAGGAAGACCACGGGGCTGTCCGCGCCCTGGGACTGGAGGGTGAGCAGCCGCCGTGCGTCGCGTGACGTGAGCCCCTGTCGCGCGTCCTCCGCGTCCTGGCACACCAGGATGCGCCGGTGCTCGAAGCGCCGCCGGCCCGCGTGGAGCGTGTGGGCCACGTCGGCCAGCGCCACGTCCGGGTGGCCGTCCATCCACGCCGCAAGCTGGTCCGTGGCCGCGTCCAGCGCCTGCTCCGTGCGGGCCGAAAGCATCAGCACGTGCCAGGGGCGTGTGTGCTCCGGGCGCTCGGGCTCCGGCGCCTGCTCCAGCACGACGTGCGCGTTGGTGCCGCCCATCCCGAAGGAGCTGACCCCCGCGCGCCGGGGCGCGTGGGCCGGTGCCCAGTCGCGCGCCTCGGTGACGACCTGGAAGGGGCCGCGCGCGAAGTCCGCCATCGGGCTGGGCTGCTTGAAGTGGAGGCTGGGGGGGAGCTTGCCGTGCTGGAGCGCGAGCACCGTCTTCATCAGCCCCGCGACGCCCGCGGCGGCGTCCAGGTGCCCGATGTTCGGCTTGAGTGAGCCCAGCGCGCAGGGGCCGGCGGAGGCGGGGCGGCTCTCGAAGGCTTGGTTGAGCGCGGAGATTTCAATGGGGTCGCCCAGCGCGGTGCCGGTGCCGTGGGCCTCCACGTACTGGATGTCCGCGGGCGTCAGGCCCGACATGGCCAGCGCTTCGTGGATGACGGCCGCCTGGCCCTCCACGCTGGGCGCGGTGAAGCCCACCTTGGTGGCGCCGTCGTTGTTCAGCGCGGAGGCTCGGATGACCGCGAGCACGGTGTCGCCGTCCTCGAGCGCCCGCTCCAGCGGCTTGAGCACCACCAGCCCGACGCCGGAGCCCGCGACGGTGCCCTGCGCCTCCGTGTCGAAGGCGCGGCAGTGTCCGTCCGGCGAGGCGATGGAGCCCGGCTGGTGCAGGTAGCCCACGCGGTGGGGCACGGGGATGGAGACGCCGCCCGCGAGCGCCAGGTCCATCTCGCCATTGAGCAGGGCCTGACACGCCAGGTGCACCGCGACCAGCGACGTGGAGCACGCCGTCTGCACGGTGAGGCTGGGGCCCTTGAGGTCCAGCAGGTACGAGGCGCGCGTGGCCAGGTAGTCCTTGTCGTTGGCCAGCGTGAGCGCCTGGGCGCCCACGGTGCGCACCAGCTCCGGCCGCGACAGCAGGTTCGACAGGAGGTAGCTGCTGGCGCTGGAGCCCGCGAAGACGCCGACGGAGAGGTCCTCCGCGCCGCTGGCGTAGCCCGCGCGCTCCAGGGCCTCCCAGGCGCACTCCAGGAAGAAGCGCTGCTGCGGATCCAAGAGCTCCGCCTCGCGCGGCGTCAGGCCGAAGAACCCGGCGTCGAATTCTTCCACGCCGTCCAGGAAGAAGCCGGAGCGCACGTAGTGCGGCTGGGCGCGCAGCTCCTTCGCGACGCCCGCCGCCTCCAGCGCCTCGTCGTCAAGGACGGTGCGGGCCTCCACGCCGTGGAGCAGGTTCTTCCAGAAGGTCTCCAGGTCGGGCGCGCCGGGGAAGCGGCCCGCCATGCCGATGATGGCGATGCCCTCGTGCCGGGCCGGCTGCGTGTCACTCATCGGTCTCATCCTCGTTGGGAGTGCGCTGGGTGCGCGCCGGCCTGCGCTGTCCGGCACGTTCGCGCCGGGCCTGCACGCGGCGCTGGCCCTTCTCCTCGGTGGAGGGGCGCTCGTGGGTGTTCGAGAGGTGCGTGGCCAGCGACCCCACCGTGGGGTACTGGAAGAGGTCCGCCAGCGCGACGTCGAGTCCCAGCACTCCGCGCAGCTTGCCGTGGACCTGGACGATGGACAGGGAGTTGCCGCCCAGGTCGAAGAAGCGCTCGTCGCGACCGACGCGGTCCACCCGGAGCTGTTCCTGCCAGATGCGTGCGATGGCGCGCTCCAGCTCCGTGCCCGGTTCGACGTAGCCCTCCGGTGAGCCCAGCCGCAACCCGTCCGGAGCGGGAAGCGCCTTGCGGTCGACCTTGCCCGCGGCCGTGAGGGGCAGCGCGTCCAGGAGGACGAAGGCGGAGGGGACCATGAAGGAGGGGAGGCGCTGCTCGAGGAAGGAGCGCAGCTCGGAGGCGGAAGGGGGCTGGGAAGCGGTGAAATAGGCGGTGAGGCGCTTGTCGCCGGGGGAGTCCTCGCGAAGCAGCAGGGCGGCGTCGGAGACGAAGGGGTGGAGGCGGAGGGCGGCTTCGACTTCGCCCAG
>NZ_JAIQDE010000057.1 GCF_020037015.1 Corallococcus sp. AS-1-6 | reverse complement strand
ACCGGCGACGTCGTGCGCTGGCGCCCCGACGGCCAACTGGACTACCTCCAGCGGCTCGACTTCCAGGTGAAGGTGCGCGGCTTCCGCATCGAGCTGGGCGAAATCGAGGCCTCGCTTCTCGCCCACGCTTCCCTGCATGAAGCCGTCGTCCTCGCTCGTGAGGACGTCCCTGGCGACAAGCGGCTCGTTGCCTATGTCGTGGGTGAAGCCCTCGACGTCTCCGTCCTCCGCGCCCACCTCAAGCAGCACCTGCCTGAGTACATGGTGCCCGCCGCCTTCGTCCCTCTGGAAGCACTGCCACTGACTTCCAACGGCAAGGTGGACAGGAAGGCCCTCCCCGTCCCGGAGGCCTCGCCTCTCGCGGACTTCGTCGCACCTCGCGACGCCACCGAAGAGAAGCTGGCGGACATCTTCGCCCAGGTCCTGCGCGTGGAGCGCGTGGGCGCCCACGACGACTTCTTCTCGCTCGGGGGCCACTCGCTGCTGGCCACCCAGCTCATGTCCCGAGTGCGCGCCACCTTCCGGCGAGAGCTGCCCGTGCGTGCACTGTTCGAGGCCCCCACCGTGGCGGGCCTTGCCCTGCGCATCGACGCCGCTCACTCCTCCGCGGTGCAGCCGCCTCAGATCATTCCCAGGATGCGCGCCACCACCGCGCCCCTGTCCTTCGCTCAGCAGCGGCTCTGGTTCCTGGATCAGCTCACGCCGGGAGATGCGTCGTACAACATCTCCAGTGCGCTGAGCTTGAAGGGGCACGTGGACGTGGAGTCCCTGCGTCGCGCCTTCGAGGCACTGGTCGCCCGCCACGAAGCCCTGCGCACGACCTTCCGCGAGCACCAGGGTGACGCCCTCCAGTCCATCCACCCTTCGGGCGCGTGGACCTTGCCGCTGCATGACGTGTCCGCCCTACCGGAGGCGCGGCGCGAAGCCGAAGCGCGACGCCTCGTCACCGAGGACGCGCGTCAGCCATTCCAGTTGGCAGAAGGGCCGCTCCTGCGCACCGCCCTGGTTCGCCTGGGCGCGGACGATCATCTGTTGCTGGTGACGATGCATCACATCGTCTCCGACGGCTGGTCCATGGGCGTCCTCGTCCGTGAGCTGGTGGCCTTCTACGAAGCCTTCCATGCGGGCCAAAGCCCATCGCTCCCGCCACTGCCCATGCAGTACGCGGACTTCTCGACCTGGCAGCGCCAGTGGCTCCAGGGCGAGACATTGGAGACGCATCTCGGTTACTGGAAGCAGCAGCTCCAGGGGGCACCGGCCGCGCTGGAGCTGCCCACGGATCGGCCTCGTCCGCCCGTGCAGTCACACCGGGGCGCCAAGGTGGACGTGCGCATCCCTCCGGAGATCGCCCACCGACTCAAGGTCTTGGCGGGACGCGAGGGCGCCACAGCCTTCATGGTGCTGCTGTCCGCCTTCCAGGTGCTCCTGTCACGCTACGCCGCGCAGGACGATGTCAGCGTGGGCACGCCCATCGCGGGCCGCACCCAGGCGGAGACCGAGGGCCTCATCGGCTTCTTCGTCAATACGCTCATCCTGCGCGCCCACGTGGAGCCGAAGGCGACCTTCCGCGAGCTGCTCGCGCAGGTGCGCGGCACGACCCTCACGGCCTACGAGCACCAGCACCTGCCGTTCGAGAAGCTGGTGGAAGCCCTCCAGCCCGTTCGGGACACGAGCCGCAGCCCGCTCTTCCAGGTGATGTTCGCCCTGCAGAACACCCCCACCGAGGCGCTCCAGCTCCCGGGCCTCTCCCTGCGGCCACTGCCCCTGGAGGCCCACTTCGCGAAGTTCGATCTCACGCTCTCCTTGCAGGAGGTCCCGGAGGGACTGGTCGGAACGCTGGAGTACGCGACGGACCTGTTCGACGCGGCGACCATCCAGCGCATGGCGGGGCATTTCGGCGTGCTGCTGGAGGCCATCGCGAAGAAGCCTGAGTCGCGGCTCAGCGACCTGCCGTTGCTCACGAATGCTGAGCGCCAGCAGCTCCTCGTCGAATGGAACCCACCCGCCTCGCAGGTGGCGCGTGAGCGCAGCATCCCAGCGATGGTGGAAGCCCAGGTGCGCCGCACGCCGGATGCCGTGGCAGTCATCACGCCCGAGCGGCGACTGACGTACCGGGAACTGGACGCGAAGGCCAACCAACTTGCGCACCGCCTGCGAGGCCTGGGTGTCGGGCCCGAAGTCCGCGTCGGCCTGTGCGTCGAGCGTACCGAGGACCTTGTCATCGGTGCCCTCGGCATCCTCAAGGCCGGTGGCGCCTACGTGCCGCTGGACCCCAGCTACCCGCGGGAGCGCCTGGGCTGGCTGCTGGAGGACGCCCAGGGGCCTGCCCTCGTGGCGCATTCCCATCTGCTCTCGGCGCTGCCCGAAACCAGCGCCACGCCCGTGTGCCTCGACTCGGACGTGGAGTTGGCGAAGCAGCCCACCATGGCGCCCACGGTGGACATCCACCCGGCCCACCTCGCCTACCTCATCTACACCTCCGGCAGCACCGGCCGTCCCAAGGGCGTCGCCATCTCCCACGGCAACGCCGTCTCCTTCCTCCACTGGGCCCTGGAGACCTTCTCGCCGGAGGAGTTGAAGGGCACCCTCGCCGCAACGAGCCTCAACTTCGACCTCTCCGTCTTCGAACTCTTCGCCCCGTTGAGCAGCGGTGGAGCGGTGGTGGTGGCACGCAACGCCTTGCACCTGGCGGAGCTACCCACCGCCTCGCACGTCACCCTCGTCAACACCGTGCCCTCCGCCATGGCGCAACTGCTGCGCCTGGGCGCGGTGCCTCCTTCCGTGCGTGTCATCAACCTCGCTGGTGAAGCCCTCCCGGAGACACTCGCCAAGCAGGTGTACGCGGTGCCCACCGTCGAGAAGCTCTTCAACCTCTACGGGCCTTCCGAGGACACCACCTACTCCACCGCCTCTCTCGTCGGCCGTGACGAAGTGCCGCTCATCGGCAGGCCCCTGCCCGCGACGCGGGCTTACGTGCTGGATGCTTCGTTGCAGCCGGTGCCCGTCGGTGTCGCGGGCGAGCTGTACCTCGCAGGCGAAGGCCAGGCTCGCGGCTATCTGCTGCGCCCGGACCTCACCGCGGAGCGCTTCGTCCCTGAGCCCTACGGGCCTCCCGGCGGACGCATGTACCGCACGGGCGACCGCGTCCGGTACCGCGTCGACGGGCGCCTGGAGTACCTCGGCCGCATCGACTTCCAGGTGAAGGTGCGCGGCTTCCGCATCGAGCTGGGCGAAATCGAAGCCGCCCTCCGCCGTGCTCCAGGCCTCAAGGACGCTGTCGTCGTCGCCAAGGGCGAGACCGCTGACAAGCGCCTCGTCGCCTACGTCACTGCTCGCGACGGCCACTCACTCGACTCCGAGGCACTCAAGGTCCACCTCCGGCAGCAACTGCCCGAGTACATGGTCCCCTCCGCGCTCCTCGTCCTCGACGCACTTCCCCTCAATTCCAACGGCAAGGTCGACCGCAAGGCCCTCCCCGAACCGGGGAACCTCGCGCGTTCATCCGACTTCATCGCTCCTCGGACCGACACCGAGGCGCAGCTCTCCGCCCTCTTCTCGGAGGTGCTCCGCGTGGAGCGCGTGGGCATCCGGGACGACTTCTTCGCCCTCGGTGGCCACTCCCTGCTGGCCACCCAGCTCGTCTCGCGCGTGCGGGTTGCGTTCGCGGTGGAGCTGCCGCTTCGCGCCCTCTTTGAATCCCCCACCGTGGAGGCGCTCGCGACGAAGCTCGACAGTGCCCAGCGCTCCGAGCAGCGTCTGCCGGCCCTGCGGCCCTCCTCGACTGAACGTGCCCTGCCGCTCTCGTTCGCGCAGCAGCGGCTCTGGTTCCTGGATCAGCTCTCCCCGGGCGATGCGTCCTACAACATCCCCACGGCGCTGCGTCTCACGGGCCGGGTGGACGTGGAGTCCCTGCGCCGCGCCTTCGAAGCGCTGGTCGCTCGCCACGAATCCCTGCGCACCACCTTCCTGGAAGATCAGGGCCAGGCCACCCAGCGGATCCACGCGCCCGCGGCATGGACCCTGCCGCTCATCGACGTCTCCAACCTGCCGGAAGCGCAGCGCGAGTCCGAGGCCCAGCGCCGGGTCGCCGAGGACGCCCGGCAGCCGTTCCACCTGGAGCGCGGACCGCTGCTGCGCACGTCGCTCGTGCGGCTCTGGGAAGAGGAGCACCTGCTGCTGGTGACGATGCACCACATCGTCTCCGACGGCTGGTCCATGGGCGTCCTCGTGCGCGAACTCGTGACGCTCTACGCGGCCTTCACCCAGGGCACCTCGCCGGCGCTCGCGCCGCTGCCGCTGCAGTACGCGGACTTCGCGGCGTGGCAGCGCCAGTGGCTCCAGGGAGAAACGCTCGACGCGCAACTGGGTTACTGGAAGCAGAAGCTCGCGGGGGCGCCCGCCGCGCTGGAGCTGCTGACGGATCATCCCCGTCCGTCCATTCAATCCCACGCGGGCGCGGCCCTCTCCGTCCAGCTTCCGCCCGAGACCTCCCAGTCCCTCAAGACGCTGGCCCGGCGCGAAGGGGCCACGCCCTTCATGGTGCTGCTCGCGGGCTTCCAGCTCCTCCTGTCACGCTACGCCGCGCAGGACGACGTCAGCGTGGGCACGCCCATCGCGGGCCGTACGCAGGCGGAGACCGAAGGCCTCATCGGCTTCTTCGTCAACACGCTCGTCCTGCGCGCCCATGTCGAGCCGAAGGCGACCTTCCGCGAGCTGCTCGCGCAGGTGCGCGGCACGACGCTCGCGGCCTACGAACACCAGCACCTGCCCTTCGAGAAGCTGGTCGAAGCCCTCCAGCCCGTCCGGGACCCGAGCCGCAGCCCGCTCTTCCAGGTGATGTTCGCCCTGCAGAACGCGCCCTCCGAGGACCTGCGAGTCCCCGGCCTCACCTTCCAGCAGCTGGAGTCCGGCACGCGCTCCGCCAAGTTCGACCTCACCCTGACGCTCCAGGACTCAGCACAGGGCTTCGTGGGCTGGCTGGAGTACAGCACCGCGCTCTTCGAACAGAGCACCGTGGAGCGGATGCTCCACCATCTGCGCACGCTGCTGGAGTCCGTGGCCGCCAGGCCCGAACAGGCCCTGTCCGAACTGCCGCTGCTCTCCGGTGAGGAGCGCCAGCGCATCCTCGTGGACTGGAACGACACCGCCGTCGCCAGCCCCATGGACGTCCCGGTCCACGTCCACTTCTCCCAGCAGGCCCGCCGCACGCCCGATGCCGTGGCGCTGGTACAGGGGGATGCGACGCTGACGTACGCGCAGCTCGAGGCCCGCGCCAACCAGCTCGCCCATCACCTGCGCGCCCTGGGCATCGTCCCCGGCGCTCGCGTCGGCCTGGCCATCGAGCGCTCCTTCGAGATGGTGACCGCGCTCCTCGCCATCCTCAAGGCGGGCGCGGCCTTCGTCCCCGTGGACCGCAATGCGCCCGTGGACCGCATCGCCATGCTGCTGGAGGACGCGGACGTGGACGTGGTGCTCACGCATCAGCCCTTCGCCTCCAAGCTGCCGGCCTCCGGCACCCGCGTCTGGCTGGACACGCAGCAGGACGTCCTGACCGCGCTGCCCACGCACGCGCCCGAGTCCTCCGTGGAGGGCGAGTCCCTCGCCTACGTGATGTTCACCTCAGGCTCCACGGGCCGTCCCAAGGGCGTCAGCGTGCCGCACCGGGGCATCACCCGACTGGTGCTCGGCAGCACCTTCATGCGCTTCGGCGCGGACGAGGTCTGGCTCCAGTACGCGCCCGTGGCCTTCGACGCGTCCACGCTCGAAATCTGGGGCGCGCTGCTGCACGGCGCGAAGCTGGTCCTCCCGCCGCCCCACGCGCTCTCCCTGGAGGAGCTGGCCGAACAACTGCGTCGACACAGGGTGACGGCGCTGTTCATCACGACCGCGCTGTTCGAGCAGATGGTCCTCCACCAGGGAGAAGCCCTGGCGGAGGTGCGCCAGGTCCTCACGGGCGGAGACGTGATGCCCTGGTCACGCCTGCGCGACCACCTCCCCCGCCTCGCCGAGGGAGCGACGCTGTTCCACGCCTACGGCCCGACGGAGAACACCACCTTCTCCACCACGCTGCCGTTGCACCGCGACACGCGCGTGGCGGGACCGGTCTCCATCGGCCGTCCCATCCCGAACTCCACGGCCTATGTGTTCGACGCGCACCTGCACCCGGTGCCCGTGGGCGTCGCGGGCGAGGTGTACGTGGGAGGCCCCGGCCTCGCGTGGGGCTACCTCCACCGCCCGGACCTGACCGCGGAGCGCTTCGTCCCCCACCCCTTCGCCTCCACCCCGGGCGAGCGCCTCTACCGCACGGGCGACAAGGCCCGCTGGCGGGAGGACGGCACGCTCGACTTCCTGGGCCGCGTCGACTTCCAGGTGAAGGTGCGCGGCTTCCGCATCGAGCTGGGCGAAATCGAAGCCGCCCTGCGCGCCTTCTCGGGAGTCAACGAGGCCGTCGTCGTGGCACGCGGCGCTGACGCGGACAAGCGCCTCATCGGCTACCTCACCGCGCATGAAGGCCCCGCGTTGGAGCTGGAGGCGCTGCGGGTCCACCTGCGGCAGCGGCTGCCGGAGTACATGGTGCCCGCCTCGCTCCTGGTGCTGGATGCGCTGCCCCTCAACGCCAACGGCAAGGTGGACCGCAAGGCCCTGCCGGAGCCGGGGGATGCACCGCGCGCGGCCTCCTACGTCGCGCCGCGCTCGTCCACCGAGACCCGGCTCGCGACCCTCTTCGCGGAAGTGCTCCGCGTGGAGCGGGTGGGCATCCAGGACGACTTCTTCGCGCTGGGCGGACACTCCCTGCTGGCCACCCAGCTCGTGTCGCGCGTGCGCGCCTCATTCGGCGTCGAGCTGCCGCTGCGGGCGCTGTTCGGAGCGCCCACCGTCGAGGCGCTCGCGCCGATGCTCGAGAAGGCTCCGTCCTCCGCGCTTCGTGCTCCGCCGCTGCGGCCCGCGGCCCGCGAAGGGGACATTCCGCTCTCCTTCGCGCAGCAGCGGCTGTGGCTGTTGGATCAGCTCCAGACCGGTGATGCGTCGTACAACATCCCCACCGCCCTGCGGCTGACGGGCCGTGTGGACGTGGACGCGCTGCGAGGCGCCTTCGAGGCGCTGATCGCCCGCCACGAGTCCCTGCGCACCACGCTCGCCGCGTCGCACGAGGCGCCGTCGCAGCGGATCCAGGCCGCGTCGGCGTGGGAGCTGCCCGTCGTGGACCTGAGCGCGCTGCCCCAGGAGCAGCGCGAGGAAGAGGCCCAGCGCATCGTGGCCGAGGAGGCCCGCCGTCCGTTCCAGCTCGCCACGGGACCGCTGCTGCGCGGGCTGCTGGTGCGCCTGGAAACGGAGGAGCACCTGCTGCTGGTGACGATGCACCACATCGTCTCCGACGGCTGGTCCATGGGCGTCCTCGTGCGCGAGATGGCGGCTTTCTACGAGGCCTTGAGCACGGGGAGCACGCCAACGCTCGCGCCCTTGCCGGTGCAGTACTCGGACTTCGCGACGTGGCAGCGGAGCTGGCTCCAGGGCGAGGTCCTGGAGGCACAACTGGACTTCTGGAAGCAGCGGTTGGCCGGTGCTCCGGCGGCGCTGGAGCTGCCCACGGACCGGCCGCGTCCGCCGGTGCAGTCCCACCGGGGCGCCACGGTGGACGTGCGGATTCCCGGCCACCTCGTGGAGGCCCTGAAGGCGCTGGCCCAGAGGGAGGGCGCCACGCCCTTCATGGTGTTCCTCGCGGCGTTCCAGGTGCTGCTGTCGCGCTATGCCGCACAGGATGACGTCAGCGTGGGTTCGCCCATCGCCGGTCGCACCCAGGCGGAGACTGAAGGCCTCATCGGCTTCTTCGTCAACACGCTCGTCCTGCGGGCCCGGGTGGATCCGCGAGCGACGTTCCGCGAGTTGCTGGTCCAGGTGCGGGCCACGACGCTCGCGGCGTACGAGCACCAGCACCTGCCCTTCGAGAAGCTCGTGGAGGCCGTGCAGCCCACGCGTGACTTGAGCCGCAATCCGCTGTTCCAGGCGATGTTCGTCCTGCAGAACATGCCAGGTGGAGAGCTGCGCCTGCCGGGCCTGTCCATGCGGACGCTGCCGTTGGAAACGCGCTTCGCGAAGTTCGATCTCTCCCTGGGGCTGAGAGAGGCCCCCACGGGCATGATGGGCACGCTGGAGTACGCGACGGACCTGTTCGACGCGGCGACCGTGCAGCGCATGGCCGGCCACTTCGGCGTGCTGCTGGAGGCCATCGCGAAGAAGCCTGAGTCGCGGCTCGGGGACCTGCCGTTGCTCACGGATGCAGAGCGCCAGCAACTCCTGGTCGAATGGAACCCGCCTGCTTCGCAAGTGGAGCGTGAGCCCAGCATCCCCGCGATGGTGGAAGCCCAGGTGCGTCGCACGCCGGATGCCCTGGCCGTCATCACGCCCGAGCGGAAACTGACGTACCGGGAGCTGGACGCGAAGGCCAACCAGCTCGCCCACCGTCTGCGAGGCCTGGGCGTCGGGCCCGAAGTCCGTGTCGGCCTCTGTGTCGAGCGTACCGAGGACCTTGTCATCGGTGCCCTCGGCATCCTCAAGGCCGGTGGTGCCTACGTGCCGCTGGACCCCAGCTACCCGCGTGAGCGCCTGGGCTGGCTGCTGGAGGACGCCCAGGGGCCTGCCCTCGTGGCGCATTCGCACCTGCTGCAGGCCCTGCCGGAGACCACTGCCACACCGGTGTGCCTCGACACGGACGTGGAGCTGGCGAAGCAGCCCACCACTGCGCCCACGGTGGACATCCACGCCGGGCACCTCGCCTACCTCATCTACACCTCCGGCAGCACCGGCCGTCCCAAGGGCGTCGCCATCTCCCACGGCAATGCCGTCTCCTTCCTCCACTGGGCGCTGGAGACCTTCTCGCCGGAGGAGTTGAAGGGCACCCTCGCCGCGACGAGCCTCAACTTCGACCTCTCCGTCTTCGAGCTCTTCGCACCGTTGAGCAGCGGTGGCGCTGTGGTGGTGGCACGCAATGCCCTGCACCTGGCGGAACTGCCCACCGCTTCGCACGTCACCCTCGTCAACACCGTGCCCTCCGCCATGGCGCAACTGCTGCGCCTGGGCGCGGTGCCGCCCTCCGTGCGCGTCATCAACCTCGCGGGCGAAGCCCTTCCCGAGACGCTCGCCAAGCAGGTCTACGCGGTGCCCACCGTCGAGAAGCTCTTCAACCTCTACGGGCCTTCCGAGGACACCACCTACTCCACCGCGTCTCTCGTCGGCCGTGACGAAGTGCCGCTCATCGGCCGCCCTCTGCCCGCGACGCGGGCCTACGTGCTGGATGCTTCGTTGCAGCCAGTGCCTGTGGGTGTCGCAGGCGAGCTGTACCTCGCAGGCGAAGGCCAGGCTCGCGGCTACTTGCTGCGTCCGGACCTCACCGCGGAGCGCTTCGTCCCTGAGCCCTACGGGCCTCCCGGTGGCCGCATGTACCGCACGGGCGACCGTGTCCGGTACCGCCTCGACGGGCGCCTGGAGTACCTCGGCCGCATCGACTTCCAGGTGAAGGTGCGTGGCTTCCGCATCGAGCTGGGCGAAATCGAAGCCGCCCTCCGCCGCGCTCCAGGCCTCAAGGACGCCATCGTTGTCGCCAAGGGTGAGGCCGCCGACAAGCGGCTGGTCGCTTACGTCACGCCCAAGGCGAATGCCTCGCTGGAAGTGGAAACCCTCAAGACGCATCTGCGTCAGGGCCTCCCTGAGTACATGGTTCCCACCACCTTCGTGGTGCTGGAGGCCCTGCCCCTCAACTCCAACGGCAAGGTCGACCGCAAGGCCCTCCCGGAGCCGGAGGCACCTCAGTCCGGCAATACCTACGAAGCGCCCCGCACGGAGGTCGAAGCGAAGCTGGCCTCCATCTGGGCGGAAGTCCTGCGTCTGCCCCAGGTGGGCGTGAAGGACTCCTTCTTCGAACTGGGTGGACACTCGCTGCTGGCCACCCAGGTGGTGTCCCGCGTGCGCGCGGACCTGGGTGTCGAGCTTCCCCTGCGAGCCCTCTTCGAATCCTCCACGGTGGAGGCACTGGCCGCGAGGCTGCACGGGAGCGCGAGCCCCCAGGCTCCGAAGCTCACTCGCTCCGCGCACGAGGGACCGCTGCCGCTGTCCTTCGCGCAGCAGCGGCTGTGGCTCCTGGATCAGCTCCAGCCGGAGGATGCGTCCTACAACCTTCCGGCTGCGCTTCAGCTCTCGGGGCACCTGGACGTGGAGGCCCTGCGTCGCGCGTTCGAAGCGCTCGTCGCCCGTCACGAGTCGCTGCGCACCACCTTCCACGAGCATCAGGGGCAGCCCACGCAGCGGATCCAGGCTGCGGCGGCATGGACGCTGCCAATCAAGGATCTCTCGTCGTTGCCCGAGGATGAGCGGGAGAAGGAGGCCCGGAAGCTGGCCGATGAGGAGGCCCGGCGTCCCTTCCACCTCGCAACGGGTCCCCTGCTGCGCAGTGCGCTGGTGCGGCTGCGCGAGGACTCGCACCTGTTGCTCGTGACGATGCACCACATCGTCTCCGACGGCTGGTCCATGGGCGTGCTCGTCCGTGAGCTCATCTCGCTGTACGCCGCGTTCCACGACGGCAAGCAGCCCAGCCTCACGCCACTGCCCGTGCAGTACGCGGACTTCGCCGTCTGGCAGCGGAACTGGCTCCAGGGCGAGGCGCTGGAGGCGCAGCTCCACTACTGGAAGCAGCAGCTCTCTGGAGCACCCGCCGCGCTGGAGTTGCCCACGGACCGGCCGCGTCCTCCCGTGCAGTCCCACCGGGGCGCCACGGTGGAGGTGCGCATCCCGGAGGACGTCGCCCGTGCGCTCAAGGGTCTCGCTGGACGCGAGGGCGCAACGCCCTTCATGGTGCTGCTCGCGGCGTTCCAAGTGCTGCTGTCGCGATACTCCGCACAGGATGACATCAGCGTGGGCTCGCCCATCGCGGGTCGCACCCAGGCGGAGACCGAGGGACTCATCGGCTTCTTCGTCAACACGCTCGTGCTGCGCGCCCAGCTCAACCCGCGCGCGACGTTCAAGGAGCTGCTGGCCCAGGTGCGCGGCACGACCTTCGCGGCGTACGAGCACCAGCACCTGCCCTTCGAGAAGCTCGTCGAAGCCGTGCAGCCCACGCGGGACCTGAGCCGCAGCCCGCTGTTCCAAGCCATGTTCGTCTTGCAGAACACGCCCACCGAGGCGCTGCGTCTGCCCGGCCTGTCCTTCCAGTCCCTGCCGCTGGAGGCTCGCTTCGCCAAGTTCGATCTCTCCCTCGCATTGCAAGAGGTCCAAGGCGGACTGGTCGGAACGCTGGAGTACGCGACAGACCTGTTCGACGCGGTGACCGTGCAGCGCATGGCGGGCCATTTCGGCGTGCTGCTGGAGGCCATCGCGAAGAAGCCTGAGTCGCGGCTCGGGGACCTGCCGCTGCTCACGGATGCCGAGCGCCAGCAGCTCCTCGTCGAATGGAACCCACCCGCCTCGCAGGTGGCGAGCGAGCCCAGCATCCCCGCGATGGTGGAAGCCCAGGTGCGCCGCACGCCGGATGCCCTGGCCGTCATCACGCCTGAGCGGAAACTGACGTACCGGGAGCTGGACGCGAAGGCCAATCAACTCGCGCACCGTCTGCGCGGCCTGGGTGTCGGGCCCGAAGTCCGCGTCGGCCTGTGCGTCGAGCGTACCGAGGACCTCGTCATCGGAGCCCTTGGCATCCTCAAGGCCGGTGGAGCCTACGTGCCCCTGGACCCCAGCTACCCGCGTGAGCGCCTGGGCTGGCTGCTGGAGGACGCGCAGGGGCCTGCCCTCGTGGCGCATTCGCACCTGCTCTCGGCGCTGCCAGAAACCAGCGCCACGCCCGTGTGCCTCGACTCGGACATGGAGCTGGCGAAGCAACCCACCACTGCGCCCACGGTCGACATCCACGCCGGGCACCTCGCCTACCTCATCTACACCTCCGGAAGCACCGGTCGCCCCAAGGGTGTCGCCATCTCCCATGGCAATGCCGTGGCGTTCCTCCACTGGGCGCTGGAGACCTTCTCGCCGGAAGAGTTGAAGGGCACCCTCGCCGCGACGAGCCTCAACTTCGACCTCTCCGTCTTCGAACTCTTCGCCCCGTTGAGCAGCGGTGGCGCGGTGGTGGTGGCACGCAATGCCCTGCACTTGGCAGAACTGCCCACCGCTTCGCACGTCACCCTCGTCAACACCGTGCCCTCCGCCATGGCGCAACTGCTGCGCCTGGGCGCGGTGCCGCCCTCCGTGCGCGTCATCAACCTCGCGGGCGAAGCCCTTCCCGAGACGCTCGCCAAGCAGGTCTACGCGGTGCCCACCGTCGAGAAGCTCTTCAACCTCTACGGGCCTTCCGAGGACACCACCTACTCCACCGCGTCTCTCGTCGGCCGTGACGAAGTGCCGCTCATCGGCCGCCCGCTGCCCGCGACGCGCGCCTACGTCCTGGACGCTTCGCTCCAGCCGGTGCCAGTGGGTGTCGCGGGCGAACTGTACCTCGCAGGCGAAGGCCAGGCTCGCGGCTACCTGCTGCGTCCGGACCTCACCGCGGAGCGCTTCGTGCCGGAGCCCTACGGGCCTCCCGGCGGCCGCATGTACCGCACGGGCGACCGTGTCCGTTACCGCCCCGACGGGCGCCTGGAGTACCTCGGCCGCATCGACTTCCAGGTGAAGGTGCGTGGCTTCCGCATCGAACTGGGCGAAATCGAAGCCGCCCTCCGCCGCGCTCCAGGCCTCAAGGACGCTGTCGTCGTCGCCAAGGGCGAGGCCGCGGATAAGCGCCTCGTCGCCTACGTCACTGCTCGCGACGGCCACTCACTCGACTCCGAGGCGCTCAAGGTCCACCTCCGGCAGCAACTGCCCGAGTACATGGTTCCCTCCGCGCTCCTCGTCCTCGACGCCCTGCCCCTCAACTCCAACGGCAAGGTCGACCGCAAGGCCCTGCCGGAGCCCGACGCTCATGCCGTCGAGGCCCGGGACTTCGTCGCACCCCGCGATGCGCTCGAGATGCAGCTCGCCCGCATCTGGGAGGACGTCCTCGGCGTCCGCTCCGTCGGCGTCCGCTCCAGCTTCTTCGAGCTGGGAGGCCACTCCCTGCTCGCCGTGCGCATGCTCGCGTCCATCCGCGAGCGTCTCGGCCTCAGCCTCCCTCTCTCCGTCCTCTTCCAGCAGCCCACCGTCGAGCAGCTCGCCCAGGTGCTGCGCGACGACACACAGGCCTGGACGCCCCTTGTTCCCCTGGAACGCGGAGAGCCAGGACAGCGGCCCCTCTTCCTCGTCCACCCTGGTGGCGGCAACGTCCTGGCCTACTCGGAGCTGGCACGCAGACTCGGCCCGTCACTGCCCGTCTACGGCCTCCAGTCACGCGGCCTCGACGGGCGCCCCGTCGTCGACTCCATCGAGGAGATGGCCGCCCTCTACATCGAAGCCATCCGCACCGTGCAGCCCCATGGCCCCTACCAGCTCGGAGGCTGGTCCCTCGGTGGCGTCATTGCCTACGAGATGGCCCGCAGGCTGCGCGAGGCTGGCGAAGCCGTGGAGCTGCTCGCGCTCATCGACGCCCACGTGCCCGGCATCACGCCGCCCTCCGAGACAGCGCCCCACTTCTCATCCGAAGCCCGAGTGCGGATCGCCTTCGCCCAGACCACGGCCACCGCCTTCGGCCAGGAGCTCTCCATGTCGGCCGAAGCGCTGGCACAAGGCGACGACGCCGCGATGCTGGACCACCTGCTCCAGGAAGGAGTCCGAGCGCGCATCCTCGACGCGCACTCCGGGGACACCCAGCTTCGCGCCCTCTTCCGTGTCTTCCAGGCCAACCTCTTCGCGCAGGAGAAGTACGTGCCCCAGCCGTACGACGGCACCGCCCTGCTGCTGAGCGCCAGCGAGGCCGCGGACGAACTCCCGGTTCATCGCGGGTGGGAGTCCCTCGTCCGTGGCGGACTGGAAGTGCACGTCGTCCCAGGCAGCCACCATGAGCTGCTACAGGACCCGCACCTCGGGCCCATCGTGGAGCGACTGCGTCTGATCCTCGCCCGTGCGGCGGGCGGCGAGCCGCGCACGACCTCGGGAGGTTGAACCCCGGCCGCCCCGCGCCGGCCTGTTCAGGCGCGGGGGCTCGTCACCTGAGATCCGGCTTTTGCGGTCGAGTCGCGCGCTGACGTCAGAGCTCCCTCCTATGGTGAGGGCTGTAAACACGGGGATTTATTCATCCCCGGGTTGTGCCCGAGGAGCGCCGAGTCGTCCTCATGACACGCCATGTCGTTACCGAATAATGTAACCACTGCGAATTTGCCCACCGCCGCGCTTCCCCCGTGAGAGCGGCTCAGGACGGCAATCCAGCATCAACTGCAGTCTGAGAAATCACGAGTGCCACCGTCCCGGGTGGTGCTCGTGCGCCATGGCATCCCCCAGTGCGGAGTACACGAGATGAGCCAGGATCTGTCGAAGCGGATCGCCAACCTCTCACCGGAAAAGCGCGCCGAGTTGCTCAAGAAGCTGGCCGCGCAGAAGGCCACCGCCGGCAACTCCGTCCAAGGCCTCATCCCGGTACAGGACCGCTCGCGCCCGCTGCCTCTCTCCTTCGCGCAGCAGCGACTCTGGTTCATTGATCAACTGCAGCCCGGCACCTCCCTCTTCAACGTGCCCATGGCGGTGCGCCTGGAGGGTGCGCTCGACGTGGCCGTGCTGGAGCGCGCGTTGCG
>NZ_JAIQDE010000056.1 GCF_020037015.1 Corallococcus sp. AS-1-6 | reverse complement strand
TCTTCTTGCGATGTCACCCCACCTCTATGCGGCTCGTAGGACTGCTTATTCCGCGCAGACCTCCTGTCGGACAGGTTTTGCGTCCAGGCGCACCAGGCGGGGCACCTCTGGGTGCCACGTTTCTTGCAGCGCCTGCGTCGTCACCAGCACGCTGGCGCCACAATCCTCGAGGACGAACGACTTGCGCGCGGCGGGGGCCGCCGGGTCCAGCGGCACGAAGGCGCCACCGGCCTTGAGCACCGCGAGGAGCGCCACGATGGCCTCCGCCGAGCGCTCCAGGCACAGCGCCACCGTCACCTCCGGGCCCACGCCCAGTGACCGCAACTGCCATGCGAGCTCATTCGCCCCCGCGTTGAGCTGCCCGTAGGTCAGCGTCGTCCCGCCGGACACCACGGCATCCGCGTCCGGCGTCGCGGCGGCCTGCTCCTCGAAGCGCGCCTGCAACGTGGCGTCGCGATCGAAGTCCACGGCGTCGCCGCTGCCTGCGCGCAGCAGCCAGGCCCGGTCCTCCGCGGGGAGCAGGGACACGTCGTCGAGCCGCGCGTCCGGCTGGAGCAGTCCCTCCAGCGCCTGCCGCCACTGGCCCAGCACCCGCCGCACGGCGTCCGCGTCGAAGCGGCCCTCGTCGTAGACGAGCTGCAACTGGAGCTCTTCGCGCGGCACCACGGTGGCGGAGAGCGGGTAGTTCGTGCTGTCGCCGAACTCCAGGTCGCGCAGGTCCATCGCGGTGAAGCGGCGCAACACCGATTCGTCGAACGGGTAGTTCTCGAAGACGAACAGGGACTGGAAGAGCGGCTGTCCCCGGGGGATGTCGCTCCAGCCGTGCGTCGAGACCAGCGGCGCGTACTGGTGCTGCTGGATGCCGAGCAGCTTCGCCTGGAGCGACTGGAGCCATGGCAGCACCGGCTCGCCGTCACCCGGCAGCGTGATGTGCACCGGCTGCGTGGTGATGAGCAGGCCCAGCATGGCGTCCGCGCCCGGTAGCTCCGGCGGACGGCCCGCGAGCGTGGTGCCGAAGAGCACGTCGCGCGTGTCCGCATGGCGCGCGAGCACCAGCGCCCAGGCCGCCTGCGTCAGCGTGTTGAGCGTGAGCTGATGCCGCCGCGCGAAGGCCTCCAGCGCGGTGGTGACCGGCGCCGGCAGCGTCACCCTCGCGTCGGGCCGCTTCTCGGACGTGGTGGGCCGCACCAGGGACGCGGGCCGCGCCGAGGGCAGGGGCGTGGGCGCGGACAGGCCCGCGAGCTGGTCTCGCCAGAAGCGCTCGTCCTCCGCCCCGTCGCGGCGGTCCAACCACGCGATGTAGTCGCGGAACGGCGGCCGGCCCACGGGCGGCGGAGGCGTCCCGGCGTGCACGGCGTCGTAGAGCGCGAAGACCTCCTGGAAGAACAGGCCCATGCTCCAGCCGTCCATCAGCAGGTGGTGGTGGCTCCACAGGAAGCGCCAGCGCGCATCCCCCAGGCGCACCACCGTCATGCGCGACAGCGGCGCGCTCGACACGTCGAAGCCGCGTGCACGGTCCTCCGCCGTGAGCTTCGCCAGCGCGGCCGGCTGCTCCGCCTCCGGCAGGTGGCGCCAGTCGTGGACGATGAACGGCAGCGTGGCGCGCGAATGCACCACCTGGAGCGGCGACTCCAGGCCCTCCCACACGAACGCGGTGCGCAGGATGGGGTTGCGGTCCACCGCCGTCTGCCACGTCCGCTGGAGCAGCGCGATGTCCACGTCCGAGTGGCTCGACCACCCGGCCTGCTCGAAGTAGTAGGCCGCCTGCGGATCATTCAGGGCGTGGAAGAGCATGCCCGCCTGGAGCGGCGACAGCGGGAACAGGTCCTCCACCGTGGGGCCCTGCGCCGCCAACACCGCGTCCAGCGCGGCCTGCGACAGGCGGGCCAGCGGGAAGTCCCCGGGCGTGCGCCGCCGCGCGTCCTCCGAATGGCGCTGGGCGATGAGCTCGCGCAGCACCGCGAGGAAGCGCTCCGCCAGCGCGCGCACCGTCGCCTCGTGGTGCTGCTGGTGGCTGTAGCCGAACGTCATCCGCAGCCGGCCCTGGAGCACCGAGCCGTCCACGGCCAGCGCGTGCGGCTGCAAGGCCCGGGGCTCCACGATGGGGCCCACCGGCTCGTCGCTCATGGTGAAGAGCGTGCTGGCGGCGGCGGTGCCGTCCAGTTGGCCCAGGTAGTTGAACGACACCTGCGCCTTGGGCAGCGCGGCCAGCCGGGCCCGCGTCTCCGGAGGCCCGAGGTGGCGCAGCAGGTTGAAGCCGATGCCACGGCCGGGCCACGCCTTCAGCGAGTCCCGCACCGCGCGCAGCCCGTCTCCCAGCGAGCCGCCCTCGGGCAGCCGCAGCAGGGCCGGCGCCACGGACGTGAACCAGCCCACGGTGCGCGACACGTCCAGGTCCGCGAACAGCTCCTCGCGGCCGTGGCCCTCCAACTCGATGAGGACGTCCGGCTTCCCCGTCCACTCGCCCAGCGTCCGCGCGAGCGCGGTCAGGAGCACGTCGTCGATGCGCGCCCGCCAGCCGGTGGGTGTCTCCTGGAGCAACTGCCGCGTCTCCTCCGCGTCCAGCTCCACGGCGACGCTGCTCCGCGACGCGTACGTGTACGGACCCGGGCCGTCCACGGGCAGCGGGGCCACGTCGCCGCGCATCGCTTCGCGCCAGAAGGCCTCCTGCTCGCCCAGCGCCTCGGACAGGGCGTGCTTCTCCAGCCGCTTCGCCCAGGACAGGAACGATGTCGTCTTCGCGGGCAGCGCCGGGGCGCGGGCGGCCTGGAGCTGGAGGTATGCCGCCTCCAGGTCCTCCACCAGGATGCGCCACGACACCGCGTCCACCACCAGGTGGTGGATGATGAGCAGCAGGCGCTGCGGCTCCCCGGCGCCGAAGTGGAACAGCGCCACGCGCACCAGCGGCGGCGTCGCCAGGTCGAAGTCCGCCTGGAGGCGCGCGGCCTCCCGCTCCATCGCGGCGAGCCGGGCCTCCGGCGCCAGCATGGACAGGTCCACCTGGAGGAGCACGGGGGGCGCGGCCTCGGGGGCCACGGCCTCCTGGCGCCACGTGCCGTCCTCCGCGTGGACGTAGCGCAGGCGCAGGGCGTCGTGGTGGGTGACGAGCGCGGTGAGCGCCTTCTGCACCAGGTCGGCCTTCAGCGGCTGACGGGTCTTGAGCAGCAGGGCGTGGTTGAAGTGGTGCGGGTACGTCGGCTCACGCTCGAACAGGTCCACCTGGATGGGCGTGAGGGGCACGTCGCCCACCACCGGGCCCTGCTCCGCGAGGGTCGCCTCTCCGTCGCGGGCCACGGCCGCCAGCGCGCCCAGGGTGGGGTGCTGGAAGAGGTCCTTCACCTGCAACCGCACGCCGGCCTGCCGCGCCTTCGCCACCACCTGGAGGCTGATGATGGAGTCGCCGCCCAGCTCGAAGAAGTTGTCGTCCAGGCCCACGCGCTCCACGCGCAGGACCTGCGCCATCACCTGGGCCAGGGCCTGCTCCCTCGGGGTGCGCGGCGCCACGTACTCACGGCGCGAGGCGCGCTGTCCCTCGGGCGCGGGCAGGGCCTTGCGGTCCACCTTGCCCTGGGCCGTCAGCGGGAGCGACTCCAGCAGGACGAACGCGGACGGCAGCATGTAGTCCGGCACGCGCTGGCGCATGAAGTCGCGCAGCGCCTCCGGCTGGGGGGCGGACGGGGCGACGACATACGCCACCAGGCGCTTGTCTCCGGGCACGTCCTCCCGCACCACGGCCACGGCCTCGCGGACATCCGGGTGCGCGCCCAGCGCGGACTCGACCTCCGACAGCTCGATGCGGAAGCCCCGGACCTTCACCTGCTGGTCCGTGCGGCCCAGGAAGTCCAGCGTCCCATCCGCGCGCCAGCGGGTCAGGTCGCCCGTGCGATAGAGGCGCTCACCGGGCCGCGAGGAGAACGGATGCGGAATGAAGCGCTCCGCGGTGAGGTCCGGCCGGGAGATGTAGCCGCGCGCCAGGCCCTCGCCGCCGATGTGCAGCTCACCGGGGATGCCCGGGGGCACCGGCTGTCCGCGCGCGTCCAGCACGTACAGGTCCGTCCGCGCGATGGGCCGGCCCAGGGGCACGGGCGCGTCCACTCGCGCCGCGTCCGTCATCACGTGCGTGGCGGCGATGAGCGTCGCCTCCGTCGGGCCGTAGCCCGCGGTCACGACGAGGCCCGGATGCGCCTCCAGCACCTTGCGCACGTGCGGCGGGGAGACGACGTCGCCGCCCACCAGCAACTGGCGCACGTCCGTCAGGGCCTCCGGCTTCAGGTCCACCACCTGCGTGAAGAGGCCCGCCGTGAGCATCATCGCGGTGACGCCGTGGCGCTGGATGACCTGGGCCAACACGTCCAGGTCCGACGGAGACGTGGGCGGGAACATCACCAGCCGTCCGCCGTGCAGCAGCGGTCCCCAGATCTCCAGCGTCACCGGGTCGAAGGAGATGGGCGCCAGTTGGAGGAACGTCTCGTTCGCGCCCATGCGCGCGAACGCCGGGTGGTGCAGCAGGCGCATCACCGCGCGGTGGTCCACCGCGACGCCCTTGGGGCGCCCGGTGCTGCCGGAGGTGAAGTCCACATAGGCCAGATGGCGCGAGTCCGCGCCCGGCACCACCGGCGCCGTGGGCAGCTCCCGGGAGGACAGCTCCTCCACGAAGACGGACGGCAGCTCCGGCGGCAGGGGCACCGCCGCGCGCAGGGTTCGCGTGGTGAGCAGCACCTTCGCGGGCGCGTCCTCCAGCATCGCGGCCAGCCGAGGCGCCGGGTAGCTGGGATCCAGCGGCAGGTACGCGCCCCCCGCCTTCACGGCCGCGAGCAGCGCGACGACGAGCTCCAGCGAGCGCTCCAGGCACACCGCCACCAGCACGTCCGGGCCCACGCCGTGCTCCCGCAGTACGTACGCCCACTGGTTCGCGCGCGCGTCCAGTTGCGCGTAGGTCAGGCGCTCGCCGCCGGCTTCCACCGCCACCGCGTCCGGCCTCGCCGCGACCTGCCGGGCGAAGAGGTCCGGGATGCGCGCGTCCTGGGGGAAGTCCTGGAAGGTGTCGTTCCACTCCACCAGCACGCGCTGGCGCTCCGCCGCGTCCATGAGCGGCAGCAGGGCGACGGACGTCTGGGGATGGGCGACCACCTCGCGCGCCAGGCCCACCATGTGCCGCGCGAGCCGCTCCATGGTGGCCGCGTCGAAGAGGGCGGTGGCGTACTCCATGCTGCAGGTGAAGCCGTCCTTGCCGTCCACGACCTCCATGCCCAGGTCGAACTTCGCGGTGCCGGTCGGCACCTCCACCGGGGTCAACTCCAGCGACGGCAGCCGGCCCTGGACCTCCGGCATGCTCACGACGTTGATGCTCACCTGGAACAGCGGCGTGCGGCTCAGGTCGCGCGGCAGCTCCAGCGAATCCAGCACGCGCTCGAAGGGAGCGTCCTGGTGCGCGTAGGCCTCCAGGGCCTGGGTGCGCACGCGCCCCAGCAGCTCCACGAAGGACGGCTGACCGGACAGCCTTGAGCGGAAGGGCAGGGTGTTGATGAAGCAGCCCATCAGCCACTCCAGCTCCGGACGCGTGCGGCCCGCGATGGGCGTGCCCACCACGAAGTCGTCCTGGCCCGAGTAGCGCGACAGCACCGTCTGGAAGAGCGCCATCAAGACCATGAACGACGTGGCGCCGTGCTTGCGGCCCAGCGCCAGCAGCGGCGCGGACACCGTCGACGGCAGGAGGAAGGTGTGCCGCGCGCCCGCGGAGGACATGACCGCCGGGCGGGGCCGGTCCGTGGGCAGCGACAGCGGAGGCGCGCCGGCCAGGTGGTCCTTCCACCAGGCCACCTGCTTCTCCATCACACCGCCTTCCAGCCACGCGCGCTGCCACACCGCGTAGTCCGCGTACTGCACCGGCAGCTCCGGCAGCGGCGACGGCTGGCCCGTGCGGAAGGCCGTGTAGTTCACCGTCAGCTCATGCGCGATGACCAGGGTGCACCACGCGTCGGACACCGCATGATGGAAGGTGACGAGCAGCACGTGCTCGCGGGCCCCCAGGCGGATCAACGCCGCGCGCACGACCTCCTGCTCCAGGTCGAAGGGCTGGCGCACGGAGTCCTGGCAGAACGCGCGCATCGCCGCCTCGCGCGCCTCTGGCGTGTCGCCGGCTGCGTCCCAGTGCTGGAGCGGCAGCCCCCGGGGCGGATGGATGACCTGCACCGCGTGGTCCCCGTCCAGGGCGTAGGTGGTGCGCAACACCTCGTGGCGGACCACCATCGCGTCCAGCGCGGCCTGGAGCGCGTCCCGGTCCAGCTCGCCCGTGAGCCGGAAGATGGCCGGGTTGTTGTACGCGCTGCTCGTGGGCTCCAGTTGCTGGAGGTACCACAGGCGCTGCTGCGCGAAGGACAGGGGCAGCGGCCGGTCGCGGCCCACGCGCGGGATGGGCGGCGGGGTCATGTCCACCCTCGCCGGGGTGGCAGGCGCCACGGGACGCGGCGCTTCGACGGCGGCGGGACGCGCCACGGGCGGAGGGGGGAGCCGCGACGGCGAGGCCACCGGCTCCAGCCGTCCGTCCCCGCGCAGGCGGGCATGACGGCCGGTGCGGAACAGCTTCGCGGACGCCTCGCGGGGGTGCGGCACCAGGCGGCGGTGCTCCTCGTCACCCGCGCGCCACAGGGCGGAGGGGAGCCCCGCGCCCGCGAGGGCCAGCTCGCCCACCACGCCCGCGGGCACGGGCTGACCGGCCGCGTCCAGCACCCAGGCCTGGAGGTTCGCGGGGATGCGCTCCGCCAACGTGCGCGGCAGCAGCGCGCCCTCCTGGGCGTCACCGGACAGCCACACCTCCACGCCCGCGGCCCGGTGCAGCGCCGCGCCCAGCTCCACCGACGCGCCCTCCAACACCAGCGCGCCCACGCGGGCCAGGGACTCGCGCGCGCCGGGCAGCTCGCTGAGTGAACGCGCCAGCCGGGCCGACGTGTGCAGCAGCACCGCGCCGGACTGGCGCGCCAGCTCCAGCAGGCCCTCCACGCCCGCCTCGGCCTCCACCAGCACCTGCTCCTGGCGGGCGGCGGCCTCCGCGTCCATGCGCTCGCGCACCACGGCCAGCCGGCGCAGGCCTTCCAGCACCACGGGGGTGTCCAGGCCGAAGTCGATGAGCGCCGCCACCTCGTCCACGTCCGCCGCGCGCACGTCGCGCAGCCGCCGCAGCGCGCTGTCCACCGTGCCCAGCAGGCCGGTGTTCTTCGCGTGGTTCTCGAAGGTGCGCTCCAGCACCGCGTTGATGTCCTCCGGCGACAGCTTCTGCACGTCGGTGATGCCCTGCGCCTGGAGCAGCGACGTGCTGATGTCCACCGAGCTGCGGAAGTACGACAGCAGGGGCTGGCGCACCGTGCGCAGCACCTCCTGCTCCTCGTCGCCCAGGTACGTGTGCAGCATGCAGGTGATGTGTCCCCGGCCCGGGTGCCCGTTGCGGCGCCACGCGTCGCGGTACAGCGCCACCTTCTGCTTCAGCTCCTCCAGCGTGTGCGAGAGCAGGCCCGTCAGCACGCCCGCGCCCAGCTCGCCCGCCATGCGGAACGTCTCGGGGTTGCCCGTGGCGGTGAGCCACACCGGCAGCTCCTTCTGCACGGGCTTCGGGCGCAGGCCGACCTCCGCCGTGCTGCCCGCGCCCGCGGGCCGCTTGAAGCGCTCGCCCCGCCACAGCGCGCGCAGCGTGGACAGCTTCTCCAGGAGGATGTCGCGGCGCTTCTCGTAGTTGGCCGGCGCGAAGGTGAAGTCCTGCGTGTGCCAGCCCGTGGCCACGGACAGGCCCACGCGGCCCTGGGACAGGTTGTCCACCACGGACCACTGCTCCGCGATGAGCAGCGGATCATGCAGCGGCAGCACCACGCTGCCGGAGCGCAAGCGCAGGTGCTTCGTGACGGTGGCCAGGCCCGCCGCCACCACCGCCGGCTGCGGGTAGAGGCCTCCGAACGAGTGGAAGTGCCGCTCCGGCGTCCACACCGCGGAGAAGCCGTTCGCGTCCGCGAACTTCGCGCCCTCCAGCAGCAGCTCGTACTTGGGCCCCTGGAGCGTGTCCTCGTCGTTGGCGAAGTAGATGAGGCTCAGGTCCATCGCCTTCGCGCGAGGGCCTCCATCGCCCAGGCTGACCAGCCGGGCGGTGATGCGCTCCGGCGGGAACACCACCCTCAGGCCGCGCGAGAGCGCCCACAGGGCCTCCAGCTCCGGACGGTCGGAGGACGGCTCGCTCGCGGCCAGCCACGCGCCGCCGTCCGGGGGCGACAGGCGCGCGTCCAGGCCGGTGAAGAACTCCGCCAGCTCCCGGTGGCCCAGGGCCCACGCGGGCTGGCCCCGGCCCGTGGGCAGCAGCCACGCCAGGGCGTGCGGCTCCACGGGCGCGGCCGTGGCGGCGGGCTCGCTCGCGGCGGGCACATCTTCCACGTAGACGACGCGGGCCGCGTCCACGCGCACGGAGGCCACCAGCGCGCGCGTGGTGACGAGCACCGGCACCGGCGCGCCTTCGGGCGCGTACACGGGCAGGTGGCTCAGGTCGGACGGGCCCAGGGCGACGCACGCGCCGCCCGCGCCCAGCACGCCCCACAGCGCGGCCAGCTTCTCCGGCGACGTGCGCAGGCACACGGCCACGGGGGTGCCGGCCTTCACGCCCAGGGACTTGAGCCTCGCGGACAGGGCGTCCGCGCGGGCGCCCAGCTCCGCCCAGCTCCAGTGCGTCTCCCCCTGGGACAGGGCGGTGGCGCCAGCGTGGCGCGCGCGCCGCTCCGCGAGCAGGGAGGGCACGGGGACCAGCCCCGGCGTGGCGCGAGGCGTGGGCCAGGCCCGGCGCTCGTCATCCGTGGCGAGCGGCAGGTGCGCCACCTGCGTGTCGGGGTTCGCGAGCGCCGCGCCGAGCAGCACCTGGAAGTGGTCCATCAGCCGCGCCGTGGTGGCGGGGTCGAACAGGTCCGACGCGTACTCCAGCGCGCCGTGGACGCGGGTGGGGGACTCGAAGAGGACCAGGGTGAGGGCGCTCAGGGTGGAGCCCCACTGCACGGGCGTGCCCGGCACCTCCACCAACGTCCCGCGCAAGCCGATGAGCTCCAGGGTCTCCGAGGAGCTCGCGCCCGTGTGGTAGACGAACACGGAGTCCGTCATGCGCCCCCGGCCGATGTCGTGGCCCGGGACGAGCGCCTCCACCAGGTACTCGAAGGGCACGTCCGGGCGCGACTGCGCGTCCGCGACCTCGCCTCGCACCTGGGCGAGCAGTTCGCGGAAGGTGAGTCCTTCGGTGAAGCGCGTCCGGAACGCCGCCGAGTGCGCCACGTAGCCGATGAGCGACAGCAGCTCCGGCCGCGTGCGGTTGGCGATGGGCGTGCCGACGACGATGTCCGTCTGGCCGCTGTAGCGGTGCAGCAGCGTCTGCCACGCGGCGAGCACCGTCATGTAGCCGGTGAAGCCCTCGCGGCGGGTGAAGGCCACCAGCTCGTGGGCGAGCGCGGGCGGGAAGTCCAGCGTCATGCGCTGGGAGGCGATGACGGGCTCGTTGGAGCGGGGCCGGTCGGTGGGCAGGTCCAACCGGCGCGGCATGCCGGCCAGCCGCTGCCGCCAGCCCTGGTCCTGCTCGGCCAGCCGGCCGCTGGAGATGCCCCGGCGCTGCCATGCGCCGAAGTCCGCGTACTGGAGGGGCAGCGGCTTGAGGGGAGACGGCTTGCCCTGGAGGAAGGCGTCGTAGAGCTGGCCCAGCTCCTGGACGAGCAGGGCGATGGACATCGTGTCGCTGACGATGTGGTGGATGCTGGCGATCAGCAGGTGCACCTTCGCGTCCAGGCGGACCAGGGTGGTGCGCAGCACGGGGCCGCGGACCAGGTCGAACGGCTTCGCGGCGTCCTCGCGAGCGAGGCGCAGCGCCTCGGGTTCGCGCGTCTCCATGGGGCCGCGCAGCTCCACGCGGGTGAGGGGCACGCGCATGCGCGGGTGGAAGCGCTGCACGGGGCGGCCGTCCACGGTGTCGTAGGTCGTGCGCAGCGCTTCGTGGCGCTGGACGATCTCCTGGATGCCGCGCTCCATGACGTCCGCGTCCAGGTCGCCTTCGAGCCGGAGGACGAACGGGAGGTTGTACGCGGACAGGCCGGGCAGGTGCTGCTCCAGGCGCCAGACGCGCTCCTGCACGAAGGACAGCGGCAGCTCGCTGCCATCGCGGGGCAGGGGCACCAGCGGAAGCTCCGTGGAGACGGGGGCCTGGGGTGCCTGGAGGAGCAGGGGCTCCAGGTGTTCGGCGATGCCGGCGACGGTGGGCGCCTCGAAGAGGACGGCCAGCGGCAGGTTCACGCCAAAGGCCTCACGGAGCTGATTGAGCAACTGCGCGGCCGTCAGCGAGTTGCCGCCGAGTTCGAGGAAGTCGTCGTGGCGGCCCACGAACTCCAGGCCCAGACGGTCGCGCCACAGCGCGGCCACACGCTCCTCGATGTCGCCTCGGGGCGCGTCATCACGGCCGGGTGGGGGAGGGGCGACGGGGGACACGTCCGGGGACACGACCTCCCCATGCGAGGACGCCGCGGCCTCCGGTTGCAGCACGCCGATCGACTCCGTCAGCTCGGACCCGCTCTGCGGCGCGTTGTTCGACTCCGTCGTCACGGACCCGCTCTGCGGCGCGCCGTTCGGAGCCGTCATCGCTGACGCGGATGGAGGGACTCGGCCCGCCGTGGCCGTCATCGCGGATACGGACTGGGGCGCGCGGATCGACGCGGTGACCAGGGCCAGCTCGGAGGCCACTTCGGGCGCACGCTCAACGGGCGCGGCCGTGGCCTCGACCAGCGTTCGCGGCGCCTGGACGGGGCGCCCCGTGGGCGGCGCGAACGGAGACGTCGTGGCGCGCGCTCTCGGCTGCACCCAGACCGCCTTGGTCTGGAACGCGTACGTGGGCAGGTGCAGCCGCAGGCGCTGCTCGTGCGCGTAGAACGCGCTCCAGTCCACGGACACGCCCGCCGTCCACAGCTCCCCCACGGCCTGGAGCCAGCCCATCTGCTCCGTCGTCTTCCCGCCCACCCGCAACGACGCCAGCGCGAGGACAGGGGCACCGCCGCCCTCGGGCCGAACCAGGTTCGCGCGCACCAGCGGCGTCACGTCCTGCCCCGGTCCCACCTCCAACAGCACCGTGCAGCCATCCGCCTGGAGCGCCTCCACCGCGCGGGTGAAGCGCACCGGCTGGCGCATCTGCTCCGTCCAGTAGTCCGGCGCCGCGAGCTGCCCCGGCCCAACCCCCGTCCCCGTGAGGCTGGACACGTACCGCACCGCCGGCTCCGACCAGCGCAGCGTGCCCACCACGCGCGCCAGCTCCGGCATCAACGGCTCCACGTCCGCCGAGTGGAACGCATGCGGCGCGGGCATGCGCACCGCCCCGGCCTTCTGTTCCTTCAGCGCGGCCTCCAGCCGCTCCACTTCCTCCACCGGCCCGGACACCACGCAGCGGTCCGGCGCGTTCACCGCCGCCACCGACAACCGTCCCGACAGCAACGCCTGCACGCGCTCCACGGGCAGGGCCACCGCGAGCATCGCGCCCGGCGGCATCCGGTGCATCAGCTCCCCGCGAGCCACCGCGAGCCGCATCCCGTCCTCGACCGGCAGCGCCTCCGAGACGCACGCCGCCGCGTACTCACCGAAGCTGTGTCCCATCACCGCGGCCGGAGTGACACCCAGGTCTCGCCACATCCAGGCCAGCGCCACCTGCACGCTGAACAGCGCGGGCAGCGCCACGCGCGTGTCCGCGAGGTCCGCCGAAGCAGCATCCGCCTCCGGAGCCAGCACCGCCGACACCCGCGCCCGCAGCGGCGCGTCCAGCAACGCGAGGCACGCATCCAGGTGCGCGCGGTACAGGGGCGACGCCTCCGCCAGCTCACGCCCCATGGCCAGCCGCTGCGAGCCCTGCCCGGAGAACACGAACGCCACGCGCGGCGACTTGCCCGGACTCTTCGCCAGCGTCACCGCCTTCTGGAGCTGCCGCGACAGGTCCTCCGCGTCCTTCACCACCACCGCGCGCCGGTACTCGAACGCCTTGCGACCCACGGCATGCGTGAACGCCAGATCCGCCAGCGCCGTGTCCCCGACGCCCTTCGCCTCCAACCGCCGCGCCGCCGCCTCCAGCGCCTCCGGCGATCGCGCGGACAGCACGACGAGCTGGTGGGAACGCGTGGTCGAACCACTCTGCCGCATGGGAGCTTCCTCGAGGATGGCGTGGGCATTGGTGCCGCCAATGCCGAAGGAGCTGACCGCGGCGAAGCGAGGCGTCTCGCCCCGAGGCCACGACCGCAAGGTGGTGTTGACGAAGAACGGCCCCGCGTCGAAGTCGATCCGCGGGTTGGGCTTCTCGAAGTGGAGGCTGGGGGGAATCTCCCCGTGGTGCAGCGCCAGCGCGGCCTTCATCAGGCCCGCCAGCCCCGCGGCCGTGTCCAGGTGCCCCACGTTCGTCTTCAGCGACGCCAGCGCGATGCGGCCCCGGTGCTCCGCGCCCAGACCGTACGCGCGAGTCAGCGCCGCCACTTCAATCGGGTCCCCCAGCGGCGTCGCGGTGCCATGGGCCTCCACGTAGCCCACGGCCTCCGGTGCCACGCCCGCGTTGGCCAGGGCTTGAGACACCACCGCCGCCTGTCCCTGCACGCTGGGCGCGGTGAAGCCGGACTTGTTCCGGCCGTCGTTGTTCAGCGCCGATCCCCGGATGACGGCGTAGATGGCGTCCCCATCCCGCACCGCGTCCTCCAGCCGCTTGAGCACCACCGCGCCCACGCCGTTGCCCGGCAGCGTCCCCTGGGCCTTCGCGTCGAACGCACGGCAGTGGCCGTCCGGCGAGAAGATGAGCCCCTCCTGCGCCACGTAGCCCGTGCGCTGCGGCAGCGACAGCCGCGAGGCCCCCGCGAGCGCCACGTCCGACTGGCCCGTCCGCAGGCTCTGACAGGCCAGGTGCACGGCCACCAGACCCGTGGAGCACGCGGTGTAGAGCAGCGTGCTCTCACCGGTGAGCCCCAGCTTGAAGGACGCCTTCGTCGGCAGGCTCTCGTGCGTGGCGGTGCCGTTCAGCTCGAAGAAGGACGCCGCGTCCAGCGGCATCGCCTGCCGCACGGCCTCCGCGTACCCGGAGGCCGCGGCGCCCGCGTACAGCGAGATGGCGCCGGGGTAGCGCTCCGGGTTGACGCCCGCGTCCTCCAGCGCGGCCCACGCCGTCTGGAGGAACAACCGCTGCTGCGGATCCGTGAACTGCGCCTCGCGCAGGGACATGTCGAAGAACGCGTGGTCGAACCCCTCCACGTCGTCCAGGACCCCGGCGGCCGGAACGAACGCCGGGTGGTACCAGAGCTCGAACCCCTCCGGCAGCGAGGGCAGGTGCTCCAGCTCCTCGGGGGAGAAGCGCGTGATGGACTCCACGCCCTCGCGCAGGTTCCGCCAGAACTCGGCCACCGACATCGCGCCGGGGAAGCGGCCCGCCATGCCGATGATGGCGATGGAGCCGGACGCGCCGGGCTTCGATGCCTCGCGCGGGCGGTGGCCGGACGTGATGGGCGACGGTGCTCCCGGCGACCGGGACTCGTGCTCCAGCCGCTGGGCGAGCGACTCCGCCGTGGGGTGTTCGAACAACCAGACCACGGGCACGTCGCGCCCCAGCGTCTCCTTCAAGCGCGAGGCGAGCCGCATCACGGACAGCGACGTGCCGCCCAGGTCGTTGAACAGGTGGTCCTGCGTGCCCACGCGGTCCGCGCCCAGCTCACGGGCCCAGGTGGAGGCGATCTGCTCCTCCAGCGGGTGGGCCGGCGCCACGTAGCGCTCGCGCCGGCCGGTGGCCTCGGAGTCCGGGGCGGGCAGGGCCTTGCGGTCCACCTTGCCGCTGGGGTTCAGGGGCAGGGTGGGGAGCGCCACGAACAGGGACGGCACCATGTAGTCGGGGAGCTTGCGGCGCAGGGCCTCCCGCAGCCGCGAGGCCTCCAGCACCTGCCCCGGGCGCGGCATCGCGTAGGCGACGAGCCGCTTGTCGCCGGGCACGTCCTCGCGCACCACCGCCGCGGCCTCGTGCACCTCGGGCAGCTCGCGCAGGGCGGCCTCCACTTCCGGCAGCTCGATGCGGAAGCCACGCACCTTCACCTGGTGGTCCGTGCGGCCCAGGAAGTCCAGCGTCCCATCCGCGCGCCAGCGCACCCGGTCGCCCGTGCGGTACAGCCGTGCCCCCGGCTTCGCGCCCCAGACATCCGGCACGAAGCGCTCCGCCGTCAGGTCCGGCCGCGACACGTAGCCCCGGACCACGCCATCACCGCCGAGGAACAGCTCCCCCGGCACGCCCACCGGCACCGGCTGGAGCCGCGCGTCCAGCACGTACGCCGTGGTGTTCGCGAGCGGCGCGCCGATGGGCACCGACGCGCCCGCCTGCTCCGGCCGCTCCACTGTGAAGAACGACGCGGCCACGGAGCATTCACTGGGGCCGTAGGCGTTGATGACGGGCCGGCCCAGAAGCTCCACCGCGCGACGCACATGCGGGGCGGAGATGACGTCGCCCGCCACGTGCACCGCGCGCAGCCGTCCGAGGATGTCCGGCCGGTGCTCCACCAACTGCGAGAAGAGCCCCGACGGCAGGTGGGCGAAGCCGACCGCGTGACGCTCCACCACGCGCGCGAGCGTGTCCATGTCTCCGGCGGGGACCTTGCCGGGGAAGACGACCAGCCGGCCGCCGTGCAGCAGCATCGTCCACAGCTCCATCACGGAGCCGTCGAAGGACAGCGGCGCGAAGAGCATGCCCGTTTCGCGCGGACCGACGCGCGAGTAGGGCTCGGCGTGCACGAGGCGCAGCACGCCGCGATGTTCGCTGGCCACGCCCTTGGGGCGCCCGGAGCTGCCGGAGGTGAAGATGACGTAGGCCAGGTTTCGAGGCCCCACGGTGACTTCCGGCGCGGTGACGGGCTGATCATCGAGCGCCAGCGCGTCCACGAAGAAGCAGGCCAGCGTCGCGTCGGGCACGTTCAGCCGCTCCCGCAGCGCGCGCGTGGTGAGCAGCATCCGGGGCCGGGCGTCCTCCATCATGAACGCCAGCCGCCGCGCGGGGTACGACGCGTCCAGCGGCACATAGGCACCGCCCGCCTTGAGGATGGCGAGCACCGTGACAACGAAGTCCACGGAGCGCTCCATGCACACCGCCACCGGCACGTCCGGGCCCACGCCCCGGGCACGCAGGAAGTGCGCGAGCGGATTGGCCCGCGCCTCCAACTGCGCGTACGTCAGGCGAACGTCCCCGTCCTCCACGGCGATGGCGTCCGGAGTGCGAGCGACCTGGAGCGCGAACGCTTCGGGGATCGTCCTGTCGGCCGGATAGTCGCGCGCCGTGTCGTTCCACGCGGTGAGCACCTGGTGGCGCTCCGCGTCCGTCATCCAGGGCAACGCGTGAATGGGCGTCCGGGGGTCCGCGATGGCGGCCTCCAGCAACACGCGGAGGTGTCCGGCCAGCCGCGCCACGGCGTCCGCGTCGAACAGCTCTGTGGCGTACTCCAGCCAGCCCTCGAAGCCCTGGGGGGACTCCGCGAGCGACAGCGTGAGGTCGAACATGGACGTGCCGGTGTGCACGTCCAGCAGCCGGGACTGGAGCCCCTTCAGGACGGGCGCGTCCACGCGTGCGCCCTGGAGGTTGAACATCACCTGGAACAGCGGCGTGTGCCCCAGCTCGCGAGGAGGCCGGAGCGCCTCCACGACCCGCTCGAAGGGCACGTCCCGGTGCGCGTACGCGCCCAGCGCTGTCTCCCGCACGCGGGCCAGGAGCTCCCGGAACGAAGGAGCACCCGTCAGTCGCGTGCGAAGGACCAGCGAGTTGACGAAGAGGCCGACGAGCCCCTGGAACTCCGCGCGCTGACGCCCCGTGATGGCCGTGCCCACGCTGATGTCGTCCTGGCCGGCGCGGCGGGCGAGCACGGTCTGGAAGGCCGCGAGCAGGACCATGAACGGGGTGACGCCTTCGCGCTCCGCCAGCCTCCGGACCGAGTCCGCGAGACGCGCGTCCAGCAACACAGGCACGCGCGCGCCCGCGGACCCACGCCGCGAGGGACGCGGCCGGTCCGTGGCCAGCTCCAGCAGTGGGGGAGCCCCGGCGAGCTGCGTCCGCCAGTAGTCCAGCCGCGACTCCAGCGTGGCGTCGTCCAGCGCATCCCGCTGCCAGTCCGCGGCGTCGGCGTAGTCCAGGGGCAGGGCGGGCAGGGGCGACGGGCGGCCCTCACACAGCGCCGAGTAGAGGGCGGAGACCTCCCGCACCAGCACCGCCATGGACGTGGCGTCGGACACGGCGTGGTGCATGACGAGCACCAGCACGTGGGTGCGCGCATCCAGCGTGAGGAGCGTGGCGCGAACCAGCGGTCCGCGCTCCAGGTCGAACGGGCGGCGGGCCTCTTCATGCGCCAGGCGGAGCGCTTCGGCCTCGCGGGCGTCGGCGGGCAGGGACTCCAGGGACACGCGCGCCAGCGGCAGGGACGCGTCCTCGGCGATGATCTGCCGGGGCTGTCCCGGGGCCTCGCGGAAGGAGGTCCGCAGCCCCTCATGCCGGGCCGCGAGGGCCACGAGGCTGCCCTCCAGCGCGGCCACATCCAGGTCGCCCTCCAGGCGCACGGCGGCGGGCAGGTTGTAGGACACGTCACCGGGGGCGTACCGGGACAGGAAGAACAGCCGGGCCTGCGAGGAAGAAGCCTCGCGGTCGCCGCCCACGCTCACGCGCCGGGGAGAGGGGCCCGCTGAGTCACGGAGGGAGATCAGCCGGTGCGCCAGGGACGTGATGCTCGGTCCCTGGAGGAGCCACTCCATGGGCACCGTCAGCCCGGTGCCAGCGCCCACTTCATGCGCCAGCTCCACGGCGCCCAACGAGTCCAGCCCGTAGCGAGTCACCGGGGCGTCGACGTCGATGTCCTCACGCAG
>NZ_JAIQDE010000055.1 GCF_020037015.1 Corallococcus sp. AS-1-6 | reverse complement strand
CCCGGCCTCGTTTCGGTGGTGCTCACCGGGGATCGTTACGTCGCCTTTCTCGTTTCCACACCCTCTGTGACTACCTCCCGGACCTGCCGGAGGCGCTCAACCGCATCGTCCTCCAGGCGCTGAGCCCGGATCCGTCCCAGCGCTTCGCCACCAGTCACGCGTTCGGGGATGCGCTGGCGGGGTTCCTGTATGCGAATCATCCGCGCTTCTCGTCGTTGAGCCTGGCGCACCTGCTGCGGGTGCTGTTCCGCGGAGACCTGCTGAACGAAGGCCGGGAGCTGGCGGTCCCCGACGACTTCCTGGCGGAGCTCAAGGCGTGGCGGCAGCCCGTGACGCCAGACCAGGTCCCCACGGTTCCCCACCTGCGGGCCGTCCCGACGCCCCGGCCGTCCCCCGCGCCGGTGGTCGTCACGCGCGAGTCCCAGGAAGAGGAGGCACCGGCTCCGCCCACGGCGGAGCTCGCGCCGGTCCGCCGCTCCCGCCTGCCGTGGGTGGGGCTCGCGGTGGGGAGCGCGGCGCTGCTCATGCTGGGCGGCGGCCTCTGGTGGACGCGGTTCCGGCGCGTGCCGGAGGTCCCGACGGGCGCAAGCCGCACCGAGCAGCCCGTGGTGGCGACGGCACCGGAGCCGGCACCCGCGCCGGTGGAGACCGTGGATGCGGATGCGGGCGTGAAGCCGGAGCCATCGCCGCCCCCTCCTGCGCCGCCTCCCGAGGACGCATGGAGCGAGACGCGGGTGCGCAAGCTGCTCGACGACGTGTACCGGCTGGGCAAGAGCAACAAGGAGCTGACGCGGGCGGCGAAGCTGGTCCAGCTCTGCGTGGACGCCGTGCCTGACAACGCGGACTGCCGGCTGGCGGCGGGGCTCACCCATGAACGGCTCCGCGCCTTCGACAAGAGCGCGCTCCACTACCGGGCCTTCTTGCAGCACACCCCCACCACCGACCTCCGGCGGAGCGCGGTGTCGGAGCGTCTGGCGGCCCTGCCGCTGCGCAAGCCATTGGACTCCACGCCCGCAAACGAAGCGGACCTGGAGTCCTCCCGCAGCGCGGTCCTGATGCACCTGACGCGAGGCCAACTGAAGGAAGCGCTCGACGCCGCCAGTCAATGCGTGGCACGGCTGCCTCGCGAGCCCGAGTGTCACCTGTTGCAGGGGGACGTCCTGGCGAAGATGAACCAGGTCCCGGAGAGCACGCGCAGCTACGAGCGCTTCCTGGCGCTCGCGCCCGCGGATCACCCCCGGCGTCCCTCTGTCTTGCGGAAGCTCGTCGAGCTGCGGGCCACCGCCCCCTGAGAGCCCCTACGGCCTCACGCCGCGAAACGGACGGGGATGCTCGTGAGCAGGGCAGGCAGGGAGCCTGCGCTCGGGGTTTCCCAGGTTCCGTATAGGATGCGCGCCCTTATGGAATTGCAAGCCGGAGATACCTTCGGACGGTATGAACTGGTGTCCTGGCTGGGCCGGGGCGGCATGGCGGAGACGTGGCGCGCCCAGTTGGTGGGCGCGGCGGGCGTCACCAAATCCGTGCTCATCAAGAAGGTCCTGCCCGAGTACGCGGACGACGAGGCCTTCATCTCCATGTTCATCAGCGAGGCGCGCATCTCCGCCACGCTGTCCCATGGCAACGTCGCCCAGGTCTTCGACTTCGGGCAGGTGGAGGGCGAGTACTTCCTGGCCATGGAGTTCGTCGACGGCAAGCCGCTCGACAAGGTGCTCAAGCGCGCGAGGAAGGCAGGCCTGGGCGCGTTGCCCATCCCCGTCGCCGTCTTCATCGCGATGGAGATGTGCCGGGGGCTGCACTACGCGCACTCGCGCACGGATGGCAGCGGCAAGCCGCTGGGCATCGTTCACCGGGACATCTCTCCGGACAACGTGCTCGTCAGCTACGAGGGTCAGGTCAAGATCGTCGACTTCGGCATCGCGAAGGCTCAGTTGCTGCGCGGCTTCAAGACGGAGCCCGGCGTGGTGAAGGGCAAGTATCTCTTCTTCTCTCCGGAGCAGGCGCGCGGAGAGGAAGTGGATGCGCGCACGGATGTCTGGGCCACCGGCGTCGTGCTTTACGAATTGCTGTGCGCGAAGCTCCCGGTGGAGGGGCCGCCCCAGACGGTGATGATGAAGATCGCCCATGGGCAGGTCCCCCCGCCGACGACGCTCCGGCAGGACCTGCCCGAGGAGCTGAATGCGCTGGTGATGAAGGCGCTGGCTCCGGACCGGCGGCGGCGCTTCGAATCCAGCCATGCCTTCGGGGACGCGCTGGCGGAGTTCCTCCATTCCCACTACCCGCGCTTCTCCTCGCTGAGCCTCGCGAACCTGCTGCGGGTGCTGTTCCAGGCGGACCTGACGCACGAGGGCCGCGAGCTGTCCGTGCCCGCGACCTTCCGCGACGAGGCGAGGAAGTGGGGCGAGCCCGCGCTGGCGAAGCTGCTGGAGGCCCCACCGCCGGAGCAGGTCCAGACCCGGCGGCTCCCGCGCGCCGTCGTGAAGCCTCCGCCCGTGGAGACGACGCAGCCGGATGCGCCCACGGTTCCCACAGGCCCCTCCCGCAAGGTGCTCTACGGCGCGAGCGCGGCGGGAGGCCTGGCCGTGGCCGGAGCCTGTCTCTGGTTCCTCATGGGCTCCCGTGCGCCGGAGCCCGTCGCGCGGCCCGCGCCCATCCCCGTGCCCCAGACGGTCGCGGTCGAAGCCCCCGCACCGAAGGTCGAACCCGAACCGCCAGCCCCGAGTCCGTTGCAGGAGGACGATCTTCTGGCCGGGGAGCCCATCCCTCCAGAACCCACGCGGCCCGCGCACCCGACGCGGAAGCCGTCCAGGTCCGTCCGCGCGCCCCGACACGCCGTGGCCGAGGAGCCCAAGCCCGTGCCGGTCATCGAGCAGCCGACGGTCGTCGCGACCAGTGCCGCCCAGGAACCGCCGCCCGCCATCCCGGAGAGCGCACCCGCGCCCAAGAAGGGCGTCTTCGGGCTGCTCGACTCCAAGCGGCAGGAGGTGCAGCAGAAGGTCTCCTCGCTGGTGAAGACGAAGCAGCAGGAGGTCCAGCAGAAGGTCTCCGGCCTGCTCCAGAGCAAGGATTACGACGCGGCCCTGGAAGCGGCCAACGACTGCGCGGCGAACAACCCAGACATGCCGGAGTGCCACCTCATGCTCGGGGCCGTCCACGCGAAGCTCAACCATCCTCGCGAGAGCACGGAGCACTACGAGACCTTCCTGAAGCTCGCACCCGCGGACCACCCGCGCCGGGCGAAGGTCGTCGAGCTGCTCGGAAAGACTGGCGCGGACTGAGCGGTCAGCGCTTTCCACTCGCGGACATCCCAGGCATCCAGCCAGGAGAAAGACAGCCTCGATTCCGCCATCCCAGGCATCTGGGTTTAGGATGTCTGCCTCATGGCACTGCAAACGGGGGACGCCTTCGGGCGTTATGAGCTGGTGTCCTGGCTGGGCCAGGGCGGCATGGCGGAGACGTGGCGCGCCCAGTTGGTCGGCGACGCGGGCGTCACCAAGCCCGTGCTCATCAAGAAGGTCCTGCCGGAGTACGCCAACGACGAGGCCTTCATCTCCATGTTCATCAGCGAGGCGCGCATCTCCGCCACGCTGTCCCATGGCAACGTCGCCCAGGTCTTCGACTTCGGCCGGGTGGACGGTGGGTATTTCCTGGCCATGGAGTTCGTGGACGGCCAGCCGCTCCACCGCTTCCTCAAGCGCGCGATGAAGAGCGGCATGGGCGCCCTGCCCGTGCCCATCGCCGTCTTCATCGCCATGGAGATGTGCCGGGGCCTGCACTACGCGCACACGCGCACGGACAGCAGCGGCCAGCCGCTGGGCATCGTCCACCGCGACATCTCTCCGGACAACGTGCTCGTCAGCTACGAGGGCCAGGTCAAGATCGTCGACTTCGGCATCGCCAAGGCGCAGCTCATCCGGGACCTCAAGACAGAACCCGGCGTGGTGAAGGGCAAATACCTCTTCTTCTCCCCGGAGCAGGCGCGTGGTGAAGAGGTGGACGCGCGCACCGACGTCTGGGCCACCGGCGTCGTGCTGTACGAGCTGCTCTGCGGGAAGCTCCCCCTGGAGGGGCCGCCCCAGGTCGTGATGATGCGCATCGCGCGCGGCGAGCTCCCGCCGCCGGGCGAGTCACGGCCGGACCTGCCAGCGGCGCTCCAGCGCATCGTCCTCAAGGCCTTGCATCCGGAGCGCTCCGAGCGCTTCGAATCCAGCCATGCCTTCGCGGAGGCCCTCGCCGGCTTCCTGTACGCGAACCACCCGCGGGTCTCCTCGCTGAGCCTCGCGCATCTGCTGCGGACGCTGTTTCGCGACGACCTGCTGTCGCACGGCCGCGAGCTGGCCGTCCCGGACTCCTTCCAGGAGGAGCTGGCGTCCTGGCGCGAGCAGGAACCGGCGCTCGCGAAGAAGCCCCCGCGCCCCAGGCCGTTGCTCCATACCGGCAGGATTCCCCTCCCCGAAGCCAGCGTCGAAGTCTTGGAGGAGGAAGCCCCGGCCGCGCTCGCCCCCGCGACCTCGCGCAAGTGGATGCTGGGATTGAGCACCACGGGCCTGGCCGTCGGCGCCAGTTGCCTGTGGCTCCTGTCCCCCACCGGGGTGCCTCCCGAGCACCCTGGAGTACCGCGCCCCATCGAGCGTCCTCCCAGCGCGGCGCAGCCCCTCCGGCCCTCCACCCTGGCGACCGCACCGGCCCCCGAGGCGACAGGCAACGCGCCCCTCACGGTGGAGCCGCTCCCGGAAGCCCCCCTGTCGCTGGCCGACTATCAGGGCCGCGTCCAGGCGCGCGTGCAGCAGGGGGCGCTCCAGGACGCCGTGGAGCTGGCGCACCAGTGCGCGACGCGGTTCCCCCGGGAAGCGGAGTGCCAGTTGCTGCTCGGGATGCTCTACACGCGACTCAATGACAGCCTCACCAGCGTGACGCACTACCAGCGCTTCCTGGAGTACGCCCCCGCCACGCACCCCAGCCGCGCGAAGGTGGTGAACATCCTGGACGACGCGAAGGCCCTCTCGTCGGCCTCGGGCCTCATCGTGAAGCCGGAGACCTTCGCGGACATGATGGAGACCGGCCGCGCTGCCTTTCGCGACGAGAAGTACCCGGAGGCCGCCGCCACCTACCGGAACGCGCTGGCCCGGAAACCCGACTCGCTCGACGCGAAGCTCGAGCTGGGCCTCACGCTCGTCAAGCTCAAGCCGGGCACCCGGTCCGACCACAAGCAGGCCGTGAAGCTCCTGGAGGACGTCACCCGCGACAATCCGGGCTTGCGTCGCGCGTGGCTGGGATTGGAGACCGCCTACACCCTGACCGGCAACAAGACCAAGGCCCGGCGCGCCCATGACCGGTACATGCTGATGTCCCCCAGCAACAGGGCGAACCCGGCGAAGGCGCGCGAGCGCATCAAGAGCCTCGGCTTCTAGTCCGCACCGGGCTGGAACCCCAGCCCCTCCGCCACCTCCGCTTCCGTCAGCTCGCGCCACGCCCCTTCCGCCACGTCCAGCACCACCCGTCCCACCGCCTCACGGTGCAGCGCGAGCACCGGGTGCCCCACCGCCGCGAGCATCCGCTTCACCTGGTGGTGCCGTCCTTCCGTGAGCGTGAGCGCCACCACGTCGGGCGCGCGGAGCAGGGCCTCCGCCGGGCGCGTGGGGCCGTCCTCCAGCGTCAATCCCTCTCGCAGCCGCGTCAGCGCCGCCTCCGGGGGCTGGCCCTCCACGCGCGCCACGTATCGCTTGGGCAGGTGCGTGTCCGGCGCCGTCGCGTGCCGCACCAGCCGCTCGTCATTGGTGAAGAGCAGGAGCCCCGTGGTGTCCCGGTCCAGGCGGCCCACCGCGTACCACTCGAAGCCCCGGAGCTCCGGCGGCAGCACCGCGCGCAGCCTTTCGAAGACGGTGCCCACGCCTTCGGGATCCGACCCGTGCACCACCGGCCCCGCGGGCTTGTGGAACATCAACACCCGCACGTGGCGCGTCAGCGCGCGCTCCACGCCGTCCACGCGCACCCGCGTCCCCTCCCCCACCGGCGCGAACGGCTCCCGCTCCACCCGGCCGTCCACCTCCACGCGGCCGTCGCGGATGGCCTGCTCGGCCTCGGCGCGGGGCAGCACGCCGGCCCGGCCCAGCGCTCGCGTCAGCCAGTCCGCGCCCGGACCCGCCGGGGCCTCCGGCCCCCTGCGCCTCGCGGCCTCCAGCCACCTGGGCGTCCGTTGCTTGCGCGCCATGCGTCCTCCCGTGTGCCGCCCGCTGTATCAGATGCGTCACGCCAGGGGATTTCCCCGAACACCTCGAACATGGGTACGAGCAGGAGGGCTTCCATTGAGACTCCACGCCGTTTGACTCCCCCGGGCGGCTCTGCGCATGTGCGCGCCCGCCGTGTCCACGCCTCCCTCCGACCTCGCTGAAGCCGCGCCCGAGCTCGCCGCCTCCCTCGCGCCCCCGCCGCCCGGACCCGCGGTGGCCTTCGTGCTGCGCCTGGGCCAGGCCCTGCACCGGCACGGCACGCCCGCCCACCGCCTGGAGGGCCTGATGATGCGGGTGAGCGAGCGGCTGGGCCTGGAGGCCCGCTTCTTCTCCACCCCCACCTCCATCTTCGCGTCCTTCGGCCCCGCCGAGGACCTGCGCACCAGCCTCATCCGCGTGGAGCCCGGCGACTTCGACCTGGAGCGCCTCATCCTGCTGGACATGCTCGCGGACGACGTCATCCAGGGGCGCCTCACGCCCACGGAGGGCGCCACCCGCGTGGAGACCATCCTCTCCCGGCCGCCCCGCTACGGCCCCGCCCTGCAGTTGCTCTGCTGGATGCTGGCGGGGGCCTCCGCGGCGCTGCTGTTCGGCGGCGGCTGGAAGGAGATGGGCGTCGCGGGCGTCAGCAGCCTGGCCATTGGCGGGGTGGACCTGCTGACGCGCAAGCAGCCCACCACCGCCCGGGTGCTGGAGCCCGTGGCGGCCGTGCTGTCCGCCGCGTTCGCGGGGCTCGCGGCCCACTTCTTCGGCCCGCTGCACGGCGAGGTGGCCACGCTCGCGGGCCTCATCGTCCTGTTGCCCGGGCTCACGCTCACCATCGCCGTCAACGAGGTCGCCACGCGCAACCTCATCTCCGGCACGTCGCGCCTCACCCACGCCGCGCTGGTGTTCCTCCAGTTGGGCTTCGGCGCGGCCCTGGGCAGCCGCGTGGCCACGGTGCTGCCTCCCGTGCCCATGCCCTCGCCGTCCCTGCCCACGGTGCTGCCCCCGGGGGTCGCCCTCGCCGCGCTCGTGGTGGCGGGCTTCGCCATCGCGGTGCTCTTCCGCGCCCGGCCCCGGGACTGGGGATGGATTGCCCTGGCGGGCGCCGCCGCGTTCATGGGCGCGCGGCTGGGGGCGCTGCTGCTGGGGCCTCAGTTGGGCGCGTTCGCGGGCGCGCTGCTGCTGGGCATCGGGAGCAACGCGCTGGCGCGGCTGCGCAACCGGCCCGCCGTCACCACCGTGGTGCCGGGGCTGATGCTGCTGGTCCCAGGGAGCGTGGGCTTCCGCAGCCTCGCGTCGCTGCTGGAGCGCGACGTGGTGGCCGGCGTGGACACGGCCTTCTCCATGCTGATGGTCGCGGTGGCGCTGGCGGCGGGCCTGCTGTCCGCCAACGCCCTCATGCCTTCGCGCAAGGTGCTCTAAGCGCCCGGCCTCACGCCAGCCGCAGCAGGTACACGCCCGCGAGCGCGACGATGAAGTACGGCACCAGCACCGCCGCGCCCGCGTACTCCTTCGCCATGCGCTGACCGAAGAAGAGCGCCAGCAGCGACAGCGCGGAGAGCACCGCGCCCAGGTACGCGAGGAACGGGTTGCCGTTCAGCAGCAGCGCCACCGCGCCCGCCCCGCTCAGCGCTCCAGCCGCCAGCTCCATCAGGGTGATGACCGCCAGCATCGGCGTCACCACGCCCTTCAGGGGCGACTTGGAGAAGTGGCCGGTCAGCCACCCCAGGTTCCCCTTCCAGTCCACGACCTTGTCCAGGCCGGACTGCAGGAAGAGGATGGCCAGGAAGGCGGCGCACAGGAGCTGCGGAAGCCAGAGGGTGAAGCGGGCGGAGTCGAAGGGCGGCATGCGCGCACTCTAGCGCCCCCTCCGCCGCCCCCAAGCTCCGTGAGCAGGCAGGCGGCCGGGCCGGGGGGAATGTTCTGGAGACAATCCGGCCGGGCAGGCTCCCGCCGACAGGTCCGGCTCCATAACTTGGCAAGGCCATGGCCTCCGATCAGGTAGCGCGACGCGTCTTCGTGGGTCTCATCCTGCTGTCCATCGTCCTGTTGTGCCTGGTCATCCGGCCCTTCGCCGAGGCGTTCTTCCTGGCGGCGGTGCTGGCGGGCACCTTCTACGGGCTGTACACCCGGCTGAAGAAGCGGCTGCGCGGCCACGGCAACGTGTCCGCCGGGCTCATCGTGGGTGGCATCCTGCTCGCCCTGCTCCTGCCGCTGGGCGGCCTCACCGCCTTCATCGTCGCGGAGGTGTCCGAGGGCGCGCGCTTCGTGACGGAGGCCGTGCAGAAGGACGGGATGACGGGCCTGATGGAGAAGCTGCCCGGCGGCATCCAGGGCCCGGTGAGCAAGCTGATTGAACGGCTCCCGCTGGAGCAGGCCGAGCTGGACCAGAAGCTCCAGGAGCAGGTGACGACCCAGGGCGGCACCGCCGCCAAGGCCGTGACGGGAGCGGTGGCCGCCACGGGCACGCTCATCCTCCAGTTGACGATGATGCTCATCGCCCTGTTCTTCTTCCTCACCGACGGCGCGCGCCTGGTGCAGTGGTTCGAGAGCGTGTCGCCGCTGCGGCGCGGGCAGACGCGGGAGCTCCTGCGCGAGTTCAAGAGCACCTCCGTGTCGGTGCTCGTCTCCACCATCGCCACCGCGGGCGTCCAGGCCGTGGCCGCGCTCATCGGCTTCCTCATCGTGGGGGTGCCCGCGCCGCTGTTCTTCGCGGGCCTCACCTTCTTCCTCGCCCTCATCCCCGCCGTGGGTGCCGCGGTGGTGGTGCTCTTCGCCGCGGGCCTGATGTTCCTCAGCGGCCACCCGTGGGCGGCCCTCTTCCTGGCCATCTGGGGCGTCGTCGTGGTGGGGCTCGTGGACAACGTCGTCAAGCCGCTCCTGGCGCGCAAGGGCATGAACCAGCACGGCGCCATCGTCTTCTTCGCCCTGCTGGGCGGCCTGGCGGCGTTCGGCGCGGTGGGCCTGCTGCTGGGGCCCCTCATCGTCGCCTTCTTCCTCTCCGTGGTGCGCATCTACGAGCGCGACTACGGCCGGCCCAACGGGCGGATGGGCGACCCGGCCACGCCGGGGGGCCCCATCGAGCCGGGCACCCACCGCGTCGTGCTCACCACGGAGTCCGGCACGCCCCTCCCGGACTCCGACAGGCCGTCCAACCACTGACGGCCCCGCTCAGGGCGTGGACTTCACCGGCGCCGCACCCTTCTTCGCGGGGGTCGGCGCCGGAGCCGTGTCCGGCCCCAGCGCCTTGAAGGCTTCGCGCACCGCGTCCGGCGAGCCCGCCACCTTCGCGGCGACGCGGCGGGCCTCCCCGGGAGACAGCCGGCCCAGCAGGCTGCGCTCCAGGTGCTGGTCCACGAAGGCCTGGGTGGTGTCCTCCTTCAGGTCCACCAGCTCCCCCTTCGCGTCCAGCACCGGCACCACGCGCGGCGAGTTGAGCAGCAGCACCGTGGGCACGTCCACGGCCTTCACCCGGCGGGCGACCTCGTCGCGCAGCTTGGGGTCGAAGTGGATGCCCTTCTCCTGGACCAGCGCGCGGATGCCCTCGTAGTCGCCGGTGGCCTTGATGACCATCAGCTTGGAGAGCAGCTCGCCCACGGCCTCGCGCATCTTCGCGTAGTCCGGAATCACCAGGTACGTGCGGCCGTCCTCCGTCACCTGCTTCACCGCGCCCTGCTCCTCCAGGAACGTCACCGTCATGTGGTGGCCGCGCTGGTGGTCCTCCTCGAAGGCGTTGCCTTCTTCCACGCGGCGCAGGTTGGTGAGCCCCTCCACCAGGAAGTCCCGGTACATCTGCCGGGCGATGGCCTCGTGGTCCGGCGACAGCTCCGCGAGCGCCGGGTCGAACGCGTGCCACAGCGCGACCAGGTCCGCTCGCGCCTCCTCCAGCGTGTTGTCGTACTCCTTGAGGAAGACGGACGGGGACTGGCCCTTGAGCTTCGGGTCCACCTGGCCGGAGGCGTGGCCCAGGACTTCATGGAAGGCCACCAGCCACTTGCGCGCGGTGACGGAGTACTTCTGGGCCTGCTCGCGGTCCTCCGCCGTGCGGGAGAACTCCAGCGCCAGGGGCAGCCGCGTCACGGCGGAGGCGGCGTCCATGACGTTGGTGATCATCACGCTCTTGCTGCCGTACTTCTCCCGGATGTGCTGCTCGTTGGGCAGGTTGATGCCCGCGGGCGGCTCCGGGTTGGACGTGATGAGGTTGATGGCCTTGGCGACCGGCGGCGCGACCTTCTTGCGGCGGTACTTCTGGGGCCAGGGCAGCCGGTCCTCGAAGTACTGGGCCTTCTGGCCCATGAGCACCATGATCTGGTTCTCCGCCGTGTCGCGGTAGTTGATCAGCGCCTCCCACTGCCCCTTGTGGCCGCGCGGGTCGACGTAGGTCTCGATGAAGCCCAGGTTGGCGTCCACCTTCGGGTCCACCTTGAGCCACGCGATGTTGTACGCGTCCCAGTCCTTGGGGCTGCCCGTCTGGAAGTAGCGCACCAGCTTGCCCAGCGCGGCCTTCTGCGCGGGCCCGGCGGACTTCATCGCCTCCTGGAGGTGCGCGATGACGCGTGAGAGCTCCTTCGCGTACAGCCCGGGCTTCACCTTGCCGTCGGGCGTACCCGCGCGGAACACCTGCTCCGTGAGCTTCCCGTCCTGCTTCACCACGCGCGAGTTGAGCGGGTACTTCTCCGTGAAGCCCACCAGGTCCTTCTCCGTCACGCCGGGGCCGTAGGCGGTGTTGGAGGACGCGGTGAGGAGGTCCTGTCCCGGCGGCGGGGCCTTGGAGGTGAGCTGCGGCTCGAAGCTGGCGTCGAAGAGGGTGGGCTTCAGGTCCTGGAGCCAGGCCTGGAGCGCGGGCTCGTCCTTCACCGTCCAGGGCGCGCCGGCCTTGAGCGCGCGGGAAGCACCGGCCGCGAGCTGCTCCGCGGTGAAGGCCGGGACGAACTTCTGGCCGGTGGTGCTGTCGTGGTTGCCGCCGTGCCCGTAGAAGCGCAGCAGGTAGTCCGCCAGCTTCGCGTCGAAGCCGGACGCGGCGCTCTGCGCGTCCCGGCCGAAGAGCCAGACGCCCTCCAGCAACTGCTTCGCCGGCACCAGCTTCCAGCCGAGCTGATCCAACGCGATGTCCTCGCCCGCGTGCGCCGCGAGCGTCAGGGACCACGCCACGCGCTTCTCCGCCAGGGACAGCTCCGGGATGCCCGGCGCGAACATCTGGGCGACGGCGGTGTTGCCGGAGCGGGCGCGGAGGAACTTCCCTCCGGGCACGGTGAGCGAGGGCTGCGCGGCCTGCGCGAGCCCGGCGTCGGGCGCCGGGGTCTTCTGCGGGGTGGCGGGCGCGGCGGCGAGGACGGCTGCCAGCAGCAGGGGCTTCATGGGGGGCTCCAAGGAGACGTGACGGGACGTGGCTACCCCGCGCGCGGGGGTGGACTCAAGCCACGCGCCGCCGCGCCCGTCACGGCCAGACAGAGTGCGCGGGCGGGGCGGTCAGGTCCTGGCCCGGGGGCCTCGTGCGTCGGAGCCGGAAGCCCGGTCCGGTCCGGCGCCCACGGCTCCGAGCCAGCCGCCAGGAAGGGGCGTGCTGGCGCGCCGCGCAGGGAATGCGCGGGATGCCGCCGGCTCGCGCAAGGTTTGCGCCGGGGCCCTCCGGCGGGATGCGCGCCCACCGCCACGGAGGCACGAGTTCCCCCCGGTACGGGGCATGCAGTGTCGAAGGCCGGACAGGCTTCATTCCTCCCCTCCGTTCGAGCCAGTGACCATGACCTCTCCGCTCTCCCTGCCCCGCGCCGTCCTGCTCGCCGCCCTCGCCGCCACGGGGTGCGCGGGCTCCGCGAGGGAGACGCGCGCGGAGTTCGCGCCCCCGCTGCCGCCGCCCACCTCGGTGGCGCTCACCGTGGGATACGACGAGGCGGTGAGGCTGGGGGCCGCGTTCGCGCGGAGCCAGGACCAGGCGCTGGAGCTGGTGATGGCGAAGCAGGGGGTGGCGTCCTGGTGGCTGCGCTTCGCCTCGCCGACGGGCCCCACGTCCCTGGACCTGCGCGTGGACGGACAGACCGCGAAGGTGGAGCCCGTCCCCCTCCCGCCCTCCGCCGGGGCGCCCACCCGGTAGCGCGAGGCGCGCGGCGGCGGCCCTTCCGGGTCCCCGGCGCTCCTGAATCGCCCCGCTGCACGGTTCCCACGACCCAGGCCCATGGAGTCTCCGCTGCCCACCCTCATGATTGTGATTGTCAGCGCGGTGGCCGTGCTGGTGGCGATGATTGCCCATGCCGCGGGCCATCTCACCGCGAACCGGCTGGGCCGGCTGGTGCTGCTCGGAGGACTGGCGCTGCTGCCGCTGGCCGTCAGCGGCGCCGGGGTCGCGGTGGGCGTGCGCGAATCGAGCCAGACCTCGTTCTGCATGGGTTGCCACGAGATGGAGCGCTACGGGCAGAGCCTGTTCGTGGACAACCCCAACGCCCTGGCCGCGGTCCACTACCAGAAGCGGCTCATCAGCCGCGACTCCACCTGCTTCTCCTGCCACACGGACTACGCGCTCTTCGGGGACGCGAAGGCCAAGCTCAACGGCCTGAGGCACGTCTGGGTCCACTACTTCGGGACCATTCCCCCGGAGCCCCGGCTCTATCAGCCGTATCCCAATTACAACTGTCTCCACTGTCACAACGATGCGCGCGGCTACCTGGAGGCCGGGCCGCACCGCGAGCTCCAGGCGGAGCTCCAGAGCGGGGCCCGCTCGTGCCTGAGCTGCCATGACCTCGCGCACGACCTGGAGGGCGTGAAGGCCCAGGACTTCTGGCTGCCGGAGCGACCGCGTCCATGACTCACGACAAGCGCATCCGGGTGGCGGCCCTCTTCGTCCTGGCGGGGCTGCTGGTGCAGTTGTTCGCCTATCTCCACTGGACACCGCTGACCTTCGTCATCTCCACCGCCGTGGGCGTGCCGCTGGTCCTGGTGGGGGTCCTGCTCTACGGCGTCACGGTCTGGAGAATCTTGAAGGAGCAGAAGGCCCTATGAGGCGCTCCGCTCGAGAGGGACGGTGGCGGGTGGGGCTCGTCGTCCTGCTGCTGTTCACGACGCCCATCTTCGCCGTGAACACGCCGCAGGACGTCCGGCTGCCTCCGCTCAAGGAGCGCGCCGCGCCCGCTCCGGCGCTGTTCTCCCATTGGGGGCATGGCTCCATGTATTGCTATAGCTGCCACCCCGGCACGTTCCCGCAGGCCCGGCTGGGCTTCACGCATCAGGACATGCGGGAGGGCCGCTACTGCGGGCGCTGTCATGACGGGCAGGCGGCCAGGGCCTGGCGCTCCATGGACTGCGAGGCGTGCCATGCGCGTCGCTGACCTGGGCACCTGGACGCTGTTCGCGTGCGCGCTGGTGCTGTCCGTGCCAGGGCCCGCGCGGGCGCAGTCGCAGGAGGAGAAGCGGCGGCAGCTCCAGGAGCGGCTGGGCATCAAGCCGCGCCCCGCGCAGGCAACGCCCGATGCGGGCGTCCCAGTACCGGAGACGCCGTCCCCTGCTGACGCCGCCGTGAAGCCCGTTGAGCCCCCCGCCCGGAAGCCCGCTGGCGCGAACCGGCCCCGCGTGCCGGGCTTCGCGGAGGACGTCCGGCCCATCCTGGAGAAGGAGTGCGGCTCCTGCCACGGCCCGGAGGGAATGGCGTCCCGGTCCCGCTGGGTGCTCCGGAGCGAGCCCGCGGACTACGAGGCCACCCTGCGCTTCGTGCAGCTCGCCGCCGCCGCGCAGAGCCCGCTGCTCAAGAAGGGCCTTGGCACCACGATTCATGGAGGCAAGAAGGTCCTCGCGGAGGAGTCGGCCGGGTACGCGACGCTCCTGCGATGGATTGAAGGAGGAGCCCCGCCCGGCAAGACACGAGGAGGCTCGCCCGCGCTGACCACGGCAAGCCCTGGCGCCTCCCAGCCCGCTCACAACAGCGCGCCCGCGTCCACGCATCCCGGCGCCACTTCAGCGCCCGGCACGTCCAAGCCTTCCGGCGCCACTCCGGTAACCGGTGCGTCCACGCCTTCCGGCGCCACTTCAGCGCCCGGCATGTCCGCGTCTCCCGGCGCCACTCCCGCGCCCGGCCTGTCCACGTCTCACGGCGCCACTACATCGCTCGGCACGTCCACGTCTTCGGGCGCCACTCAAGCGCCCGGCACGCCCATGCATCACGGCGCCAATCCGGTGCCCGGAGCGTCCACGCCTTCCGGCGCCACTCCAGCGCCCGGCACGTCCACGCCCTCAGCCTCTTCGCCGGCACCAGCCGCGTCCGCGAGCGCGGGGCCTCCTCACGGTGACACCGCGGCCGCGCCGCGCTTCGCTCCCCAGGTGCACGAGGCACTGCTGGCGGATTGCTCCAGTTGTCATGCCTCGGACGGGATGGCTGGCGCCAGCCGCTACGTGACCCACGCGGATCCGGAGCAGCACCTCCGTTCGGTGGAGCCTCTGGTCGCTCCCGGCTCCGCCGCCACCAGCCTCCTCTACCAGCGCGCGATGGGCGACTCACACCCGGGCGGCGCGGTGTGGGAACCCGGCAGCGCGCAACTGGCGCTCCTGGCCCGGTGGATTGATGCGGGCGCGACGGGAACCTCCTCTCCCGCCGTCGTCGCCACCGCTCCGCCCGCCATCACCGAGCCCGGGCCCGCTGTAGCGCCCCCCGCACCGCCGTCCGCTCCTGCGAACCCGCACGGTCCGGCCGGCCCTCACGGCGGCGTGTCTCTGGGGACCTTCCCGGTCGTCGGCTCGCTGAGCCTGAACGGCCGCTTCGACCTCAACTACGAACGCGTCAACTACAACGACCACCCCTTCAAGTCGGAGGGCGAGAGCGCGCTGCGCAGCTACCACCACTTCCTCTTCCTGACGCGGCAGTCCGCCGAGGACCCGGTGACCCTCACCCTGGAGGTCCTGTCGCTGCAGTTCTGGGAGGTGGGCTACCGGATCGACAGGGCGTCCTGGCCGGTGAAGGTGTTCGCCAAGGGGGGCAAGGTGCTGGTGCCCTTCGGCGGAGACCCGCTCTTCCATCACAGCTATGGAGGGCTCGCGGGCTTCGACCAGCGGGTGCTTCCGGTGGTGTTCGCCCGGGAAGGGCTGACGGTGAACGTGGAGCGCCGCCTGGGGCCCGTCGCCCTCTCCGGCGACGCGTACGTCATCGCCGGCTACCGGCTGAAGCGCGCCGACGCGGTGCTCAACCTCCAGTCGGACCTGGCGCCGCTGGAGGACACCCGCCTGGGCGTCGGAGCACGGCTCGGCGGCGCCTGGGGGCCCATCAACGTGTGGTACTCGCCCTACTTCAATTCGCTGGGGTTCGGGCGCCGCCTGTTCCTCCAGGCGCTGGACGTGGCGGTGTGGCGTCCGCGCGGGCTCCCGGTGCTGGAGCACTTCTCGCTGGGCGCCGGGCTGCTGCGCGCGGATGTCTCCGGCGGCGAGGCGGAGGGCTACGGCGGACCGGGCGCGGACTACTACCACTTCGCCAGCTACCTCCAACTGCGCTACCACCCCACGGACTGGCTCTACGTCCAGTACCGCCAGGGACTGCGCACCTTCGGAAACCGGCGAGGCCTCATCCTGGACTCGAACGCGCTCACCCGGGAGGACGCCTCCAGCCACAACGTGGGCGTGGTCGCGAGGTGGCGGGGCTTGAGCGCCGGCCTCTTCCAGTTCTGGAACCTGGAGAAGACCGACGAGACGCCGGACGACTTCACCCGGCTGGTGGTGGCGTATGAGTTCTGACTCCCGAATCCAGACACGGGCCGCGGTCCTCACCGCGATGTTCACGCTGGCCCTGGGCTGCGCGGACTTCGAGCGGGGCCCCGTCGCCGCCGACGCCGGTGCATCCCCCACCGACGGCGGTGGCGAAGGAGACGGAGGCGGCGCCGTGTCCTTCGCGAGCGACGTCCATCCGCTCCTCACCACCGGCTGCCAGAGCTGTCATCGCGGCGGAGGCGCCGCAGGCAACACCTCCTTCCTGCTCACGGGCGAGGCCGACGCGGACTACGCGGCGACCGTCTCCCTCACGGACACCTCCAATCCCTCCGCCAGCCGGCTGCTGCGCAAGGCCTCCGGCGCGGGCCACGGCGGCGGGGCCATCTATGGAGCGGACACCCCGGAGTACCAGGCCCTCCTGGCGTGGATCTCCGGAGGCGCTCAACCATGACGCACCTTCTTCCCGAGGCGGCCCCCATGCGACGACCCCTCCTGCTCCTGGCCGGCCCCCTGCTCCTGGCCTGCGCGCTGAGCGCCTGCGCCAAACTGGAGACCCCCCACCCGGAGGTCCTCACCGACGGCCCGCATTCGGTGCTCGTGGGCCAGGCGATCCAGCTCACGGCGACCACGCGAGAAGCCACCGACGACGGCTACCACTGGGAGAGCGAGGCCCCGGCCATCGCGACCGTGGACGACACCGGGCAGGTGACGGGCGTGGGCGCGGGAGAGACCGCCATCAAGGTCACCGGCGCGAGCTCCAGGCTGGAAGCGCGCCATGTGGTGGTGGTGATGGGCGGCCTCGCGAGCGACGGCGGCATCGACCCCAGCCAGGTGCCCTACTACCTCGCCTGGTCAGGCTCTCCGCACGCGGACACCACCGCCGAGGCCTTCTCGCACTGGAACGAGGACGGCCTCGTCCCCGCCACCTGCGCGCGGTGCCACAGCTCGGAGGGCTACATCGACTTCCTGGGCGGTGACGGGACCGCCCCTGGCAAGGTGGACGCCCCCGCGCCAACAGGGTCGGTGGTCCGCTGCGAGACGTGTCACGACAGCGCCGCCGCCAGCCTGACCTCGGTCACCTTCCCCTCGGGCAAGCAGGTCACCGGCCTGGGCCCGGAGGCGCGGTGCGTGGTGTGTCACCAGGGGCGCGCCTCGGGCAGGGACCTCGACGCGCAGGTCGCGGACGCGGGCGTGGTGGGCGAGGACACCGCCTCCCCCGCCCTGAGCTTCACCAACATCCACTACTACCCCGCGGGCGCGACGCTCTTCGCCGGTCAGGCCGCGGGCGGCTACCAGTACGCGGATCAGGTCTACGACTCGCGCTTCCGCCACGTGCCCGGCTTCGACAAGTGCAACGAGTGCCATGACGCGCACACCACGCGCGTCCGCTGGGAGGCCTGCGCCACCTGCCACCCCGGCGTGACCGACGTCACGAAGGCCTGGGACATCCGGCAGATCGCCTCGCGCAACCAGGACTACGACGGGGACACCAACCGCGCCGAGGGCATCTACTACGAGATCCAGGGGCTGCGGGACCGGCTGCTCGCCGCCATCCAGCGGTACGGCGCGGAGCGGGCCCAGCCCCTCTGCTACGGCAACACCCACCCGTACTGGTTCCGGGACACCAACGGGGACGGGACCTGCGCCCAGGGCGAAGCCACCCCGGCGAACACGTACGCCCAATGGACTCCTCGGCTTCAGAAGGCGGCGTACAACTACCAGTTGTCGCGCGTGGACCCGGGCGCGTTCGCGCACAACGCGAAGTACATCCTCCAGTTGCTGCATGACTCCATCCAGTCGTTGAACACGGCGCTGAGCGTGCCCTTCGACACGTCGCTGCTGGTGCGCAACGATCCAGGCCACTTCAACGGCGCCAGCAAGGCGGCGCGCAACTGGGACTCGGGCGAGGCCGTGCAGGCCAGTTGCTCGCGCTGCCACAGCGGCGCGCAGGGCTACCGCTTCTTCGTCCAGTACGGCGTCGGACAACTGGTGCCGGAGACCGCCAACGGCCTGGAGTGCTCCACCTGCCACCAGAACTTCGAACCGGACTACGACGTCTTCGTCCCCGCCCAGACGTGGCTGCCGGACGGCAAGACGGTGAACCTGCCGGGCCAGGACAACCTCTGCGCCAACTGCCACATCGGCCGCGCATCCAAGGCCACCATCGACACGGCGCTGAGCGCGGGGGGCACTCCGCGCTTCCAGAACGTGCACTACCTGCCGGCCGCGGGGACTCGCGAAGGAACGCTGGCGCGGATCGGCTACGAGTACCCCAACAAGACCTACGCGGGCCGGCTCACGCACATGGGCGGGGTGCAGTGCACGAGCTGCCATGTCCCGGGCAAGAGCAACCACACCTTCCGCATCCAGGACGTGTGGAGCGAGCGCTGTGAGACGTGCCACGCGGACCAGAGCACGGCGGAGCAGATCCGCCTCGTCCACCTGTCGGACTACGACGGCGACGGGAACACGGCGGAGTCCCTGGAGGCGGAGGTGGAGGGCATGGCCGCGCGCCTGCTGACCGCCATGCGCGGGGTGACGAGCAACGGCCTCTGCTACAACGGCGACGTCAATCCGTACTTCTTCAAGGACACGGACAAGAACGGCACCTGCGGCGCCACCGAGTCCGTCTCCGCCAACGCGTTCGCGCCGTTCACGCCGGCGCTCGTGAAGGCCGCCCACAACTACCAACTGAGCAAGAAGGACCCCGGGGCCTGGGCCCACAACTTCAACTATGTGGGGCAGCTCCTCTACGACAGCGTGGAGGATCTGACCGGGGCGGCCCCCTTGAACATGCTCCGGCCTTGAGGCTGGAATCCGCGTGAGCGCCGTTGCTCGCCGGGACAACCCCAGCGAGCGCGGTCGCCAAGGAACGCGGACCGATGAAGCCCCTCCTGTTCTCGCAGCCCTCCAGGCCGGCGCGCCTGGCCTCCTGGGCGTCGCTCGTCTCCCTGCTCATGGTGCTGGGAGGACCCGTCGCATGTGGCGGTGACGACCCGGATGATCCACGCCCCGACAGCGGCACCCAGACCGTGGACGCTGGCTCGGACGCGGGAGCCAACATCGATGCGGGCACGGACGTGGACGCAGGCACGCAGAGCGATGCGGGCACAGGTGCCGATAGCGGCACGCAGACCGATGCAGGCACGCAGACCGATGCAGGCACGCAGACCGATGCGGGCACGGACGCCGATGCGGGCACAGGCGCCGATGCGGGCACAGGCGCCGATGCGGGCACGGACGTGGACGCAGGCACGCAGACCGATGCGGGTACGGAGACCGATGCGGGTACGGAGACCGATGCGGGTACGGAGACCGACGCGGGCACGGAGACCGACGCGGGCACGGAGACCGACGCGGGCACCGACGGCGGCGTGGTGGCGTGCACCCCGAGCGGCTGGGTCGACACGCCCCCGGACATGAGCGTCATCCAGAACACGTCGCTGGACATCCGGACCCGGCTGGAGGCCATCCCGGGCCTCATCGTGGACCTGGACCGGACCGGCGGCAGTGTCCCTGCGGGATACCGGCACTTCGTCCTGCGCTACAACCAGCCGGCGGACCACGCCCACCCGGAGTGCCAGCGCTTCGAGCAGCGCTTGACGCTGATGCACAAGGCGGACACCAGCCCGATGGTGCTCTCCACCAGCGGCTACAACGTCTCCACGGGGACCGGCCGCTCGGAGCCCGCGCAGCTCCTGGCCGCCAACCAGGTCGCCGTGGAGCACCGCTTCTTCCCGCCGAGCATCCCCTCGCCCGCGGATTGGAGCCACCTCACCATCCGCCAGTCCGCGGATGACTTCCACCGCATCACCCAGGCGCTCAAGCCCATCTACACCGGCAAGTGGGTGTCCACGGGCGGCAGCAAGGGCGGCGAGACGGTGGTGTTCTTCCGCCGCTTCCACCCGGACGACGTGGACGCCACCGTGGCGTACGTGGCGCCCATCGCGAAGCGCAACGACGAGCGGTTCGTGACGTTCCAGGACACCGTCGGCGGCGACGCGCAGCAGGCCTGCCGCGAGCGGCTGTGGGCCTTCCAGCGCGAGGTGCTCTCACGCCGGGACCTGATGCTCCCCCTCGTGGACGCCTACGCGGCGAGGTTCAACCTGACGTACTCCCAGTTGGGCCGGGAGCTGGCGCTGGAGCACGCCGTCATCGAGACCTACTTCGCCTTCTGGCAGTACGACGCCGCGGCGAACTGCACCAAGAACATCCCCCCCACCACCGCGACGGAGCAGGAGCTGTTCGACGCGATGGACTACCAGGTGGGCATCAGCTCGTTCTCGGACCAGGGCATCACCCCGTACGCCGCCTACTACTACCAGGCCGCGGCGGAGCTGGGCTGGCCCCAGCCCTACGAGAAGCACCTGGGCGCGCTCATCCACTTCCCGGACACGGACACCGGCGAGGTGTACTCGCCGCCGGGCATCCCGTTCGAGTTCCGCCCACAGGCCATGCCGGACATCCAGGACTGGGTGTCCACGCAAGGACAGCGCCTGATGTTCATCTACGGCAGCGACGACCCGTGGACGGCGGCGGCCTACGTGCTGGGCAACTCGCAGGACTCCTACCTGTACATGGTCGAGGGAGGGAACCACAGCGCGCGAATCAGCCAGCTCCCGGCGGCCCAGCAGGCGGAGGCGAAGGCCACGCTCAACCGCTGGATGGGCATCACGCCGCTGAAGCGCGCCCCGAAGTTCGTGCAGTCGGAGGAGCCGCCCGTCTTCGGCCCCCACGTGCCGCCCTGGCTGCGCGCGACGTCGCACTGAGCAGGAACGCGGCAGCACGGCTCGAACGGATGCGCCCGACCACCCGCGACGCAGGCCTTCTCACCAGGGAGGCCTGCGGTGTGGACAGGCGGCAGCAGCGGCGAAGCGCCATTGCGCTCGACCTGTGCCTCCACCGCCGCAGCGGGCCATCCTCGTCCCAGCATCGGCATCCAACCACGGGGGTCTGACAAGGAAGCGGGAAGCAAACCGTCCGCGTCGCATCCGCGGCCATGCGCCCCCGGGCCTCGGGCTGCGAAAACCTGTCCGACTGTCGGACAGGTTTTGAGACGACCTGCCCAGCGGGTGCCCCTGCCCGTGGACAGGCTGTGACGGCGAGGGCCTCCCGTCCACGACACCTCCAGGAGCCCGGCCTCGGGCGCCATGTCTTGAAAACCTGTCCGACTGGAGGTCTGCGCGGAATAGCGAGGCCAGTTGGCCGGCTGCCAAGCGACAAGGGGGACAGGAGCT
>NZ_JAIQDE010000054.1 GCF_020037015.1 Corallococcus sp. AS-1-6 | reverse complement strand
CTCCTGTCCCCCTTGTCGCTTGGCAGCCGGCCAACTGGCCTCGCTATTCCGCGCAGACCTCCTGTCGGACAGGTTTTCAGGGACCGGGCCCGGCACGGCTCCTCCGGACTCATCGAGGAGGTGCGCTGGCGCGGAGGGGCCTGGGCTTGAGGCCCACGAACCTGTCCGACTGTCGGACAGGTTCTGGCGGCCGGCCGGCCCGGCGGGGCTGTTGGTCCATGCGCCCCTGGCGTCCGCTCAAGCACCTCGTCGCGGCCGTCGTGCGCTCCGCGAGATGACGTCAGGCACCTCCGGTGGCCTGTCTACGGCACGGTGCGGCGTGTGCCGGCGGGACTGGCGTTGCGCTGGGGCCAGCCGCGGGATTCGGCGCGGCTTCCGACGGGATAGGCCTCCAGGCGCCAGACGCCGTCGCGGCGCAGCGCCACGTGCAGCAGGTCGCCCGCGAACACCGCGCCCGCGACCTCCACCCGGCCCGGCAGGGCGCACTGGTTGAGCTTGTTGCCGAAGGAGATCCATTCGAGCCACGCCTGGCGCTGACCGTTCGGAAGCTCCGCGTCCGCGAGCACGCCTACGGTGTTCTGCTCCAGCAACGCGGCTTCGTGGAAGGCACCGGGGAGCAGCGGTGAGGGCAGCACGTCCACCTCCGAGAGGAGCTGGCCGTCGTCCGAACTGAACGAGCGCAGCATGGTGCGCAGCTCCGCGCCGGTGCAGGGGGTGCCGTCCGTGTGGTCGCACGCGGACGCGAACGCATGACCGACCTTGCCTCCGGGGGACATGAGCACGGGCTCGGCCAGGGGCGACAGCGTGCGTGTGCCCGCGTCCCAGTCCAGCGCGGTGAGCACACCTCCATCCGTTTCCACGAAGGCCTGTGCCCCCACGAGCAGCCGTCCCGACGCGAGCGCCAGTGATGGCGCACCGCCTGGGACACCCGCATCGAGCGGTTCGAGGCTCAGCGATGCGATGCCTCCATCCCCGAGTGCGACCGCACTGGATGAGAATCCAAGCCCCGTGCCCGAGCCACCGGGCCATGTCGACACCGTGTCCCGTGCGACGCGGGGCGCCGCGTACACGGGGCCCGACACCTCCGCGGAGTACGACCCGATCGAAGACATGAAGCCCGCGCCTGAAGTCCCGCCGTCCGTGACCGGTTCAGCCGGTGCCCACGCCGTGAAGGCCAGCCGCCCATCCCACGGCGTGTAGAGGTACGCGCCGCGCGCGTCGTCCACCGCGAGCCTCGCCGCTCCGCCGCCGTCCTCCTCCGGTCCCATCGCCAGCGGCACGCCCTCGTCCGCGCTCAGCAACACCAGCCGGGAACGCAGCAGCTCCGTGCCCGCGTCTTCGCTCCACGTGACGTACGTCAGCACGTCCCCGTCCTTCGTGAGCGCCACCCGGCCCGCTCCCGTTGTTCCGGGCACGCCCTCCGGCGTTCCTCCATCCAGCGCCGCATCGGCGAATGCCCGCGACATGCGCCAGCCCAGCTCGCCCGCGCCCGTTGCTTCGCGCACGCCCTCCGGTGTTTCTCCATCCGGCGCCGCACCGGCGAACGCCCGCGACGTGCGCCAGCCCAGCTCGCCCGCGCCCGTTGCTTCGCGCACGCCCTCCGGTGTTTCTCCATCCGGCGCCGCATCGGCGAACGCCAGCGACGTGCGCCAGCGAAGCTCGCCCGCGCCTCGCGGCGCGTACGCCTCCAGCGCTTCCGGCGCGAGCACCACCACTCCCGCGTCCGATGCCGCTAGCAGCGTCCTCGCGCCTCCGTCCCCGTAGGGCGATTCGTAGCGCAGCAGTCCGCTCTCCGTGTACGCGGCGAGCCAGCAGCCCCCGTCCTCACCGCACACCGACGCGTAGACCGTCCCGTCATCCACCAGCAGGACCGGCCCGCCGTCCTCCGCGATGGGCGTCCCGCCCAGCTCCGCGCTGAATTCGGACTCCAGGTCTCCCGCGTCCGGGCGCATGCACTCGCCCGCGCTGCACTTGCCTTCCCCCTGGCAGGGCGTGGCCGGCGCGCAGACGAAGCCGTCCGGCGGCGTCACCGTCCGGCACGTGCCGCTGAAGCAGACCCGCGCCGCCTTGCAGCTCACCGCGCCGCAGGGGCTGAAGTCCGCCACGTCCACCTCCTGGCAACCCGAGTTGCGGTCGCACACGCCCACCTTGCACGGGTCGCTCGACGCCGGGCACGCGACGCTCGCCGTCACGCAGCCCTGCGTCGGTGAACAACTGTCCACCGTGCACGGGTTGTCGTCATCGCACGTGCGCGGCTGCCCCACGCAGACGCCCGCCTGGCAGCGGCCGTTCTCCTGGCAACGGCTGCTCGGGATGCATGACGCGCCGTCGTCCAGCGGGGACTCGATGCACTGGCCGGAGTCCAGGTCGAAGCGTGAGTCGCGACACTCGCCCTGCGGCACGCATGCCAGCGGACGCACGCCCACTCCGGTGAGCTTCACCTTCGTCGTGGTGCGCCCCGCGGTGAGCACCAGCTCCCCCTCCACCGGCGTGTTGCCCGCGGAGAACAGGATGTCCACCGTGCCCGTGCCGCTGCCTCCGACGACAATCTGGGACACGACGACGAAGAAGGGCGCGTCCGTCACCGCGTCCACCGTGACGCCCGCGCGGCCGGTGGCCACCAGCGTCAGCGAACGGCGCACCTGCGTGCCCTCCAGCACCCGGCCGAAGTCCACGACCTCGGCCTGCGGCCGGAAGCTGGCGCTCGCACCGCCCACGTTGGGGTCGTCGCCACAGCGGCACCCTCCCACCAGGACGAGCACCAGGAGCAGCCACCAGCGAGCACGGGCGCGGAACATGCCCCTGACTCAACCGCGCCACCCCGGGCCGGCGCAACGTGCGCCCACCCTGGCGGGTCGTCCCCGCACACTTCCCTGCCCGGCCGGGCCCGCTAGGGTTCCACGGCGGACTCACGCCGCCGCGTCAGCGCCCGCACGCCGAACCCCAGCGCCGCCACCACGAGCAGCCCGATGACCGCGTACTGGTAGCGCGACACCAGCACCGTCAGCCGCTCCAGGTTGCCGCCCACCGCCATGCCCAGCGCCAGGATGAGCCCGCTGTGCGCGAGCGCGGAGATGGCTCCCAGCACCAGCGCGTTGAAGCGCGGCATCCGCGCCGCTCCCGCCGCGATGAAGATGACGCCCCGGATGCCCGGCAGGAACCGGTTCACCAGCAGCAGCCACGGCCCCGCATGCCGCATCCGCGCCTGCACCTGCTCCAGCCGCGCGTGCGTGAGGCCGAAGAAGGAGCGCCCCGGCTGCGCCTCGAAGCGCTTCGCCAACCACTTGCCCACGGAGTAGTTGATGAACGCGCCCATCACGCTGCCCGCCGTCACCACCGCGAGCACCAGCCACCAGGGCTTCTCCCCGCGCACGGCGTAGACGCCGCCCATGAGCACGATGGTGTCCCCGGGAAACGGCGGCACCACGTACTCCAGCATCGCCGCCACGCCGAGCACCAGGAACCCGAGCGGCCCCAGCGTCCCAATCAGCTTGTCGACGTGCTCGATCCACATCCGCGCGATGACCTCCAGGGCCGGAAGCCCTCGCGCGAGACTTAAGTCGTCTCCCCGCCCGGCGGAACCCATGTTCGCTACCCCACGCGCGGCGGTGAACACGGACGGGCCGGGACTCCGGGGCTCCACCTCCCGGAGGAAGCCTGACCTCCTGTTCCCCGCGCACGGGCCAGAGGCATGGGTCCCATGCCGGGCCCAAGGCGAGCGAAACCGCTCGCGGGACGGGAGGCCGCCGACTCCCGGACAAGCCCTACGCCTTCCCCGCGCGCGGAGGTCGACACGTACGAGCCGGTCCACCCACCGCTGGCGTCAGACGAGCGAGAGCCCGCCATCCACCGTCAGGACGCTCCCCGTGACGAACGACGCCTCCCCGCTCGCGAGGAAGACGGCCGCGTTGGCGATCTCCTCCGGGTCCGCGACGCGCTGGAGCGCGTGCAGCCTGGCGGCGGCGGCGCGCTGCTCCCCGGAGGCGTTCCAGCTCCGGAACATGGGCGTGTCCGCGCCGCCGGAGACGAGCACGTTCGCGCGGATGCCCTGTGGGGCGTACTCGGCCGCGACGGTGCGCGTGAGCCCGATGAGGCCCGTCTTCGCGGCGGCGTAGCCGGATGTCCCGGGCATCGCCTTCGTGTGCCCCACGAAGGTCCCGATGTTGATGACGCTCCCCCCGCCCGACTTCAACATCGCGCCCACCTCGTGCTTCGTCGACAGGAACGCGCTCACCAGGTACCCGTCGATCCAGTCCCGGAACGAGGCCGTGTCCAACGTGTGCGTGGGCCCCCCGCCGAACGTGCCCCCCGCCGCGTTGACGCCCACGTCGAGCCTCCCGAACGTCTCCAGCGTGAAGTGGACCAGGGCCTCGACGTCGCCCTCCTTCGTCACGTCCGCGGCGCGGGCCACCACCCGCCCTCCCGCCTCCGCCGCCATGCGCGCCGTGTCCTCGAGCGGCCCGGTCCGTCTGCCAGCCGCCACCACCCGCGCCCCCTCCCGGGCCAACGCGAGCGCCGTCGCACGGCCAATCCCTGAACCCGCCCCCGTCACCAGGGCGACCTTCCCTTCCAATCGATGCGTCATCCGACAGCGCTCCGGACACGGGCCCGCTCGTGAGGTCGCGCGCGCGGGGCCCTCTCACGCGGCGCACGGTCCTCGTAGCGCCACGAGCCCGGGGCCCGCGCTCCGGTTCTTGCCGTCGAAATCACGAACCCCGCGCGAAGCCGCGAGTCCTCGCCTCCCGCCGCCGGGCACGCGGCCCGGAGGGAGCGGACCTCAGGCCTGCCGGGGTGAAGCCGCGGGCGTCGGCAGCACCGTGCCGCCGTACTGGCTGGCCGCCAGCGTGCCGCACGCCGCGCCAATCTCCTTGCCGCCCGAGTAGCGCCGCGCGATGGGCGCCTTCAGAATCTGAAGGTGGTCCCGGAACGCGCTCAGCTCCTCCGCCGTGGGCGGCAGGTACTTGCCCGTCGGATCCGTCACGTCGATGAGGTCCACCTTGATGGGGATGCCCTCGAACGCCGCCTTCAGCGCCTCCGCGTCCTCGCGCTCCAGGTTGAAGCCCTGGATGGCCACGTAGGCGATCATCGCCCGCTCGCGCCGCGCCTCGCTGTACTCGCGGATGGCTTGAATGAGCTCCGGCAGCGGGTGCGTCTTCTCGATGGGGAGCACCTTCGCGCGCTTCTCCGGGATGGCGCTCGTCACGCTGAACGCCAGACGGAACGGGTGCCCTTCGCGCGTGTAGCGCCGGATGGCCGGGACGTGCCCCGCGGTGGAGAACGTGATGGCCGTGCCGGAGATGGAGAACCCGGCCGGGTGCGACAAAATCTGCGCCGCGCGGATGGTCTCCTTGTAGTTGAGCAGCGGCTCGCCCATCCCCATGAACACCACGCCGCCCACGCGCCGGTCCGCCTCCGCGCGCACCTGCATCACCTGGTCCAAAATCTCCCAGGTCTGGAGGTTGCGCTGGAAGCCGAGCTTGCCCGTCATGCAGAAGTCGCACGCCAGCGCGCAGCCCACCTGGCTGGACACGCAGACGACGTACTTCTCCTCGAAGATGGGGATGCGCACCGCCTCGATGCGGCCGCCCAGCGGCGACTCGAAGAGGTACTTCACGAAGCCGTCTTCCGCCTGCCGCCGCTCGACGACCTTCAGGGACGGCATCTCCGCCTGGGCGCGGAGCAGGTCCGCGACACGGCGCGGCACCTGGGGCGCCAGCGCGACGGCCTCCACCGTGGGACGGGCGTGGGCGAAGACGCCCGCGAACACCTTGCGCACCGCGGTCGCGGACGGCTGGGCCGGCGCGAGCGCCGCTTCCAGCTCCGGCAGCGACAGTTGTTTCAGGTTCACGAGCAGGACTTGATCTTCGAGCGCAGGAACTCGGTCAGCTTCGCCGACACCTCCCGGGGCATCTTCAGCGCCATGGCGCGCTTGCAGAGGCCGGGCGTCGCCCGATAGGTGCTGAGGAATTCCTCGCAGGGCTTGCAGCCCGACAGGTGCTCCTGCAGGTGCCGCGCCTCCTCCTCGGGCATTTCGCCTTCGAGGAATTCCAGCAGGAGGTTGATGGAATCTTTGCAGGTATACATCCGAACCTCGGCTGGCTGCGGCTCCCCTCGTTCCAGTTCGAAGATGCCGAGGCGCCCTGGGGGTTTCACACCCCGCGATTGTCCCGGTTGTAGAACAGGTCGATGGCCTCTCGCAGCGCGAGCCGTGCCCGGTGCAGGCGGCTCTTGATGGCGGGGATGGAATCCCCCGTCACTTCTGCGATCTGTTCGTAGCTGAGGCCGTCCACGTCTTTCAAGAGGAAGACTTCCCGGTAGCCCTCCGGCAGCCGGTCGGCCGCCTGCTGGATGGCCTGCCCCAGCTCCGCGTCCAGCGCCTTCTCCTCGGCGTCCCGGCTCCAGTCCGTGACGGGGTAGTCCGCCAGGGTGCCACGCTCCGTGAATTCAGGGGCCTGGAGCTCCGCCTCGGCCGCCTGGGCCACCCGGCGGTGACGCAGGCGCATGAGGGCGTGGTTGGCCGCGATGCGGTGCACCCAGGAGCCGAAGGCCGCCTCGCCCCGGAAGTCCTTCAGGTGTTGGTAGGCGGACAGGAAGGTGTCCTGGGTGATTTCCGCCGCGTCCGCCTCCGAGCGCGTCATCCGCAGCGCCAGGCCGTAGACCCGGTCCTGGTGCAGACCCACCAGGGCCTCGAAGGCGGACACGTCACCGTCCTGGGCCCGCGTCAGGAGCCGCCGGTCTTCTTCCTGCCGGTCTTCTTCCTGGGGAGCCTCTTGGGACATGGCGTCTTCCACCCAACCAGCCAGAACGTTCCGCGTCAAGGACGACGGCGAGGCCGCCGGGAGACGAAGCGGCTGACGTGTCCACTGTCCCGGTCCCACAGCCGCAAGGGTTCAGCGGCCCACGCCCCGGCGTACTCCACGCCGATGCGGGGGCCCCGCTCCACGCGCGCGTCCGGCACCGGCGTCCCCGGCAAAAGGTGCAGCCCCTCCGAGTCCAGCGTGAGCCCGTTGTGGTTCAGGTTCACCCCCATCACCCGGCACAGCCTCCCCGGCCCGTCCGTCCGCTCGCCGGGCGGGATGCCCTCCACGGGCTCCATGCCCCGCACGAGCACCGCCGCCGCCACCCCAGGCGCGTCCGTCACCACGTTGAAGCAGTGGTGCATTCCATAGATGAGGTAGACGTACGAGCGCCCCGCCGGCCCGAACATCACCTCCGTGCGCGGCGTGCGGCCCTTGGACGAGTGGCACGCCAGGTCATGCTCGCCCAGGTAGGCCTCGACCTCCACGATGCGGCCCACGCGCCGGCCCCGGACGCCGTCCACCACCAGCAGGGTGCCCAGCAGGTCGCGCGCCACCTCCAGGGTGGGCCGGGCGTAGAAGGACAGGGGCAGTCGTTTCACGAGGGGGGTCCTTCCCGCTTCGGGTGCGCTCCGTCAACCACTGAGCGGTTGCATCGGCCGGAGGTTCAACGCCGCTGTATCCCAACGGCTGACAGGCAGGCGCGCATGCACCGCGTCTCGACAGCAGTTCACACCGGGGCGGGGCTGGGGCAGATTGCGACGCACCATGTCCACTCCTGGCCGGCTCTCCGGTCTCCTGCTGCCTCTCTTCTCCCTGCGCTCGCGAACGGACTTCGGCATCGGTGACTTCGGTGCCCTGGACGGACTCTTCTCCTGGATGAAGGCCGCGCGTCAGCGGATGCTGATGGTGCTGCCGCTCCTGCCCACCGCGCCCGGCGACCCCAGCCCGTACGCCACGCGGTCCGCGTTCGGCCTGAACCCGCTCTTCATCGACCTGAACCAGGTGCCGGAGTTCCAGGCCACCGGCGGCGAGGGCGCGCTCGGCGACGCGCAGAAGCAGCAGTTGGCGGAGGCCCGCGCCGCGGCGCGCGTGCGCTACGACCTGGTGTTCCCGCTGAAGGACGCCGCGTTCGCGCGCGCGTTCGACCACTTCGAGCAGCACGAGTGGACCCCGCGCACGGCGCGCGCCCAGGAGTTCCAGAAGTGGCGCGAGGCGCAGGGCGAGTGGCTGGAGAGCTACGCGCTCTTCACCGCCATCAGCGAGAAGGAGGACCGCCGCCCCTGGTGGCAGTGGCCGGAGGGGCTGCGCACGCGCCAGCCGGACGCGCTGCGCGCCATCCAGGAGCAGGGCCTGGAGCGCCGCGTGCGCTACCACGCCTGGCTCCAGTGGCTGGCGGAGGCGCAGTGGAACCAGGTCCGCGCGCAGGCGAAGGCGAAGGACGTGCTGCTGTGCGGGGACGAGCCCTTCATCATCGGGCAGGACAGCTCCGACTGCTGGGCCCACCCGGACATCCTGCGCCGCGACGCGCGCCTGGGCGTGCCGCCGGACGACTTCTCCGCCACGGGCCAGGACTGGGGCCTGCCCTACTTCGACTTCGCCGCGATGGAGAAGGACGACTACGCGTGGCTGAAGAAGCGCGCGGCCAAGGCTGCCAGCTACTACGACCTGCGCCGCGTGGACCACGCGGTGGGCTACTTCCGCCAGTGGATCCGCGACGAGAAGAACCCCACCGGCTACTTCGTCCCCGGGGACGAGCCCACCTGGCGCCGCCAGGGTGAGAAGCACTTCCGGCTCCTGTCGGAGGGCGCGGGCATCGTCGCCGAGGACCTGGGCGTGATCCCCCCGTTCGTGCGTCAAATCCTGGCGGACCTGAAGCTGCCCGGCTACCGCGTGCTGCGCTGGGAGCGCGACGACAACACCTACCGCGACCCGCACCAGTTCCCCGCCGTGTCGCTGGTCACCACCGGCACGCACGACACGGAGCCGCAGGCGGAGTGGTGGGAGCAGGCGCGCGACGACGAGCGCCAGAACGCCGCGCGCGCGTGGCCGGAGTTCCAGGGCGTGGCGGTGACGCGCGAGTTCACCCCGGACATCCACCGCGCCACGCTGGCCGCCGCGCTCAACGCGGGCTCGGACCTGTGCGTGCTGCCGTGGCAGGACGTGCTGGGCACGCGCGACCGCATCAACCTGCCCGGCACCATGGGCGACGCCAACTGGGCCTACCGCATCGCGCAGGACACGGACGCGCTGCTCACGGAGGCCCAGACGAAGGACGCCGCGGAGCGCCTGGCGTGGCTCACCGCCTCGTCGCGCCGCTAGCCTGAAGGCCTCTTCCGCCCCGGGGCCGCGGCCCCGGGCGCGGGACGCCCTACTGCTGGCCGTTGTCCTCGATGCACTTCACCTGGCCGGGGAAGCCGTCGAACACGGCGCAGCGGCGGCCCGCCTTGGCGCACTCCAGCCGGTCGCAGATGTTCTCCACGACGCACAGGGGCGGCGAGCGGCCGAACTCCAGGAACAGCTCCGCGCAGAAGCGGAACGGATCCGCGCACCCGAGCGAGCCGCAGTACGGCGTGTCGGAGAGGTTCTCTCCCTCCTTGAGTTGGACCACTTCGTCTTCGCTCACGCCGCAGCCGGTGGCGAGCACCAGCGTGGCCGACAGCAGGAGTGCGATTCGCCGGACCATAGGGACCCGAATCTGACGCACCCCGGGCCGGGTTGCACGCGCCACGGAGGAGCCCGGCGGATTGGCGGACACTGACCCCGTCCCCGAGGTCGTGGAATGCGACATTCTCCGCACAAAGAAACATTGCGAAACGCGTCAGGGGCTGGCCTTCCGGTAAGAAACGTGACGTGGCCGACGTCCGACTCCTCCGACTCCGCTCCGCCGTGCCCCTCGCGCTGGCCGTGCTGCTGACGGCGTGCGCCACCACGTCCAACGCGCCCACCGGCCCGAAGGTGAAGTCCCTGGACATCGAGGGGGCGAAGCAGGTGGACGACGGGGACATCAAGGACCGCATCCTCACGTCCTCCACGCCCTGGTACGCGTTCTGGCCCTTCGGCAAGGCGCACTACTTCGACACCAACGCGTGGCAGGCGGACCTGCGCCGCATCGAGCGCTTCTACCAGGCGGAGGGCTTCTACCAGGCGCAGGTGGAGTCCAACGAGGTCATCCCGGACGGCGACAAGGCCGTGCGCCTCAAGGTCGTCGTCAACGAGGGCGCGCCCACCCTCATCGACCGCGTCGAAACGCACGGCCTGGAGTCGCTGGGCCAGGGGCCGGATCAACCCTCGCAGCGCGAGCGCGAGCGCATCCTGGAGGAGCTGCCGGTGAAGACCGGCGACGTGTTCCGCGAGGAGACCTGGTCCGCGACGAAGGACCTGGTGCTCCAGCGGCTCAAGGACCTGGGGTACGCGGAGGCGGAGGTGGGCGGCGAGGTGCGCGTGGACGTGGCCACGCAGAAGGCCGTGGTGGACCTGCAGATCGCCCCGGGCCTGCGCTACCGCTTCGGCAACATCTTCATCGCCACGGACGCGAACCCGCAGGTGCCGCCCCGCCGCATCATCGAGCAGGCGCAGGGCGCGGTCATCAAGGGCGCCTACTTCAGCGAGGCGGCGCTGGCGGAGGCGCAGGCGCGCGTCTTCCGCATGGGCGTCTTCGGCGCGGTGAAGGTGAACCGCGGCGCGCCGGACCGGCAGAACGCCACGGTGCCGGTGGTGGTGGACGTGCGCGAGTCGCCCTTCCACTCGCTGCGGCTGGGCGGCGGTATCGGCGTGGACGCCGCGCGGCAGGAGGGCCGCATCCTGGGCGAATGGACCAACCGCAACTTCCGCGGCGGCCTGCGAAGGCTCACGCTGCGCGGACGCCTGGGCTACGCGTTCATCCCCAACGTGCTCGCGAGCCTGCGCAACGACGCGGGCTCCGATGATGACCCCGTCTTCACCTTCACCACGGAGTTCGAGCAGCCGCGCTTCCTCTTCCGCGACCTGGCCCTGCAGGCGTCCGTCACCGCGGAGAAGGGCCTCCAGCAGGCCTATTCGTTCTACGGCGGCTACCTCAAGACGGGCGTCATCTGGACGCCCCACCCGTCCTTCTCCGTCTTCCCCTCGTACAACCTGCAGTTCTACCGGCTGACGGGGCAGGTGAGCCTGGACGAGAGCGTCCCGCCCATCATCCTGGGCTGTGAGAACACGAACTCCGCGGGGCGGTGCGTCCAGGCGCTGAGCTTCCTGGAGGTGGCGTTCGCCTGGGACCGCCGGGACGACCGCACCGAGCCGCGCGACGGCTACTACGTGGGCTTCTCCATCCAGAAGGGCGGCGGCCCCTTCTTCGGGCAGTACACCTACGTCCGCCTGCTGCCGGACCTGCGCTACTACCACTCGATTGGAGACAAGAAGGACCTGACTCTCGCGGTGAAGGTGCGCGCGGGCACGCTGGACCCGGCGGGCGGCGGCCAGAGCTCCATCGTCACGCGCTTCTTCTCCGGCGGCGCCACCGCGATGCGCGGCTTCAACGGCCAGCGGCTGTCCCCCATGACGCCGCTCGCGCCCACGTACAAGAAGGACGACGACGGCAACCTCCTGCTGGACGCGAACGGCAACCCCATCCTGGATTCCTGGGACACCGTGCCCGTGGGCGGCAACAGCCTCTTCGAGACCTCCGTGGAGCTGCGCTACCTGCTCACGGACAACCTGATGCTGGCCGTCTTCTATGACTCCGGCCTCGTGGGCACGGAGGCGCTGTTCGGCAAGAACGCCCCCAAGCTGTTCGGTCCCGAGCACTACCACGCGGTGGGCGCCGGCCTGCGCTACCTCACGGTGGTGGGCCCCATCCGGCTGGACCTGGCCCGGCGCTTGAACATCGGGCGGGGATTGCCCGTCAGCGATCCCGGGTACATCTATCCGTCCTCGGGTGGATGCCTGGGCTTCGGGCGCAAGTTCGACAAGGCCACGATGTCCGCTGACGCGGCGTACGCGGGTGCCCCGGAAGGGCTCTGCGCGGTCCATATCTCCATCGGAGAGGCGTTTTGAGCGACCCCACGACCCCCGCCTCCACCGCCCCGCCCCACCGGCGCAAGCGCTGGGGACGGCGGCTGTTGTGGGGCCTGCTGGGTTTCCTGGGGCTCATCATCCTGCTGGTGGCGGGCGTGCTCGTGTACGCCACCAGCCCCGGCGGGTCCGCCCGCATCGCCCGCTTCGGCGTGGAGCTGGCGAACAAGCAGCTCGCCGGCCGGCTGGAGGTGGGCGGGTTCGACCTGGACTTCAACGGCGCGGTCCTCACCGGCATCAAGCTGTACACGCCGGAAGGCGACCTGGCGGCGGAGATCGCCCGCGTGGAGGCGCGGCTCCACCTGTCGCCGCTGCTGGGCCAGCGGGTGGACCTGACCAAGGTCCGCATCGAGACACCCCGCCTGTACCTGGTGCAGGACGAGCGCGGCCTCAACCTGATGCGCGCGCTGGAGCCCCGGGAGCCCAAGCCCGAGGAGCCCCCGGCCCAGGGCCAGAGCGCCCTGAGCATCCACCTCAAGGACTTCGAGCTCAGCCACGGCTACGTGGACTTCCAGCAGGAGCTGCCGGACGGCGGCGAGCGCCAGGTGCGCCTGGAGGAGCTGGGCGCGAAGGGCGAGGGCCACTACGCGCTGGCGGACATGGACTTCGCCGCGGACCTGCAGGCCACGGGCGGCCTCACCCGCCCGCTCCAGGGGCCCGTGCGCCTGGTGCTCAAGGGCCAGGGCCGGGACGTGGTGCGCCAGGTGGACGCGCGGTTGGGGCTCGCGGGCATCGAGGCGGACCTGGGCGCGAAGCAGACCGGCGAGACGGCCGCGGCCGTGGAGCTGCGCCGCCTGACCGTGCCGCCCGAGCCGGTGAAGGCCTTCGTGCCCGCGTACCCGCTGGTGGTGCCCGTTGAAGCGAAGGGCACCGCGTCCCTGGACGGCGACCTCGCGAAGGCGAAGCTGGGCGCCTCCGCGGGCAAGGCCACGCTGGACCTCGACGGCGACGTGGACCTCAAGACGTTGCGCACCCGGGAGACCACCGTGAAGGCGCGCGGGGTCAACCTGGCGGAGCTGATGGAGGACGGCATCCCCACCAACATCGCCGCGGACCTCGTGGCGCGCGGCGGTGGCGACAGCCTGGAGACGCTGGACGGCGACGTGGCCCTCACCGTGACGCCGTCCGAGTTCCGGGGCCAGTCGGTGGGCCCCATCGAGGTGAAGGCCAGCGCGAAGGACGGCCGCTACAACGTGGCCAACCTGCGCGTGATGATGCCGGGCGCGGCGTTGGTCGCGTCCGGCGAAGGCACCGCGAAGGCGCTGGAGGCGCGCGGCAGCCTGTCCGCGGGCAACCTGAAGCTCCTGTCGCAGGCGCTGGACAAGCTGCTGCCCGGCGGCACCGTGCCGCCCATGTCCGGCAGCGGTTCGCTGGAGTTCCAGGTGAAGGGGCCGCCGCGCTCGCCGGGGGTGAAGGCGGACGGCAACTTCGTGGCGCTCAATTACGGCGACATCGCCATCCAGGACCTGTCGCTGAAGGCGAGCGTGCCGGACGTCACCCGTCCGCTCACCACCGACGCCACCGTGCTGGTGAGCGAGCTGAGGACCGCGGGCAGGACCTTCCGCGACCTGTCCCTGGCGCTCACCACCGACCCGAACCGCGAGCTGAAGGCCAGCGTGCGCGTGGACGGCGACGCGCAGCTCGCGCTGGGCGTGGAGGGCACGGTGGACGCGGACAACGAGGGGCTGGCCCTGCGCGCCTTCTCGCTGTCCTGGCCGGAGGCCACCTGGACGCTCCAGCAGCCCACGCACCTGGCCTTCGGCGGCGGGCGCATCGCGCTGGAGCCGCCGCTGGCGCTCGCGTCAGGGCCGCAGACGTTGAAGCTGGCGGCGGTGAAGGACGGCGAGCGCGTGGACGCGCGCATCGACCTGGGCGCCTTCGACCTGTCGAAGCTGCCGCGCATCGCGGTGCCGGAGGACCTGGGCCTGGGCGGCACGCTGTCCGGCCACGTCGCGGCGAAGGGCCGGATGGCGCGGCCGGACGCGGACGTGGACCTCACGCTGTCGGACGGCAAGGCGCGCGGCTACGCGGGCCTGGGGCTCCAGGTGAAGGCGCGCTACGTGAAGGACCGCGCCACCGGCACGCTGGGCGCGGAGCTGAACGCGGCGCGCGTGTCCTCGGAGTTCGACGTGCCCGTGCAGGGCGTGCTGCGCCGGCGCAACGAGCCCCTGTCCCTCACGGTGAACCTGGAGCGGCTGGACGTCGCGGAGGTGCTGAAGCTGGCGAACCAGCCGCCCGGCCCCTCCGGACACGTCACCGGCACGCTGGTGGTGAACGGCTCCGCGAAGGACCCGCGCCTGGACCTGAAGGTGGTGGGCGCGGACCTGCGCTACCCCGGCCGGCCGGAGGCCCTCTTCGCGCAGGCGCTGGGCTTCGAGCTGCACGCGAACTCCGACGCGAACGACGCCACGCTGGGCGCGCGGCTGGACGTGAAGGGCGTGGCGCCGCAGGCCTACGTCCTGGTGAAGACGCCCTTCACGCTGGGCGGCGTCATCGAGAAGCCGCCCACGCCCGCGCAGGCATTGGAGGCGCCGCTGCACCTGGAGGCGCTGGTGGCGGAGCTGCCCCTGAAGCTGCTCCAGGGCGCGGAGGGCGTGGACAAGCCGGACGGCACGGTGACGCTGAAGGCGGACGTGAACGGCTCCGCGCTCGCGCCGCTGGGCCGCGTGGAGCTGCTGGCGAAGGGCGTCACCGCCAACGGCCTGCCGCCCCTCAACGGCACCGCGCTGGCGCTGGCGGGCAACGAGGACGTGAAGCTGTCCCTGGACGTGCGGCGCCCCCACGGGCCGCTGGCCACGCTGGAGGCGCGCGTGCTGGCGCCGCTGGCCGCGCTCCAGGACCGCGAGGTGGCCAGCCGCGTGCCGTTCCGGATGAAGGGCCGCGTGGGGCCGGTGCCCTTGAACGAGATTCCCGGCATGGCGGCGCGGCCCGCGCAGGGCAACCGCGGGCCGCAGGGCGTGCTGGCCATGGAGCTGGTGGCGCGCGGCACGCCGGAGGCCCCGGAGCTGGAGCTGAACGCGGGCATGCAGCACCTGGGCGTCGCTCAGACGGCGCTGGGCCAGGCGCGGCTGCACTACTCCTACTCCCAGGCGAAGTCCCTCTTCGACGCGATGCTCACCGCGCCCGGCGGCGGGTCGCTGCTGCTGGGCGGCACCCTGGAGCTGGACCTGTCGCTGCCCGCGTTCCAGTCCGCGCAGGGGCCCGCGAAGAAGGTGGAGCGGGCGCCGGTGGAGCTGTCGCTGCGCGCGCGCCGCTTCGACCCGACGTTCCTCTCCGGCATCTCCCCGTACGTGCGCTCGCTGGGCGGGCTCATGCAGGCGGACGCGAACCTGGGCGGCACCGTGGGCGCGCCCACCTTCAAGGGCAACCTGGAGTGGAAGGACGGCCGGCTGGGGCTGATGGGCTTCGGCGAATACAACGACATCCAGCTCGCGCTGAACGCGTCGCAGGAGCGCATCGAGCTCAAGAAGCTCACCGCGAAGTCCGGCAACGGCTCGCTGGAGCTGACGGCCACCGCGAACCGCCAGGGCAGGAGCGGCGAGTTCGTGCTGGAGGGCAAGGGCCACACCAAGAACCTGCCCATCGTGGTGGAGGACCAGCTCATGGCCCTGTTGACGCTGAACCTGTCCATGAAGGGCAGCCTCAGCGAGCGGCTGGTGAACATCAGCGACCTGTCCATCCCGGAGGCGCACGTCGAGCTGCCGGAGGCCAAGCGCAAGGACCTGCAGCCCCTGGAGCGCCCCGTGGACGTGGTGATGGTCCGCAACGGCGTGCCGGTGGACAAGCGCAAGAAGAAGGAGAAGGCGCCCACGCAGGTGGCCACGTCGCAGAAGGCGCAGAACCCGCGCAACGCGCCGGACTCGCCCGGCATGCCCGGCAACCCGGAGCCCACCGTGGGCAGCGGCGGCGCGGGCGTCCCCACGTCGCAGGCGGAGGCGGAGGCGCTGGCGGAGGAGGGCGAGGACGAGGAGGCGCCGCAGCGCCAGTTCTGGGTGAACATCAACGCGCCCCGCAACCTGTGGGTGCGCGGCACGGACCTCAACGTCCAGTTGGGCCTGTCCGAGGGCTTCCGCGTCGAGTACGCCAACGAGGCGCGCATGTTCGGCGAGGTGAAGGTGCTGCTGGGGCGCGTGGACGTGCTGGGCCGCCGCTTCGACGTGCAGCGCGACAGCCAGGTGCGCTTCACCGGCCCCGTGCTGATGCCGTACATCAACGTCACCGCCGAGCACCGCAACGAGAACGCGGGCGTCACCGTCTTCGTCACCGTGCGCGGCCAGGGCAAGGAGGTGACGCTGAAGACGACGAGCGACCCGGCCCTGCCGGAGTCGGAAATCTACACGCTGCTCGCCACCGGCCGGCGCACGCTGGAGCGCGGCTCCGGCGCGTCCATGAACGCGGGCGCGCAGGCCGCCTCCGTGGTGGGCTCGTTCGTCGCCAACGAGGCGCGCAAGGCCATCGCATCGAAGCTGCCCCTGGACGTGCTCTCCATTGAAGCGGGGGACAGCGGCATCGCCGGCACCAAGCTGGAGGTGGGCACGTACGTGACGGATAAAATCTACGTGGGCTACACCGGCCGCGTGGGCGCCAACCTCCAGCGGGGGGAGAACGCCAACGCCGTGCGCTTCCAGTACCTCTTCAGCCCGCGCTGGAGCCTGGAAGGCATGTACGGCGACGCGCGCTCCGGCGGCCTGGACCTCATCTGGACCAAGGAATACTGACCGCCCGGACGTGACGCGCCTTCGTCCGGGCGGCGGTGTTGCCGCTCTACAGCGCGTACGTCGCGTAGCAGGTGCCCATGGGGCCCACGCCCGTGGTGTCCGCGCCCGGCGCGTCCCGCCACACGCCCTCCGCGCCGCACTGCTGCCACAGGGTGCTGCTCGCCTGCACGCAGGTGCGCACGGGCACGCCGCGGCCCAGGCGCGTGGAGACGCAGTACGGGAAGGACACGTTGCAGTTGGACGGCTTCGTGGTGGTGCCGCCAATGAAGACGCCCTGCGAGCACTGGCGCCACAGCGCGTCCGACGAGCTCTGCACGCACGAGCCCTCCGGCACCACGGCGTCCACCGTGCCGGAGTAGCAGCCCTCCGCGGCGGTGAGCGTCCACGGGTACGCCGTCTTGAAGCGGTTGTAGATGGACGCCATCAGCGACGAGCCCCCCACCGTGGTGCGGCCGCACTGGATGGCGTACGCGCCCACCCAGGGCGTGTACGTGTAGAGCGCAGCGGTGGCGTTGTTCACCGGCTTCACCGAGCACGGGTCCGACGTGGACTTCGTCACCCCCACCTTCCAGCCGGAGATGGTGGCGCGGCCCGCCTCCAGGTCCGTGAGGTAGCCGCGCATCTTCTTCGCCGCGCACTCCACCTGCTTGCCGAAGCCCACGTATTGCGCGTCACAGCCGCTGCCGTCCGGACAGCCACAGCCCGTGGCCTTGCTCAGGTTGGTGGACGTGCCGCTCTGGATGAGGCTGGACTCGCCCTGGATGCGCGCCAGCATGTAGAGCGGGCTGATGTTGGACGCGCGCGAGCGCTCCACGATGAGCGTCGCCGCCGTCTTGCCCCAGGCCGGGTCCGTGTAGCCCGCCAGGTACGAGCCCTGCTGCTGGAGGAACGCCTGCACCTGGGCCGGCGTGATGCCCGTGCCGCCCGTGACGTCCGAGTCCTCCAGCAGGCGGTGCATGTCGTACTTCGTCGTCGCCTCCTGGAGCACCTGCCCGGTCAGCTCGTCGACCACGGGCTCGGGGGTCTCATCCAGGGGACCGCAGCCGGCCGCCAGCAACGCCGGCACCAGCAGCACACACCATCGGAGCTTCATCTCGCGCACCTCGGGGGGAAAGGGAGCCCGGCCGGAAGCCGGTGGGGCGAGCATGACTCAAGACTTTCCAGAAACGCGAGAATAACCCTCCAGCAGCACGGGGAGAGGGCGGAGTAGAGTTCTGGACATCATGAGGACCCCTGCCCTTTTTCGTCGGAAGTGTTGGCCGTTCCTCGCCGCGGGCCTGCTGGCCGTGGCGGGCTGTTCGGATTCGAGTGAGCCGGGTGACGAGCCCGGGCCGGGCACGGATGGGCCCGGGGTGACGCCGGGCGACGGCTCGGAGTGCCTGGGCGCGGCGTTCCTCTCCACGCTGGGCAAGAGCACGGTGCTGGTGGGCGCGCAGATGGAGGACGCCACCGCGAAGGCCGCGCCCTTCGACGTGCGCTACCTCTACATCGCCGCGGGCCTGTTCGACTCGAAGGACGCGTGCCAGTCGTGCGCGTCCGGGTGCACGTCCGGCGGCGTGTCGTGCTCCAACAGCGCCGGCTGCGCGTGGTGGGGCTGCTGGCAGTACGACCAGGAGCCGCCCGGCGCCTACGTGCGCGACTTCATCAAGTCCGCGCAGGCGAACGGCCAGCTCCCCTTCATCACCTACTACGAAGCCTTCCAGGCCAGCGGCTACACGGAGGGCGAGGAGCAGTTGAAGGCGCTCAACGACGCGGCGTTCCTGGGGCGCTACCTCGCGGACTGGCGCTTCCTCTTGAAGCAGGTGGGCCAGGAGAAGGCGCTGCTCCAGATTGAGCCGGACATGTGGGCCTACCTCCAGTTCTTCCCCAAGGACGGCAAGGCGACCTCCACGCCGGTCGCGGTGAAGGCGGCGAACCCCACGGACTGCGGCACCCAGGAGAACAACGCCGCGGGGCTGGGCCGGTGCATGATTTCCATGGCGCGCAAGTACGCGCCCAACGCGAAGGTGGGCCTGCACGCGAGCGCGTGGGCGACGAAGACGGACGTGTCGGGCAACACGGACCCGTCGTTCGACGTGGCGGGCGAGGCGAACAAGGTCGCGGACTTCCTCCTGTCGGTGGGCGCGGGCGACACGGACTTCGTCACGGTGGAGGCGTCCGACCGCGACGCGGGCTGGTACCAGCAGACGACGGGCAGCGCGGTCTGGTGGGATCCGGAGAACCGCAAGCTGCCGCACTTCCAGCAGGCCTTCACCTGGGCGAAGGCGGTGTCCACGCGGCTGGGCAAGCCACACATCTGGTGGCAGTTGCCGGTGGGCAACATGTCCCTGCCCAACACCAACCAGAAGTGGCGCGACAACCGCGTGGACTACTTCCTCACGCACCCGGGTGAAGTGGCCGCCGCGGGCGGCGTGGGCATGCTCTTCGGCGCGGGCAACTACGAGCAGACCACGCCGGAGACGGACGGCGGCAACCTGGTGAAGCGCGTGAAGGCATACAAGGACGCGGGAGGCCAGGCCGCGTGCGTGAAGAACTGAGCCGCTGAAGCCGTGCCGTGCGCCCGGGCCGCGTTCAGGCCCGGGCCCGCGTGCGCTTGGAGGTCGCGGTCTTGCGGGCCTTCGCCTCCTTCCAGGCCTGGACCTTCTGGATGGACTGAGCGGCATCCGGCGTCTCGCAGGCCGTGTCGCCGTGGGCCACCTCCACCTTGCCCAGCCGCTTCGCCGTCGCGAGCACCTCTGTCTTCATGAGGAGCGCGGCGAGGCGCTGCCACCCTGCCCGCCCACCCATTCGGACTTCGACTGTGCCCACGTCAGCGCTTTCGCCGCGTGCGGTGAGCGCAGCACCACGTTCGTCACGAAGACGTCCGTGAGCGTGTGCCAGTCCAGCCCCTTCGCCCAGGCATCCAGTTCCTTCCAGGGCATCGCGGGCGCATCCACCATCATGGTGGCCAGGAGCCGCGCCTCCGTGTGACCCGACGCCCAGAGCGCGCGGGTCTGGGGCGCCGTGAGGCCGGACTTCATGAGTTCCTTGCGAGAAGGCGCGCACGGGCCCGCGCGCCGCGACGGTGCCGCGGTGGATGGGCCTGCCACCGTCGTTCATCAAGACAAGCCGCGCGCCATCCGGGAAGGTGACCACCGGTCCCTGGAGGCGGATTTCGTCGCGGACCGCGCGGAAGGGCGAGACCCGGGCTTCCGCTTCGCTCGGTGGAGGTTCGGTGTAGGGCTTCACGTCGGAGCGGAGGTGGAGGTTCTCCTCCCGTGGCGCCGGTTCGGCCTCCCTGAATGGGTCCGCTCCGGCGCGCGCGTAGCGGTTGACCCGTCGAGGTGCACGAACGGGCTTCGCCTCGGGCTCCCTGAGCACATCCGAGCCAGTGCGTGAGTGGCGGTTCGCCTCACGGTTCGCCCGCTCCGATGGCGCAGGCGTGCGGGGCTCCAAATCACCGCGTGGAGCCGCTTCCGGGTGGCGCTCCTCGCGGTCCGCACGGACGGAGCCGACGCGAGTCTCCTGCTCGCCGGGCCGCTCCGCATCTGAATGGCGCGTCTGGCGCGCCGCGCGAACGGAGCCGGCGCGAACGTCCCGTTCGCTGAGCGCTACTGTTTCGGGTCGGCGCTCCTCGCGGGAGGAAGCGGAGGCGTGAGTCCTCCGGGAGGAAGGCATGGAGTCGGCGCGTGAGCTGGCGCCCGGGCGTGAAGGCCGCCCTTGCGGCATCCGTCCGCCAGGGCCAGGGGCCCCCTGAGGATCCGCTCCGGTACGCGGAGAAGCGCCGGGGCCGTGCGGACGTGGCTCCGGGGCATCATCCCGTTCGAGGTCGGAGACCCAGCGCTCCAGGAGCGACATCACGCCCTGGGAGGCAACGGGCGCACGGTTCCGCTTCCGCCCCGATTCATCACCAGCCACGTCAACGTCCCCTGCGAACATCCTGCCCACGCACAGTAGGAATCACCCTCGCGCAGGGAAGTTCGACCCGGAGCCGGGCTCCACGGCTGATTTCAGGATGGAGGCGCCACGGCGGACCGCCAGGACGACAGTGCCGTCATCCCGGAAGGCGGTCCCCACGCGGGCTCGCCTGCTCTCGGCGCGCGCTCAGAACAGGCGCGAGTACGTGGACGGTGCCCCGGGCCGTGGCGTCCAGCGCTTCGCGTCGCGAGGCAGCCACAGGAGCTGGAAGGACTCGGCACGCCCTTCATAGCGAAGGGTGTGCGTGCCCCGGGACAGCGCGAACTCAGGCGTGGTGATGCGCTCGCCGTCGATGAACAGCGCGCCGGTGTCGAGCGTGCTCGCGGGCTGGACGAAGTAGCGGTCGGCGCGCACCGCGAGGAAGTGGTCCTCCAGTGCGCCAGAGTCCGAGGGCACGCGGTAGCGCTGTCCCCACAGGTACAGGTCACCGTCGTAGGGCTGGTAGTGCGCGTCGAGGAAGCGGCGCAGCGCCAGGGGAAGACCGGAGGTCCGCAGGTCATCCACCCGCATCACACAGCCCTGCTCCACGAGCACCCGGGGCATCTCGTCGGACAGCAGCCCCGCGAGTGAACCGCGCAGATACGCGTCCGTGTAGAAGTAGAAGTGAGCGTGCGGCCGGCTCACGTAGCCACCCGAGTTGTCGTAGACGACATCCTCCGGCCCCGTGAGCGCCGCGATGCGAGCGAGCACCTCGCGCTGCCGGGCATTGCCGCCATCGTCCAGCAAGGCCTCCACCCGCGCGGCCTGGACGACAAACAGGCCGCCCAGCCCGGCAAGCCCCACGGTCCGCACCGCGGGAGTGCGCAACCCAGAGAGCACTCCCAGGACGCCGCGCGCTGCGAAGGGCGCGAGCACGCCCAGAAAGGGCAACAGGCTGTACGGGAACGGCGCGCGCTGGAGCGCATAGGCGCCGAAGGTCGCGGGCACGGCCACGAACAGGAGCAGGTCGGGAGTCCGCGGGTGCTTCCGCAAGCGGAGGAACGTGGAGACGAATCCGACGGCGGCGAGGAGGAAGAACGCGGGTTGCGCCCCCAGGGCCGGCACCAGGTATTCGCGCCACGAGAAGCCCGGGTAGTGGCGCTGGTGTTCGGAAGCCCAGACGAAGCACCACCGCCACCATGCGCCCCACGAGCCCGTCACCGTGAGGTAGGCGGCCACCGCGCCCGTCGCGGCGGCGATGCCCGCGAAGAAGGCGCGAGGCGCGGCGATGAGCGCGGGAGAAGCATTCCTGCGAGGCAAGAGGTCCGCCAGGAGCACCACGGCCACTAGCCCGCCGAAGAAGATTGCTTTCTGGGAGCCCCACGCGGAGGCGACGAGCAACGCACCCGCCAGGAACGACGAAAGGACCGAGCCGGGCTGCACGGCCAGCGCGGCGAGTGCCCCCAGGAAGAGCGCGGCGGTGAGGGCATCCGGACGCACCTCTGTGGCGAAGTGGAGGAAGCCCGGAGAGCAGAGCAACAGCACCGGCGCCAGGTGCGAGGCGATGCGGCCTTCCCGCCGGTTGAGGAGGAACACGGAGACACACGCCCCCGCGAGCGGCACGAGCATAGCCGCCCGAAGCGCGATGACGTGGCGCGGATCATCTCCGAGCAGCCGGAGCAACGGTGCCAGCAGTTGGTACACGAGAGGAAAGTGCACCTCGAAGAAGTCGAGGTAGGGCACCTGCCCATGAGCCATGAGCCATGCGGCATGGGCGTACTGGAACTCATCGATGCTGAATGCCTTGTGCAGTGCGAGGCGCGAGGCCTGGAGTGCGAGCACGCCCAGGACGACACCCAGCCCCCACCGCAAGGCCCGGGGCTCCGTCATCGGCGCCGTCATACCGCGAAAGCAGGCCCGGCTTCAGAACCCAGGGGGCACGGCCCCACAGCCCCGGACCGCCATGCTGTCCCAAACCTGCCCGGCAGTCGGACAACTTCCCGCAGCCCGAATGAACCAGCAGCCCCCGGGCCAGGAGCCTCCAAACCTGTCCGACAGGAGGTCTGCGCGGAATAAGCAGTCCTACGAGCCGCATAGAGGTGGGGTGACATCGCAAGAAG
>NZ_JAIQDE010000053.1 GCF_020037015.1 Corallococcus sp. AS-1-6 | reverse complement strand
CGCGCGCAAGGGGTCCAGCGACATGCCCACCGCGAGCGTCAGCCGGTCCAGCGCACCGAAGCCCGCGCCGTCCTCCAGCAAGGACAGACAGTCCCTCGAAGCCTCATGCGCCCGGCACCACCGCCCGTACCCGTCCCGCAGCAGGAACCCGAACCCCAGGTCCAACTGCGCCCCCTTCTTCGCGACCGCGCGCACCACCTTCGGCGCCCGCACCGTCAGTGGCACCTGCAGCACCAGCCGCGTCAGCGCTTCCTCGAACTCCCGAGCACTGACCGGCACCCGCCGGTCCCACGTGGCCGGCGCGTACGTCCGCGTCCCCTGCTCCGTGCGCAGCCGCACCGTGGGTCCGCTGGCGCAGCCCACCCAGAACACCAGCAGCATCAGCCAACAGCCAGCCCGTCCCCACGGCGTTTTGCTCAAACCCTGCCTCCACTCCAACCCGGAGGCCACTCCGGAGCAGCGCCACAGAAGCCTGGTAGGAAGCTCAGGCACTGACGGAGTCCTCACAAGGGGCGCAGTAGACCGGCGGCATCGAGAACCTGGTGCACCTCCGTGGCCAGCCGGACGTGCTCCGGGTTCGTCACCGTGAAGCGTTCCTCCGTAAGGATCACCAGGGTCCCAAGGTCCTCCACGGGTTCGACGCGCACAGGGGCAGGGAGCGGCGGAACCTCTCCCCATTGCCGGGAGAAGTAGGTCATCCAGCCCACGAAGGTGCCCACGTCCCCTGACGAGGAAGGCGACACCTCGTCCCGGTACTGCCGGGATGCAACGACGCCCCAGGCTGGCTCCCAACAGCGCACCACGGCACGGAGCACCTCGCGCAGGATGGGTGTGGTCAGTACGCGTTCGGCCACTTCACCGCGAGAAGGAGGATCGACGACACAGACCGAAGTCGGCACAGCGTCCGCGGAGCCGCAGAAGCCATTGACAGAGGTTGTTTCATCCGGGTTCGGGCCCGTCCACAACCAGTAGCTGAAGCCATCACCCACACGGTTCTTCTTCCGGGCGAACAGCTCCAAGAAGGACTCCTGGTGGGTCAGGAACTGGCGTGCCTGGGCTTTCTTGAAGGTCCGCCCGGTCTCGTGCCACTGGCGCCACGTCGGTTCGAGGTGGCCCAGGCTCTCAAACAACCTTCCCGCTCTACTGGCACAAGATGCGTCGGACTCGTGCCGCGCCAACCAGTAAGCCCCGACGTAGTACGTGTCCGGCATTTGATCCGCGGTGTTCATCGAGTGGGACGGAGGTAACGCACTTCCACCTTAATGCGTTGGTCCTTGAAGAGGGCACGCAATGCGTCCGCGAATTTCTCCTCGGCAACCACCCATCGAACAGGTGTACCGCCCGCCGCACGCAACTGCCGTTTCGCCTGCTCCAGCAGGGGCGTAACACCCTCGAAGAACTTCTTCGGATGGAGGTCCTTTCCGAAGAACTGCTCGTAGCCATGGCCCTTGGCGTCCAGCAGAACGTTCTCATCCAGGTCATAGCCGTCGAAGTCGACCTCCTCGTCCCCTCGCTTGACCCGATACGCGGAGCCCTTCGGGGCTCCCGTCACCTGAGCCTGATAGTCGCGGGCGCGGTCGGACATCGATTCATTCACCTGCACCCACTTGCCCGGGCCTCCTGGGCTATTCGGAGGAGGCGGGCCCATCGTGGCCATGGCCAGCGCCGTGGACGCGAGCGTCACCTCCACCACGCCGTCCACCACCGCCACCGCGCTCACGTCCAGCACGCGTGCCGGGTTGAAGCCCGCCTGTGTCGAGCCCAGCCGCACCGCGTCCGGGAAGCGCGGCATCCCCGCGAGCGCGGATGACAGTCCCATCGTCACGCCGTGACTCACCAGCACCGTCACCGCGAGCACGAAGACGCGCGCCACCTCTGGCCCCAGTGCTTGCGCGAAGACCTCCGCCGCCTCCTCCAGCTCCTGGAACGTCCGGGCCCGGTCCGTCGCTTCCTTCAGCGCACCGCACGCGCGCACCACCGCGAGGAACGACTGCACGCCCACGTACGCCAGGAACACAGCGGCAATCACCGCCGCGGCCTTGGTGAACACGGGCTCCGGTGCCGCCGCCAGCACCACCCAGGACGCAATCGCTCCCGAGACCACGGACACGAAGAACTCCGGGTTCAGCGTGTCCCGCAGCGCGGCCCCAGTGCTCGCGCGCAAGGGGTCCAGCGACATGCCCACCGCGAGCGTCAGCCGGTCCAGCGCACCGAAGCCCGCGCCGTCCTCCAACAAGGACAGACAGTCCCTCGAAGCCTCATGCGCCCGGCACCACCGTCCGTACCCGTCCCGCAGCAGGAACCCGAACCCCAGGTCCAACTGCGCCCCCTTCTTCGCCACCGCGCGCACCACCTTCTGCGCCCGCACCGTCAGTGGCACCTCCAGCACCAGCCGCGTCAGCGCCTCCTCGAACTCCCGAGCGCTGACCGGCACCCTCCGGTCCCACGTGGCCGGCGCGTACGTCCGCGTCCCCTGCTCCGTGCGCAGCCGCACCGAGGGTCCGCTGGCGCAGCCCGCCCAGAACACCAGCAGCATCAGCCAGCAGCCAGCGCGTCCCCACGGTTTCGTGCCCAAGTAGCGTCTCCACCCAAGACGTGTCATCTAAATGTCCCCCGGTCCCCGGAGCACGGATGACGTCGATATCGGATGAGACCCACCAGCGCATCACCGACCTCTGCGCCCAGGGAGACACGGCCGCGGGACAAGGCGACTTCGAGCAGGCCCTGAAACACTTCACGGCCGCCCTCGCCCTGATCCCCGACCCCACCCGCGAGCATCAGCAGAACACCTGGGTGCGCGCCGCCATCGGCGACATGTACTTCCAGCTCGAACGCTTCGAGGATTGCCGCGAGCACTTCCGCGAAGCCGTCCACTCCCCCGGGGGGCTCGGCAATCCCTTCGTCCACCTGCGGCTCGGCCAGTGCGCCCTGGAGCTGGGCGACGAAGCCCGCGCCGCCGACGAGCTCGCCCGCGCCTTCATGGGCGGAGGCGAGGAGCTCTTCGAAGGCGACGACGCGAAGTACCTGGAGTTCATCCAGTCCCGCCTGCTCCCGCCCCAGGACGCCTGAGGGTTCCGGGGACCCGAGCGCCGGACTCCCCGCTCGACCTGGCGCCTCACGCACACGGGGCATGCACACCCTGAGGCGTGAACCCGCTCCCGCGAGGAGGCGCCCATGACACGCCAGCAGCCGAGCACCGTCCGTCCCTTCTTCCCGGAGGGCTTCCGCGAAGGCGACGAGGACGTCAACGGCACGCGGATCCACTTCGTCATCGGCGGCAAGGGCAGCCCCGTCCTGCTGCTGCACGGCTACACGCAGACGCACCTCATGTGGTGGCGCCTGGCGCCGGAGCTCGCGAAGCAGCACACCGTGCTCATCCCGGACCTGCGAGGCGCGGGGGCCTCCGCCGCCCCCGCGCGGGGCTATGACAAGGAGACGATGGCCCGCGACATGCGCGCGCTGGTGAAGCAGCTCGGCTTCGACAAGGTCTCCGTCGTGGGCCACGACATCGGGCTGATGGTCGCCTACGCCTACGCCGCCCTGTTCCCCGACGAGGTCGAACGCCTGGCCCTCCTGGACGCGTTCCTGCCGGGCATCGAGCCCTGGTCCGACCAGGTCATGAGCAGCCGCGACGTGTGGCACTTCACCTTCAACGGCGCCACCGCGGAGAAGCTGGTGCAGGGGCGCGAGCGCATCTACCTCGACCACTTCTGGACCGACTTCGCCGCCAACCCCAAGGCCGTGGGCGAAGCGGAACGGCAGGCGTACACGGAGGCCTACGCGGCCCCGGGCCGGCTCCACTCGACGTGGAGCTACTTCCAGGCCTTCGACCAGGACAAGAAGGCCTTCCGGGAGCTCGCCCGGAACAAGCTCCCCATGCCCGTGATGGTCATCGGCGGTGACAAGTCCCTGGGCGAACCGCTCGTCGCGCAGGCGCGCGCGGTGGCGAAGCAGGTCGAGCCCCACATCCTCCGGGACACCGGCCACTGGGTGACCGACGAGCGTCCCGAGGAGGTCCGCGAGCTGCTCGGAGGCTTCCTCCGGGCGTGACGCCGGGCCTTCAGGCCCCGAAGCCGCCCAGCGCCGTGCGGCTGAAGCTGGCCGCGCCCTGGCTGACGCGCACGGCGGACTGGCTGAACACCTGGAACGCGGCGCGGATCTCCTGGGCGCTCTGTCCGGGCGTCAGGATCCACCGGTCCGCGATGCCCATCTCCTGGAACACGCGCCGGAAGTCCGTCACCCCATCGTCGATGCCCATCGCCGCGACGATGTGGTTCTCCACCCGGTGCAGGTCCTTCACCAGCGCCGCCACGTCCTTCGCCCGCGCCTTCCGCGAGCCCGCATCCGCGCCGTCCGTGATGAGCAGCGTCACCGTGCGCACCGGCACCCCGTTGCCGCTGAACTCCTGCGCCTTCGCCAGCACCGTGCCCAGCAGCACCACCGCCTGGTCGTACAGCGGCGTCCCCTGGTCCGCCGAGTAGTTCTTGCTGTGCATCCGCACCACGTCCTCCAGCGGCCGGAACGGGTTGAGCACGTGTCCATTCAGGTAGCGCGTGTGGAACAGCACGCCGTCCTTCTGCTGGCTCGCCAGCAGCGCGTCCAGCACCAGGTTGTGCCCGTCACACACCGTCTTCGTGTGCCCCGCGTGCGAGATGCTCCCGGAGTCATCCGGCATCACCGTCACCAGCACCACCTCGCTCGCCTGCACGTCGTCCACGTGGATGCCCAGGCCCGCTTGAATCTGTGCCCCCAGGTCCACCACCGTGAGCGTCTGCAGCCCCGCGGGGCTCAGGATGCCCTCCGCGTGCGCGTCCTCGAAGAGCTTCGTGACACCCGTCCCGTTCGCCTTGCTCATGTCCGTGTCTCCCTTCGTGTGAGTGCCAATGCCAGACGTCACGCCAGGTGCAGGTCCGGCCAGCTCGCCAGCGGGTCCGTGGACTTCACCAGGTGCATGCCCGCGTCCGCGAAGCGCTTGAGCGCCGCGTCCGCCTGCGGCGTGAAGTCCGCCGCGAAGCCGCCCTTGCCGTCCGGCACCGTCACCGACGACATGCAGTCCGTCAGCAGGTACACCTTGCGAGCCAGCGCCGCGTCCTGCGCGACGATCTCCCCCAGCAGGTCATCGATGCTGCTCTTCACGCAGTGGCTGGCCGCCTGCCCGCCAATCACCACCGCGTCCGACGTGAGCAGCGTCTTCAGGAACTGCGTGTTGCGCTGCGCGAGCGGCTGGCCGTCATGCCGCATCAGCACCTCCGGCCGCAGCACCGAGTAGTTCTCCGTCAGCGGGTTGCCGCCCTTCACCTCCGCCCACGACTGCACGCCGCGCGCGTACGAGTGGAACAGCCGCGCCTCCTGCACCACGCCCGACAGCGCGTGCCCGTCGCTGCCCAGCAGGCAGTGCGGCGGCCACAGGTAGAGCGTGTACTTCCCCGCGCGCTCCAATTCCTCGCAGTAGAACTTCACCTGCTTGAGCAGCCACGGGTAGTTGCCGCCGCACAGCCACTTCGCCACCGCGGGGTTCGGCCGCGCCTGGCCGCGTTCAATCTGCTCGCGAGTCACCTCGCGGTACGGCTGGAGCGGCTGGTCGTCCTGGTCCACCCAGAACGACGGGAAGAAGATTTGATAGGCGAAGTGCGTGTCCAGCGTCGCGGTGACGTTCGTCAGCGTGCCCAGGTTCCGGTAGATGAACTCCGCGATGCGGCGGTTGTCGTCGATGGCGCCCCGCCCGCTGCGCCCCGCCACGTACAGCGAGCCATCCGGGAAGCAGAAGTCCTTCTGCACGTCGATGAGCAGCAGGTGCAGGTTGAAGCGGTCCGTGGCCGCCGCCGTCACGCCCTGCGCCGCCTTCCATGCCCCGGCGTCACGCTGGAGCTTCCCGGCGTTCGGGCCGTAGCCGTACTCCGCCGCGTGGTTGGAATCGTAGAACCCGGGCAGCGGCAGCTCCTTCACGGTCGTCTTCTTCATGTCCAGCCCCCTGTGTGTGTTTCACGTCATCCGCAGCACGGTGAGGTCCTGGGCCCCCACCACCGTCAATCCCTCTCGCGACAGCAGGAGCTCGCGGCCCGCGTCCACGAACGGCTCCGCGTCCGGGAACTCGCGCACCGACACCAACCGCCCCTGCTGGAGCTCCACGCGCGTCAGCCCCGCGTCCGTGGCGCAGAAGAGCGCGCCCCCCACGGCGCACTTTCCCCGAAGCGTCCCCAGCCACGAGCCGCCCCCCGCGTCGGCCCGGGCGCTCGCGCGCACCGCTCCGTCCGAGCCCAGCAGCACCGCGTGGTGCACCGTGCGCCCGCGCGCCTCCTCCGCGAGCAGCAGCCACACCGAGTCCCCGTCGAACACCGCCTCCGCGTCCAGCAACTGCCCTGACGGCCACGGCAGGGCGAGCCCGTCCCGCAGGCCCTTGCGCTCCACGTTGAACAGGAAGGCGCCCCGCAGCCCCGCCGCGCGGTGGAACCCCAGGCCGAACCGGGGTCCCACGAACAGCCGCGTCTGTCCCTGCAGGACGTCGCCCCACCGCTCGGCCCCGTACACGCCGTCGCGCCACAGCCCGCCGCCCGCCGCCCAGAACCGGTGTCTGGCATTGGCCGCGAACACCGGCCGGTGGTCGCAGTCATCCACGCCCAGGAACTCCGGCTCGCGGCCCGGCGTGAACACCGTCACGCGCCCCCGCTGGCCCAGCAGCGTCACGTCCCCCTGCACCGCCCAGCGCAGCGCGGGGTCCAGCGCGCCGCGCATCACCGTGCGCCCGTCCTCGCGCCGGTACGCGCCGTCCGCGTGGTAGACGAAGCGCACCGCTCCGTCCTCCGCGCTCGCGTGCACCATCACGCCGCGGGTCGTGAACGTCCGCTTCGCCGTCACCTGCCCGCGCACCGCCGACACCGGCGTGGCCGCCACCGCCGCGTGCGGCTGACACGTGGGACACGCGGCCCGCGCGTGCTCCAGGCCACACGACGCGCACAACGTGAAGCGAAGTCCCTCCAGCACCGGCAGCGGGAACGCGCCGCGCCGGTCCTCCACGAACACCTGGTGGAACAGGTGCAGCACGTCATCCGGCAGCGAGGCCCGGGGCAGCGCGGGCTTGGGGTACTGCACGTCCGGGTGGAACACGGTGACGCGCTGGAGCATCCGTCCCACCGCGTTCAGCCGCGCCGCCTGCGCCTTCGGCTTGTGGATGCCCCCCTGCGGCCCCACGCACAGGAGCGACTGCATCACGGTGACGGCGAAGGCATACCAGTCGCTCTCCACCGTCGCCGGGCGTGCGGGCGTCAGCGCCTGCGCGCCCGGGTCCAACCGCAGCGGGTCCAGGAACTTCTCCGTGAACACCGGGCACAGGAAGGGACCGAACTGGAAGCTGTCCGCGTCGATGAAGTACGCGTCCGTGCCCACCGTCAGCACGTTCAGGTCGTTGAAGTCCCCCACCACCACCCCGGCCGAGTGCACTGCCGCCAGCACCCGGTGCAGCCCCGCCAGCACCGTCACCGCGTCCGAGGCCTTCCCTCCCGCGCGACGGAACGCGGGCTCGCTCCACCGGCGCAGCGGCTCCACGCCGTCCAGCTTGCGCATCGCATAGCCCAGGACGTCCGCGCCCTTCTTGTCCGTGGCCAGCGCCTGCGGTGTCACCACCCGCGCGGGAAGCCCCGAGGGAAACGCGCGCAGCTTGCGCTGGTGCTCCACGAGCCGGGCCTTCGCCGCGGCCTGCTCGGGCAACAGGCCCAGGTAGTCCGGGTGCTCGGGCTGCTTGAAGACCTTGAGCGCGCGGCCATCGCCCAGGTCATACACATCCGCCTCGCCGCCCTTGCCCAGCGCCCGCTGGGGATCCAACCGGACCCTCCTGCCCTCCAGCCAGACGTCCATGGCCTCACGCCCTCCCCATCCGGCGGCGCAGCACCACCAGCGTGGTGTCGTCCGTCAGAAGGCCCGGCGTGCGCAGCAGCCGCCGCTCCGCGAAGTCCGCGCGCACCGCTTCACGGTTGAGCTGCGCCAGCCGCCGTCGCACCGCGTCCGGGTTCGTGAAGTACCGGTCCTCCGTCCAGAAGCGTGACAGCGGGCCCACCGCTTCATCGCGCTCCGGCAGCCGCGCCTGTGAGAGGCCCAGCAGGTCCCCCACCCCGTCCGTGCCCACCAGCAGCGCGTGCACGTCCTCGGTGGGCACCAGCGCCCGGCGCTCCAGCCGCACGTCCTCGCCGCGCAGCAGCGCATACGCGAGATACGGCGGCGCGTTGCCCGGGAACGGCCCCAGCGCGTGCACCTGGCCGTTGAGCATCCACACCCCATCCCCCGACGAGAAGACGAGCGTGTGCACCGGCGTCACCACCGCGCCCACCAGCGTGAAGAGCAGGTCCCCCAGCACGTCCCGCCCCAGCGCGGACGTCAGGCCCTCCATCAGCTCCAGCAGGTCCCCTCGCAGCCCCGGCAGGAAGTCCGCGCCATCCACCGCCTCACCGCGCGCCAGCCTCGCCTGCGCCGCCTGCGCCAGCCGCCGCACGCCCAACTGCGCCCCCAGCTCGCTGCACGGCTGGCTGCCGCACCCGTCCGCCACCACCACCACCAGCCCGTGCGCGCTCTCCCGGACGCAGGCGGCGTCCTGGTTGTTGCGCCCCGAGCGCGCGTGCTCCCGGCCCTGCACCGAACCCACCGCGACATCGAAGGGCAGCGTGGACATGGCTCTCCCGTGGCCCTCGAAGGGCACGCACGACGCAAGAACCTGCTGGTGAGCGAGCGGCCCCACGCCGCCCGGCTTCGTGTATCTACGACACAAACATAGTGTCTATATGACACGAAGTCAAGGCGACGAGGGACAATCTGTCAGCGGGCGCCGATGGGTGCGGACGGGAGGTGGGGGTGTTCAGAGCTCGAAGTTGAAGCCGGCCTTCTCGAGCTGTTTGTACTTCTTGTGGTCGAACCGGTAGAGGCGCGCGGCGCGGTGGGAGACGTCCTGCTCCACCTCGTCCAGCTCCTCCAGCAGGTCCATGGCCAGGATCTTCTTGCGGAAGTTGCGCTTGTCGAGCTCGCGCTCCAGCACCGTCTCATACAGCCGCTGGAGCTGCGACAGCGTGAACTTGGGCGGCAAGAGCTCGAACCCGATGGGCTGGTAGCGCACCTTGCCCTTGAGCCGTTGCAGCGCGGTGGCCAGCACGTCCGCGTGGTCGAACGCGAGCTTCGGCGTGTCCCAGACGGAAAACCACGCCGCCTCCCGCGCGTCGGTGGACGCCTGGAGGTGGTGCTGGGACAGCTTCACCAGCGCGAAGTACGCCACGGTGATGACGCGGCCCCGGGGGTCGCGGTCCGGAGCGCCGAACGTGTAGAGCTGCTCCAGGTGGCTGGTGCGCAAGCCCGCCTCCTCCTCCAGCTCGCGGCGCGCGGCGTCCTCCAGGGACTCGTCCATGCGCACGAAGCCGCCGGGCAGCGCCCACCGGCCCTGGTACGGCTCCACGCCGCGCTGGATGAGCAGCACCTTGAGGTCCTCTTCATCCAACCCGAAGACGACGCAGTCCACCGTCACCGCCGGGCGCGGGTACTCATAGGTGTGGCTCAATGGGAAACCCTCCGGCCGGCATCGTGTCCAGAGGACACGGTGCCGGCAAGGGGTGTTTCAGGGCGCCGCGCGCGGCAGCAGCTTGAAGGCCACCTGCCGCCCCTGGCCGCCCTTCACCGCCAGGTGGATCCACAGCACGGCCAGGTGCTCCAGCAGGCTCGCGTTGCGCAGCGGGCCACAGTCCACCGGCTGGAAGCCCGCCTGCTTCGCGATGGCGGCCACCGTGGCCTTCGCCTCCGCGTCGTCACCGGCCAACTGCACGTCCACCGCCGTGCCCGACAGCGCCGGGTCGCCGTGGAACTCCGCGCCGAAGGTGTTGAACGCCTTCACCCAGCGCGCTCCCGGGACCGCCTTCGCCAACGCCGCCGTGAGGGAGCCCTCGGGGACGGGCGTCACGGTGGGGCCGCTCGCGTCGAAGGCCACCGGGTTGTTGCAGTCCACGCCCACCTTGCCCGTCAGGTCCCCCGCCTCCCGGGCCGCGGCGACCGCGGCCGAGGCGGGCACCGCGAAGAACACCACGTCCGCCCAGGCCGACACCTCCTGCACGCTGCCCGCCTGCGCGCGGCCTCCGCACCGCTCCAGCAGGGCCGTCACGTCCGCGCCGGGCCGGACCCCGAAGCGCACCGGGAACCCGCTCCGGGCCAGCCGCGCGCCCAGGTTGCCACCCACGTTGCCCACGCCAATCACCGCGATCTTCACATCCGACATGTTCCGCCTCCCGCGTGTCCTTCAGTGTCCCAGGGCCTGGAGGACGAGCCGCGCCGTCTCCCGCCCCGAGTTCTGCTGCTGTCCGGTGATGAGCTGGCCATCGCGCACGGCGAACGGCTTCCAGGCCCCCGCGCGCACGAAGTTGGCGCCCCGCTCGCGCGCGACGTCCTCGATGCGGAAGGGCATCACCTTGCGCCCCACCAGTTGGTCGGCCGCGTCCTCCTCCACGTTGGCGAAGCCCGTCAGCGTCCGGCCCTCCAGGAGCGGCCGTCCATCCGACAGCGTCACGTCCAGCAGCGCCGCCGTGCCGTGGCAGAGCGCGGCGGTGACCTTGCCGGCCTCCAGGAAGCCGCGCAGCAGCGCCCGCAGCGCCAGGTCCTCGCGGAAGGTGAACATGGGGGCCTGACCGCCGCAGACGAGGATGGCGTCGAAGTCCTCCACCCGCACGTCGGACAGCTTGCGCGTCGTCTCCAGCAGGGCCGCGTGCCGGGGGCTGGAGAGGAAGCCCAGGCTGAGCACGTCGTGCGCGGAGTAGCCGCTGGGGTCGCGCGGGTCGCTCAGCGCGTCGGGCGTCACCCGGCCGCCCTGGGGACTGGCCAGCTCCACCGCGTAGCCGGCCTCCGTCAGCTCCATGTAGGGGTGCACCAACTCCGACGCCCAGAAGCCCACCGGTCCCCCCAGCGTGGTGGAGACGGCGGGGCTCGCCACGACCATCAACACCCGCTTCTGGGAGGACACCTTCGCCTGCGAACCTGGGGATTGCATCGTCGTCCGCTCCTGTCGCCAGCACCCCGGGCACCGCGCCGCGCGGCCTGGCGTGGACACCAAGATGGTGGGCCGGTGGGTTTCGCTCCAGTGAATCCCCTGCAAGGATATGTTTCGCGCCATGAAACTGGCGTCGGTGGACCTGAACCTGCTCGTGGCCCTGGAGGCGCTGCTGCGCGAGGGCAGCGTGACGAAGGCAGGGCTCAGCATGGGGCTGAGCACCCCGGCCATGAGCCACGCCCTGGCGCGGCTGCGCACGCAGTTGGATGACCCGCTGCTCGTGCGCGCCGGAAGGGGCATGGTGCTCACGCCGCGCGCGGTGGCGCTGCGGCCCCGGCTGCAGGCGCTGCTGACGGAGGTGGGGGGCGTGCTGTCCCCCGCGCGCACGTTCGAGCCCGCGCTGCTGGAGCGCACCTTCCGGATCCACGCCACGGACCACGTGCTGACGGTGCTGGGCACGGCGCTGGACGCGCGGGTGCGGCGCGAGGCCCCCGGGGTCACGCTCCAGTTCATGCCCAACTCCCCGGACGACGCCGGGATGCTGCGCGAGGGGAGCGTCGACCTGACGGTGGGCGTCTACGTGGAGCTGCCCCCGGAACTGAGGACGCGCAAGCTGTTCACCGACCGCTTCGTGTGCGTGGTGCGCAAGGACCACCCCACGGTGGGGCGCACGCTGACGCTGGAGCAGTTCCTCGCGCTGGAGCACCTGCAGGTGGCCCCGCGCGGCAAGCCCGGCGGCTACGTGGACACGATGCTCGCGGTGCGCAACCAGCGCCGGCGCGTCGCGCGCACGGTGCCGTACTTCCTCGCGGGGCTGCGGCTGGTGGAGGAGTCCGACTACGTGCTCACCATCTCCGAGCGGGTGGCGAAGGCGGTGGCGCCGTGGCTGAAGCTCAAGCTGCTGCCGCCGCCCCTGCCCCTGGAGCCCTACACCCTCACGCTGCTGTGGCATCCGAGTGAGGACTCAGACCCCGCGCACCGCTGGCTGCGCGGCGCGTTCGTCCAGGCCGCGCGCGCCGCCGCGCCGTGAGGGCGCTCGCGCGTCAGACGGCGACGAGCCGGCCCAGGCGGCGCCAGTCGACCAGGTTGACGTTCTCCTCCGCCAGGTCGAACTCCAGCGAGCGGCGCATGCCCAGCACGTCGCCGCCCATCTGGAAGGGCACCTCGCGGTCGAAGTCCATCCGCAGGCGCTCCACGAAGAAGTCGTGCATGCGCGGCATGGGGTGCTCGCCGCGCCACAGGCGGAACATGTTGCGCGTGGCCTCCAGCACGCCCGCGCCGTACACGCGCACGGACAGCCGGTGCGGCACCGCCTGCGCGAACGGGAACGCCTTGAAGCCGAAGCCCCACTCCGGCGTCGTCGCCGCGCCCGCCACGCCCGCGGGGCCCTGGTACAGGAGCTGCCCCTCGCCGCCGTTGGGCACCGGCCGCACCGCGCCCGACGCGTCGATGGTCAGCGCGGGCGCGCCCAGGTTGTAGACGGAGACGTTCGGGTTGCCCTCGCCGAACAGGTGGCGCGGCACCGTGCGCGTGAACATGGCGCCCAGGTAGCCGCGCAGCCCGGACTGCGCCTTCTTCAGCGGCCCGGCGGCGGCGAGCTGGTTCTTGAAGTCCTGGATCATCTCCGCGTCCCAGCCCGTGCCCGCGAAGGGCGCCACCCGGCCCTCCACCCGCACCAGCGAGAAGGGCCGCAGGGGCGGCAGGCGCTCGCCGTACGCGGCGATCTGCTTCAGCGCCACCTGGGGACGCGGCGCGCCCGTGACGCGGGCCCAGGCGTTGCCCGTGCCCAGCGGCAGCACGCCAATGGCCGGCAGGGCGACGCCCTGGGAGCGCAGCTCGTTGAGCAGGCCCGTGATGGTGCCGTCCCCTCCGCCCGCGAGCAGCAGGCTGGGCGGGTCGTGGCGGAGCTGGTCCACCCACTCCCGCGCTTCATCCAGGGAACGGGTGAGGGCCACCCGGGCCCGGGGGAGCAGGTCCTGGACGAGCCCGCCCATCCCTTCGGTCCCTTTACGCGCACGCAGATTGACGAGGACGGCGATGTTCATGGCGGGCGCGACTCTTCCCCAGTTCATGTCATGGCCCCGTCACGAAAAGCGCCCCGGCATGGGGACGCCCCCCGGAACATGGTCACACCCCCAGGGCATGGGCCAGCCGTACGTCCAGGTGCCGCTCGGCCGCACGCCGGCGCAGCGTCACCGCCGCGGCGGCCAGGCCTCCCGCCACCAGCAACCGCCGCAGCCATGTTTTTCCGGTGCCGTGGTAACCGCCGGAGACCGTGGCCCCCTCCGCCATGGGCTGGAAGACGTTGCCGGGGGTGGGGCGCTGCCGCTCGTCCTGGAAGTGCAGCACGTCCGTGCCGGCCTTCAGGGTGCGCTCGAACGTGCCGGGGAGCAGGCCGTGCATCGCCGAGAAGCTCCTCCCGGCGCCGCCGACCCTCACCTCGTCCTGGGGGTGGCGCAGCACGCGGAGGATGGTGCGGGCCACGCGCTCCGGCGTGTAGACGGGCTCCACCGGGCGGATGCGCCAGCCGGTGTAGTTGGCGGTGTGGCGCCACAGGGGCGTGTCGATGGCGGCGGGCATCACCGTGCACACGTCGATGCCCGTGTTCAAGAGCTCCTGGCGCAGCGACGCGGAGAAGCCGCGCACCGCGAACTTGGAGGCCACGTAGGCGCTCAGGTACGGGGCGGGCACGGTGCCGAAGGTGGAGGACACGTTGACGAGCGTCCCGTAGCCCTGGCGGCGGAACTGGGAGAGCGCCGCGCGCGCGCCGCTCACCGTGCCGAAGAAGTTGGTCTCCATGAGCTGGCGGAACGCCTCGTCCGGCGTCTCCTCCAGGCTGCCCAGCATGTAGACGCCCGCGTTGTTCACCCAGCCGTCGAAGTGGCCGAAGGCCTCCACCGCGGCCTCCGCCAGCCTCCGCACGGCCGCCGCGTCCGACACGTCCGTGGGGACCATCAGGGCCTGGACGCCGTGGGACTCGCACTCGGCCGCCAGCTCCTCCAGGGGCTCCTCCCGGCGCGCGGCGAGCACCACGTGGGCCCCCTTCTTCGCCAGCAGCAGCGCGGTGGCCCGGCCAATCCCGCTGGAGGCGCCCGTGATGACGATGACCTTCTTCTTCCAGATGCGATCCATGGACTGGGGTCCTTGTTGGCGTTGGCGGGCCCGCCGGCTCTGGACGGCCCGAGCGTTCAAGAGGGTTCGTGGACGGAAAGGTGGGGATGACGCCCGGCGTCGCACCCGGGACGGCGGTGACTCACCCGGAGGGCAGGCAGCGAGGCAGGGGGCCTCCGAATCCGGACGGGGGTCCACGCGCGGGACCGGGAGGCAGGCACGGGGGGGCCGCTGGCCTGGAGGGTGGGCAGTCCGGTAGAGGACGGAACGCGGCCTGCATCGCCGGTCCGGCCAATCCCTTCCACTCCCACGTGACCATGCCCTTCCGTCCGAAGCCGCCCGCGTTCGCGCTGCTGTTGTGCCTGATGTGCGCCACCGCCTCGGGGGCCGCGCCCCACCGGCTGGTGGTCTCCAGCGGCGACTGCCGGGACGCGGAGCTGAGCGGCCAGTCCAAGGCGTTCTACGACGCCCTGCGCGCCCGCCCCGAGCAGCGCGTGCTGGGCGCGCCCGAGTTCGCCGAGCGCCTCTTCCCCGCCTCCTCGCGCTCCTTCGAGGACCTCCAGCGCCAGTTGGACGCCGCGCAGGACCAGTTCTACGAGGGCCGCAACGCCCGCGCGTCCCAGCTCCTGGACGACGCCCTGGGCGACATCCGCCGCCTGCCGCCGGGCGAGCCGCGCTGGAAGCTCTTCGCCCACGCGCAGCTCCTGCACGGGCTCAACCACCGGGCGCAGGGGAAGGCGAAGGACAGCGACGCGGCGTTCCTCCAGGTGCTGCGCCTCCAGCCGAAGTACCAGTTGGACCCGGACCAGTACGCCCCCTCCATCCGGCAGGCCTTCGAGAAGGTGCGCCGCGACCTGGCCAGGACGCCCAAGGTGAAGCTGTCCCTGAAGTCCACGCTGCCCGCGGCGGACGTGTACCTGGAGGGCCTGGGCGTGGGGCAGACGCCGCTCACGCTGGAGCTGCCCGCGGGCGCGTACGAGCTGACGATGGTGAAGGGGGACGCGGTGAGCTTCCCCCGGCAGGTGCAGGCGCAGGGGGCGGACACGCCGCTGCTGGTGGACCTGGCCTACGAGGGGTCGGTGACGGCCGCGCCCTTCCCGTGCCTCTCCGCCGTGGACGGCAACGAGGAGCGCACCTGGAGCCACGCGGTGCGCCTGGGCGGCACGCTGGGCGTGGAGGAGGTCATCGTCGTGCGGCTGGAGCGCGCGAGCAGCGGGCCCAAGTGGTTCGCCGCCACGGTGCTCAACGTCGACGGCGGGCAGAAGCTGCGCGAGGGCGGCTTCAAGACGCAGGGCCTGGACGCGCCCGGCGAGGCCCTCTCCGCGCTGGTGGACTTCGTCACCACCGGGCGCTCGCCCTCCAACCTCGTGGTGATGAACAACGCCAACGGCAAGGCGCCCTGGGACGCAGGCGGCGCGCGGGGCACGGCCAGCGCCTCCGGCACGGGCGCGGACCTCACCGCGCCGAATCTGTTGTCGGAGGACGTCTCCGGCGGCACCCCGCCCCGCACGGGCCTGCGCACGGCGTCGTACGTGGCGATGGGCGCGGGCGCGGTGGCCCTGGGCGGCGCGGGCGTGGTGCGGCTCTTGGCCCAGAAGGACCTGAACGGCCTGGAGGACCGCCGCGCGGCCAACGGCGGCCAGCTCGTGAGCACGGACGCGCGGGCCGTCGCGCTGCGCGACTCGCTGGTGGGCAAGAGCCACCTGATGACGGGGCTGCTCGTGGGCGGGGGCGCGGCGGCCGTCACCGGGGCGGTGCTCTTCCTCGTGTCCTCCCCCGCGAAGCCCGCGCCCGTGACGCTGGGGGTGACGGCGGACGAGACGGGCGCGGCGGCGAGCGTCTCCGGATCGTTCTGAGCGGACGGTCCCGCCTCCGGGTTCCTGGCCGGGGAGCGCCGGGCGCGTAGAGTCGCGCCCCATGCGCGCTTCCCTCCTGCTGTTGCTGTTCACGGCGAGCACCGCCCTCGCCGCGCCCCGGACGTTCCGCGTCGACTACTTCCACACCGGCAACGCCACCGAGGAGCGCTTCAGCCTGGAGCGGCTGGTGGTGGAGCCCCTGCCCTGGCCGGGCCACCCGGCGCGGGCCATCGACGAGACGAACCTGGGCAAGTACCTCTTCGAGGTGCGGGACCGGAAGACGAACCGGCTCGTGTTCTCGCGCGGCTTCGCCTCCATCTTCGGCGAGTGGGAGCTGACGGACGAGGCGAGGCAGGCCCACCGCACCTTCAGTGAATCGCTGCGCTTCCCCGCCCCGGACAGCCCCGTCCAGGTCATCCTGAAGAAGCGCGACGCCCAGAACGCCTTCCGCGAAATCTGGTCGCTGGTGGTGGATCCGAAGGACCCCTTCGTGGATCCGTCCTCGCCGCCCGCGCCGGGCCCGCTGCTGAAGCTGCTGGAGAACGGGCCGCCGCGGGACAAGGTGGACTTCCTCATCCTGGGGGACGGCTACACGGAGGCGGAGCGCGCCAAGTTCGAGAAGGACGCGCGCAAGCTGGTGGACATCCTCTTCAGCTACTCCCCCTTCAAGGAGCGCAAGGCGGACTTCAACGTCTGGGGGCTGATGCCCAGGGCGGCCGAGTCCGGCATCTCCCGGCCCTCCACCGGCGTCCACCGCCGCCCGCCCCTGGGCTCCACCTACGACGCCTTCGGCGCCGAGCGTTACATCCTCACCTTCGACAACGCCGCGCTGCGTGACACCGCCGCCTTCGCGCCCTACGAGTTCGTTGAAATCCTCTCCAACGGAAACACCTACGGCGGCGGAGGCATCTTCAACCTCTTCAGCACCGTGGCCGCCGACAGCCTCTGGGCGCCCTACGTCTTCGTCCACGAGTTCGGCCACCACTTCGCGGGGCTGGCGGACGAGTACTACACCTCCGCCCCCATCTACGGCGCCGCGCCCGACGAGCGCGTGGAGCCCTGGGAGAAGAACGTCACCGCCCTCCACGACCCCGCCCAGCTCAAGTGGAAGGACCTCGTGGCGCCGGGGACCCCGCTGCCCACGCCCTGGAATCAGCCCGCCTATGACGCGCACGCCCTGCAGGTGCAGCAACGCCGGCAGAAGATTCGCACGGAGCGCAAACCCGAGTCGGAGATGGACGCGCTCTTCGTGGCGCAGCGGGACTGGGAGGAGAAGTTCCTGGGCACGCAGAAGTTCTCCGGGAAGGTGGGCGCCTTCGAGGGCGCGCACTACGAGGCGAAGGGCTACTTCCGGCCGCAGATGGACTGCATGATGTTCACCCGCGACCGTGTGCCCTTCTGCGCGGTGTGCCAGCGCGGCATCAGCGAGGTCATCGACCTGTACGCGGGTCCATCGTCCACCGCCGCACGGAAGAGTCCCTGAGTTCCGTTGATTCCCAGGCCTCTGGACGTCCTTTCGCGTGACAGGGACGTGGCAGGTGGCTGGGCAAATGGACGCCCCTCGGTTTTCGGGTGTAAGGGGGACCGCACCTGCAATCTGGACCCCCATTTGGGAGGCATTCACATGCTGAAGCAGAGCCTGAAGCGGAGCTGGCTGCCGGCGCTCGTGACCACCGTGTTTGTCACGGTCGGCACGGGTTGCGGCGACGAGTGCGTTGACCTGTACGACTGTCGTGACAAGGGCACGCCGCCCGCGGGCCAGGTGTACGCCTGCGTGGAGAACAAGTGCGAGCTGCGCACGGTGACCACTCCGGAGGAGGACGCGGGCACGGAGGAGGACGCGGGCACGAACGTGGACGCGGGCACGGACGCCGGCACGGAGACGGACGCCGGCACGGACGGTGGCACGGGTCCCCAGGCGTGCAGCCCGGCCTGCGCGCTGACCGAGTCCTGCGACATCGCGGCGAACACCTGCACGCCCTCCAGCGTGACCACGCCGCTGGCGGACACGAGCGCGCAGATCGCCGCGTTCATCGCCGCCCCGGCGGGCGCGCTGACCACGCCGCTGCCCGTGAGCGGCGCGTTCGTGACCTTCATCAAGCCCGAGGTCGCGGGCAGCGCGGCCACGGAGGCCGCCGGCTTCTTCCTGCAGGCCGAGGCCAACGGCCCGGCGATGTTCGTGCGCAACTCCGCGTCCACCACGGCGGTCGCCGTGGGTGACCGCGTGACGCTGAACGTCACGGACAAGGAGATCATCAGCGGGCTCAACGTGGCGAAGACCGTCACGGACCTGACCGTGGTGAGCAAGAACCACGGCGTGTGGAGCCTGGATACGGCGACGCCCGCGGGCCTGAAGGTGGACGTGAACGCCGTCAGCACCTTCGAGGACGCGGGCACGACCAGCCTCTACGAGAGCCGCCTGGTCACCGTGTCCGGCAAGCTGGAGGCGGGCGCCGGCAGCGGCACGGCCTTCACCGCCTTCCCGGTCATCACCACGGGTGAGCCGTCCCCCAGCCCCCTGCGCCTGCGCGTGCCCACCGAGCTGTCCACGGGCCTGGACCTGGTCTCCGGCTGCGACGTGACCGTGCCCACCGGCATCGTCTGGCGCTTCACCGCCCAGCCCCAGGTGTCCGTGTTCTCGCCGGACCAGCTCACCGCCACCTGCCCGGCCCCGACGCTGGCGAGCGCCTTCGCGACGTCGCTCACGCAGGTCAAGGTCTCCTTCAGCCGCTCGGTGGACGCGGCCAGCCTCACCGCGGTGCCGACGCAGTTCACGTTCAGCGGTGGCCTCCAGGCGCAGAGCGCGACGGTCAGCGGCAAGGACGTCCTGGTGACGACCAGCGAGCAGGTCGCGGGGACGGACTACACGGTGTCGGTCGCCAACTCCGTGAAGGACACGGTGGGTGGCGCCGTCACCAGCCCGAACTCGGCGGCCTTCAAGGGCTACCGCGTGGGCGCCGTCCTGCGCATCACCGAGGTGCAGCCCAGCGCGGCGAGCGGCCAGGACCTGGTGGAGCTGCAGGTCGTCTCCGCCGGCACGACGGCGGGCCTCCAGTTGCTGCAGGACGTGAACGCCGCCACGACCCTGGCCACCCTGCCGGACGTGTCCGTGGCCGAGGGCGACATCATCGTGGTCCACATCGCCGGGACGGTCGACAGCGAGACCACCGCGAAGAACCAGTTCCCCACCAGCAGCAACCCGGCCAACTACGACACGGCCTGGGACTTCAAGGGCGGGACGACGGGCATCACCTTCTCCAGCCGCATCATCCTGGTGCGTGACGCGCAGAACGCCATCCAGGACGCGGTGCCCTTCGCGCGCAACGCGCCGAACCAGCCCGGGGCCTTCCCGGGCAACCTCCAGGCGCTCCAGGCCGCCGGGCAGTGGCTGCCCGCGGACTGCGGCGGGGCCCTGTGCACGACGACCTCCACGCCCACCGCGGCGGCCGTGTCCGCGGACTGGACCAACGTGCCGACGAACAACGCGACCCCGGCCAGCAACAGCGTCCGTCGCGTCAGCGCCACGGACACGAACACCGCGTCCGACTGGGCCGTGGGTGCTCCGTCCTGGGGCGTCGCGAACCCGTAGTCGCCGCGTCTGACACCTTGCATTGATCCAGGGCCGCGTTCCCCCACCGGGGAGCGCGGCCCTTCTTCTTGGATGACAGGGGGATGTGTCACTCTTGGAAGCATGGGGATGCACCGCCCGTCATCGCGATGGGCCGCGGTCCCTTTCCGGCGTCTGGACCGGATGGCTTCCATGTCCCTTGCCCGCATCGTCGCGCCCCTGCTCGCCCTGCTGCTCGCCGCGTGCCCCGGATCCACACCGCCAACGCCGGTCGTACCTGCCGACGGAGGAGTGAGCTCCGATGGCGGCGCCTCCGTCGATGGCGGTGGCACTGACGACGGTGGCGCCTCCACCGATGGCGGCGCATCGGGTGACGGCGGCGCGTCGGATGACGGCGGAGTCCCGGACGATGGCGGCGTCTCCACCGACGGCGGCGCGTCGGGTGACGGCGGAGTACCGGACGATGGCGGCGTCTCCACCGACGGCGGCGCGTCAGGTGACGGCGGCGCGTCGGATGACGGCGGCGTCTCCACCGATGGCGGTGCGTCAGGTGACGGCGGTGCGTCGGGTGACGGCGGCGTCTCCACCGATGGCGGCGCGCCCTCCGATGCGGGAGTGCCGGATGCAGGCATTCCGGCGCTGACCGTGACGTCCCTGGGGCTCGGGGACGGACGGGTGGGGCAGCCCTACGCCATGACGTTCACGGCCTCCGGCGGGCGGGCGCCGCTCACCTGGAGCTTCACCGGCACGCTGGCCGCGGGGCTCACCCTGTCCCCCGACGGCGCCCTGTCCGGCACGCCCACCGGCGCGGGCACGGTGCCCCTCACCGTCATCGTGCGCGACGCGGACGGCCAGACCGCGTCCGCACGGCTGATGCTGCGGGTGGAGCCGCCTCTCTCCCTGTTCACCGTGGGCCACTGGAACCTGGAGTGGTTCGGCGCGCCCAACCAGGGCCCGGTGAACTCCACCTCCGACGGCGGCGTGCCCGACGACCTCCAGGTCGCGGGGGCCCGGGACGTCATCGCGGGCGCGGGCGCCCACGTCTGGGGCCTGGTGGAGATGGTGGACACCGCGGACTTCAACACGCTCAAGGCCGGGCTGCCCGGCCCCTTCAACGGCTTCCTCGCCAACAACACCAACTACGTCCTCAGCGGCACGTCGCTCTACTCCGCGGGCGAGCAGAAGCCCGGCATCCTCTACGACAGCTCGCTCACCTACCGCAGCGCCCAGGTCATCCTCACCGCCCAGGCCGCGGACTTCGGAGGCCGCCCGCCGCTGCGCGTGGACTTCACCACCCGCATCCACGGCGAGGACGCGCCGCTGGTCGTCATCGTCACGCACATGAAGGCCTTCGAGGACCTGACGTCCTACGGCCAGCGCCAGCGCTCCGCGGCCGCCCTCAAGAACTACCTGGACCAGTGGCTCCCCGAAGCGCGCGTGCTCGTCATCGGCGACTGGAACGACGACCTGGACCAGTCCATCAGCAAGGAGAACGGCGTCGCGCTGCCCACGCCCTACGCGAACTTCCTGGATGACCCCACGCACTACACCTTCCTCACGAAGGTGCTGACCGACGCCACCATCCGCACCACCACGGAGTACAACGACGTCATCGACCACACGCTCGTCACCGACGAGGTGGCCGTGGACGCGGTGCCCGGCGGCGTCCAGGTGCTCCGTCCCGATACGTCCATCCCGGACTACGCGCGCACCGTCAGCGACCACTACCCCGTGCTCACGCGCTACGACCTGAGCGGCGTGCCCGGCCCGCGCGTGCGGGTCATCGCGCCCCTGGGGGGCACGTTCATCGTGGGCGCCTCGCTGACGTTGGAGTGGCGTTCGGCGGGGGTGGGCACCGTGCGCATCGAGGCCACCTACGACGGCGGCGACACCTGGAATGTCCTGGCGCCTTCCATGAGCGCGAGCACGGGCACCTTCACGTGGAAGGTGCCGGACGTGGAGAGCAGCCTGGTGCGCCTGCGCGTGGTGGACACGGCCGACGCGTCCCGCTTCGACATGACCCCCGGCCGCATCTGGTTCACGCGCACGGAGCCCCGGGTCATCGTCAACGAGCTGCTCGCCAACGAGCCCGCGCTCCCGGGCGGCACCGCGCACGAGTTCGTGGAGCTCTACAACGCGGGGACCGCCCCGGTGGACCTGTCCGGATGGACCTTGTGGGACGCCCTGAACCCGCAGCACGTCTTCGCCGCGGGAACGGTGCTGCACCCGGGCCGGCCCCTGGTCATCTTCGGTGGGACCGCGGGCTTCCCGGCCGGCACGCCCGACACCCTCGCGGCCTCCAGCGGGACGCTGGCGCTCAACAACACGTCGGACGCCGTGCAGCTCAAGCGCCCGGACGGCGGCGTCGTGGACCGCGTCGAGTACTCCAGCACCGTGGACGCGGTGTCCATCAACCGCTCCCCGGACCTGTCACCGGACGCGGGCTTCGTGCTGCACACCACGCTGACGCCCGGGCTGCAGTCCTCGCCGGGGCGGCGCGCGGACGGAGGCGCGTTCTAGTCAGCGCAGCGGCGGGGACTCGGGGTTGGGCCCGGGTGGCTTGACCACGGGCACGGCCTCCACGTCCCGGGCCACCCACTCCTGGCCCTGGTCCTCGTAGGTGACGCGGATCTCATCGCCCTCGGACAGGTCGTGCAGTTGCGCGTTCTCGTCGCCGAGCTTGAACCGCGTGGCCTCGTCCACGCGGACCTCCTGCTCCAGGCCATGGCCGTCCACGAAGAGCAGCTCGTCGTCCCCCACCCAGGACACGCGGCCCGCGGTCCAGCCCATGGGCCGCTGCGGCTGACCGGAGCCGCCCGTTCCTTCCTGAGCTGGGGGCTGCTCGCCCTTCACATCCGCGCCCGCGGCCTTCAGGGCCTTGGGGTCCACGGTCTCCTTGGAGGCCATCAGCCCGCGCAGCACCTCCGAGCGTCCCTCGCGGTGCTTCGCGGAAGGGCCCTCGGGCTTCGGCTCGCCGCCGTTGCACGCTGACAGCCCCCCGAGTCCCACCAGGCCCAACACCAGCAGGCCCGCCGTCCCGCGCATTCTCCGCATTGGCCACGTCCTCCCGCGTCGTGCGAAGGAGCCCACGGCCGGAGGGAATCCCCTGCATGGCGCGCGAGCCCGCTCTCCCCCGGTAAAGCTGGGGACACCCTGCCCCGCCGGGAACCACGGCCGGTGGGGCCTGGGCCTGGCTGCCTGGAGTTCCCTCCCCCCTGGCCGGAGGGCGGGCGGGCATGCGCCGCCCCTCCGCGTCAGCCGAACCGGAAGCCGGAGAGGCGCGCCCCCATCATGGAGCCGGACCAGGCGGTGGTGCCCCGGTCCTCCCCGGCGGCACCGGCGGCGACCATCAAGGGGAGCAGGTGCTCCTCGCGCGGATGGACGAGCCGCGCGTAGGGCGCCTGCGTCCACTGCCTGAGCATCTCGTCACGGACGGACGCGGGGGCGGTGGCGGCATCCTGGACCCAGGCGTCGAACTTCGCGGAGACCTCGTGCGCGCGCGGGTCCCCGAAGGCGCGCAGGTTGTGGAACGTCATCCCGCTGCCGATGATGAAGACGCCCTCGTCGCGGAGCGGCGCGAGCGCCCGGCCCAGCGCCAGGTGCTCCGCTGGATCCAACCCCTGCTTCAGGGACAGTTGGACGCAGGGGATGTCCGCCTCCGGGTACATGAGCTTCAGCGGGATGAAGGTGCCGTGGTCGTAGCCTCTCGCGCTGTCCTCCGCGGAGGGTAGGCCCGCGGCGGAGAGCAGCTCGCGCACGCGCGCGGCGAGGCTCGGGCTGCCCGGCGCCGGCCAGGTGATGCGGTACGCCTCTGGCGGGAAGCCGGAATAGTCATACAGGAGGGGCGGCGCCGCGGACGTCATCACCGTGGCCACGGGTTGCTCCCAGTGAGCGGAGATGACGAGCAGGGCCTTCGGCCGCGTCGCGAGCTGCTGGCCCACCTGACGCAGCCAGGCCGCGAGCGCCTGGACCTCCGCTTTCGGCAGGCCCAGCTCCACGAACGGCCACGGGCCACCGCCGTGCGGGATGAAGACGACGGGCAGGCGTGGCGTGCTGGACGGGTCGGTCGGCATGGTTTCCCGGGTGTAACGCGCAGCCTCGCGCCGCGCAGGCCGTCGAACGCCGGGCCCACGCCGAGAGGGCCTTGCGCGAGGGGGCACGCACCCCTTCTGCTATGAACCGGCGCGGGGACCGCCATGGGGGCTTCATGAAGAACATCATCGGCTGGGCGCTGGCAGCCTTCGGCGTCATCGGCTTCGGCGTGGAGATCGACAACCTGCGCCAGAACAAGGCGGAGAACACGGTCACGGGGTTCATCCTCGCCGCCGTCTTCATCCTCGGGGGACTGGCGCTGGTCCGCTCCGCGCGGCGCGCGAAGCTGCCGCCCGAGCTGAGGGATGCACCGGGGGTGCGGCCCGCCCTGAACGAGCGGGACATCGAGCGGGCCGTGCTCGCCTGCGCGAAGGAGCACGGGGGCCGCGTCACCATCGCCGAGGTGGCGGCGGGCAGTCAGCTCACGTTCACCGAGGCCAAGGAGGTGCTCGAAGGCCTGTCCCGCGCGGGCGCCTGCACGGTGGACGTCACGGAGAACGGCGCGTTCATCTACGAGTTCAGCGGCCTGATGCCGCGAGCGTCGGCCCCCGAGGCGCTCAAGTCCTGAGCTACCGCCCCAGCTTGAGGGTCACGGTCGCGGAGTCCTCCACCGCTCCCTTCAGCGTGAAGCGCAGCTCCCAGACACCGGGCATGAAGAGGTCCGCGTCGGAGACCTCGAAGTCCCCCGGCGCTCGCGCGGTGACGCGGGGGACCTCGGGGATGCCATGGCCCATGGCGGGCATCCAGGGCTGGACGGTCAGCACGACACCGGGCACCGGCTTGCCAGACGCGGCGCCGGTGACCCGGACCTGGAACGTCTGAACGCCTCTCCGGAGCGGTGTCATCGAGGAGAGGACCTCGACGCGGAGCCGGCCGGATGCGCTGGCCACCGTCCCCACGGGGGTGGCCGCGCTCACCTGTCCCGCGTCGCTCCCGGCGTCTGGAGTGGCGGAGGGCGTCGCGCCCAGCAACAGCATTCCCATCAGCAGTGCTTTCATCACGCTGACGGTGTAGCGGAAGAGGCCGGCCTGGGTTCTGCGACAAGGTGTCGCATCGCGCGGGCGGTCTGGATGCGCGAGGGTGCGCCGTCATGTCCGCCCCTCCGTCCCCCTCCGCGCGGTCCTGTTCGTGGGTGTTCGGGGTGCTGGGAGCCGCGGGGCTGACCGTGTCCGCGCTGGCATGCGCGGCGCTCGTGCGGGTGCTGGACTTCGCCTGGTCGGAGGCGCCGCCTTCGAACGCCGCGTGGGAGCTGGAGGCACCGCCTCCTGTGTATGGGCCCCTGCCCGAGCTCACCCTTCGCGATGAGCGGGGCCAGCCGGTGGAGCCCGGGCAGCTTCAGGGACAGCTCGCCCTGCTCCCGTTCGCGGAGGCGCCCCTTCCCTTCCTGCGGCAGGTCCAGGAGCGGCTGGAGGCGGACGGCATCCCGGTCCAGGTCGTCCTCGCAGCGTCGCGCGACGCCACGGTGCTCCACCCGGATTGGCGGCCCCTGCGGGACAGCGGACGCCTCCTGTTGCTGGTGGACCCACGCCTCCAGGTCCGAGGCGTCTACGACGTGAACCAGGGCTCCTCCACTTCCGAGCGCGTCATCACGGACGCGCGCTGTCTGCGCTCCTGTCCTCCGCTATGAAGCCCACCTCCCTCGTCGTGCTCGCGGGAGCACTGGTCATCCCGTTGCTGTTCACCGCGTGGCCTCGCGTTCAACGCGAGCGTGCGCGCATCGCCGCGGAGCACCTGCCCCGGTACGGGCCGCTCCCGCGCTTCGAGCTGACCGCGCAGACGGGACGTCCCTTCTCCGACGCCGACATGCGGGGACACCTCTACGTCGCGGACTTCTTCTTCACCCGCTGCCCCACCGTGTGCCCGCTGCTCACGGAGAAGATGCTGCGCGTGCAGCGACAGGCCCGGGAGCAGGGGCTGGACGTCCGCTTCGCCTCGTTCAGCGTGGACCCGCGCCACGACACGCCGGAGCGGCTGAGCGCCTATGCGCGCGACCACCGCATCGACACGTCCAACTGGACGCTGTTGACGGGCCCGCTGGACGCGGTGGAGACGACCGTCCTGGAGGGCTTCCGGGTGATGATGGGCCGCGACGCCGACGCGGGCGAGGACGACTTCTTCAGCGTCTTCCACGGAGAGCACTTCGTCCTCGTGGACGCCCGGGGACAGCTTCGCGGCTACTACCGGGTCACCGAGGGAGAAGGAGGACTGGAGGCCCTGCTCCGGGACGCCGCGCTGCTGGCCCAGGCCCTGGACGGACAACAAGGAATTCAGGAAAATCAGAGGGTCTGGTGAGTAGACTTGGCGTGGCCGTCCATCCCCGACCCGGAGAACAGAGTGTCGCACCCCACGATCCGCACCATCCTTGGCGCATCCGCCCCGGACTCGCTTGACCCCTTCAGCACCGCCCTGCTGGTGATCGACTTCCAGGAGGAGTACTTCAGCGGGAAGCTGCCCATTCCGGATGGGACGCGCGCGCTGAACAACGCCCGGCGGCTCATCGCCTTCGCGGATCGGCACAAGCTGCCGGTCTTCCACGTGTGGCACGTGAGCCCGTCCGGCGCTCCGGTCTTCGCCCACGACAGCGCGACGGTGTTCTGCCACAAGGACGTCCAGCCGGCCGCCCACCACAAGGTGGTCAAGAAGAACCAGATCAGCGTGTTCCAGGGCACGGAGCTCCATCACGAGCTGCAGATCTCCCGGATCAAGACGCTGATCATCTCCGGCCTGATGACCCACGCCTGCGTGTCCGGCGCGGCGCGTGACGCGGTGCCCCTCGGCTACAACGTCATCGTGGCGGAAGACGCCTCGGCCACCCGGGACATCGACGCGCCCGGCGGCGGCACCATTCCCCACGACGTGCTGCACAAGTCCGCGCTGGTGACCATCGCCGACACCTTCGGCGCCGTCATGGGCACCCACGCCATCCTGAACCTGAGCGTCCGCTGACGTGAAGGAACCCAGCGGGCTCGCCGCACAGGACGGGCCCGCTGTCTTCCCGTGGCGCTGGCGCCTGCGGGATGGCGGCTCACGCCGCGCCTCCCGGGTCAGGCTTCTTCGTCGGGCAAGAGCGTGCGGAGCAGTTCGTCGTCAGGTCCACGCGGACGCCAGCCAGCAGGGGGCGGATTGGCGCGAAGCGCTGCCATGACCTGATCAGCACGCTCAAGGTAGGACTCAGGGATGTGTCCGTACCAGCAGCCCAACGCCTGGGCGACCTCGAAGCGGTTTTCGTCGTTCATGACGGCCGGCCAACCATCAGGAAGGCTCTCGGACAACTCTCTCACGAGCACATCCCGAACAAAGCGTGTGACCTGCTTGTGCCGTTCCGCTTCGTCGAGCAGCCCCTTCAACACCTGCACCCCAGCGATGTCGTCCTTCCCGAGTTCCTTGGCGAGGAGATACATGGGGACAGCGGGTCGCGCCTCGGCAAAAGCCGTCAGCGAGTCGTAACCTCGCTCGCGGACCCTCTCGTACAGCCGGACGCGCCAATTGCCCTGCCATGAGCGCCCGTCGGTCATCGCCCTCTCCCAGAAGTGAAGTTCGTTGGGATGTCGTAGCCTTTCATGGTCCTTGCGACGATCTTCAGAACTTCATTCCGAGTCAACACGCGGCCTGTTTCACTCTCGGCCTTGAGCAGCACCCGCATGATCATCCTGTTCCATTCTCCGGGCCAGGTGCGTCCCAGCTTCCAGTCGCCGCCACCGTGAATGGCCTCGTGGTGGGCCTGCTCCAACCGGACGCAGAACTGGTCGATGTCCATGTCGCCCTTGAAGCCGCGCTGCTCGAACCATTCGCGGTGCTCTTGCGGAAGCACATGATGTTTCGGGGCATCCGACATGCCCGCCCCCGCCCTGTCTGTCACCTGCATGCCGCGCACCTCCGGGCTGTCCCCCAACGCGTCGCGCACGCCCTTGGGGAGGTCCTGATGCGCCTGGGCCATCATGACCTGTCCGCCCTGGATGAGGACGGCCGCGCTGGCGGCGGAGCCGGAGATGACGCCCGCCTGCACGAGCCTTCGCATCATCTCCACCCGCTCGGCGGAGACCACCATCCGCGAGCCCATCATGACTCCGCCCGAGCTCATCACGAGGCCCACTCCGAGCGTCGCGGGGGCCGCGGGTGGCACGCGTGGCATGGCCAGCTTCATCGTGGAGATCATGGTGACCATCTCCACCGCCTGCATCGCCGCGATGACCTGCCCGCCGAGCTTCATGGTCGCGCGGGTGTCCCGCTGGAGCGTGTCGAACTCGCGGGTCAGCTTCCCCATCAGTTCGGGCATCGCGGTCGTCGCCGCCTCCACTCGCTCCGGGTCCAGTGAGGCCAGGTCCGTCAGCGTGGGCTCCATCAGTCCCTGCACACGATGCAGGTCCGTGAAGAGCTTCTCGGCGCTGCACATGGGGCAGTTTCGGAGCACGGCGTCCGCGAGGTGCAGGAAGTCCACCCAGGTGGCCAGGAGGAGGGTTCCGAATTGGGCGGCCTGGAGCTTCGGCCCTGTCAGGCGCAGCAGGCCCAGCTCCATGTCCGTGTCTCCGACTTCCGTGGCCACCTCCGTCAAGAAGGTTGCGCTCCCAAGCGCGCCATGGAGCCACGTCACCTGTCTGGAGCCCTGGTCGAGGTAGCGCGTGAAGACGCCGGTGAGGCTCCAGCCCCAGGGGTCTGCAGGACGGGCCGCCAGCTTGGTGAACGCGGCCTCGATGCTGCGCAGGGAACCCTTCACTTCGTCCGTGGCGTCGAGGACCGCCTGCCGCGTTGATGCTGAGCTGTGGGCGTCACCCCCGACAGCGCTGTCTCCCACGGCGGTCACGTCGTCACGCGGTGGCTGGCGACGCAGGAGCCGTTGCCCGGAACCAGAGAAGGCGCGTGGGCGGAAGTCCCGGGCGCGCGGGGGCTCTTCGCTGGGAGTCTCCACCCACGCGGGCGAGGAGTCCTCTCGCGGCGCGTAGCTCAAGCTCCGGCCACGCCCGGAGGCGCATCCCGTGGTCAGCAGCACCAGGGCCAGCAAGAGGGCGTCAGCGCGCATTGTCCATCCCCAGGCCCACCGAGGCGAACGCCCC
>NZ_JAIQDE010000052.1 GCF_020037015.1 Corallococcus sp. AS-1-6 | reverse complement strand
GAAGACCGCCACCAACTACCTGGCGGTCCTCCATCTGGCCTGCATGATGCTCTGGCTTAATTAGGGACACCCCCTAGAGCCAGGGCCTTCCACCGAACAGGGCCCCACCATGTCACCGAGCCGTTGCCGCGCAAGTCATTGCAAGAATCACCTGGGACGTCCTTCTTCTTGAAATACATGACCGGCATGTTCGTTATGCCTTTCCAACAAGGAGGGCTTCACCCATGTCACGTTTCTTCGGTCGTCCCGCGGTGCTGGCGTGCGCGCTGGCACTGGGGCTCCAGGCTTGTGGCGGCAGCGAGCTTCCCCCGGAGTCCATTGCCCCGAGCGCGCCAGAGGTCCAGGCGCAATCCCTGACACAGGACGCGGCGCCGGACATCCTGGCGCAATTGCAGGCGATTCCCGGCCTCACGGTGGTGCAGGAGCGGCCGGCTCCCACGCCGGGCGTGCGCTTCTTCGTGTTGAGCTATGACCAGCCGGCGGACCACCTGCACCCGAATGGCACGCGCTTCCAGCAGCGGATGACGCTGCTCTTCCGGAGCGCGGAGGCGCCCATGGTGCTGGCCAGCACCGGCTACGGCATCGGTACGTCCCCCGGCCAGACGGAGCCCACCTTCCTGCTGCAGGGCAACCAACTGCTGGTGGAGCACCGCTTCTTCGGGCCCTCCATTCCGCAGCCCGCGAACTGGAAGCTGCTCAGCATCGAGCAGGCGGCGGCCGACCACCACCGCATCGTCCAGGCCTTCAAGCCGCTCTTCCCCGGCAAGTGGATCAGCACCGGCGGCAGCAAGGGCGGCATGACGTCGCTCTACCACCGGGCGTTCTTCCCTCGGGATGTGGACGCCACGGTGGCCTACGTGGCGCCCAACAGCTACGGCACGCAGGACCCGCGCTACGTGACGTTCCTGAGCAAGCTGGGCACGCCTGAGTGCCGTGAGGGCATCAAGACCTTCCAGCGCGAGGTGCTGGAGCGGCGTGAAGAGGTGGGCCCGCTCTTCCAGGCGACGGCCGCCGCATCCTATGGCAGCACCTACGACTTCCTGGGCGTGGACAAGGCGCTGGAGTTCACCGCGCTCGAGTTCGCCTTCGCCTTCTGGCAGTACGGCGACGCGTCGCTGTGTGAGCAGATTCCGGCGCCGGGCGGCCCCGCGCAGGGGCTGGTGGACTTCATGGACTGGGTGGTGGGGCTCTCGTACATGAGCGACGGGGACCTGAACTACTACGCGCCCTACGACTTCCAGGCCGCGACGCAGTTGGGCAGCTACGCCTCGGAGGAGTCCCACCTGCGCGGCGTCCAGCACTATCCCAGGGGCTACGACCCGCGCGCGCTCGTGCCCTTCGACATGCGGCCGTATGCATTCAACCCGTTCGCCATGCCGCTCGTGGAGGGCTGGGTGAAGGCGTTCGGCGAGCGCATCCTGCTCGTCTACGGAGAGAACGACCCCTGGTCCACGGGCGCGTTCAGCGTGAGCGCTCGCAATGACTCGTACCGGTTCTTCCAGCCGGGTGGCAATCACGGCTCCCGCATCACGGGCCTTCCGGAAGCGGACCGGGCCGTGGCGCTGGAGCGGCTGCGGACCTGGGCGGGGCTGCCTGCGGAGAGCGCCAGGTCCATGAGCCAGCTCGCCCACGGCGAGGAGTCCGCGGAGCTGCCCGTCACCACGGGCGTGGTGGACCGCCGCCGCGGCCCGCCGCGCGACTGACGTTCAGGGCCGTTCGGCCGTCACCTCGCGGGCCACGTCCAGGAAGGCGCGGAACGCGGGGGACACCTGGGCGCGGCTGGGGAAGTAGAGGAACAGTCCCTCCATCCACGCCGCGTAGGGTTCCAGGACGAGCTTCAGGGTGCCGCGCCTCAAGCGCGGCACGATGGTGGGCTCAAAGGCATACATGAGTGCCAGCCCCGCCTCCGCCATCGCCACCAGCACCTCCTCGTTGGTGGCGAGCACGGAGCCTCGCACGGGGATGCGCCAGGTCTTCTTGCCGCGCTCCAGCTCCCACGCGTACTTCGCGTCGGTGGACGGCAGCAGGATGTTCACGCAGTCGTGGTCCAGCAGGTCCTCCGGGCGCTGGGGCGTCCCCTTGCGCTTGAGGTACGACGGCGCGCCTACCACCACGTAGCGCATCCGCTCCGACAGGCGGACCTGCACCATGTCCCGCTCGACGGCCTCGAACGGACGGATGCCCGCGTCCAGGCCCTCCGCCACGATGTCCACCATGCGGTCCTCGATGCGCAGGTCCACCTCCACGCGGGGGTGGCGCCGGGCGAAGCGCAGCAGGATGGGCGTGACGACCGTGGACAGGGAGATGGTGGGCACGGACAGCCGCACGCGGCCGGTGATGTCTCCCGCGCTGGCCGTGGCGGCCTCCAGCGCCTCCAGCGCCTGCGCCACGGAAGGACCGGCGCGCTCCAGGAGCCGCTGGCCCGCGTCCGTCAGCGCCACGCTCCGCGTCGTCCGGGTGAGCAGCGGGACTCCCAGCCGCGCCTCCAACTGACGCACCTGCTGGCTCAGCGCGGACGCGGAAATGCCCAGCTCGATGGCCGCCGCCGCGAAGCTGCGTCGGCGTCCCACGACGAGGAAGGCGTTCAGGGCGTTGAGGGGGGTGGTGGCCATTCGGAAGTTTTCCGACATGGTGCGTGCGGATTCCATCCGTTTCGCGGACAGCCTCCCGGGGACATGTTTCCGGGCGTCGGAAGCACCCCAGTCCTTCAGGAGCACTGCCCATGATTTCCGCTCGCGGTTACGCGGCCCCGGATGCCACTTCCCCTCTTGCCCCCTTCCAGTTCGAGCGCCGCGAGCCCGGTCCGCGCGACGTGCAGTTGGACGTCCTCTACTGCGGCGTCTGCCACTCGGACCTGCACATGGCCCGGAACGACTGGGGCTTCTCGGCCTACCCGCTGGTCCCGGGGCACGAAATCGTGGGCCGCGTGGTCCACGTGGGCAGCGAGGTGACGAAGTTCCGCCCGGGCGACCTGGCCGGCGTGGGCACGATGGTGGACTCATGCCGCGCCTGCGCGGACTGCCAGGACGGATACGAGCAGTACTGCAAGGTCCAGGGTGTCCTGACCTACGGCAGCCGGGAGCGGGACGGGAAGGGCATCACGCAGGGCGGGTACTCGGACCGCCTCGTGGTGGACGAGCACTTCGCGCTGAAGGTGCCCGCGAACCTGGACCCCGCGGCGGTGGCGCCGCTGCTCTGCGCGGGCATCACCACCTATTCACCGCTGCGGCACTGGAAGGTGGGGCCGGGGCGGAAGGTGGGCGTGGTGGGGCTGGGCGGGCTGGGGCACCTGGGCGTGAAGTTCGCGCTCGCGATGGGCGCGCACGTCACGGTCTTCAGCCACACGGATCGCAAGAAGCAGGACGCGCTGCGGCTGGGCGCTCACGAGGTGGTCGTGTCATCGCGGCCGGAGGAGATGGCGGCGAAGGCGAACAGCCTCGACTTCATCCTCGACACCGTTTCCGCGGTCCACGACGTCAACGCCTACCTGGAGCTGCTGCGGCGCGACGGGCACCTGGTGCTGGTGGGGTTCCCGGCCCGGCCGCTGGAGGTGGCCCCCATCGCGCTCCTCTCCCGGCGCGCGAGCTTCTCCGGCTCCGGCACCGGCGGCCTGCCGGAGACGCAGGCCATGCTCGACTTCTGCGGCGAGCACGGCATCGTCTCCGACATCGAGCTGATTCCCATCCAGGGCATCAACGAAGCGTTCACGCGACTGGAGAAGGGCGACGTGAAGTACCGCTTCGTCATCGACCTCGAGAGCCTGAAATAGGCCGGGCGCATCAATCCCTGGCGCGAGCAGTCCGCGAAGCTCCAGGTACAGCCGAAGTGATCCCCTTCCACAGCGTGACCGACAACCACGGGGGGTCCTCGAACTTCGCGCCCTACCCCATCAAGCTCCGGGGCAAGACCTGGCCGACCACGGAGCGCTTCTTCCAGGCGCAGAAGTTCGAGAGCGCCTCGAACCAGGAGGAGATCCGCAAGGCCAACTCTCCGATGCTGGCGGCGCGCATGGGCCGGGACCGCAAGCGCAAGCTCCGCCGCGATTGGGAATCCGTGAAGGTGGCGGTGATGCGCGAGGCCCTCCAGGCGAAGTTCTCCCAGCACGAGGACCTCGCCCGTCTGCTCCAGGCCACAGGCGATGCGAAGCTGGTGGAGCACACGGAGAACGACGACTACTGGGGCGACGGAGGTGACGGCAGCGGCAGCAACATGCTGGGCCGTCTCCTCATGGAGCTGCGCGAAGCCGCCAGGTAGGCCGCCAACGGTTCGCCCCAGGGCAACGACCCAAGCGTCTCCACGAGGACGAGCACCGCGCGGAGTGCATCGCTGGGCCGCGACACAGTGCTTGTACCAACGCTCAGGACGAGCGCCACGGGAAGAGGCCGCCCGCCGGGCACGCTTTCCGGAAACCTGTCCGACTGTCGGACACGTTCGCGCCACAGGAGGCACGGCCCACGAGTCCGTCTGTTCATCGAACGGGGCCACGCACGCCACGCTTGAGCGGACATGGCACAGCGAGCCACGGGAAGAGGCCGCCCGCCGGGCACGCTTTCCGGAAACCTGTCCGACTGTCGGACAGGTTCGCGCCACAGGAGGCCCGGCCCACGAGTCCGTCTGTTCATCGAACGGGACCGCGCGCGCCACGCTCGTTCGGACATGGCACAGCGAGCCACGGGAAGAGGCCGCCCGCCGGGCACGCATTCCGCAAACCTGTCCGACAGTCGGACAGCCTTGCGCCCCATGCGGCCCGAGCCCGCGAGTCCGTCTGTTCATTGAACGGGGCCGCGCCACATTCGAGCGGACAAGGGATATCGAGCCACCGGGAGAGGCCGCCCGCCGGGCGCGCTTTCTGGAAACCTGTCCGACTGTCGGACAGCCTTGCGCCGCGTGCGGCCCGAGCCCGCGAACCTGTCCGACTGTCCGACAGGTTTGCGCTGCCCGAAGCCGGGGGCGCGGCCCTTCGCGCCAGACACCGCGTGCGGCGGGACGACACGTCCATGTCAGACCCCTGTGGTGGGATGGCGACGCTGGACGAGAAGGGGGATGGGGATGGGACGGGGCGGGCTCGTGGCGTACGTGGAGGCTCAGATTGAGCGCGATATCGCGCTGGGGCGGTTGCACCCGAGCGGGCGGTTCGGCTCGGAAGCGAAGCTGGCGCGGCGCTATGAGACCTGCCGGGGCACCATTCGCGAAGCACTGCGGCGGCTGGCGGCACGGGGCCTGGTGGTGCAACGCCCCGGGCGCAAGACACGCGCGGTGGCGCTGGACGAGTCGCTGACGCTGGAGAACCTGGGCCTGGTGCTGCATGACGCGCGATCCCCGGAGGCCCGGTGGTTCCTGGAGGGTTCCTTCAGCCTCAAGCGACAGGTGCTGGTGGAGCTGCTGGTCGACTACTGCGCGAAGGCCCCCGCGGTGGCCTTGAATCGGCTGATGGACACCTGCTTCAGGTTGCAGGACGCGGCACGCTGGGAGTCAGGGGTCTGGTGCGCGCAGGTGGAGTTCGAGTTACTGCGGCTCGCGGCCCGGGTGGCGGAGCGGCCCGGGTACGTGCTCCTCGTCCAGTCGCTGCAGCGGGCCTTTCTGGGAGGCGCGGCCATGCTGCTGCCTCTCATGGGCGGAGAGTCGCTGCGCGAGTGGGCCCGGTGCGCGATGGAAGCCCTGGGGGAGCGTGACGCCCTGACGCTCCAGAACGCGCTGCCGTCGATGATGAAAGCGTGCGATGAGCGCGTGCTCGCGCAATTCACCCCTGCCGTCCTCGAATCGCATCGCGCCCAGGAGTGCCTCCTCGACGCCCCCGCGCCGGCCACCGCGCATGTTGCGTCCCCGGCCTCGCAAGCCGAGGGGCTGGCGTCAGGCCCTTGTGACGAGGAGCACGCCCCTGGCCACCTCGCGACCGCCAGCGTGCAGGAGACGCCCCCTGACGTCGCGGGGCCGGGCCTCGGCCACCTTGCGCCAACCACGGGGCAGGACGCGGCGCTTGAGGCACACCCCCTCGTGGCGGAGTCAGGGCACGGCTTCCTTGCACCCGCCTCCGAGGCCCTTGAGGAGCCCGGGGTTGCGCTCCGCTCCCATGCGAAGGCCCTCCCCATGAAGCCGGACAACGGGGCGCTGTTTCCAGTGCCCACCGGGCTCGACTCCAGCGAGCCTCAGGAAGATCGCGTCAGGGACGTGAAGGGCGCGGTCTTGGGCGCCCTGTCCGACCGCCGGACAGGTTGGGGCACCTCATCTCCGAAGGAGGGCCTCCAGGCCGAGCCGTCCTCCACTGGAGACCTCGGACAAACAAGCGGAGCGGTGCGCAACGGGAGCGGACTGCATCATGGCACCCTGGGCCGCCTTGGCCTGTGGGCTGCGCGCTTCTGGCGCTTCATTTCCCACTCCCTGGACACCCTGCTTCATGAGCAGCAGCCCTTTGCTTCCGCTGTCTCCCATGAAGCTCCGCGCGCCCCTTCCTGACGGAGCCCCTGCGCGGTGGACGTCAGGCGCATCCGCCCGATTCCTGCTTCCGCCGCGGAGGCCCTCGAACTTCGGGCGACCTGCTCAGGAAGGCGTCACGCGCATGGCCAGCATCGGGCGGTACACCGCCCGGTAGGACCAGGCCAGGAAGATCTCCGCCGCCAGGAGCACCACCGCCAGGCCCAGGCCCGACGGCGCGAGGAAGGCGTGTGTCAGGAAGATGTTCACGATGACCGGCGCGATGAGCGCCAGCGCCAGCGGGACGAAGCGGTTGGTCAGCAGCAGCAGCCCCACCACCATCTCCGTGCCCTTCACCAGCGCGAACAGGAAGCCCGTCGCCTTCATCGCGATGCCGAAGGCCACCGCCGGATCCGCCGGGTCCAGGTCCTTGGGCATGGGAATGAACTCCAGGAACCCGTTCAACCCGAAGACGAAGAACACCAGCCCCATGAACACGCGGGCCGCCGTCGGCATGAAGCGGGCGAATGACTTCTTCTTCGGGGTGGCCTCCACCGCGGGGGAGGAGGAGGAGGAAAGGGTGGCGTCCATGGCGTGCTCCGTTCAGATGGGAAATCGCGGGCCTTCTACTCCACGTCGAATCAGGGCCCCCTGAATCGACATGTCTCTCGCGCGTCTAGCCTCGCGGCAGCCCGCCTACATGACCGTACGTCCGGGCGCGCAGCCGCAGCACCTGGTACGTGGCGCCGCAGAGGAACAGGCCCAGCAGCGTCGCCAGGGCGGCCTGCACCACCGGAGACTGCGGGCTGTCGGCCAGGGGCCTGTCCGCGGGCAGCCGGGTCAGTGTCTCGTTGAGGCCCGGCACCAGCAGCACCATGAAGCTGGCGGAGTACGTGAGGGTCCGCACGTACTCCGTGGCGCGGCCGAACACGCCCAGGCCTGGCGCCGCCGCGCCCACCGCCATGAGCAGCAGCGCCACGAGCCCCAGCGCGTGGCCCGGGTTGAAGCCGCCCGTGCTCGACAGGCCGAAGGACGTCACCACCGACGTCACCATGCTGGCGACGTACGCCCTACCGACGCGCGTCCCCGGGTCGATGCGCCCGTCGCGCGCGAAGGCCCAGACGCCGAGGACGATGGGGGGCACGCTCACGAGCGTGTGGAGGATGCCCAGGGTGGACAGGGGGTTCGCCATGACAGGACTCCAGATGTGAGGGCTTGGGCTTCAGGCCAGCAGGTATTCGCGGATCATCACGCGGGCGCGGTGCAGGCGGCTCTTCACCGCCGCCGGGTCCAGCGACAGGCGCTCGGCCATCTCGCGAATGGTGAGCGCCTCGAAGTCGCGCAGCATGACGACCTCCAGGTAGCGCGGCGGCAGCGACTCCAGCGCGGACGCCATGTCCAGCCGCAGCGAGTCCGGCGTGTGCGCGGCCATCCACTGGTCCACGAGCGCTTCCTCGTAGGGGTCGTGCCTCAGCACCGTGCGGGCCAGGCGGCGGCACTCGCGCTGGACGATGCGGAACATCCACCCGGAGAACGACGCCAGCTTGCGCACGGCGGACAGGTGGCGGGACATCACCAGCAGGGCCTCCTGGACCGCGTCGTCCACGTCGCTGATGAGGCAGCGCTTCTGCGCGTAGCGACGCAGGTAGGGCTGCTGGAGTTGGAGCAGGTGCACCATCGCGTCGCGGTCACCGGCGTGGGCCGCGAGCAACAGCGCGTCGGGAGTGGAAGTCGAGCCCATGGAACCTGCCTCGTGCGACGGGGAAAATCCCCATCCGCGCACTAAGAGGCGGCCACGGGCCGGATGGATTCGCGGCCCTGCTGATTTTTCTCCGGCCCCGCCCAACCGCTGGAAATGCCAGGGGTTTCAGCGCCAGAGGTTGGTGCGCGCCAGCTCCAGCACCTCGTTGGTGCGGCCGTTGAGCAGGGCCTTGATGCCGAACAGGGTGAAGCCCGCGGCCATGGACGCGGTGATGCGGGGCGGCATCACCAGCTCCGCCTTGCTGACCACCGCGTCCACCAGCACGGGGCCCGGCGTCGCGAGCGCCAGTTGGACGGCTTCATCCACCTGCCCGGGGTCCTCCACGCGCAGGCCCTTGACGCCCACGGCCTCCGCCAGCGCGGCGAAGTTCGGGTTCTGGAGCGCCGTGCCCACGTCGAGCATGCCGCCCACCTGCTGCTCCATGGCCACGAAGCCCAGGGAGCTGTTGTTGAACACCACGACCTTGATGGGCAGCCCCAACTGCACCAGCCCGATGAAGTCCCCCATCAACATCGTGAAGCCGCCGTCGCCGGAGAAGGAGATGACCTGCCGGTCCGGGAAGGCCTTCTGCGCGCCAATGGCCTGCGCCAGGGCGCTCGCCATGGAGCCGTGGTTGAAGGAGCCCACCAGCCGCCGGCCGCCCTTCATGGTCGCGTAGCGCGCGGCCCACACCGTGGGCAGGCCCACGTCACAGGTGAAGATGGCGTCGTCCGCCGCCTGGAGGTCGAACGCGCGGGCCACCTGCGGCGGGCGGATGGGCTTCTTGCCCACCGTGCCCTGCCCCAGCGCGTCCAGTTCCTCGCGCGTCTTGCGGTAGTGCGAGAGCGCGCGGTCCAGGTGCTTCGTGTCGCGCTTCGCCTCGATGTGGGGCAGGAGCGCCTGGACGGTGGCGGACACGCTGCCCACCACGCCCAGGTCCACCCGCGTGCGCTTGCCGATGTTCTCCGCGCGCACGTCCACCTGGATGATCCGCGTATCGGCGCTGTCCGGGTAGAACTGCCGGTAGGGGAAGTCCGTGCCCAGCATCAGGAGCACGTCGCAGTCGATCATCGCCCAGTACCCGGACGCGTAGCCGATGAGCCCCGTGAGCCCCACGAAGTGGGGGTTGTCCTTCTCCAGGAACTCCTTGCCCCGGAGCGCGGAGACGACGGGCGCCTGGAGCCGCTTCGCCAGCTCCACCACCTGCGCGCCCGCGCCCTCGCAGCCCGCGCCGCACAGCAGCGTCACGCGCCCGCCGCGGTTGAGCAGCGCGGCCACCTCCTCCACCTGCGCGGAAGACGGCATCAGCAGGGACGGCGACGGGCGCAGCGACTCCGGCGTGGGGGCGCGCGCGTCCTCCGCCTTCTGCATGGCGATGTCGCCGGGGAGCACCACCACGGCCACGCCGCCCTTGCCCACCGCGTTGCGGACGGCGATCTCCGCCGTGCGCTGCATCTGGTTGGGGCCGGAGACCAGCTCGCAGTAGTGGCTGCACTCCTTGAAAAGCGACTCCGGGTGGGTCTCCTGGAAGTAGCCGGTGCCCAGCTCCACTGAGGGAATCTGCGCGGCGATGGCCAGCACCGGCACCCGGCTGCGGTGGCAGTCGTACAGGCCGTTGATGAGGTGCAGGTTGCCGGGGCCGCAGCTCCCCGCGCACACGGCGAGCTGCCCGGTGAGGTGCGCCTCCGCGCCCGCGGCGAAAGCGGCGGCCTCCTCGTTGCGCATGGGCACCCATTCGATGTCACCCCGCTGGCGCAGCGCCTCCGTGAGGGCGTTCAGGCTGTCACCCACCACGCCATAGATGCGCTTCACCCCCGCGAGCGCGAGGACCTCCACGAACTGGTCCGCCACCGTCTTCTTCATGGTCCACCCCGGGGCGAAGATGTGCACCGTCCCGCTGGCCTGCGACCGGCCGTGCGGCCGGGCCCCACGCAAGGCCGCCTGCCGGGTGAGGACAGGCCAACGGGGCCGTGCCATTCGCCGCGCCCCGAGCACCGTTCGCCGCGCCCTTCGGGTCATTGGCGGCATGGCCCCTGGAGGCAGGGGCCGGCCGCGACATCGTGTCGTCATGCGAAGCCCCCTGCCGTGGTCCGCCGTCGCAGTGCTGCTGCTCACCCTGTCCGCCTCGGCCGCCGAGGACCCCGGCCGCGCCCGAGTCCACGCCGCCGCCGAGGCCATGGGCGGAGAGGCCCGGCTCCGCGCGCTCAAGGGCCTGCGCCTTCGAGGCGTGGGCCACTGGAACCTGCTGGAGCAGTCCGAGCGCCCCACGCCGCCCTTCCTCGTCGTGTACGAGCAGTTCGAGGAGGTCCGCGACCTGCGCCGGGGCCGTCTGCGCCAGAAGTCCGAGAGCCGGGGGGCGGTGCTGGACGAGTGGAAGGGCGTGACGATGCTGCTCGCGGACGGCGTGGCGGCGGCGGACGTTCAGGGGAAGTGGAGGCCCCTGGGCGCCGCGCAGCTCCAGGACCTGCAAGAGCGGCGGGCCTTCGCGCCCGAGCACGTGCTGCTCGCGGCCCTGGACGCCAGGGACCTGCGAGCCCAGGCGGACACCGTGTTGCAGGAGGTGCCCCACCACGTCGTCGCCTTCCACCTGGACCGCGCGAGCGTGCGCCTGTTCCTCAACGCCCGCACCAGACTGCCCACGGCCGTGGAGACGGTGGACGCGCATCCGGAGGATCCCTTCTGGAGCGTCTGGGGCGACGTGCGCACCATGTTGTCCTTCCAGGCCTGGACGCTGGAGGCGGGCGGGCTGCGCTACCCGCGCCACTGGGAGTGGGCGCGCAACGGCCAGCCCTACCACTCCGTCACGGTGACGGCGGTGACGGTGGATCCGCCGCTCGATGACGCGGACTTCGCCGTGCCAGACGACGTGAAGCAGGGCTTCGAGGCCCGCCGCGCGAGGAAGCTGGACGAACCCCCCGTGGTCCGTCCCGAAGCGCCGCCCGTGGAGGTGGCCCCCGGTGTGATTCAGCTACCGGGAGCGTGGAACGTGGCCCTGGTGGCGCAGGACGACGGCGTGGTGGTGATGGAGGGCCCGCTCGCGTCCGGCTATTCCGCGCGGGTGATGGACGAGGCCGCGAAGCGCTTCCCCGGCATGAAGGTGAAGGCCGTGGTGTCCACCAGCGGCGCCTGGCCGCACATCGGCGGACTGCGCGAGTACGTGGCCCGGGGCATCCCGGTGTACGTGCTGGATTTGAACCGCGCGCTGGTGGAGCGGCTGGTGGCGGCGCCGCGCACGCTCGTGCCGGATGCGCTGGCCCGGAAGCCGCGCGCCGCGAAGCTCCAGGTCGTGGACGGGCGGCGCGTGCTGGGCAGCGGGAAGAACCGGCTGGAGCTCGTTCCCGTGCGTACGGAGACGGGGGAGCGGATGCTGTTCGCGTGGCTGCCGGAGCACCGTCTGCTCTACACGTCCGACCTGGTGCAGCCCCAGCCGGACGGCACGTTCTTCAACGTGCAGCAGGTGGACGAAACGGTGGACGTGGCCGCGCGAGAGAAGCTCCCGGTGTCCCAGGTGTTCGGCATGCACCTGAAGCCCACGGACTGGAGCGCGCTCACCACCGCCGTGGACAAGGTCCGCGAGCCCTGAAGCGCCGCCAGGGCCACGGATGAGAAAGTGAGAACCCAGCCAGGCCGCCCCGTCGGCGGGGCACGGCCAAAACCTGTCCGACTGTCGGACAGCTTGGGACTCAGTGCATGAACCTGTCGGACTGTCGGACAGGTTTTGAGAGACCGCGCCGGCCGGAGGGCTGCTCGCCGCGGACGGTTGGAACCTGTCCGACTGTCGGACAGGTTTTGCAGGTCCGTGCCAGGCGGGCGGTGGCTGGCATGGGCGGATTGGGGACTTCAGCGTGCCCGGCCCAGTCGTCGCTCCAAATGCTCGCGGCGGCTTCGGCTCACGCGCAGGCGCATGCCGCTTCGCAGCACCACCACCTGCTCCGTTGGCGAGGGCCGGTGCACTTCTTGAATGCATGCCACGTTGACGATGGCGGAGCGGTGGATGCGCACGAAGCGCTCGGGGTCCAGCCGCGCTTCCAGCGCCGCCAGGCTCTCGCGCAGCACGTGGGCCTTGCCGTCCGCGTGCAGCGTGACGCAGTAGTCGTCCGCCTCCACCCACTCGATGTCCGCGACAGGGACGAGCACGGAGCGCAGCCCCACGCGGACCAGCAGCCGGTCCGCGGGAGGCTCGGCGGGTCTGGGTGCCGGGCCTGCGTCCGCCAGCAGGTCCGCGAGCCGTCGGCCCAGTTCGGCGGCCTCGCCGGTGCGCAGCCGCTGCCGGGCCCGGGCGAGCGCCTCGTCGAAGCGCGCGTCATCGAAGGGCTTCACCAGATAGTCCACCGCGTGCACGTCGAAGGCCTTCACGGCGAAGGTGTCGAACGCGGTGATGAAGATGACGGCGGGCATCTGATCCACGCCCACCTCGCGCAGTACGCCAAAGCCGTCCAACTCCGGCATCTGCACGTCCAGCAACACCAACTGGGGACGCTGGGCGCGGATGGCCTCCACCGCCTCGCGGCCGTCGCGGCACTCGCCGCACACCACCGCGTCCGGATGGCGCGCCAGGGCCTGGCGCAATCCCTTCCGGGCCAGCGGCTCATCGTCCACCAACAGCACGCGCAGCTCAGGCATGCGCACTCCCGGTGAGCCCCGGCTTGCGCGTCAGGGATTGACCCGCGCCACAGCAGGCCAATGGCTCGTCATTGATGAGGAGCACGCGCAGCTCAGCCATGCGCCACCCCGGTGAGCCCCATCTGCGCGTCAGGTGCTGACCCGCGCCACTCCAGGTCAGCGGCCTTTCATCCATCAGCAGCCTCCTCAGATCAGCCATGCGCCACTCCCGCGACGCCCGGCGTGGAGCGCCATGGCAGCAGGACCGTGGCCACGGTGCCCTGCCCTTCCGCGTTGGCGATTCCCAGCCGCCCTGCTTCACCGTAGAGCTGCGACAGGCGCGCCCGCGTGTTCGACAGGCCGATGCCCCTTGCCGCTTCCAGGTCGAAGTCCCGGGGCAGCCCCGGACCGTCGTCTCGCACGGTCAGCTCCAGCGCGTCTCCGCACCGCCGCGCGCCGATGCGCAGCACCCCGGACGCGGAGCGCACGCCGATGCCGTGGCGGAGCGCGTTCTCCGCGAGCGGCTGGAGCACCAGGTGGGGCACCCGGGCCTCCAGCGCTTCCGGCTCCACCGCCCACTCCACCCGCAGCCGGTCCGCGAAGCGCAACTGCTGGAGCTCCAGGTAGCGCGACAGCACGACCACCTCGTCGCGCAGGGACACCTCCTGGGTGGCCCCCTGCTGGAGCAACTGCCTCAGCAGGTCGCTCAACAGCACCAGCATGCGCGCGGCCTCCTCCGTCTCCTTCTCGCGCACCAGCACCACGATGGCGTTGAGCGTGTTGAAGAGGAAGTGCGGCTGCAATTGCGTCTGAAGCGCGAGCAGCCGGGACTCGGCCAGTTGCACCGCGAGCGCCGCGGCCTGACGCTCGCTGTCCCTCGCCCGTTGAGAGGCCCGCGTTGCTGAGGCCACCGCCAGCACCGTCGCGTAGGCCATGCCCATCATCGGCAGCCAGCCCCACCAGGCACGCAGCCAGCGCGCGGTCCAGGTGGCGCCCCTCCCGGGCATGAACCCCGCCGTCGTCGCCGCGTATACGGCGGCGAACAACGCCCCCATACCCAGACACGCCGCCAGGTGCACGAGGACGGAGCGCGGCCTCGGCGGGCTCAGGGGCTCGCGCGCGGCGAGCCGGGTGAGCCACGGCGTGAGGGGCAGCCACACGTACCAGGCGGGCATCTGCGCCGCGAACACCCGCCACGGCGCGGGCGCACCGGCCATGTCCCGGCTGAACGTGTACGTCTCCAGCGCGGAGAAGAGCGCGGGCACGGACCACGCGGCGGCCCGCCTCGCCCACGCGCGCCACTCGCTTCCAGAGGTGTCTTCCACGAGGCCCGCGAGTCTACCGGCGGACCCCGCGGACTTCACCGCCTCCGCGAAGGCTCAGGGGAAGCCGCTCAGAACAATCTTCCCCACCGTGCGGCCCGTCTCCACCGCCGCGTGCGCGCGCCGGAGGTTGGCGGCGGTGAGCGGCCCGAAGTCCTGCGTCATGGTGGTCCGCAGCGTGCCGCCCTCCACCAGGTCCGCCACCGCGTCGAGCAGCCGCTGCTGGGAGAGCGGATCCGCGTCGTAGAGGGCGCGGGTGAACATCAGCTCCCAGTGCAGCGCCAGGCTCTTGCGCTTCATCGCGGTCACGTCCAGCGGCGTCTGCGGGTCGTCGATGATGCCCATGTGGCCGAAGGGCGCCATCAGCTCCACCAACTGCGGGAAGTGCTGCTCCGTCGCGGTGAGCGCCATCACGTAGCGCACGCCGCCCGGCACCAGCGCCTTCACCTGCTCGGCCAGGGGCTGACGGTGGTCCACCACGTGGTGCGCGCCCAGGGAGCTGCACCACTCCACCGTCTCCGGCCGCGAGGCCGTGGCGATGACCGTGAGGTCCGTCAGCCGGGTGGCGAGTTGGATGGCCATGGAGCCCACGCCCCCCGCGCCGCCCACCACGAGCAGCGCGTCCTTCCGGGTGCCCGTCTTGTGCTGGGGCACCCCCAGGCGCTCGAACAGCAGCTCCCACGCGGTGATGGAGGTGAGCGGCATCGCGGCCGCCTGGGCGAAGGTCAGTCCCCTCGGCTTGCGTCCGACGATGCGCGCGTCCACGACGTGCAGCTCGGAATTCGTCCCTGGCCTCGCGATGGAGCCCGCGTAGAACACTTCATCTCCGGGGCGGAAGCGCTTCACGTCCCTGCCCACGGCCTCCACCACGCCGGCCGCATCCCAGCCGAGCACTCGAGGCGAGGACTCCACCTTGTCCTTGGGCGCGCGCACCTTCACGTCCACGGGGTTCACGGACACGGCGTGCACGCGCACCCGCAGGTCGCCGGGGCCGGGCGTGGGGTCAGGCAGCTCCACGTCCGCGAAGGCTTCGGGATGGTCGCTGGGGAGGTACTTCGTCAGGGCAACGGCTCGCATTGGGGGCTCCTTTGCGTGCAACATCGTCCCGAAGGTTGGAACGGACAAGTACGCAGGATTTCCGCCCATAGGAACGAAAAGGGAACCCTGACGCAGAGACGTCCCTGGGCGCGAGGCCCCGCGGAAGCCGGCCCCGAAGCGCAGGCTCGCCGTCGCGGGGCGCTGAGCGCCGCCCGCGCCCTACCCCGCCGCGCGCACCATGCGCAGCACGACCGCGAAGTGCAGCGCCGCGCCCACCAGCGTCATCGCGTGGAACACCTCGTGGTAGCCGAAGACGCCGGGCCGGGGGTTGGGCCGCTTGAAGGCATACGCGAGCGCGCCCAGCGTGTACGCCAGCCCTCCGGCGATGATGAGCAGGCTCGGGCCCACGCCCACCGCGCGGAAGACGTCGCCGAAGTACGGCATCATCGTCCACCCCACCCCGATGGCCAGCGCCGCCGTCACCCACTTGGGCGCGCCCACCCAGAACAGCGACTGGAGGATGCCCAGCAGCGCCCCCGCGTAGAGCCACGCCATCAGCGGGTTGCCCACCTCGGGCGGCAGCCCCAGCAGGATGACCGGCGTGTACGTCCCCGCGATGAGCAGGAAGATGGCCGCGTGGTCCGCCCGGCGCATCCACGCGCGGGCCCGCGGCGACCAGTTCACCCGGTGGTACGTCGCGCTGATGGTGAACAGCCCCACCAGGCTCAGCGCGTACAGCGCGGACGCCACCGCCGTGCGCGGCGTGGGCGCCATCGCCACCAGCACCACGCCCGCCCCCACCGCGAACGCCGCCGCCCACTGGTGCAACACCCCCCGCAGCTTCGGCTTCTCCATGCCCGACACCGCCGCGCTCATCCGCGCACCACAGTGAACTCGACACCTCTCGCAGCGAAGCATTTCATGACGGTGCCGGCTCCCGATTCAACCTACGATACGGTAGGTTTCGATTCGGTAAGTTACTGACGGGTAGGTTCGAGGTCAACTTGAAGAAGAAACAGCGGCTCACGGGTGCGGAGCGCCGGGTCCAGTTGATGGAGATAGGCCGGGCGGTCTTCGCCTCGAAGGGCTACGAGGCGACCTCCATTGAAGAGGTCGCCCAGCAGGCAGGCGTGTCCAAGCCCATCGTCTACGAGCACTTCGGCGCGAAGGAGGGGCTGTACGCGGCCATCGTGGACCGCGAGCTGGAGGACCTGGTGACGCGCGTGTCCGCGAGCATCGCCCAGGGCACGCCCCGGCAGCGCTTCGAGGACGCGGTGCTGGCGTTCATGGACTACGTGAAGGAGGAGCCGGCGGGCTTCGCGGTGCTCACGCGGGACTCGCCCACGGCGGCGGCGCGGCGCGGCCTGACGCGCGTCATCGACGACCTGGCCCAGCGCGTGAGCGACGTGTTCCGCAGCGAGTTCGAGCGCGCGGGCTACCCGTCCAAGGTCGCGCCCATCTACGCCAACGCGCTGGTGGGCATGGTGACCCAGGTGGGCCACTGGTGGGCCGCGGAGGGCAAGGCCTTCTCCACGGAGAACGTGGCCCGCCATGTCGCGGCCCTTGGATGGATGGGGCTGAGGCACCTGCCCAAGGACCCGGCAGCACCCGGCGTGAACAAGGCCGTGAAGCAGCGCAAGGGCTGAAGCCCCTCGGTGGCCGCTTCGTGGGTTCCCGGGTCTCCTGAATTGCCCAGGAATTTTCTTTTCTGGGTGAAAGCCCACCCCCTGGAAAGCGCTCCTCGCGCGAACCGGAGTCCCCCATGCGCATCCGTCACTACGCCTCGCTCGCGTCCTTCCTGCTGCTGGGAAGCGCCTGTGGTCCCACCGACACCACCGCTGATGAGACTGCCCGGACGGAGGCGCAGCAGGGCAGCGCGCTGGCCTCGAAGCCCGTGCGTGGCGACGGCCTCCGCCAGCTCCAGGCGCAGCGCCCCGGCTTCCTCAAGGGCGCGGGGGAGCTGAGCTCGCGGCGCTTCCACGTGGACGGGCGCGGCCAGGCGCATGAGCGCCTCTCGCAGACGTTCCAGGGCGTGCCCGTCTTCGGCGCGGCGGCCATCGTGCACATGGACGCGAACGGCGCGATCGCGGGCGTGACGGACAAGCTGGTGCGCAACCTCAAGGTGGACACCACGCCCCGGCTGCGGGCGGAGGAGGCCATCCAGCGCGCCGTGTCCGCTCAGGAGTCCGCGGGCAGCGTGCTCACGGGCGCGCCCCGCGCGGACCTGCAGATCCTCGCCGACAGCAAGGACACCCGCCTGACGTGGCGCGTGCAGTTGGAGACGGTGGACGTGGACGGCCTGCCCTCCATGCCGAACATCTTCATCGACGCGCGCACCGGTGACTCCGTCTGGGCTTTCGACAACCTCCAGACGACCCGCAACCGGAAGACCTACACGGCGAAGAACCGCACCACGCTGCCCGGCACGCTGGTGCGCAGCGAGGGCCAGGGCGCCTCGGGCGACGCGGTGCTGGACCAGGCCCACGACAACGCGGGCTTCACGTACGACTTCTACTCCAGCGTGTTCGGCCGGGACAGCTACGACGGGCTGGGCACGGCGCTGACCTCCAGCGTCCACTACAGCAAGAACTACGTGAACGCGTTCTGGAACGGGACGCAGATGGTCTACGGCGACGGTGACGGCTCGCAGTCCAGCGCGCTCACGGTGCTGGACGTGGTGGGCCACGAGCTGACCCACGCCGTCACGGACACGTCCTCGGAGCTCATCTACGCCAACGAGTCCGGCGCGCTGAACGAGGCCATGTCCGACATCTTCGGCGCCTCCATCGAGGCGTACCGGGACGGCGCCGTCACCGCCAACACCTGGAAGATTGGCGAGGAGTGCTGGACGCCGGCCACCGCGGGCGACGCCTTGCGCTACATGAACGACCCGGCCATCGCGGGGGACTACGACTACTACCCCACGCGCTACACCGGCACGTCCGACAGCGGCGGCGTGCACTGGAACTCCGGCATCGCGAACCTGGCGTTCCACCTGATGGTCAACGGCGGCACGCACCCGCGCGGCAAGACGAGCAACGTGGTGCCGGCGCTCGACGCCAACAGCTACGCCAGCATCATGAAGGGCGCGGCCATCTTCTACCGCGCGAACACCGTGTACCTGACGCCGGGCAGCACCTTCTCCGACGCGCGCGGCGCCACCGTGCAGGCGGCCGCGGACCTGTACGGCTCCAGCGCCGTCACGTCCGTCAACGAGGCCTGGACCGCCGTGGGCGTGGCCGCGCCGCCGTCCTGGACGACCCTCGCCACGCTCACCAACGTGTCCGGCGCCCGCAGCAGCAACACGAACCTGAGCTACGTGAAGCCGTCCGGCGCCACCGCCATGCGCTTCCAGCTCTCCGGCGGCACGGGTGACGCGGACCTCTACGTGAAGTTCGGCAGCGCGCCCACGACCTCCACCTACGACTGCCGCTCCGCGGGCGCCAGCAGCGACGAGTCCTGCACCATCAACGCGGCGCAGTCCGGCACGTACTACGTGCTCATCCGCGGCTACACCGCGTTCTCCGGCGCCACCTTCACGGTGAGCTCCGGGCAGTAAGTAGCCTTCCGTCGTCCGCCGGCGCGACCACCACGGCCCGGGTGGCCGCGCCGGGCTTTTCTCTTCCGCCTCAAGTCTTCGCCGGCCGCGCCTTGAGCGCGGCCTGGATGCCCTCCAGCGCGCCCGGGTCCTCGATGGTGGTGAGGTCTCCGGGCTCGCGGTCCTCCGCCACCGCCTGGATGCTCCGGCGGAGCAGCTTTCCGGAGCGCGTCTTGGGCAGGTTCGCCACCACGTACACCGCCGCGGGGCGGGCCACGGCGCCCAGCGTCCGGCCCACCGTGTCCATCACCTCGCGTGAGAGAGCATCCCGGTCCTCCTCCCGCCGCAGGCGCGCGGGGTCCCTGGGCACGGCGAAGGCCATCACCACCTGGCCCTTCAACTCGTCCTTCACGCCCACCACCGCGACCTCCGCGATGGCCGGGTGGCCGCTGATGGCCTCTTCAATCTCGCGCGTGCCCAGCCGGTGGCCCGCCACGTTGATGACGTCGTCGGTGCGGCCCAGGATGAAGTAGTCCCCGTCCGCGTCGCGCGTGGCCCAGTCGAAGGTGTTGTAGAGGGGCGTGTCGAAGCTGGAGAAGTACGTGGAGACGAAGCGCGCGTCGTCACCCCACACCGTGGACAGGCAGCCCGGCGGCAGCGGCGGCTGAATCACCAGCACGCCCTTCTGGTCCGCCGCCGTCACCTCCTCCCCGCTCAGCCCGTCCACCAGCTTCACGCGGTAGCCGTAGATGGCCGCCCCCGGTGAGCCCAGCTTGCGCTTGCGCGGCTCCACCCCGGGGACGGGCCCGAGGATGGGCCAGCCCGTCTCCGTCTGCCAGTAGTTGTCCAGCACCTGCGTGGACGGCAGCGCATCCGAAATCCACGCGTGCGTGGGCGCGTCCAGCGGCTCTCCCGCGAGGAACAGGTAGCGCAGGCTGGACGTGTCGTGGCGCTTCAGGAACGCCGCGTCCTGCTTCTTCAGGATGCGGATGGCCGTGGGCGACGTGAACATCACGCTCACCCGGTACTGCTCGATGAGCCTCCACCAGACGGCGGCGTCCGGCCGGATGGGCAGGCCTTCGTAGAGCACCGTCGTCATGCCGTTCAAGAGTGGGCCATAGACGATGTACGAGTGGCCCACCACCCAGCCGATGTCGGAGGCGGTGAACATCACCTCGCCGGGCTGGCCCGTGTAGATGTGGCGCATGGACGCGGCCAGCGCCACCGCGTAGCCGCCCGTGTCGCGCTGCACGCCCTTGGGCTTCCCGGTGGTGCCGGACGTATAGAGGATGTAGCTGGGCTCCGAGGACTCCATCCACTCCACCGGAACCTGCGCCCCTTCGTGCTCGCGGCCCAGCGTGGCGAAGTCCACGTCGCGCCCCGGCGTGACGGGGCTGTTGGGGACGAGCCCCCGGTCCACCACCAGCACGCGCGCGGGCGGGTGCTTCGCGAGCGTGAGGGCCTCGTCCACCAGCGGCTTGTAGGGGACGACGCGGCCCGCGCGCATGCCCGCGTCCGCCGTCACCAGCAGGACGGGCTTCGCGTCGTCGATGCGCATGGCCAGGCTGTGCGCCGCGAAGCCGCCGAACACCACCGAGTGGATGGCCCCCAGCCGCGCGCAGGCGAGCAGCACGAAGACGGCCTCCGGCACCATGGGCATGTAGATGATGACGCGGTCCCCGCGCTTCACGCCCAGCGAGCGCAGCATGGCCGCCGTCCGGTTCACCTCCGCGTGCAGTCGGGTATAGGTGTATTGGCGGCGCTGGTCCGTCTCGGTGGACTCGAAGACGAGCGCCGGCTGGTCCGCGCGGGTGGCCAGGTGCCGGTCCACGGCGTTGTGGCACAGGTTGGTGCGCCCGCCGACGAACCAGCGCGCGAAGGGCGGCCGGGAGGCGTCGAGCACGGCGTCGAACGGCCGCTCCCAGTCGATGAGCCGGGCCTGCTCCGCCCAGAACGCCTCCGGCGCTTCGATGGAGCGGCGGTAGAAGTCCAGATAGCTGCCCATGCGGACGCTCCTGAAGAAGGGGGATGTCCCCCGACGATAGCGGCGGGCCCGCGGAGGTGGGAAGGACGCCTGCCCGGAAGGTGCCTGGGAATAATCAGCGCGGCGGGCGTAACCCCATCAGCTTTTCCACTGAAGGGGAGCCCACACATGAAGCGTCTCACGCAGGCGTTGGGGACGTCCGTCGCGCTGGTGCTGTTGGCCGTGCCCGTGGCGTACGCGGGGTCGAAGGCGCAGTTCTTCGTGTCCATCAACTCGACGGCCCGCACGGCGTACGGCGCGATGGGCACGGCGCGCAACAGCGCGGACACCACCCAGAACATCTATTGCCGCACCTTCTCGGACGTCACGGCCGGTGAGTCGGTGCGCTGCTTCGCCAACAACAGCGCGGGCGTCTACGTGAGCTGCTACTCCTCCGCTCCGGCGCTCGTGCGCAGCGTCCAGTCCGCCAACGACTCGGCCTACCTCTACTTCGCCTGGGACGCGGCCGGCGTCTGTCAGACCATCGACGTGCTCAAGGGTTCGCACCTGGAGCCGAAGGCGCCGTAGTCCCGCGACTTGCGTCACGCCCCCGGAGCCTTCGATGAAGACCTTCCTCCAGACACTGTTGTCACAGGTCCCGGGCATCGCGCTCGGCATCACCGGGGGCGTGGCGCTGACCTTCGCCACGCTGGAGTCCCGCGTGGAGCACCTGCTGGACGCGAAGCTGGAAGCGCAGCTCGGCCAGCTTCGCGGGCTCGTGCAGTCCCGTCCCGCCCCCGTCCCCGTCGTGATGCAGGCGCAGGACTCCCGCGAGGAGCTGCGGCTCATCCGCGAACAGCTCGCCTTGCTGGCGGCGCGGGAGCCCGTGGCGGCGCCGCGCCTGGAGGACCCCGGGGAGGACACGCGCCTCGCGCCCACGCCCGAGCAGGTGGAGTCCTCCCGCCAGGGACAGCAGGTGCTGGCGGACGCCGTCGGGAGGGGCCGCTGGACGGAGGCGGATCAACAGCGCTTCCACCAGGCCCTCCGCGCCGGGACGCGCGACGAGCGCGAAGCCCTGGAGCAGCGCCTGTCGCTGGCCATCAACAGCGGGCAACTGCGGCCGGTGATGGGCGACGAGCGCTAGCGCCCGGCGCGACGCAGGCGCGTCCAGCCAGCACGCGGATCCAGGTGCGTGCGCGAGCCGTGGGTGTGATCACGCGAGGTTGCGGTCTGGTCCTGGCCTTGCAGCAGGAGAGCGCGTGTCCGTGAAGCAGGTCGTGCTTCACGACACCTCTCCCCCACCCGCCGGGTCCTTCCATGACGATCTCGACCTCCCTCACCATCCAGAACAACTCCGGCTGCCCCATCGATAGCCGAGGCACGGTTGACTACAAGGACGGTTCGCTCAGCGGCTCCGCGCCCGCGACCAGCATCGCCGCGGGCTCCAGCACGACCTTCAAGGTCGAGCAGAACAACTCCGTCTCTCCAGGTCCTGAAGGCACGGTGACGTACAAGCTGGAGACGGGGAACGAGCAGGTGCCCCTCTCCTTCTACTGGAACTACTCCAGCGGCCCGAGCCACCCGGAGTCCTATACCGCCACCACGGACTCCAGCCTGGCGCCGGTGGTCATCACCCAGACGGACACCAGCGGAGACCACCACGCGACCACCTACCGGGTGGACTTCAAGCCGCGCGCGCCGCACGAGTGGGACCTGGTGTGGGCGCTGTCCGTGGGGCTCATCAACAAGCAACTGCACGCGCTGCGCTACTACCAGCTCATCCCGTCCTCGTTCACGCAGGCCGCCAGCGGGGGCGCGCAGCTCACCGTGACGGCCATGGGCGACCCGACCGTGTCGGTTCCCGACGACCAGACGACCCACCTGGACGTGCACCTGCCCTTCACCACCGCGACCCTCCAGTACGTGGAGTCCGGCGCGACGAAGACGCAGGCCCTGTCCGGGACGACGGTCATCGTGTCGCTGGACCTGTCGCAGGCGCAGGTGACGGACCCGGGCACGCTGGCCGCCACGTCGGAGGCGAAGCAGCACATCCAGGGCCTCCAGTCGCTCAACTACTCCGTCTACCGCCTCTTCCTGGACCTGACCCAGCCGTCGCTGTTCCGGTCGCTCCAGGTGGTGAACGCGAGCAACCAGCCCGTGACGCTCAGCCAGGCCGCGCAGGCCGCGCTCCAGGCCACGCTGGCCGGCGTGGGGCACATGGACGTGGCGTACACGACGCAGGCGCCGGGCAGCCCCGCGAGCATCGTCCCCACGTTCGCGAAGGAGCGCACGACCCGCTACGGCACCAACGGGAACTTCAGCACGCTCAACGTCTGCATGATGAGCCGGGGCCGGAAGGAGCCGGCGTGGGCGTCGCGCTTCGGCTTCACCGCGCCGCTGGCCGCCACCACCAACCCGGACGGCACCCCGGCGGAGGCCCGCGCGCGGCTGTACCTCAGCCAGGACACGCTGGGCGAGGGCTACCTCAAGCCGGTGGTGCTGCCCGCCATCCTGAAGGCCTCCGGCATCCCCGGCAGCACCACCCGGCAGGGGGCGCTGAAGTACCAGTGCGTCGGCACGCGCGACAACTCCCACAAGAACGACGGGCGCGGCGAGTTCGTCCAGGTGAACAACGGGTTCGACCAGTACGTGCTCGGCACGGAGGGCGTGACGTTCACCACGTCGCCCAACACCAGCCAGACGGACCGCTGCACGGTGGCGCTGAGCGGCCAGTTCCAGGTGAACATCGAGGTCAGCCAGTATCCGCTCGACTTCATCGGCCTGGGCATGAAGGACGTGCTGGGCCGGGCCACCTACGTGCAGCCCTGGACGGGCACCATCACCCTCGCGGCCGGAGACGGCGGCAAGCTGGTGACGTCCGTGAGCATCGTGCTGGGCAAGGCCCCGGCCCCGAGCGTGGACAAGACCCTGGATGGCTGGGTCTTCAACGCGCTGGACAAGCTGTTCAACTGGTCCTCCACGTCGCCGCAGGACGCCATCACGAAGCAGGCGCAGCAGTTCGCCAGCGACCTGGCCACCGCCTTCCGCGACAACGCCTCCATGTCGCTGGACGTCGAGGATTGCGTCGTGCTGCCCACGGGCGCCGCGCATGACTACAGCCAGTTCGTCTTCAACACCGAGGGCGCCGTCCAGGTGGACGTGTCCTTCCCCGGCTGAAGCGCGCCCACTCTCTCCCAAAGACATCCAAGGACTCCCTCCATGTCCCAGACTCCCCAGACGGGCTCGGCGACCGTTTCCTCCAGCCTGATGTACAACTACCTGGCCGCGACCTCCGTGGACGCGGCGTACCCCCTGGCCTCCGCGGAGGACACCGGCGGCTCGCCGCTGCTGTTCAGCGTGGGCGCGTCCGCCGCGAACACCGCGCGCAAGACGCTGTGGGTGATGTTGCGCGACACCACCGTGACGACCGGCTGGCGTCAGGTGGAGCTCAGCCCGGACGCGAACCACGACGTGCAGGGCTACGCGGTGGTCCAGGCCCCGTCGGGCCAGGTCATCCTCGCCGTGGCCGTGGACGACGGCGCGGGCGGCAGCCGCGTGTTCGTCTCCCCCGCCCTCGTGCCCACGCCGGACGGCGGCCCGTGGAGCACGCTCGACAGCGCGTGGGTCCAGCGCAACGGCGCCCCCGCCGGCATGCCCGTGCAGCGGCTGTTGCTGGGCGACTTCGTCAGCGCCAGCGAGGCGCCGCTGCTGGTGGCGGAGGTGAAGAACACGAACGGCACCACCGGCCGCTACTTCGTGGACGCGTCCACGAGCAACACGGCCAGCGCGTGGGTGAACTGGGCGCCGCCCAAGGACATGCAGACGCTGCACGACGTGGTGGTGGCGCGCGCCTCCATCACCGGCATCACCTACCGGGGCACCTGGTCGCTGTTCGACGACAACACCGGCAAGCGGTGCCTCACCTTCACCAGCCTCCTGGACCCGGCCACCAACACCACGCATTCGCTGTCCGTGACGGCGCCGTCCGGGGCGCGCTGCCTGTGGGCGCTGGAGGACCGCCAGAACCAGGGACTGAGCGCGCTGTACGTGGGCGGTGACGGGCTGTCCTGGTTCCCCTCCACGGGCCTGAAGAACGCGAAGAGCACCGCGCTCTCCATCGCGTCCTCCAGCGTGCTGTCGGGGGTCACGTCCGTGCTGGCGCAGCAGGACTCCCAGCGCGTCAGCGTGTGGGCGGTGGACGGCAGCCAGCGGCTGTTCTCCCTGAACAACGCGGTGGGCGCCACGGACGGCTGGTCCGCGCCGCTCCAGCAGCGCGAGCACGTGGCCCGGCTGGCCCCGCGCCGCAACCAGAAGCGCTCCACGGGGGAGCTGTTCGTGGCCTCCACGGACAACAGCCTCATCACGTACCTGTGGCAGGACCCGGACACCACCGCCTGGCAGAACTCGGACATGGTGCTGCCCACGCTGGAGAACGGGCAGGAGTTCCCCAGCTACACCACGGTGGTGCGCTTCACCGACGCGCAGGGACAGGCCCTGGTGGGCCAGCCGGTGCAGGTGAACGCCTCCGAGTGGTCCCGCGTGATGGTGAACGGCTACTGGACGGACCTGGACACCAGCACCCGGGTGGAGGTGAAGACGGACGCCAGCGGCACGGTGACGCTCATCAACAAGGTGTCCGACGTGGGCACGCCCGTGTTCCGCTTCAGCGCGGCGTTCCTCGCCCAGGACGTGACGGCGGACCCCAGCGCGGAGCTGCGCGCGAACCTGGCCGCGAAGCTGAAGGACCAGGACCTGTCCCAGTGGAAGAAGCCGGACGGCACGCCCGTGGTGCCCCCCGGCGCGAACCCGGACCTGGTGGCGCAGGTGCAGGCGTCGCTCCAGCAGTTGATGGACAACATGGACAGCCTGCCGGCGGACGGCTCGTCGGCGCCCGTGGAGCCCGCGGCGCCCGCGGCCCCGTCCATGGCGCCCACGGCGATGGCCAGGACCCAGACGTCCTTCGCGGTGCTGGGCAACGTGACGAACGCCATCGAGACGGCGGCGGGCGACGTGCTCCAGGCGCTCAAGAGCGCCGCGGGCGCCGTCTATGACTACGTGCTCCAGCCCATCGTCAGCGGCACGAAGACGCTGCTCCAGTTCTTCGTGAAGATTGGCGAGCAGGTGGTGACGTTCGTCATCCGGACCCTCAAGGAAGCGCTCCAGCTCATCAGTTGGCTGTTCCAGCAGTTGGAGGTGCTGATTGAAGATATCATCGCGTTCCTGGGCTTCCTGTTCGCGTGGGACGACATCCTGGCCACCCAGCGCGCGCTGGAGGCGATGACGCAGGACGTGTTCCTGGCGATCGCCGGCAAGATGAAGGGACAGGAGGCCGCCATCACGGCGTTCTTCGACCAGCTCATCTCCCAGTGGGACAGCGTCTGCGACACGGCGCTGGGCATGGACGACGTGAGCACGCAGCAGGTGGCGGCCCAGACCCAGAGCGAGGCGACGCCGACGGCGCAGTCCGCCCTCACCTGCGCCACCACCAGCCCGGGAGCGACCTTCTCCACCTACCAGGTCGCGCACGGCGGCATCGGGGACAGCACGCCCACCACGCCCGTGAACCCGGTGGCGCAGGCCATCACCGACTTCCTCCAGACAGTGGGCAACATCCTGTCGGACGTCGAGGACAGCCTGGAGGCGGTGCTCCAGGGCCTCCAGACGATGGCCAGTCAGGGCACCCTGAGCCTGCACGCCGTCGTGCGGCTGCTCGCGGGCGAGGCGGCGAAGGCGCTGCTCGGCGCCATGCGGGACCTGATGGTGGGGCTCTGCGAGGTGGTGGAGGACCTGACCCAGGCGCTGCTCCAGGACGTGCTCCTGCGTCCGTTCAACATCCCGGTCATCACCTGGCTCTACCAGAAGCTCACCGGCGAGCAGCAGTTGACGATGCTGGGGGCCGTCAGCCTGCTGGCGGCCATCCCGCTGACCATCGTCTACAAGCTGCTGACGGGGAAGGCCCCCATCCCGGAGCAGCCGGCGTCCTCCCAGCTCCAGTTGGCGCGCACGCCGTGGAGCGCCCGGAAGGTGCTGGAGCTGGACGCGGAGCCGGACTCCAGCTCGGTGGGTCCGCATGCCTATGACTACTCCGTCGTGGGAGGCGGCGTGGCGGAGTTCTGCTCGCTCCTCTACAGCGCCTGCGTGTTCGGGAACTCGCTGGCGCCCGTGCCCAGGGCCCAGAAGATCCTCTCCAGCGTCCAGGCCGTCACGACCTGCGTCAGCGTGGCCATGACCTTCCCCTTCGACGACAGCAGGGCCCAGCAGGGGGTGGACCGCGGCCTCTGGGGGCTCACCCTGGTGGAGGCCGTGACCGCGGGCTGCGTGGCCCTCCTGACCCTGGCTCCGCCCAAGGAGGAGGACGCGAAGGCCCTGGCGAAGATCGTGGAGCGGGTGGACACGGGCCTGCTGGGAATCATCGGCATCGCGGGCCTCATCACCTCCGTGGTGAGCTACGTGATGGAGATGGTGGCCCTGAAGGGACAGACGCCGGTGCCCGAGTACCACGGCTTCAAGTCGGACACGGAGAAGCTCGCCGCCAACCTGGTGCGCAACACGGGGACGACGGTGGAGAGCTTCGGGGGCTTCGTCCCGGAGTCTCCCGGCAAGCTGGAGATCCTCTTCATCGCCTTCGCGCTGGAGTTCGGCGCCTTCGGGCTCGACATGATCCGCTGGGCGGAGACCGTCATCTACGACGAGGACGTCGAGGGCGGCCAGGAGAAGCTCTTCCAGCCCTGGTGAGCGACCACGCCACCGTCCCCCGGGCCTGAGCGCCGGGGGGCGGCATCCCCCTCACGCCAGTGAACACTGCATCCGCTCACGGTCCCGGGGGCCGGGGACTTTCCGGGCGTGGACGCTTCCGGTTTCCAGGGGCCGGCACCACCTTGGAGGCGAGGAGTCACACACCCCATGGATGCGGAAGGCACATCGGAGCTGGGAGCCGCGAAGGTTCCCCTCGTGTCCAGTCAGAAGCAGCAGCGCACGCGGCGTACGCCCCGGAAGCTGAAGCCCTCGCGGCTGCAGGCCGTGGACTTCCGCTCCGTGGAGGAGCGCATGGACGCCGGCCGCGCCCTGCGCAAGCGCTGTCCCCGGAGCAGCCACGCCCGGTGGAAGCCCTTCCGGGGACGCGACCCGGTGGCGCAGCTCCAGGAGTCCGACGCCACGCGGCTGCCCTGGCTGGTGCCCGTGCGGCATGAGCGCATGTCCGAGTCCCCGTTCGCCTTCCTGCGAGGCACGCCCTTCGTCATGGCGCGCGACCTGGCCCACACGCCGCACAGCGGCCTGCGCAGTCAAATCTGCGGCGACGCGCACCTGGCCAACTTCGGCCTCTTCGGCACGCCCGAGCGCAACCTCATCTTCGACCTCAACGACTTCGACGAGACGCTGCCCGGCCCCTTCGAGTGGGACGTGAAGCGCCTGGCCGCGAGCTTCGTCGTGGCCGCGAAGCAGAACGGCCTGGGCGGGCGCTGCGGGAAGAAGGCCGCGCGCAAGGCCGTGGAGTCCTACCGGCTCACGATGCGCGAGCTGACCACGAAGAGCCTGCTGGAGGTCTGGTCGCTCCACGTGGACGCGAAGGAGCTGAAGCACTCGGACTCCGACGACACCGCGAAGCTCGCCGCGGAGGCGGTGGAGAAGGCGAAGCGCCACACCAGCGCGCACGCGGTGGAGAAGCTCACCGTGGAGCGCAACGGCCAGCGGCACCTGGCCTACCAGCCGCCCCTGCTCTTCCCGCTCAGCGCGGTGAAGATGGACGTGTCCCCCGCGGAGCTGGAGCGGCGCATCAAGCGGCTCACGGTGGGCTACCTGGAGTCGCTGGACGGCGCGGTGAGGGACCTGTGCCTGCGCTACCAGCGCAAGGAGTGGGGCTTCAAGGTCGTGGGCGTGGGCAGCGTGGGGCTGCAGGCCTACGTCGTGCTGTGCGAGGGCAACGGCGGGGAGGACCCGCTGGTGTTGCAGCTCAAGGAGGCGAAGGCCTCCGTGCTGGAGCCCTACCTGGGCCCCAGCGAGTTCCGCAGCGCGGGCGAGCGCGTGGTGGTGGGCCAGCGGCGCATGCAGGCCTTCTCCGACCTGTTCCTCGGCTGGACGGAGGTGGAGGGCATGGGCGCCTTCTACGTGCGCCAGTTGCGCGACATGAAGGGCGCGCTGGACGCGGAGAAGATGGACGCGCCCGTGTTCCAGGACTACGCGGACGCATGCGGGGCCACGCTGGCCCGAGCCCACGCGCGCACCGGAGACGCCGCGCTCATCACGGGCTACCTGGGCAGCAATGACCACTTCGATGAGGCCGTCACCGAGTTCGCCTGCGCCTATTCGGATCAGGTGGACTCGGACTACGGGCACTTCATCGATGCGCAGGCGAAGGCGTTGGAGGCACTGACGCACTGAGCGGGGCCGCGCGCCTCCGTCTGCGGTCCGTTGAAGTTGTCACGTCCCAGGGTCAGGATGCCGGGCTTCCTGAGCTTGAGGGCGTCATGAAGCTGGCCGGAGCCGTCACGCTGGTACTGCTGCTCGCGACGGGGTGCGCGACCCGCCGCGTTGTCCATATCGATACCGGGAACGGACCCCGGGTCGTCCACGAGCCGGTGGAGGTTGCCCCCGTCCAGGTGAGCGAGGACGCATTCGCAACCGCGCTCACGCGGCTCATCCTGGACATGCGCATGGACGTTGCCTTCCGTGAGACGGAGGCGGCGGATGCGCGAGGATGGGTGCGCTCCAGGACGCTGCTCGCCTCCTCGGAGGGCCTCGCGGATTCCGGCTCGCGCAGTTCGCCTGAGTCGTTGTACGAGCGCCTCTGTCCGGATGGCGACGCGTGCTTGACCCTGGTGGGCGGAACCGGGTTGCCCTTCTCGCGCAAGGACCGGACGTTGATGGCCCTGTCCTTCGCGCTCGACAGCGTGTGGGAAGGCGTCGAGGCCGAGGTTGGCAAGCTGCTGAATCCGGCGGCGCT
>NZ_JAIQDE010000051.1 GCF_020037015.1 Corallococcus sp. AS-1-6 | reverse complement strand
TCGAAGCTCCTGTCCCCCTTGTCGCTTGGCAGCCGGCCAACTGGCCTCGCTATTCCGCGCAGACCTCCAGTCGGACAGGTTCTGGCTCCTCGCGCTGGTGGGGGCCGGGTCGATTTCGGCTCAAGGATGCGAGCCCTTCGCGTCTGTCCGACAGGAATGACCCCGCGGGTTGGCGGTCTGCCGTCCTGGCGGGCAGAGGGGCCCCTGTCCTCGCGGACAGGCGGTAGGCATGGGGACGGACGGCGAGTGGATCCGCGCCGCTGGACCGCGCAGCATGCGGCCCCCGTCCCGGATGTCACCGGTGGGGAATAAAACCAGCATCTGGAAGATGGCGGCGGTCAGGCCGCCCGAGGTGAGCATGCGCAGGCTGTCATCCCCGTGGAGTGAGCTGGCATCCCACTACCCCGTGGTCGTCGTGGGGTCGGGCTATGGCGGAGGCATCACCGCCAGCCGGCTGTCACGCGCGGGGCAGCAGGTCTGCGTGCTGGAGCGTGGCCGGGAAATGCACCCGGGGGAGATGCCTCGCACGCCCGCGCAGGCGGTGGCCGAGTTCCAGCTCCACTGCGCCCCAGGCCAGGGCGACCTGGACGTGGGCAGCCCCACCGGCCTCATCGAGGTCCACCGCAACGGTGACGTGTCCGTCATCGACGGCTGCGGCCTGGGCGGCACGTCGCTCATCAACGCTGGCGTGACGATGCGGCCCGACCCCCGCGTGTTCGAGGACCCCCGCTGGCCCCAGGCCCTGCGCGACGACGTGCACGGCCTCTTGGAGGACGGCTTCGCGCACGCGGAGCTGATGCTGCGGCCCCTGCCGTACCCGGAGGACCACCCGCCGCTGCAGAAGCTCAAGACGTTCGGCATCTCCGCGGAGAAGCTGGGTGGACGGCTGACGCGGCCTCCGGTGGCGGTGACGTTCGAGGCGGGCGTCAACGCCGCGGGCGTGCGGCAGCCGGGGTGCTCGCTGTGCGGTGACTGCGCCACGGGCTGCAACACCGGCGCGAAGAACACCGTGCTGATGAACTACCTGCCGGACGCGCACGCGCACGGGGCCCGCATCTTCACCGAGGTGTCGGTGCGCGCGGTGGTGCCGGACGGCGCGAAGTGGCGCGTCTACTACCGCCCCCTCAACACCGGCCGCGAGCGCTTCGACGCGCCCGACGCCTGGCTCACCGCGGACCGCGTCGTCCTGGCGGCCGGCACCATGGGCACGGCGGAGATCCTGCTGCGCTCGCGCGAGCGCGGCCTGTCCGTGTCCTCGAAGCTGGGCCACCGCTTCAGCAGCAACGGCGACGTGCTGGCCTTCGGCTACAACCTGGACATGCCCGTCCACGGCGTGGGCCACGGCGAGCAGGACCACGAGACGCGCGACCCGGTGGGCCCCTGCATCGCGGGCGTCATCGACCAGCGCGACACCGCGCGCCTGGACGAGGGGATGATCATCGAGGAGGGCGCCATCCCCGGCGCGCTCGCGTCGCTGATGCCCGCGGCGCTCGCGGGGGCCGCGGCGCTGGTGGGCGAGGACACCGACGAGGGCATCCTGGACTGGGTCCAGGAGCGGCTGCGCCAGGCGGACAGCTTCGTGCGCGGGCCGGACCACGGTGCGGTGGAGCACACGCAGACGCTGATGGTGATGTCGCACGACGAGGGCAAGGGCGAGCTGCGGCTGGAGCACGACCGCGTGCGCCTGCACTGGCCGGACGCCGGCCGCGACCCGCAGCTCACCCGCATCGAGGAGCGCCTGCGCCGCGCCACCGCCGCGCTGGGCGGCACCTTCGTGCGCTACCCGCTCTGGTCCGAGGCCTTCGGCAAGGAGCTGTTGTGCACGCACCCGCTGGGCGGCTGTGTCATGGCCGAGCGGGCGGAGGACGGCGTGGTGGACCACGAGGGGCGCGTCTTCTCCGGCGCCTCCGGCCACGCGGTGCACGAGGGGCTGTACGTGTCCGACGGCTCCGTGGTGCCGCGCTCGCTGGGCATCAACCCGCTGCTCACCATCTCCGCCGTCGCCGAGCGCGCCTGCGCCCTGATGGCCCGGCGCCACGGGTGGACCATCGACTACGCGCCGCTGCCGGAGGCCTCGGCGCCCCAGGCCCCGGGGCCCGTGGGCGTGCGCTTCACGGAGACGATGCACGGCTTCCTGTCCGGTGACGTGAAGGCGCCGCACCTGGAGGCCGGCGACCCGGAGCGCGACGACGCCACGCCCCTGCGCTTCGTGCTCACCGTGACGGCCGACGACCTGGACGCGACGCTGCGCGACGAGCGCCACCCGTTGAAGCTGATGGGCACGGTGACGGCGCCGGTGCTGTCGTCCCGCCCGCTGGTGGTGACGCGCGGCGAGCTGCGCCTGATGACCCGCGAGCACGCGCGGCCGGGCGGCCAGCGGATGGAGTACCTGCTGCACCTGCTCAGCGAGGCCGGCGAGGCGTACTACCTGGAGGGCTACAAGGACCTCTACGACGACCCGGGCCTGGACCTGTGGAAGGACACCACGACGCTGTTCGTGTCCCTGCACCGGGGGGCCGGACCGGAGGCGCCGTGCATGGGCCGGGGCTTCCTGCGGCTGACGGCGGAGGAGTTCGCGCGCCAGCTCACCACCCTGCGCGTGCTCAACGCCCGGGACGGCGTGCAGCGGGCGGAGGCCCTGGCCCGCTTCGGCGGCTTCTTCTTCGGCGCCCTCTGGGACACGTACGTCCGGCGCGTGGCCGCCTAGCAGTCAGGCAGCCGGCGGACAGTGCGGCAGTCCGCGATGACGTGCCCTCCGGGGCGGGCATGGGCACCCTGTTACCCACCGGGACCGACAGGGAGGAACCCCCCATGGCTGAAGACCGTGATCCGCAGCGCCGCACCGGCGCACCCCAGGACGAGGAGCACGCGGAGGAGCGGCGCGAGCTGTCCATCGAGGAGCGGCGTGCGCGGCGCAGTGCGATGCGGGCCAGTCAGACGTATGCCCGCTTCATCGACCACCTCTGTGACAGGGGCGGCATGTCCCCGAGTGTCGCCCAGCAGGCGGCCGTCTCCGTGCTCTGCGGGCTGGAGCAGCGCATCCAGGCGGAGGAGTCCCACGACCTGGAGGCGCAGTTGCCGCGCAAGCTCACGGAGCTGTTGCACCGGTGCGAGCGCCACGACGCCGAGCCCCGTCCGTCCAGGTTCGGCCGCGACGAGCTGCTGAAGCTGGTGGGCGAGGACCTGGCCCTGAATCCGGACGCCGTGGAGCCCGTGGTGCGCGCGGTGATGGACGCCGTCCGTCATCAAATCAGCGAAGGCGAGGCGGAGGACGTGAGCGCCCAACTGCCGGAGGACATCCGCCACCTTTGGCTGCCGACGATGTGAGGCCGGCTGTTAAGGTCTCCGGCACACGCTTGCCGGAGACCGCGCATGGCCCTCGATGATGACTTCAGCGCCGCCCAGAGCCGGGTGAAGACGCTGTCCAAGGCCCCCTCGAACGACACGCTGCTGGAGCTGTATTCGCTCTACAAGCAGGGCACGGAAGGGGACGTGCAGGGCAAGCGCCCCGGCATGCTCGATATCAAGGGCCGCGCGAAGTACGACGCGTGGGCCGGCCGCAAGGGGCTGGCGAAGGACGCCGCGAAGCAGCAGTACGTGGCGCTCGTGGACAAGCTCCTGCGCGGGTAGACACGGCCCCTCATGCCCCCATGGCTCCGGATGGCGCTGTTCCTCGTGCCGGTCACCGCGCTGCTCGCGCTGGCGCACGTCTACCTGTACCGCCGGCTGGTTCGCGACGTGACGCCGAGCAGGGGCCTTCGCCGCGCGGGGATGGGGCTCTTCGCCGGGGGGCTGGTGGGCTCCCTGGGCGCCCGGATGGTCGGGGGGATGTTCTCCTCCGACGTGGCGTGGTGGACGGGCATCGCCCTGCTGGTGTGGATGGGGCTGGTGCTCTACCTGTTCATGTTCACCCTGGGGCTGGACGTGGTTCGGGGCGCTGTCACGAAGGCACGCAAGCCTCCGGAGCCGCCGTCGCCCGAGCGCCGGGCCTTCCTCGCCCGGGGGCTCGCGACGGGGGCCACCGTGGCGGGGGCGACGGTGAGCACCTTTGGCACCTGGCGCGCGTTCCACCCGCCGGACGTGCGGGACATCCCGGTGCGGCTGCCCGGGCTGCCCAAGGCGCTGGAGGGCTTCACGCTGGTGCAGCTCACCGACATCCACATCGGCGGGGTGTTGCAGCGCCGCTTCGTGGACGAGCTGGTGGCGCGCGCCAACGCGCTCAAGCCGGACCTCATCGCGGTGACGGGCGACCTGGTGGACGGCACGGTGCCGGAGCTGGGGCGCTACGTGGGCGGCTTCGGCGCGCTCAAGGCCCGGCACGGCGCGTACTTCGTCACCGGCAACCACGACTACTACTCCGGCGTGGAGGCGTGGACGCAGTTCGTCCGGGGGCTGGGCATCACCGTGCTGCGCAACCGCGCCGTGTCCATCGGGGACGCGGGCGCGTCCTTCGACCTCCTGGGCGTGGACGACTGGAGCGCGAGCCGGTTCGGTGAGGCCGGGTATGACCTGGACGCGGCGATGAAGGGCTTGAGGCCGGACCGCGCGTCGGTGCTGCTGGCGCACCAGCCCTCCAACTTCGAGGTGGTGGCCCAGCGGGGCGTGGGGCTCCAGATTTCAGGCCATACGCACGGCGGGCAGATGTTCCCGGGCAACGTGCTGGGGCAGCTCATCTGGGGGGAGCAGAACGCGGGGCTGAGCCGGTTGGGCGGCTCCCACCTCTACGTCAGCCGCGGGTGCGGCTTCGTGGGGCCTCCCATGCGCGTCGCCGCGCCGCCGGAGATTGCCCGCATCATCCTGCTGCCGGGCTGAACAACGGCTCACGGCTTGCGGTGGGCTCCGTCCAGGAGCAGGCCGTCTTCCTGGAGGATGGTGGGACCGGGACGGGGCCGGCCATACAGGAGCCCCGAGGCGATGCGCAGCGGCGCGGCCCAGGCGGGCTCGTCGCGCACCAGCACGTCCTCGCCGCCGATGCGGACCACCATGCCGTCGGGGGCCACCACGGAGAAGCGCAGTGGCCGGCCCAGCGCGGCCTGGAGCGCGGCCATGGTCGTCTCGTCCTCCTGCGAGAAGGCCAGCGGGCCCTCCGGGTGGCTGTGGGTGATCTCCACCAGTGTGTCCCTCAGGCTCCAGATGGCTTCCCACCGGGGGCGGGAGTCCGGCAGCGCCAGGGGGTCGTCGAAGGAGTCGCCCCACAACACCCGGTCCTCCGGTCCGATGAGCAGGCACACCTCGCGCGTCGTCGACATGAAGTCCTTCCTCCCGAATGGCCCGTACCGACGCGGGGGAAGGGCCCGGCCCGACACGCGGGTTTCAGGCGTGCCGGGTGATGACCAGCGCGTCCGTGTCGATGGCCTCCTTGAGCACGGACGGCAGGCTCTCCAGGGTGACCCGGTGGTCCGCGCCCGCCAGGCACACGCCCGCGTCGCGCACCCGCAGCGTCGCGGCCTCCACCACCGTGACGAAGCGCTCGCCCATGAACGTGTAGATGACCTCGAGCAGGCCGTCCCCCAGCCGGCGGTGGTCCAGCAGCCGCGCGCCGGCCTTGTCCAGCGCGCGCTCCACCCGTGTGTCGGCCTCGGACTCCGCGCGCCAGCGCTCCTGGCGCGCGGGGCCCCGCCCGGTTCGCGTGCCGGCGCGCGCCGAGGCATCCCGCCGCGCTTCCCACGCCTCGCGCTCGCGTGCGGACGGTGTCACCCCGCGGACCCGCTCCGGCCCGGCCCACGCGGCCTCACGGACGTCCGCGCCATGAGGGGGCCGAGCCGAGCCGGGCTCCTGTCGCATCCGCGTACGGGCCCCGTCGCCGTGAAGGACCTCCCAGCTTTCGCGCTCACGCCCTGACAACGCCCGCCCGACTTCGCGCCCCTCCGCGTCCCGCCAGACCTCCGGCGTGCCGGTCTCCTGCGTCCACGCACGCGCCGCTGCTTCGCGCCGGGCCTCCTGCTCCGCCTGCATCCGGATGAAGCGCGCACGCTCCTCCGCCAACCGGCGCAGGCAACGCTCCGCCTCCGCGCGTCCCTCGAGCGCCACGTCGAGCACCCGAGCACGGGCCTCCACCGGCGCGAACGGGATGCCCGTGGCTCGCGACGCCGTCTCCAGCACCGCGAAGCCGAACGCCGCGCGCAGCGACGCGCTCACGCCTCGCGCGTCCCCCAGCGCACGGTCCTCCTCCAACGCTCGACGGGCCGTCTCCTCCGCCTCGCCCTCGAACTCCACGCCCTCGAAGATCAGCGTGCCGTCATGCCAGCGGCGCGCCGTCACCGGCGACAGGCGCGGCGGCTGCTCCTCCGGCATCAACGCCAGCGGCTCCGCCACCGCGCCCTCGCGCACCAACCGCGTCCCCCAGACATGGCCCCGCACGCGCGGCAGCGCCTCCATCCCTTCGGGAGACGCCGGCTCTCGCGCGGTGGCCTCGCGGCCCTTCACCTCGAAGCGCCACCAGCCCGGGGCGACGGGACTGGTGACGCGCAGGCGGCGTGAAGGCGCGTCCACGGTCCCGCCGCCGAAATACGGCAGCACCGCCGACTCCACCTTCCCGAGCAGCTTCCGGTAGTCCACGCCCCTGCCTCCTGCTTCACGCCGCCTTCAAGAGCGGCGTGCTCATCACCCGGTCCACCCAGCCGGACTGGCTGGCCCCCGCCTCGCGCGGAGCGTCCATCAGCGCCTGGAGCACGCGCGGCACCTGGTAGGGGTCCGCGAACTGCCCCACGCTCACCTCGCTGAAGGGCACGCCCAACTGCTTCGCCCCCGAGCGCACCGTGTTGCCGCGCGCCCCCGCCACGCTCACCAGCAGCGCCAGGGCCGCCACGCTGTAGCCACACGCGTGGAAGGCCCGGGCGAACTGGTCCCCCGCCTCGCCCGCCTCGTCACCCACCACCATCACCACCAGCTTCGCCTCCGCCGGGATGCGCACCCCGGCGCGGTGCAGCGCGTGGACACCGGCCGCGTGCACCGTGCCGCCGGACGCCTTCAGCCCGGACAGCATGTGCTGCACCGCCGTGCGGTTCGCCGCCTTGGGCCGCAGCACCGTCCCCATGGTGTCGAACGCCGCCACGTGCAGCTTGTCCATCGGGAAGCCCGCGAGGATGCGCGACAGCGCCTCCTTGGACTGCTCGATGGCGCCCTCCATGGACCCCGACTTGTCGATGAGGAACATCACCCGCACGTCCGCCTCCGCCGTCGCCTCCGCCACCGCCTTCTTCACCGCGTTGTCGCTCGCCTCCTCCAGCTTGCGGCGCACGTCCTCGCTCCGGACATTCTTCGCGATGTTCAGCGAGCGCTGATCCGTGGCGCTCGCCACCGCCCGCTCCCAGCGCGCCTTCACGGACGGCTCCTGCAACAGGCCCAGCTCCTCCAGCGTGGGCGTCATCAGCCGCAGGTCGCGGTCCGACAACGACGGCAGCAGCGTGGCCAGGATGGCGGGCGTGAGGCCCACGTCCTTCGGCAGCCGGCCCACGACCTCCTTGTAGGAGAGCCGCTCCAGCTCAATCCACTCGCAGATCTCCGCCTCGGAGAGGCCGTCGAAGCGCTCGCGCTTCACCAGCGTGAGCCCCCGCAGCCCCACCTGCCGGTGGCCGCCGTCCGCCTGCTTCTGCTTCCAGCCGAGCACCTCGAAGAAGCCCTGCGACTGGGGCTTGTAGCCCGCCTTGCGCGCCAGCTTCTTCAGCGTCTCCTTGTAGCCCGCCTTCACCAGGCCCTGGAGCATGGGCAGGTTCGCCTCACGCGCGGCCAGCCACTTCTGGGCCACGCGCTTCCAGCGGCCCAGCGGCGGCTTGCGCGACGCAGGGTCTCCGAAGCCCGCGGCGCGGTTGAGGCGCGCGATCTCCGGCGTCTCCAGCAGCTCCGCTACGCGCAGCACGGCCTTGGGCGTGAGCATCCGCGTGGAGCGGCGCACGTAGTGCAGCACCATGGCCTCGCCGATGGCGCGGTAGTCGTCGTCGTGGAAGGCGATGGCGCCCTGGCCGTCACGCACGGGCTGGCCCGCGTGCTCCTGCACCAGCATCAGCGCGCAGGTGGCCACCTTCAGGTCGCGCCAGTCCGTCTGCGTCAGCGCGTACGACGCGAAGTGCGCCATCAGCGTCGGGTTGAGGCGGTGGAGCTCCAGCAACTGGCCGTACAGCTTCACCGCGGCGGGCACGAACAGGCCCGGCGCCACCTTGCGGCCGTGCGCGCGCGCCTTGGCGTCCGCGTTGGCGGCGGCCACCCAGGTGCCGTTCACGTCCAGGCCGGGGCGGTGGTGCCACAGGTGGGCGGAGCCGCCGAGCACCACGTCGAGCAGGCGCTCGGCGGGCCCGCGCTGCGTCTCCGGAAGGGTCGTCTGGGTGCGAGCGGTCATGGCGGTCGTCCCCCTTTCGGGGCAGAGGCATGCCCGGGAGGGCTGCCTGGAGTTGGGAGGGAAAAGGTGAGCGCCCGAGTGAGGAAGCCGGAAGGCTGAATTACGAATTCAGTGCCGGACCGCCGGCGGTCCCCCCGCCTTGCGAGCGGAGGGGTGGAGTCGAACCACGGCGTGTAGGGCCTCTTCGGCCGGGCGCTCGAAAGCGATGCGCCCCTGGACGCCCCCTGGCCGGAATCCTGACGGCGCCATTTCCAGGCCTATTTCCGGGGCCTTGCGCGCCCGCCCGGGCCTCCATGGAGGCGACCTGCCGCGTCATCCGGGGCTCCTGAAAAAAGCGTGTCAGGAAACACGGGGGGCCGGAGTCGGGGGTTCTGGTAACCAGTCGGAGGCTGTTCGCGGATGCAACGTGTTAATTTGCCGCGCCACATCCCCGTAACCCAACCTCCCGGGACGAGGACCTCCCGGGACAGCCTCCAGGGTCTTCCGGTGTACGAGCAGCTCACGGATGAGGAATTGTTCGCGGAGGTGACCCGGCGACGCGCCACGGGCGAGGCCGTCGGGACTCCGTTGGGGGCCCTGTGCGCGCGGTGGGCGCGCCCGGCCCGTTACGTCATCGGCAGGATCCAGGGCAGCTACGGCCGCGGTTCGCCGGCGGACGCCGACGAGCTCTTCCAGGACGCGGTGGGGAAGTTCCTCGACCGGGGCCTGGACCAGTTCCGGGGCGTGTCCGAGCAGATGCCGGGCAGGAGCGCGTCTCCCAAGACGTTCTTCCTGCGCATCGTCAAGCACGTCGCCATCGACTTCTACCGGCGGCACCGGGAGGAGCTCGCGCCCGCGCCGTCGTCGCCCGACGACGTCATGGAAGAGACCCCGTCCGAGGTGGCCCGGGCGGTGGAGGGCGCACGGCGTCGCGAGGAGCGCGCCGAGGCGCAGGAAATGTACTGGGCCGCCTACGCCAGGCTCCAGCAGGAGCATCCAAAGGAGGCTTCCGCATGGGAGCTCTATCACCACGAGGACGTGGAGGATCACGAGGAATGCGCACGCCGTTTGAACATCAGCGTGGTGAACTCGTACAAGCGCGTCAGCCGCGCCCAGGCATACCTGCGTCTGTACCTGCTGGAGTTGCAGCGGGACGGAATGCCGGAGGAGCCGTCGTGACGTCTCGCGGGAGTCTGAAAGCTTCCGCCTCGCCCGGGATGTCGCGATGAAGGGCGACGCGCTGTCCCGCTACCAGGCCCGGTACACGCGCCTGGGCGCGGGCCCCCTCTCGGTGGGTGAGCTGTTGGAGGTGGTGGGGGATGTGCTGCGGCGCTCGGACCGGCTCGGCACCCACGGGGTGGAGGAGGCCTTGAAGGGCCTGGGCCGCCCCGAAGTGGAGGCCTGGCTTGGCCAGCAGAAGCCGCAGGCGCTCCAGCCGGTGCTCCTGCGCGCCGCCGAGGAGTCGATGGAGGTGGCGCTGGGCGAGGAGGGTGAAGAAGCGGAGCTGTGGCGCGCGTCCGCGCTGGAAGGACTGGCCGCCCGGGACCGGGCCGCCTCCGCCGCCCGCGCGCTCGTCACCTGGGAGCTGTTGAAGGGCCCGCTGGAGGGGGACGCGGCCGCCGCTCGCGAGCGCTTCCTCGGGGCGCTGGGCCACCTGGACTCCGCGCTGCGCTCCCGGGCGCGCTGGTTCATCCCGCTCAACGCGGAGCGCCGCGCCGAGCGCGACCTGCTGGACCCCGTGGAGCGCCCCGGCGCCTGGTGGTTCTCCGCGAGGGCCGGCTGCGATGACCTGGTGGCGTCCTGGACGGGCCGCCCCATGAAGGACCCCGAGCACCTGAAGGACTGCGCGAGCTGCCGCGCGGACCGGGCGGACACGGCGGTGGTGGATGCTCCCCCGCGTCGCCACCTCACCGACGACGAGCTGTGGAGGCTGGACTCCGGCGAGATGGGCCGCGAGGAGCGCGAGCGCGTGGAGGCCCACACGGCCGGCTGTGGCGAGTGCGCCCAGGCCGTGCTGGCGCTGGAAGAGGGCGACGCCGCCATCGACGAGGCGCTGGAGCTGGATGAGGAAGGCGCGCAGGCCCCGCGCTCGGCGCGCGACTCCCGCGCGGACGTGGCCCGGCGCCCCGGCGCGGCCCGCCTGCCGGAGCACCGCGAGGTGCTGGAGGAGCGGCGCGACTTCCGCGTGGTGCTGGTGCGCGAGCGTCAGCGGGTGAGGCTGCTGGTGCAGCCCCTGGGCGCGAGGCCCGTGACGGCCGCCGTCTTCCTGTCGCCCGGGCGTCCGTCGCTCAAGCCGACGCAGGGACCGGAGGGGCTGTCCTTCGACCTGTCCACGGCGCTGGCCACCGGCGCGCACGCGGCCCACCTCACGGTGCAGGCCGGGCAGGAGACGCTGGAGCGCGACTTCGCCTTCTGAGTGAAGCGCGGAGCGGCGGAGGGTGGGAGCCTTCCGCCTCCGCTCCGCCTCACTGGAGCTGGGAGGAGGGCACGTCCCGGCCGGACGCGTCGTAGGGCTGGGCCGAGCGCACCGGCAGGCGGGGCGGTGGGATGGGGCCCCGCGAGGCGCCGGCCCGCACGCCTCCGGACAGGAACGCCGCCACGAGCTGCGTGAGCGGCGGCCGGGTGGCGAGCGCCACGCCGCACACCTCCAGCCACTGCCGCTCGAAGCGCCCCCGGGTCTGCCGGTACGCGTTGCAGCCCTTGGGCGTGGAGGCGCTCAGGTCCCGCTCGAAGTGCTGCTCATCGGTGCCCCAGCGGATGCGGAGGGAGTCCGGCGTGAGCCGGATGCGCAGCGGCTCTCCGCCCCAGGTGCCCTCGATGAGGGTGGCGGAGCCGCCGGCGCGCACCTTCACCGAGAGGTCCCGCTGCTCGTAGGTGCCGTTCACCTCGATGCCGTGCTCGAAGAGCTCGTCGCCGAACTCGCCCTTCCACGAGGGGCCCTTGCCGAGCACGAGCGGCGTCGCCGTCTGCACGCGCCGCGTGTCGAACCAGGCGGCGCCGACCCGGCCCAGGGGCGCGTTCGCCGTGGGCTGGGGGCCGTCCTCCAGGCCCTGGGGACCGGAGGGCAGGGGCTGCGGAGGGGAGAGCAGGTCCGTGGTCTTCACCGACGCGTCCACCGTCTCGAAGCGCACGCCGCCGAGCCACGCCTGGCCGGTGCCGCTCATGATGAGGCCCGCCATGATGGTGGTGGCCTCCTTCGGCACGTCCAGCACCACGTCGTAGCGCTTGCAGCCGTGGGTGCCCACCAGCGCGCGCGACTGCATGTTGTCGAAGGCGAGCGGCTGCCTGGGGTCCGCGCCCTCCACGCGCATCCACAGCCCCGCCCAGCCCTTCACGTCTTGGTGCCGCACGGCCGCGGAGAAGCGCAAGCGCTTGCCCCGGAAGTCCTGCGCGCTGAAGGCCTGCATGAACGTGCCGAAGCTGTCCGTGGCCTGCGTGCGCGAGCGCAGGAAGGCGCTGCGCGCGCCCTCGCACGGGGAGGCCTCGTCCACGCCGGCCTCGTAGTGCTGGGGCGCGCTCTCCGTGACGTACCAGCCCTGCGGCAGCTTCGTCCGAGAGGCGTCCGGCGTGGCGGGCATGCCGCCGGATGAGGCCGGAGCCGCCGCGCCTGGCTGGGGCGTGGACGCGGCGGTGGCCGTCGTGACGGAGGCCACCTCCGCGCCGGACTTCGCCGCTGGGGTCCGGGGCGGGGGGGCCGGGCTCGGCTTTGGCGCCGCGGCTTCGGGCGTGGCCGCCGCCGTGGACGCGAGCGCCGTCGTGGCGACGGCGGGCGGAGTCCGGGCCGCCGCGAGGGGCGCCCAGAGCGCGAGCAGCAGGCCGGGGATGCGGGTACGGAGCGTCATCACGGAAGTCCTCACAGGGCGGCCGGCCGCGAGCTCAGCGCCACCTGCGTCAGCCCGCTGGACGCGTCGTAGCGGGGGACCTCGCCCTGTCCACCGGGGTGATACACGAGCAGCCCGCGCGCGCTCGCGGACCTGAGGCAGTGCTCCTGCGTGGCCAGGTCCGGGCACGCGACCACGATGTCCCGGGGCGCCTCCTCCGGCTCCCGCGCCGCGAGGACCGGCGCCTCCACGGGCGTCACGGACGGGGAGACCGCTTCCCCTCCGGGCCTCAGCAGCAGGAGCGCGGAGGCCGCCACCGCGACCAGCGCCGCGGCGACGGCGGCGGGGCGGTGCCAGCGCGCGGGGCGCACGACGACCGCGTCTCGCGGCGTGGCGGCGGCGATTTCGTACAACTGCTCCTCCAGCAGGGCCTCCTCCTGGAGCAGCCGCGCGCACGGCTCGCACGTGAGCGTGTGGGCCTCCAGCTCCGCGCAGGCTTCGGGCGGCAGCGCGCCCAGCAGGTACTGCTCCGTGCGGTCGCGGGTGAGGTGGGGCGTGGGCGCGGTCATGGTTGTTCCTCTTCGAGCGCGGTGCGCAGCTTCTTGCGGACCTCGCACAAAATCTGTCGCACGCGCTGGACGGACAGCCCGACGCGGGAGGCGACCTCGGCATGGGGAAGCCCCTGGCCGTCACAGGCCAGGAGGAAGACGTTGCGCGCGCCCGGGGACACCTGCTCCAGCGCGTCCCGGGCGCGGGCGAGCTGCTCCTCCGACACCAGGCGCTTCTCCGCGGACTGCGCGGGGTCCACCGGCTGCTGCCGCTCCGGCAGGTCCTCCACCGTGCCGTCCACCGACTCGCGCCGCGCGCGCCGGGCGTCATCCGCCGCGAGGAACGCCGCCTGCGCGAGCGCGAGTGCCGGCAGCCGCAGCTCCGTGAGCAGGCCGCGCTGCTGCTGCTGGATGAGGCGCGCCCAGGTCTCCTGCGTCAATTCCTGGGCCCGGTCCACCCGGATGCCCCGCGCGAGCAGCGACACCACCACCCGGCGCTGGTGCCGCGCGATGAGCGCGTCCCACGCGGCCCGCTCCCCGGAGAGCGCGCGCCGGGACAGGGCCTCCTCGTCCGGGGCCGCCGGCCGCGCGGCCCTGCCTGTGTCCTGCCGCGACTGGAGGGTCGTCATCCCCAAGCCCTGTACGGCTGCATCCATGCCGTCTTCCCGTTGCGCGCCGCGCTCGTCCCCCGGAGGCCGTTCCTGCCCCGGGCTTCCAGGGAAACGCGCCTCCAGGCCGGACATATCGACGGGAATGGGCAAGGGGGGCCCGGGGTGGGGGGATGTCAGTTGGTGGCGGGGCTCTCGCCAGAGGCCCACGGCTGGTTGGAGACGCGCACCACGCCCTGGCAGCGGGCGCACACCCGGCCTTCCGAGTCCATCAGCTTCGCGGAGGCGAAGAGGGTGGACGGGCCGCCGTTGTCGATGACGGCCTCCACGCGGAGGTGGTTGCCGGTGGCGGGGCGCTCGAAGCTCATGGAGAGCTGGACGGTGGCGCAGCGGCGGGTGGGGTCCCTCAGCGCCGGGGTGCAGCCGATGGCGAAGTCGAAGAGGGCGGAGAGCACGCCACCGTTGACGGCGGAGGCCCCCAGGCCGCCCCGGTGCTGCGCCTGCACCTCCGGGAGCTCCACCACCACCATGCGGCCTTCGGGGAAGGACATCCGGGCGCCGAAGTGGCGCAGGGTGAGGCTCTGGTTGAAGAGCTCCGCGAAGCGGTCGAGCTGGGCCTGGGACGGGCGGGACGGGGTGTCGGACATGGGCGGTGGGCCTTTTATAGCCCACGCTCCTGCCCGTCCCGAGGGCGGACGGCCCGGCGGGCGCCAGGGCTGGCGGAAGACCCGGCACCGGTGCGCGAAAGACGTTAGAAGGCGGGGTTCTTCCCCCTGGTGGAACCCTCCGTGAACGCCCACGAAACCGCCCTCCTCGAAGACCTCAACCCGCCCCAGGCGGAAGCCGTGCTCCACGGCGACGGCCCCCTGCTCGTGCTCTCGGGCGCCGGCAGCGGCAAGACGCGCGTCATCACCCGCCGTGTGGCCCACCTGGTGAAGGTGCGCCGCGTCTTCCCGTGGCGCATCCTGGCCGTCACCTTCACCAACAAGGCCGCGCGCGAGATGCGCGAGCGCCTCACCCAGCTCCTGGGCGCGCAGGCCAACGACCTGGTGGTGAGCACGTTCCACTCGGCCGCGGCCATGATTTTGCGCCGCGAGGCGGAGGCCGTGGGCCTGACGCGGTCCTTCGTCATCTACGACGACGGCGACCAGCTCAACCTGGTGAAGCGCGCCATGCGCGACACGGGCGTGGAGCCGGTGATGCAGCCGCGCGAAATCCTCCACCGCATCGACCAGGAGAAGAACGCCGCGCGGCTGCCGGAGGACATGCGCGTGGAGCAGGAGGACATCCGCGGGCAGATCGTCAAGCGCGTGTACGCGGGCTACCAGAAGCTCCTGCGCGCGGCGAACGCGGTGGACTTCGGGGACCTGCTGCTGCTGCTCGTGAAGCTCTTCCGCGACCGGCCGGACGTGCTGGACCGCTACCGCACGCGCTTCACGCACGTGCTGGTGGACGAGTTCCAGGACACCAACCCCGTGCAGTACGCGCTCCTGCGGCAGCTTGCCCCGCCGCCGTCCGCGAACCTGGTGGTGGTGGGCGACGACGACCAGTCCATCTACCGCTGGCGCGGCGCGGACGTGGACAACATCCTCCAGTTCCCCAAGCAGTACCCGGGCGCGAGGGTGGTGAAGCTGGAGCAGAACTACCGCTCCGACCAGAACATCCTCACCGCCGCGCACGAGGTCATCTCCAAGAACCCGCGCCGCATGCAGAAGAAGCTCTGGAGCGAGCGGCCCAAGGGGGAGAACCTGGAGCTGCTGCTGCACCGCGACGAGCGCGCGGAGGCGCAGGAGGTGGCCCGGCGCATCCTGGCCGTCCAGCGCGAGGGCTTCATCAAGTTCTCCAGCATGGCGGTGTTCTACCGGACCAACGCGCAGAGCCGCGTGCTGGAAGAGGCGCTGCGGCTGGCGCGCGTGCCGTACCAGTTGGTGAGCGGGCGCAGCTTCTACGACCGCGCGGAGGTGCGTGACGCGTCCGCGTACCTGCGGCTGATGGTGAACCCGCGCTCGGACGCGGACCTGCTGCGCGTGCTCAACGTGCCGGCGCGCGGCATCGGTGACACCACCGAGGAGCGGCTGACGGACTTCGCGAACGAGCAGGGCCTGAGCCTCTACGAGGCCCTGGGCGAGCGCCACCGCATCCCGTCCCTCAACGCCACCGCGCAGAAGCGCCTGGGCGGCTTCCACCAACTGCTCCAGTCGCTGCACGCCTTCTCGCTGACGGCGAAGGACGCGGCGGGCGCGGTGGACCAGATGCTGAAGGAGACGAAGCTGGTGGAGACGCTCGTCGCGGAGGGCAGCGACGAGGCGCTCACCCGCGCGGAGAACCTGAAGGAACTGCTGGGCGCGGCGCAGGAGTTCGACCTGAAGCGCGCGGCCGACATGGTGGCCTCCGCCCAGGCGGCGGAGGCGCGCGAGGAGGAGGCGCCGGAGGGCGTGGACTCCGCGCCGCTCACCGCGGACATCCCGCCCCTTCAGTCCTTCCTGGAGCAGATCAGCCTGGTGGGCGAGGCGGACGCGGAGGTGAGCGAGGGCCGCGTGGCGCTGATGACGCTGCACGCGGCCAAGGGCCTGGAGTTCGACGCCGTGTTCCTCACCGGCCTGGAGGAGGGCGTCTTCCCGCACTCGCGCGCGCTCAAGAGCGACGACCCGGACGGCGGCGAGGAGATGGCCGAGGAGCGCCGGCTCTGCTACGTGGGCTTCACCCGCGCGCGCAAGCGGCTCTTCGTGAGCCTGGCGCAGTGCCGCTCCCTCTTCGGTGAGCTCAAGTACAACCCGCCCAGCCGCTTCCTCGCGGACGTGCCGCAGGCGTTGTTCGGCTTCAAGGAGAACGACCTGCCGCCCCCGCCGCGCGCCGCCGCCATGCCGCAGCGCCGCCGCAACTGGGACGATGACGAGGCGGGCCCGCGCGTGGACCGCAGCTATTCACAGGCCTCGTCCGACATGGAGGGCGTGGGCGGCGACGTGCGCGGCATGCGCGTGCGCCACGAACAGTTCGGCTCCGGCCGAATCGTCGCCGCGGAGGGGTCAGGCCCCAACGCCAAGGTCACCGTGGAGTTCGGCGGCAACGTGGGCCTCAAGCGCGTCATCGCGCGCTTCCTCATTCCCGGGTGATCCGGTGCCGGCGGCGGTTTCCAGTATTCGTGTGAGACGCCGCCTGCCCGGCCGGGGTGCGGATTGACTTCCAGACGTATCCCCAGTGGGATGACCTCCAACGAACGGAGGCGCTTCCCCCCATGGCGCAACGTCGACGCTGGAGGAGTTCCGCGCTGCTCGCGGCCTCCCTGAGTTTCCTGACTGCCTGCGAAGGCCAGATTTCTGACGCGGCGAATCCGCGCGATCCGGGCCCTGGCGGGACGAACAAACCTCCCCCTGCCGGCGTGGAGCAGCCGGCGCGCTCGGTGCGCGTCGCGCGGCTGACGCATGCGCAGTGGGTGAGCAGCGTGAAGGACCTGCTCAAGCTGGACGCGGCGCCCACGGCGCTGGCGCAGTCGTTCCGCGCGGACCCATCCCAGAGCGGCTTCCTCTTCGACAACGACGCCCGCGCGCTGTCGGTGGACGAGGCGCTGTGGGGCGCCTACCAGCGCGCGGCGGCGGACCTGGCCGGGCAGGTGGCCACGGACGCGACGAAGCTGGGCAAGCTGCTGCCGGCGGGGAGCACCACGGACGAGGCTCGCGCGAAGGCGTTCGTGGAGTCCTTCGGCCTGCGCGCCCTGCGCCGCCCGCTGACCGCGGACGAGGTGGAGGCGTACCTCAAGCTGTACCGCGAGGGCCCCAAGGCGTACCCGACGATGGCCGCGTTCCAGGGCGGCCTGCGGCTGGTGCTGGAGGGCTTCCTCCAGTCGCCCCTGTTCCTCTACCGCGTGGAGCGCAGCACGCAGGCGGCGGACGGCAAGGTGCCGCTGGACGCGTTCGAGGTCGCGTCCCGCTTGAGCTACGCGCTCTGGAACTCCATGCCGGACGACGCGCTGTTCGCCGCGGCCCGCGAAGGCCTGCTCGCGAAGCGCGAGGGCGTGGCCGCCGAGGCGCGCCGGATGATGGCGGACCCCCGGGCTCGCGGCGTGGTGGACGCGTACCACCAGGCCGTGTTCGACGTGCCCCGCTACGCGAGCATCCGTCCCAACACCACGCGCTTCCCCAACGTCACCGCGAAGCTGGCGGAGTCCGCGGCGAAGGAGAACGCGCTCTTCGTCCAGGACGTCGTCTTCGGGCGCAAGGGGCGCTTCGCGGACCTGCTCACGTCGCGCGACACCTTCGTCAACGACGAGCTGGCGCGCATCTACGGCCTCACCGGGACGTTCACCGCGGACTTCGTGCCGGTGACGCTGGACGGGGCGCAGCGCCGGGGCGTGCTCACGCAGGTGGGCTTCCTCGCGTCGCACGCGACGTCCATCGACCCGGACCCCATCCACCGGGGCGTGTTCCTGTCGGAGCACCTGCTGTGCCAGAAGATTGGCGCGCCGCCGGCCAACATCCCCGCGCTGCCCGCGCCCAACGGCCGCACCAACCGCGAGGTGGTGACGTCGCACACGGAGGCCCCCGGCACGGTGTGCGCGTCCTGCCACGCGACGCTCATCAACCCGCTGGGCTTCCCGTTCGAGAACTTCGACGCCGTGGGCGGCTACCGCACGACGGACAACGGGCACCCGGTGGATGCCTCGTCGGCGCCGGGCATCGGCGGACAGCAGGTGTCGGTGAAGGACGCGCTGGACCTGGCGGATGCGCTCGCGACCACGCAGGCGGTGCACGAGTGCTACGCGCGCCACTGGGTGGAGTTCCTGAGCGGACGCCCCGCCGCGGCGGAGGACGACGCGCTGGTGGCGCGGCTGGGCAAGCTGTCGCAGTCCGGGCAACTGTCCATCGTGGACCTGGTCGTCGAGGTCGTGACGGGCGTGGGCTTCGTGACTCGCCACCCGGAGGAGCTGCCGTGAAACTGAGCCGTCGACGCGTGTTGCAGGGCCTGGGTGGGGTCATGCTGGGGCTGCCGGTGCTGGAGGGGCTGATGCCCCGCAAGGCCCAGGCGGCGGATGCGAACGCGCTGCCCTTCGCCATCTTCCTTCGCCAGGCGGATGGCGTGGCCGCCGCGCAGAGCACCTCCGAGCTGGGCAACGAGCCGGAGCGCTTCTGGCCGGAGCCGCTGGGCAACCTCACCACCACCACGCTCGCGGGCAAGTCGCTGGTGGAGCTGGCGGACCACCGCGCGCGCCTGCTGGTGGTGCGCAACGTCAACATGAAGGACTACAACTACGGGGACGGCCACGCCCGTGGGGCGCTGCAATGCCTCACCGCGCGGGGCCCCGCCGTGGAGGGCGCGGGCGGCGACTCCGAGGCCTCCGGCGAGTCGCTGGACCACCGCATCGGCCGCGAGCTGAACCCGCAGAAGCGCGACTCGCTCTACCTCTACGCGGGGCAGTCCGGCGGGTGGCTGGGCGGCCCCTGCATCTCCCACCGGGGCAGCGCTTCACGCCGGGCCGCGCTGCACGACCCGTGGGTGGCGTACCAGACCATGGTGGGCGGCCCCGGAGGCCTCACCCCGGAGGCGCGCGAGCAACTGCTGGTGCGCCAGAAGAGCCTCAACGACCTGGTGTCGGGCCAGTTGAAGGCGCTCCAGTCGCGGCCGGAGCTGAGCAGCACGGACCGGCAGCGCCTGGACCTGCACCTGTCCAACGTGCGCGACCTGGAGGTGGCGCTGAGCTGCCGCGCCCGCGCGGACGAGGAGCTGCGGCTCCAGCAGCAGGCGCCCGGCTACAACAGCACGGACGGCGACGAGGTGCTGGCCACGGTGCGGCTGCACATGGACATCGCGGTGCTGGCGGTGGCGTGCGGCACCACGCGCTCGGTGGCCATCCAGGTGGGCAACGGCAACGACAGCGCCACGCGCTACCGCGACCCCACCACGGGGCAGTTGATGGAGAACTTCCACTACATCTCCCACCGCCGCGCGTCGCATGACGCGTCCGGCGGCATCATCGCCGGGTCGGACGTGCTGCACTCGCGCGTGGACGCGCAGTTCGCGCAGACCTTCAACTACCTGTTGGACCAACTGGCGGCGTACACCCTGCCGGACGGCAAGAAGCTGGTCGACCAGGGCGTGTCCGTCTGGTTCAACGACCTGGGCAACGGGCCGGCGCACTCGGCGCGCCACATCCCGTTCATCCTGGCGGGGAGCTGCAACGGCTACCTCAAGCAGGGCGTGGCGGTGACTGCGGCCGGCGGCAGCAGCAGCCCCAACCTCAACAAGATGCTCAACACGATTGGCGCCGCCGTGGGCCTGAAGAACGCCGCTGGGGGGCCGCTGGATGACTTCGGCGACCCCACGCTGCCCAAGGGCCTGCTGACGGAGCTGCTGGCCTGAGCGGCCGTTGACCCGATTTGCCCTGGCCTTTCCTCCTTTGTTTTCGAACAGAGGAGGAAGGGATGTTCCCAGCAATCCGCAAGGCCTTCACCGCGTCGCTCGCTTTCGTCTCCCTGCTGTCCGCCGGTCCGGCGGCGGCGCACGGCTCCATGGAAGTACCGCTGAGCCGCGTCTATGGATGTTTCAAGGAAGGGCCGGAGAGCCCCAGGTCCGCCGCGTGCACGGCCGCGGTGCAGGCCGGTGGGACGCAGGCGCTGTATGACTGGAACGGCGTCCGGCAGGGCGCCGCCAACGGGCGTCACCGGGAGCTCATCCCCGACGGCAAGCTGTGCAGCGCCGCCAATGAGAGTCACAAGGGGTTGGACCTGGCGCGCACGGACTGGCCGTCCACGCTCATCACCCCGGACGCCAACGGCCGCTTCGAGTTCGTCTTCCACGCCACCGCGGTGCACGCCACGGGCTACTTCCAGCTCTTCGTGACGAAGGAGGGCTACAACCCGGCGCTGCCCCTGAAGTGGTCGGACCTGGAGTCGACGCCGTTCTGCAACGTCACCAACGTGTCCGCGGTGAACAACCGCTACCGGCTCGACTGCCCCTTCCCGGCGAGCCGGACGGGCCCGCACGTCATCTACGCCATCTGGCAGCGCGCGGACAGCCCGGAGGCCTTCTACGCCTGCACGGACGTGAAGTTCAGCAACACGCCGCCCCCGCCGGCGGCGTGGAAGGAATTGGGCCAGGTGCAGGCGCGCGAGGACCTGCCCAAGTCCAGCAAGGTGACCTTCCGCCTCTTCGACAGCGCGGGCGGCGACGCCGAGTCGCATCCGCTGACGCTCGATGCGGCCACGCCCGCGGCCACGTGGATGTACCGGCTGGCGCAGCAGGTGAACGCGGGCTCCAGCCGCGTGCAGGTGGGCGTGCTCCAGACGACGGGCGTCGTGACGCCGGTGCAGGACGCGCTGGGCAACCGCGTGTACGCGAAGGAGACGGGCTACGCGTTCCAGGTGGACATCGAGAAGCCCTCCACCGGCGGCGGGACGGCGCAGTACAAGTACCCGGCGGGCATCGACAGCTACACGGCGGGCACGCTGGTGGAGGGCACGGACGGGCTCCTCTACCGCTGCAAGCCCTTCCCGTACTCCGGCTGGTGCAAGGGCGTGGCGTCGTACTACGCGCCGGGCACGGGCATCGCCTGGCAGGACGCGTGGGAGCGCGCCAACTAGGCCTCGCGGCGCTTCAGGGGGGCCCTGCCTCCACGGTGAAGGTCACCTCGCCCCGGGGGGGAATCAGCACCTTCCGGGACGTGAAGAGGGGGCCTTCGGCCGGGTCGGCCGCGCGTGCGTCCAGCACGTACTCGCCGGGCTCGACGCCTCGGAGGACGAGGGTGCCCCCCGGGGCGACGTCCTGGTAGCGGGTCATGTGAACCCCGGGGCCCGGCGCCTTCAGCGAGATGAGCGCGGGCAGGAGCGTGCCGTCCGTGTCTCGGGCCAGGAGCCGCACCGTCGCGGCGCGGTCCAGGGCCACGGTGAGCGTGTCCACGCGGGCCGTCACCTCCTGCTCGAAGGGACGCGTGTTCCGGCTCCGGAGGTCCAGGGTGAAGGGCGGCGGCGGCAGTTGCGACAGGGTGTAGACACCGTCGCGAAGGGGGACGCTCCGGGGGCGTGTCATCGCGCGGGTCACGTCGGGGTTCCCTGGCGCGGTGAGGGTCGCCCGGAAGGAGTCCAACTGGGACAGGACCTCGCCCGTCTCCGCGTCGTGGAGCTCGAGCCGCAGCGTCCAGCCGGGGTCGAGTGTCAGCACGCCCAGGTCCAGGTCCACGCCCTCCGTCAGCGTCACGGCGCGCTCCAGCGGCATGAAGCCGGGGGCCTCCACGGTCAGGTTCGCCGGGCCCCCATCGGAGAACGGAATGTCGAAGGCGCCGTCTGGCGAGTCGTTGGGCTGTTCGACGTACGCAGGGCCGGTCACCTTGAAGGACGTGACGGCCTTTCCTCCGGGTTCCACGACGCGGCCCCGGATGCGTCCGTCGCGCTCCAGCACGAGTCGCAGGGGCGCCTCGCTGGAGTCCACCCCGAGGCCACCGGTCTCCGTGTCGGGCTCGCCTCCCTGGGAGCGCCCGGGACGGAAGGTGTATCCCGCCAACTGGGCCCACACGACGTAGCGGGGGGCCACGAGCCCGCGCAGCGTGAAGCGTCCGTCCGGGCCGGTGCGGAGGCCGGCGGGCCCCTCGTCCGGGGCGTAGCGCCACGCGGAGGACGCGCTCTCGGAGCGGTCCGCGGTGATGACGACGTCCGCGAGCGGCTGGCCCTTCCCATCCACCGCGATGCCGGAGCGCTCACGGCCTGCTTCCAGGCGCAGGGACACGTCCCGGTGTTCACCCGCCTGGAAGGTGACGGGCTGGGACACCGATGCGTCCATCAGGTCCCCCCGGACGACGGCGCCCAGCAGGTAGGGGCCCGGGGCAATCCCTTGCAGATGGAAGCGGCCCTGTTCGTCCGTCAGGGTCTGCCGCGGCTCTTGGTAGGGCGCGTCCTCCTGCGCTTCCGCCCCCAACGTCACGGTGGCTCCCCGCAGCGGCAGCCCCTGGGGGTCGGTGACGGAGCCGGACACGGAGGCGCCCCGGTCCAGCACCACGACGACATCCCGCGAGGGGACGCGCACCGCGAGGGTTTGACGCTGGAAGGACGGATCCTCCACGGACAGCTCCCCTGTCCCCGCGCGCTTCACGTCCAGGATGAAGTGCCCGTTGGCATCCGAGCGCCGGGCGCCGCCCGCGTCGATGCCGTCCCCCTCGCCCAGGCGATGGCCTGACAGCGACAGGAGGATGCCTTCCAGCGGAGCGCCCGACGTGTCGACGACGCGGCCCTCCACGCTCTGCGCGCGCTTGAGGGTGAAGTCCAGGGGCGCCATGCGCTGCTGGAGCTTCTGCGCATGCTGCTCCACGTCCAGGTGATGGGGCGCGAGGATCCGGAAGGTATGCGGCCCGGGCCGCGTGGGGCCCAACTGGTAGCGGCCCCCGGCGTCCGTCACGGTGGTCGCCTCGGCGGCGACGGGACCGCCGTCCTCGCGGTAGGTCTCCACGCGTGCATGGGGGATGGGCTGGCCCGCGTCGTCGCGCACCGTGCCCGTGACGAACACGCCGGGCTGGAGCCGCAGCTCCACGTGCTCCACGGGCGGCGTCACGTCCAGCGTGGCGAACGCGCCCCCGGACTGCGCGGTGAGCTGGTGGAGGACGGCGGGCGCGGTGAAGCGGAAGCGCCCCTCCCCATCGGTCGTGGTGCGCTGGGTGGACGCCGTCGCGCTGTCACCATCGAGGTGCACCAGGATGCCCGGCACCGGGGCCCCCTCCGGAGAGAGGACCTGCCCCGTGACGGGGAGCGCGCGCGCGAGCACCACGGTCGTGAGGGAGGTGAGCGAGTCGAGCTTCGGCTGGAACCACGGGGACCGGCCCTCCGCGGTGACGAAGGCGGCGTAGTCGCCCTGGGGCAGGGGGCCCACGATGAAGCGGCCCTCGGCGTCGGTGGCCCCGTCGAAGAAGCGCGTGTGCCAGCGGGAGACGAGCGTCACCCGCGCGTCGGGGATGGGGGTCTCGCGGTCCGTGTCCGTGACGGTTCCCTCGAAGAGGACGCCCTGCTCCAGCGTCAGCGTCACGCCGTCCGAGCCCACCTCGACGCCGCCCTGTGACACCGCGCCCGTGTCGCCCAGGGCCCAGAGCGTGACGTGGCCCTCGGGCAGTCCCTCCAGCGCGAAGTGGCCTTCCGCGTCCGTGGTCGCCTCCGCGAACACGGGGGCTTCGCCGTCGCGGACCTCCACGGACTCCCACTGCATGCGCTCGGCGTCGAAGCTGCACGCGTCGCTCTTGAGGAGGGGCGCCCGCGCGTCGTCCTGGCCCGTGGTCGAGGGGCAGGGGCGCTCCGACAGCGTGACCCCGGGCTCCACGCGGGAGGCGGAGACGCGCACGCCCGAGGCCGGGCCATGGGTTCCCAGCACGCGGCCCGTGATGCGCGCGGTGCCCGCGGGACTCGGGGGCGTGGTCACCCGTGCCGGCCGCGCCACCGGCTTCGGCGTGGACGACCTCGGGGGCACGGGCGAGTCCTTCGCGGACGCAGGCGGCTCGGTGTTCCACAGGAGGAGGGCGAGGAGCGCGACGACGGCGAGCGCGACGGCTCCCAGCCAAGGCTTCAGTCCCCCAGGTCTGCCATTCCCCATGCGCGGCAGGATAGCGGGCCCCTGCGCCGTGCGTCAGCGCGCGAAGGGCCGCCACACCGGCTTCACGTCGCGGGACACGCTGCCTCCGGCGGGCACGTCCAGCTCTTCGCGGTGGATGCGGTCTCCTTCGCGGTTGCGCGCGAGGACGGTGTAGTGGCCGGCGGGCACACGGCGGAACGTGACGGACATGCCGGTCCATTCCTTCACGGGATGCTGCTGCATGAACAGGTGATGGAAGTCCATGCGGCTTTCAGGGAGGGGAGCCTGTCCGGACAGCAAGAACGCGGTGTCGACGTCCTCTGGCAGCCGGAGCGTGACGGTGGTGCCCGTGCCCAGGGCGTCGAACTCGAGCGTGACGTCGCCACTGCTGGGGATCCGCACGGCGCGGGGCTGGAAGAGGACGTCCGCCGACCGCTCCTCCGCCCAGGCCTCCACCGTGTAGAGCCCCGGGGGAATGGCCCTGAGCGTGAAGTCACCCGCGGGGGGCCAGCGTCGATGCGTCGTGCCATCGGAGTGCGTGAAGAGGAGCCGGGCCTTCACGGGCTGGCCTTGCGCGTCGCGGGCGTGGCCCGTCACCCGGGCGCCCTTCTCGAGCGAGAGCGTGATGCTGTCCTGCTGCGCGCCCACCGTCACGCGCAGCGGCAGGTGGACCTGGGTGTCCACCTCGAGCGTGCACGCCGTGGTGGGCAGCCGCTCCAGCAGCAGTGAGCCGTCCTTCGCGGGCACGGCTTGCGTCGGCGTCCGGAAGGAGGGGCCGTCCGCGACGCCGTCCTCCTCGACGTGATGGCTGACGGCCACCGTCACCTCCTTGCCTGAGTCGTCGCGAACGCGTCCGGTGTACGGCGCACCCGTCGCCGCCTCGCGCAGGAACACCCTCAGGGTCCTTCCCCGCGTCAGCAGGAGCGTGCCGAGGTCCACGTCGTCTTCTCCGTCCGGTGTGACGGTGCGGTCCACCGGCGCGAACCCTTCGGCCTGCACCACGATCCGCTGGGGGCCGCTGGCTTCGTACAGGGGCCGGTCGAAGCTGCCATCCGGGGTCGTGTACGGATGGCCATTCACGTCAAAGGACTTCAGGGGGGCTCCGCCCTCCGCTTGCACCCGGCCCCGCACATGCGGGATGCGCCGCAGCACCAGCCGGACCTCCGTGGTGTCCCGGTCCAGCACGGCGAAGTCGGTCCCTTCAGGACGGACGCCCTGCGAGGTCTGGACGTCCAGGGCATATTCATCGAGCGTGGCGGTGAGCTCATGGCGGGCGGCGGTCAGCGAGCGCAGGATGAAGTGGCCCTCGGCATCCGTGTGGACCCCCACGGTGCGCTGCGCTCGTGTCCTGAACCGTTCGCCACGGTAGAGGGGCCGGTCCGCGTCCAGGATGTTCGCGCGGATGAGGACTCCGTGCAGGGGGCGGCCCTGGGACGTCACGACGACGCCCCGCAGGGTCCGGCCTTCCTCCACCCTCAGCGTCACGGACGGCGCCTCTCCCTGCTGGACCTCCAGCGGTCGCGAGGCGTGGACATCCACGTCCCGTCCTGGAACCAGGGCCTCCGCCACGTAACTGCCCGGAGCCACCCCCTGGAGCGTGACCTGGCCTCGCGCATCGGTGACAGCGGCATGGTCTGACTCGCCGCGCGCATCGCGCTTCCAGAGTGTCACCAGGGCGTTCCGCACCGGCGCACCCGCCGCGCTCAAGACGGTGACAGCGACGCTCGCGCCCCGGCGCAGCACCAGCCGTACGTTGTTCGACGGAAGCGTCACGGTGAAGCGCTGGGGGATGAAGGTCGCGTCCTCGACGTCCAGCCACGCGGAGCCCGCCTCCTCCGCGTCCAGGAGGAAGCGTCCGGCTTCGTCCGTCACGGTCAAGTCCGTGATGGCACCCAGGTAGGGGGGCGACGGCCGGCCCCGATGCAACTGCACTTCGAAGCCCGCGAGCGGCTGGTCCGCTTCGTCGACGAGGACGCCCTCCACGGAGACGGCGCGAGTCAGGGTGAAGTCGAGCGAAGCCTCGTCCTGTCCGGGTTCCTCGTACTCCACCGTCTTGTCGACGTGGCGCTCGGCGTGGGCCCCCACGAAGAGCGGCAGCCGGAACAGGGGCCCCAGCCGGTAATGGCCTCGGGCATCCGTGACGGTCCTGCCTCGCTGCGACGGTGCGGTCTCATTGCCGTGAAAGGCCTCGACCTGGGCGCCGGGAATCGGGTTTCCGGCCTCATCTCTGACGGTGCCCTGGACGACCATGCCGGGCCCCAGCGTGAGGATGATGTCCTCGCGCGGCTCGGTGCCCAGGTGCGCGAAGCCGTCGTGCGCCGGGGACTCCGCGAAGAGCTCGGCGGACATGCCTTCAAGGGAAGGGAAGGAGAAGCGTCCCTGCGCATCCGTGAGGGCGGTGCGCCATTCGGGAGTGATGCTGGGCAGGAAGAAGCGGACGGAGATTCCGGGCGCGGGAGCTCCCTTCGCCGTCAATACCGTGCCCGCGTGCTTCGCGGGGCGGTAGAGCAAGAAGGTGGTCTTCAGCGGATCCGCTTTCACGCTCAGGAGCGGACTGAACCCCGGGGCCGTGATGAGGATGCCATGGTCGGCCGGCGGTACCGGCCCGATGCGGAAGCGTCCATCCGCGCCACTGGTCGCGGGAAAGAAGCGCGTGTGTTCCAGGGAGAAGACGGTGATGCGAGCCCCCGCGATGGGGTTGGCTTCCGGCACATCACCCAGGACCACGCCCTCGAAGAAGAGACCTTCGTCGAGCACGAGGACCACGCCCTGCTGACCCGTCGTCACGTCCGGGATCATCGCCACGCCCTGGCCGCTGGAGGCCTGGAGTGAGACCTGCCCGTCGGCAAGGCCATCCAGGACGAAGGTGCCGTCCTCCGCGCTGGTGGTCTCCGCGACGATGGGGGCTTCTCCCTCGCGCTGGTCCACCTGGTCCACCAGCTCGTCGAAGGCTTCGTTCCAGCACTGCGTCAGCCAGCGCGAAGACGCAGCGGACGCATCCTCGGAAGGGGGACACGAGCGCTCCGACAACGTGACCTCCGGCTCCGCGCGGGATGCGAATACGCGCGCGCCCGCGACAGGGCCCCGCGCGTCACGCACGACGCCGGTGATGCGCAGCGAGCCTTCCGCACGCGGAGCCCGCAGCGGAGCGAAGCGCGCTCTCGCGTGCCCTGTCTCCGCATCGCGAGCCCCCGGATTCGAGGATGCGTCCTGGCCTCGCGGCTCCCGGAAGGACACCCCGGCCACGCCCAATCCGAGGACGAGCACGGCGGCCCACCACCACGTCTTCCTGGCGCGCATGTGCCGCCAGGATAGCAGCGGGTGTCAGGGCGTGGCGAAGCCCACCGCGCGCGCCTCCACGCGCTCGGGAGTCGGCTCCTGCCGGAAGGAGACCCAGGCCTCCCGCTGGGATTGGCGTGGCACGTACGCCAGCACGAACTCCGCCTCCTCCTTCGGCTCCTGGCCGCCTCGCAGCGACACGCGCACGTGGACCTCCTCCGCCGCCGAGTCGCCGTGGTTCGTCACCGTGACGGGCACCCGCCACTCCCTCGCGTTCGCGCTGGCCACCGGCGTGCCCACCCGCACGGTCAGGTCCGGCGGACCGCTGCTCGTCGTCCACGCGTCCACCGCCAGGTAGCCCATGACCAGCGCCACCAGCACGCAGCTCGAGATGAAGACGACGCCCTCCAGCCAGTTCCAGTTCGCCTTCATGATTGGATGAGCAACCTGCCCGCCGAGGCCCCCAGCGTCGACGCCAGTCCCAGCACCACCACCTGCGCCACGCAGACGCTCAGGCCGTTGCCGGTGAACCGGCCGAAGAACCACAACACCAGGGTGCTCGACAGCAGCGCGACCGCGTACGTGACGAACGTGCCCGCGAACACGTCCCTGCGCAGACGGCGGCGCGTGAAGCGGTGCGCGCGGGTGAAGTCGCTCTGGAAGAGGATGAGCCCGCCCAGCAGCAGCGACAGCACCGCGATCCCCAGCAGGCACCCGGGCTGTGTCTCCACGGCGATCATCACGATCTCCTCCGTGGGCGCCACGTTGGCCGCGAACAGCACCGCGCCGCAGAGCGAGATGACCAACTGGCCCGGGACGTGGTCCGCGGACTCGAACTGCTTCTGGTCCTCTTCTTCGTTCTCCTCGCGGTGCTGGCCGCCCAGTTGCGCGGTGCCCACCGACACGCCGATGGCCACCGTGCCGGCCTCCACCACCACCATGCCCACCGCCTCCTGCAGGGACGTGCCCTGGCCAATGCGGCCAATGAGCACGAGCACGGCCGTGGACACGAGCAGCCCCAGCCCCAGCTCCTCCAGCGAGTCCGTGAAGACGTCGAACCAGGACACGTCCCGCCGGAAGCCGCCGTAGCGGTTGTAGCCGAGCAGCAGCACGTACGTGGCCACCAGGTAGCCCAGCACGTTGCCCGGATGGGACGTGAAGCCCGCCCACCACACCTCCATCGTGTAGAGCAGCGGCAGGCTGAAGAGCAGGCCCCCCGCGATGCCCCGGCCGTATTCGCGCAGGGAGTCCGGCACCGGTCGTCGGCTGCGGGGCCCGTCGGCTGTGAGGCGGTCGGCCATCTCAGGCCAGAGTCTAGGTTCGCTTTCCGGAGAGGGAAGTGTCGCGCGCATGGCACCGGACAATCCCCGCCGCGCCAGGGACGGGCCTTCCCTCCGCGGGGCTATATTCGCCACCGCCCATGACCGAGCGTCCCGCCCAATACATCCTCACGCTGTCGTGCCCGGATCAGCGCGGCATCGTCCACGCCGTCTCCGGCTGGCTCACCGAGCACGGCTGCAACATCCTCGACAGCGCCCAGTACGGCGACCCGCGGACGCGGTTGTTCTTCATGCGCGTGCACTTCGCGGATGAAGAGGGGAAGGCGGAGCCCGCGGCGCTGCGTGAGGCCTTCGGGGCGCTCGCGGGGCGCTTCGCGATGGAGTGGCACCTGCACGACGCGGCGGAGAAGCCCCGCGTGCTGTTGATGGTCTCGAAGATCGGCCACTGCCTGAACGACCTGCTGTATCGCTACCGCAGCGGCATCCTGCCGGTGGAGATCCCGGCCATCGTGTCCAACCACCGGGACTTCTACCAACTGGCCGCGTCCCACGACATTCCGTTCCACCACCTGCCGGTGACGCCGGAGAACAAGGAACGGCAGGAGGCGCGCCTGCTGGAGTTGGTGCGCGAGCAGCGCGTGGACCTGGTGGTGCTCGCCCGGTACATGCAGATCCTCTCCGCCGGGACGTGTGATGCGCTGCGCGGGCGGCTCATCAACATCCACCACTCGTTCCTGCCCAGCTTCAAGGGCGCGCGGCCGTACCAGCAGGCCTACGACCGGGGCGTGAAGCTGATTGGCGCGACGGCCCACTTCGTCACGGGCGACCTGGACGAGGGGCCCATCATCGAACAGGACGTGGAGCGCGTGGACCACACGCTGTCGCCGGAGGCGCTGACGGCGATGGGGCGCGACGTGGAGAGCGTGGTGCTGGGCCGCGCGGTGACGTGGTTCGTGCAGCACCGCATCCTGCTCAACGGTCACAAGACCGTGGTGTTCCGCTGAGTCAACCGGCGGGGCACGCGGCGCCCGCGCCGAGCACGTCCGCGTCGTGGTGCACCCGCACCGCGCCGGACGCCTCCAGGTGGCGCACGAACAGCGAGCCGAAGACCTCCGCGTTGCCGCTCAGGTTGAGCTGGGCCTGGGGCGCGTAGAGGTTGCCCGCGAGGGTGCTGCCTGCGGAGATGTCCAGCGCCTGCGAGCCCGCCACGTAGACGCGCACCCGCGAGGGCAGGGCGGCCGAGCCCAGCGTGAGGTCGCCGGACACGATGAAGCCTCCCGAGAGGAAGAGGTCCAGCTCGCCGGGAGGTTGCACGTCCACGGTGAGCGCTTCCTTCAGGTCCACGCCGCCGGGGATGAACAGCGCGGTGCGGCCCCGGATGCGCAGCGTGGCGTGGCCCGGCCCCGCGATGCGCGTCAGCAGGAAGCGGCCACAAGGCAGCTCCAGCACGCGCTCGCCGGTGACGTCCGTCAGCGTCGCCGGGTCCAGGCCGATGGCCGCGTTGTCGTTGTCCACGGTGTGGTGGGCGATGAGCGCGGCCGGGTCGAAGCGGGAGCCCTCGTCGCAGTCACAGGGGATGACCGGCGGCACGGGCTCACGGCGCAGTTCCGACGCCTGTGCCGGGCCCGGGGAGAACTCCGGAGGGACGGTGAGCACGCCGCCCACGGTGAGCGCGGCGAGCCCGATATCCCCGTTCACCCGCGCGTCACCGGCAGCAGTGGCGGTGGCGCCGGGGCCGGAGAGGGGGCCGTTGCTGTCCAGGCCACCGCCCACCGTGAGAGGACTGCTGAGCTGGACGCCGCCCACCTGGAGCGAGCCGCCCACCGTGACGCGGTCGTTCGCGGACAGGACGCCGTTCACGCCCAAGTCGCCGCCCGGACTGCCGGGAGCGTAGGGCCCCGAGGAACTTCGGAACGCATCCACGGTGAAGGGAGCACTGAGGGACAGACCCTCGCAGGAGCACGCCGCGCGGAGGAACAGCCTCTGCGCCAACTGGCCGCTGCACACCTGCGGGCCCGCTGCGGGGTTCCCCAGCAGGAGTGGAGGTCCGCTGTCCGCGCAGTGCGCCGCCCATTCATCCGGAACATCGGTCCCCGCGTCGGGCGAACGCAGCGTGGCCACCGGATCATCCACCGTGCAAGAGGCACCCATCAGCGCAGTCCAGACCACGAACCCTGCGACGCGGAGCCTCATGGGGCCGTCACCGTGAAGCGTCATAAAAGGGCGCCTCCTGCCTGCGCCAAGGGAACCTCGTCAGGCACATGCACACAGCCCATGGGCCCCAGGCCCGGAGCGGCCAAACCTGTCCGACAGTCGGACCGGTTTCCACGGCTCGGAGGGCCCAGGCGCGCCGCCTGCCACGCCAGGCACTCGGGCCCGGAGCGCCCCAAACCTGTCCGACAGTCGGACAAGTTTCGATTGCGCAGAGGGAGTGGGCGCGCCGCCCGCCACGCCGGAGCGCGAGAATGCGGCGCTCCTCCAAACCTGTCCGACCGTCGGACCCGTTTCCGCGGCTCGAAGGGCCCAGGCCCGCCGCCCGCCACGCTGCGCACCCAGGAGCCGAAGTTCCTCCGAACTTGTCCGACTGTCGGACCCGTTTCCATGGTTCGGAGGGCGCAGACGCGCTGCCTTCCGCGCCGCGCACCCACGAGTCGACGTTCCTCCGAACCTGTCCGACTGTCGGACAAGTTTCGATTGCCCGGAGGGAGTGGGAACACAGCCCGCCACGCGGCGCACCCAGGAACCGACGTTCCTCCAAACCTGTCCGACAGTCGGACCCGTTTCCACAGCTTGGAGGGTGCGGGCGCGCTGTCCGCCATGCGGAGGCCCGAGAAGGCGGCATTCCTCCAAACCTGTCCGACAGGAGGTCTGCGCGGAATAGCGAGGCCAGTTGGCCGGCTGCCAAGCGACAAGGGGGACAGG
>NZ_JAIQDE010000050.1 GCF_020037015.1 Corallococcus sp. AS-1-6 | reverse complement strand
GCGGACAGCGTGGGCGTCATCTGGCTGCCGCCGTACCACGACATGGGACTCATCGGCGGCATCCTGGAGCCGCTGTACGGTGGCTTCCCGGTGGCGTTGATGTCGCCGATGGGCTTCCTCAAGAGGCCCATGGCATGGCTGGAGGCGGTGTCGCGCTTCGGGGGCACCATCAGCGGCGGGCCGAACTTCGCGTTCGACTTGTGCGTGCGCAAGAGCACGCCGGAGCAGCGCCGGGCGTTGGACTTGAGCCGGTGGGAGGTGGCCTTCTGCGGCGCGGAGCCGATTCGCCCGGAGACGCTGGAGCGCTTCGTGGAGGCGTTCGGCCCGAGTGGCTTCCGGCGAGAGGCCTTCTACCCGTGCTACGGGCTGGCGGAAGGGACGCTCATCGTCTCCGGAGGCGAGAAGTCGGCGCCGCCGGTGTCGGTGACGCTGTCGGGAGAGGCGCTGGAGCGGCACCGCGCGGAGGAAGTGGGCGCGGAGCAGCCTGGGGCGCGGACGCTGGTGGGGTGCGGCCAGACGCTGGGGGAGCAGCGAATCGCCATCGTGGACCCGGAGACGCTGCGGCGGCGTGCGGCTGGGGAGGTGGGCGAAATCTGGGTATCGGGGCCGAGCGTGGCCCAGGGGTATTGGGGCCGGGAGGAAGCGACGCGTGAGACGTTCCATGCGCGCATCGCCGGAGAGGACGGCGGGCCGTACCTGCGCACGGGGGACCTGGGCTTTCTGAGGCCCGAGGGCGAGCTGTACGTCACGGGGCGGCGCAAGGACCTGCTCATCCTGAGAGGGAGAAACCACTACCCGCAGGACCTGGAGGCGACGGTGGAGGGGGCGCACCCGGCGCTGAGGCCCGGGGGCGGCGCGGTGTTCTCGGTGGAGGTGGCGGGCGAGGAGCGCGCGGTGGTGGTGCAGGAAGTGGACGTACGGCGGCTGGGCGGGCTGAGAGAGCAGTTGGCGGCGGCGGACGCGGCGGTGGGAGTCATCCGCCAGCGGCTGGCGGAGTCGCACGAGGTGCAGGCGCAGGCGGTGGTGCTCATCGAGCCGGGCAGCCTGCCCAAGACGTCCAGCGGCAAGGTGCAGCGGCACGCGTGCCGCGCGGCCTTCCTCGCGGGGACGTTGCAGGAGGTGACGGCGTGGCGGGCGGAGGGCTCCAGCTCCGCCAATGGACGTCCATCACCTGCCGAGGCTCCCCTGCCCCCTGTTTCCGAGATTGCCACGGTTGAGGCTGGGCCCATGGCGGAGGTGGCCCTCCCGGCGAAGCCGGATGCGGAGGCTCTGGTCGCGTGGCTGCGTGACGTCGTGGCCCGGCACGTACGCATGCTGCGTGAGGACATCGACGTCGACGCCCCGGTGACTCGCTACGGGCTGGACTCGTTGGGCGCCGTGGAGCTGGCGCACGAAGTGGGCGCTGGCACCGGGCTGACGGTGCCCATGGAATGGCTCCTCCAGGGACCGAGCATCACGTCCCTGGCGCACCGGCTGAGCTCCCTCCGTGACGCGGCATCCGCGCCACCTCCGAACACCCTGCGCCGCCGTGAAGTGACTGGCGATCGGGCGGCGTCGTTCGCACAGGCGCGGCTGTGGTTCCTGGACCGGTACGCCCCGGGCGACGTGACCTACAACCTGCCCGCCGCCGTGCGGTTGGAAGGCGATCTGAATGTGACCGCACTGGAGGACAGCCTCCAGATGCTCGCCGCTCGCCATGACGCGCTGAGGACCTCCTTCCGGGAACAGGACGGAAGGCCGCTGCAGGTCATCTCGAAGGATGCATCCCTGCCACTGGCGCGCGTGTCACTGGAGTCCCTGCCCGCCAGCACCCGCGAGGCCGAGGCCTCCCGTCTGGCCCATGAGGAGGCCCGCCGCCCGTTCGTCCTGACGCAAGGGCCGCTCGTGCGCGCCACGCTGCTGACGCTGGACGAACGCACGCACGTGCTGGTGCTCGTCATGCACCACGCCGTATCGGACGGCACGTCCATGGCCGTGCTGGTGCGTGAGCTGTCCGCCCTCTACGCGGCGCTGCGCGAAGGCGCCCCCTCACCGCTGCCCGTCCTGCCGCTGACCTACGCCGACTACGCGGAGTGGCAGCGCGACTTGCTGGACGGCGCCGCGCTGGCTTCGCACCTGGACTACTGGCGTCAGCAGCTCTCAGGCGCGCCCCGCCTGCTTGAACTGGCGACAGACCGGCCGCGGCCCGCCGAGCGTGGGACGCAGGGCGCCCGGGTGCCGGTGGTGCTGGACCCACGGCTCGCCGATGCGGTGCGCAACCTGGCCATCAGCGAGGGCGTCACCCCGTTCATGGTCCTGCTCGCGGCCTTCCAGGCGGTGCTCGCGCGCCGCTCGGGCCAGGACGACGTCAGCGTGGGCACGGCCATCGCGGGCCGGGAGCGCGCGGGGTTGCAGGGCCTGGTGGGCTTCTTCGTCAACACGCTGGTGATGCGCACGCGGCTGTCCGGCGCGCCCACCTTCCGTGAGCTGCTGGCCCGGGTGCGCGCGACGGCGATGGGCGCCTATGCGCACCAGGACGTGCCCTTCGAGAAGCTGGTGGAAGCGCTCCAGCCCACGCGCGAGCGCGGGCACACGCCCCTCTTCCAGGTGATGTTCATCCTCCAGGGCGCGCAGGTGGGCGCCCCCGTGCTGCCGGGCCTCCAGTCGCGTTTGCTGGACGTGCATCCGGGCACGGCGATGTTCGACCTGACGCTCTCTCTCTCCGAATCCGCGCGCGGCTTCGAGGGCTGGCTGGAGTACGCCACCGGCCTCTTCGACGCGGACACCGTCGCCCGCATCGCGGACCACCTTCGCGTGCTGCTGGAGGCCGCCGTCGGAGACCCTTCGCGCCACGTGGATGCGCTGCCGTGGCTCAGCGCGGAGGAGTCGGAGCACCTGCTCGCGCTGTCGCGGGGACCCGGCATCGAGTTCCCGTCGGACGCCACCGTCTCCTCGCGCTTCGCGGCGCAGGTGGCCCGCACGCCGGATGCCGTGGCGATCATCGCGGGCGAACACCGCCTGACGTACCGGGAGCTCCGCGCCCGGGTCCGGTCCGTGGCGCACACGCTGCGGCAGCGTGGCGTGGGGCCGGAGTCGGTGGTGGGGCTGTGCGTGGACCGATCGGTGGAGCTGGCGGTGGGGATGCTCGGCATCCTGGAGGTGGGGGCGGCCTACCTGCCGTTGGATCCGGCGTACCCGGCGCAGCGGCTTGCCGCGATGTGGGAGGACTCGGGGGCGAAGCTCCTCGTGGGTCCGCGTCGCCTGGAGGACGTGCTCACGGTGCCGCCCGAGCGCCGGCTCTTCCTGGACGACGTGGACCCTTCGGTGGGCGCCGACTTCGTGCGGTCCGCGAGCGACGCGCGGACGCTCGCGTACGTGCTCTACACGTCGGGTTCGACGGGGCGGCCCAAGGGCGTGGGCGTGCCGCACCGGACGGTGATGAACTTCTTCCGCGCGATGGATGCGCACGTCTCGCCGTGCCCGGGCACGTGGCTGGCGATGACGAGCATCTCCTTCGACATCTCCGTCCTGGAGCTGCTCTGGGCCTGGACGCGAGGCTTCCAGGTGGTGCTCGCGCCCACGGGCCTGGAGCCCGCCGCGTTCGCGGAGGTGCTGGCGCGCCACGCCGTCACCCACTTCCAGTGCACGCCGTCATACGCGAGCGCCCTCGTGGAGGAACCCCGGGCGCTGCATGCGCTGGGCGCGCTGCGCCAGATGCTCGTGGGCGGCGAAGCGCTGCCGGGGAGCCTTGCCTCGAAGCTGCGGGCGCACGTCCCGGCCCTGCTCAACATGTACGGTCCCACGGAGACGACGGTGTGGTCGTCCCTCCACCGCGTGGAGACGGACACGGCCGGCACGGTGCCGCTGGGGCGGCCGCTGGCGAACACCGGGCTGCACGTCCTGGATGCCGGGCTGAGGCCCGTGCCGGTCGGTGTCCCCGGTGAGCTGTTCATCGGCGGTGAAGGCGTGGTGCGCGGCTACCTGGGCCGGCCGGACCTGACCGCCGAGCGCTTCCTGCCGGACGCGTTCCGCGACGCGCCGGGGACGCGGATGTACCGCACGGGCGACCGGGTGCGCTGGCTCGCGGACGGGACGTTGGAGTTCCTGGGCCGCATCGACCACCAGGTGAAGCTGCGCGGCTTCCGCATCGAGCCGGGCGAAATCGAAGCCGCGCTCCGCACGCACCCCGAGGTCCGCGAGGCCGTGGTCGACGTGCGCGAACAGCGCCTCGTGGCCTATGTCGTCCCGGCCGCCGTGGATGCCGGTGCCCTGCGTGAGCACCTGCGCTCCCGCCACCCGGAGTACATGGTGCCCGCGGCCTTCGTCGGCCTGGACGCCCTGCCCCTCACGCCCAATGGCAAGGCGGACCGGCACGCCCTGCCCGCCCCCACGACGCCTGCCGCCGCCGAGGAGGACACGGGCCCGCTGACGCCGGTCCAGGAGAAGCTGGCCGCGCTGTTCCAGGACGTGCTGCACGTGGAGCGCGTGGGCGCACACGATGACTTCTTCGCGCTCGGGGGGCATTCGCTGCTGGCCACCCAGCTCGTCACCCGCGTGAGCGCCCGGTTCGGGGTGGACCTGTCCGTGCGCGCATTGTTCGACGCGCCCACCGTGGCGCGGCTCGCGGAGCGCATCGAAGCACTTCCGTCCCGCTACCCCGCCGCCCCCATTCCCACCGCGCCCCGGGACGGCGCGCTGCCGCTGTCGTTCGCGCAGCAGCGCATGTGGTTCCTGGATCGGATGGAGCCGGGGCTGGCGCTCTACAACATCCCGCTGGCCCTGCGGCTCACCGGCCCCCTGGACGTGGAGGTGCTGCGCCGCGTGTTCGAGGAGATCGTCCGCCGGCACGAACCGCTGCGCACCACGTTCGAGGAGCACGACGGACAGCCGCTTCAGCGAATCCACGCCGCGCCCGCGCAATGGCCGCTTCCAGTGGAGTCCCTCCCGGAAGGCGGCGCCCTGGGACAGCGCCTGCGTGAGGAGGTGGCACGGCCCTTCAACCTTGGCACCGGCCCGCTGCTGCGCACCCGGCTGTTCCAACGGTCCGGCCTGGAGCACGTGCTGCTCCTGTGCATGCACCACATCGTCTCCGACGGTTGGTCCATGGGCGTGCTCCTCCACGAGGTGGCCACCCTCTACACGGCGTTCAGCGAAGGCCGTCCCTCGCCACTTCCTCCGCTGGAGGTGCAGGCCGCTGACTTCGCCGTGTGGCAGCGCCAGCACGGCGAGTCCCCGGACGCGAGGGCCCACCTGGACGCGCTGCGCGCATCACTCCAGGACCTGCCGCCGCTGTCACTGCCCGCCGAGCACGGCCTCCCCGCGACGAGGACCGCTCGCGGTGGAAGCCATGCCTTCACCCTGCCGGCCACGCTGGTGCGTGCCCTGGAACAGGTGGGGCGCGGCCGGGACGCGACGCTCTTCATGGTCCTGCTGGCCGGCTACGAAGCGCTGCTGGCGCGCTACTCCGGGCAGGACGACTTCGCCGTGGGCAGCCCCGTGGCCCACCGCACGCGGCCGGAGCTGGAGCCGCTCATCGGCGTGTTCCTCAACACCCTGGTGCTGCGCGCCAACCTGGAGGGAGCACCCCGCTTCACGGACCTGCTGGGCCGCGTCCGCGAGTCCGCGCTGTCCGCGTATGCGTGGCAGGACGTCCCGTTCGAACGGCTGGTGGAGTCCCTGTCCCCGGAGCGCGGCGCGGATCGCGCGTCGCTGTTCCAGGTGATGTTCGCGCTGCACAACGCGCCCGTTCCGCCCTCCGCGCTGCGCGAGCTCCAGGTGGAGCTGTTGCCCACCGAGGTGTCCACGTCGCGCTTCGACCTGAGCCTGTCGCTGCTGGCGCGTGACGGCGGGCTGGACGGGACGTTGGAGTACAGCCGGGACCTCTTCACGCCCGCCACCGCCGCACGGTTCGCGGAGCACTTCCGAGTGCTGCTGGAGGCCGTGGCGCTCGACGCGACGGTGTCCGTCCACCGGCTGCCGCTGATGGACGCGGCCGAACGTGCTCGCGTGCTGGAGGACTGGAGCGCCACCAGCGCCCTGCCCTTCGCGGAGGACACCGTTCCCCGCCTCTTCGAAGCCCAGGCCCGGCGCGCGCCGGAGGCCGTGGCCGCGGAGCACGAGGGGCGGACGCTCACCTACGGAGAGCTGGAGGCGCGGGCGAACCAGCTCGCGCGGCACCTGCTGTCCCTGGGCTTGCGGCCGGAGGGCCGCGTGGGCCTGTGCCTGGAGCGGGGGTTGGAGCTCGTGGTGGGCATGCTCGGCATCCTCAAGGCCGGCGGCTGCTACGTGCCCCTGGATCCGGCCTATCCGGCGCGGCGCCTGACGTTCATGTGCCAGGACGCGGGCCTGTCCGCGATGGTGACGGTCCGGCCGCTGCTGACGAACCTGCCGGAGCCGTCGTGGCCCACCGTCTGCCTGGACACGGACGCGGAGGCGCTCTCACGCCAGGACACGGCCGCGCCCGCCTCCGGGTGGCCGGAGCAACTGGCCTACGTGCTCTACACGTCGGGATCCACGGGGACGCCGAAGGGCGCGGGCGTGGAGCACCGCTCCATCGTCCACCGGGTGCGTGACACGAACTACGTGCACCTGACGCCGGAGGACCGCGTCGCCCAGGTCTCCACGCCGTCGTTCGACGCGGCCACGTTCGAGATCTGGGGCGCGCTGCTCAACGGTGCCCGGCTGATCATCCTTCCCCGGGACGTCACGCTGTCGCCGCCGGCCCTCGCCCGGAAGCTGCGCGAGGTGGGCGCCACCACCGTGTTGCTCACCACCGCCCTCTTCCACGAGGTGGCGCGCGACGAACCCGGCGCCCTGGCGGCCCTGCGCAACGCCTTCTTCGGAGGCGACCGGGCGGATCCGCGCGCGGTGCGCAACGTGCTGGCGGCGGGACCAAGGGGGCGGCTCGTCAACCTGTACGGCCCCACCGAGGCCACCGTCTGCGCGACCTTCCACGCCGTGGACGCGCTGGCGGCGGACGCCACCGTCCTGCCCATTGGCCGGCCCGTGGCGCGAGCGCGGCTGTACGTGCTGGACGCGAACGGCGAGCCCGTGGCGCCGGGCGTCCCAGGGGAGCTCTTCATCGGCGGCGACGGTGTCGGGCGCGGCTATCCCCGCCAGGCCGCTGCCACCGCGGAGCGCTTCGTGCCGGACGCCTTCAGCGGCGTGCCGGGCGCGCGGCTGTACCGCACGGGCGACCGGGTCCGCTGGCGGGCGGACGGGACGCTCGACTTCCTGGGCCGCATGGACGCGCAGGTGAAGCTGCGCGGCTTCCGCATCGAACCTGGAGAGATCGAGTCCGCGCTGCACGCGCACCCGTCCGTGCGTGAGGCGCTGGTGGTGGTGCGCGACGAGCGGCTCGTCGCCTACGTCGCGGGCGCTCCGTTGCCGGAACCGGCCGTCCTTCGCGCGTTCCTCGCCGAGCGGCTGCCCGCGCACCTGGTGCCCTCCGCCTTCGTGGCCCTGCGCGCGCTGCCCCTGACGCCCGGAGGCAAGCTGGACCGCAAGGCCCTGCCCGCGCCGGAGCAGTCCGCACCCGCCCCGGGGTCCACCGTCCCGGAGCACCTGTCGCCCTTCCAGCGGCGGGTCGCCGGCCTGTTCCGCGACGTGCTGCGCGTGGAGCGCGTGGGCCTGCACGATGACTTCTTCGCGCTGGGTGGACACTCGCTGATGGCGACGCAGTTGCTCTCCCGGCTGCGCGCCACGTTCCAGGTGGAGGTGCCCCTGCGGAGCCTCTTCACCGCGGCCACCGTGGCCCGCGTCACCGAACTGGTGGAAGAGCAGCTCCTGCTCCGCGTCGAAGGGCCGCGCATCTCCGGCCCACGGCCTGTGTCGCGCGAGGGCGCCCTGCCGTTGTCCTTCTCGCAGCAGCGGCTGTGGGTCCTGGAGCAGCTCCAGCCCGGTGCCACGCCGTATGTGCTGCTCGGGGCCGTGCGGTTGGAGGGCGCGCTTGACGCGGAGGCCCTGCGCCGCGCGCTGGCGCTGATGGTGGAGCGCCATGAAGCCCTGCGCACCACGTTCGCGCTGAAGCACGGCGAGCCCGTCCAGGTCATCCACCCCGCCCCCGAGTGGACCCTGCCGGTGACGGAGCTGGAGGCCCTGTCCTCCGACTCTCGCAACCAGGCCGTGCAGCGGCTGGCCCTGGAGGAGTCAGGCCGGCCGTTCGACCTGGGCACGGGCCCCCTGCTGCGCACGCGGCTGCTGCGGTTCGAGCCCACGCACCACGTGCTGCTGCTGGCCATGCATCACATCGTGTCCGACGGCTGGTCCGTGGGCGTGATGGTGCGCGAGGTGGCCGCCGCCTACACGGCCTACGCGTCTGGAACCGCGCCAGCCCTTCCGGCCCTCCCGGTGCAGTACGCCGACTTCGCGGCGTGGCAGCGCGGCAGGCTCCAGGGAGACGTGCTCTCGGCGGAGCTGGCGTGGTGGAAGGACCAACTCGCGGGCGCGCCGCACGTCCTGGATCTGCCCACGGATCGTCCGCGCCCGGCGGTGCGTTCGCCTCGCGGTGCGCTCCTCCCGGTGCACGTGTCCCCGGAGCTGGCGGACCGCCTGGAGACGCTCGCGCGGCGCGAAGGCGCGACGCCGTTCATGGCGCTGCTCGCCGTGTGGCAGGTGCTGCTGTCGCGCTACAGCCGGCAGGAAGACCTGCTCGTCGGCGCGCCCATCGCAGGCCGCGACTCGCGCGACGTGGAGGGACTGGTCGGCTTCTTCGTCAACACGCTGGCGCTGCGGGCCCGCGTCACGCCGGAGCAGACGTTCCGGGAACTCGTGGCGCGCGTGCGCGACACCACGCTCGCGGCCTACGAGCACCAGGACCTGCCCTTCGAGAAGCTGGTGGAGGAACTCCAGGTGCGGCGCGATCTGGGCCGCACGCCGCTGGTCCAGGCCCTCTTCGCGCTCCAGAACGCGCCGGAAGGAACGTTCGAGGCGCCGGGCCTGACGATGCGGGCGGTGGACGTGGACCCCGCCACCGCGCGCATGGACCTGAGCCTCGTGCTCACGCGGACGCCCGAGGGCCTGCGCGGCTTCATCGAGTACAGCACCGACCTCTTCGATCGCGACACCGTGGCCCGGCTGGCCGGCCACCTGCGCGTGCTGCTGGAGTCCGCGGCCTCCACGCCCGACCTTCCCCTGTCGCGGCTGCCCTGGCTCACGGAGGACGAGCGGCGGCAGGTGCTCGGCGCGTGGAACGACACCGTGCGCCCCTACCCGTCCGACAGCACCGTCGCGGCGAGGTTCGCGGTGCAGGCCGCGCTGCACCCGGACGCCATCGCGGTGGAGTCCGGCGACGAGCGCCTGACCTACGCGCAGCTCGACGCGCGGGCCAACCAGCTCGCGCACGAGCTGCGGGCCCGGGGTGTGGGGCCGGACGTGCCGGTGGCGCTGTGCCTGGAGCGCTCCGTGGGCTTCGTGGTCACGGTGCTCGGGATCCTCAAGGCGGGCGGCGCGTACGTGCCGCTGGACGCGTCCTATCCCGCGCAGCGGCTGGCCCTCATGATGGAGGACGCGCGGCCCCGGATGCTGCTCACGACGTCCGCCCTGCGGGAACGGCTCCAGGTGTCGGACGCGTCCCTGCCGTGCCTCTTCGTGGAGGAGCTGTCCGTCGACGCCCATCCCGTCACCACGCCCGTCGTGGACGTGGGCCCGGGGAACCTGGCCTACGTCATCTTCACGTCGGGCAGCGGCGGGCGTCCGAAGGGCGTGGGCATCGAACAGCGCGGCCTGTTGCGGCTCATGCACGCGGAGCCCTATCCGCGCTATGGCGCGCGCTACACGTCGCTCCTCTTCGCGCCGGTGTCCTTCGACGGCTCCGTGCTGGAGCTGTGGATCCCGCTGCTGCACGGAGGCCGGCTCGTCATCTTCCCGGCCGGGACGCCCGCGGGGGACATGGACGCGCTCGCGCGGGTGGTGGAGCGCCACGGCGTCACCTTCGCGCACCTGCCCGCCGGACTCTTCGCGCAGTTGATGGAGCACCGGCCGGACCTCCTCGGGCGGCTGCGGGAGCTGCACGCGGGCGGTGACATCGTCTCCGCGCCGCACGTACGCCGGGCCGTGGAGTCGCTGGGCCTTCCGTTCACCAACGCCTACGGCCCCACCGAGTGCTCCGTCGTCGCCACGACGTACACCGTGGAGCGGCCGGAACAGGTGGGCACGACGGTGCCCATCGGTGCGCCGCTGGCGAACACGACGGTGTACGTGCTGGATGCGCACCTGCGGCCGGTGCCCGTGGGCGTCCCTGGCGAGCTGTTCCTCGGAGGCGACGGCGTGGCGCGGGGCTACGTGTCCAGGCCGGACCTGACGGCGGAGCGCTTCGTTCCGGACGCGCAGGGCTCGGCGCCGGGCGCGCGGCTGTACCGCACGGGAGACCTGGCCCGGTGGCGCCCGGACGGCACGCTGGAGTTCCTGGGCCGCATCGACCAGCAGGTGAAGGTGCGCGGCTTCCGCATCGAGCTGGCGGAGGTGGAGGCCGCCCTGCGCGACCTGCCCGCCGTGCAGGAGTCCGCGGCGGTGGTGCGCGAGGACGTGCCCGGCGACAAGCGGCTCGTCGCCTACGTGATGCCGCGCGCGGGGCATCCGCTGGACACCGCGTCGCTGCGCGCGGGCCTGCGGCAGCGGCTGCCGGAGTACATGGTCCCGTCTGTGTTCGTGATGCTGCCCGCCCTGCCCCTGAATCCCAGCGGCAAGGTGGACCGCAAGGCCCTGCCCGCGCCAGACGCGGAGACCACCGGACGCAAGGGCCGCTTCGTGGAGCCCACCCACCCGCTGGAGCAGCGGATGGCCCCCGTGTGGGCCCGAGAGCTGGGCACCGACCGGGTGGGCGTGCACGACCACCTCTTCGACGACCTGGGTGGCACGTCGCTGTCCGTCGTGCGGATCGCCGCGCGCCTCAGGGAGGAGCTCCAACGCGACGTCCCCGTGGTGTGGCTGTTCGAACACCCCACCGTGCACGAGCTCGTCCAGCGGCTGGAGCGAGAGTCGGGCCCGGTGGAGTCCCCGCCCGTTGCCCGTCCCCTGGTGGCGCCAGAGGCCGGGGTGTCCCACGCCATCGCCATCATCGGCATGGCGGGCCGCTTCCCCGGCGCGATGTCGGTGGCCGAGTTCTGGCGCAACCTGCGCGGCGGCGTGGAGTCCATCTCCCGCTTCACGCCGGAGGAGCTGGAGCACCTGCCCGGGCTGCCGGAGCAGTTGGAGCTGTGGCACCACCCGGCGTTCGTCCCGGCGGGCGGCGTCCTGGAGGGCGTGGAGCGGTTCGACCACGCGTTCTTCGACATGTCGCTGCGCGAGGCGCAGTTCACGGATCCCCAGCAGCGCTTGTTCCTCCAGACGGCGTGGGCCGCGCTGGAGGACGCGGGCCTGGATCCGGACCGCTTCCCCGGGGCCATCTCGCTGTACGCGGGGGCCACGGACAGCGGCTACATGGACGCGGTGCGGGAGTCGATGCCGCTGGACGCCGCGTCGTTCATGGAGCTGCACGGCACGGCGACGCACGAGAGCCTGGCGACGAAGACGTCCTTCAAGCTGGGGTTCCGGGGGGAGAGCACGCTGCTCTACACCGCGTGCTCCACGGGTCTGGTGGCGGTGCACCTGGCCTGCCAGAGCCTCCAGATGCGGCAGTCCGACGTGGCGCTCGCGGGGGCGACGCGGCTGTCGGTGCCTCAGCGCACGGGCTACGTGTACCAGGACGGGATGGTCTTCTCCCCGGACGGGCACTGCCGCGCGTTCGACGCGAAGGGGCAAGGCACGCTCGCGGCGAACGGTGTCGGCGCGGTGGTGCTCAAGCGCCTGGAGGATGCCGTCCGGGATGGCGACTCCATCTACGCGGTCATCCGCGGGTCGGCCATCAACAACGACGGCCGGAACAAGTCCGGCTTCACCGCGCCCAGCGTGCAGGGACAGGCGGCCGTCATCTCCCAGGCCCTGGTGAACGCGGGCGTGGCGCCGGAGGCCGTGGGCTACGTGGAGGCCCATGGCACCGCGACGCCGCTGGGGGACCCGATTGAAGTGGCGGCGCTGACGCGTGCGTACGGCCTGGGCGCGGAGCACCGGGGCCGCATCGCGCTGGCGTCGCTGAAGACGAACCTGGGGCACCTGGACACGGTCGCGGGGCTGGCGGGCCTGATGAAGGCCGCGCTGTCGCTGCACCACGGGGAGATTCCCCCCAGCCTCCACTTCGAGAAGCCCAACCCGCAGATCGACTTCGATGCGGGCCCGTTCTTCGTCAACACCACCTTGCGGTCGTGGCCCCGGGGCGAGACGCCCCGCTTCGCCGCGGTCAGCTCCTTCGGCATTGGCGGCACCAATGCCCACGCCATCCTCGAGGAAGCCCCCATGCCGCAGAGCGGTTCCACCACGCGCTCGCACCATCTCGTCCTGTTGTCCGCGCGCACGCCGGAGGCGTTGGAGGCGGCGTCACGGCAACTGGACGCGCACGTCCGGGAGGGAGCGGACGCGAGGGCCCTGGCGGACCTGGCGTTCACCCATGCCGTGGGCCGGAAGGTCTTCGAGTTCCGCCGCGCGTTCGTGGTGAAGGACGCGGAGGAGCTGGCGCGGCAGGTCCAGAAGCCGGTGGTGCCGGTGAAGAGTCCGAACAAGGCGCCACGTGTGGCGTTCGTGTTCTCCGGTCAGGGAACGCAGCAGGTGGGCATGGGCCGCGAGCTGGCGGAGGCGTCGCCCCGGTTCCGCGAGCACCTGGACGCGTGCCTCGCGGTGCTGGACGCGCCGCTGCGGGCACGGGTGGAGGCGCTGCTGTCGCCCGAGCCCGGTGCGGAGGTGGAGGCCCAGGCGAGCCTCGCGGACACGCGCGTGGCGCTGCCCGCGCTGTTCAGCGTGCAGGTGGCGCTGGCGCGGATGTGGCGCGACCTGGGGGTGACGCCGCACGCGGTGATGGGCCACAGCTTCGGGGAGTACGCGGCGGCCTGTGTCGCGGGCGCGCTGTCCCTGGAGGACGCGATGCGGCTCGCGGTGGTGCGCGGGGAGTTGATGCACCGCATGCCGCCGGGCGCGATGCTGGCGGTGGCGCTGCCCGTGGACCACGTGTGGCCGTTGCTGTCGGGACGGTTGTCGGTGGCGGCGGTGAACGCGCCGGACCGCTGCGTGGTGTCCGGCCCGGTGGAGGACGTGGAGCGGCTGGAGGCCGAGCTGAAGGCCCAGAAGGCCGGGGCGGTGCGCATGCCCGCGCCGCATGCGTTCCACTCCGCGGACGTGGAGCCGCTGATGCCGGAGCTGGCGCGAGTGGTGGGCGCGCTGCGCTGGTCGGAGCCGGTGGTGCGGTACGTATCCAGCCTCACGGGCACGGTGGCGCAGCCGGGGCAGCTCGCGGATCCGCGCTACTGGACGGACCAGATGCGGCAGCCGGTGCGCTTCACCGACGCGGTGGGGGCCTTGCTCGAGGACGGCTGCGGTGTGTTGCTGGAGGTGGGGCCCGGCCAGGATCTGACGCCGCTGGTGCGCGCGAACCTGGGGCAGGACGGAGGACGTGTCCGCGCGCTGGCGTCGCTCCGCCGGAGCGGGACGACGACCGAGCAGGAGGGCTGGCTCCAGGCCCTGGGCGAGCTGTGGATCGCGGGCGCCATGGTGGACTGGAGCGCGTTCTACGCGCACGAGCAGCGCACGCGGCTGCACCTGCCGACGTACGCGTTCCAGGAGAAGACCGTCTGGCTGGAGCCACGTCCGCGCACCCTGCCCGCCCAGCTCCAGGCGGCTGCATCGGCCTCTGTCCCGGCGCCGCAGTCCGGCTCGTTCGTGACGCCTGCCGCGACCGCTGGCCATGCAGCGGAGGCATCAGTGGCGGATGCCTCGTTCGTTCCGGCGGGAACGGCCGCTGCCCCAGCACCGCTGGCGCCCACTTCGCTGTCCGCCGCACGGCCTTTGATGCCGGGGCTCGGCGTGCACACGGCCGTCGCCGCCGCTCCCGTTCCCGCGGGCCGTGAAGACGCGCCGCGCGGTGACATCGAGGAGCGGGTGGCCGCGCTGTGGCGCGAGCGCCTGGGCCTGGACTTCGTCGGCCGCGACGACAACTTCCTGGAGATCGGCGGCAACTCGCTGACGGCCGCCCAGCTCCTCAATCAGGTGCGCGACACCTTCGGCGTGCAGTTGCCGCTCGCCGCGCTCTTCGAAGCGCCCACCGTCGCGGGCATCGCCCAGCGCGTGGAGCCGCTGCTGCTCCAGGCCCCCCAGGTCCCCGTGTCCGCGGAGCTGCCCCTGGTGCCCCGTCCCCGCACGGGCGAGCTGGCCCTGTCCTTCGTGCAGGAGCGCGTCTGGCGCCTGGAGCAACACCGGCCCGGCCTGTCCGCGTACAACATCCCGTTCGTGCTGCGGCTCGAAGGCGAAGTGAACGCCGACGTGCTGGAGCGCGGCATCCAGGAGATCGTCCAGCGCCACGAGGCGCTGCGCACCACCTATGACACCGTGGACGGGCGCCCCGTGCAGCGCTTCCACGCCCACGTGCGCCTCCCGCTCACGCGCGTGGAGCTCCGGGGCCCGGTGGAGACGCGCGAACCCGAGGCCCTGCGCCTCGCCCGCGAGGACGCGGCGAAGCCGTTCGACCTCGTCAACGGACCCGTGCTGCGCACCACGCTCGTCCGCCTGGACACGCACCTGCACCTGCTGGTGGCCTGCATCCACCACATCGTCTGCGACACGCTCTCCGTCGCGCTCTTCGTCCAGGAGCTGGGTGAGCTCTACGACGCGTTCCTCCAGGGCCGCCCGTCCCCTCTGCCCCCGCTGCCCATCCAGTACGCGGACTTCGGCGCGTGGCAGCGCCAGAGCCTCGCCGAATCGCGGCTGCCCGAGCAGGAACAGGGCTGGCGCCAGCGGCTGGCCGCCATGCCCCGGCAGTTGGATCTGCCCACCGACCGTCCCCGCCCGAAGGACTGCCCGCTCACCTCCGCGCGCATGACGGTGGACTTCCCGCCCGCGCTCGCCCGGGAGCTGACCGCCTTCGCGAAGCGCGAGGGCTTCACCGGCTACATGCTCGTGCTCGCGGCGTGGCAGACGCTGCTGCACCGCTACAGCGGCCAGACGGACCTCGTCGTCGGCACGCCCATCGCCAACCGCACCCGGCCGGAGCTGTTCCCGCTCATCGGCTACGTGGCGCACTCGGCCGCGTTCCGCACGCGCTTCACCGGCGACCCGACCTTCCGCGACATGCTCGTCCAGGTGCGCGACGAGGTGGCGGACGCCCAGTCACGTCCGGACGTGCCCTTCGAGTACCTGGTGGAGGCGCTCGTCCCCGGCAAGGACATCGGCCGGGGGCGCATGGCCGACTCCGTCTTTGTCTTCCACTCCGGCGCGGGCGCGGGCGCGATGTCGCTGGAGCTCACCGGCATGCGCGGCTCGCTGGTGGAGGTGCCCGGCACGCCCGTGCAGTGGGGCGCCACGCTGGCGGACCTGACGCTCGTGCTCTCCGAGGCCGCCGGCCGGGTCCACGGCGCGCTGGAGTACGCGACGGAGCTCTTCGACGCGAGCACCGTGAAGCGGCTGGTGGAGCACCTCCAGGTGCTCTTGTCCGAGGCCCTGGCCCGGCCCGACACGCAGGTCTCCCGCCTGCCCCTGGCCACGGAGGACGAACGCCGGGCCTGGCCCCGGCCGCGCACCGTGTCCGGCCACACGTCCGTGCCCGCGCAGCTCGAGGACCGGCGCGTGCGTCAGGCGGACGCCATCGCCGTGTCACGCGGGAATGCCCACTGGACGTGGGCCCGGTTGGGCGCGAGCGCCCGGACCCTGGCCTCGAGGCTGAAGGCGCTGGGCGTGAAGGACGGGACGCCCGTGGCCGTGAGCCTGCGCGCGTCGCCGGAGAAGCTGGCCGCTCTGTGGGCCGTGCTGAGCGCGGGCGGTGCGTGCGTCGCGCTGGGCCCCTCCGACCTGGGAGGCCTGCCGCTCTACGCGCCCGAGGGCACCCGCGTGCCGGTGCTCATCACCTCCCGCGAGCTCGTCACCGCCGTCCGCGTGGACGCCTCGCGCGTGGTGTACGTGGAAGAGGCGCTGGCGTTTGACGAAGCCGCTGGGGATACCCGGGCGGACCCCAGCTCCGGGGACGCCCTGGCGTGGCTGCTGCCCATGGGCGCGGGGCAGCCCGCGTGGGCCCTGGGCCACCGGGAGCTGGCGGAGTTCTTCACCGGCCTGGACGCGCGCCTGTCGCCTCCGGACGGCAGCGCCTGGCTGGCCGCGGGCGAGGCCACCCCGGACCGGCCGGAGCTGGAGGCGCTGTGGGCGCTGACGCGCGGGCTGCGCGTCGTGTTCCCACCGGAGCAGGTCACCGCGCGGCTGGTGCACCTGCACGGCGGCGGGCCTCGCGCGAAGGCGATGGACCTGAGCCTCATCTACTTCGCCAACGACGAGGACTCGCTCCAGGGGCCGAAGTACGAGCTGTTGATGGAGGGCGCGAAGTTCGCGGACGCGAACGGCTTCTCCGCGGTGTGGACGCCGGAGCGGCACTTCCACTCCTTCGGAGGCCTCTACCCGCAGCCCGCGGTGGTCGCCGCCGCGCTCGCGGCCGTCACGAAGCACCTGCACGTGCGCTCCGGCAGCGTGGTGCTGCCGCTGCATGATCCGCTGCTCATCGCGGAGCAGTGGTCCGTGGTGGACAACCTGTCGCAGGGCCGGGTGGGCCTGTCCGTGGCGACGGGCTGGCATGTGCATGACTTCATCTTCGCGCCGGGCAACTTCGAGAGGCGCCGCGACATCCTCCTGGAGAAGCTGGCCACGCTGCGCGCGCTGTGGCGGGGCGAGCGCTTCAAGCGGCCCGCGGGCGCGGGCGCGACGGTGGAGGTGGCGCTGCGTCCGAAGCCCGTGCAGAAGGAGCTGCCGGTGTGGCTCACGGCCACGGTGAACCCGGAGACGTTCCGCATGGCGGGCGAGCTGGGCGCGGGCGTGCTGACAGGTCTGCTGTCGCACTCGCTGGAGGAGCTGAAGCAGAAGGTGGCGCTGTACCGCGACGCGTGGCGCCGCAACGGCCACCCGGGCCGTGGCCACGTCACGTGCATGCTGCACACGTACCTGGGCGAGGACGAGCAGGAGGTGCTGCGCACGGTGCGCCAGCCGCTGCTGTCGTACTTCCGCAGCTCGGCGGACATCGTCACGTCGCTGCTGATGGCGCAGGGCTACCAGGGGGAGATCAGCAAGCTGTCGCCGGAGGACATCGACGCGCTGTTGGAGCACACGTTCGAGCATCACGCGAAGACGACGGGCCTCATCGGCACGGTGGAGAGCGGCCTCAAGCGCCTGCGAGAGGTGCGCGAGGCGGACGTGGACGAGGTGGCGGCGCTCCTCGACTTCGGCCTGGAGACGCCGGTGGTGCTGGAGGGCCTGCGCCGGCTGGCCGTGGTGCGCGAGCGGATGGACGCGGAAGGCGCCGCGCGAGAGGAGCAGGTGCTGGTGGAGGGCGGCCAGGGCGTGGAGGAGATGCTCGCGCTGGCGCGACAGTCTGGCGCGGTGCTGATGCACGCCTCGGCGCGGATCGCGCGCACGTTGGCGGAACTGCCCGGCTCGCGCGAGTCCCTGGGCTCGGTGGGCGCGCTGGTGTTGGAGGGCGCGTCGGTGGAGCTGGCCACGGCGCTGCGGCGCGCCGCGGGCGTGGAGGTACTCCTGTCTGGCGCCGCGGGTGAAGACGCGCTCCTGCCGCGAGTCCCTGGTGAGCGCGTGCCGGCGCAACTCCAGGCATGGGTGCTGGACACGGCCGGACAGCCCGTGCCCACGGGCGTGGTGGGCGAGCTGGCCCTGGCGGGAGCCGGGCTCCCCGCAAGCCTGTGGAAGGCCGGAGCCGAGGACCGCCCGCGCCTGGTGCCGCATCCGACGGAGCCGTCCGCGAGGCTGTACCGCACCGGGCGCTTCGCGCGCCTGCGAGCGGATGGAAGCGTGGATCCGGTGACGCAGCGCCTGCCGCCTCCGCCCGTGGCGCGTCCTCGCGAGGAGCCGCCGCGCCACGTCGCGCCCGCAGGCGGGCCGATACACCCCTCCGCGATCGCGCCCATCCCCGCCGAGCCATCGGGCGGTTCGACGCATCCCGCCGCGACAACGCGCGTCCCCGCTGCGAACGTGCCCGTCCCCGCCGAGCCATCGGGCGGTTCGACGCATCCCGCCGCGATCGCGCGCGTCCACGTAGCGCCCTCGGGTGGGCCGCCGCCCATTCCGCTCGCGCGCAGGGACCGGCCGTTGCCTCTGTCCTTCGCGCAGCAGCGGCTCTGGTACCTCCAGCAACTGGAGCCCCAGAGCGGCGCGTACAACAACGCCTCCACCTTCCGGCTCGTCGGAGAGCTGGACGTCGCGGCGCTCCAGGACGCGTTGGACGCGTTGGTGGCCCGGCACGAAGTGCTCCGCACCACGTACGCGCTGGAGGGCGACCTCGCCGTGCAGCGCATCCACCCGGCGCGGGGGCTGCCCCTGACGGTGCTGGACGTGCCCGGGGGTTCACCTGAAGCCCGTGAGGCGGAGGTGTCGAGCCAGTGCCGGGCCCAGGCTCGCGTCCCGTTCGACCTGGAGCAGGAGGTGATCCGCGCGACGCTCCTGCGCCTGGAGCCCCGCGTCCACGTGCTGTCGCTGGTGCTCCACCACGCGGTATCCGACGCGTGGTGCAACATGGTGGTCGCCCGCGAGCTGACGGTGTTCTACGCGGCGGCGACGCAAGGGCAGCCGTCGCCCCTGCCTCCGCTGCCGGTTCAGTACGCGGACTACGCCGTGTGGCAGCGCGACTGGTTGGACGGCGGCGTGATGGAGGCGCAGCTCGCGTGGTGGAAGCAGCAGTTGGCCGGAGCTCCGGCGCTGGAGCTCCCCACGGACCGGCCGCGCCCCGCGCTCCAGTCCTTCGCGGGCGCGCAGCACCGCTTCGCGTTCCCGGTGGATGTATCCGCGCCGCTGCTGGCGCTGGGCCGCAAGCACGGCACCACGCCGTTCATGGTGATGATGGCGCTCTTCCAGACGCTGCTGTCGCGCTACTCGGGCCAGGAGGACTTCGTGGTGGGCACGCCCATCGCGGGCCGCACCCGGCCGGAGGTGGAGTGGCTGATGGGGTGCTTCCTCAACACCCTGCCCTTCCGCACGAAGCTGGAGGGAGCGCCGTCGTTCGTGGAACTCCTGGGCCGCGTGCGAACCCAGGCCCTGGAGTCCTACGCGCGGCAGGACGCGCCCTTCGAGCGGGTGCTGGACACGCTGGACCTGCCGCGCGACCTGAGCCGCACACCGGTCTTCCAGGTGAGCCTCAACGTCGTCAACACGCCGGAGGCCCGGGCCACGCTGCCGTCGCTGGAGTTGAGCCCCGTGGAGGTGCCCACCGACACGGCGAAGTTCGACCTGACCCTGGAGGTCTTCGAGAGCCGCACGGACATCAACTGCCGCCTGGAGTACGCCACCGCCCTCTTCGACGAGGCCACCGTCGCGCGGATGGCGGAGCACCTGGTGGGGCTCGCGAGGGAGATCGTCGCGGCACCGGAAGCGCCGCTAGCGACGCTGCCACTGCTCACGCCAGCCGAGCGTGAACAGGTGCTGCGCGGCTGGAACGACACTCGCGTGGACTCCCCGCGAGGCGCCACGCTCCATCACCTCTTCGAAGCCCAGGCCGAACGCACGCCCGAAGCCATCGCGCTCCAGTTCGAGGACCAGCGCCTGACGTACGCGCAGCTCGAAGTCCGGGCCAACCAGCTCGCGCACCACCTGCGTGCGCGCGGCGTCGGTCCGGAGACCCTGGTGGGCGTCTGCATGGAGCGCTCGCTGGAGCTGGTGGTCGCCCTCCTGGGCGTCCTGAAGTCCGGCGCGGCCTACGTCCCGCTGGACCCGGCCACGCCCTCGGAGCGGCTCGCCGGGATGCTGGAGGACACCGCAGCGCCAGTGCTCCTCATCCAGGAGCGTTTCCGCGCCACGCTGACTCCGCAGGCCGCGCACGTCGTCGCGCTCGACAGCCAGTGGGAGGCCATCGCGCGTGAGCCCACGGACCGTCCCATGTCGCTCGCCGGTGAGGACTCGCTCGCCTACGTCATCTTCACGTCCGGAAGCACCGGCCGCCCCAAGGGCGCGATGAACGCGCACGCGGGCGTCGTCAACCGTCTGCGCTGGATGCAGGGGCGCTACGGCCTGACGCCTTCCGACACGGTGCTTCAGAAGACGCCGTTCAGCTTCGACGTGTCCGTGTGGGAGTTCTTCTGGCCCCTGATGACGGGCGCGCGGCTGGTACTCGCGAGGCCCGGCGGCCACCAGGAGCCGGACTACCTGGTGGCCCTGATGGCGCGCGAGGGCGTGACGACGGTGCACTTCGTGCCGTCCATGCTGCGCGCCTTCGTGGAGGAGCCCGGCCTGGAGTCCCTGACGCGGCTGCGTCAGGTGATGTGCAGCGGCGAAGCCCTGCCCGCGGACCTGGTGCTCCGCGCCCACGCTCGGATGCCGCACACCACGCTGCACAACCTCTACGGCCCCACCGAGGCCGCCGTGGACGTGACGTCCTGGGAGTGCCCGCGCGACGAGGCCGTCCTTCAAGTCGTCCCCATCGGACGGCCCGTGGCCAACACGAAGCTGTACGTCCTGGATCGTCACGGCAACCCGGTGCCCCCAGGCATCCCGGGCGAGCTGTTCATCGGCGGCGTCCAGGTGGGCCGGGGCTACTGGCGCCGTCCCGCACTCACCGCCGAGCGCTTCGTCCCCGACGCCTTCAGCACCACGCCCGGCGCCCGCCTGTACCGCACGGGAGACATCGCCCGGTGGCGCACCGACGGAACGCTGGAGTATCTGGGCCGCGCGGACTTCCAGGTGAAGCTCCGAGGCTTCCGCATCGAGCTCGGAGACATCGAGGCCGCGCTGCGCTCCCACCCGGAGGTGCGGGACACCGTGGCCATGGTGCGCGAGGACGCACCCGGCACGCGGCGCCTCGTGGCCTACGTGGTCTCCGGCGCGGACCTGGACCTGGCCTCGCTCCAGTCGTTCCTGCGGCAGCGGCTGCCGGAGTACATGGTGCCCTCCGCCTTCATCCCGCTGCCGGCCCTGCCGCTGACCTCCAGCGGCAAGGTGGACCGCAAGGCCCTGCCCGCGCCGGAGGCCCGCCGCACCTCGAAGCGGGAGTACGTCGCGCCGCGAACGGAGCTGGAGCGCACGCTCGCGACGGTCCTGGCCCAGGTGCTGCGCGTCGACCGCGTGGGGCTGGATGACAACTTCTTCGAGCTGGGCGGCGACTCCATCATCAGCCTCCAGGCCGTCGCGAGGGCCCGGCAGGCCGGCGTGACGTTGTTCGTCCGCGACCTGTTCCAGCACCCCACCCTGGCAGCGCTCGCGTCAGTGGCCCGAGTGAGCGAGGTCCGCCCCGCGGAACAGGGACCCGTCGTGGGCGAGGTGCCGCTTACGCCCATCCAGCGCAACCTGCTGGAGCGCGACCCCACGCACGCGCACCACTTCAACCAGGTGCTGCTGCTCCAGGCGCGTCAGCCGTTGATGGCGGCGCAACTGGAACAAGCGCTCCAGGCGCTGGTGCTGCACCACGACGCCCTGCGCATGCGCTTCGTGCGCGATGACGGGGGCGCCTGGCGTCAGCAGGATGCCGCGCCCGAGGCTGCCCGGGTCTCCCTGCTCCAGGTGGACCTGTCCCCCCTGCCCGCCGGACTGCGAGCGGCACGGCTGGAAGAAGAGGCCCAGCGCCTCCAGGCTTCGTTCGACCTGACCCAGCCACCCCTGGTGCGCGCCGCCCTCTTCCACTTCGGCGCCGGGCAGGAGCAGCGCCTGCTGTTGATCCTCCACCACCTGGTGGTGGACGCCGTGTCCTGGCGCGTCCTCGTCGAAGACCTGGAGGCCACGTACCTGCGGCTGCGAGCGGGCCAGCCTCCCGCGCTCCCCGCCAAGACGACCTCGTTCCTGGCCTGGGCCCGCAGGCTGGAAGCCCACGCCCTCTCCGACGCCCTGCATGCCCAGACGTCGCTCTGGCTCGACGAGGCCCGGAGGGACGTGACACCGCTGCCCACCGATGGCGCCGGGCCCGGCACCGCGGGCTCGCACCGCACCGTCTCCGTGCGACTGGAAACGGAGGAGACCCGGCTGCTGCTCCAGGAGACGCCAGGGGCCTGGCGGGCGCGGATCAACGACGTGCTGTTGACCGCCCTGGCCCTGGCCCTGCGCGAATGGACGGGCCAGTCGCGCCTGCTCATCGACCTGGAGGGCCATGGTCGCGAGGAGCTCTTCGCGGACGCGGACGTGTCCCGCACCGTGGGATGGTTCACGTCGCTCACGCCGGCCCTGTTCCAACTGCCCGCGAGCGGATCCGCCGGGGACTGCCTGCGCGCGGTGCGCGACTCGCTGAGCGAGTGGCCCGACCACGGCATCGGCTTCGGCCTGCTGCGCTTCATGGGGCCGCCCGAGGTCCGTGCGCAGCTCGCGGCCCTGCCACCCGCGCAGGTGGTCTTCAACTACCTGGGGCAGCTCGACGGTTCGACTGGCGCCAGCACCCTCTTCGCCCTGGGCCAGGAAGCCACCGGCGCGACGGTGGCGCCCCAGGCCCTGCGAGCGCACCTGCTGGCCGTGGACGGCTTCGTGGTGGACGGCCGGCTGCGCATGGACTTCGGCTTCAGCGACGAGTGGCACCACACCGCCACCATCGAGTCCCTGGCCCAGGCCTTCACGCGAGCCCTGCGCGCGCTCATCACCCAGCGTCACTCCGACGACGCCCGCCGCAGGACGCCCGGCGACTTCCCGCTGGCCCGGCTGTCCCAGGCCTCGCTGGACGCGCTGCTCGCCGCGCAGGGCCCCACGGTCGAGGACCTCTACCCGCTCTCACCGGTGCAGCAGGGCATGCTCTTCCACGCGCTGCATGCCCCGGCGGACGGCGTGTACTTCACGCAGAGCGCCTGGTCGATCCACTCGGCCGTGGACCTCGGGTTGTTCCGCGGGACGTGGCAGGCGGTGATCGACCGCAACGCCGTGCTGCGCACCGCCTTCGTCTGGGAGGGACTGGACGCTCCGCTCCAGGCCGTCCACGCGCAGGCGGTCCTGCCCTTCGAGGAGCACGACTGGCGCCACCTGTCCGAGGCGGAGCAGCGGGCCGGTCTGGAGCGGTTGGCGGAGGAGGATCGGGCGAGGGGCTTCGACCTCGCGCGGGCGCCGCTGATGCGCGTGACCGCGGTGCGGCTGGCGGACCAGCACTGGCGCTTCATCTGGAGCCATCACCACCTGCTGCTGGACGGCTGGAGCACCGGGCTGTTCTTCCAGGAGGTCTTCGCGCTCTATGACGCGTTCCGCACCGGCACCTCGCTGCCGCCCGCGACGCGAGCCTCGTTCCGCGACTACATCGCGTGGCTGCGCAAGGCGGACCCCGCGGGCGACGAGGCCTTCTGGCGCGGACAGCTCGCGGGGCTGTCCACCCCCACGCCGCTGCCCGGAGAGCTTCCCCCGGTGGCCAGACCGGCCGGCGCGGGCCGCCCGGTGGAGACGCGGCTGGAGCTTTCGGAGGAGCGCACCGCGGAGTTGCAGACGTTCGCGCGCCGGCACCAACTGACGCTCAACACGTTGGCGCAGGCGGCCTGGGCACGGGTGCTCGCGCGCCACGCGGACACGCGAGACGTCCTCTTCGGCACCACGCTCGCGGGCCGTCCTCCGGAGCTCCCGGGTTCGGAAGCCATGCTGGGCATGCTCATCACGACGCTGCCGGTCCGCGTCGTGCTGCCGGATGAATCCGCGCCCGTGCTGCCCTGGCTCCAGGCGCTCCAGGCCCAGCAGTTGGGCATCCTGCAGCACCAGCACACCCCGCTCGTCAGCGCCCAGGGGTGGAGCGACCTGCCGCGAGGCACGCCGCTCTTCCAGTCGCTGCTCGTCTTCGAGAACTACCCCCTCGACGAGTCCCTGCTGCGGCGCTCCACGGCGCTCGACGTGCGGGACCTGAGCATCGGCGAGTCCACGAACTACCCGCTGCTGGCCACCGTGATGCCAGCCCCGAAGCTCCTGCTCCACCTGACCCACGACTCCCACCGCTTCACCACCGAGGCAATCCAGCGGCTCCTCGGCCAGTGGCGCCAGGCGCTGGAGGAGCTGATCCGGCCCGGAGCCCGGCTGTCCGGCGTGTCCCTCCTGCCGGTCGAAGACCGCGCGTGGCTGCTGCGAGCAGGCCTGGGCGACGTCGTGGACTTCGAGCGCGAGGCCACGGTGCACGGTCGCTTCGAGCGGCAGGCCGCCGAGACGCCGGACGCGGACGCCGTGGTGTTCGAGGAGACGACGCTGTCCTTCCAGCAGCTCAACACGAGGGCCAACCAGATCGCGTGGCACCTGCGGTCGCTGGGCGTGGGCCCGGAGGTCACGGTGGGCCTGTGCCTGGAGCGGTCCGCGGAGGCCGTCGTCGCGCTCCTGGCCGTGCTCAAGGCCGGAGGCGCCTTCGTGCCGCTGGACCCCAGGGCACCGGCCGCGCGCAAGTCGTTTGTCCTCAAGGACAGTGGCGCGTCCGTGCTGGTGACGACGCGGGCCCTGCAAGAAGCATGGGACCCGGAGGTGCCCCACCGGGTGCGGCTGGACGCAAAACCTGTCGGACAGTCGGACAGGTTTGCAGAGAACCCGCCGCCGGCGGCGGGGCCGGCGAACCTGGCCTACGTCATCTACACGTCGGGCTCCACGGGCGCGCCCAAGGGCGTGATGGTGCAACACCGCTCGGTGCTCCACCTGCATCAGGCGATGACGCGGAGCATCTACGAGTCGCTGCCGCGCGCTCAGCGCATCACCGTGAACGCGCCGCTGCACTTCGACGCGTCCATCGAACAGGTGATCCAACTGCTGGACGGCCACTGCCTGTTCATCGTGCCCGAGGACGTGCGCCTGGAGCCGGAGGCCCTGCTCGGGTGGATGGAGCGTCAGCGCATCGACGTGTTCGACTGCACGCCGTCGCAGCTCAAGCTCCTGCTGTCCGCGGGGATGCTGGAGCGCGCCCACGTCCCCGGTCGCTTCTCCATCGGCGGCGAGGCGATGGACGAGGTGACGTGGCGGCAGCTCGCCGCGACGAAGCGCACGCGTGCCTACAACGGCTATGGCCCCACGGAGGTCACCGTGGACGCGACGACCATCGCCATCCAGGGCGCGTCCCAGCCGTTGCCCGTCATCGGCAGGCCGGTGACCAACCTGCGTGCGTACGTGCTCGACGCGAGCTTGCGTCTGGCGCCCATCGGAACGCCGGGCGAGCTGTGCCTCTCCGGTGAAGGCGTCACGCGAGGCTACCTGGGCCAGCCCGAACTCACGGCCGAGCGCTTCCTGCCGGATCCCTTCAGCACGGAACCCGGCGCGCGCCTCTACCGCACGGGTGACAAGGCCCGCTGGCGCGAGGACGGCACGCTCGACTTCATGGGCCGCCTGGACTTCCAGGTGAAGCTGCGCGGCAACCGCATCGAGCTGGGGGAGATCGAAGCCACGCTGCGCGCACACGCGGGCATCCGGGACGCGGTGGTGCAGGTGCACGACGACCGGCTCGTGGCGTACGTCGCGCCCCAGGTGGACACATCGCCCCTGCGCGAGCACCTGCTCCGTCACCTGCCGGAGTACATGGTGCCCACCCTGTACATCGCGCTGGACGCCCTGCCGCTGACGTCCAACGGGAAGGTGGACCGCAAGGCGCTGCCAGCACCGGAGGCCGCGCCCGCCACGGAGCGCGTCATCGAACCGCCCGCGACGCCCACCGAGGCGGCGCTGATCCCGCTGTGGATCGAAGTGCTGCGCGTCCCCGCCGTGGGCCGCCACGACGGCTTCTTCGAGCTGGGCGGCCACTCGCTGCTGGCCACGCAGTTGGTGTCGCGAGTGCGCAAGCACTTCGGCGTGGAGCTGCCCCTGCGAGCCCTGCTGGAAGGGCCCACGGTCGCGGCGCTGGCCGAGCGCATCGACGCGCTCCGGAAGCCCGAGACCCCGGAGGCCCCCACGTCCGCCCTGCCGCCGCTGGTCCGCGCGGAGCGGCCGGACGTGCTGCCCCTGTCGTTCGCGCAGCAGCGGCTCTGGTTCATCGAACAACTGGGCACGGCGGGCAACGCCTACAGCCTCCCGAGCCTGCTGGAGCTGGAAGGCACGCTGGACATCATCGTGATGCTGGCCGCGTTCGACGAGCTGGTGCGCCGCCACGAAGCGCTGCGCACGACCTTCCGTTCGCACGAGGGCACACCGTCCCAGGTCATCCATCCGCCCTTCCCCATGCCCCTGCGGCACGTGGACCTGTCCGCGCTGCCGACGCACGAGGAGCGCGAGGCGGAGGCGTCGAGGCTGGCGCTGGAGGAGGCCCGCACGCCATTCGACCTGGAGCAGGGCCCGCTGTTCCGAGGGCTCCTGATGAAGCTCGGCCCCACGAAGCACCGGCTGCTGCTCAACACGCACCACATCATCTCCGACGGCTGGTCCACGGGCGTGCTGGTGCGCGAGATGGGCGCGCTCTACGCGGCGTTCGCGGCCGAGCAACCGTCGCCGCTGCCGGAGCTGCCGGTGCAGGCCGCCGACCACGCGCTCTGGCAGCGCGGCTGGCTCCAGGGCGACGTGCTGGAGTCGCAGGTGGCGTACTGGCGCGGGCAGTTGGAAGGCGCCGGGCCCTACCTGGAGCTGCCCACGGACCACCCGCGTCCGGCGCGCCAGTCCTTCCGGGCCGGCGTGCAGCCCATGACCCTGCCGCGCGAGCTGGGCGAGGCGCTGGAGTCACTGGCGAAGCAGACCTCCACCACGCCCTTCATGGTGCTGCTCGCGGGCTTCCAACTGCTGCTGCACCGGTACGCGGGTCAGGAGGACGTGCTCGTGGGGTCGCCCATCGCGGGCCGCCGTCACGCGGAGGCGGAGGACCTCATCGGCTACTTCGCGAACACGGTGGTGCTGCGCACACGGGTCCGCGACACGCTCCGCTTCCGTGAGCTGCTGGAGCAGGTCCGCGCCACCACGCTGGGCGCGTACGAGCACCAGGACCTGCCGTTCGAGAAGCTGGTGGAGGTGCTCCACCCGCAGCGCGACCTGGGCCGCACGCCGCTGTTCCAGGTGACCTTCACGCTCCAGAACGCGCCCCTGCCGGAGCTGTCCCTGCCAGGGCTGACGCTGCGCCCGCTGGAGGCCAACCCGGAGGTCATCCTCTTCGACCTCCAGTGGCTGATGACGCGCACGCCGGACGGCTTCGCAGGTGGGATCGTCTTCAACCAGGACCTCTTCGAACCGGCCACCGCGGCCGGCATGGCGGAGCACCTCCGCGTGCTGATGGAGGCCGCCGTCCGAGCGCCGGACACGCGGCTGGGGCAGTTGCCCTGGCTCACGGACGCGGAGCGGCAGCGGCTGCTCCTCGGGTGGAACGACACCGCCCGGGACTACCCGCGCGACGCGTCCGTGGGGGCCCTCTTCGCGGAGCAGGCCGCGAGGACGCCGGACGCCATCGCGCTGAAGGCCGGCGGGGAGACGCTCACGTACGCGGCGCTGGAGCGAGCGTCGAACCAGCTCGCGCACCACCTGCGGCGCCAGGGCGTGCGGCCCGGCCACCGGGTGGGCCTGTGCCTGGAGCGGTCGTTCGATCTCGTCACCGGCCTGCTGGGCATCCTCAAGGCCGGCGCGGCCTACGTGCCGGTGGACGCGAAGGCCCCCGCGGAGCGCATCACCTGGATGCTCCAGGCGGCCAGCGTCAGCGTGATCGTCACACAGGAGGCCCTCGCGGATGAGCTGCCCCAGGTGGCGGACCTCCAGGTCCTGCTGGACGCGGACGGAGCCCAGATCGCGAGGCATCCTGAGACGCCACTGGACCTGACCGTGCCCTCCGACACGCTGGCCTACGTGATGTTCACGTCGGGTAGCACCGGCCGGCCCAAGGGCGTCAGCGTCCCGCACCGGGGCATCACGCGCCTGGTGCGAGGCGCGGACTTCATCCACTTCGGGTCCGAGGAGGTCTTCCTCCACCTGGCGCCCATCGCGTTCGACGCGTCCACGCTGGAGGTCTGGGGCGCGCTGCTCAACGGCGCGACGCTGGTGCTGGCACCGCCCAAGGCCCTGTCACTGGAGGAGACGGGAGCACTGCTGCGGCGCGAGGGCGTGACCACGCTGTGGCTCACCGCGGCCCTCTTCGAGCAGATGGTGCTGCACCAGGGCGAAGCGCTGGAGCGGGTGAAGCAGGTGCTGGCGGGCGGCGACGTGTTGCCCGTGGAGCGCGTGCGCGAACACCTCAAGCGGCTGCCGCCTGGCGCCGTGCTGGTCAACGGCTACGGCCCCACGGAGAACACGACGTTCTCCGCGACGCACACGTTGCGCGCCGAAGACACTGTGGGCCGCTCGGTGCCCATCGGCCGGCCGGTGTCGAACTCCACGGTGTGGGTGCTGAACGCGGCGCTCCAGCCCGTGCCGCCGGGCGTACCGGGAACGCTGTACGTGGGCGGGGACGGTCTGGCCTGGGGCTACCTCCAGCGCCCGGACCTCACGGCCGAGCGCTTCATCCCCCACCCCTTCGCCACTGAGCCGGGAGCGCGCCTCTACGACACGGGCGACCGCGTGCGCTGGCTGCAAGATGGGACGCTGGAGTTCCTGGGCCGCGCGGACTTCCAGGTGAAGCTGCGAGGCTTCCGCGTGGAGCCGGGCGAGATTGAAGCCGTGCTGCGCCAGTCGCCCGAAGTCCAGGAGGCGGTGGTGGTGGTGCGAGAGGACGTGCCCGGCGATAAGCGCCTCGTCGCCTACGTCGTGAGCGACGAAGGCGTGGACACGGCGGCGCTGCGAGCGGCCGTGCAGAGGCAGTTGCCGGACTACATGGTGCCGGCGGCCATCGTGGTGCTGCCCAAGCTGCCGCTGAGCGCCAACGGCAAGGTGGACCGCAAGGCCCTGCCCGCGCCCCAGGCCCGTGTCGCGGACGGCGCCACTGCCGCGCCTCGGAGCGAACAGGAGAAGGTGCTCGCGGACATCTGGGCGGAGGTGCTGCACCTGGACGTGGTGGACATCCACGGCGACTTCTTCGAGCTGGGTGGGCACTCGCTGCTGGCCACCCAGGTGGTGTCGCGCATTCGCTCAACGCTGGGTGTGGAGCTGCCGCTGGGCGAGCTGTTCCGTTCGCCCACGGTGGCCTCGCTGGCGGAGCGGTTGGTGGACGCGCGCCGCACGCAGGCGCCACCGCTGGTCCGGGTGGAGCGCACGTCCGCGCCGCCGCTGTCGTTCGCGCAGCAGCGGTTGTGGTTCATCGACCAGTTGGAGCCGGGCAGCCCGCTCTACAACATGCCGCTGGCGCTGAGCCTCACCGGCGAGCTGGACGTGGAAGCGCTGCGCGCGAGCCTGGACGCGCTGATGGCGCGGCATGAAGCCCTGCGGACCACGTTCCGCATGGAGAACGGCCGCCCCGTGCAGGACATCCACCCGGAGGGCCACGTTCCCCTGGAGACGGTGGACCTGACGGGCCTGGGCAGCCGCGCCGCGAGGCAGGCCGAAGCCCAACGCCTGGGCCACGCGGAGACGCTGCGCCCGTTCGACCTGACGCGCGGGCCGGTGATCCGCGCGCTGCTCATGAAGCTGGATGCCAGCGAGCACGTGCTGGTGCTGCATCTGCACCACATCGTGTCCGACGGCTGGTCGCTGGGCGTCCTCGTGCGGGAGCTCACGGCCCTCTACGAAGCCCGGCGCGCGGGCCGTTCCGGCGCCCTGCCCCCGCTGCCGGTGCAGTACGCGGACTTCGCCGTGTGGCAGCGCGGTTGGCTCCAGGGCGGCGTGCTGCAAGCGCAGGTCGAGTGGTGGAAGCACCAGTTGTCCGGTGCCCCCTTCGTCCTGGACGTGCCCACGGACCGCCCCAGGACCGCCACCTCCACGCAGCGAGGCGGCCTGGTCCGGGTGACGCTGCCGCGCGCCCTGAGCGAGCGCGTGGACGCGCTGGCGCAGGCCGAAGGCGCCACGCCCTTCATGGCCCTCCTTGCGGCGTTCCAGGCCGTGCTCTCACGTGTCTCCGGGCAGGACGACGTGCTGGTGGGCTCGCCCATCGCGAACCGCCGGCACGCGGAGACGGAGGGCCTCATCGGCTTCTTCGTGAACATGCTGGTGCTGCGTGGACGCTTCAGCGCGCGGACGACGTTCCGCGAGCTGTTGGCCCAGGTGCGCGCCACCACGCTGGGCGCGTACGAGCACCAGGACATCCCCTTCGAGCACCTGGTGGAAGCGCTCCAGCCCGAGCGTGACCTGGGCCGCACGCCGCTGTTCCAAGCAATGTTCGCGCTCCAGAACGCGCCCGTACCGGAGCTGGCGGTGCCCGGTCTCGCCGTGGGCCCGGCCCCCTTAGACGGTGGCGGCCCCACGCAGTTCGAACTGGCTCTGGACCTGAATCGGACCCGCGACGGCTACGAGGGCCGCTTCCATTACGCCGCGGAGTTGTACGACGCGGGCACCATCGAGCGGTTCGCCGCGCACCTGCGCCGGCTGCTGGAGGCCGTGTGCGACGCGCCGGACCTGCCGCTGGCGGACGTGTCGCTCGTCTCGCCCGAGGAACTGGTGCGGCTGGTGCGCATGGGCAGCGGCGAACTGGTGGACTTCGAACGGGACGCCACGCTGCACGGCCTCATCGAGAGGCAGGTGGCGCGTACGCCGGATGCCCCCGCTGTCGTGTTCGAGGAGACGGCGCTGACGTACCGGCAGCTCGACACGCGGGCGAACCAGCTCGCGTGGCGGCTGCGCTCCATGGGAGTGGGGCCTGAGGTTCGGGTGGCGCTGTGCCTGGAGCGTTCGGTGGAGACCCTCGTGGCGCTCCTCGCGGTGCTCAAGGCCGGTGGCGCCTTCGTCCCGTTGGACCCTGGCGCCCCGCCCGCGCGCAGGGACTTCGTGCTGAAGGATAGCGCCTCGGCCGTGCTCATCACGACCGAGGCCGCGTGTGGAGACTGGAGCCCCTCCGGAGTTCAGGAGGTCTGGCTGGACGTGGAGCAGACCGGCCTGGGCGCCCTCTCCCACGAGCCCCTGCCCACCCTGACGGGCCCGGAGCACCTGGCGTACGTGCTGTACACGTCCGGGTCCACGGGCACGCCCAAGGGCGTGATGGTGCAACACCGCACCATCCTCAACATGCACCGGGCCTTCCTCCGCGCGTTCTACGCGGGCCAGCCCAAGGGGCAGCGCGTCAGCGTCAACGCGCCGCTGTACTTCGACGCGGTGATGGACCGCGTGGTGCAGCTCATCGACGGGCACTGCCTCCACATCGTCCCGGACGCGCTGCGCGTGGACCCGGAGGCGATGCTCGCGTGGCTGGAGCAGCACCGCATCGACTCGTTCGACTGCACGCCCGCGCAGCTCAAGCCGCTGCTGGCGGCCGGGATGCTGGAGCGGGCCTGGGTGCCGCCCCTCGTGATGATGGGCGGCGACGCCCTGGACGCGGAGGCGTGGAGGAAGCTGGCCGCGACGGACCGCACGCGCGTCTTCAACGGCTACGGCCCCACGGAGTGCACGGTCTGCACGGCGGGCGTCACCCTCCAGGGAAGCTCCCGCACGGAGCCCTTCATCGGCCGGCCCGTGGCGAACCTGAACGCGTACGTGCTGGACGCGAGGCAGCGCCTGGTGCCCATCGGCACGCCGGGAGAGCTGTGCTTCTCCGGCGAGAGCGTCACGCGCGGCTACCTGGGCCGGCCTGACCTGACGGCCGAGCGCTTCATGCCAGACCCCTTCAGCGCGGAGCCCGGCGCGCGGCTCTACCGCACGGGAGACCGGGGCCGCTGGAGGCCGGACGGCACGCTGGAGTTCATGGGCCGCCTGGACTTCCAGGTGAAGCTGCGCGGCTACCGCATCGAGCTGGGCGAAATCGAGACCACGCTGCGCACCCATGCGGGCGTCAGTGACGCAGTGGCCCTGCTGCGAGAGGACGCACCGGGCGACGCGAGGCTCGTGGCCTATGTGGTGACGGACGGCGACACGGAAGGACTGCGCGAGCACCTGCGCCGGCACCTGCCGGAGTACATGGTGCCGTCCGCCTTTGTCACCCTGCCCTCCCTGCCACTGACGCCCAACGGCAAGGTGGACCGCAAGGCGCTGCCCTCACCGGAGGCGCGGCT
>NZ_JAIQDE010000004.1 GCF_020037015.1 Corallococcus sp. AS-1-6 | reverse complement strand
GGCGTGCGCTTCGCCTGCGCCTCGAAGAGCCGAGGAATCGTCGCGTCCCGGTCGTACTCCGCCTGCTGCTGGTTCCACGTCACCAGCACCTGCTGGCGCTCCGCCTCCGTCAGCATGGGCAGCCTGCCCACTGCCGTTTCCGGCCTGGTGACAATGCCTTCCAACAGCACGCGCAGGTGCTCCGCCATCCTGCGCACCGTCGCCTCGTCGAACAAGCTGGTGCTGTACTCCACCGCTCCGACCAAGCCCTGCGGCGTCTCCGTGAAGTAGACGCTCACGTCGAACTTCGACGTGTGAAGCTCCAGCTCCAGCGGCTTCATCGTCAGCCCGGGCAGCTTCGCCTCTCCCTCAGGCGTGTTCTGCAACGCCAGCATCGACTGGAACAGGGGCGTGTGGCTCAGACTGCGTTCCGGCTGCAGCGCCTCCACCAGCTTTTCGAACGGCACGTCCTGGTGCTCATAGGCCTCCAGGACCGTGCCGCGGACCTGCTTCAGCAGTTCACGGAAGGACGCATCCCCGTCCACCTGGGCGCGCAGCACCAGCGTGTTGACGAAGAAGCCGATGAGCCCTTCCAGCTCCGCCCGGGTCCGGCCCGCGATGGGCGAGCCCACGCTGATGTCCGTCTGTCCCGAGTAGCGCGACAGCAACGCCTGCCAGCCCGCCAGCAGCACCATGTACAGCGACGCGCCTTCACGCTGCGCCAACGTCTTCAACTGCTGTTCCAGCGACGAGGGCAAGACGAAGGAATGGACCGCTCCGGCATTGCCTCGCACCGCCGGGCGCGGCCGGTCCGTGGGCAGCTCCAACACGGGCGGCGCACCGGCGAGCTTCCCCCTCCAGAAGTCCACTTCCCTCTGGAGCGTCTCTCCCTGCAACCAGCCTCGCTGCCAGGCCGCGTAGCCCGCGTACTGGAGCGGCAGCTCCGGCAGCGGTGACGGGCGTCCTTCCGAGAACGCCGCGTAGAGCGCCCCCACCTCACGGATCAGCACGCCCAGCGACCAGCCGTCCGACACGATGTGGTGCATCGTGACGAGCAGCACGTGCTCGGTGCTCCCCAGCTTCAACAGGCCAGCCCGGATGAGCGGGCCCTTGTTCAGGTCGAAGGGCTCCGCCAGCTCCGCCCTGATCCGACGCCGGACCTCCTGCTCCTGCTGCTCGGGGGTGAGGCCCTCCAACTCGCTCCGCGCCAGCGAAAGGCGCGCATCGGCATGGATGCGCTGCACGGGCTGCCCTTCGTGCAGTTCGAAGGTCGTACGCAGGGATTCGTGACGGCGCACGACTTCACGCAGAGACCACTCCAGGGCGCCAACGTCCAGCTCGCCATCCAGCCGCACCGCGACCGGGACGTTGTAGAGCGGGCTGCCCGGCTCCAGTTGGTCGATGAACCACAGGCGCTGCTGTGCGAACGACAGCGGCGATGCTGCAGACCCGGCGAGGAGTTCCAGTGGCGCGGGCAATGGACGCGCGGCGGTCCCCAGTCGCTCGGCCAGGACTTCCAGCACGGGCGCTTCGAAGAGGGCTCGCAGCGGGAGTTCCACTCCGAATTCCGCACGGAGCCGTGACACCACCTGCGTCGCCAGCAACGAGTGCCCACCGAGCGCGAAGAAGTTGTCCTTCACGCCCACCCTGGGCACCCGCAGGACCTCCGCCCAGATGGCCGCCAGCTTTCGCTCTGCCTCCGTGCGGGGCGCTTCGTATTCGCGCTCCGAGCGGACCGTATCGAGCTCAGGCAGGGCCTTGCGGTCCACCTTGCCGTTGGCCGTGAGCGGCAGCGCGGCCAGCACGCCCATCGTGGACGGCACCATGTACTCCGGCAGTCGCTGCCGCAGCTCCGACTCCACGGCCTTCGGGTCGATGTTCTGGCCCGGCTTCGCCACGAGGTACGCAACCAGCCGCTTGTCGCCGCCCACGTCGCGCACCACCGCCGTGGCCTCCGCGATGCCCTCATGCTTCAGGAGCGCCGCTTCGACTTCGCCCAGCTCGATGCGGAAGCCGCGCACCTTCACCTGGAAGTCCGTGCGGCCCAGGAACTCCAGCGTCCCGTCCTCCCTCCACCGGGCCTTGTCGCCCGTGCGGTACAGCCGCGCTCCCGGCTTCGTGCTGAAGGCGTTGGGCACGAAGCGCTCCGCCGTCAGGTCCGTGCGATTGAGGTAGCCCCACGCCAGGCCTTCGCCTCCCACGTACAGCTCGCCCGGCACGCCCACGCCCGCCACGTCCCCTCGCGCGTCCAGCACGTACGCCGTCGAGTTCCCAATCGGCTTGCCGATGGGGACCGATGCGGTGAGCGACGTGTCGCGCGTCAGCGTGTGCGTGGTGGAGAACGTGGTGTTCTCCGTGGGGCCGTAGCCGTTCACCAGCACCGCGCCTTCTGGCAGATGCTTCAGATGCTCGCGCACACGCTGGGCTGGCAGCACGTCACCGCCCGCCAGCACCTGCGACACGCCAGAGAGTGCTTCCACCTGGTGCAGCGCCATCTGCTCGTACAGCGCCGCCGTCAGCCACAGCGTGGTGATGCGCTCCTGCTTCAGCAGTGCGCCCAGCTCCTCCAGCGTCAGCGCGTGCGGCGGTGCCAGCACCAGCTTCGCCCCGTGCAGCAGCGCGCCCCAGAGTTCCAGCGTCGAGGCGTCGAAGGCCACCGGCGCCAGTTGCAGCCAGACCTCCTCCGGCCCGAAGCGCAGGAAGCCGTTGCCCACCACCAACCGCGTGATGCCCCGGTGCGGCACGCTCACGCCCTTCGGGCGCCCCGTGCTTCCTGACGTGAACATCACGTACGCCAGGTCTTCCGCGCTCACCTCCACCTGCGGCGCTGCCTCCGGCTGGTGGGCCACTTCGCTCCACACTGTGTCCAGCAGCAGCGGCGTACCCGCGCTCTTCGGCAGCTTCTGCACCAGCGACTGCTGCGTCAGCGTTACCCCCACGCCCGCATCCCCCAGCAGCAACGCGATGCGCTCCGCCGGGTAGTTGCGGTCCACCGGCACGTACGCGCCTCCCGCCTTCAGGATGCCGAGCAGCCCCACCACCATCTCGAAGGAGCGCTCCACGAACACGCCCACCCGCGTGCCTCGCTTCACTCCGAGCCCGCGCAGGTGGTGCGCCAGTTGGTTCGCCTTCGCGTCCAGCTCGCCGTACGTCAGCGTCCTGCCGTCCTGGGCCTGGAGCGCCACTGCCTCCGGCGTCCTCCGCGCCTGATCCGCGAAGCGGGCGTGGACCGGCAGGTCGTGGCGGTTCTGGGTGTCCGTCTGGTTCCACGTCACCAGTACCTGCTGGCGCTCCGCCTCCGTCAGCATGGGCAACTGGCTCACCGCCGTCTCCGGCTTCGCCACCACGCCTTCCAGCAGGACGTGCAGGTGCTCCGCCATCCGGCGCACCGTCGCCTCGTCGAACAGGTCGGTGCTGTACTCCACCGCTCCGTTCAGCCCCTGTGGCGTCTCCGTGAAGAAGAGGCTCACGTCGAACTTCGACGTGCGGATCTCCAGTTCCAGCGGCTTCATCGTCAGCCCGGGCAGCTTCGCCTCGCCCTCGGGCATGTTCTGCAACGCCAGCAGCGTCTGGAACAGCGGGGTGTGGCTCAGGCTGCGCTCCGGATGCAGCGCCTCCACCAGCTTTTCGAACGGCACGTCCTGGTGCTCATAGGCCTCCAGCACTGTGCCCCTCACCTGCTTCAGCAGCTCACGGAAGGACTTCTCCCCGTCCACCCAGGCGCGCAGCACCAGCGTGTTGACGAAGAAGCCGATGAGTCCTTCCAGCTCCGCCCGCGTCCGGCCCGCGATGGGCGAGCCCACGCTGATGTCCATCTGCCCCGAGTAGCGCGACAGCAGCGCCTGCCAGCCCGCCAGCAGCACCATGTACAGCGACGCGCCTTCACGCTGCGCCAGTTCCCGCAGCGCATGGGCCAGCGCCGATGGCACCAGGAAGGAATGCACCGCTCCGGTGTTGCCTCGCACCGCCGGACGCGGATGGTCCGTGGGCAGCTCCAGCACTGGCGGCGCCCCGGCGAGCTTCCCCCTCCAGAAGTCCACTTCCTTCTGGAGCGTTTCTCCCTGCAACCAGCCCCGCTGCCAGGCCGCGTAGCCCGCGTACTGGAGCGGCAGCTCCGGCAGTGGCGACGGGCGTCCTTCCGAGAACGCTGCGTAGAGCGCGCCCACCTCGCGGATCAGCACTCCCAGCGACCAGCCGTCCGACACGATGTGGTGCATCGTGATGAGCAGCACGTGTTCGGTGCTTCCCAGCTTCAACAGGCCGGCCCGGATGAGCGGGCCCTTGTTCAGGTCGAAGGGCTCCGCCAGCTCCACCCCGAGCCGACGCCGGACCTCCTGCTCCTGCTGCTCGGGGGTGAGGCCCTCCAGGTCGACGTCCGCCAGTGGCAGGCGCGCATGCGGATGGATGCGCTGCACGGGCTGCCCTTCGTGCAGCTCGAAGGTCGTGCGCAGGGATTCGTGGCGCCGGACAATCTCGTTCAGGGCCCGCACCAGCGCGCCCCGCTGCAAGGTGCCTTGCAACCGGACCGCCACCGGGACGTTGTAGAGCGGGCTGCCCGGCTCCAGTTGGTCGATGAACCACAGGCGCTGCTGTGCGAACGACAGCGGCGGCGCCTCGTCCCTGGCGACGTGCTCCAACGCCGCGGGCAACGGACGGGCGGCCGTCCCCAGTCGCTCGGCCAGGACTTCCAGCACGGGCGCCTCGAAGAGGACTCGCAGCGAGAGCTCCACTCCGAGTTCCGTGCGGATCCGCGAGACCACCTGCGTCGCCAGCAACGAGTGCCCACCGAGCGCGAAGAAGTTGTCCTTCACGCCCACCCTGGGTACCCGCAGGACCTCCGCCCAGATGGCCGCCAGCTTTCGCTCCGCCTCCGTGCGAGGCGGCTCGTAGGCAGTGCCTGCCTCGTGCGCATCCAGCGCCTCCAGGGCCTTGCGGTCCACCTTGCCGTTGGCCGTGAGCGGCAGCGCGTCCAGCACGCCCATCGCGGACGGCACCATGTATTCAGGGAGCCGCTGCCGAAGCTCTGCCTCCACGGCCTTCGGGTCGATGTTCTGGCCCGGCTTCGCCACGAGGTACGCAACCAGCCGCTTGTCGCCGCCCACGTCGCGCACCACCGCCGTGGCCTCCGCGATGCCCTCCTGCTTCAGGAGCGCCGCTTCGACTTCGCCCAACTCGATGCGGAAGCCGCGCACCTTCACCTGGAAGTCGGTGCGCCCCAGGAACTCCAGCGTCCCGTCCTCCTTCCACCGGGCCTTGTCGCCCGTGCGGTACAGCCGCGCTCCCGGCTTCGTGCTGAGGGCGTTGGGCACGAAGCGCTCCGCCGTCAGGTCCGTGCGATTGAGGTAGCCCCACGCCAGGCCTTCGCCTCCCACGTACAGCTCGCCCGGCACGCCCACGCCCGCCACGTCCCCTCGCGCGTCCAGCACGTACGCCGTCGAGTTCCCAATCGGCTTGCCGATGGGGACCGATGCGGTGAGCGACGTGTCGCGCGTCAGCGTGTGCGTGGTGGAGAACGTGGTGTTCTCCGTGGGGCCGTAGCCGTTCACCAGCACCGCGCCTTCTGGCAGATGCTTCAGATGCTCGCGCACACGCTGGGCTGGCAGCACGTCTCCGCCCGCCAGCACCTGCGACACTCCTGCCAGCGCTTCCACCTGATGCAGCGCCATCTGCTCGTACAGCGCCGCCGTCAGCCACAGCGTGCTGATGCGCTCCTGCGTCAGCAGCGCACCCAACTCCTCCAGCGTCAGCGCGTGCGGCGGCGCCAGCACCAGCTTCGCCCCGTGCAGCAGCGCACCCCAGAGTTCCAGCGTCGAGGCGTCGAAGGCCACCGGCGCCAGTTGCAGCCAGACCTCCTCCGGCCCGAAGCGCAGGAAGCCGTTGCCCAGCACCAACCGCGTGATGCCCCGGTGCGGCACGCTCACGCCCTTCGGGCGCCCGGTGCTTCCTGACGTGAACATCACGTACGCCAGGTCTTCCGCGCTCACCTCCACCTGCGGCGCCGTCCCCGGCTGGTGGGCCACTTCGCTCCACACCGTGTCCAGCAGCAGCGGCGTGCCCGCGCTCTTCGGCAGCTTCTGCACCAGCGACTGCTGCGTCAGCGTTACCCCCACGCCCGCATCCCCCAGCAGCAACGCGATGCGCTCCGCCGGGTAGTTGCGGTCCACCGGCACGTACGCGCCTCCCGCCTTCAGGATGCCGAGCAGCCCCACCACCATCTCGAAGGAGCGCTCCACGAACACGCCCACCCGCGTGCCTCGCTTCACTCCGAGCCCGCGCAGGTGGTGCGCCAGTTGGTTCGCCTTCGCGTCCAGCTCGCCGTACGTCAGCGTCCTGCCGTCCTGGCTCTGGAGCGCCACTGCCTCCGGCGTCTTCCGCGCCTGCTCCTCGAAGCGGGCGTGGACCGGCGTCGTGTTCGTGGACTCCGCCACCGTGCGGTTGCCACCGTCGAGGAGCCGCTGCCGCTCCTCCGCGTCCACCATCGGCAGCCGGGACACTGCGGCCTCCGGACGTGCCAGCGCGGCCTCCAGCAGGACCCAGAGGTGCTCCACCATCCGGCGCACTGTCGCGGCGTCGAACAACTCGGTGCTGTACTCGACCGAGCCTCTCAGCCCTTCTCCCTCCTCCACGAAGAAGAGGCTCACGTCGAACTTCGACGTGCGGCTCTCCATCATCACCGGCTTGAGCGACATGCCCGGCAGCCCCAGGTCTCCCTGCGGCACGTTCTGGAGCGCCAGCAGCGTCTGGAACAGCGGGGTGTGGCTCAGGCTGCGCTCGGGCTGGAGCGCCTCCACCAGCTTCTCGAACGGCACGTCCTGGTGCTCGTAGGCCTCCAGCACCGTGCCCCTCACCTGCTTCAGCAGCTCACGGAAGGACGCGTGCCCGTCCACCCGGGCTCGCAGCACCAGCGTGTTGACGAAGAAGCCGATGAGCCCTTCCAGCTCCGCCCGGGTCCGGCCCGCGATGGGCGACCCGACGCTGATGTCCGTCTGTCCCGAGTAGCGCGACAGCAGCGCCTGCCACCCCGCCAGCAGCACCATGTACAGCGACGCGCCTTCACGCTGCGCCAGCGCCCGCAGGCGCTGCGTCATCGCGGGGGACCACTGGAAGAAGTGCATCGTGCCCGCGTTGCCCCGCACCGCCGGGCGCGGACGATCCGTGGGCAACTCCAGGGCCGCGGGTGCTCCCGCGAGCCGGCCCTTCCAGAAGGCCACCTCGCGTTCGAGCGCATCCCCCTGCAACCAGCCGCGCTGCCAGGCCGCGTAGTCCGCGTACTGGAGCGGCAGCTCCGGCAGCGAGGAGGGCTGGCCCTGCACGAACGCCGCGTACAGCGCGCCGATCTCCCGCACGAGCACGCCCAACGACCAGCCATCCGAGATGGCGTGGTGCATCGTGAGCGCGAGCAGGTGGTCGTGCCCGTCCAGCCGCACCAACTGCGCGCGGACCAGCGGCCCTCGCGACAGGTCGAACGGCCTCAGCCCCTGCGCCATCACCCGGCGGCGGGCCTCTTCCTCCCGCTCGCCCGCTTCGACGCCGCGCAGGTCCTCCACCTCCAGCGGCATCGCCGAGGGCGGATGCACCACCTGCACCGGCGTGCCTTCATGCGACGTGAACGTCGTGCGGAGCGCCTCGTGACGTCCCACCAACGCATCCAGCGCACCCTGGAGCGCCGCGACGTCCAGGGCCCCCTCCAGTCGGACCGCGAGCGGGACGTTGTAGAGCGGGCTGCCAGGCTCCAACTGGTCGATGAACCACAGGCGCTGCTGCGCGAACGACAACGGCAGGGGCTGCTCTCGCGAGACGGCCACCAGCGGCGGAGCGACGGAGCGCGTTGCGCGCTCCAGGCGGAGCGCCAGGGCCTCCAGCGTGGCGGACTCGAACAGCTCCCGCAGCGGCAGCTCCACGCCGAACCCGGCGCGGATCCGCGAGGCCACCTGCGTCGCCAGCAGCGAGTGGCCGCCCAGCTCGAAGAAGTTGTCCGTCACGCCCACCTGGGGCACGCGCAACACCTGCGCCCAGATGGCCGCCAGCTTCGCTTCCACTTCCGTGCGGGGCGCCTCGAAGACCTTCTCCGAGCGCGGGGCCTCCGGCTCCGGCAGCGCCTTGCGGTCCACCTTGCCGTTCGCGCTGAGCGGCAGCGCGTCCAGCGACACCAGCGCCGTGGGCACCATGTACTCCGGCAGCCGCTGCCTGAGGTGGGCCTTGAGCTCCGCCGCGTCGAGCATCCGCTCCGGCTTCGCGACCGCGTACCCCACCAACTGCTTGTCCGCGCCCTGCCCCCGCGCCACCACCGTGGCCTCCGCCACGTCCGGGTGCTGGAGGAGCGCGGCTTCGATTTCACCCAGCTCGATGCGGAAGCCGCGCACCTTCACCTGGAAGTCGGTGCGCCCCAGGAACTCCAGCGTCCCGTCCTCCCTCCACCGGGCCTTGTCGCCCGTGCGGTACAGCCGCGCTCCGGGCTCCGGGCTGAACGGGTGGGGCACGAAGCGCTCCGCCGTCAGGTCCGGGCGGTTGAGGTAGCCCCACGCCAGCCCCTCACCGCCCACGAACAGCTCCCCCGGCACGCCCACACCCGCCACGTCCCCGCGCGCGTCCAGCACGTACGTCGTCGAGTTCCCAATCGGCTTGCCGATGGGGACCGACGCGGTGAGCGACGTCTCGCGCGTCAGCGTGTGCGTGGTGGAGAACGTGGTGTTCTCCGTGGGGCCGTACGCATTCACCAGCACCGCGCCTTCCGGCAGCCGTGACACGTGCTCCCGAGCGCGCGGGAGCGGCATCACGTCACCGCCCGTCAGCACCTGGGACACGCCCGCCAGGGCGTCCGCCTGGTGCAGCGCCATCTGCTCGTACAGCGCCGTCGTCAGCCACAGCGTGCTGATGCGCTCCTGCTTCAGCAGCGCGCCCAGCTCCTCCAGCGTCAGCGCGTGCGGCGGCGCCAGCACCAGCTTCGCCCCGTGCAGCAGCGCGCCCCACAGCTCCAGCGTCGAGGCGTCGAAGGCCACAGGCCCCGTCTGCGACCAGACCGCGTCCGCGTCGAAGCGCATGAAGTCGTTGCCCACCACCAGGCGGGTGATGCCCCGGTGGGGGACGCACACGCCCTTCGGGCGCCCCGTGCTTCCTGACGTGAAGATGATGTACGCGAGGTCCTCTCCGCCCACCGCCACGTCCGGAGGCGTCTCCGGCTCGCGGCGGATGGCGTCCCACGCCGTGTCCACGCAGAGCGGCTTGCCCGCTCCGGCCGGCAGCTTCTCCACCAGCGACCGCTGCGTCAGCGTCACCTCGACGCCCGCGTCCTCCAGCAGCAGCGCGATGCGCTCCGCCGGGTAGTTGCGGTCCACCGGCACGTACGCGCCCCCGGCCTTCAGGATGCCGAGCAGCCCCACCACCATCTCCCACGAGCGATCCACGTACACGCCCACCCGCGTGCCGCGCTTCACCCCGAGCCCGCGCAGGTGGTGCGCCAGTTGGTTCGCCTTCGCGTCCAGTTCGCCGTACGTCAGCGCCTGCCCGTCCACGCCCTGCACCACCGCCACCCGGCCCGGCGCCTTGCGCGCCTGCTCCGCGAAGAGCGCGTGCACCGGGCGCTCCCTCGGGTACGCCGCCTGCGTCCGGTTCCAGTCCTCGGCCAGCAAGCGCCGCTCGGCGGCCTTCACCATGGTCAGCCGGGCCACGGGCATCGCCGGGTGGGCCACGGCGGACTCCAGCAGGCCGCGCAGGTGCTCCACCATCCGCGCGACGGTGGCCGCGTGGAAGAGGTCGGTGTCGTACTCCACGTAGCCGCTCAGGCTGCCTTCCGCCTCCGTGAGCTGGAGGAGCAGGTCGAACTTGGCCGTCTGGGTGTCCACCTCCATCGCGTTCAACCTCAGGCCCTGCACGGCCACCGGCCCGCGCGGCGCGTTCTGCAGCGCGAACATCGCCTGGAAGAACGGCGTGCGCCCCGAGTCGCGCTCCGGCTGGAGCGCCTCCACCAGCTTCTCGAACGGCACGTCCTGGTGGTCCGTCGCGCCCACCATCGTCTCGCGGAGCTGGCGCACCAGTCCCTGGAACGACAGCTCCGGCGTGAAGCGCGCGCGCAGCACCAGCGTGTTGACGAACATGCCGATGAGGCCTTCGAGCTCCGAGCGGGTCCGGCCCGCCATGGGAGAGCCCACGCTCACGTCGTCCTGCCCGGAGTAGCGCGACAGGAGCGACTGCCACCCGGCCAGCAGCACCATGAACAGCGTCGCGCCCTCCTGCTGCGCCAGCCCCCGGAGCGCGTCCGTCAGCTCCCGCGGCCACTGGATGGGCGTGCGCGCGCCCCGGAAGCCGCGCGCCGCGGGCCGGGGCTTGTCCGTCGTCAGCTCCAGCGCGGGCGGCGCGCCCGACAACTGCTCGCGCCAGTACGCCAACTGCCGCTCCAACGCCGCGCCCTGCAACGATTCCCGCTGCCAGGCCGCGTAGTCCGCGTACTGCACGGCCAGCTCCGGCAGCGGCGACGGCTGGCCCTGCAGGAACGTGGCGTAGAGCACCGCCACCTCGCGCACGAGCACGCCCAGTGACCATCCGTCCGACACGATGTGGTGCATCACCACCAGCAGCAGGTGGTCCGCGTCTCCCAGCCGCACCAGCAGCGCGCGCATCAGCGGCCCCGTGGCGAGGTCGAAGGGACGCAGCGCCCCCTCCCGCACCCGGCGCCAGGCTTCGGCCTCGCGCGCGTCCGCCGCGAGCGCGCCCACGTCCGTGCGCTCCAGCGCCAGCGCGGGCAGTGGCGCGAAGTGCTGCACCGGCCCGCTCTCCGTGCCCTGGAAGGTCGTGCGCAGCGACTCGTGGCGCCGCACCACCTCCAGCAGGGAGCGCTCCAGCATCGCCACGTCCAGCGCGCCCTCCAGCCGCACCGCCACGGGGACGTTGTAGAGCGGGCTGCCCGGCGCCAACTGGTCCATGAACCACAGCCGCTGCTGCGCGAAGGAGAGTTCCGCCGGCTTCGACCGGTCCCTCAGCGGGAACGCCGCCCGCGCCGGAGTCCCCGCCGCGTTCTTCTGCGCGGCCATCTTCTTGAGCAGCTCCGCGCGCTTCTCCGGAGACAGGTTCGCGATCCGCTTCGACAAATCACCGCTGCTGCTCATCGAATTGACTCCGGAATCTGGACACGACACGGCCCCCGAGGGGCGCCCGGAAAGCGGGACGCAGGGCCCAGAGGGTCAGTGCCGGTGGATGTCGATCACGCGCGGCCTGCCGCTCGTCGCGCGAGCAGCGTGGGGGGGTGGCCATGAAACCTGTTGATCACATTATTCGGTCGAAGAGCGACCTGCCATGCGTTCCACGCCGCCGGGCCTGCCTGCCCTCCAGCAGGGCTGGAACGGGCGTGACACATGCCGCGACAGGGGATGAGACAGGTGTTTCAGCCCCCGTCCCAGGATGGACGGGGTTGGCTCCACGCCTGGAAGCTCAGTGACCCGCGGAGCCGGGCGGCTCGACGCGCTCCACCTGCTTCTGGACGGCGGCATCCGACGCCACGTCCGCGCCCAGTTGCAGGTACGTCAACTGGTACGTGCGCCCCGTCTCCGGGCCCTGCGCCGCCGCCGTGCGGGCCAGGGCGTCGCGCCGCGCTTCGAAGGAGGCCAGCGTCTCCTGGAGCGAGCGGCGCGTGTCCTCGTTCTTCTCCGCCTTCAGGCGCTCCCGCACCCGCGCGATGTTCGCCTCCACCATGCGCTGGCTCTCCCGGGCGCGGTTCGCCTCGGACAGGTCCGCGAAGGGACCATCGCCCTCCACGGACAGCTCCAGCTTCGCGACCTGGCGGCCCCGCTCCCCGGGCGGCACCAGCGTGGACACGCCCTGGCGCTGGGCCATGCCCACGCCCCGGCCGTCGTGCGACTGCACCACGAAGTCCACGCCCTCGGCGCCCTGGGCCAGCTTCACCGCCTCCACGTAGGGCACCGCCGCGAGCACCACCACCAGCGACACCTGCTCCTTCTGGCGCAGGCGCTTGACCTCCGCGGTCACCGCCGGCCCCACCGGCAGGCCCCGGACACCCTCGGGCAGGATGGCGGTGCCCTCCGCGGACGCCGGGGACACACCGAGGATGCCCACCTTCAGCCCGCCCACCGTCGTCACCACCGAGGCGGGGAAGAGCGGCTGCCCCTTCGCGTCCACGAGGTTCGCGGACACGAGCTTCAGCTTCGCGCCCTTCGTCTTCTTCTTGAGGAAGTCCACGCCCAGCACCAGGTCGCGCTGGCCCACGGCCATGGCCGCGTAGCCCTGCGCGTCCAACTGCTCCAGGAGCAGCTCCGCGCGAGGCTTCGCCGTCGCATCCTGGCCATCCGCCAGGGTCTTGAAGAGCGCGTTGCCCGCGTCCAGTGCGAGCACCGGCACGCCCTTCGCGCGCTCCTGGTTCAGGACCGTCTTTCGTCTGGCCAGACCGCCAGACGGGTTGTGGCGTCAACCACAGGGGGCGACTTCGCCCCCGTTGTCTCCGGTGAAGAGCAGCACGAGCTTCTTCGGCGCGGCCCCCGCCACCAGCGGCAGGAGCAACAGGAGCGCCAGGGCGGCGAGCCGGGGGGCGCGGAGGCCCATCACTTCTTCGCCTTCTTCGGCGCGGGGGCGGGCGCGGGCTTCTTGTCCAGCTCCGCCAGCTTCGTCTTCGCCGCCTTGGCCGCGTCCGACTTGGGGTAACCCTTCACCAGCTCCTCCAGCGCCAGCTTCGACTCCTCCTTCATCTTCAGCTTCAGGAAGCAGTCGGAGGAGCGCAGGTACGCGTCCGGCGCGGACGGCGTCTTGGCGTGGTCCTGCACCACCTTGCCGTACTCGAAGAGGGCCTCGCGGCACCTGGACTCGGTGAAGTACGTCTCGCCCAGGCCGAAGTGGGCCTCGCCCACGAGCGCGTCCTTGGGCCACTTCTTCACGAACTCGTTGTAGAGCTGGCGCGCGACCAGCGCGTCGCCGGCCTTCGCCTTCTCCTGCGCGAGCGTGAGGAACTCCTTCTTGTCCGTGGGGCGCTGGAGCTCCTCGGCCTTCTTCTTCGCCTCGGCCTCCTTCACCGCCTCCGTGCCCTGGAGCGCCAGGAGCCGCTGGTTGGTCTCCTCCGTGCTCTTGCCGAGCGCGGCCTCCAGCTCCCCAATCTTGTAGAGGTACGTCTCCACCTGGCCGCGAAGCTGCGCCAGGTCCTCCACCGTCTTCTGGAACTGCACGCCGATGTCCGCGTCCTTGCGGCGCGCGGCGGTGTCCAGGCTCTGCAGGGCCTGCGTCACCTGGGCGATCTTCTCATCGAGCTTCGGCTGGGTGACGGCGAGCTGGTCGCGCGCCTCCTTCAGCTCCGCGGCCAGTTTCGCGTTGTCCGCGCCCAGCCGGTCCACCTTGGCTTCCAGGGCACGGCCGCGGTCGGCGGGGTAGAAACAGCCGGGTACGGCGGCGGTCAACAGGGCGAAGAGCACGAGCCTGCGCATGGGCCGGGCATCCTAGGTCCAAAAGGCCCCGCGCGCCGCTTCTGTTTCCGCCTCGCCCGGCCGCCCCCCTGCCCTTCAGCGCGCCCCCTCCGCCTCCAGCCGCTCCACGGCCCGGGCGCAGGCCACCCGGAGCCGGGGCAGGTTGAGGAAGAAGGGCACCGGCCGCGCCCGCCCGGAGTCCACCGCCCGCAGGGCCCGGCGGTAGGACTCCAGGGCCGCGCCGGGCTGGCCGCACTGCTCCAGCAGGAGCCCCAGCAGGTAGCGGGCGGCGACGTGGTCCGGATCCAGCTCCAGGCACCGGCGCAGGTCGCGCTCGGACTTCTCGTCCGGGACGCCCGTGGAGGCCCCGTCCAGCACGCACGAGAAGAGCCAGTCCGCCTGCGCCATCGCGGCCTCGTCCGCGGCCGGGGGCGGGAGCACGGGTGCGTCGTGCTTCGGTGCCGGCGCGGTGGGGCCGGGGGCTCCGCTGGCTCCGGAGGTTCCGGTAACGCTCGGGAACCTTCCGGAGTCCCGCTTCGGCCGGGCAGGCTCCACGGGCGCGGCGTCCTCGCGCACGTAGAAGAACGCGTGCTCGCTGGGCAGCAGCCGCAGCTCCGGGGGCACCTGGAGCAGGGGCTCCGCGGCGGACAGCACCAGCACCCCGCCGGGCGTCAGCCGCTCGCCCAGGCTCCGCACCGTGCGCTGGAAGGCCTCCGGGGTGAAGTAGATGAGGACGTTGCGGCAGAAGATGATGTCGAACCCGCCACCCCCGGGGGCCTCCGGATACGGGGCCTCCATCAGGTTGTGGCGCCGGAACTCCGCCTGCGCGCGCAGCGACTCCACCAGCGCGTGGCGCCGGCCCTTCGGCTGGAAGTAGCGCGAGCGCGCCGCGTCCGGCACGCGCCGGAGCGCATCCGTCGGGAAGCTCAGCTCGCGCGCCCGGGTGAGCACCTGCTCGGAGATGTCCGTGCCCAGCACGCGGCTGGCGGGATCCGCGCCCTCCTGCGCCATCAGGAGGAGCAGCGTGGCGACCTCCTCGCCCGCCGCGCAGCCCGCGCTCCACACGCGCAGCGGCGTCCTGGAGCGCTGTATCCGGGGGGACAGCACGTGCTCGCGGAAGGCGGACAGTTGCACCTCGTCCCGGAACACCTCCGACGTGTGCACCGCCACCGCGTCCACCAGCCGCGCCAGGTCCGCCGCGCCCGCCGCCGTGCGCAGGTGCGCCACCAGCCGCGCCGCGCCCTGGCCGTGTCCCAGCGCGTCCAGCCGCGCATCCAGCCGCCGCCGCTGGGCCCCGCTCAGCGCCATGCCCGTGTGCGCCTGAAGCCAGGCGTGGACGGGAGTCCAGCGCTCGGGAGGGGGCGTCATGGCGCGCGAGGTCAGCGGCTTGCGGCCAGCGACTCTCCGCGCGCCAGGCGCGCCAGGGTGGCCGCGACGTCATCGCCGTGGATGAGGTGGTCCACCGCCTTGCGCTCCACCGCCGCGCCCGGCATGCCGAACACCACGCAGGACTCCTCGTTCTGCGCCAGCGCCAGCCCACCGCCCTGCTTGATGGCCAGGAGCCCGTCCGCCCCGTCCGCGCCCATGCCGGTGAGCACCACGCCCACCGCCCTGCGGCCGTAGGCCTTGGCCACGCTCTCCAGCAGCACGGTGCCGCTGGGCATGTGCCCGTCGCGCTCCACGCCGGGCTTGAGCGCCACGCGGCCGCGCACGGGCACCACCATGTGCTGATCCGGCGGCGCCACCAGCACCAGCCCGGGCGCGAGCGTGTCCCCGTCCACCGCCAGGCGCACCTTCAGCTTGCTCGCGTTGGCCAGCCAGCTCGCCAGCGACTCCGAGAAGGCGGCGTTGATGTGCTGGACGATGACGATGGGCGCCGGGAAGTCCGCCGGCAGCTCCGACAGCATCCGGTAGAGCACCTGCGGGCCGCCCGTGCTGGCGGCCACCGCGACGATGCCCATGGAGGCCGCGGGCAGCACCGCCACCGGGGCGTGCGGCGTCCCCGGCGGGCCGCGCTTCTGGCCGCGCACGTGGCGGATGACGCGCACGGAGGAGATGAGCTTCACCTCCTTGGTGAGGTTCCACGCCTCCGGGCCCGCGTCGATGGCGGGCTTGATCTGCAGCGCCAGCGCGCCCAGCTCCAGCGCGCGGTACGTCAGCGCGGGGGCCTGCGAGCGCGGGTCGCCCGTCAGCACCAGGATGGGCGTGGGGCACTCGGCCATGATGTGCTCCACGGCCGTGAGCCCGTCCATGACGGGCATGTCCACGTCCATGGTGATGACGTGGGGGCGCAGCTCCTTGGTGAGGGCAACGGCCTCCTGGCCGTTCGCGGCGGTGCCGATGACCTGGATGTCCGGGTCATCGCTCAACGCCGCGCTGATGAGCTGACGGCAGATGACCGAGTCATCCACCACCAGCACCGTCACTTTCTTGCCCATGTCCGTTCAATACCCCGTACGCGCCGCGGGAGTATAGCAATGCGATGGGCCCCCGGGCGCTCTGTCCCGGTCTCCGGGGAGTTCAGGCCAGCAGCCGACCCACGACGTCCACCAGGTCCTGGCGGACGAGGTCGCCCTTGGTGATGTAGCCGTCCGCCCCGGCCGCCAGCCCACGCGCCCGGTCCGGCTCCCCTCCCCGGGTGGTGAGGATGACGACGGGCAGCCCGCGCCGGGCCGGGTCCGCCTTCAGGCGCCGGGTGAGCTCCACGCCGTCCATCTCCGGCATCTCCAGGTCGGTGACGACCAGCTCCACCGGGGGCCCCTCCTGGCCCAACTGCTCCAGCGCCGAGGGGCCGTCCGCCGCCCGGAGGGTGTCGTACCCCACCGCCTCCAGCAGGTTGGCCACCAGCTCCCGGGTGAGGGGCGAGTCGTCCACCACCAGGATGCGGCGGCGGCGCGGCGCGGGCGCGCGCACCGGGGGCCGGGCGAGCTTCAGGGGCGCGGTGCCATGCACGCCCGCCGCCAGCGCGGCCGCGGACAGCACCATGGCCAGCCGCCCGTCCGCGAGCGACGTGGCCCCGGTGAGGTGCGTGTAGCGCGCGAGGATGCCCTTCAGGGGGAGGATGGCCTGGACGCGCTCCTCCAGCACCCGGTCCACCGCCAGTGCGGCCTCCATGCCCTGGCCCTTCACCACCAGCACCAGCTCGCCCTCCCGGGCGGGGCGCTCGGTGGCGAGCCCCAGGAGCGACGCCAGCGAGGCGAAGGGCAGCACGCGTCCCTCCATCCGCAGGGTGGGACGGCCGGCGACCTCTCCCACCTCCGAGGCGTCCACCTTGAGGGCGCGGGAGACGTGGACGGCGCTCAGGGCGAGCGTCTCGTCGACGACCTGGACGAAGAGCAGGGGCGCCACGGTGAGGGACACCGGGACGCGCAGGGTGAAGATGGTGCCCCAGCCGGGCGCGGACTCCACGCCCACGTCGCCGCCCAGGGCCTGGAGCGAGGTACGTACGGCGTCCAGCCCCACGCCCCGACCCGACAGGTCGGTGACCACGTCGCGCGAGGTGAAGCCGGGCAGGAAGACAAGCTCGCGCGCGGCCGCGTCGGACAGGGCGTTGGCGGCGGGCTCGTCCAGCACGCCCCGGCGCACGGCCACCCGGCGCAGGAGGGCGGGGTCCATGCCGGCGCCGTCGTCCTCCACGCGCAGGACGATGCGGCTGCCCTCGCGGGCGGCGCGCAGGGTGAGGCAGCCCCGGGGGTGCTTGCCGGAGGCGACGCGGTCCACGCGCGTCTCCAGGCCGTGGTCCAGCGCGTTGCGGACCAGGTGCATGAGGGGTTCGCGCAGGGCCTCCACGACGGAGCGGTCCGCGCGGGTGTCCTCGCCGTCCACGACGAGCTCCACCTCCTTGCCCAGCTCGCGCGCCAGGTCGCGGACCATGCGGGGGTAGGGTTCGAAGAGGACGGAGAGGGGCAGCATGCGCAGGCCCTGGATCTCCTCGGACACCTGATCCAGGTCGCGCAGCTCCGCGTTGGCGAGCAGCTTGGCCTCGCGGTGCAGGGTGGCGGCGAGTTCCTTGGCGCGGCCCAGGCGCTCCGCGAGCGCGACGCCCGCGGGGCCCAGGTCCTCCGCGGCGCGGGCCAGCTCGCTCAGCTCGCGAACGAGCTCCAGGCGGCGCGCGGTGGCCAGCTCGCGGCGGCGGGCCACCTGGCCCAGGTTGGTGACCGCGCTGGTGAGCATGTCCAGGCTGGCCACGCCGATGCGCACGGCCGTGTCCATGCGGACGTCGCCCGTGCGCACCGTGGCCGTCCCGTGCTTCGGCGCGGCGGGTGCGCGCGAGCGAGCGGCGTCGACCATCCGCGCGCCGGGCGAAGCGGCCGGACTCGCGGGGGGCGTGTTCGGGGACGTGCCCGGAGAGGGGGCCACGAGGTGTGAGTTCCCCGGACCGCCAGCGGCGCCGCCCGGGGCGCCCGTGCTACCGGGAGTGGATGCCACGAGGTGCGCGCTCCCCGCCACCGGGGCCACGAGGTGCGAATGGCCCGAGCCTCCCGGTGGGAGACCGTGCGAACCGGGCGTGGCTCCCGCGCTCTGTCCAGGACCTGGGTTGCCGTACGCAGTGCCTGGTGTTGCTCCGTGGCCTGGATGCCCCGTGTGCGGGCCCGGCGACGCGCCGGCAACGTGGCCGGAAGGGATCCCCCCGAACGCCGTGCTCGGTACAGCCCCCGTGGCGGACGGGTCTCCGTGCGCTCCCGCCGGACTCCCAGGTGCCTCCGACCGGAGGGCCGTGGTCAGGAACTGCGACGCGGTGACTCCTGGGGCCGCGCCTCCCGCCGACGCTTCCGGGCGGGACGCGGGCGCTCCCCAGTGCGCGGGGACCACCACGGCCGCGGACGGCTCCCTGCGGTCCGCCACGATGAGGTGCGACGCGCCCTCCCCCTTCGCGGCCCGGCCGCCCTCCTCCGGACGCGGGGCTCCCGCAGGACGCGCGGACTCCGCGAGGACCCGCTCCTGCAGCGTCGCCACCAGCGTCTCCACCGCCAGCAGCGGCTCCCCCGCCTGGAGCGCCCCCGACAGCGCGAGCACCGTGTCCGCCGTGGCGAGCAGCGCGTCGGTGGACTCCGAGGACAGCCGGTAGCGCTGCGGCTCCGCGCACCGGACCAACTCCTCCATCTCGTGCGCGAGCGTGTTGATCTCGCTGAAGCCCATCATCCGGGCCTCGCCCTTGAGCCCGTGCAGCTCGCGCAGCACCCGCTGCCCGGCCTCCAGGTTGCCCCCGGACTCCAGCTCCATCAGGGAGCGGTTGATGCGCTCCAGACGGACCGTGACCAGGTCGCGGAACTGCTTGAGGAGCCGTTCGCTGGGGTTCACCCGCCGCCCCCCTTGCGCAGGGTCGCCTGGTGGATCTGGAAGCGCTCCACCACGCCGCGCAGGTCCTGCGCCAGCCCCAGCAGGTCCCCGTTCGCCGCGCCCACCTGCTTCGTCGCGTTGAGGCTCTGCTGGGTGATGCGCAGGATGTCCGCCATCGTGTCCGCGAGCTGATCCGTGCCCGCCTGCTGCTGCTGCGTGGACCGGGAGATGATCCGCACCGCGTCCGACGTCCGCCCCGCCAGGTCGACGATCTGCCGGAGCGACTCGGACACCTGCTCCGCCAGCCCCGTCCCCGTCTCCACCGCGCGCACGCCGCCGCCCGTCACCGCCACCGCGGCGGCGGAGGCCTCGCGCACCTCCTCGATGAGCCCCTCGATCTCCTTCGTGGACTCCAGCACGTTCTCCGCGAGCCTGCGCATCTCCGCCGCCACCAGCGAGAAACCCCGCCCCACCTCGCCCGCCTTGGTGCCCTCCAGCTCCGCGTTGAGCGCCAGCAGGTCCGACTTGTCCGCGACGCCGTTGATGAACTCGACGATCTTCCCGATCTGCTGCACGCGCTTGTCCAGCCGCCCCACCGCCGAGCCGATGGCCTGGTTGTCCTGGCGCATGCGCGACATGGCCCCCAGGAAGGACTCCGCGCTGCGCTGCCCGCCCTGCGCCGCCGCCAGCGTGCGCTGGGCGATCTCCGCCACCGAGCTCGCGTTCTCGGCGATCTGCTTCGCCGAGCGCGCCAGCTCCTCCGTGGTGGCGCTCGTCTCGTCCAGGCTGCTGGCCTGCTCCGCGGCGCCCGCCTCGTAGCGCCCGGAGGTGCTGAGGATCTCCTCCGTGGTGGCCGAAATCTGCGCCCCCGCGCGCTGCAGCTCCGCGAGCACGTCCGCCAGGTGCGTGCGCATGGTGGTGAAGGCCGCGGACACCGCCCACACCTCGTCCTCCGCGGGCACCAGCCGGGGGCTGGCCAGGTCGCCCGCGGCGATGCGGCGCGCCTCGCCGGACAGCTCCCGCATGGGCCGCCCCAGCAGCGTTCCGCCCAGGTACGCCGTGGCCAGCGCCAGGCCGAACACCACCGCGCACAGGAGCGCGCTGGATGTGAACGCGTCCACCAGCACACCCTGCGCGACCGGGCTGCCCGTGTCCTCCAGCCGGTGCAGGAGCCGCTCCGTCAGCGCCGTGACGACCTGCGCGCACATCACCGCGGGCGTCACCACGCAGATGGCGGTGAAGGCCACCAGCCGCGCGCGGATGCGCGAGCGCCGGGGCAGCGCGGCGATGACCTGCGAGTGCGTCAGCCCCTGCTCCGCCACCCACAGCACGCCGCGCCGCGCCCTCAACGTGACCAGCCCGTACACGAGCAGCGACGTGAGCGGGCCGAACAGCGCCCCCAGCCCCGCGACCCGCAGGGTGTCCTTCCACGCCAGGGCCATGGTCGACCCGAGCGCCATCGCCACCACGCCCGTGGTCAGCACCCACAAGCCCAGCGAGCGGAAGAACGCCTCGCCCGGCGAGCGCGCCACCTCGCCCACCGCCTGGGCCAGGTGCTCGGGCGTGGGCGGCAGCGCGCCGCGCTCCAGGGCCCTCAGCCGGGGGAAGCGGCGCAGGGACACGCCCACGCCCAGGAGCATGTGCAGCGCGCTCACGCCCACCACCAGGACGACGAGCCCCCCCAGCTTCTGGGACAGCTCGCCGCCCACCACGAGCGACGCGAAGTGCAGCCCCAGCGTGGAGCCCACCAGGTTCGCCAGCGGCACGGGGAACATCAACTGCTGGCTGAAGGCGGCCCGCCGCGAGCCCGAGGAGCGGTCCATGTCACCCGCCTCCCGTCGCGCCGGGCGCGCCGCCGGAAGCCCCGGGGGACTCGGCCCCGGGAGGCTCGATGTGGAAGCGCTGCACCACGTGCTGCAGGTCCGCCGCCAGGGTGGACAGGTCCGCGTTGGCCGCCACCATCTGCTTGGTGGCCGCGGCGTTCTGCTCGGTGACGCGCAGGATGTCCCCCATGGCCGCCGCGAGCTGATCCGTGCCCGTCTGCTGCTGCAGCGTCGCCAGCGAGATGCTGCGCACCGCGTGCGACGTCTGCCGCGCCAGCTCCAGGATGAGGCTCAGGCTGTCGTCCACCTGCGCCGCCAGGAGCGTGCCCAGCTCCGTCGTCTTCAGGCCCGCCTCCGTGGCCATCACCGCGCCGTTCGTCGCGTCGCGGATCTCCCCGATGAGGCCTTCAATCTCCTTCGTGGAGCGGATGACGTTCTCCGCCAGCCTCCGCATCTCCGCCGCCACCAGCGAGAAGCCCCGCCCCACCTCGCCCGCCTTGGTGCCCTCCAGCTCCGCGTTGAGCGCCAGCAGGTCCGACTTGTCGGCGATCTCGTTGATGAACTCCACCACCTTGCCAATCTGCTGCACGCGCTTGTTGAGGCGCACCACCGCCTCCGCGATGGCCTCGTTGTCCTCCTTCATGCGCTGCATGGCGCCCAGGAAGGCGGTGGCGCCGCGCTGGCCGGACTGCGCCGCGCCGAAGGTCGTCTCCGCGATGGCGGACACGGACTCCGCGTTGTCGGCGATCTGCTGCGCGGACCGGGCCAGCTCCTCCGTGGTGGCGCTGGTGGCGTTGAGCGCCCCGGCCTGCTCGTCCGCGCCCACCTCCTGCTCCGTGCTGGTGGCCACCAACTGCTCGGTGGTGGAGGAGATTTGGATGCCCGCCCGCTTGAGCTGCGACAGGGCCTGCACGAGCTGCACCTGCATCTGGGTGAATGCCGCGGAGGTGGCCCACACCTCGTCCTCGGCGTGGATGACGCGCGGGGGGCGCACCTCGCCGCGCGCGATGCGGGTCGCGTCCTCGGTGATGGCGCGCAGGGGCTCCGACAGCGCCGTGCCCGCGAGCGCCGCGGTGCCCAGGATGAGCAGCGTGACGAGCCCCGCGATGAGCCCCAGGGGCGGCCCGTCCCCCTCCCGCGCCCGCGCCATCACCTCCGCGCGCGCCTCCGGCGTGGTGGCCTGCGTCCACGCGTCCACCACCGCCACCGTGCGCGTGAAGGCCACGTCCAGGATGAAGAGCGACGGGCTCAGCACCGCGATGGCGGTGAAGACCACCAGCCGGCGGCGGATGTGCATGCGCCGGGGCGGCAGCGCGGCCAGCACCTCCAGCGGCGCCGGCCCCAGCGACACCAGCCGGTCCAGCGTGGCCCGCGCGCGGCGCACCACCATCAGGTAGGTGAGCATGGCGCTCAGCGGACCAATGGACAGCCCCAGCACCATCACCCGCACGCCCTCCGTCCACGGCACGTCCGCCAGGGTCGGGAAGGCCAGGGCCACCGTCAGCGTGCCGCCCAGCCAGCCCTGCATCACGAACCAGAAGCTGCGGCCGGGGATGGCCGCCACCTCCTGGACCGCCACCAGCAGGTGCTCCGACGTGGCGGGCAGGCGGCCCTCGCCCAGCGCGAAGAGCGTGCGCAGGGCCCGCGTGTCGCGCGCGTACCCCACGCTGATGAACAGCACGAGCGCGGAGAACATCAGCCACGTCAGCGGCGTGCGCCCCGCCTCCGGCAGCGTGTGCGACAGGTGGATGTGGAGGAACGCGATGCCCACGCCCAGGCAACTGCCCGGGATGCGGGGCCGCGTCGTCCAGCGGCCCAGCGCGCGAAGCTCCAGCGGCGCCATCATGCGCCCTCCCCGTCCAGCCCTCGCAGGTAGCGTTGGAAGGCGTCCAGGCGCAAGAGCGGCCAGAGCACCCCGCGCGTGAGCACGAAGCCGCGCAGGCTGCCCCCGGAGGCCCCCGCCACCACCGGCGAGGGCGGCAGCACCGACAGCACCTCCGAGTCGATCTCCAGCCCGTCCACGCCCACCGTCTCGCCGGTGGCCGTCACCAGCACGCGCTGGGCGCCCCCGCCCCCCAGGAAGGCCCGGTGGGCGGACACGGTGCCCGCGTCGGGCGCGGCGATGGAGGCCACCTCGCCCGCCTCGAAGGCGATGCGGTGCGGCCCCACGTGGCACAGGAGCGTCCCCTCGACCCGGCCCGCGGGAGGCATGGGGCTAGCCGCCCTGGCTGAGGTGGTCGAAGAGGCCTTCCGGGTCGATGACGGCCACGTCGCGCGAGCCGCTCTTCACGGGGCCGCGCAGGTGGACGTGCACGCCCGAGGGGCCCAGGGGCTCCAGCGGTCCCATCAGCGCGGACACGCCGGCGACGTTGCTGGCCGTGAGGGCCAGGGTTCCCCGGGTCAAGCGCACCAGGACGGCGCGGCGGGACCCGGCGGTGACCCCGCCCACCAGCAGGCTCATGTCCACGACGGGGATGACTTCACCCCGGTGCGCGAACACACCCAGCAGGTGTGGCGGGGAACCCGGTACCCGCGTCAGCTCGGGGAAGGTGACGACCTCCGCCGCTGCTTCCGCGGGCACCGCGTACCAACTGCTTCCACACGCGAAGACGAGGTAGGACTGACGCGTTTCCGACTCTAGGGCGGCCATGCGCGCCAGAGCCTACCCCAGAACTAGCGCTGGAACTCCACGCGGCGGTTCTCCGCCCAGCCTTCCTCGGTGGCCGCGCTGGACACCGGGCGGGTCTCACCATAGCCCACCGTGGACAGCCGGTTGGACGGCACGCCCAGGTCGACCAGGTAGCGCTTCACGGCCGCGGCGCGGCGGTTGGACAACTGGAGGTTGTACTCCTCCGTGCCGCGCTCGTCCGCGTGGCCACCCAGGGTGATCTTGCCCTGGCTGGCCTTGATGCAGGCCGCCAGCTCGCCCAGGCGCGACTGCGCGCTGGAGTCCAGGGTGGACTCGTTGAAGCCGAAGCGCACCGGCGAGTAGTCGCAGCGCGAGGAGGCGTCCGCCGTCACGCACTTGCCGGACTGGCACTCCTGGCCCTCACCACAGTCGGTGTTGGCGGAGCAGGTGTCCTTGGGGGCCTGGCAGCGGCCGGCCTGGCACTTGCCACCGTTGCACGCGGAGTCGTCCTTGCACTGGGCCTCGGCGCACTTGCCGGCCTCGCAGATGCGGCCGGTGCCACAGGCCGTGTCCGTGGTGCACTCAGGGGGCTTGGGCGCGCACTTGTTGGCCTGGCAGGTGAAGCCCTCACGGCAGTTCGCGTCCGTCGCGCACTCCTGGCACTGGCCCTGGACGCAGACCTCGCCCTTCTCCTGGCACTGCTCGTCGTTGTTGCACTTGGGGTAGGTGGGCGGGCACCCGGTCATCACGGCCACGGCGAGGGCCAACCCGGCCCAAAGCGAAATCCGACGCATCATTCCTCCGACAGCAACCACGGGAAAAGAGAGGCCCACAGAGGGCGGGCCCGGCCTGTCGCGTGTAGTCGGACCCACCGGGGAGAGTCAAAAGATTTGTCTTTTCCCTGCCCCTCCGGGCAACACGAGACCCTTGATGCCCCGATTATTTCCGTGAGAGTGTGAACGGTTTGCCCATGCCCGCTGCGGTCCTCATCGTTGATGACGAAAAGAACATCCTCCTCACCCTGAGCCAGTCGTTGCAGTTGGCCGGCTACCGCACGGAGCTGGCGAGCAGCGGGCAGGTGGCGCTGGACGTGGTCAGCGCGCGGCCGGTGGACGCGGTGTTGATGGACGTGAAGATGCCGGACATGGACGGCCTCACGGTGCTGGCGCGGCTCACGGAGTTCAAGCCGGACCTGCCCGTCATCATGATGTCCGGCCACGGCACCATCGACACGGCGGTGAAGGCGACGCAGTTGGGGGCGCGCGACTTCCTGGAGAAGCCGCTGGCGCGCGACCGGCTGCTGGTGGCGCTGCGCAACGCGCTCAAGCACCAGGCGGCGATGGAGGAGTTGCAGGAGCTGCGCGCGCAGTTGGGCCGCTTCGACATGGTGGGCGGCGGGCCCGCCATGCAGCGCATCTTCTCCCTCATCCAGCGGGCTGCGCCCAGCGAGGGGCGCGTGCTCATCACCGGGGAGAACGGCACCGGCAAGGAGCTCATCGCGCGGGCGCTGCACCAGCACTCCCGGCGCAAGGGCGGGCCGTTCGTGAAGCTCAACTGCGCCGCGGTGCCGCACGACCTCATCGAGAGCGAGCTGTTCGGCCACGAGAAGGGCGCCTTCACCGGCGCGGTGAGCGTGCGGCGCGGCAAGTTCGAGCTGGCGCACGAGGGCACGCTCTTCCTGGACGAGATTGGCGACATGCCGGCCGCGATGCAGTCGAAGCTCCTGCGCGTGCTCCAGGAGGGCGAGCTGGAGCGCGTGGGCGGCGCGGAGACGCTCAAGGTGGACGTGCGCGTCATCGCCGCGACGAACAAGAACCTGGAGAAGGAGATCGCCGCGGGCAGGTTCCGCGAGGACCTCTACTACCGGATCAACGTCGTGCAGATCCACTCGCCGCCGCTGCGCGAGCGCCGCGAGGACCTGCCGGACCTCATCGACACGTTCCTGCGCGAGGCGTGCGCGAAGAACGGGCGGCGGCCCCTGGCGCTGTCGCCGGACGCGCTCGCGGTGATGAGCGCGTATGACTACCCGGGCAACGTGCGCGAGCTGCGCAACCTGGTGGAGCGGCTGGCCATCCTCTGCGAGGGGCCGGTCGTCTCGCGCACGGACGCGCTGGAGCTGCTGCCCCGGGGCCGTCCCCTGCCCCCCATGCCCGAGCCCACCGTGGGCGGTGACGTGCCCGCCGCGCAGCCGGCCCCGGTGGTGACGGCGCCCGCCGAGCCCGCGCCCTCGAACCCGGGCGGGTGGAGGCCGCGCGTGGATCAGACCTTCCGCGAGCAGGTGGAGGACGCGGAGCGGGAGATCATCCAGCGGGTGCTCGCCCACACGCATGACAACGTGACGGAGGCGGCGCGCATCCTCGACCTGGAGCGGGGCCACTTCTACAAGAAGATGAAGGCCCTGGGCCTGCGCCGCGGTCAGTCCGAAGCGTAGGTGCCCGCATTGGCCGCTCCCTACCCTGGGGGCGGAAGCGCGGGGCGCGGGTGCCATCCCTGAAGAATCCGCTCGGCGGCGGCGCGGTCGTGCCACTCCGCCCGGCCGAGCAGCACCTGCTCACCGCGCTTGATCCGGATCGCCACCCATATCGGCGGGCCCGGAACGAAGTGCGCCTCTCCCGCGGCCCAGGCAAGGCCGCCCGTGGCCTTCACCACGCGTGAGACACAGGCGTCGAACTCCTCCGCCGGCAGCCAGCGCAACGCCTCCAACACCCGGTCCGCCTCGAATCCCTTCAGCGACGTGGGCCTTCCGGTGACGGCCTGAAGCGCCTGGGGGCCGCGCCTGTCTGGGATGAACGCCAACGCGTGGGGACGCAGGACGCAGACACCCTCGACCTCCCCCACCTTCGCGGGGAGGAGGGCGACGTCCTCCAACTGCACGCCCGACCGGACCGCGCCGAGGAGGGGTGGCCGGCGGTGCAGCTCCAGCGCGACCATCAGATGAAGGGCATCCGACACGCTGCGCGCGCGCAGCCGACGGTCGCCCGTCACCTCCAGGTCGAACTGGCTCCTGTCCAGGTGGACGCCGTCATCCGCGATCGAGTCCAGACGCACCTCCTGTGCCTCGCCGAACACGGGCGTCCAGAGGAGCCGCTCGCTGGTGATCCGCACCCTGCCGGAGCGGAGCTGGGGCCACAGCAGGACGCCTCCAATCGAGAGCCCCATGAGGGCCAGTCCCAGCTCCATGGCCCCGGGAAGCCCCGAGACCATGAGGAGGGTGAGGAGCAAGGCGCCCAACGGAACCGGCAGGAGATAGCGGGAGGGCACGTTCATGCTGCCCACGCCTGGGCCTGGCTTCCCCCTCGAACCGCCGTAGTCGGGCTCGAAGACGAGCACCTCGCCCTCTTTCAGCGTCTTGCTGACAGGCTGGCGAAGCAATGCCTCCAACCGCGTCAGCGCCTCTTCGAGGGTCACGTCCGGAGGCGCGACCGTCAACGTGTCCAGCCGTTGTCGCGCGAGCCGGGTGAGGCGCTCGCGCTGCGTGGACAGCGCCCGTGCCTGCCGCAGGACGGGCATGTCCTCGGTCCACGCCTCCACCTCCGCGCGGCGGTGCACACGCGCCAGCGCATTCCGCACCGCTTCGGCCCCGGCCACGAACGCGGACACCCGCTCCGGCTGCTTCAGGAAGCGGCGCTTCCAGCCACGGGCCGACAGCATGGCCTCCAGCTCCGCATGGGGGCGCATCGCCCCGGAGATGAGCTCCGCGCCTCCCTCCAGGATCCGCACGGTCTCCAGCTCGGAGGCAGCAAGGTCGTTCGCGGAGGGGGCTGTTCGTGCGCGTTCGGACGTCATCGCCGGAACATACCCAGCACATGCCCCCCTGGGGATGGGCCGAATCAAAGGGCGCCCTCCCGGCCGCACGTCTCCGGCCGCGTTGACGCCCGCGCGGCGCGTCTGGTCTATTCGTCCCACGGGTGCCGAGGGGTGCCCGCCGCCCGGAAAGACGACGTCACCCTCGCTTCACCCGCTGTCGCCAGACTCCTGATGAAGTCCTTCCACGGTCCCCCAACGGGTGAGGGCCAGCACCGGAGGATTCGTCATGGGAACCGGCAGCACCCTCCCCGTCACGCTTCATGAATACAAGGTCCGCGCGTCCCTGCTCCTCAAGGACCTGGACTCGTCCGACACGGCCCGCGCCACGCGCGCCGCGGAGCGGATGCGCGCCCTGCCCTTCTTCGCGGCTTTGTCCCTGGGCGAGGTGCTCGCGCGCCGGGACACCGTGCGGCACAAGCACGGGCTCGCCGTCATCGCGCGGGAAGCCGGGCACACCACCTGGACGGAGCTGAAGCAGGCCCTGGAGGCCCGGGCGCACGCGCTGGACACGCGCGCCTTCTTCCAGAAGGGCCAGAGCACGTTCCTCAACCGGTGGTTCTCCACCTACGAGGAGGCCGCTCGCTCATTGGCGGCGCAGGGCGGCTTCCTCTTCCCCTTCCGCGAGCAGTGCTTCATCTGCGAGGCCGGCTTCCTCCAGGCGCTGGGCATCGACTCGCGCGACGCGGACTGGGAACGGCTGGGCCACGACTGGGTGCGCCCGCGCGACCCTGACGCGAAGGCGCGGCTGGAGGCGAAGCTCGTCGCGCGGGGCTTCGGAGGCCACCATGGCGTCCGGTGACGACTCGCGCGCGGCCCGCGCGGAGCGCAAGCGCGCGTACAAGGAAGCGGAGGTGCCCATGGGCATCTACGCCATCCGCTGCCACGCCAACGGCAAGCTGTTCGTGGGCCATGCCCTCAACCTGACCGCGATGTTCAACCGCATCCGGTTCGAGTTCGCCCAGCGCATGCACCGCGTCCCCGAGTTGCAGGCGGACTGGGAGCGCCATGGCGAGGCGGCCTTCTCCTTCGAGGTGCTGGACCGGCTCAAGCCCCGCGAGGAGCCCGGTGGCCCTCCGCCCGTGGAGGAGCTGAAGGTGCTGGAGGAGATGTGGCTGGAGCGCCTGAGGCCCTACGGCGACGCCGGCTACAACACGCCACCCAGGCCCTGAGCGCCGGAGCACCGGCCGCCTTGCCGGAAACAATCCGTCACGGCCATGTAACGAAGAGGTCACGTCAGCCCTTCAAGGTCCGCAATCGCAGTGCCACGGCGGAGTCTCGCGCCGCCGTGGCACCGCGCCCCCGCACCCGCAAAGGGACCCCCATGGCCTTGCCTCGTCCGCGCCTCTCCGGCGCCTTCGCATTCCTGGCGTTCGCCCTCGGAGCCTGTGGCACCGACCGCCCCGACACCTGGACCGACGCCTCGCACGGGAAGAACGCTCCGCCCGCGTATGACGTTGTCTTCCCGAAGGGGAAGGTGCAGCGCCTGGACATCGTCATCACGCCGGAGGACTGGACGACGATGCAGGACGACATGACGTCCATGCTCGGCGAGTTCGGCGCGGGTGGGGACTTCGGCGGTGGGGGTGGCATGGGCGGCCAGCCCGACGGAGGCATGGGCGGCGGCGGAGGTGGCTTCCCCGCGGAGTTCGAGTCCGCGTGCGTGGGCAAGGCGTCCGGTGACGCCTGTACCGCCACCTTCAATGGCACCCCCTTCACCAGCACCTGCTCCACGTCCCCCATGGGCGGCGCGCTCGCGTGCCTCCCGCCGATGGGCGGTGGCGGTGGCGGTTTCCCTGGCGGGCCTCCCGACGGCGGAGGGCTTCCGGGCGGAGGCGGCGGTGGAGACCTCATCCCCAACACGCCGGTGTACGTGCCCGCGACGGTGAAGTTCGAGGGCAAGGCGTGGAACCACGTGGGGCTTCGCTACAAGGGCAACTCGTCGCTGTCCCAGGCGTGGCGGAGCGGCGTGGGCAAGATGCCGCTGCGCTTCAACTTCGACAAGTTCGAGGACGAGTACCCTGAAATCGAGGGCCAGCACTTCTACGGCTTCGGCAAGCTGTCGCTGTCCAACGCGGTGTCGGACGCGTCGCTCATCCGCAACAAGGTGGCCACGGACCTGTTCCGCGAAGCGGGCGTCCCGGCCAGCTACACCGCGTTCGCGGCCGTCTACGTGGACCACGGCGACGGGCCCCAGTACTGGGGCCTCTACACGCTGGCGGAGGACCCCGGGGATCCGCTGCTCGAGCGCTTCTTCAGCGACGACAGCGGTCCGCTCTACGAGGCGGACGGCGTTGGCGCGCGGCTCCAGAGCTTCGACGAGGCCTCCTTCGAGCCGGACAACAAGGCGGCGGAGGCGGCGGGCTGGGGCAGCGTGGAGGCGCTCATCACCGCGCTCAACTCGGAGCGCACGGACTCCGCCGCGTGGCGCTCGCGGCTGGAGGCGACGCTGGACGTGGACGGCTTCCTCAAGTGGCTGGCCTACAACACCGTCATCGAGAACTGGGACGCGTACGGGGCCATGGCCCACAACTACCTCCTGTACTCGCACCCGGGTGAGAACGGCCGGCTGCACTGGGTGACGTGGGACCATGACCGGTCGTTCCAGGACGGCATGCGCGCCACGTCGCTGTCGCAGGAGTCGGTGGACGCGACCTGGCCGCTCATCCGCTACCTGATGGACGACCCCGTCTACCGGCCCGTCTACGAGAAGTACGCGCTGGAGGCGGCGGACGGACTGCTCGCCCCCGGCCCGCTGGAGGCGCGCTTCCGCGAGGAGCACGCGCTCGTCACCCCGTGGGCCGTGGGTGAGAACGCGGAGCAGGCGGGGTTCACGTTCCTGAGCAGCCCGCAGGCGTTCCAGGACGCGCTCACCGGGGCCAACGGCCTGGTGGACTTCGCGACGAAGCGGCAGGCGGAAGTGCACGCGGCCTTCGGTACGAGCCCATGACCGCGACGGCCCGGGTGCAGGACGCGCAGAGGCCCGCGCCCGCCGCGGAGCAGGACCGGGAGCGGCGCTTCCAACCGCCGCGCGAGGTGCTGGCGTCCTTCCTGGGCGCCGTCCAGGGCTGGACGTCCCGGCACCTCTACGACCCGGGCCTGCCCGTGGCCTACACGCGCACGACGTACCTGGACACCGACGACCTGGACTTCCTGGGCACGTGCCACTCGGGACAGGCGGAGCGCCTGCGCCTGCGGGAGTACGCGGGCGCGGCCCACCTCGCGGAGGCTCCGGTGCTGACCGGGAAGCGCGTCCTGGAGTTGAAGCGCAGCCATGGCGAGCGGCGCACCAAGGTCCGGCTGCCCGTCACGGAGGCGGAGGCCCGCGCGGTGCTCACCGGCCATCCCCTGCCGGTGGACGGCGCCGCCGCGCGGCTCTTGCGACAGGCGAGCCTCTTGCCGGTGCGGCCCCGGGTCACCGCGTGGTACCGGCGCACCACGCTGGCCACGGTGTCCTGCGACGTGCGCATCACGCTGGATGAAGGCCTGGTGTTCGCCCTGCCGCCGGACACGACAGCGGATGGCGCGTTCGCGGTCCCCGCGCGGCGCGTGGGCCGGGCGCCGCCCGCGACGGTCGTGGAGGTGAAGTGGAAGCGCGACGCTCCCTCCTGGCTGGAGGAGGCGCTGTGGGGGCTGTCGTCCCATGAGACCGCCGCCTCGAAGTTCGAGCAGGGCATGCGCGCGCTCCTGGAGGACGCGCGCCCCACGAAGTGAACCCCCGAAGGAATCCCCCTCCCGTGCCACCGAGACTCCGCCCCCCTCCTGGCCGTGCCATGCCCGCGCGCGGACTGCTGCTGACCTTCCTGCTGTTCTGCGCGTCCGCCAGCGCGGGGCAGGCCGACCCCTCCCTTCCGGCGGGCACGACGCCGTCGCTCCCGGAGCCGCCTCCCGCCGCCGAGCCATTGCCGCCACCGCCAGGCGACGACACGGGCTCGGACGTGCCACCGCCCACGGTGCGGCTCCCCGCCGGCTCCGGGGTCATCGAAGTGGGTGGCAGGCTGTCGGTGCGGGAGACGGTGGACTCGCGCCCGGACAAGGTCTGGTCCGGGCGACTGTCCTTGCCCGCGACGCGCCTGGAGGCCACCTACCGCTTCAAGAAGAAGCTCAAGGCGGTGGTCGAGTTCGACGTGCAGGACGGCCTCAAGGACGCGTACGCGTGGCTGGACCTGCCCCACGGCTTCGCCCTCCGCGCGGGCCAGTTCAAGGTCCCCCTGTCGCTCATCGAGCTGGAGTCGTCCCGGTGGCTGCCGCTCGTGCGCCGGGGCCTCATGCGGGACGTGCTGCGCGACGCGCTGGTGCTCACCGGCCGCAGGCCCGGCGCCCAGTTGGAGTGGAAGTGCAAGGACTGCGCGGTGGACCTGAAGCTGCGCGCGGGCGTGTGGCAGACGGGCCATGACACCGGCAAGGTGGACCTGTCCAAGGGCCTGGGCGTGGTGCCCGCCTTCCGGGGAACGCTCACGCTGGGCACCGTGGAGTTGGGCGCGTCCGCGCTCCTCCAGCCCGCGGGCTCCATCGACGGGGGCTCGCACACGGGCTGGACGGCGGGGCTGGACGTCCAGCACGAGCTGCCCGTGGGACTCGGCGCGCTGCGCACCTGGGGCGAGGTGCTGGTGGGCCGCACCGAAGTGCTCACCGGCCTGGAGGGCCCCTTCCTCACCGCGCGGGCGCTGACCGGCTGGCGCATCGGCGGCGGCGCGAGGGGCGCGCTGTTCGTGGAGCCCTTCGTGATGCTGTCCGTGTTGGACCCCGACCGCACCCTCCACCAGGACCGGGTGTGGGAGGGGGCCGCGGGCCTGAACGTGGGCCAGTTCCGCCACTGGCGCCTCCAGGCCCAGGCGGAGGTGCGCGAGGCCGGCGACGCCGTGCCCGCCGTCGTCACGGCCCTGGAGGACAACCTGGCCTCGCGCAAGGCCGTGCTGCTGCAGATGGAGGTCTCCTTCTGATGTTCATCGTGTTCGAGGGAATCGACGGGTCGGGCAAGACGACGCTGTCCAACCGCGTGGCGCGCGAGCTGCGCCGGGCCGGGCTCACCGTGCGCCACGTGCGCGAGGATGGCCGGCTGGCCTCGCCCGTGTCGGAGGGGCTGCGGCGCTTCACGCGCGACCCGCTGCACCTGGCGCTCACGCCCGTGGCGGAGCTGCTGCTGTACGCGGCGCGCGAGGCGCAGCTCCTGGAGGAGGTGACGCGGCCCGCGCTGGCGGAGCACGACGTCGTCATCGCCGACCGCTTCCTCTACACCGCCGAAGTGCTCGCCCGCTTCGGCCGGGGCCTGCCAGAGGCGGAGGTGCGGTCCGTGCTGGACACCTGCCAGCGCGGCCTGCACCCGGACCGCGTCTTCCTCATCGACGTGGACCCCGCCATCGCCCGCGCCCGCCGCCGCGCGTCCAAGCTGCTGGCGAAGGATCGCTCCACGCCGTCGCGCAAGGGGCTCACCGGCGCCGGCCTCCAGGCCCGCCTGCGCGCCGGCTACCGCGCCCTGGCCGCCGCGAGCCCGGAGCGCTGGAGCATCATCGACAACACCGACGTCCCCCTGGAGGAACAGGTGACGCGGCTGGTGGAGGACGTGCTGCGCGTGCGCCGCGGTGAAGCGCCGCTCCACGCCGCGGGCCTGACGCGGCCCAAGGTCCCGGTGCGCTCGCTCGCCGAGGCGCGCGGCCGGTTCCTCGCCCGGCTGGACGGCTGGACCGTGGACGAGCCGGGCCTCGCCGCGTGGTTCCTCGCGGGCCTGGAGGGCCAGGACGTGGAGGCACGCCGCGCGCTGCTGGCCGAGCGGTGCCCGGAGCTCATCGCGCACGGGCTCTCCGGCCTCACGCATCCCGCGGCCTGGGAGTGGCGCCACCGCCTGGAGGCCGCCGCGCCCGAACAGGTGCTCGAGTCCCTCACCGACGGTGCCAGCGATGCGCCAGCGGCCTGGCATCTGCGCGAGCGGTGGGAGACCCGGGCTCCGGAGGCCGTGGCCGCGTCGCTCACCAGCCTGGATTCCGAGCGCGCCTGGCTCATGCGCGACCGGCTGTCACGCGCCGCGCCGGAGCCGGTGGTGGTGTCGCTGTCCGGACTGGACAGCCCCCGCGCCTGGGACGAGCGCTGGCGGTGGCTGTCCTCGCGCGGCGGCGACGCGGCCTTCGCGGACGAGGGCGTGGCGCGCGCGCTGTGCCGTTCGCTCCGGGGCGTGGACAGCGAGCGGGCCTGGGAGTGGCGCGAGCGCGCGATGGCCGTGGCACCGGACGCCGTGCTGCGCTCGCTGGAGGGCCTGGACAGCCCCCGCGCCTGGGCCCTGCGTGAACAGCACGCGGCGCGCGCCCCCAAGGCGGTCATCGGCTCGCTCACCGGGCTGGACGTGCCCGCCGCGTGGAGGCTGCGGGAGACGTTCGGAGTGACGTGCGAGGAGGTCCTGGACTCGCTCACCGGCATGGACGTGCCCGCCGCGTGGAAGCTGCGCACGGCGCTCGCGGACACGTGGCCCTCCGCCACCGTGAAGAGCCTGGGCCTGCTCGCGACGACGGCGCGGGGGCAGGCCCTCACGCTGGAGCTGCTGGAGCGCCATCCCCACGACTTCGCCCTCTTGCGCCAGGCGGCGCGGACGGCCTCACAGTTGGAACAGGAGCCTCGCCATGGCGTCGCTTGAGGTCTTCAACGCGGGCGCGCAGGCGTCCGTGCACGGGCTGCCGCTCCTGGAGGTGTTCGAGCGGCTGGGCTTCGCGCTGGTGCTGGGGTCGCTGCTGGCCTTCCGGCCCTGGCGCCGGTGGATGCCTCGCGCGCCGGTGATGGCGCAGGAGACCATGCACACCCAGTTGCTCATCGCCATCGCCGGGGCGGTGATGACCACCGTGATTGGCGACAGCATGTCGCGCGCCTTCGGGCTGGTGGGCCTGGGCGGCTTCATCCGCTTCCGCTCCGGCATCAAGGACTCGCGCGACGCGGCGGTGATGTTCGTGATGATCGGCGTGGGCATGGCCTGCGGCCTGGGTGCCTTCCCCATCGCGGTGTGCGCCACGCTGTTCTTCGGCGCCGTGCTGCTCGCGCTGGACTCCACCCTCCAGCGCCACCCGCAGCGGCTGAAGCTGTCCCTGGACGTGGAGGACCTGGGCGCCGCCCTGCCTCCCCTGCGCCAGTTGCACCCCGACTCGCGCGTGCTCACCCTGGAGCAGGCCACCGCCACCCCAGGTGGCACCGCCGTGGTGGAGCTGGCCGTGCCGGAGCGCACCGACACCTTCCTCCTGTTGGAGAAGCTGCGCGGCGCGCTGCCCGGCGTGCGCGCCGCCTCCATCGACCCCGAGTAGGTCCCGATTCCACATCCAGGCCCTCGTGCCCCGCCTCGACGGCGCGCGGGAGGTGCCCCGGCGCGGCGGGACGTGCGAGGATGGCGGCCTCACATGAGCACGAGCGCCGCCCCCATCCTCGGCATCGACTTCGGGACCACCAACACCGCGGCGGCCTTCTTCGACAAGGCGAACAAGCTGCGGGTGGTGCCCATCGCGGACAAGAGCCTCACCCTGCCCTCCATCGCGTGGTTCCACGCGGGGGACAAGGCCATCGTCGGCCCGGCGGCGCGGCGGCAGATCATCGACGACCCGCGCCACACCGTCTTCGGCGCCAAGCGCTTCCTGGGCCGCCGCTTCCAGTCCGAGTACGTGGCCCGCCACCGCGGCCGCTTCGCCTTCGAGCTGGTGGAGGGCCCGGACGGCTACACCGCCGTGGAGGTGTACGGGAAGGTGACGCCGCTCATCGACGTGGCGCACTTCATCCTCAAGCACCTCAACACGCTGGCCACGCACGCGGCCGGGGCCCCGTTCCAGGAGTGCGTGCTCACCGTGCCCGCGCACGCCTCCATCCGCCAGCGCGAGGCCATCCGCCGCGCCGCGGAGAAGGCGGGCCTGCGCGTGCGCGCCATCGTCAACGAGCCCACCGCCGCGGCGCTCTACTACGCCAACCTGCGCAACCCCGAGCAGACGGTGATGGTGTTCGACCTGGGCGGCGGCACCTTCGACGTCACCCTCATGTCCGTGCAGAACCGCGTGGTGAAGGTGCTGGCCACCGGCGGCGACGCGTTCCTCGGCGGCGCCAACTTCGACGAAGCCATCGTGGAAGCGCTGGTGGACGACTTCCAGAAGCAGCACGGCATCGACCTGCGCGGCAACAAGGTCGTCATGCAGCGCCTGGTGTTCGCCGCCGAGTCCGCGAAGATGGCGCTCTCCAGCGGCGCGTCCGTCCCCATCCGCATCCCCTGCATCACGCAGAAGGACGGCGCCTTCGTGGACTTCAACGTCACGCTGACGCGCGAGCGGATGGAGGCCATGGTGTTCCAGCTCATCGAGCGCACCGCCGCCGCGTGCGACGACGTGCTGGAGAAGGCGGGCCTGAAGCCGGACGCCATCGACGAGCTGGTGATGGTGGGCGGCCAGACGCGCATGCCCGCCATCCGCAGGCGCCTGTCCCACTTCAAGAAGCTGTCGTCGGATAAAGAAGTGCACCCGGAGCTGGGCGTGGCCGTGGGCGCGGCCATCCTGGGGCGCAACCTGGCGCGCGGCATCAGCGGCCTGTCGGACGTGGTGCCCATGCCCATTGGCGCCATGGTGCCCGGCGGCGGCCAGCACGAGGTGCTCCCCGCCAACACGCCCGTGCCCGGCACGCGCTCCGTGGACCTGGAGCTGCCGCCCTGGCCGGGCCCCGTGCCGGTGGCGCTCTTCGAGGCCCTGGACCGCACCACCGTGGAGCGCGAGCTGCTGGGCACCGTGCGCATCGAGCCGGACTGGCGCGTGGCGCACCCGGGCCCCACCACGCTGGAGCTGCGCATGGGGCCGGACTTCGCCCTCACCGCCAGCCTCGTCGCGAAGGACGGCCAGCGGCAGCCGCTCACCATCAGCGACCCGAACGCGCCCCAGCGGGCCTGAAGCGCTTCAGCCCGCGGCCCGTTACACCACGGTGCCCTTGAGCTGCTCCAGGAGCCGGCGGCTCTCCTCCAGCGCCTCCTGGCAGTGGGCGACGAGCGGCTCCAGCCCCTCCAGCACCCGGGCGTCCGCGCGCTGCTCGATGTCCCAGCACAGCGACTCCAGCATGGCCGCCCCGAAGTAGGCCGCGTTGGACTTGAGCGTGTGCGCGGCGCGCGCCAGGTTCTCCAGCTCACCGCGCGCGAGCGCCCCCCGCGCGTCGTCCATCAGCCGGGGCATGCTCTCCAGCGCCGTGTCCACGAGCTCCGGGAGCATCCGCTCCACCTGCCCGTCCAGCGACTGCCACAGCCGCTCCAACGCGCTCGCGTCCAGCCCGCGGATGCGCGGGGCGCCCAGGCGCGGGGCCTCCGGGGCGCGGACGACGGGGGCTCCCCCAGGCTTTCCCGGCAGGCGCTCCCAGGCGCGGCGCAGCGCGGAGATGAGTTCCTCCACGCGGATGGGCTTGCTGAGGAAGTCGTCCATGCCCGCGTCCAGGCACTCGCGGCGGTCCGCCGTCATCGCGTTGGCCGTCATGGCGATGACCCACGGCTGCTCGCCGGCGGGCATGTCCTGGCGCAACTGGCGCGTCGTGGCCAGGCCGTCCAGCTCCGGCATCTGGACGTCCATCAGCACGACGTCGTAGCGCTTGCGCGCCAGGAGGTTCAGGCCCTCGCGCCCGTTGTTCGCGGTGTCCGCCGGGTAGCCCAGCCGCTCCAGCACCAGCAGCGCCAGCTTCTGGTTGGTGGGGTTGTCCTCCACCAGCAGGATGCGCAGCGGCATCTGCTCGCCGGGGCGCGTGTTGAACACGGAGCGCTCGCGCGTGGCGGGCGCGGGCACGACGGGCATGGGCCGGGCGGAGATGAGGTCCTGCGCCAGGCACGTCATCAGCGCGTCATGCAACTGCGACGCCTTCACCGGCCGGGGCAGCACCGCCGTGAAGAGGCCGGGGGGCTGCGCGTCGCGTTGATCGTACGAGGTGAGCAGCAGGAGGGGCAGCTCGCGCGCGTCGCGCTGCTGGCGGATGTGCGCCGCCAGCGTGGGGCCGTCCATCAGCGGCATGCGGTGGTCCAGGATGGCCAGGTCGAAGCGGGCCCCGGACTCCAGCCGGGACAGCGCCTCCGCGCCGGAGCCCACCTCCACGATGGCCATCCCCCACGCGGCCAACTGGCGGCCCAGCAGCTTGCGGTTGATGGCGTTGTCGTCCACCACCAGCACGCGCCGGCCGTGCAGCTTGAGCGCGTCCGGACGCAGGGCCTCCCCGCCGCGAGGGGCCTCGCGCGCCTGGAAGGTGAAGTGGAACGTGGCGCCCTTGCCCGGCACGCCCTCGCTCTCCATCCACAGCCGCCCGCCCATCGCCTCCACCAGCCGCTTGCTGATGGCCAGCCCCAGCCCCGTGCCGCCGTAGCGGCGCGACACGGACTCATCCAACTGGTTGAAGGGCTGGAAGAGGCCCGCGCGCGCGGCCTCGCTGATGCCCAGGCCGGTGTCCTGCACCGCGAAGTGCAGCTCGAAGAGCCCGCCCGGCGCGAGCGGCTGGCGCGGCGTGTCCACGGAGATGGACACCCCGCCGCGCTCGGTGAACTTCACCGCGTTGCCCACCAGGTTGAGCAGCACCTGCCGCAGGCGCGCGCCGTCGCCCACCACGCTGACGGGCGTCTCGTCCGTGACGTGGTAGCCCAGGTCCAGGGACTTCTCGCTCGCGCGCATGGCGAGCAGGTCCAGCACGGACTCCACGCACTGGCGCAGGTTGAAGGGCTGCTGCTCCAGCTCGACCCGGCCGGCTTCGATCTTGGAGAAGTCCAGCATGTCGTTGAGCAGCCCCAACAGCGCGTCCCCGCTCTGGCGGATGGTGGACGCGAAGTCGCGCTGCTCGGGCGTGAGCGCCGTGTCCATCAGGAGCCCCGCCATGCCGATGATGGCGTTCATCGGCGTGCGGATCTCGTGGCTCACGGTGGCCAGGAACAGGCTCTTGGCCTGGTTGGCGTCCTCGGCGGACTGGCGCGCCCGCTGGAGGTCGGTGACGTCGTGGTAGATGGCGATGAAGCCCATGGACTGGCCGGACACCGTCACCGGCATGGCGCGCAGCTCCACGTCCACCACCGTGCCGTCCTTGCGCACGCGCCTGGTGACGACGTGCACGCGGTCCTTGCGCAGCACCTCGCGCGACGTCTCCTCGGCCTGCGGACGGATGTCGTCCACGTTGGCCACCAGCTTGAGGATGTTGCGCCCCAGCGCCTCGTACGGCGTGTACCCGAAGAGCCGCTCCGCGGCGGGGTTCCAGGACAGGACCTCGAAGGCGCGGCTGATGGTGACGATGGCCACCGGGCTGTGGCGCACCACCGCCTCGAAGAACTCCTTCTGCTGCCGGAGGATGGACTCGGCCTCCTGGGCCACGTCCAGGCCCCGCAGCAGCAGGAGCCAGCCGCCGTCCTGGGGCACCGCCCGCACCCGCACGGAGCGCACCGGGCCCACCGGGAGCTCCGTCTCCGGGGGAGCGTCTTCACCCGGCGATGAGACCTGGGGGGGCGTCCAGCCCGGCAGCACGCCGTCCACGGGCTGCCCCACCCACACGTCACGAGGGCCCAGCAGCGCCTCCGCGGCGCGGTTCACGGCCACGACCCGCAGGGTCGGGTCCAGGACGAGCACGCCGTCTCGCGTGTGCTCGAACAAGGCCGGATACGCGCTGGGTGGCAGTTCGGGCAAACTTCCCCCTCCGTTCAAGAACTGTAGGTCAGTCGAGGCGCCAGTTCCATGTCATCCACGGAAAACCGTGGAGGTGGGCAGGCGCCGGCCTCTTCCCGGGGCTCCCGGGACGGCGATTCAGGGGGTTGAAATGCCTGCCTGGCCATGCAGGGGGGCGGGATGTTTCGTCGTGTTTTCATACAGCGCGGTGAGGTCTCCCAGGGTGCTGGCGAGGACGCCCCGGGCGAGGTGTGAGCGGGCCAGGCGGCCGGGGGCCCAGGGGATCCATGCCACGGACGAGGCCAGGGAGGACATGCCAGATGCGGGGTCCTCCACCGTCACGCCCGCGTCAGGGCGATGCACCGGTTCGCCTCCGTCACGCAGCGGGGTCTCGAACCTCCCCTGGTACCAGGCCTCCACGCCCAGCAGGGTCGCGCCGGCCAGCACGGCGAGCCCCGTCAGGGACGCCACGGCGATGCGGCGGCGCCTGCCCGGCATGCCCCTGTCGGAGGACGTCATGGCGCGAATCCTAGGGGGCTTTTTCCGGAGCACCCAGGAACTGTCCAGGGACCGCCGCGCCACTGTTTCAGGGCGGACGGGCAGGCGGCCCCCTGCCCTCATGGCCGTGGTGGAAACCGCCGTCCCGGAATCTATGATGGGTCCTGGGCGGTGCGGCGTTCGGGCGACCTAGCTTTCCTTTGACCCCAAGGAAGAGAGCGCTGTGCCTGACGCGACGACCCCGCCCTTGATCCTCCTCATCGATGACGAGCCGGAGCTGGAAGTCACGGCCCGGTACCTCGAACTCGAAGGCTATTCCGTACTGACGGCGGCCAACGGCGAGGAGGGGCTGCTGGCGCTGGCCTCCTGCCGCAAGCCCTGCATCGTGCTGCTGGATTTGATGATGCCGGTGATGGACGGCTACGGCTTCCTGCGGCGGCTGCACGACGACGCGACGCTGTGCGGGCTCCCCGTCTTCGTGCTCACGGCCAGCTTCCAGACGGAGCGGATGGCCGGCGTCGTCGGGACGCTCCAGAAGCCCCTGCACATGGAGCTCTTCAAGGAGGCCGTGGCGCCCTACTACCCGTCTCCGGCGAAGAAGGAGGGCCCCTCCGCGGGATAGCGCCGGCTCAGGCCGCGACGCGGGCCACGCACTCCGGGCCGTCGTTGGCGGGGGAGTTCACCCCGCGCGACACCTCGTGGACGTCCAGCGGCGCCTCCGGCGCGGGGACGAGCAGCGGCAGCAGGACGGACGCCTCCTGGGGCTCCGGGCGCAGCCACACCGCCTGGCCTTCCGGCGACAGGATGACGGGCATCCGGTCGTGGATGGGCGCCATCAGCGCGTTGGGGCCGGTGGTGATGATGGTGCAGGTGCGCAGCACCTCGCCCGTGTCCGGCGCCGTCCACTCCTCCCAGAGCCCCGCCAGGGCCAGCGGCCTGCCCTCGCGGTGGTGGAAGAAGTACGGCGTCTTGGGCTTCGTGGACTGCTTCCACTCGTACCAGCCGTCCACCACCACCAGGCACCGCCTGCGCTTCAACGCCGAGCGGAAGCTGGGCTTCTCCGCCACCGTCTCACCGCGCGCGTTGATGAGCTTGTTGCCGATGGACGCGTCCTTCGCCCAGGACGGGATGAGCCCCCAGCGGAACACGTCCAGCAGCCGCGCGCCGTCGTTGGGCACCACGGGCAAGAGCTGCGTGGGACAGAGGTTGAAGCGCTCGCGCTCCAGCGTCGCGCGCGCGCCCGCGAGCTCCAGCTCGGCGACGAGCTGCGCGGGGGAGGTCCGGACGGTGACTCGGCCACACATGGGGGTGAAGCGTAGCGCCCGGCGGCCGGCGCCGCACGCTCGCCGCGCCCGAGGGCCTACGTGGGGAGCTGGATGCCGGACAGGCGCTGGTACAGCTCCACCGCGCGGCTGTCCGACAGGCCGGTGATGTAGTCCGTCACGCACAGGAGCCGCTGGTACGGCGTGAGCCGCTGGATGGCCTCGTCCCGCCGCAACGGCCGCTGCGCCGCCTCATCCGCCGCCGCGAACTCCGGGCGCTGGAAGCACTCCAGGGGCAGGAGCTGCCGCAGCTTCTTCTCCTCCGCGTTGGGTGTCTCCGCCACCACCGACAGGGCGAACATGTCCAGCAGGCCGCCCAGCGTCTTGAAGCCGGCGCTCTCAATCTGGAGCACGCGCTCGCTCCAGTAGCCGTGCTCGCGGGTGAAGTCGGTGATCTCCTCCAGCCGCGCGCGCACGTCGGGCTTGAGCGCGGTGAGCGACGTCTCCGTCCGCCCCGCCTCCAGCTCGTGCGCGTGCTCCACGAAGGCCTCCACGCACTGCGGGATGAGCTTCCCGATGGCCCGCGCCCGCGCCTGCGCCATGCGCGTCTCCAGGTGCCGGGGCGGCTTGCGGGCCGTGGGCTCCGGCAGCACCGACTCCAGCAACTGGCACGCGCGCTCCATGGGCACCAGCCCCAGCTTCGCGGAGTCCTCCAGGTCGATGACCGCGTAGCAGATGTCGTCCGCCGCCTCGACGAGGAAGGCCAGCGGGTGGCGGCTGAACACGCCGGGCTCGCGCTCGCGCAGGCCCGTGGCGCGGTAGGCCTCCAGCGCCAGGTCGACGTCGTCCTGGAAGTAACCGAACTTCTTCTCCGACACGACGCCCTTCGTCTTCTGCCGCGAGCCGGGCAGCACCGACGGGCGCGGGTACTTGCTCATGGCCCCCAGCGTCGCGGCGGTGTAGCGCAGCCCGCCCCGGCGCTCGCGCGACTGGAGCCGGTTGAGGATGCGGAAGCCCTGGGCGTTGCCCTCGAAGTCGCGCAGGTCGCGCCACTCGGCCTCCGTCGCGAACGGGCTCTTCCTCCCCTCCCCCGGCGGCGAGAGCCGCTGCCCCACCCAGTGCTGGATGGCCGCCTCCCCCGAGTGTCCGAACGGCGGGTTGCCGATGTCATGCGCCAGGCACGCCGCCGCCACGATGGTGCCCAGGTGCGACGGATCCAGCTCCACGCCCTGCGCCTTCAACCCCAGCCCGGCCTGGTGGCCCAGGGAGCGGCCCACGCAGGACGCCTCGATGCTGTGCGTGAGGCGCGTGCGCGTGTAGTCGCTCGTCGACAGGGGGAACACCTGCGTCTTGTCATGCAGGCAGCGGAACTCGCTGGAGAAGACGATGCGGTCGTAGTCCCGCGAGTAGTCATTGCGCTCGTCGAGCTGCCGGAGCGCGGCGTCCTCCGTCTGCGCGGAGCGCGGCCCCGACCCGACGCGGGCGTCCGACAGGAGCTGGCGCCAGCGCTCCGTCCGTTCCTGACTGTCATTGCGGCTCACGCGGAGAAGACCTCCCGGTACGAGGAGAGCCCCGCCATCGTGCTCCCCCGCACGGGGGGCGCAAGTTCCCGCGCCCTCCGCGGGCGCGACGCCCAGGGGGACCGGGCCCCAACTCCCGGTCCCCGCGCCCCCTACTGGAACATCCGCCAGCGGGACACCTTGGGCGCCTCCGTGGGCAGCGCGACGGGGGCCTCCCAGGAGATGTGGTACTCGGTGTCCAGCAGGCCCAGCTTGCGCCCCTGGACCCGGGGGTTGCGCGCCCCCACCATGGTGAGCACCTCGCGCAGCACGCCCTCGTGATAGGCCGGCGGCATGAAGTCGCGCCGCATGACGAACAGCGCGTCCCCCTCTCCCCTCCAGTCGACGGTGCGCTCCCCGTAGCTCACCGCCATCTGGTAGCCGGACGGCAGGTTCGTCACGAGCTTGCGCGCATCCCCCGCGGCGAGCAGCAGGAAGGTGCGCCCCACCGCGGACTCCAGGAAGCTGCGCGTGGCCTGCATCCCCATCTGCCGCAGCGCCTCGTCGGCCCCGCCCCACCGGGGCGACAACTGCCGCGCCGCCACCTGCGCCAGCTTGAGGAAGCTGGCCACCGGGTAGTTGAAGAAGCCCACGAAGCGGCGCTCGTCGGTGACGGCCCTGCAGGCGGCGACCGCCTCCTCGCCCGCGCCGGTGCGCACCGTCTCCAGCACCCCCAGGAAGAACATCCCCCGGGCGGTGTCCAGCTCCGTCGCCGCCATGCGCCGCACCGCCCAGTCCGCATCCACCGCCCCCGCCTCCGGGTACGGCTTCGCCTGTACCTGCATGCCTGCCTCCGTTATCGCGTGGGCCCACGCCCCACGTGCGAATCGCCAACGTGACGCTGCTCTCTTCCGGGATGCGCCGCGGCAGCAGGTGCGCATGCTTCAGAGAAGAGACGCCTCAGGGAAGAGGACGGTGAAGCGCGAGCCGTGGCCGAAGTCGCTCTCCGCCTGGATGCGCGCGCCATGTCCCTGCACCAGCCGCTTCACGATGGCGAGCCCCAGCCCGGTGCCGCGCAGCTTGGTGGTGAACATGGGCTCGAAGATGCGCTCCAGGAGCGACGCGGGGATGCCCGGCCCGTCGTCCGTCACGCGCAGGCGCCAGCCGCCGTCCCCCAGCGCGTCGGCGTGCACGCAGACCGTCCCGGAGCGCTCCGCCGGGATGGCCTCCACCGCGTTCTGGATGAGGTTGACCAGCACCTGGCGGAACTGCTCGCGGTCCAGGTGCGGCACCGGCAGCCCGTCCGGCACCTGGTTGTCCACGCGCACGCCCTCGCGGCACGGCACCACGCTGATGGCCTCCTCCACCAGCGGCTTGAGCGGACAGGGCGTGCGGCGCGGAGGCCGGCCCTTCGCGTAGTCCAGCAGGTCGGAGATGATGACCGAGCACGCCTGCAGCTCCCGGTCGATGATGTCCAGGAAGCGCGCGATGCGCGGATCCGCGGGCAGGGTCTCCGCCTTGCGCAGCCGGCGCAGGACGAACGCATGCGCGGTGCGCGCGGCCGCCAGCGGGTTGCGCAGCTCGTGGCTGACGCTGGCGGTGAGCTGCCCCAGCGACGCCAGCCGCTCCATCTGCTCCGCGTGGCCGCGGACGGCGTGCACCTCGCGCACGGCGGCGTCCAACTGGCCCGCGCGCAGCGCCAGCTCCTCCTCGATGGTGGCCTCCGCCAGGGCCTGGCGGGCGGCCCGCTCCCCCACTTCGCGCAGCGCGTCCCGGCAGGCCACCACCAGCACCACGTCGATGGCGGCCACCCAGAAGGCGTGCTCCAGGAAGCGCCACCACTCCGGATGAAGCTGGCCGTAGACGGACTCCGGCCACAGCGCGCCGCGCAGGCAGTGGTCCGCGACGATGGCCAGGCTGGCGGTGAAGAGCACCTTCGGGTCGCGGTAGAACGACAGCACCGCCAGCGAGCCGAAGATGTGGAAGTGCGTCTCGATGCGGCCCCCCGTCAGGTGGATGAGCAGCGCGGACCAGAGCATCTGGCTCACCGCCACCACGTGGCGCGTCGCCGTCTGTCCCGCGTGCAGCCGCGTGAGCATCACCGGGAACACGCTCAGCGCCGCGCCCAGCAGCACCGCCGTCTGCACGTGCAGGTGCACCGCGCGCACCTTGCCCTCCCACCCATAGGGAGACACGAACACCGCCACCAGCACCGCCGCCGCCCACTGCCCCAACATCAACCAGGTGAACAGGCCGTCCACCCGCTTGCGCGACTCGCGCAACTGCAACGCCAGCAGCGCCGCCGCCCGGCCCTCCAGGCCAGCGGAGACATGCACCGGAGCATGAATGGAAAAGGCAGACATGAACGGAGTCATCTCTTCACCCGACCGGACTGGTGGCGAAAGCGACTAATCCTGCAAAATAGGAACTACACGGAACTCTTCAGCCCAGCCATGCTGCCTGGGGGCACCTGGAGTGCCCGTGCTTCAACACTGCCGGCTCCCACCCACGCCGACGGTGTGGGACGCCGCCCGGGTGGCGGCATCCCTTTCATTCGCAGCCAACAATGACAAGCAGGCCATCCCCGCGTCCACCGAACACGCGGGAATCAGGACCGCGGTACGAGTCCCGCGCTCACGTCTGATCACTGGCGCCCGCCCAGGAGTCCCAGGGGGGCGCAGGGGGCATCCGCGTACACGGCCCCTGGGGGCGTGTCAGGAGATGGCGGCGTGGGCGCGCGGGGGGGCTTCGAGCGTGGCGTCCTCGTCGCCCCGGGGCAGCTCCCGGGCGGCGGGGATGAAGGTCATGGCGCGCTCGGCGAGCGCGGTGATGGTGAGCGAGGGATTGACGCCCGGGTTGGCGGAGATGGCCGCGCCATCCACCACGTACAGCCCCTCATAGCCATACAAGCGGTGGCGCGCATCGATGGCGCCTGTCTTTGGGGAGTCCCCCATGCACGCGCCGCCCAGGATGTGCGCGGTGGTCGGGATGCCCATGAGCGTTTCGCTGACCATGGTCATGGGGAAGCCGTCCAGCTTGTCGGCCACGCGCTTCGCCAGGTCGAAGGCCTCCGGCATGTTCGCGGTGGGCGCGGGGCCCTCCTGCAGGCCGGTGGTGAGGCCGGAGCGGAAGCCGGTGGTGAGCGCCCGGCCGCGGCGCATGCGCAGGTGGCCCTCCATGGTGCGCATGTACAGGAGGATCATCGTGCGGCGCGCGAAGTCCGGGACGAACCAGGCCTGGAGGAAGCGCAGGGGGCGGCGCGCGAGCAGCCCCACCAGCCGGGCCACGCGCGTCCACGCGGTGGCGCCGGGGACGTGGGGGGCCATGAGCAGGCGGAAGAAGCCGGAGCCCTCCGGGTAGCGCACGGGCTCCAGGTGCGAGTGCTCGTCGGTGTGGAGGATGGACCCGATGGCGATGCCCCGGGACAGGTCGCGGTCCTTCTGCTTCCTGCCGCTGACGATGCCGATGAGCGCCTCGGAGTTGGTGCGCACGCCGTCGCCCACGCGCTCGGAGAGGTTCGGCAGGCCGTTGGGCGCGTCCTTGAGCTTGAGCAGCAGGTCCAGGGTGCCCAGCACGCCGCCCGCGAAGATGACGTGCTTCGCGGTGAAGCGGCGCGTCTTCTTGAAGAGGCCGGTGCCCTGCTTCGCCGTCACCTCGTAGCCACCGCCCTCCGGCAGGGGGCGCACCCACGTCACCTCGGTGTCCGCGTGGAGGGTGAGGCCCTTCTTCTCCGCGAAGTAGAGGTAGTTCTTGTCCAGCGTGTTCTTGGCGTTGTTGCGGCAGCCCAGCATGCAGCCGCCGCACGCGTTGCAGCCGGTGCGATCCGGGCCCTCGCCGCCGAAGTAGGGGTCCTTCACGGTGACGCCGGGCTCGCCGAAGTAGACGGCCACGGTGGTGGGCTGGAAGTCGGTGCGGCCCAGGTCCTGGCCCACTTCCTTGAGCACCTGGTCGGGGAAGGTGTTGAGCGGGTTGACGGTGGCGCCCAGCATCCGGCGCGCGGTCGCGTAGTGCGGCGCGAGCTCCTGCTTCCACGGCGCCAGGTGGCCCCAGGAGGCGGCGTCGAAGAAGTCGTCCCGTGGGATGGGCAGCGTGTTGGCGTAGACGAGCGAGCCGCCGCCCACGCCGACGCCGGACAGCACGGTGACGTGGCGGAAGAAGGTCATCTTGAAGAGGCCCCGCCACCCGAGCTGGGGCATCCACAGCCAGCGCTTCAGGTTCCAGTTGGACTTGGGGAAGTCCTGGCCCTGGAGGCGCCGGCCCTTCTCCAGCATCACCACGCGGTAGCCCTTCTCGACGAGCCGCAACGCGCTGACGCTGCCGCCGAATCCCGAGCCGATGATGAGCCAGTCGCAGTCCATGACGTCCTCCCCGTCTCCCGGAGCGTGAGCGTTCCCCACACCCAGGAGGTCCGCACTCTATGCCACGAGCGCGAGCCGTCCTGGTGGGACCTGTCGCACGCCCCCGGAATGAAGGGAGGACCGGGCGGCGCGGGCTAGCGCTTCGAGGCCTGCTTCCTCGCCCGGCGTGCGGCGGGCGTGTTGGCGACGAACTGGCGTCCCGCCCGGGAGCCCGCGCGCTTGCGCCGCTCCGTGGCCTTCTTCTGCGCCGGGCTCAGGTGGGCCCAGGCCTCCTTCGGAAGATAGCGCGCGGTGGTGCGGCCGTGGCGGGCGCGGGTGCGGCCGTCCTGGGTCTGCCACTTCTCCTTCGTCCAGGAGGACAGGTGGCGCTGCGCGGTGCCGCGGGAGCCCCGGTAGCCGCCGCCGGCCTTCTTGTACTCCGCGGCGAGGAGCTGGGCCTTGCGCGCGCTCCACTGGCCGGCGCGGCCGCCCTTGTCGCTCTTCATGATGCGCTTCTTGAGGCGCTCGCGCAGGGCGGGGTTCGTATAGCGGCTGCTCGCGCTGGCGGACGCGTGGGGCTTTCGCGCGGCGCGCTTCGCGGGCGTGGCGGCGGCGTGCTTGCGCCGGGGAGCGGCGTGGGTCTTGCGCCGGCTGGCCATGAAGGCTCCTTTGCTGGGGACAAAGGTACGGATGGCTCGCGGGGAATGGCCCGCGCCGCTCCGCTGCCTGCTCGGCGCTGGAGACCGGGGCGCTACGCCGGGGTGGCGCCGGGCTCGCGCGGGCGGAACAGCGAGCACGCGCGCACGGGCTGGGGCGCGTACTTCTGGGGCAGGAGCGGGCACATGATGAACGTGGAGGTCCGCGTCTGGACGTAGCGGGGCGGCGCGGCGCAGCGGTGGCAGAGGCTGTCCGGGAACGGCAGCGGATCAGGGGGCGGCGTCATGACAGTGGCCAGCATCGCACGGGCCGGGAAGGAAAGGCGGGTGCGGGCCGCGCGCGCTCCCTAGATTGCGGGCCATGCACGTCGCTGACGCCCACGTCGAATCCCACCGGCTGCGCCTGTCCGGCCGGCACGCCGTCCTGGAGGTGTCGTGTCCGCTGCCCGGGGTGCTGCGGCTGAGGCACGCGCCGGTGTCGTCGGAGACAGGCTTCCTCCATCCCGAGCTGCCCGGCAAGCGGTCCTGGTCCGTCATCGCCGAGGGGGGCCACCCCGTGAAGGTCGAGCGCGACGGCGAGCTCGCGCGGGTGACGGCGGAGGGCGTGTCCCTGGAGGTGGACGTGGAGTCGGGGACGTGGCGCTTCCGGGACGCGCGGGGGCGGGAGCTGGCGCGCTGCGTGGAGGTGTCCGGCGAGGTGCAGGCCGTGTATCCGATGAGCCGGCACCGCACGCGGCTGAAGCTGCGGGCACCCGAGGGCGAGCGCTACCTGGGGTTCGGAGAGAAGGTGGGGCCGCTGGACAAGCGCGGCATGCACTTCACGTTCTGGAACACGGACGTGGTGCCGCACCACCCGGACACGGATCCGCTCTACCAGTCCATCCCGTTCTTCGTGGGCCTGCGCGACGGCGTGGCGTGGGGGTTCTTCCTGGACGAGTCCTGGCGCTCGGAGGTGGACGTGGCGCTCGCGGACGCGTCGCGGGTGGCGTGGGAGTCGTGGGGGCCGGAGCTGGACTGCTACCTCTTCGCGGGGCCCCTGCCCGCGGACGTGGTGCGCGGGTACGCGGCGCTGACGGGGCGGCCTCCCCTGCCCCCGCTGTGGAGCCTGGGCGCGCAGCAGAGCCGCTGGGGCTATGAGAACGCGCAGGACATCCGGGGCGTCATCCAGGGCTACCGGCAGCGGGACCTGCCGCTGGACTGCGTGTATCTCGATATCGATTACATGGATGGGTACAAGGTCTGGACCTGGGACCGGGCGCGCTACCCGGACCCGGCCGGCCTGGTGCGCGAGGCGGCGGCGCAGGGCGTGCGGCTGGTGCCCATCATCGACCCGGCCTTGAAGCTGGAGCCGGGCTGGAGCGTGTACGAGGAAGCGAAGGCGCGCGACCACCTGGTGCGCTACGACCGGGGCGACGTGCTGGTGGGCGAGGTGTGGCCCAAGCCCGCGGTGTTCCCGGACCTGACGCGGCCGGAGGTGCAGCGCTGGTGGGGCGGCCTGCATCGCGACTTCGTGGCGCTGGGCATGGCGGGGTTCTGGAATGACATGAACGAGCCGTCGTGCTTCGGCGTGCAGCCGGACGTGGGCATCCTCACGCTGACGAGCGAGCGCGCGGAAGGCATCGGCACGGTGGAGGGCAAGACGCTGCCGTACGACGCGCGCCACGGGGAGAAGCGGCACCTGGAGGTGCACAACGTCTACGCGTTGGGCATGGCGAAGGGCGCGTTCGAGGGCCTGCGCGAGCTGCGACCGGAGGCCCGGCCCTTCCTGCTGACGCGTGCGGGGTTCGCGGGCATCCAGCGTTACTCGGCGGTGTGGACGGGGGACAACTCCAGCCACTGGACGCAGTTGGAAACATCGCTGCCCATGTTGATGGGCCTGGGCCTGGCGGCGGTGGCACACACGGGGGTGGACATCCCGGGCTTCATCGGCCGGGCGAACGGCGAGCTGCTGGTGCGCTGGATGCAGACGGGCACCTTCTACCCGTTGATGCGCAACCACGCGGGCAAGGGAACGTCGCCGCAGGAGCCGTGGCGATTCGGAGAGCCGTACCTGACACTGGCGAGAGCGGCGTTGGAGCGGCGGTACCGGCTGCTGCCCACGCTGTACACGCTGATGCACGAGGCGTCGGAGACGGGGCTCGCGCCGCTGCGGCCGCTGTTGATGGAGGCGCCCGGGGACGCGGAGGCAGCCGGCGCGTTTGATCAGTTCCTGTTCGGAAGGGACCTGCTGGTGGCGCCGGTGGTGCGGCCCGGCCAGACGAAGCGGCTGGCGTACCTGCCGGCGGGGGCATGGTTGGAGTGGCCGGGGTTGGAGCGGACGGGAGAGGTGCGCGAGGGAGGCCGGCACGTCATCGCGGACGGGCCGCTGGACACGGTGCCGGTGTGGCTGCGCGCGGGAGGCGCGGTGGCGCTGACACGGCCCGCGATGCACACCACGGACGCGAACTGGAAGCACCTGGAGTGGCACGTGCACGCGGCGCCGGAGATATATGGCCGGCTCTACGAGGACGCGGGAGACGGCTACGGCGAGTCACGGCTCACGGAGCTGCGCGGCGGAGTGACCGCGGGGGCGCTGCGACTGGAGCGGAGCGAGCTGGGGACACTCGCTCGGGCGCGGGTGGAGGAGACGATCCGGGTGTATGGGTTGACGTCCGTGCGGCACGTGACGGGTGCCCGGGCACACCGTTTCGAGGACGGCGTGCTGGAGCTCCAGGTCGCCGCGGATTGGACGCGGCTGAACGTGGCGCCGTAGGTCAGAGGACGGGGAGCTCCTTGAACACGACGCCTTCGAATCCAAGGCGGTTCACGGCGTCCACGAAGCGCTCCGTGGCGATGATGACGGTGGTGAAGTCAGTCAAGCGGAACAGGTCCAGGTCCGTTGGCAGCGTTCGCCCGTTCAGGATGGGCGTCTCTGGAAGGGGGTTGCCCTGACGTCCGCACCGTTCGCAGGGGCGGTCCCGCCCACCAGGGAAGCAACTGTCGTGGAGACGGCCCCGGCAATGGATCTCAACCAACCGCAGATCCACCTCGGTCTTGCTCCGGAATCGCAGGTCCATCTTGCTGACGCGAAGAGCGATGCCCGCCTCGCGCAGTTGGTCCACGGTCTCGCGCCGCATCACCAGGGTCCAAGGGTCTGGTAGATCGAGCGCACTCCACTTACCGGAGGCCTTGCCGATGAGAGGCCCGAACTCGGCACCAGGCAGCAGTGGAGCTTCGAAGGGAACCTGGAGCCGGACCAGCTCACGCAGTCGCTCGTACTCCTCGAGCGGAACCTGCCGTGCCTCATCGAGTTCTCCACGGTGGGACCAGCCCGACAGATCCACGGAGGGATAGGCCTCTCCCAATCCACCGGGGCTTGACCCACACACGGGACACAAGCCTCCCGGCAGTCCCCATCGGTGCGTGCCATTGATGAATCCGGTGAAGCGCGGCCCTTCAGCGGCCCTCAGCCAGAAGAACTTCACGAGGTCCCCCGATTATCACTGCATGAAGTAGTACGGGACGATGGGGCCCATGAGGTTGAAGTCGACAATCATTCGGGCCAATTGGTTCTGGATCTGTTGCGGCGTCGCGAACGGATGTTGCTCCGCGAATGTCCTCCAGGTCTTGTTCCAAGGCCCGCCTCGTCCTCCCGGCCCATGGATTCGCACATGCTCCGCGCGGGGAATGACCATCGTGAAGTCATGCACGTTGATGCCGCCCCGCAGCTTGAAGAACTCTGCGAGACGTCCCTCTTGGGGGTAGAGGTGGTGCTTCACCCATCCCGAGCCGGAGGGCTTCCTGCCATCGGGAGGCGGAGAAGGGGCGGGATGGTTGTACCAGCGGATGATGAAGATGGCTTCACGGTCACCCGGGAGGGACTGGGCGCTGCCCCAGTTGCGCCGGGGACCTGAACCGGGTGCCGCTGACGACACGGGAGGCCGGATGCCTCCCCGTGCCAGCAACACACCGGTGTCCTCGCAGTGATAGAGCCCGCAGAGATCATCCGCACAGACCAGCGCCACGCACCGGTCGTGCCCTTCGCAGGCGTCGTCCTCCGCCGCGCTCCAGTCCTCCATCGCGGGCAAGGGCGCGGATGCGCACCCTGCCAGCAACACGCACAAACCCACCGCGAGGAGCCTCGTCATCCTGCGGCTCACCACAGTGGCGCCATGTTCTCCACGTACTTGAAGCCCGTGCCCGTGTTGAACACGACCACCGTCTCCTCCGGCTTCACGTCCCCGGCGGCCTGGAGCTTCTTGAGCGCCGCCACGCACGCGCCGCCCTCCGGCGCCATGAACAGGCCTTCCGCCGCGGCGGCGTCCTTCGTGCCCTGGACGATCTCCGCCTCTGTCACCGACACCGCCGTGCCGTGGCTGTCCTTCACCGCGCGCAGGATGAGGAAGTCCCCCAGTGCCTTGGGCACCCGCAGGCCGTGCGCGTGCGTCGTCGCGCCCTGCCACATGGGCGCGTCCGGCTTGCCTTCCGCGTGCGCCTTCACGATGGGCGCGCAGCCCTCCGCCTGCACCGCCACCATCCGGGGCCGCTTCGAATCAATCAGCCCCATCGCCTCCATCTCCTCGAAGGCCTTCCACATCCCGATGAGCCCCGTGCCCCCACCCGTCGGGTACAGGATGACGTCCGGCAGCGTCCACCCGAGCTGCTCCGCCAGCTCGTAGCCCATCGTCTTCTTGCCCTCGACCCGGTAGGGCTCCTTCAGCGTGGCGCACTCGTACCAGCCATGCTCCTTCGCCAGCCCCGCGCACACCCGGCCCGCGTCGGAGATGAGCCCGTCCACCGTCTCCACGTGCGCGCCGTACGCCCGCGTCTCCATCAGGAACAGCGACGCGATGTCCTTCGGCACGAAGACGTGCGCCTCCATCCCGCCTCGCGCCGCGTACGCCGCCAGCGCGCTGCCCGCGTTCCCTGCGGAGGGCAGGCACACCGCCTTCGCGCCCAGCACTTTCGCCATGGACACCGCGGCGGACAGGCCTCGCGCCTTGAAGGAGCCCGTCGGATTGCCGCTCTCGTCCTTCACCCACACCCGCTGCAAGCCCAGCCATGAACCCAGCCGGGGCGCGGGCAGCAGCGGCGTGAAGCCCTCTCCCAACGTCAGGCGCTGTGCCGGCGCATCCACCGGCAGCACCTCGTGGTAGCGCCACATGGAGCGCTCACGTCCGGGCAGCGCTTCCTTGCGCAACGTCTTCGCCGCGCGCTCCAGGTCGTAGCGCGCGAACAGCGGCGCCTGACACGCCGTGCACAGGTTCCACACCTTGCCCGGCGCATACGTCTGGTCGCACTTCGTGCATTCAAGTCGGAGGACGGACATGCCTCCGACTCTACTCAGTCCTTCAACTCCAGCCACACCGGCGCGTGGTCCGACGGCTGCTGTCCCTTGCGCTCCTCGCGGTCCACGTCACACGCCGTGAGCCTTGGCACCAGCGGCGCCGTGAGGAACAGGTGGTCGATCCGCACGCCCTTGTTCTTGGGGAACATCAGCATCCGGTAGTCCCACCAGGAGAACTTCTGCACGTCCGGGTGCAGCCTGCGGAACGCGTCCGTCAACCCAAAGGCACACACCTGCTGGAGCGCGTCGCGCTCGCGCAACGTGAAGAGCGTCTGCCCCTCCCACTGCGCCACGTCGTACACGTCGATGGGGTCCGGCGCGATGTTCCAGTCCCCGCCCATCACCACCAGGTCGTCCGGCTTGTGGCGCGTGTCCAGGTAGTTCCGCAGCCGCCGGTACCACTCCAGCTTGTACACGTACGCCGGCGAGTCCACCTGCTGCCCGTTGGGCGCGTACGCGCTCACCACCCGGATGCCATTCACCGTCGCGGAGATGAAGCGCGCGTGCGTGTCATCCACCCCGTCCGACAGGCCCCGGATGACGTCCGTGGGCTCCGTCTTCGCCAGGATGGCCACGCCGTTGTACGTCTTCTGCCCGTGCACCGCGGCGAAGTAGCCCGCCTCCTTCACCGCGTCGAAGGGGAAGTCCGCGTCGGTGCACTTGAGCTCCTGCAGGCACAGCACGTCTGGCTGGGCGCTCTTCAGCCAGTTGACCAACCGCTGCTGCCGGGCCCTCACCGAGTTCACGTTCCAGGTCGCGATTCGCATGCGGCGCGGACCGTCGCACGCGGCCCACGCCCCTGCCACGCTTTTCCCCTCGCGCCTGTGGCCCCAGGGACACACCCGCCGTCCCCCAGAGGGAAAACCCGTTGGCACACCGGTCGCAGTAGGGGAGGGCCATGAACCCGAAGACGCGCACCCGGTCCCGTCGCCCCGCCTCCTTCCGGCGCTTCACCGTGCCGCCCGCGCTTCGCAAGGCCCTCATCCCCGCCGCGCTCGCCGCCCTGGGGCTCGCCGCCTGGGAGGACGTCCCCCTGCCCCGCCTGCTCAAGCCCTGGCTCTCCCACGCCCTGGAGGCCCGCGCGGGACAGGCCCCTGTCGCCGCCGCGCCCACCCTGCCCCTGGAGGCCACCGGCGACGAGCCCCCGCTGATGGCCGCCCCGCGCCCCGTGGACGAGGCCGCCCCGGCGGAGGCTCCCGTCCCCGGCGACGCCCTGGCGCTGCCGCACACGCACGCCCGCCGGGTGGACCACGTGGCCCGCGCCCAGGGCCTGCGCGAGCTGGGGGACGTGTCCGGCGCCGTGACGGAGCTGCGCCGCGCGCTGCACGACGACCCGGGCGCCACGGACGCCCTGGCGCAGCTCGCGCGCACGGCCCGGCTGGCCGGGGACACGCCGCTCGCCATCGACGCGTACGCCCGGCTGGGCCAGGCGGAGCCCCATGACGCGGGGGCGCTGGTGCAGCAGGCGCGGCTGCTGGTGTCGGAGGGCCGCTTCCCGGACGCCGTCCGCGTGGGCGAGGAGGCGCTGCTGCGCGACCCGGAAGACCCGGAGGTGTACCAGGTGCTCGGCCGCGCGCACCTGGGCGCCCATGAGCTCACCTCCGCCATCCTGCGCTTCCAGCAGGCGGTGCACCTGGACCCCGAGCACGGCCACGCGCTCAACAACCTGGGCTTCGCCTACCTGCGCGCCAACGACAACGCGCGCGCCGTGGAGGTCCTCACCCAGGCCGCCAGCCTCCTGCCGAACGTGGCCTACGTGCAGAACAACCTGGGCGTCGCCTGCGAGCGCCTGGGCCGGCTGGAGGAGGCCCGGTCCGCCTACGCCGCCGCCACCCGGCTGTCGCCTCGCTACGTGCAGGCTCGCGTCAACGCGGAGCGGGTGGGCCGCGTGGCCCGGGCCGCCCCGGCGGGTCCTGTCACGCCGGAGCCGCTCCCGCCCGCCGCGCCGTAGGGCGGGCAGCCAGGAAACAGCCCCGTTTCCGGGGGGATGGCCCGGACGGGTTCACCCCGCCCGCCCCCCGGTCTAACCTCCAGTCCTTCATCCAGCCTTCACGAGCGTCATGACTCCGGCCCGACCGATGCCTCCTCCTCCCGAGCCCCTCCCCCCGGCCCTGACCGGAGCCCCGCCGCCCCGGAAGGGCGGCTTCGGCGCCGCGCTGTGGCGCTGGACGAAGCGGCTCCTGGTGCTGGGCGCCGTCGGGCTGGTGCTCCTCATCGGCGTGTGCGTGGGCACGTACGTCTACTTCAGCCGCGACCTGCCCTCCGTGGAGTCGCTGCGCAACTACCAGCCGCCGCAGGTGACGAAGGTGACGTGCGCGGACGGCTCGCTCTGCGCGGAGTACGCGCTGGAGCGCCGCACGCTCGTGCGCATGGAGGACCTGCCCCCGCACGTGCGCAACGCGTTCCTCGCCGCCGAGGACGCGGACTTCTACAAGCACGAGGGCCTGGACCCCTTCGGCATCCTGCGCGCGGGCGTGAAGAACCTCATCCCCGGCAGCCGCAAGTCCGGCGCGTCCACGCTCACGCAGCAGGTGGTGAAGAACATGCTGCTCACGCCCGAGCGCAGCCTGGGCCGGAAGATCCGCGAGTGGATCCTCACCCCTCGCCTGGAGCAGGCGCTCACGAAGGATCAGATCCTCAGCCTCTACATCAACGGCGTGTACTTCGGGCAGCGCCGCTACGGCCTGGAGGAGGCCGCGCTCTTCTACTTCGGCAAGCACGCGAAGGACCTGTCCGTGGGCGAGGCCGCCGTGCTCGCGGGCACCGTGCAGTCTCCGCACCGCATCAACCCCGTGGCGAACATCACCCGCGCCAAGGCGCGCCAGCGCTACGTGCTGGAGCAGATGGCGGGACAGGGCTTCGTGCCGCGCGCGGTGGTGGAGGCGGAGAAGGAGAAGCCCATCGTGCTCGCGCCGCGCAAGCCGGTCAGCGCGGGCGCGTACTACGCGGAGGAGATCCGCCGCACGCTGATTGAACGCTACGGCGAGAAGATGGTGATGGAGGGCGGCCTGCGCGTGGACATCGCGCTCGTGCCCAAGCTCCAGGCCACCGCCGAGCAGGCCGTGCGCGACGGCCTGGAGGCCCTGGACCGCCGCCAGGGCTACCGGGGCGCGCAGGGCAGGCTGGAAGAGGCGCAGTGGAAGCGCTACCGCGAGCTCATCGTCCAGCGCATCGAGGAGGCCGGCCGCCGCCAGAAGGACCAGGGGTATGTCGCGGACCTGGCGCCGCTCGCGCAGCCGCTCGCCGCCCCGGCTCCGGCGAAGACGCCCACCGCGCCGGAGGTGGAGGGCGCCGAGGAGCAGCAGCCCGCCGCGCTGGCCGCGGACACGGACTCCGAGGAGGAGGAGGCCCGGTCACCGGAGCGCGAGCGCGTGGGACAGGTCCTCCTCAAGCCCATGGAGGAGGGCCTGCGCCTCACCGGCTACGTCACGGAGGTGGACACGAAGCGCAACGTGGCGCGCGTGGACCTGGTGGGCCGCACTGCGGAGGTGTCCTTCGACTCCGTCACCTGGGCGCGGCAGAAGAAGAAGAGCGCCCCCAAGAACATCTCGGACGTGTTCACGCCCGGGGAGCTGGTGTTCGTGCGCGTGCTCAAGGCCCCTCCGGCGCCGGCCTTCGTGGAGGCCACGTTGGATCAGGTGCCCCTGGTGCAGGGCGGGCTCGTGGTCATCAACCCGGCCAACCGCAACGTGGTGGCCATGGTGGGCGGCTACGACGCGGAGCGCTCGTCGTTCAACCGCGCCACGCAGGCGAAGCGGCAGCCGGGCTCGTCGTTCAAGCCCTTCATCTACGGCGCGGCCCTGGCCAGCGGACGCTTCACGCCGCTCTCCATGGTGAACGACGCGCCGGAGTCCATCCGCGACCCGTACACGGGCAAGACGTGGCGGCCCAAGAACTTCGACGGTCGCTTCGAGGGCCCCATGACGCTGCGCACGGCGCTGAGCAAGTCGAAGAACACGGTGTCCGTGCGGCTCATCGAGTCGATTACGCCCGCGACCGCCATCGACTTCGCGCGCCGGGCGGGCATCCGCTCCACCATGCCGGAGAACCTCACGCTGGCTTTGGGCACCGGCGAGGTGACGATGCTGGAGGCCGTCAACGCGTACGCCACGCTCCAGGCCAACGGCCGCTACGCGGAGCCGCTGACGCTGTTGCGCGTGCGCGACGCGAAGGGCACGGTGCTGGAGGAGCACCAGCCGGCCTTCGAGGAGACGCTGCCCCCGGCGGTGGCGTACCTCACGACGTCGCTGATGCGCAGCGTGGTGGAGGACGGAAGCGCGCGCGCGGTGCGGGAGCTGAACCGCCCCGCCGCGGGCAAGACGGGCACCACCAACGAGTCCAAGGACACGTGGTTCAACGGCTACACGATGGACTGGGTGGCCAGCGCGTGGGTGGGCTTCGATGACAACACGCCCCTGGGCAGCAGCGAGACGGGTGGCCGGGCGGCGCTGCCCATCTGGCTCAACTTCATGCGGGTGGCGGAGGAGGGCCTGCCCGCGCGCGACTTCGAGGTGCCTCCGGGCGTCACCCAGGTGCGCATCGACCCCGTCAGCGGGCTGCTCGCGGGCAACGCCGTCCCGGGCCGGATGGAGCCCTACCTGGAGGGCACCCAGCCCACCGCCGAGGCCCCGCCGCCCGGACAGGTGACGCCGGACAACTACTTCCTGGAGGAAGGTGGCAAAAGGGGGCTGTGAGTCGCTCGCTCCTGTCGCTGGTCCTCGCGCTCGCGTTCGCCCTGCCCGCCTTCGCGGAGTCGGACGAACGCGAGCCTCCTGCCTCCGCCCGGCTGGCCCTGGCCGTGGCCGACGCCATCCGCGGCGCGCCCGCGGAGGCGCCCGTGGCCCTCTGCCTGTCCGGAAGCTCGCCGGAGCTGCGCCGGGCCTTCGGCACGCTGCTCGCCGCGCGGCTCTCCGCGATGAACCTGGGGCCGGTGGTGCTGGACGTCCCGCCCGAGCGCGCCGAGGCCGCCGCCCGCGAACAGGGAGCCCGCTCGCTGGCGCGGCTCACGCTGGACGTGGAGGGCGGCGAGCTGGTGGCGCGCGGGGACGTGCTGGGCACGTGGGTGAACTTCTGGTCCGGCCGCACGCCCACGCGTCCGCCGAAGCCCGCCGCCGCCGTGGCCGAGGGCGTGGAGGCCGACGCCGCGGTGCTGGCGCTGGCGGCGGTGGGGACGCCGTCGTCGGGGGTGACGGGCCCGGGGCCGCAGCCTCGGAGGCCGGTGCGCCTGCTGGGCGCGGTGTTCGCGAGGCTGGAGACACCGCTGGCCGCGCTGGCGGCCGGGGACCTGGATGGCGATGGCCGCGACGAGGTGGCCGCGCTCACCGAGCACGAGGTGGTGGTGTTCGGCGCGGACGGGCGGGTGCTCGCGCGGCGGGAGCTGGAAGGGGCGGCGGCCTCGGCGACGACGCGCGAGCCCTTCGGCGCGCTGGCGGTGCTGACGGGGCCGCCGAGGCTCGCGGCCTGGAGCACGCGGTACGCGCGCGGCGAGGTGCTGGTGCTGGACAAGGCGAAGGGGACGCTGCGCCCGTCGGGGACGCTGGACGCCGCGCCGCTGGGGACGGCGGAGCGCGGAGCGTTCGTGCCAGGGCAGACGGTGTTCGCGCCCGAGGTCCGGCTGGCGGACGGGCGGAGCCTCACGGTGCCCGCGCCCTTCGGCACGGCGAGCTTCGCGGGGCCGCGCATGCTGTTCGTGCACGCGGACAGCACGGCGTCGCTCTACGCACGTCCCACGTCCGCGCCGCTGAAGGTGTCCGGGCTGGGCGCGGGCAGCGCGCTGGGAGACCTGGACGGAGACGGGGCGCCGGAGCTGCTCACCACGTCACCGCAGCTCCAGCCGTCGCCGGACGTGCTGCGGGTGCTGTCGTTGAGCTCCGACGCGCCGATGGCGCACGAGCCCCTGTGGCAGGGGGCGCTCCCGCCGGGCCGGGCGCTGTACGTGGTGACGGCGGACCTGGATGGCGACAAGCGCCGTGAAGTCATCGTGGGTTCGTGGAAGCCGGACGGCACGAGCGAGCTGTTCCTCCTGCGCCAGGGTGCACCGTGATGAAGGCTCGAACGACACGCGCCCTCGCGCGCCAGCGACACGAGCGAGTGGGTCCTCCCGCGCCAGAATGCACCGTGATGAAGGCTCATGAGCGCGGCGAAGTCCCGGTGATGGCGTCGCGCTCCAGCGGGGCGCCGCGCCAGTCGGTGCGCCGTGCAGCAGTGGCGGCACCGCGGTATGGACGGCAGGGCATCGTGAGGATCCGCACCGCCCTCGCGGGCCTCGTGCTGATGGCTTCCACTCCGGCGCTGGCGGCCAGCCGTCCGCGCTACGGGGGCGAGCTGCGGGTGGCGCATGCGGGGCCACCTGAAATCGGAGAGCCCGCGCTCGCGGACACGCCGATGGAGGCCGCGCTGCTGGGGCTGTTGACGCGGCCGGTGTGCCGCGTGGACTCCGGCGGGCAGGTGCACCCGACGCTGGCGCGAGAGCTGTCGCGCCCCGTGCCGCAGGCCCTGCGCGTGACGATGCCCTCCGCGGCCAGCGCGGCCGCCGTGGCCCGTGCGTGGACGCGGCTGTCCGCCACGGAGTCGCCGTCTCCGTATCGCGCGCTCCTGTATCCCCTGCGCGGTGAAGGCCGTCAGGTGACGTCCACGGGCGCAACGCTGGACCTGGCGCTGGCGTTTCCATGGCCCGACCTGGAGCGCGCGCTGTGCCACCCGGCCCTCGCGACGCCGCCGTCGCCCGCGTCGGGGCCGTTCAGCGCCGAGGGCCGGGGCGTGCTGGGGGCCCAGGCCGCGTGGCCCGAAGGTCGTCCGTACGTGGACCGGCTGGCGCTCACCGCCACGGATGAGCGGGGCCTCGCGCGGCTGTGGTCCGCGCGGCAGGTGCAGGTGGTGCTAGGCACCCCGCCCGACGACAACACGCTCACGGGCGCCGGGCTGTACGCGACCTATCTGGCGTATTCCCCCCGGAAGGTGCCCGCGGACTTCCGGCAGGCGGTGGAGAGCGCCATCGACCGCGAGGACCTCACGCGCCTGTTCGTGAGGGGCCCGGCGGTGCCCATGGCGAACCTGCTGCCGCCCGCGCTGATGCCCCAGGGGCCCAGGCCCCGGCCCACGGCCCCTGCGGGAGCGACCCGCAAGGTGACGCTCGCCTATGACGCCGCGCTGGCGGATCAACGCGCCGTGGCCGAACGCATCCAGGTGAAGCTGCACGACCAGGGCTACACCGTCGCGCTGGAGCCGCAGTCGCGCGCCGCGCTGCGAAGCCGTCAGGCGAAGGGCGACTTCGAGCTGATGCTGAGCGCGTTCCTGCTGCCGCCCGTTCCCGGTCCCGCGCTGGCGGTGGTGCTGGAAGCCGGAGGACGCCGAGACCTGCTCGGCGTGGAGCTGCCGCCCATCGGGGCCCTGACGGACGCAGGGGCCCGGGATGCGCGAAGCCGCGAACGGGCCCTGGCGCTCGCGCCCTCCGTGCCCCTCATCCCGCTGTACGCGCAAGGGCTCGCCCTGCGCGCGGCACCGGAGGTAACCGGGCTGGTGCTGGATGCCCAGGGCCTGCCCGTGCTCGAAGGCGCCTGGCTCGCCCCCGTCGAGGCCACTGGCGGCGGAGGCCGGCCATGAGCCCCGAAGGTGTGGCTGCGCATGCGGCGCCCAGGCACTGGCATCGCGTGGACTTCGGGCGACAAAGGCCAGCCATGGCCCCCGAGGGTGTCACCGCCCATGCGGCGCATAGACCCTGCCGTCGCGTGGGCTTCGGGCGGCGGAGGCCGGCCATGCCCCCCGAGGGTGTGGCTGCACCTGCGGCGCCCAGCCCCTGCCGTCGCATGGGCTTCGGGCGGCGAAGGCCGGCCATGAGCCTCATCCACTCGGCAGCCCCTGGGAAGGACGGGCCCGCATGCGCCTGAGGACCCGGCTTGCGCTCGCCTTCGCCCTGCTCGCGCTGGTGCCGCTGGCGGTCGTCGTCCCCCTGACGCTGACGCGCCTGCGCGACACGCTGTCGCGCGAGCTCGACGCGCGCATGACGGCCGCCACCGCCTCCGCGCAGGAGTCCCTGGAGCGCTCCGCCGCCAACGCGCGCCGCGCCGTCGAGGAGCTGGTGGAGAGCCCCGCCATGGAGGACCTCGTGCGCGAGTCGCGCACCGCCCCCCTGCGCGTCATCCAGGCCAACACCGCCGAGGGCCTGATGAAGAGCCGCGGCCTCACCGTGCTCACGCTCTTCGACCGCAACGGCACCGTGCTGTCCTCCGGCCACCTGCCCGCCCGGCGCGGCGACCCGGACCCCGCCCTCTTCGCCGTGACGAAGGAGAAGTCCCCCAGGCCCGTGCCCGTGCGCGTGGACGTGCGGGGCGACGCGGGCCTGCGCCAGGTCCCCGCGCTCGTCACCGCGCGCCCCGTGGACTACGGCGACGTGCGCCTGTGGGCCGTGGGCGGCGTGGTCCTGGACGACGGCCTGGCCCAGCACCTGGCCCGCCTCACGCAATCCGACGTGACGCTCCTGTCCGGCGGCGCCCAGGTCGCGCACGCGGGCAGCGCCGCCCCGCCCACCGTGGAGCAGGTGCTGCCGCTGGGCGACGCCGCCTCCGTGCGCCTCACCTTCAGCCGCGCCGCCGCGCGCGAAGCCGAGGAGGGCGTCATGCGCGCCTTCCTCCTCCTCGCCGGCCTGGGCCTGGGCTTCGCCGCGCTCCTGGGCCTGCTGGTGTCCCGCTGGATGACGCGGCCCGTGGAGGCCCTCACCTCCGGCGCCCGCCGCGTGGCCGAAGGCGCGCTGGACGTCCAGGTGACGGCCCGCGCCACCGGCGAGGTGGGCGAGCTGGTCCGGACGTTCAACCACATGACGTCCGAGCTGAAGAACACCACCGAGCGGCTGATGGCCACCGAGCGCATCGCCGCGTGGCAGGAGGTCGCCCGGCGGCTGGCGCACGAAATCAAGAACCCCCTCACCCCCATCCGCATGTCGCTGGAGACGCTGATGGCCGCCCACGAGGCGCGCCACCCCAGCTTCCCCACCCTCTTCAAGGAGAGCGCGGGCGTGGTGCTGGAGGAGGTGGAGCGGCTGCGGCGCATCGTGGACGAGTTCAGCCGCTTCGCGCGCCTGCCCAAGCCCCAGCTCGCCCCCGTGGACCTGGGAGAGCTGGCCCAGGGCGTCCTGTCGCTGTACGCCGCCCCCCCCGAGGGCATCCAGTTGGTCCCCGCGCTCCAGACAGGCGTGGTGGCCCGCGCGGACCGCGACCAGCTCACCCAGGTGCTCGTCAACCTGGTGAAGAACGCGGAGGAAGCGATGGCGGGCAAGGGCGGCGCCCTGCGCGTGCGCGTGAAGGGCACCGACGCGGACGCCATCGTCGAGGTGGAGGACGAAGGCCCCGGCATCCCCCTGGAGCACCGCGCCCGCGTCTTCGAGCCCTACTTCACCACCAAGGACGGCGGCACCGGCCTGGGGCTCGCCATCGCCGCGCGCATCCTCCAGGAGCACGGCGGACGCCTGGAGGTCGGCGGAGAGCCGGGCCAGGGCGCCCGCTTCAGCGTCGTGCTCCCCCGCGCGAGCTGACGCACGAAGCCCGCACGCAGGAAGGCCCGGCACCTCGTGGAAGAGGTCCCGGGCCTTCGGGCACCGCACGGCGGCGCGCGGCCGTCAGTCCTTGACGGGCGTCGCCTTGAGGGCGGCCTTGCCCTCCTTCACGTAGACCTGGAAGCGCACCGTCTTGCACGCGTACTTCGTGACGAGCTGCTCCTTGTTCTTGCGCAGCTTCTGCACGAACTTGTCGTACGTCAGGCCGTCCGCCTGCTCACCGCAGCGCTCGCGCGTGGTGACGAACTCGCGGAAGACGTCCTGGAAGTGCTGCTCCTCCGACAGCGCCGCCGCCGCGCCGTTGCCGCCCGGCATGGGCAGCGGAATCGCCTGCGGCCCGCTGGAGCGCGGGGCCGGCATCGGGATGGCCTCCGACGTGGGCCGGGTGCTGGCCTGGAGCAGCTCGCGCGGAATCGCCGCCACGCGCGTCGTCTCCGGGGACTCCGGCTCGGAGGACTGCGCCGCCGCCAGCGCGAACGGATTGGCCGCCTGCTGGAGCGAGTACGCCGCCGTGGGCTGATCCTCGAAGGCGAACGCGCCGTGGCGCGGCGCGGCCGGGGCAATGGGCTCGGCCGGCGGGGGCTCGAAGGGCACCGCGCCCCCCTGGGCGTACGCCGGAGGCGGCGCGAACGGCTCCGCGGCCGGCGGCGGATAGGCCGCGGGTGGAGACGGGAAGGGGAACGCATCCGCGCCCGCGAACGGATCCGCCAGCGGCGCGGCGGCCTGGGGCGGCGGCATCGCGAACGGATCCGCCAGCGGCGCGGCGGCCTGAGGCGGCTGCATCGCGAACGGATCCGCGGCCGGAGCCGGAGTCCCCGGGAAGGGGAACGCATCCGCGCCCGAGAACGGATCCGCGGCCGGCGGCGCCACCGAGGCGAACGGGTTGGACAAAGGCTCCGCGTGCGCGGCCGACCCGAACGGGTTGGACACGGGCTCCGAGGGCGCGCTCGACGCGAACGGATCCGCGGGGGCAGCGGCCACGGGGGCCGGAGCCGGCGGAGACGTGGTGCTCACGGGCTGCGCGGGGGGCGCGGACTGCTGAGCGGCCATCGCCGCGCCCCAGCCCAGCGTGTCGGAGCCGCCCGACACGGTCTCCTCCTCGGAGGACTTCTTGCTCCCGCCCATCAGCGCCGTCCACAGCAGGCTCAGCACCAACAGGCCCGCGAGCGCGAGCAGCGCGGTGTGCTGGTACGCGGCCAGCGGCGCCAGCGTCGCCGCCGTGCCCGCGAGGACCACGACCTCGTACGGCGTGCCCGCCAGCGCCTGGCGCGAGCCCACGAACAGCGGCGCCTGGCCGCCCATCGCGTCGCCGTTGGTGAAGGCAGGCAGTTGCACCGGGCCCAGCGCCTGGAGCGAACCCGACTCCAGCACCGTGTCCTTCGCACCCGCCGTCAGCCGGGGCAGCGCGCCATCCAGCCGCGCCTTCTCCGCGCCCACGCCGCCCACCACCTTGTCTCCCTGCACGAGCCCCACCGCGGCCGCGCCGGACGTCTCCAGCGCGCCCTGCAGCGCGGCCTCCGCGGCCAGGGGCGCGCCCACCACCAGCGTCACCGCCGGAGCAGGGGTCCCCTCACCGCCCCACGCGAGCGGCACGGCCGCGAACACGTGCGGCGCCCCGAAGGCGTCCACCACGGACGTGCCCGCCCGGGCGAGCGCCGCGACGTCCAGCGCCGCGGTGTCCGAGGAGGGCTCGGCGCCCGCGCGGGCGTGGAAGACCGCGTCGCCGGCCACCACCGCCACCACCGCGCCCTGGAGCTCCTGGGGCAGACCGGCCTGCGCGGCGGTGCGCAGCGCGCCGAAGCGCTCCGCGGTGAGCGGCAGCATCCCGGCCGGCTCCTCCGCGTCCTTCGAACCGTAGCGGTCGCGCGGGGACTTCGGCGCGGGCGCGGGCGTCAGCGCGCGCACGGCGGCGGCCACCTGGGGGCTGCCGGCGAGCTTCAGCGCCAGGGATTGCACTTCGGCGCGGCGTGCATCCACGCGACGCGCGACCTCGCCGGTGCCCGACGCGGCCTGGAGCGACGCACCTTCCACCGCGCGCGCACGCTGAGGCGCGGACAGCGTCGGGAGGTGAGCCAGGCCCAGTCCGAGGACCAGGAGTGCGAACAGCAGGAACTTGAGGCGGACCATCGCCGTCCTTTAGCCCAGGGGTGAGAGGTCCGCTTATAGCGTCCACCGTTCGACCCCAGCAAGGAACTGGCCCGAAGGAACCCGGGGGCCGGATGCCTGGCTGGCATCCGGAATTCCCGGGCCCTTCGTTCTGTCACGCCCGATACGGCCGGCCGCCTAGTAGTTCGTCGCGTCGGCGTTGAGGTCGAACGGCATGCCGCTGTTCCCCATGCCCTGGCGACGGCGCTCCACCGCGCGCTTGATGGCCTTCTCCAGGCGGTCACGCGTTGCGTCGATGGCCTGGAACAGCGTCTCCGATGTCTCCGTCACGTGCACGGCCTCCAGGCCGGGCATGCGCACCGTCACCCGGCACTCCTTGTCCACGCCTCCCTTGGGCCCGTTGATGTCCACGAGCGCGATTTCGATCTCCGACGCCTCGTCCTCGGCGAACCGTTCGATATGCGCCACCAGATGCGTGTCCACGTACTGCTTCAGGTTGTCGTTCAGCCCCAGATGCACTCCCCGCAGCTGCACCTTCATGGATTCACCTCCGGGCATAAACATGGGCAGTCCCCCGCCCGCCCGTGAGGGGCTGTCGCAAGCCTTCCCGCCTGCCCTCCCCCGAGGCAGCCGGCCGGACGTCACCGCGCCCGGGACGCGTTGGACGAATCCCGCGCCGCACCGGGTTGCTCTAGTCGCATGGATGGCGAGCGAATCAAGGTGCTGCTGGTGGAGGACGACGGGGACAGCCGCGAGCTCCTGGCGGAGCTCCTGGAGGACGACTTCGAGGTCACCACCGCGTCGGACGGCGTGGCGGGCCTGAAGGCGTTCGAGGCCACGCACCCCGACGTCGTCGTGACGGATGAATCCCTGCCCGGAATGAACGGCACGGAGCTGGCGCAGCAGGTGAAGGAGCGCGAGCCCAGGGCCCGCGTCGTCCTGGTCTCCGGCTACGCACAGGTGGAGGGCGCGGACTACTGCGATGCCGTGTTGCGCAAGCCCATCGACGTGGAGCGCCTGAGCCGCATGGTGGGCGAGCTGGGGGACGCCGCGCGGCACTGACGGGAAATTCGCGCGGGGCACCGCCTGCCATCCGCGCGAGCCGTTCCTAACATTCCAGCCATCGCCCAGGAGGGCTTCATGAGGTACTGCGCACGGTGTGGCTCGGAGTATCAGGACAGTGTCGTGGACTGCACGGATTGCCCCAACCACCCGCCGCTCGTCTCCGCGGAGGAGATGCACGAGCGGGGGCTGCCCCTGCCCCATGAGCTGGATCAACGCCGCTTCGTGAGGGCGGGCATCGCGGACGACCCCGTGACGGCCCAGGTCTTCGTGGACGTGCTGGACGAGCACCGCATCCCGCTCATCGTGCGCCCCGGCCGCTCGGGCGTGGTGGACGAGCTGACCACGGGCAACCTGCTGCCCTGGTGGGAGCTGCTGGTGCCGGACACCGAGCAGGTCCGCGCCGCCCGGCTCCTGGAGGAGGAGAAGATCCAGGCGCGCGCCTACGCGGACGAGGCCGGCCGCGCGGCGGAGGAAGAGGAGCTGGAGGACGAGCGGGCGCGCCAGGCCCCGGCCGACACCAGCGCGCCTCCCGCGTACTAGCGCCTCAGGGTGAGCCCACGTCCGCGCTGCCTTGAGCGGGCGCGGGCTGGGACGCGAGCGTGGCGGGCGGACGCCGGGCCTCGAAGAGGCTCACGCCCGTCACCTTCCACTTGTCGTAGCGCGCGTTGCGGGCGAGGAACGTCTCCAGGTCCTCGTCCACCACGCGGTTGTAGCCGCCCCTGGACGCGTGGCGCAGGTACGTGCGCTTCTTCTTCTGCACCACGAAGCCCAGGTGGGTGATGCGCGTGGCCTTCAGCGGCAGGTCCTCGCGCATCACGACGAGGATGGTGCCGGACGCCACGCCGCGCGCGTGCTCGAGCACCTTGTCCAGCGGAATCATGTCCAGGGTGAAGGTGCCCACGGGCTGGCGCTCGCGGGGCAGTTGCAGCGCCATGGACGACTTCGACTGCCAGGTGTGCGCGGTGAGCTTCTTGGTGACGGAGACGGTGTCCTCCTTCGCGTACCTGCGCGTCACGTCCACCAGCAGGCCCTTCTTGATGTTGTTGGGCAGCCACTGCGCTTCCATCAGGTGGTTGCGGTCCTCGTAGGTGGGCGTGCTCGCGTAGCGGATCCGCTCCAGCAGCGCCGGCACCTCCGGCTCGCCGTGCGCCAGCCCCAGGGCCAGCGTCTCCTCCACGAAGGTGAGGCAGTCCACCGCGTCCAGGCGGAAGGTGGGGTCGGGGTCCACGCCCTGCCCTTCTCCCAGCGGCGACAGGACATAGGGCGTGTTGAGGAACTTCTCGCTCATGCCCAGGAGGCGCTCCGCCAGCGGGGAGTCGGCCTTGTCGGCGATGAGGGCCGCGCGCTGCTCGGGCGTGAGCGCGCTCCAGCCGTTCTCCCGCACGGGGGGAGCCACCGGGGCCGCCGGATGCGCGGGCGAGGTGAGCGACGCGGGCACCGCGCGCGCCGGGGGCACGGCCGGCGTGGCCGGGGTCTTCGCGGGGGCCTGGGACAGGAGCGCGAGCGCGCAGACGCCCCACGGGCTCACGGCGCCACCCCGGCCTTGCGCAGGATGGCCTTGCGCCGGTCGTCCGCGAGCTGGAGCGTCTCCAGCTCCTTCTCGTAGACGAGCTTCTCCTCGCCCTTGGCGTTCCACGACGCGAGCACCAGCCAGTCCAGCGACGCGGCATCGCCGCCCTGGTACAGCACGCGCGCGGCGGTGGCGGCCAGGGTGCGGTCCGCGTCCTTCAAGAGCGGCGTCAGCACGGGGCTGGCCTTCTTCGCCGGCACGCCCTCGAAGAGCACCAGCCCCTGGCGGCGCACGAACTTGTCCGTGTGGCCCAGGAGCTTCTGCGCGAAGGCGAAGCCCTCCGGGGCGCCCAGCCGGCACAGGCCCCGGGCCGCGGCGAAGCGCGTGCTCTCCGAGTCGCTGTCCAGGTACGCCTTGAGCGCGGCCTTCTGCTTCGCGTCGCCGGTCGCGCCCGCGGCCTCCAGCAGCGCCGCGCGGACCTCCAGCTCCTGCTCGTCCTTCGCGGCGGCCATCAGCGGCTTGCCCATCTTCGGGTTGCGGGACGCCCCCAGGGCCCGCGCGGCCTCGCGGCGCACGCCGCTGCTCTTGTCCTGGAGCAGCGGCAGCACGGCGGCGGTGTTGCGGCTGCCCAGCCGGGCCAGCCCCTGCGCCGCGTACATGCGCACGGTGCTGTCGCCGTCCGACGCCAGCTTCACCAGCGTGGCCTCCCCCGTGCGCGCGCCCAGCGACGCCAGCAGCGCCGCCAGGTTGCGGCGGGTGCGCTCCTCGTACGTGGTGCGCAGCAGCGGGCCAATCTCCTCGGCCGCGTAGGCCTCCTGGCGCAGGAAGCGCAGGCGCGACGTGGCGGCGGGCACGGGGCCGCCGTTGGCCACCTGGTTGAGCACGATGTCCGCCTCCGCGCGGCCCTGGGCCTTCTTGGACGCGGCCCCCGGTCCGGAGAGGGCGGTCAGGGGCAACAGCAGCACGACGAGCAGGGCACGGACGGACGGTGGACGCACAGGTGCGGAACGATGGCAAGCACGGCACCCGCCGTCAAAGTCCACCCCTCCGCCCGGCCCCCTGCTCCACGCCAACCGCCCGATTCTTGACCCCCCCGGAGGCGATTGATACGACCGTCGACCAGTCTGTCTCCGCTCTGTCGACCGAGGCCCTCGTGATGACGAAGCAGTCGCTCCTGTTGGCGTTCGCGGGCGTGCTGACCGCATGTGGCCCCGTGAAGTCCACGTCCAACATCCTCGACGCCGAGGTGCAGATCCAGGCCGCGCGCACCGCCGGGGCGGAGAAGGAAGCCCCCTACGAGTGGACGGCCGCCAACCTCTACCTGCAGAAGGCGCGGGAGGAGGTCGGCTATTCGGACTACCAGGCCGGCGTGGACTTCGCCGTGAAGGCCTCGCGCTTCGCCAACGAGGCGCGTGAGAAGGCCATGTCCGCGGCCAACAGCGGCGACTCCCAGGGCCGCCCCCAGAACCCGTGACGCCCGAGCGTTCTCCGATGAAGCGTCTGACCCAGTCCGCGCTCTTCACCCTGCTGCTCACCTCCCTCGCCTGCGTCAGCGGCAACAAGATCCGCGCTGACACGGAGGTGCTCACCGCCGACGTGGAGCGCGCCCGCCGTGGCGGAGCCCTGCGCTGCGCGCCCGCGGAGCTGGCCGCCGCGGAGGCCAACCTCGACTTCGCCCGCGGAGAGCTCAGCCAGGGCAACAGCTCGCGCGCGGCCCAGCACGTGCGCGACGCCGACACCGCGGTGAAGCGCGCCCTGGAGCTGTCCAAGAACTGCGGCCCGCGCCAGGTGCTGGTGCGCGACCGTCCGGAGACGCCGCAGCAGCCGGAGCAGCCCCAGCAGCCCACCCAGCCCCAGCAGCAGCAGCAGGTGGTGGTGAGCATCGAGGAGACGGACAACGACGGCGACGGCGTGCTGGACAAGGACGACCCCTGCCCCGAGCAGGCCGAGGACGTGGACGGCTTCCAGGACCAGGACGGCTGCCCGGACCCGGACAACGACGGCGACGGCGTGCTGGACGTGCAGGACAAGTGCCCGCTCATCCCCGGCGTGGCGGAGAACAACGGCTGCCCGCCGGAGGCCCCCAAGGACCGCGACGGCGACGGCGTGCTGGACAACGTGGACCGGTGCCCGGACCAGCCCGAGGACAAGGACGGCTTCGAGGACGAGGACGGCTGCCCGGACCTGGACAACGACCTGGACGGCATCGTGGACGGCACGGACAAGTGCCCCAACGAGCCGGGTCCGCTGCAGAACCTGGGCTGCCCCATCGTGGACAAGGACGGGGACGGCATCAACGACGACAAGGACAAGTGCCCGGACGAGCCGGAGGACAAGGACGGCTACCAGGACGAGGACGGCTGCCCGGACCTGGACAACGACAGCGACGGCGTGCCGGACGCGCAGGACAGGTGCCCGAACGAGTCCGGCCCGCAGGAGAACGGCGGCTGCCCGGATCCGGACCGCGACGGCGACGGCGTGGTGGACCGCCTGGACGCGTGCCCTGACGACCCGGGCGTGAAGGAGGAGCGCGGGTGCGCCAAGCAGTACAAGATGGTCATCGTCAAGAAGGACCGCATTGAGATCAAGAAGCAGATCCTCTTCGGCACCGGCTCCGCGAAGATCATCGGCAAGCAGAGCACGACCATCCTGGATGAGGTGGCGCAGGCGCTGAAGGACGCGCCGTGGATCCGCAAGATGCGCATCGAGGGCCACACCGACTCGATGGGCAACGACACGGCGAACCTCAAGCTGTCCCAGAAGCGCGCCGACGCGGTGATGGCGCAGTTGCTCAAGCGCGGCATCGACCCGGGCCGCATGGAGGCCGTGGGCTTCGGTGAGACGAAGCCCGTGGCGCCCAACAACACGAAGGCCGGCCGCGCGCTCAACCGCCGCACGGAGTTCAACGTCATCCGGCAGTGACGTGACGCCCCACCCCGCTCCGTCCAGGACGGAGCGGGACAAGCGGCTCCCCCACGCGCCTCCCCGGGCCTCACGCCCAGGGAGGCGCGGTCGTTTCCGGGCACGAAGCAGCGCGAGGCCCTGACGACCTTCGCGCCCCTCCGAGGCGTCGAACCGCGAGGCAGCGCCAGCGCGGGCCGGAGGCCTCAGCCGTCCTTGAGCAGTTCGTGCAGCACTTCGGTGGCGTAGGCGCCGCGCGGCAGCTCGAACGTGAGCAGCGCGTCCTCGCCGTCCGCCGTGAGCTCCGCCGCGCCCAGCCGCACGCGGTACGGACGGCGCGTGCCCTCCGTCTCGTCGCCGCCCCGCTGGAAGTCCCCCAGCGTGACGCCCGCGTCCGCGAGCAGCCGCGCCTCGAACTCCGCGACCTCACCCTTGGAGGCGGTCATCTTCGGGCCGAACATCGGCCCGGCGGGGCTCACCTCGAACGCGGCGACGCGCGGACCGTCCACGTCCGGCGCCTCGCACACGAAGAGGCCGCCCGTCTCCTCCTTGCGCAGCACGTCGCCCAGGAGCGCCGTGGCGAAGGTGCCCGCGGTGAGCCGCGCGGCCAGCGCCTGGTTGAAGAGGCGCGACTGGAAGGCGGACAGGTACAGCTTGCGCTGGAAGCGGTCCGGCCGCTTCGGCAGCCGCTGCCCCAGGATGAGCATCCGGCCCAGGTCCGCGTTGTCCCCGGCCCGCCCGAAGCGCTGCTCCCCGAAGTAGTTGGGCACGCCTTCAGCGGCCAGCCGGGAGAAGGACTCCCGCGCCGCGCCCAGGTCCTTCACGCCGCGCAGCCGCAGCCGGAAGCGGTTTCCCTTCAGGTGCCCGGTGCGCAGCTTGTTGCCGTGCCGCTTCGCCTCCAGCACGCGCACCCCGTCCAGCGCGAACTCCGGCACGCGCGCTTCCGCGTTCGCGGGCACGGACAGCCACTGCCGCGTCACCGCCTGCCGGTCCTTCATGCCGGCGGCGCCGATGTCGTCCTCGCGCACGCCCAGCGCGGTCGCCAGCGCGCGCACCACCTCGCGCGTGTCCCGGCCGCGCTTCTCCACCCAGAGGTACAGGTGCGTGCCCTCGCCGGAGGGCAGGTACGCCGGCAGCTCCTCCACCTCGAAGTCCTCGGGGGAGAGCTTGAACGCGCCGCCGCACCCGGGCACGCCCGCGGTCAGCCTCGGAAAGCCGGTGTCCGTCACGGTGCCTCGAGCGTGGCCAGGAGTTCCTTCACCCGGCGGGCCAGGTCCTCGTCCGCGCGCGACTCCAAGAGCTCCCCCGCCTGGAACAGCAGGAAGAACATCACGTCGCTCAGCGCCTGACGGAACGAGGCCAGCGGCTCGCTGCCCAACTGGGCGCGGTGCTTGTCGAAGGCCTCCATCAGCCGGCCCTCCGGCAGGCTCCCATCCGCCGCGAACGCCAGCCCCTCCAGCACCGGAGACGACGACAGCGCCTGGTTGGACAGCGCCGCGTTGGCCGCCGCGATGAACTCGCGGTCCATGCCGGAGCGGGCCACCTCGTCGCGGATCTCCCGGAAGATGAAGTTGAAGACGCGCGCCACCGGCCGGGCATCCACCGGAGCCGGCGCGCGCACCGGCGGACGCACGCGCGGCGCCGCCGTCTTCTCCTGCGCCACGGCCGAGGCGGGCGCCCCCGCGGGCTTGTCCGTCAGCCCCGCGAAGCCGCCCTCCAGCAGGCGGAAGACGACCTTGGTGACGTCGAACTCGGACAGCCGCGCCGCGTGCCCCAGCTCCAGCACCGTGCGCCGCCCGTCCAGCATCGCCAGCACGCGGTCCTCGTCCTCCTCCAGCTTGCCGTCGGACGGGCGCTTGCGCGCCACGTACATGCGGCCGTGGGGGATGCGCTTCCGGAAGTGCGCCATCTCGTCGATCTTCCGGATGCTGTCCATCAGCAGGCTCTGCGTGGATAGCTGGAGCGAGTGGCCCGTCTTCTCGTCCAGCGGCTGGTCGATGAGGAAGAACGACCCCTCGCGGCACAGCACGATGGCGTGGAAGATCTCACTCACCTGGTGCGTGACGCACTTGAAGAGGTCGTGCGCCTGCAGCACGCCCTTCTCCACCAGCGCCCGGCCCAGCTTGGACGCCGACTGCTCGCGCAGCACCGCCTCCACCTGCGCGCGGTCCGCGTAGCCCAGCCGCACCAGCACCTCGCCCAGGCGGTCCGCGGGCTCCTCGGAGGTAGCGCCGCGCACCTCGCCCTCGCGCAGCGTGAGCGACCGCTCGCCGCCCGGCGTGTGCACGCGGATGACGCCGCTCCAGCGCGACTGGCTGAGGAACGCGATGAGGTCCGACAGCGGGAACCCGCCCGCGTCCCCCGAAAGCACCACGCGCGGCGTGGGGATGGAGCCGCCCTCCGGCGGCGTGCGGGAGAACACCAGCAGGTCGGGCGCGGTGGGCATCAGCGCGTACGTCCCCGAGCGTCCCGCGAGCGCGGGGATGCCGGTGCGGTCCTCGGGGACCAACTGCGCGGCGCCATCGATGCGGAAGCGTGGGTTCATCAAAGCGTCAGTCAGCGGCCCACGCGTTGTTGTTCGCGCGCCACTCCACCTCGTCCTCCATGCTGTGCTCCAACTGCCCTTCCTGGAAGCCCAGCTCGTAGGCGCGTCCATTGAAGAACACGGACGGGGTGCTGTTGATGGCCGCCATGCGCCCCTGCGCGCGGAAGCGTTCAATCTCGTCCTTGTACTGCTCCGTCCTCAGCACGGCGGCCAGCTTGTCCCCGTCCAGCCCCACCGACTTCGCCAGCGCGGGCAGCGCCTCCGGCTTGAGGTTGTTCTGCTGGCCGAAGAGCGCGTCGTGCATCTGCCAGAACTTGCCCTGGTCGCGCGCCCACAGCACCGCCTGCGCGGCGGGGACGGCATTGGGGTGCATGGAGAGCGGGAACGGCAGGTAGCAGAAGCGCACCTCGCTGGGGTGCTTCTTCGCGAAGCCCTCCAGGATGGGCCGCGCCTTGCCGCAGAAGGGGCACTCGAAGTCGGAGAACTCCGCCACCGTCACGGGCGCGTTGGCGTCCCCCTGGCACATGCGCGGATCCACCTGGAGCTGCACGCGCGGCTCGCGGAAGGACGCGTAGTACTTGGACAGCGTGACGATGACCTCGCTCGCGGGCCCGCCCTCCGCCACCATCCGGGCGGACAGCCGCGCCATCCGCTTCGCGTGCTTGCAGGGCGTGTGCTGCTTGAGGCACGCGCCCAGCGAGTGGGGGCAGCCGCAGTAGCAGAACTCGTCGCTGAACACCGTGGCCAGCTCGCGCTTGGCCGCGGGCGGCAGCGCGGAGAAGTCCATGCCGGGGATGCCCGTCAGCACCTGGGCCGGATCCGACGAAGGCGCCTCCGCGGCGGGGCTCGCGGCCGGAGCGGCGGCGGGGGCCGGGGCCGGAGCGGCGGCCGCCGGGGCCTTGGGGGTGGCCGGGACTTCCGCGCTCTTGGCGCAGCCGGCGCCCATCAGGGTCGCCGCGGCCAGCACGGGAGCAACACGCTTCCATCGAGGGAGGAGCACGGCCCCGGGGTTTAGCCACGCGCGCCGGGCTTGTAAAGCAAGGCGGCCTTTGGCAGACGGCCCCTCGCCCATGCCCAGAGTCCTGCTGCTGCACACGGGAGGCACGCTCGGAATGGCCGGTGGCCGGCCTTCCGCCCTGCGTCCCGCGGCCTTCTTCCAGACGCTCCGCAAGCGAGCCCCGGAGCTGTTCCAACTGGCCGACATCGAACTCGAGCTGTTCTCCAACCTGGACAGCTCGGAGATGCAGCCGGAGCTCTGGAGCCGGATGGCCGCCCACCTCCACCGTCGACTGCCGGACTTCGACGGGGCGGTGGTGACCCATGGAACGGACACGCTCGCCTTCACGGCGAGTGCGCTGTCGTTCATGTTGCGCAATCCGCCCTGCCCGGTGGTGCTGACGGGCTCGCAGCGGCCGCTGGGGGAGATCCGCTCGGACGCGCGGCTGAACCTCATCGACGCGGTGCTCTCCGCGCTCCAGGGTCCGCGCGAGGTGACCATCTGCTTCGACTCGCACCTGTACCGGGGCAACCGCACGCGAAAGGTGAAGGTGGCGGAGTACGACGCCTTCGAGAGCCCCAACTTCCCGGTGCTGGGCACGCTGGGCGTGGACGCCACCTTCGAGAAGGGCCTCGTGTCCCGGGGCCCCTTCCGGCTCCACGACCGGCTGGATCCGCGCGTCTTCCTCCTGAAGGTGTACCCCGGGCTGGACCCGGCCCTGCCCCTGCAGCTCCTGCCGCACGTGAAGGGGCTGGTGTTGGAGGCGTACGGGGCGGGCAACGTGCCCATCGCGCCGGAGCTGGGCCGCTCGCTGCTGCCGCTCTTCGTCCAGGCGCGGGAGCGGGGCGTCCCGGTGCTGGTGGTGAGCCAGTCGTACCGCAACGGGGTGGACCTCACGCTCTATGAGTCCGGGGCCAAGGCACTGGCGGAGGGGGCCGTGGGGGGCGCGGACATGACCCCATCCGCGGCGCTGGTGAAGCTGATGCAGGGGCTGGCGGAGCATCCCCGGGGGGGCGAGGCCCTCGCCCGCTTCCTCCGGACGCCCGTGGCCGGCGAGCTGTCCGTCGGGCGGCCGACAGTTCCGCCACCGGAGAAACCCAGGCGCCGGCCGGCGCGGGTGGGGCGGGTCGGCTGACACCGGGTGCGTGAAAGGAGCGTGGGTGTGCTTGCCGCCGTGAAAAGGCGGCCCGTAAGATGGGAGGCGCGATGTCCGAGGAGAAAACTTCCGTCCATTCGATTTCGGACCTGCTGGGCAGTGCCCAGCAGCAGAGCGCGTATCTGATCGTCATCAGCGCCAAGTCCGCCGCCGGCATCGGGCGGATGTTCAAGCTGGACCGCTCGGAGGTGGTGCTGGGCCGCAGCTCGGAGGCCCAGTTCCAGGTCGAGGACGACGGCATCTCCCGCAAGCACGCGAAGGTGGTCGCCATTGGCGACGGCCGCTTCCAGCTCGTGGACCTGGGCAGCACCAACGGCACGTACCTGAACGGCCTGAAGGTGAGCGCGGCGCCGCTGTACGACGGCGACAAGATCCAGATCGGCTCCAACACGGTGCTGAAGTTCAGCATCCAGGACGCGCTGGAGGAGCAGTACCAGCGCAGCATCTACGAGTCCGCCACGCGCGACGGCCTCACCCGCGTCTACAACAAGAAGTACTTCATGGAGACGGTGCGCAAGGAGTTCGCGTACTGCCTGCGCCACCGCGTGCCGCTGTCGCTGGTGCTCTTCGACGTGGACCACTTCAAGCGCATCAACGACGTGTACGGCCACCCGGCCGGAGACTTCGTGCTGACGCGCATCGCGCAGCGGGTGGCGGACACGGTGCGCACCGAGGATCTGCTCGCGCGCTACGGCGGCGAGGAGTTCGCGCTGATGCTGCGCGAGTCCGCGGAGGACGCGGCCCTGGCGTGCGCGGAGCGCTGCCGCGTGGCGGTGGACCGCGCGGACTTCATCTTCAGTGGCACGCCCATCAAGGTGACCATCAGCCTGGGCGTGGCGACGCTGCTGGACTCGGACTTCTCCCAGCCGGAGGACCTCATCTCCGCTGCGGACAAGTACCTCTACCGGGCCAAGCACGCGGGCCGGAACCGCGTGGACGCCAAGGCCATCAGCGGCCCGTGAGAGCAAGGAGGAAGGCCCTGATCCAAGGGCCTTCCGCCGCGAGCACTCAGCGTCCGAAGCCCAGCCGCCGCAGCCCTTCCGCCGACACGTGCTTCACGTGCGTGTCCGCGTCGTGCGCCGCCGCCTCGCTCAGGGCGGCCACCGCGTGCGGCCCGCCCAGCACGGTCAGCGTCCTCGCCGCCGCGACGCGCACGTCCGCCACCGGATCCCCGCGCAGGCGCTCCGCCAGGACGCGCACGTGCGCGGTGCGGCCCACGAACTCCAGCGCCCGCGCCGCCGCCGCGCGCACCACCGGGTGCTCCGACTCCAGCAGGCCCGCCGCCTCGTCCCCGCGCGACGGCTGCCGGTAGGCGGACAGCACGTCCAGCGCGGCCACCACCACCTCCGGCGCACCGTCCTCCAGCGCCTTCGCCGCCAGCGCCATCGCGTCGCCATTCCGCGGCAGCGCCCCCAGCGCGCGCACCGCGCCCGCGCGCACCGGCGTCACGTTCGACGAGAGGAAGGGCGCCAGCCGCCGCGTGGGCGGAGGTCCTTCCGTGCAATCCCCCAGGAACGCCACCGCCTCCCCCTGCACCTCCGGCGTCCGGGCGTTGCGCCCCTCCGCCAGGTCCCGCAGGAAGGCGAAGCACCCCTTCTCACGCGCCATCGCGCCCAGCCACGGCCGGGCGGCCTCCGCGGACTCCGCGTCCTTCACGCCCTGGAGCGCCACGTCCCGCAGGGGCTTCCCGGCGGACTCCGCCAGCCCCCGCGCCGCCAGCTCCCGCACCCGGCCGTCTTCATCCCCCAGCGCCCCCTCCAGCTCCCGCTTCGCCAGCGGGCCGTAGCGGCGCAGGGTGGCCACCGCCGTGCGCCGGCGCCGTACGTCAGCGGAGGTGAGCTCCGGCCGCAGCGCGTCCAGCTCGCGCGAGTACACGCCGAAGAGCCGGTTGATGACCGCCTCGTCCGGGGGCCTTGCCTCTGTCAGGAGCAGCCGGCCCACGGACGCGTGCTGCCGCTCGGCGACCGCGGAGAGCAGCTCCGCCATCACCGCGTCACCCGCGACGGGCCGCGACGCCACCGCGTCCAGCACCACGCGCGTCGCGGACCGCCCCTGGAAGGTGGCCAGATGCAGGAGCGCCGGCAGCCGCACGGACGGCTCCTGCGAGAACATCTCCAGCGACAGCGACTGCCGGACGGCGTCCCGCTTCGCCCACACCCGGGCGGCGGCGGCAGGCCCCCGGGCACCGGCCTCCCTCAGGAAGTCCGCCGTAGAGCGGCCGGAGTCGGCTGCTGCCCGGACGGCGGTGAGGCAGGCCCCCAGGTCCGCGTCCGGCGGGGTGTCCATGATCCAGTCCGCCAGGGCCCGCCGCTCCGTGAGCCCCCGGCTCCGGGCCTCCGCCCGCACCGCGGCCCAGCGCACCCGCCAGCTCGGGTCCTTGAGCGCCGAGGCCAGCGCCTGCTGCGCCTCCACCCCACCCGTCGCCAGGGACGCCACCCAGCTCTCCACCCGCCCCCCGGTGATGCAGGCGCCACAGGTCCGCGCGCGCAGGGACGGGTCCGCGACGTGGCGGCGGCAGGAGGCCCAGCACTCGGAAGCGACCGTGCCGGCCCGGGAGGGGCTGGCCGCCAGCAGGAGCACCAGGAGGAGGAGGCGGGACACGCGCCGGACACTCTAGCGCACCCGGCCCATCCTTTCCGTGCGGGTCTCCTTGCCTTTTCCGGCCCGCTGCGCCATACCCCCCGACCCTCTGAAGATTTCCAGATTGCATCCAGCTAGGCGGAAGGAGGTGACTGCATGCCCGGTATTCGAGTGAAGGAAGGTGAGTCCATCGAAAGCGCTCTCAAGCGCTTCAAGAAGGCCACCGAGAAGGCCGGAATCCTTTCCGAGATCCGCAAGCGCGAGCACTACGAGAAGCCTTCCGTGAAGCGGAAGAAGAAGGCCCTCGCCGCCAAGAAGCGCGCTGTGAAGAAGGCCCGCAAGTCGTACTAAGCAGGCCCGCAGTGAGGAGCCGGGGCTCCTTGGAAGCGTCAGGTGCCCTGGCTCCCGCCGTCCCATCCGCTGGCGCGGCGACCCTTTTCCCCGCCCGTGAGGAATCCCGACATGACCACCCTGAAAGAGCGCCTGACCGCGGACCTGAAGGACGCGATGAAGGCCAAGGACGAGCTGACCCTGAGCGTGGTGCGCATGCTCAAGAGCGCCGTGAAGTACAAGGAGGTCGAGCCGGGAGCCAGCGAGCTGGACGACGCGGGCATCCAGCAGGTCATCGCCACCCTCATCAAGCAGCGCCGCGACTCCGTCGAACAGTTCAAGGCCGGAGGCCGTCCGGAGCTGGCGGAGAAGGAAGAGCAGGAGATCTCCGTCCTGCAGCGCTACCTGCCCCAGCAGCTCACCCCCGCGGAGCTCACCGCCGCCGTGCAGGCCTCCATCGCCGAGGTCGGCGCCAAGGGCCCCAAGGACATGGGCGCGGTCATGAAGAACGTGAACCCCAAGGTCCAGGGCAAGGCCGAGGGCAAGGCCATCTCCGAGGAAGTGAAGGCCCAGTTGGCCAAGCTGTCCTGAAGCACCCGTGATTCTTCGGGGAAGGGGCGCCGGGAACGTCTCCCAGGTGCCCTCCCCACCCCGGGCTCGAAGCGGATTTTTTGATCCCTCGCCCGCTGCCCATTAAGCGCTGATCCTCAAGGCATCTTCGCCCGTCCCCCAACCCGGGAGGCGGGCGGGCAGCCGTCAGGAGTGCGCGCCGTGTCCCAGCTTCCGTCCGTTCGCGTCAGAGGGGGCCGTCAGGATTGCGGGCGGAAGGCCGCGCTCATGCGGATGGATGGAGGGGCGTCGTGATTCCGGAGCACAAGATCCAGGAGGTCCTCGACCGCGTGGACATCGTGTCGCTGGTGTCCCGTCACGTGGAGCTCAAGAAGGCCGGCCGCGAGTTCAAGGGCCGCTGCCCCTTCCACCAGGAGAAGACGCCGTCCTTCTACGTGGTGCCGGAGAAGCGCTTCTATTTCTGCCATGGCTGCCGGGCGAGCGGCGACGCGGTGTCCTTCATCCAGCGCTACCTGGGCAAGACGTTCCAGGACGCCGTGCGCGACCTGGCCCAGGAGGTGGGCATCGACCTGGAGGCCGCGCAGGACCCCGGCCTCAAGGAGCGCCAGCAGGTCAAGGAGGCCACGGACTTCGCCGCGGAGCACTTCCGCGGCCTGCTCTGGCACGAGGACGAGGGCCGCGCCGCGCGCGCCTACCTGGCCAGCCGGGGCGTGTCGGAAGAGGTGGCCCAGGGCTTCGGCCTGGGGTGGGCGCCCGCGCAGTGGAGCCTCCTGGCGGACCGCTTCCAGAAGAACGGCATGCTGGAGTGGGGCCTGAAGGCGGGGCTCATCACCAAGCGCAACAGCGGGGATGGCTGCATCGACTTCTTCCGCAGCCGCCTGATGGTGCCCATCCGCGCGCCGGAGGGGCGGCCCATCGCCTTCGGCGGCCGGCTGGTCGCGGCGGAGGACGGGCCCAAGTACCTCAACTCGCGCGAGTCCCGGCTCTACAACAAGAGCGAGACGCTCTTCGGCATGGACCAGGCGCGCGACGACATCCACAAGCGCAAGACGGCCGTGCTCGTGGAGGGGTACTTCGACTGCATCGGCCTGCACCAGGTGGGCGTGCGCAACGCGGTGGCCCTGTGCTCCACCAACCTCACCGCCGGGCACCTCCAGGTGCTCAAGCGCGCGGAGGCCCGCGACCTGGTGCTGCTCCTGGACGGGGACTCCGCGGGGCTCGCCGCGGTGGAGCGCCTGGCCGGTCCCCTGCTCGCCGCCGGAGCCCCCACCCGGGTGGCGCTCCTGCCGCAGGGGGATGACCCGGACGTCTTCGCCCGCCGCGAGGGCACCGACGGCGTGGAGCGCCTGCTGGAGGGCGCCCAGCCCCTCACCGCCTACCTCTTCGCCACCCTGCTCCCCATGGGCAAGCAGGCGAGCTTCGAGGAGAAGATGTCCGCCCTGGAGCGGCTCAAGCCCGTCACCTCCCAGGTGCCTCCGGGCCTGACGCGCTCGGCGCTCATCAGCGCGCTGGCGGACCACTTCGGCTGGATGCCGGCGCAGATCGAGTCGTCGCTCCAGTACAGGCCGCCCCCCACCCCCAAGCCCGCCGCCACCGCGTCGCACCCCAACGCCGTGCCCGCGCAGGCCATGCCGCGCCCGGTGCCCAAGCCCCAGGCGGAGCGCCCCCCGCCGGAGTCCGAGGCGCTCTATGTGGCCGCCATCCTTCGGGATTCCCGGCTGCTCGCCCGGGACACCTTCCGCGTGTGTGATGAGCTGTCCCACATGGGACTGCGGATGGTGCTGGCCCAGGCCACGTCCGGGCGGGGGTTGGAGGAGGCGCTCTTCGAGGCCTCGGAGGTCGTCAAGCGGACGCTCCTGGAGGCTGGCCGCCGGCTCTCTCCGGGGGGAATGGAACTCGAAACGGAGTTCATCCTCGCGTGCCGCGACATCATGAAGAAGCGCATTGACGAGCGGCTCGTTTATATAAAGCGAGCGACGGAACAGACGCAGGGGGCTTTTGATTTGACAGAGGAGACGCGGTTGCTCCTGTCCGAGCGCAAGGAGCTGCTCGCCCTCCGCAAGCGCGTCCTGGATGAGCTGTCCCCCGCTTCCTCGGCAACGGGAACAAAGGGACCAATGCAACCGGTTTGAGTTCGCGTTTGTAAGAAAGCTCGACTTTGCGGTAGATCGGCCGGCTGGCCCAGGCCAAAGCACCTGATTTTCTTAAGGAGAAGTACCCGAATGCCGACGCAGAAGCCCCCCAAGGCATCCGTGAAGCCCACCAAGAAGAAGGTGGATCCGGTGATCCGCAAGAAGAAGGCCCCGGACAGCCCTGCGGCGAAGGTCACGAAGGCAGCGGAGCCTGAGGAGAAGGAGCTGGTGGCGAAGGAAGCCCCCGCCGAGGCGACCGAGAAGATCAAGAAGAAGAAGGGCGTGGCCGCCATCGCGGACGACGTGGACCCCGAGGAGGCCGCGGAGGAAGCCGCCGCCGCCGTCCAGGTGGACCCGGACGCCGTGGAAGACGACGTGGAGGAGGATCCCGTCGCCGAGCGCAAGGAGGTCAAGGACCTGCTGGCCGCGGGCCGCGAGAAGGGCTTCCTCACCTATGACGAGGTGAACGACGCCCTCCCCGCCGACATCGTGTCGTCCGATCAGATCGACGACGTGATGAGCATGTTCGGCGACAACGACATCGAGATCGTGGACGCGCAGAAGGCCGCGCAGTCCAACGAGATCAAGCCCACCGTCGCCGTCGAGGAAGAGAAGGAAGACCAGGACGAGGACGAGAAGGACGAGGACGACGAGCCGGGCGGCAAGTCCAACGATCCTGTCCGCCTCTACCTGCGCAAGATGGGCAGCGTCAGCCTCCTCACCCGCGAGGGCGAGGTGGAGATCGCCAAGCGCATCGAGGAGGGCGAGAAGGAGGTCCTGCGCGCGCTCCTGGCCTGCCGCGTCGCGGTGGCGGACATCCTGGACATCAGCAACCGCCTGAAGACGGGCAAGCTGCGCGTGCGCGACGTCATCAAGGACGCGCCGGAAGAGGCCCAGTCGGAGAACGCGGAAGAGCCCGCCGAGGAGGCGGCCGAGGGCGAGGCCCCCGCGCAGCTCGCGCAGAGCGAGCTCAACAAGATCGAGCAGATCTCCAAGCAGATTGAACGCTTCCGCAAGTTCGCCAAGGACTGCGAGGTGCTGGAGGAGGAGCTCTCCGGCAAGAAGAAGCTGACGGAGGTCCGCAAGAAGGAGCTGAAGCAGGAGGTGAAGGACCTCAGGACCAAGATGATGGAGGTCCTGGAGGAGATGCGGCTGAACAAGAAGCAGGTGGACCGCATCGTCCTGAACCTCAAGGGCCTCATCGAGCGCGTGGAGAAGGCGGAGGAGGAGCTCGGGGACCTGGAGCGCCGCTACCAGGTCAACATGAAGGACCTGCGCCCGCAGCTCAAGGAGTCGCGCGAGAACCCGAACATCGCCAAGAAGCTCCAGAAGCAGCTCAACTTCACGCCGGAGCAGTTGGAGGTCCTGGACCGCGACGTGCGCACGGCGGTGCGGAAGATCAAGCGCGTGGAGGAGGAGGCCAACCTCCCGGTGGACGCGCTCCGCCGCAACTACGACGCCATCCGCCTGGGCGAGAAGCGCGCCGAGCGCGCCAAGAGCGAGCTGGTGGAGGCGAACCTGCGCCTCGTGGTCTCCATCGCGAAGAAGTACACGAACCGCGGCCTGCAGTTCCTGGACCTCATCCAGGAGGGCAACATCGGCCTGATGAAGGCGGTGGACAAGTTCGAGTACAAGCGCGGCTACAAGTTCTCGACGTACGCCACCTGGTGGATCCGTCAGGCCATCACCCGCGCCATCGCGGACCAGGCCCGCACCATCCGCATCCCGGTGCACATGATCGAGACCATCAACAAGCTCATCCGCACGAGCCGCTACCTCGTGCAGGAGATTGGCCGCGAGCCGACGCCGGAGGAGATCGCGGAGAAGATGGAGCTGCCGCTCGACAAGGTGCGCAAGGTCCTGAAGATCGCCAAGGAGCCCATCTCCCTGGAGACGCCCATCGGCGAGGAGGAGGACAGCCACCTGGGCGACTTCATCGAGGACAAGAGCCTGGTGTCGCCCGCGGACGCGGTCATCAACATGAACCTGGCCGAGCAGACGCGGAAGGTGCTGGCCACGCTCACGCCGCGCGAGGAGAAGGTCCTGCGCATGCGCTTCGGCATCGGCGAGAAGAGCGACCACACGCTGGAAGAGGTGGGCCAGGACTTCGAGGTGACGCGCGAGCGCATCCGCCAGATTGAAGCCAAGGCGCTGCGCAAGCTGCGCCACCCCAGCCGCTCCAAGCGCCTGCGCTCCTTCGTGGAGAGCTGACGCCAGGACGTTGAGCTGATGGGATTCGAAGGCCTCCGTTCCCTGAGTGGACGGGGGCCTTCGTCGTTTTTCGTCCCGGTGTGAGGTGCGCCATGGCCGCGAAGAAGCCCCTGCCCTTCTCCGACAGCGTGATGAAGCAGGTGCGCTCCATTCCCCGGGGGGAGGTGCGCTCCTACGCGCAGGTGGCCATCTACGCGGGCAGGCCGGGCGCGGCGCGGGGCGTGGGGCGGGAGCTGAAGCACCTGCCGGGGCAGGCCACGCAGGTGCCCTGGTGGCGGGTCATCCGCTCGGACGGGACGCTGGCGCCCCCGGTGGCCCATGAGCAGGCGAAGCGCCTGCGCGCGGAAGGCGTCACCGTGGATGAACGCGGTCAGGTGTTCCGCGTGGTGGTGAAGAAGGACGGCAAGGCCTTATAGTCAGCGCGAGGGCCCTTAGCTCAGCGGTTAGAGCTGTCGGCTCATAACCGATTGGTCCCTGGTTCGAATCCAGGAGGGCCCACTCCCCTCACCTTCCGTCGCCGGAAGCCCTCCGCCAGGAAGGCGTCCTGGCGGAACCGGGCCCGGGCATTGACGCTGCTGGAACGCGCGAGTTCTCCTCGTTCCATGACGATCCAGCTCAAGAACCTGGCGGGCACGAGCGCGCTCTCCACCGAAACGGCGCGCAAGTGGCTGCGCGGCGGTGGCTACGCGGTTCCCGACTACATCGACGACAACTGTCTCGACCTCTTCCTGGACACCCGCGACAAGACCTACGGCTTCCTGCAGCAGCAGTGGTTCCTGTCCGACATCGACGGGTTCTACCAGGCGCGCAAGAGCCTCCGGATGGCCCGGAAGAACCTGGAGGGCTACGCGCAGCAGGTCAGGCGTCTGAGCGTGACGGACTCGCTGGTGCTCGAGGTGCTCGGGGTCAAGAAGGGCGGGAAGACCACCCCGGAGCTGCTGGGCGCGGGACGGACCGCGATCGAGGACCTGCTGGCCGAGGAGCGGGCCTACATCCGGGAGTGCTGGAGGTCCCTGGAGGAGCAGTGGAACTGGCACCTCGAGGGGCGCGTGGACAAAGGCCTTCTGTCCGACGGAGACATCAGCGGAATCCTCGCGGCCTTCTCCGAGGAGACCCGGCTCCACAACGAGAAGGTCGAACAGGTTCGGGAGGCCCGGAAGAAGATCCAGGACGACACCAAGGAGGCCAAGAAGAAGAAGCCCAAGGGCACCCAGGACAAGGACGCCGAGGCCTATGTCCCGCCGCCGATGCCCGACCCGTACGTCCCCCCGGCGGAGAAGGACCGGGTGAAGTACGCCTACTACGAGCCCGTCCGCAACCGGCTGATGAGCCTGGGCTTCGTCGTGTCGCCCCCGGGCACCGCGCTGGGCGCCGTGTTCCCGCCCAAGGACTGGCGCAGGAAGGTCCCGGAGGTGATGTTCAACCAGAAGGTGAAGGCCTACACGGATGAGCTCGTGAGCCGCTATCACCTGGTGGGCGACGACGAGACCTCCCTGACCCGGCTGCTGCTGCCCAGGAAGAGCGCGTTCCAGGACCTGAAGAGCTTGTTCGCGGGGGCGGTGGGTTGTCTTTGCGTCTCCTGGACCCGGCACCAGGTGAACGGAGAGACCGTGCACGTGCCCATCCTCGGGCTCTCCGGGGTTGTCCGGGAGGAGCCCGGTGCCGCCTACCTCCAGCTCTTTTGCAGACACCTGGCCCTGCCGAACTGGCAGCCGGACACCCCCATCCCCCCGGCGCCCGACCAGCCCTTCCAGTCCAGTGAAAAGCTCAAGGGGCTCCAGAAGCAATCCGGAATGACATACACGCAGGTCAAGGACTTGCTGACGAAGAAGGACCTCGACCCTGAATCCGAGGATGGCAAGGCGCTGGCGGCCTACCGGGAACTCCAGGCCAAGACGAAGAAGCGCGATGAGAAGGAGCGCAAGGCCTACCAGGAGGGCAAGATCCAGAATGAAATCCAGCGGGAGCTGACGGTCAACTACGAGACGATGCTCGAGCGGACCAGCCTCGCGGCCTTCGGCTATCGCGCTCGAACGCGGATGCGATTGCGCACGCCCGCGCGGCAGGCGTTGTTCAGCTACGTCTCCTTCCGCAAGGACAAGGTGAGCAAGAACATCCAGCTCAACGTCGCGTCGGACCCCGGGCTGGGCGTGGACCTGTGGCTCAGCGGATGGCACTCCCTGAACTGCGCCGAACCCGCGGCGCTCATGACCGCGTCGTCGTACTTCGCGGAAGGCTGCGACGTGATCATCTGCTTCCCCTACGAGGGGTTCAACGACACGGGTCCGGGACGGAACCGTCCGAAGGAGACGTGCCCCTGGTGCGCCGCCGTGGAGCTCGGCTTCCGGAGCCTCAGCGAGAACAAGAACCAGGTGAACCAGAGCGTCAGCACGGGCAACTGGCTGACGCAGTTGACCTCCCCGCTCCAGGACGAGCCCCAGAAGGCCCTGCCCGTGAACCAGGGCTTCGACGCCTTCGACGATGAAAACCCCATCATGCACGCGACGCGCAACACGCTCGCGGGGACCGGTCCGGGCCTGGTCAAGAACAGCGACCTGGAGACGCCTGCCTATGCGCCCTCGGTCATGACGAAGATTGGCCGCCTGCGGTCGATGTATTACATGCTGGGGCTGGCGGACCGTGAGGTCGTGGCGCTGGACCGCCCCCTGTACCCGTATGCGGGGTTCGGAGAGGTGACGAAGTTCCTGCGGTGAAGGCGCGCCGGGCACGCAAGGACGCGGGCGCGGGCGCGGCGTCAGTGTCTGGGATTGGGTTGGACCTGACCCGCCCTGGCATCTGTCTTTCCTGGCATCCAGGGAAGGCACGTTCCTGACCAGCCTTGCCGGGGGAGGCCCTCTTCCCCCGGCCCCCACGGACATGCGATGTGCGGCGAGCGGTCCTCAAGGCTTTGAGGCATCGCCGTTGTCTGTCTGGACGGCGCGGCTCCGTCACCTCCGGAAATCCGCGGTCCACCCCTGCCTTCGCTCCCCGAGAAGCCTCGTGCGCGCTCCCGCCTCGCCACCGCTCCCCGCGTCCTTCCGTATCGGCTGCCTGCTGGCGCTGTCCCTTGCCCTGGCCTGCACCCGCGATGCACCGGCTCCCTCCGCGACGGTGGCCCCGCCGGGCGCCGTCCCGGAGTCCCGCGCCCCGGAGCTGGAGAGCGCTCCCTTCGACGTGGGCGCCGTCATCCGCCAGGTGCACTTCGCCTGGCGCCCGGAGAACGGGGCGTGGAGCGGAGGCCACTCCACGTACACGGCCCGCTCCGGCGCGGAGGGCCTCACCCTCACGCCCTACCACCACCCCCGGAAGCCGGACACGGCCCCGGTGCCCGGCGCGGTGACGAAGACGGGTGACTCCGCCTCGCCGCTCACGGGCGCGCCCCTCACCCTGGGCACGCCCGGCCTGAAGCGCGGCGCGAAGCACATTGGCGCTCCCCCCGCCCGGGAGCGCGTCGAGCAGGACGGACACCTCGTGCTCGCGCGCGGCGACGTCACCGAGCACCTGCGCAACGCCGAGGACGGCGTGGAGCAGTCCTGGACCTTCGAGCACGCGCCCTCCGGCCTGGGCGACCTCGTCGTGGAGGTTCCGGTGAAGGGGCTCACCTACCAGGGCACCACCGGCACGGGCCTTCACTTCACCGATGCCCGCACGGGCCTGGGCTTCCGCTATGGCCACGGCACCTGGGTGGATGGGCGCGGCCAGCGCACTTCGGTGGAGGCCCGCTTCGTGGAGGGCCACATCCAGCTTCGCGTCCCGGCCGGAGTGCTGGACGCCTCCGCGTACCCGGCGGTGCTCGACCCGCGCATCTCCCCCGAGTTCGGCATGGACACGCCTGTCATTGGCCGGCAGGTCGGAGACCAGACGGGCCCGGCGGTGGCGGCCAATGGCTCGACGTGGCTTGTCGTCTGGCATGACTACTCCGCGACGGCCAAGCAGGTCACCGGCACGCGCGTCTCCAGTTCGGGGCAGGTGCTGGACGTCAACGGCATCACCCTCCCCCGCGGTGACAAGGCCTCCTCCAGGCTGTCCGTCGCCGCGGGAGCGAGCGAGTGGCTTGTCGTGTGGGAGGAGTTTTCGAGGGACATTCATGGCGCGCGGGTGGGACTCGGAGGACAGGTGATGGATCCCTCCGGCATCCCCATCGCCGCGATCCCCGGCTACCAGTATGCGCCGGCCGTTGCCTGGTCGGGCTCGGAGTACTTCGTGGTCTGGTACGAGAGCAACGGCTCGGTTTCGGCCATCTGGGGCACCCGCCTGTCCAGCACGGGGCAGCCGCTGGCAAGCCCGGTGCGCATCAGTCCTTCGACGGGCTTCGCCAACACCCCGGACGTCGCCTTCAACGGCACGGACTACCTGGTCGTCTGGCAGGACTACAACAGCACGCGGGCCTTCGACATCCGTGGCGCGCGCGTCTCCTCGGGGGGCACGCTGCGGGACACGACGCCCTTGAGCCTCTGCGAGATGGACGGAGACCAGTTGCACCCCGCCGTCGCCGCCAACAGCGGCGCGTGGCTCGTCGTCTGGGGAGATCAGCGCGCCGCCTCTTTTGAAGGGGACATCTACGGCACCGTCGTGTCGAGCACGGGCTCGGTGGGCACCCCGAATGGACGGGTCCTCACGTCGCTCCTCGGGAACCAGAGCCATCCGGACGTCGTGGCCCGAGGGTATGGCTGGTTCGTCGTCTGGGAGGACGCCCGCTCCGGCTATCCGGATATCTATGGCTCGGGCGTGGACTGGGACGGGACGCCGTCCTACCGGGGGCCCGTCGCGGTGTCCGCCCAGGGTCGGGCGGAGTACCTGCCGGCGGTGGCGTCCAGCGGCGGAGACCTGCTCGTCGTCTGGTACGAAGCCCACGCCGGCGGCTACGACGTGCATGGCGCGCGCGTGACGACGCAGGACGTGGTCCGGGACACGGCCAGCATCCTGCTGAGCACCGCGCCCAATGATCAGTACACCCCCGCGGTGGCTCGCACTGGCACCGACTACCTCGTCGTCTGGCGGGACAACCGCGCGGGCGAGTCGGACATCTACGGCGTGCGGGTGACGAGCCAGGGCGTGGTCCTGGATCCCTCGGGCATCCCCCTGTGCACGGAGCGGGGTGAGCAGGACAACCCGACGGTCGCCTCCAATGGCACGGACTGGATGGTGGCCTGGGATGACAACCGCTACGACGCCACCCACGAAATCCTCTACGGCGTGCGTGTGTCCACGGCGGGCGTGGTCCGCTCGGCATGGAGTATCGGTACGTCATCCTGGGCCATGCTCAGGCCGGCGTTGGCCTCCGACGGCACGGACTGGTACGTCGTCTGGGAGGACGGCCGGGGCAGCCTCTCCTCAGCCTCGTGGGACATCTTCGGCGCGAAGGTGACCGCATCGGGCACCGTCACGCCGACCTACGGAACGAACCTCACCTCGGGCAACACCGGCACCCAGTTGGCCCCCGACATCGCCTTCAATGGCACCGAGTACCTCGTCGCCTGGACGGACTACCGGAGCTACGTCACCAACAGCGACGACATCTACGCCACGCGCGTGTCCCGCACGGGAACGGTGAACCCGGTGGGGGGCTTCGTGCTCAGCAAGGCCTCGGGCAGACAGGTGGCACCGGCGGTGGCCTCCGCGGGGAGTGACTGGTTCGTCGTCTGGCAGGACGGGCGGAACACCTCGCAGGACATCTACGGCACGCGCGTCTCCGCCGCGGGCACGGTGCTGGAACCGTCCGGGCTGGCCATCGCCACGACGTCCATCGCCCAGCGCAACCCCACCGTGGCCTCGGATGGAGTGAATTACTTCGTCGCCTGGGAGGAGCAGACCACCTCCAGCAACCAGGACATCCACGGCGCGCAGGTGTCCGGCAGCACGGGGGCGCTCATCGAAGCACCCTTCGCCATCGCCGCGTCGCCGCAGAACGAAGTGCGGCCCGCCGCCGCCTCGCATGCGCCGTCCCGGTTCCTGCTGTTGTACCAGCGCACCGATCCGGCGGTCACCTCCCTGGCCGAGCGCATCCAGGCACGGCTCATCAACCTCAACCATGCGCCGGTGGCTGAAGCCCAGTCGCTGACCACCGCCGAGGACGAGCCCCTCCCCCTCACCCTGGCAGTGACGGACGCGGACGGAGATGCGCTCACCTTCACCATCGTCACGCCGCCGTCGCACGGCGCGCTCTCCGGAACGCCGCCTGCCCTCACGTACACGCCTTCCACCCACTTCAACGGCGCCGACAGCTTCACCTACCGCGCGACGGACAGCTCAGGTGAGAGCTCCGCGGTCGTCACCGTGTCGCTGTTCATCACGCCGGTGAACGACCCGCCCACCGGAGACCCGGTCAGCATCTTCAGCGACGAGGACAAGGAGCTGGACATCAAGCTTCAGGGGTCCGACCCGGAAGGCGAGGCCGTCACCTTCAGCGTGCAGGTTCCGCCCGAGCACGGCACGCTGACGGGGACACCTCCGGACCTGAAGTACACGCCGGTTGCGGACTACCACGGCACGGATGGCTTCACGTTCATCGTGACGGATGCCTCGGGAGCCACGTCCAAGCCAACCCCGGTCTCCATCACCTTGTCGCCCATGAATGACCATCCCGTGGCGTACGCGCAGAGCGCCTCGCTGGACCAGGACACGAGTGTGGACCTGGTGTTGGAAGGTTCGGACGTGGATGGGGACGCGCTGACCTTCTCCATCCCCCAACTTCCCGCCCACGGCACCTTGAGCGGCACGGCGCCCAACGTGCGGTACACGCCGGCTCCAGGCTACCGCGGCCCGGACAGCTTCACCTTCCGGGTGCAGGACGACCAGGGGTTCCCTGCGAGCGCCACCGTGAGCCTCACCGTGAGGGCCGTGAACGTGGCCCCCGTGGCCCATGCGCAGTCAGCCACGCTGCGCGAGGACACGGCGTGGCCGCTCACGCTCGCGGGGAGCGATGCGGATGGCGACGCGTTGACGTACGCCATCGTCACCGGGCCCGCGCATGGTGCCCTGAGCGGCACGCCTCCGCAGGTCACGTACACGCCCAACGCGAACTTCCATGGGAGCGACAGCTTCACCTTCATCGTGAGGGATACGTCGGGCGTGGACTCATCGCCCGCCACCGTGGACCTCACCGTGACGGCCGGAAACGACGCGCCCGTCGCGCAGCCGCAGGCGGTGGAGACGGAGGAGGACGTCTCGCTCCCCTTCACCCTCGCGGGCTCCGACGTGGACGGCGATGCGCTCACCTTCACGCTGGCCACGTTGCCGGAGCATGGCACGCTCAGCGGCACGCCGCCGGACGTGACGTACACGCCTCACGCGGACTTCCACGGTGAGGACGGCTTCACCTTCCAGGTGACGGACTCCGAGGGCTCCAGCTCCGAGCCCGCGCGGGTGTCGGTGACGGTGTCACCGGTGAACGACGCTCCCGTGGCCCCATCAAAGACAGTCCCCGTGGTGGAGGACGGGTGGACGGACTTCGTGCTCGAGGGCCAGGACGTGGACGGCGAAGCGGTTGACTTCACCGTGCGGACACAGCCGCTCCACGGCGTGCTGACAGGAACGCCTCCGGACCTGCGGTACACGCCCGCGGGCGACTTCCATGGGGAAGACCGCTTCACGTTCACCGTCTCGGATGAGTCCGGCGCCGAGTCCGCGCCGGCCACGGTGACCCTCGCTGTGTCGCCTGTGAATGACGCACCGGTGGCGTTCGCGCAGAGCGCCTCGGTGGACGAGGACACGGGGCTGGACCTGGTGCTGCATGGCTCGGACGTGGAGGGCAACCCGCTCACCTTCCTCATCACCGTTCCTCCCGGCCATGGCACGCTCAGCGGCACGCCGCCGGAGGTGACATACACACCCGCTGCCGACTTCCACGGAGAGGACGGCTTCACGTTCGTCATCCGCGATGGCGCGGGGGCCACGTCGCAACCGGCCACGGTGTCGCTGACGGTGCGGCCGGCGAGCGATGCCCCCGTGGCGACGGCTCAGTCGCGCGAGACGGACGAGGACACCGCCTTGTCCCTCACGCTGACCGGCACGGACGCGGATGGACAGACGCTCCGCTTCGCGGTGGCCACCCAGCCCCAGCACGGCACCCTGACCGGCACGCCGCCGGACGTGACGTACACGCCCCACGCGGACTTCCACGGTGAGGACGGCTTCACCTTCACCGTGTCCGACGGCGAGTCCACGTCCACCGCCTCTGTGTCCCTGACCGTGCGCCCGGTGAATGACGCGCCCCTCGCGCTCGGCCAGTTGCTTCAGGTGGAGCCCGAACCCACCGCGCTGACGCTCTCGGGCACCGACGTGGATGGCGACACGATCACCTTCGCCATCCACACACCGCCCGAGCACGGCACGCTTGAGGGCACCCCACCCGAGCTGACCTTCACCCCGGCCGAGGGCTTCCGTGGCACCACGACCTTCACCTTCACCGCCTCGGACGGACTCGCCACCTCGGCGCCGGCCACGGTGACGTTGCGCGTGGGAAACAGCGCGCCCGTGGTGGCCGTCGCCCTCCAGACGCAGCAGCCCTTCGAGGGTGAGGCGCTCCACTTCCAGACCACCGCCGCGGACGCCAATGGCGACGCCCTCACCTTCACGTGGGACTTCGGCGACGGCGCCACCTCCGAGGAGGCCAGCCCCAGCCACGCCTACGCCAACGAGGGCACCTACGAAGCGGTGCTCACCGTGACGGACGGCATCGACACCGTGCGGAGGTCCTGGGTGCTGGAGGTGAGGAACGCGGCTCCGGTGCTGGTGCCGGTGGAGGCCCCTGCCCGGACCGACGAGGGCGAGGCGCTCACCTTCCGCGCCCGGGCCAGCGACAGCGGCGAGTGGGACGCCCTCACCTTCATGTGGGACTTCGGAGACGGAAGCGCGCCGGCCTCCGGGCCCGAGGCCGTCCACACGTACGCCGACAGCGGCCTCTACACCGTGAAGGTCACCGTGACGGACGACGCGGGCGCCTTCTCGCAGGAGGTGCGCGAGGTGCAGGTGGCCAACCTGCCCCCGGTCCCCGTGCCCGTGCCCGCCCAGACGCTGCGTGGGGGAGACGTCGTGTCACTCCAGTTGAAGGCCACGGACGCCGCGGGCGATCGGGATCCGCTGACCTGGAGTCTCGTGGAGGGCCCGGGCACCGTGACGCCCGAGGGCCTCTATACGTGGACGACCGAGGCCCGGACCGGAGGCCACTTCCCGGTGCGCATCGTCGTGATGGATGACGACGCGGGCAGCACGGAGCTCGTCCTCGACCTCTCCGTCCAGGAACAGCTCCCGCGCCTCCCACCCCAGTCCACCGGCTGCGGTTGCGCCTCCGGGCAGGGCGGTGCGGCCTCCTCGGTGACCCTGCTGGCCGTCCTGGCCCTGCTCGTCTCCCGCCGCCGTCCTCCCACCCACCGGCGGAACGGCGGCGCATAGGATGCGCGGCCATGGACTTCCAGGCGCGGCTCGCGGCGCTCACGCACGAACTGCGGCCCTGGGCCCCGCTCTGGTCCCGCTCCATCCTCCAGGGCTGGCCTGAATCCGGTGCCGCATATCCCGGGGACTGGCTGGCCCATGCCCGGTCGCTCGATGAAGCGGGCGAGCGGCGGCTGGACCACGGGGAGCTCGTGGGCGCCCCGCCTCCGTCCCTGTCCGCGCTCATGGGCACGCTCCAGGAGCTGACGGCGCTGCCCTGGCATGAGGGCCTTCACCCGCTGACGGTCACGGAGACGCAGGGACTCAGCGCCAAGAAGGCCCATGAGCTCGAGCGGGTGCTCGCCCTGCTCGCGCCCAGGACGGGCTTCATCCACCAGGCGGTCGATATCGGCGGCGGCATGGGACATCTCGCCCGCCTCTGCGCGCGGACGTTCGGGTGGACCTTCCACAGCATCGACCGGGACGCCGCGCTGCAGGACAAGGGCCAGCGGTGGCTGGCGAAGACGCGCCCCCAGGGTGGGGACACCCTGAACTTCATCCAGGCCTCCGTCGAGGACGGGCTCCAACCCCGAATCGATCCGCTCTTCTCCGGCCGGGACCGGGCCTCCATCGGGCTGCACACCTGTGGGCCGCTCGCCCTCACGCAGCTCCGCAAGAGCCAGGGGGCGGGCTTCGTCCTGAACATCGGCTGCTGCTACGACAAGCTGGAGGCCCCGCGAGACTTCCCCGTCTCCCGCTTCGGCGGCGCGCATCCGCTGCCCTTCACCCCGCATGCCCTGGCGCTGACGACGCGGGGACGGCATCACAAGAGCGAGGAGGAGTTCGCGCGGATGAAGCGGGTGTATGCGTGGCGCTTCGCGTTCGATCTCCTGTCGAGGCAACGCTTTCCCGAGCGCGGCTTCGTGCGGGCAGGAGACGCGCCCCGGACGCTCTACGACGGCCCCTTCGCCGGCTACGCGCGCGACCGCCTGGAGCGCCTGGGGCTCGATGCGAACATGACGGACGCCGAGCTGGATGCCTTCGAGGTGTCCGTTCGCGCCGAGACGCGCGACCTGCTGCTCTGCCACCTGCTGAGGGACCGCTTCGCGCGGGCACTGGAGGTCGTGCTCCTGCTCGATCGCGCGCTCCTCCTGGAGGAGCTGGGTTTCCAGGTCGAACTCCTCCAGCTCTTCGATCCGCGCCTGTCGCCGCGCAACCTCGCGCTCATCGCGTCGCGGGGCGCTTGAGCACATGCCGGGCCGAGTGGCCGAACGTTCGTGTCTGGCGAATCAAGGCACGTAGGCGATGCAATCAATCTCCACGCGCAGGCCGGCGTCTGGAAGCGCGGACACCTGCACGGTGGTCCGCGCGGGCCGGTGCCCGGCGAAGACGCGCTCGTAGACGGCGTTCATCCGCGCGAACTCCTGCATGTCCACCAGGAAGACGCCGCAGCGCAGGACGTGCTGGAGGCTGGAGCCACCGGCCACCAGGATGCGCTCCAGGTTGCGCAGCACCTGCTCTGTCTGCGCTTCGATTCCCTCGGCCTGTACGCCGGTCGCGGGGTCCCTGGCCGCCTGTCCGGAGATGAAGAGCAGCCGGTCCAACCGCATGCCGGGAGAGTACGGGCCCGCGGGCTTGGGCAGACCCGGCGCGGCGATGGGCTGATGCTGGGTTGACGACATGGGCTTCTCCTTGAATGGGCTTGCACGGCTTTCGGCGTGTCTGTGAAAGGCTTAGGAGGCGTCCCACGAACATCGCACATCGGAAAGGACAGACCGCATGCCCCGGCGCCGCCAGGAACAGGGAATGTCGTCCACCACGAAGTGGGTGCTGGGGGGACTGCTGGGCCTGCCGCTGCTGTGTTGCGGAAGCGGAGGCCTGATGTGCCTGGGCATCCGGTCCGAGCTCCCCTACTCCGAGGCCATCTCCCGGGTGGAGAACCATCCCGGGGTGGTCAGGCTTCTGGGGGCGCCCATCAGCGCGAGCAGTTTCTTCAGCGGCTCGTTCAACCTGATGAACAAGGATGGCCAGGCGAACCTGACCATCAACCTCTCCGGCAGCAGACAGGACGGCCGGCTGGAGGTGAAGGCCGTCCGTACCGACGACGTCTGGGGCTTCAGCCGGCTGCGCGTGGTGGCGGACAACGGTGAGACAGTGGACGTCGGTGGATACAGCCGTCACTGAAGCCCGGTGCCGCTCTCAGAGCAGCTTCGCCATGATGTCGCGCTCGCGCTGATCGAGCTTGATGGAATCGAGCGTCCAGTCGATGAGCTCGTCGGCGACCGCGGCGGCGTAACCGAAGGTGGTGGCGGCCTCCTTCACCGACGCGCGCTCCTCGGCCGCGAGCTCTCCGTCGGCGCAGGCCACTTCGACGAGCATGCGCAACAGGGAGGCGCGCAGCTCTCGGATTTCAATCTTGCCGATGATTTCGGAGAGCCGGCCGGGCTTCTGGAACTCCGCCTCGATGAGCGCGGCGACCTGCGGGTCGCGGGGCGACAGGCCGATGTTCAGCACCACCTCGTCGAGTTGCTGGCGCTCCTCCTCGGTGACACGGCCGTCGCTCGCCGCCACGTTGGCCATGGCCTGGACGAACGCCAGCAACTGCTCCTGGGGGTACTCGCGCGACATGTCATCTCCTGGGTAGGCAGCATGCGGCCGGCGGGGGGCTCACGGTCAGCCACGACGCCGGGCTTCTCGGCCACACAGGATAGTGGGCGCACATGGGGAGCGAAAACGGTTTCAGCCGGACGCGCCCCCGAATGAGGAGCACGGGTGGGGGACGATTCGGGCTTGTCGCCAGGATGTGATGACGCAGAGGGACAAGCCCCCTCGCTTCTCGACAGGGAACCCGTGACAATCCGCGGCATGACCCTGCGACGCTCGATTCTCTCCTTGTTGATTTTCTCCCTCGCGGTCGTGCCCACCCTCTCCGCTTGTGGCTCCGATGACGGCGATACCCCGCCGGATGCGGGCACCCGGCCCGACGCAGGTCTCCCGCCCGACTCACAGCGTAGCTCAGTGGGGCTGAGCAACTGGGTAGCCGCAGTGAGAGAACCAGCCTGCGGCGTCCCTGGGCGTGAGTGCAGCCAGAGCCAGTCGGAGGCCCCAGCCCAGAGACTGACGCGTGCGCAGCTTCCACTTGCGCAAAAGCGCCTTGAGCTTGCTCCATGCTGGCTCGATAGGGCTGAAGTCCGGGCTGTAGGGCGGCAAGAAGAGGACTCGGGCGCCACGCGCCTCAATGACGTCGATGAGTGCGCGGCAGTGGTGCACAGCCAGGTTGTCCCAGACGACGACCTGGCCTGGTTCGAGGACAGGCACCAGATGCTCCAAGACGAAGCGGCCCCAGACTTCCAAGGTGGTGCCCCCCTCCACCTCCAGGTGAGCAGTGATGCCTTGAAGTGTCAGGGCGCCGATAACCGTCGTGACGCAGCCCCGGTTGCGAGGGACGGCTTCGCCCCTCAACCGCTCCCCACGAGGTGCGCGCCCATGCGTGCGGGTCATGTCCGTGCGGCAGCCCGTCTCGTCCACCACGACAAGCGCTTCGGCAGGCACACGCCGCAGGGCCCACGCGTACTGCCATCGCAGTGCCTCTACGGCCGGGCTGTCGCTCTCCACGGCATGGAGTGACTTTTTTTACGCGTCAGCCCCATGCGGTGCAGCACTCGATTCACGGTCGCGTGGCCCACGGCGCACTGCGCATGCTGGGTATACAGCCGCGCCAACTCTTCGTCGGTCGCATCGGGACGCTCCCCCACCAACCGCCGTAGTAGCGCTTCTCCCTCGGCATCCACCTTGCGCCGAGCCCCGCCTCCATGCGGACGGGGCCGGCAGCTTCCGCTCGCCTCGAACCGAGCGATGTATCGGCGCACCGTCGCGTACCCCAGCATGAAGCGCTGGGCGATGGCGCTCTTGCCCTCGCCCTGTTGCCAGGCCCCAATAACGCGCTCTCTCAGGTCGAGCGAATGGCCGTTGGACATGGTGTTCCCTCCTCACCTCTCCAACACCCCAGTCTGCTCACCTCATTCAGGCTCCGCTGTCAGGTACCGAGTTCGACGCCGGAACCGAAGTGGACGCGGGCACGGAGTCTGATGCGGGCACCGAGTCCGATGCGGGCACTGAGTCCGATGCGGGCACCGAAGTGGACGCGGGCACGGAGTCCGACGCTGGCACCGACGTGGACGCGGGCACGGAGTCCGATGCGGGCACGGAGTCCGACGCTGGCACCGAAGTGGACGCTGGCACCGAAGTGGACGCGGGCACCGAAGTGGACGCGGGCACCGAAGTGGACGCAGGCACCACCTCCGATGCGGGCACCGAAGTGGACGCGGGCACCACTCCCGATGCGGGCACCGAGCCTGATGCAGGCACCGAGCCGGACGCGGGCACCACTCCCGATGCGGGCACCGAGCCTGATGCAGGCACTGATCCCTTCACCACCTGCGAGGGTACGTGCCAAATCACCGCCGCCACGGCCCAGATGTACGGGAACCAGGTGGTCCTGAACCACGCCTACTTCGGCTACGCGGAGCCGGAGAACGCCGGAGACCCGTGGGCGCTGTGGATCGAGCTCAGCAACGGCACGACCGATGAATGCCCGACTGAGAGCGCACCCACCCCGCCGCAGATCGTCACTTTCGAATCGGTGAAGGTCCCGGTGGACACAACTCCGGAGACGGGCTCCACGGCGGGTGGGCCGACCTCGGTGCTGTTCGACTTCGGTGGCACGCTGATTCCGGATGACTATTTCTGGATCGTCAGCAGCACGAATCTCACCTTCACGCCCGTGGCGGCCTCGCTCTGCCCCAGTTGCGTCAAGGCCGGAACACCTCCCGCGAAGCACTTCTTGGCCTTCGACGTGAACATCACCTACGAGAACAATGGCACCGTCTCCGGCCATGGGTACGCGACCTACTGCCCCTCGATGAATACCTTCCAGGACAACTGAGCGCGGTCCCGCCACACATTCCCCCGGCCCTCCAATTCGGGAAGGCCGGGGCTGGACCTTCGCGGACGACAAGCCACACCGGAGGCCGCCAAAGCGGGCGCGGGGCGACGCCCTTGGCGCCTCCCTCCCCCACCCTGCCCCGCCCATCCCTAACTTCAAATCCTGAGGTTCTTTCGCCACGGGAGGCGAGCCATGAACACAGGAGCATCCGAGCCCACCGAGGGCATCCCCCGCTACGTGCTGGAAGGCCGGGTGGTGACGCTCGACTCCCGGGACGAGGTGCTGGAACGGGGGCGCGTCCTCGTCCAAGGCAACCACATCGTCGCGGTCGAGCCTTCGGGCGGCCCGCTCCCCGAGGCCTTCCGGAAAGCCCCCAGAATCGACACTGGTGGGACGCTGTATCCGGGGCTCATCGACCTGCACAACCACTTCGTCTACGACGTGCTGACGCTGTGGCAGGTGCCGAAGCGCTACCTCAATCGCACCCAGTGGCCGCGCCACGCGGACTACGCCACGCGCATCTCCCTGCCGATCCGCACGCTCGCGGGCCATGCCCCTTCGGCGCGCGCCGTCGTCCGCTACATCGAAGCCAAGGCGCTGCTGGCGGGCACGACCACCGGCCAGGGCATCCGGACCCGCGTGTCCGGCGGAGAAGCCCTCTTCCGGGGCGCCATGCGCAACGTGGAGGAGCCTCGCGACGCCCAACTGCCCGCGGGCAGCACCCGCGTGATGGACCTGCACGACAACGCCGAGGACATCGAATCCTTCCGCGACGCCCTGAAGTCCCGCGCCGCGTACTTCTACCACCTGGGCGAAGGCGTGGATGACTACGCCCACCGCTGCTACGTCGAACTCGCCGTTCACGACCTCGTCCAGCCTTCACTGATTGGCATCCACAGTCTGGGTTTACAGCGCCCGGACCTGGACCGGATGGCCGCCATGGGCGCCAAGGTCGTGTGGTCTCCCTTCAGCAACCTGCTGCTGTATGGACAGACATTGAACGTCGCGGACCTGCTCGGCGCGGGCGTGACGTTCTCCCTGGGCTGTGATTGGTCCCCCACCGGCAGCAAGAACCTCCTCCAGGAGCTGAAGGTCGCCCGCCACGAAGCGGCGCGACAGGGCGTGTCCCTGTCCTCCAAGGCCCTGGTGCGCTCGGTGACGGCGGACGCCGCCCGCGTCACCGGCTGGCAGACCCAGTTGGGCACGCTCCAGGCCAACGCCCTCGCGGACCTGCTGGTCATCGCGGGCACCGGCGGCGACCCCTATGACGCGTTGATCTCCGCCACGGAGAAGGCGGTGCGCCTCGTCATCGTGGATGGCGTTGCCCGCTTCGGAGACCGCGCGCTGATGGAGCCGCTCGCCTTCGACCCGGGCCATCCCGCCGAGCCCTGGACCCTCGACGGCGTCGAGAAGGCCTTCTCCCTGTGGACGGGCGACTCCCCCCTCAACGACCTGGGCTTCGAAGCGGCGCGCGACCTCCTGGAAGAGGCCATGGCGGACCTGCCTGACTTCCGGCGGCGGATGGAGCGTGAGGAGCGCCAGCAACTGCGCCCCGGTGCCCCCAGGCCCTTCGAGCTCGTGCTCGACAATGAGCCGCAGGACGTCTTCGCCGCCGGCCCCGAAGCCTCCACGTTCGTCTCCGACCTGGACCGGTTGGCCGGACGGATCGTGCTCGACGCGCCCACCGTGGGCGGGCCGGACTACTGGGAGCTCGTGTCGGCGCAGCCCAATCTGGATGACACGCTGAAACAACAACTGAGGTCGGACTACGCGTGAAGCAGGTCCGGGGCGGGGCCTGCGGAGGTGACGACGACACCCCGTCCCCGGACGGAGGGACGCAGCCGGACGCGGGGACGCCCCCGGATGCCGGCACGAAGCTGCCCGCGGAGGAGGGCCGGGCGCTGGCGGTGGCCAATGGCGGACTCATCGTGGTGGGCTCCACCGAGGCGAACCTGGCGACCACGGGCGTGGACCTGCTCGTGCGGCGCTACACCGCGTCGGGCGAGGTGGACACGTCGTTCGGAACGCAGGGCTCCGTGGTGCTCGACTTCGAAGGCCCGGCCAAGGGCCCCATCTCCGGGCAGCGGGAGCAGGACGACCGCGCGGACACGGTGGCGGTGCTCGCGGACGGCAGCATCCTGGTCGCGGGCTTCGCCCGGGGCGGCAGCAAGACGGACTCGCGCGACTTCGCGGTGGTGAAGCTCCAGCCCAACGGCCAGTTGGACACCGGCTTCAACAAGACGGGCAAGTCCCGGCTGCACTTCGGCGAGGAGGGCTCGGTCAACTTCGTGGGCACCGTCCGCGGCATCCTGCCCCTGCCGGACGGCCGCTTCTACGTCGGCGGCTTCCTGACCAAGTCCGACGGGCTGGACGAGGACTTCGCGCTGATCCGCTACAACGCGGACGGCTCGCTCGACACGACGTTCAAATCCGCGGGCAGCCCGTCCGGTAGCTGGATTGGCGGCGCGTACACGGATGCCGAAGCCGTGCAGGGCATGGTGCTCCAGGGCTCCAACGTCGTCCTGGCCGGGGGCGACCACTTCGCGGCCGTGCGCATCACCTCCAGCGGCAGCCAGGACCTGAGCTTCGGGACGTCCGGCATCGCGAAGAGCGAGGGCGGCCAGGCCCACGCCCTGGTGGCGCGCCCCAACGGCGGCCTGCTGCTCGCGGGTGAACGGCAGGACGTGAAGGTTGGCGGTGAAGCGCACGGCGTGCTCAAGCTCGTGGCGTACACGGCGGATGGCAAGCCGGACGTCACCTTCGGCCCCGCGGGCGTGCGGGAGCTCACCGCGCCCGCGGGCGTGCTCGACGTGGTGGACGTCAGCGGGCTTCGCATCCAGGCGGATGGGAAGATCCTCGTCTTCGCGGACGTGTACGCGAAGCCCGTGCTCTTCCGGCTGCTGGCCAACGGGGACCTGGACACGTCCTTCGGAACGGACGGCATGGTGCGCTGGCCGGAGACGCAACTGGCGGTGCCGCGGTTCATCCGCTCCACCACCGGACCGAAGCTGGCCATCCTGGGCGACCGGGCCTTCGTCACGGACGCGAACGTCTTCTCGCCCGGGTACTTCCCCAGCGAGAACGCATCCGTGCTGCTCAAGAGCACGGGGCTGTAGTCCCAAGGGCAATCAGTGCATTCGCACCTTCACGCTCATGCGGCCCCGGGGGATGTTCAGCTCGCACCTGGGCGCCGGGGCCGGAGAGGCCTCCGCGCGCTTCCTGGCGTCGTAGCGCTGGCGCCTCGCCGCGTCGCCCAGCTCGTCGTAGGCGGCCTGGATCCGGAGGAAGTGTTCCGTGGACTCCGGCCGCGGGTCGCTGTCCGGGTGGTAACGCCGCACCTGCCGCAGGTAGGCGCACCGGATGTCGTGTGCGTCCGCTGTCATCGCCACGCCAAGCACCGCGTACAGGTCCGCCATGCACCGGAACCTGGAAACGGCGCGCGCTCGGGCAAATGGGCCGGGAGGCGCAAGCGTCCGTCCGCGGATGACACCACGAGGGCGACCCCCACGAAGCGGCTGGCGACGGCCTGCGTCAGTCGGTGAAGACGGGCGGGGTCGTCTGGGTGAGGATGGGCACGGGCTTGTCGCCAGACATCGCCAGCAGCCCCTTGAGGCACCGCGCGGCGAGCAGCCAGTTCCTCGGGTTCTTCATGTCGAGCCCGCCGACGAGCTGTTTGAGGATGCTGAGCGTGTCGAAGTAGACGCGCTCGCACACCAGCGTCTCCGTCGCGTCGAAGATGAAGTACGCCGACATGCGCACCCGGAACGTGTTGCCCGTGGCGGGAATCCGCCCCAGCGGCCCCCGGTGGGTGCCCATGAGCCAGAACTCCACGATGACGGCGTCATCGCTGTGCCGCAGCGAGATGATCTCGTGGTGCTGATCCGGAAACGCCACGCGGGTGTCGCGGTAGTAGTCGCGCACCGCGCTGCTGCCGTCATGCACCGTCAGGGTGGGGATGAGCTCGTAATGCGGATGCGGGAAGGTCGACAGGACCGCGTCCCAGTCCTGCTTCACCTCGTCGTGGAAATGGGCCAGCACCAGCTTCTGTCGTGCCTTGCGGACCTGCTCCGTGAGCATGCATGTCTCTTTCGTTGGGGCCGGACCCGGTCACCCGGGTCCGGCCGGTCGGGAGAATGCCTGCCGTGCCACGGCACGGGAAGTCACGAAGCCGGGTGCCTAGCGATCCGGGCGCTGCGTCACCCGGATGGCATTGATGAGCGGCACCCCGTAGCCCTCACGCGGGATCAGCCGGAGGTTGAGCTGGCCTTCGGTGACGGTGAGGAAGAAGCTGTGATCATCCGCCGTTAGTTGCCCCACCTCGTTGGCGATGTCATGCGCCGGCAGCACCAACTGGGTCTCCGCCACCACGTCGTAGACCCGCTTCAGGCGCGGCTGGTCCTGGATCTCCGCGAAGCGCAGCTCCAACTGGTAGACACCCTCGGGGAGGTTGTCGAAGCGGTACTCGACGAAGCCCCGCCGCCCCCGCTGGTAGAGCGGATCCTCCACCGTTCCGGCGATGGGCCGGTTCGTCGCGACCCGATCCGAAGGCTCCAGGTACCCCCAGCCGCCCTGGCTGTAGCGCTGGTCCGCGGCCCACGTGTCCCCGATGCGGTCGACATACCTAGCGCCGCCCGAGTTCACCGCCTGCTGGTAGGCCGGGACGATGAGGCTGACACGGGTCTGCAGCAGCGGCTGCCGCCCGCTGTTGCTCCGGATGAACACCGTGGCCTGGTAGACGCCCGGCGCCAGCCCGGTCGTGTCGACCGTGACCGTGACCTCCTGGCTCTGCCCGGGGGCCAGGGTGCCCCGCCGCGGCCGCTCCGAAAGCCAGGGCACGTCCGTGAACGTCGGCACGCCGCTCTCGAGCAGATACACCTGCCGGTTGCTCTGGGCCAACGTCCACAGGTTGCCGTTCTCATCCATCTCCAGACCGGCGCCGCTGTAGCCCGGGCTCGGGTGCGCCAGCGTGTTCAGCACGGTGCAGGTGGCGGGGTTGAGCTCGTAGAGCGTGTCCGTGGGGCTGTTGGTCGCCGCCCAGAGCACGCCGAACGAACCGTTCCAGGCCAGACCGGAGATGGCGCCGTCAGGAGGGCTGCACTGACCAATCACCGCGCCCCGGTCCGGATGGGAGAGGCCCTGGACGTGGTAGATGATGCCTTCGTTCCAGCCGCCCACGTAGAAGGTGTCGTCATCCGGGCGGTAGGCCAACCCCCGCTGGGAGGTGCCCGTCCACGCGAACGGGCCCGTGATGGAGTCCACCTCCTCACCCGTGAGCGGGTTCCAGCAGTGGATGCCATTGTCCCCGCCCACGGCCACCTGGCACATCAGCCCCCGGCCTGCGTCGTAGGCCATGTCCGCGGGCCACTCGCCCGACCAGGGCGCCGCCCAGGCCCGCCCCGTGGCCGCACCCGCCACGGTGAACTCGTGGTTGAAGCGCTGGGCCGCGTCTGAAACCCAGACATTCCCCGTGTAGCCCACGCCCCAGGGCACGTCGAGCCCCGTGGCGGGCCAGCTCCTCAGCACGTCCCCGGCGAGGCTCGCGGCCCAGCCAGGCGTGGCGGAGAGGCCCATCATCCGCCGCGCGGTGTGGCCGTTCGGTTCGGCCTTCGCGTCGCGGGCCCTCGCGTGCAGCGGCGTGGGCCGCATCTGCTGGCCTCCCCCCTCGGCCAGCTCCCACCGCAGCGGGGCCGAGCCGGTGTTGCTCAGCGTCAGCGTGCGGACCCGCCGCTGCCCCTGCGGGACGATGAGCTCCAGCACCGAGGGCGAGACCACGGCGCGGGCGGTGCGCAACGTCCAGTCGCGGGTCACGACCTCGTCATCCACCGACAGCCTGACGCCTCCCGACTTCGTCTCATAGTTGACCGCGGACACCACGAGCCCATACGTCCCGAGCGGCAACTGCATGTGGTAGCGGCCCTGCGCGTTCGTCGTGGTGCTCCGGAAGACGCTGCCCCCCACCAGGGCGCGCACGGTGGCGTCGGCGACAGGCAGCCCGTCATTCGCGTTCGTCACCACGCCCTGGACGATGCCGCTGGGCGGCAGGTCGAAGAGGATGGCGCGCTCCGCGCTCACGGCGGGCGTGTTGAACGACGTCATGAGCGCGACGGTGCCGGACGCGTTCTCGATGCCCACCGTCGCGGAATCCCCCCGCTCCAGCGAGCTGTCGCCGATGTCCCGGTACTGCAGGAGCACCTCCCCGGTCTCGGAGAGCACGACCTCGAAGCTCACGCGCGAGGTCTGGTCCTGGAGGAAGGCGACGTTGCGCCACTCGATGACGAACTGCCGGTTGGGCGCCACGCCCCGCGTGAGGGTCCGGACGCTGGCCTCCGAGTCCACGTAGAGGTCATCCCAGAACGGATAGATGGCCGCGTTGGGAGGCGCGACGTCCGGCAGCGGGGTGTTGCTGTAGTACGCGTTGTGCTCGAGGAAGTTCAGCACGCCGTTGGTCGAGACGAAGACGCGCTCGTACGTCTCTCCATAGAAGGTGAACGGGAAGGGAAGCGGCAGTTCCAGGGAGGCGTCGTCCCCCGACAGCGGGATGACCGTGGTGGCGTCGACATAGCTGGGGCCCTGGAGACGGCAGAAGTAGCCGAACGCGTCCGTCCGGCCGCTCAGCGCGAAGTCCACCGTCTCGTCGCCGTCCACGGTCACCGTGCGCGTCAGCGGCTCGAAGCACCCGCCCGCCTCCACGCGGATGTCATACGTGCCCTCCGGCACCTGCTCGAACCGGTAGCGGCCATCCGCGCCGGTGATGGCGGGCGGCAGCGGCGTCTCCAGCACGGTGACCGTGGCGCCGACCACTGGGGTCCCCGCCGGGTCCGTGACGAGGCCCGCGACGGCGTGCGAGGGCACCTGGGCCAGGGAGAAGTCCTGGGTGACGGTGCCGCCCTCGGTGACCACGACCCCTGCCACGGTGACCGTCGCACGGCCGAACAGCGCGGCGGACACCGTGTAGGTCCCCACGGGGAGCACCAGGGAGTAGCGCCCCACCTCATCCGTGATCGTCGTCCTCTCGCTCGTCCCCGTCACGTCGATGCGGCCCCCTGGGAGCGCGGCGCCCGTCTCCGGGGCGGTGACGACGCCCGAGAGCAGCCCCGTCGGTCCACGCGGAGAGAGCTCGACGGCGCGGAAGGCATCCAGGGTTCCTTCGCCCCAGACGTTGTTGTCGCCGGGCGTCCCGCCGCAACTGAGGTCTTCCCGGTCCACCGCGGACGCGTCGAGCAGCGAGCGGGTGGCGGCCACGTCTCCCATCAGCGAGGGGGCCGCCGACCACATCAGGGCGACCGTGGCGGCGACGTGGGGCGCGGCCATGGAGGTGCCGCTCCAGGACTCATAACCGCCCCCTGGCACGCTGCTGCGCACGCTCACGCCCGGCGCCGCGACGTCCGGCTTGGTGCCGCCGAACGAGGAGGGCCCACGGCTGGAGAACGTCGCGATGACGTCATTGATGTCGAACGCGCCCACGCTGTAGGACTCCGGATAGGCGCCGGGGATCTCCGAGGTGCCGCAGCCCGACTCGCCATCATTGCCATTGGAGAAGACGGGAAAGATGCCGGAGGCGATCCAGGCCTGCACGATGGGCTGGAAGACGGGATCCGTGGGACCGTCTCCCCAGGAGTTGTTGATGACCTGGGGCCGCAGCTCCGGGCGCGGGTTGTTGCCGGCCAGGTCCGTGGGCGCCAGCATCCACTGCCCGGCGGCCAGCAACGCCGACGTCGAGCAGCCCAGATCCTCACAGCCCTTCGCGGTCATCCACCGGACGCCCGGCGCCACGCCAATCTGGTTTTGCCCCGGGTTGCCGTCGTCACCCACCATGGTGCCCATCGTGTGCGTGCCGTGCCCCACGTTGTCACAAGGCACCAGCGACGGGCTGCCGCACACCTGGGACGGATCGAACCAGTTGTAGTTGTGGTCCACGGTGCCGTCCGGCTGAAGTCCCCGGTACTGGCGGGCCAGCGCGGGGTGGTCGAACTGGGCGCCGGTGTCGATGCTGCCCACGGTGATGCCCTCGCCGCGGGTCCCCAGGGACGCCCAGACCTCCGGGGCCCGGACCCTGGCGATGTTCCACTCGATCGCGCTGGGGTGGACCGTGGGGCCGGTGATGGGTTTGGGAATCTGGAACCGCACGTCCCGCATCACCCGCTCGACGTCGGGGTGCCGGGCCAGCTCCTTGGTGGTGGTGGCGTCCGCGTCCACCCGGATGGCGTTGATGATCCAGGCGGACTGGTACTTCAGTCCGCGGCGGGTCAGCTCGTTGCGCAGGTTCGTCTGGCTGTTCTGGGCCACTGTCTGCAATTGCTGGGTGACGAAGCGGCCCCGGGCGGCCCAGTCCTTGATGCCGTGGGCCGCGCTCAGGTCCGCCTTGCTCCGGAGCACCAGCCAGACCGCGCTGCGTTGGCCCGCGGGAGGCTCATGGGCGGACGCCACGGCTGGCGGTGTGGTGGATGAAGGGCCCGCGGCGAGCAGCGGCACCGAGGCGAGCACGGCCAGGGCAAGCGCGAGCGCACCCCAGCCCTTGGGGTGTCGAATGAAGGCATTCATGCGAACTCCTCCGTCGGAGCCCCACAGGCAGGGCGATCCGGAGCGTCTGGATTGACGACGCCGTGATTCGCATGGACAAACGCCGCTCGACATCGCGCATTGGCCGGGCGGCGGGGCAGTCTGGCGAACAGTCCTGCACGCCCTATGGGATTGCCGGGGCAATGGAGCGCGCTTTTTCTCATTGCCCGCGACAATCCATTCTCGAAGTCCGACGGTGGCGGGCTCCCGGTCCAGCGGGCCGTCAGCGCCAGAGGCAGCGCGTGTCCAGGTGGTAGAAGTCCGAGGGCACGAACGGGTCCCACGTCTGCCGCACGAAGTAGAGCTGGCTCAGGTCGCGGCTCAGCGTGGGGTGGAACTCGTCCTTCTCCGTGTTCACGCCAGGCCCCAGGTTGGCGGCGGGCGTCCACGTGCCCGCGACGTTGAAGCTCACGTACAGGTCCCCCAGCCCGTAGCCCCCGGGGCGGTTGAGCGAGGCGAAGACGAGCACCCGTCCGTCCGGGGACACCCAGGGGTTGTATTCCCACGTGTCAGCGGTGTTCACCGCGGGGCCCAGGTTCTCCGGCGCGGTGTAGTGAGCGCCCTGGCGCCGGACGCGATACAGCTCGAAGTCCGTGTCGAACGTGCCGCTCGCGAAGTAGACCGTCCCGTCGCGCGTCACGCTGGGGTACAGCTCCTCCCTCGGTGAGTTCACGAGCGGACCCAGGTGCTCGGGCGTTCCCCAGCCGTCGCGGACGCGGTGCACGACCCAGAGGTCGGTGTCCGGGCGCTCGGCGCCTCCGCTCACGGGGCGGGTGGAGGAGAAGAAGAGGGACTGCCCATCCGGAGAGAGGAACGGATCCGAGTCCCGGTACGTGCCCGAGAACGACACCACCTCCCCGGGCCCCCAGTGGCCGTTCTTCAGGCGCGTCACGTGGATGGCCTGGTACGGCGGCGTGTCCGAGTCGACGTGGTAGTACGCCGTCTTCCCATCCGGGGAGAGCGCGAGCCGGTACTCCGAGCGCTCCTCCAGCGAAATCTCCCCCGGCGCGAAGAGGCTGCCCCCCGGCTCGCACCGGGGCTGCGACCCGAACGCGAGCTCCGGCTCCTGGGCACTCGCGGAACCCGACACCGCGGAGACGGCGAGGAGGACGTTCATCGACCACTGCCTGGCGAAACGACGCATGTGCATCTCCTTTGTTGAAGCCACCGTCGCCCGGCGGCGGCGAAGGGGTCCAAGGAGATGTGACGAACCGTGGAGGGTCAGGGACGAACGGTGGAAGGCGGCCTCACGTCGACAGCTCCAGCGCGCGTTGCACCTGCGCGCGGTAGCTGCGGCCCGACGTCAGCCGCGTGCCATCCCGCAGGACGAACACGTACTCACCGGGGGGAAGCGGCTCCACCTCCTCGATGCGGTCCAACCGCACGATGAACGAGCGGTGCGCGCGCAGGAACTGCCCGGGGTCGAGCTTCTCCTCCAGCGCCGCCATCGTCTCGCGCGTGAGGTGCGACTGCTTTCCCACGTGCACGGCGACGTAGTTCCCCTCCGCCGTCAGGTAGTCGATGTCCTCCACCGGGAGGAAGCGCATGCGCCACCCCACCCGGGCCACGAGCCGCGTCACGTAGCGCGCGGGCGCGGCCGAGGGACGGGCGGCGAGCGACTCGAGCCGTTCGAGCAGCGCCGCGTCCAGGGAGGACGGCCCGGTCCGCCGCCGGTCGCGCGCGCGCTCCAGGCTCGCGCGGAAGCGCTCGCGGTCGAAGGGCTTGAGCAGGTAGTCGAGCGCGTTGGCGTCGAACGCCTGCACCGCGAAGTCCCGGTGGGCCGTCACGAAGATGACCGCGGGCGCGGGGCCGGGGGCCAGCGCCCGGAGGACGCCGAAGCCGTCCGTGCCGGGCATCTCCACGTCCAGCAGCACGAGGTCCGGACGCTCGGCCCCGATGGCCGCGATGGCTTCATGGCCATTGCGGCACTCCCCCACCAGGTGCATGTCCGGGGCCTCCGCCAGCAGGTCCTTCAGGCGCTGACGGGCGAGCGGCTCGTCGTCGACGATGAGCACGCGCATGGCGGCGCTCATGGGGAGGGCTCCGTGCGGAAGGGAATGGCGAGCGCCACCGTGGTGCCGCCGCCCACCGCGTCCCGGAGCTCCAGCCGGTGGGCGCCGCCATACAACTGCACCAGGCGCTCGCGGGTGATGCGCAGCCCCCGTCCGCCGCGCACGCCCTGGGAGATGTCCGCCGGGCGCTCCTTGAGGCCGACGCCGTCGTCGCGGACCTCCAGGTGGAGCTCGGGCCCCTGACGCCGCGCGACCAGCGTCACCGTCCCTGGCTCCGACCCCGGAGCGATTCCATGCTGGATGGCGTTCTCCACGAGCGGCTGGAGCACCAGATGCGGGACGTGGGCCCCGAGCGCGTCCCGCGCGATGTCGTGCTTCACCGTGAGCCGGTCCGCGAAGCGCACCCCCTGGATGTCCAGGTAGGGCTGTAGCGCTCGCAGCTCCTCCTGGAGCGACACCTCCTCCGTGCCCGCGGCGTCGAGCGTGCCGCGGAGCAGGTCGCTCAGCCGCGCGATCATCCGCTCGCTCCCGTGCGGGTCGCAGTGCACGAGCGCGGAGATGGAGTTCAGCGTGTTGAAGAGGAAGTGGGGGTGGAGCTGCGCCTTGAGCGCGTGCAACTGCGCTCGGGCCAACTGGGTGTCCCGCAGGTGGAGCAGGTCCGCGTAGTGGACGGCGTGCGCCACGCCGAGCACGGTCAGATAGACGAACGGGTTGGAGAGCAGCGCGTGCTGGAGCACGTCCAGGAAGGGAGGACGCTGCGCGTACCAGCCGACCCAGGGGTCCAGGGAGAAGATCAACGCCGCGCGGATGAACGAGACGGCGAGCGCTCCGGCCACGTGGAGCGCGACCCGCGACGTCGCCCGCCGCCGCTCCAGCGGGAAGCGCAGCCCGAATTCGAGGATGGCGATGCTGAGGGGCACCCAGAGGAGGTGCGCCACCATCGACGTGAGCAGCGCATGTCCCCATTCCATCCCACCCACGGAGTGGGATTCGCTCGCGGCCGCCAGGCCGGCCAGCGTCCAGTAGGCGGATGCGACGGCCCATCCCTGCCAGGTTCCGCGACGTGCCATGACGTCGCACTCTACGCCTGGATTATGGTCGGAGCGCCATGTCGATCCTCTACGCGGTGCCTCCCATCGGCAACTCGACCAACGCCCAGAAGGGCCCGACGTGCTGGTACTACGCGGCCAAGATGGTGGCCCGCTGCCATGAGCCATGGCCTCCCCCCGGCCAGAAGTGGATCTCCCTCATCCGGAAGATCAGCACCTTCATCGCCGCCAACAACCAGAACCTGAACAACCTGGGCGATCAGGATCTGTTGCTCGCGCACAAGAACTTCATGGGCTCGTCGATGAACAAGGACAAGGTGCAGGTCAACCCTGCGCTGAGCCAGACGGGGTTCAAGGCGCTGGAGCCCACCTACAAGTGGGATCTCCTGCCGGACTCCCTGTTCAACCCCACGAATGCGAAGCTGGTGCCAACACCCAGCTTCATCCGGCAGCAGGACCTGCCCTTGCCCTCCGGCATCAAGGGCTCCCTCAGCCAGCTTGAAGGCAGGCAGTTCGACGGACTGGACGAAGTCCTCCAGGTCCTGACCGGGCAGCATGACGAAAAGGACATCCGCTTCTACCGCAGCCAGATTGAAAGCAGCTTCGTCGCGACCAAGAAGCACAGCACCCAGGAAGTCGAGGCGTCACTGCAACAATTCATGGAATGGAAGAAGCAGGGTTTCGCTCGCGGCTATCTGCTGACGATGCTGGGCTTCAAGGGTCTGGACAAGCTGACGACGATGTCGATTCTGGGCAGCACCAGCAAACTCGACGTCTTCATGAAGGAGCACGGCCCGCTCTGGTGTGGCTCTCCGCTCAGCATGGGAGCGATCGACAGCACCACGGTACACAACTACACGGGCTCGGTCGGGTTCGCCGCCTACAAGTGCCCGTTGGTCTCGACGACGGGTGCGGCCACGCACGCCATCGCCCTGTGCGGCGTCAGCGTCAAGAAGGACTGCATCTACTACCGCGATCCCAACTTCAGCAGTCACGTCTTCTTCACGGACTTCAATGCGTTCGCGTCTGCCTTCGGGTCGGTCCTCAAGGATCCGAACGTCGGCCTGATGTATTACGTGAAGAACGCCAACGGAGGGACCCAATGCCAGAAGCTGGAGAACTGAGTTCATAGCAGGACGACAGCCTTCAAAAGCCGGTGGGACTGTGCTGACGCAGCACCAGCAGCCGCACCTCCGTCATGTCCTCGATGGCGTACTTCACGCCCTCGCGGCCCAGCCCGGAGCCCTTCACGCCGCCGTAGGGCATGGTGTCCACCCGGAAGCTGGGCACGTCTCCAACGACGACCCCACCCACCTCCAGTTCATCCCAGGCCCGCATCGCCTGGGACAGGTCCTGGGTGAAGAGGCCCGCCTGCAATCCGTAACGGCTGTCATTCACCCGGTGCAATGCCTCGTCGAAGTCGTGGAACGGCTGGAGCAGCACCACCGGGCCGAAGGCCTCCTCCGCGCACAGCGCCGCGTCCTCCGGCACGCCCTCCAGCACGGTGGCTTCGAGCAGCGCGCCGCGCCGCCCTCCTCCCGTCAACACCCGGGCCCCCCGCTCCACGGCCTGTTGAATCCAGCCCTCCAGCCGCCGCGCCGCGGGCTCGTCAATCAGCGGCCCCAGCGTGGTGGCTTCATCCCGGGGATTGCCCGCGCGCAGGGCCTTCGCCCTCGTGACGAGCCGCTCCTTCAGCGCGTCGTAAACCGACTCGTGCGCGAGCACGCGCTGCACCGAGATGCAGCTCTGCCCCGCCTGGAAGAAGGCTCCCTGGGTGATGCGGTCCGCGACGAAGTCCAGGCGCCCGGCCTGGTCCGCGTCCACCACGCAGGCCGCGTTGCCGCCCAGCTCCAGCACCACCTTCTTGCGGCCCGCGCGGGCCTTCAAATCCCAGCCCACCCTCTCCGAGCCGGTGAACGACAACAGCTTCAGCCGGTCGTCCTCGATGAACGGCCCCACGTCCTCCAGCCGCGTGGGCAGCACGGAGAAGGCGCCTTCGGGCAGCGCCGTCTCCGCGAGCACCTCCGCCATGAGCAGCGCGCTCACCGGCGTGCGGTCCGATGGCTTGAGGATGAAGGGGCAGCCCGCGGCGATGGCGGGCGCCACCTTGTGCGCCACCAGGTTGAACGGGAAATTGAACGGCGTGATGAACGAGCACGGCCCCACCGGCACGCGCTGGGTGAAGCCCCGGTAGCCCGCCGTACGCGGTGACACCTCCAGGTTGAGGACCTCGCCGCCGCCGCGCACCGCCTCCTCCGCCGCCGCCTTGAAGGTCTCGATGAGCCGGGTGACCTCCGCCCGCGCGTCGCGCAGCGGCTTGCCTGCCTCGATGCAGAGGGCGAGCGCGAACTCCTCTGCCCGCTCCTGGAAGCGGCGCACGCAGTGCTCCAGCACCTGCTGCCGGGCATACGGCGCAAGCTTGCGCATGGGCCCCGTCGCGCGCACCGCCGCGGCGATGGCCTCCTCCACGGCGGCCGCGTCCGCGACGGCCACTCGCGTGACGACCTCCCCTGTGTACTTGTCGGTGACGGGCAGCTCCGCGTTGGACTGCTGGGGCCGGTTGGCCAGGTAGTACGGGTAGCGCTCAGCCAGCATGGCGTTCCTCTCTTTCACGTGTGTGCCCATGGCTCACGACTCCACCAGGGGACCGGCACCGAGCGCCCGCGCGGTGTCCGTGTAGTCGATGGGCAGGTCGATGACGTGCACGCCGCCCGACTCCAGGCAGCGCGTGAGCGTGGCGCCGAACTCGGTGGCGCTCGCCGGACGGTGGCCTCGTGCGCCGTAGGCCTCCGCGTAGCGGACGAAGTCCGGGTTGCCCAACGTCATCCCGAAGTCCGGCAGGCCCATCTCCTCCTGCTTCCAGCGGATCATCCCGTAGCCGTCGTCGCGCACGACGATGACCGTCAGGTCCAGCCTCAGGCGCACCGCCGTCTCCAGCTCCTGCGAGTTCATCATGAACCCGCCGTCACCGCAGACGGCCACCACCTTGCGCCGGGGATGCACCAGCTTCGCGGCGATGGCGGACGGCAGGCCCGCGCCCATCGTCGCGAGCGCGTTATCGAGCAAGAGCGTGTTGGGCCGGCGGCAGCGGTAGTAGCGGGCGAACCACAGCTTGTACATGCCGTTGTCCAGGCACACGACGCCGTCCTCCGGCATGGCGCGGCGCACCTCCGCGACCAGCCGCGCGGGGTAGATGGGGAAGCGGTCGTCCGCGGCGCCGCTGACGAACTGCGCGTCGAGCCCCGCACGCGACTTCTCGAAGGGCGTGAAGTCCCAATGCGAGCGCGGGCCCACGCCCTCCGCGATGCGCCACACGGCGTTCGCCAGGTCTCCCGTCACCTGCACCTGCGGGAAGTACACGGGGTCGACCTCCGCCGAGGAGAAGTTCAGGTGGATGACCGTGCGGCGGCCGTCGCGCATGACGAACGGCGGCTTCTCGATGACGTCATGGCCTACGTTGAGGATGCAGTCCGAGGCCTCGATGGCGCGGTGGACGAAGTCGCCGTCCGACAGCGCGGCGGTGCCCATCCACAGCGGATGGGTTTCATCCACCACGCCCTTGCCCATCTGCGTGCTGAAGAAGGGCAGGCCCACGCGGTCCACGAAGGCGCGGAGCATCTCCGACGTCAGCTTGCGGTTCGCCCCCGCGCCAATCATCAACAGCGGACGGCGGGCCGACGCGAGCGCCTCCACCGCCTGGGCAATGGACGCCTCGTCCGCCACCGGCCTGCGCGCGACGCCCGGCGACAGGGGCAGGGCCTCGGAGGACTCGCGCGCCACGTCCTCGGGCAGCTCCAGGTGGGTGGCGCCGGGGCGCTCCTCCTCCGCGCGGCGGAAGGCCTCACGCACCGCCGAGGGCACGTGCTCCGCGGAGACGAGCGTGCGGGTCGACTTGGTGAGCGGCCGCATCATCCCGACGACGTCGACGATCTGGAAGTGCCCCTGCTTGCTCACCTTGATGGGCTTCTGGCCGGTGAGCATCACCATGGGCATGGCGCCAAGCTGCGCGTACGCGGCCGCGGTGACGAGGTTGGTGGCCCCAGGCCCCAGCGTCGCCAGACACACGCCCGCGCGCCCGGTGAGCCGTCCCTGCGTGGCGGCCATGAACCCGGCCGCCTGCTCGTGCCGTGTGACGACCAGCCGCATGCCGGCGGTGCGCATGGACTCCAGCAGGTCCAGGTTCTCCTCGCCGGGGAGTCCGTAGACGCAGCGCACGCCCTCCGCTTCGAGCGCCTTCACGAACAGATCCGATGCCTTCATGGGGTGCCCCTCCTTCGGTGACGAGGAAGATGTACCCGGGGGCCTCGATTCGTACATTCGTCTGTTTTCATCGAGCCGATAGATGCCGTCTATGATGGCTCCATGGAGCTTCGACACCTGCGCTACTTCTCCGCCGTCGCGGACGCGCTGCACTTCGGGCGCGCCGCGCGGCGGTTGCACGTCTCCCAGCCCACGCTGTCGCATCAAATCCACCAGTTGGAGGAGGAGGTCGGCACCCCGCTCTTCGAGAGGGCTCGCACCGGGGTGCGCCTCACGCAGGCCGGGGAGCTGTTCCGCACCTATGCCTCCCGCGCGCTGGAGGACGTGAACGCGGGCCTGTCCGCGGTGGGCGCGCTGCGCGGACTCGCCACGGGGGCGCTGCGCGTGGGCTATCCCCCGAGCATGCGCGGCCTGGTGGTGCCGGCGCTGGCGGCGGTGCTGCGCAGACACCCCGGGCTGGCGCTGAGCGCGCAGGAGGCCGTGGTCCGGAAGCTGGAGCGGCAGCTCACGGACGGCAAGCTGGACGTGGGACTGGGCTATGCGCCCGCGCGGCTGGCGGACCTGGACGCGGAGCCCGTCTTCGACAGCCGGCTCGCGCTCGTCGTCGGACGAGGCCATGCGCTGGCGGGCGCGGAGTCCGTGGGGGTGAAGCTGCTCGCGGAGGAGCCTTTCGCGCTCCTGTCACGCGGCCTGCGGGTGCGCGCCCGCGTGGACGCGCACTTCGCGGCGATGCGGTTCGCGCCTCGCATCGCGCTCGAGTCGAACGCGGTGGCCACCGTGCTGGCCATCGTCCGCGCGGGCCTCGCCGTCACGGTGCTTCCGGAGCCGAGGCTCGCGGACGCGGAGCGGCTGGTGGTGAAGCGGCTGTCTCCGGCGCCCCGCTCGGAGCTGGCGGCGCTCCTCTGGCGCAAGGGCGCCCCGCGCACGCCCGCGGCGGAGCTGTTCGCGGCGGAGGTCCGGGCGCGGGCAAGGGAAGACGTGGGTTAGGACCGCCCCCTCTCATCTCATTCATTGGGAGACTGGGAATACAGAGAATCCATACTATCCACAAATGACCCGTGTCGTGGCCGGCTGGGGCAATGGCTGTCATTGCCAGGGAGAGGCACTCTTCAGTTCAAGGCGGACCTTGCCATCCGTGTCCGTCCGGCTGGATTTCCCCATGCGGGGGAGGCGGCCTTCCTGTCCTGGATGGCGGCGTGCCCAGGTGAACCATGTCGAACATCGGCAAATCCCTTGTGGGTGTGGCCTCGTGTGCGTTGTTCCTCGGTGCTTGCGGTCCTCTTCCGGAGGGTGAGGAGCTTGACGGCTCCGTTCCCGGAGAGGCCGAGGTCCTGGACGACAGCCAGTCCGAGGAGCCCCGGCGCGTGGAGGCGCAGACGCTCGCGGGAGACCTGGGGAGCGCCATGGGCGCCCCGGTCGCGACCTATCCCACGAGCTGCACGGCGAGCAATCAGTGGGCGACCACGTGCCGCTCGGGGTCGTCGCGAGACGTCTCCTGGGTGTGGAGGGTCCCCGAGACGGCGACGTATTCGTTCAGCACGAGGAACTCCAACTTCGACACCATCATGGAGATCCGGAACTACAAGGCCACGAACGAGGTCCTGAAGTGCAACGATGACACGGGCGACCTCTTGACGTCCGGCATCACCCTCACGCTCATCAAGGGCACCCAGTTGCTCATCATCGTCGAGGGCTACGGGGGTGAGTGCGGCAACGTCCACCTGAACATCGTCAAGCGGTAGCCCCTGAAGCTCGCGCCCTGGGGATGCTGCTTCAGCCCCAGGGCCGCAGCCAGAGCACCCACCCCGCCAGCCCCAGTTGCACGACGAGGGTCAGCACGGCGCCGACCGCCTGGATGGGGCTCGCGCGGAGCATTCCGAAGGCGTGCCCCAGGCGTGCCACGAGCAGCGCGCCGCCGAAGACATGGAGCGCCGTCGAGTTCCCGCCGCTCAGCTCCGCCAGCAGCAGCAGGATGAGCGCCAGGGGGACCTGCTCGATGTTGTTGCCATGCGCGCGGATGGCGGCGCTCAGGCCGGCATGTCCGCCGTCGCCCCGGAACACCTTGTGCTGGGTGCGGACCCGGCTGACGTTGGCGGAGAGCGCCAGCGTGAGGAAGGCGTTGAGCGCGGCGTAGAGCGAAGTCACCGGGACCAGGGAGAGCGTGCCGAGCAGGGGATTCGTCAAAGCGAAGGCCTCCGACCACGAGAAGACCGGGACGGTAGCCGGTTCATGACGCCCGCGCGCGTCCCATGCACCGCGCGGGAAGCCTTGCACCCCGGTGCGTCCTCACCGAGCATCGCGCCCCGTGTCTCCCCTGCCCTCTTCGTCCGCCAGCGTCCTGGCCGACCGCTTCGCGCGAACGCGCGTCCAGGAGGGCGCGCTCGTCCTGGGCGCGGCGCTCTTCACCGCGCTGCTGGCCCAGGTCGCCCTCTCCGTGCCGGGCTCACCGGTGCCGGTCACGGGACAGACGCTCGCGGTCGTCCTCACGGCGGCGGCGCTCGGACCCGGGCGGGGCGTGGCCGCGCAGGCCGCCTATCTCCTGCTGGGCGCGGTGGGCCTGCCCTTCTTCGCGAAGGGCGCCAGCGGCTGGGGCGCGCTCACCGGGCCTACCGGTGGCTTCCTGGTGGGCTTCCTCCCCGCCGCGTTCCTCGTGGGCCTCGCCGCGCGCCACGGATACGACCGGCGGTGGTGGACGGCGGCTCCGCTCTTCCTCGCGGGCCAGCTCCTGGTCCTGACCCTGGGCGTGTGCTGGCTCCAGGTGAAGGCCGGGCTCGACTTCGCCACGGCCTTCCAGAAGGGCTTCCTCCCGTTCATCCCGGGAGGTCTGCTCAAGGCGGTCGTCGCGGGACTGCTCATGCCCCTCGCCTGGAGATACCTCCGGCCTCGCGCGGCCTGAAGCAGCGCGGACGGGCTGGGCGTCAGCGTGCGCCGCGCGGCCGTGACCGCCGGGGTGTCGTCAGCTCCTGCGCGAGCGCTTCCCGCAGGATGCCCGCGAGCTGGGCCACGGTCTCGCTCGGCTCCCGTTCGGCCCTGAGCAGGTGCACCGGAATGCTCCCGAGCGCGGGCAGGCCCGCGGGGCCGGGCTCCAGCACGGCCAGCGTCTTCGGCAGGCCGAAGGCCGTCCGCAGCGTCACGCCCAGCCCCGCCTCGGCCGCGGCCCAGAGGCCCGCGAGGCTCGGGCTCGCGAAGGCGATCCGCCAGGCGAGCCCCTTCCGGTCCAAGGCGGTCGTGCAGGCCTCCCGGAAGATGCATGGCGCTTCGAAGGCGATGAGCGGCAGCGGCTGGCCGCGACTCCCCGTGCCCTGCCAGCCAGGCGGGCCAATCCACACGAGCGGCAGCTCGGCGACGCGCTCACTGCATCCCCGCGCGCCACTGCTCCAGGCGAGCGCGAGGTCCAGCTTGCCCGTCATGACGTGGTTGACGAGGTGGGCGTTGCGCTCGGTGCGCACCTCGATGCGCACCGCCGGATGGGCGCGCGCGAAGGCGCTGAGCACCCGGGGCAGCCAGGTCTCAGCGAAGTCCTGCGGCAATCCCAGACGGACCTCGCCCTCCAACTCGCTGCCTCGCAAGCTGGCCACGGTCTGATCATTCAATTCGAGGATCCGCCGCGCGTGGCCCAGCAGCGCCTCCCCCGCCCCGGTCAGGACCAGGCCTCTTCCGGAGCGCTCGACCAGCGCGCGGCCCACCTGTTCCTCCAGCTTGCGCAGTTGGGAGCTCACCGCTGACGGCGAACGGCCCACCCGTGCGGCGGCCCGGGCGAAGCTGCCCAGCTCGAAGGCGGTCACGAACGTCCGCAAGACATCCATGTCCAGGTTGATCCGGGGAAGCATCGTTCGATTTCCTCGAACCCAGGCTTCCAGACTTCGGGTTTTTCGGCAAGGCGCGTCCGGGATACGACGCCGGTCATGCCGGCCTCTCCCGCCCCTCCTCGAAGCGTCAGGGTCATGCCATTCGTTGTCACCGCGGTGGCCGTCTGGATGGTTTCAGCGGCGGCGCACGCGCAGGCCCCTTCCGCATCCCAGTCCTGGCCGCTGCCCCAACCCGCGCCCATGCCGCCGCCCATCGAGGCGCCGCGAGACACGCCCTTCCCCGGCACCATCCGACTGCGCGTCGATGCCACCGACACGGCGCGCGGTCTCTTCCGCGTCACGGAAACCCTCCCGGTCATGCCCGGGAGGCGGTTGACGCTGCTCTTTCCGCAATGGCTTCCAGGGGACCACGGGCCCACCGGGCAGTTGGACGGACTCGCGGGGCTGAAGGTCCAGGCCGGGAAGCGAGTCATTGCGTGGACCCGCGACGCCGTCCAGGTCGCGGCATTCCATATCGACGTCCCCGCCGGCGTGACGTCCATCGACGTGCTCTTCCAGTTCCTTGGCGCCACCGAGCCGCGCGTGGGCCCGGTGGTGGCCACGTCCACGATGCTGGACCTGCAATGGCACAACCTGGTGCTGTATCCCGCGGGCCATTACGCCCGGCGCATCACCTACCAGGCCAGCGTGAAGCTGCCGCCCTCCTGGGAGTTCGCCTCGCCGCTGACCGTCGCAAAACGGAACGGCGATGAGGTCTGGTTCCAGCCGGTGACGCTGGACACGCTGGTCGACTCACCCGTGATTGCCGGCCGCGCCTTCAAACGCATCCTGTTGAGCGAGGACCCCGTCCCGGTCCACGCGAACATCGTCGCCGACGACGCCGCGAGCCTCGAACCGCCTCCCGGCTTCGTCCATGGCTACCAGGCGCTGGTGCAACAGGCCTACCGGCTCTTCGGCTCGCGGCATTATGACCATTACGACCTGATGGTCTGGATGGCGGACGGCTTCGGCCCCAGCTACTTCGAACACCTCCGCGCGGGCGAGAACGCCCTGCCCGCCGACTTCTTCACGACCTGGAAGGACCGGCCCGAGCAACGGGGCCGGCTGGCGCATGGGTTCGCCCATTCGTGGAACGGCGTGTTCCGCCGCCCGGCGGAGATGTGGACGCCAGACTTCAACACGCCGGAGCGAGATTCGCTGCTCTGGGTGTTCGAGGGCTTGACCTATTACTGGCAGGACGTGCTCACCACCCGGGCGGGTTTGTGGACGCGGGAGGACGCGCTCGATGACCTGGCCGCGACCGCGGCGGCCATGGCCAGCCGTCCCGGCCGGCGCTGGCGCCCGCTCCGGGACGTGACGAACGACGCCATCGTGCAGCGACGCAAGGCGCTCTCCTGGAGGGGCTGGCAGCGCGACATGTTCGATGCGTACTCCGAGGGCCAGTTGATCTGGCTGGAGGCCGACACGCTCATCCGGGAGCGCAGTGGCGGCCGTAGGTCGCTGGATGACTTCGCTCGCGCGTTCTTCGGCGTGCGCCCGGGCAGCCAGGGAACGATGACGTACACGCTGGAAGACATCGTCACCACGCTCAATGACATCCTCCCCCATGACTGGTCAGGCTTCTTCCGCTCCCGGATTGAAGAGACGCACGACGCCCCACCCCTGGGGGGAATCACCCGAGGCGGCTACGCGCTCACCTGGAGCGACCAACCCACGGATGCCGTCCGGCGCGCCGAAGCGGCGAGCGGGAACGTGGACCTCAGCGACTCCCTCGGCATGACGCTCGCGAAGGACGGAAAGGTGCTCCGGGTGGAGTGGGAGAGGCCGGCCTTCGAGGTGGGCCTGCTGCCGGGCGCGGTGGTGACGGCCGTGAACGGGAGCCCCTACGACGCGCAACGGCTGAAGGACGCCGTCAAGGCCACCGCGCGCCAGGAGCCCTTGCGGCTCTCCTGGCGGCAGGGCACGGCCACGCGCTCCGCCCTCATTCCCTGGCATGAAGGCTTGCGCTATCCCCGGCTGCGGCGGGTCGAGGGCACACCGGCGCTCTTGGATGAAATCCTGGCGCCGCGCGACTGACTCCCAGGCCATCCCGCCGCCCGCCGGGGAAGCCATCCGGGGCGAGGGCATCCCGGGGAGGTCTGCTCAAGGCCGCCATCGCGGGTGTGCTCGTGCCCCTCGCTTGGAAGTCCTCGCGGTCTCGCGGGGCCTGACGAAGCCCGAGGGCTTCATCCCGGCTCCGGGCGGTTTCGTCCCGCGCTCCGGAGGTCTCGTCACATAACGCCCGGGCGTCCCAGCGCACGCCGGTATCTCCCCTTGCGCCGTGCGGCGGTCCGCACGGGTCCCAAGGAGACACCGTGAACATCCTCAACACCCTTCGAAGCACCCTTCTCACGGGCGCGCTGGTCCTGGCGTCCACTCCGGGTTGTCAGGGGGAAGCGCCGCCCGACACCGTGCCCATCGTGTCCGAGACCGACACGGGCACCGTCGAGCAGGGGCTCACCTGCGTCAACGCGATGCCCGTCATGACGGGCTCGACGACCCCCGCCGGCGTCGTCACGCGCTCCAGTGCGTACAGCGCGGAGTACGAGGCCTGGAAGGCCTTCGACGCCGCCTCCTCCACGTCGATGTGGATCTCCGCGCGGGGCAACACGCCCGCGTGGATCGGCTACGAGATGCCCACGAACCCCGTGACCATCCATCGCTATGCCATCGTCTTCAACAACGGCTCGACCCTCACCTCGCGCGCCCCGAAGAACTGGACGCTGCAGGCCTGGAACGGCTTGACCTGGGAGGCCATCGATACCCGCACCAACCAGACGAACTGGGCCGGCTACGAGCGGCGTGAGTTCACGCTCGCCGCCCCCGCGACGAACCTCTACTTCCGGCTGAACGTGACGGACGACAACGACGCTCGCGCGGGCATCGAGGTCGTCTCCATCCGCCAGTTGGAGCTGATCCACTGCGCGAACACCGTCCCCTACACCCCCGTCACCGCGCTCTGGACGCGGAGCGCGGGCGCCGCGGGGACCTGGGCCCAGGTGCAGGGAATGGCCGGAGACCCGGCCGGACGCTCCTACGCCGCGGGCATCACGACGGGCGGACTGCTGGGCAACCCGATGGTGGGCCTGATGGACGCCTTCCTCCACGCGCGTGACTGGAACGGCAACGTCCTGTGGTCGAAGCAGATCGGCGTCCCGGGGGGTGTCACCCTGGGTTACGACATCGCGCGCAACAGCACCTGGGAGGAGATGTTCGTGGCGGGCTTCACGAGCGGGTCGCTGGATGGCGCGCCGCTCGTGGGCGAGCGGGATGCCTTCCTGACGAAGTACCGCTACACCGGCGTCCGTCAGTGGACCCGGCAGGTCGGCGCTCCGGGCGTCCTCACGGAGGGCTACGGCACCGCGGTGGATGGAGCCGGCAACTCCTTCCTGGCCGGCACCGCCAATGGCGGCGTGGATGGGAACACGCGCATCGGAACCTTCGACGCCTTCGTCACCAAGTTCGACGCCACGGGCGTCAAGCAGTGGACCCGCCAGTTGGGCAAGGCGGGCGCGAGCACGAACGGGCGCAGGGCCGCGGCCGATGCTTCGGGCAACGTCTACGTCTCCGGGTGGACCCAGGCAGGGCTGGATGGGAACACCCTCACGGGCGACCAGGACGCCTTCATCGTCAAGTACGACGCCGCGGGCGTGAAGCAGTGGACCCGGCAGCTCGGCTCCCCGGGGAACATGGTCTGGCTGTATGGCTCCGCGACCGATGCCGCGGGCAATGTCTATCTGGCGGGCTACAGCGACGGCGGGCTGGGTGGGAACCCGAACGGCACGGCCGGCATGGATGCCTACCTGGCCAAGTACGACAGCGCGGGCACGCTGCTGTGGACCCGGGAGATCGGCTCCAATAGCTGGGTCTGGGGCACCCGGATCTTCATCGACGACACGGGGGTGTACCTGACCGGCCATGGACAGGGGGACGTGGGCAATCCCACCAACACCCTGTCCAGCGTGGCGCACGGATTCGTCGCGAAGTTCGACACGGCGGGCACCCGGCTGTGGGTGGTGCAGCAGAACGCGGCGACGAACGCGGGGGCCGCGGCGCCCGCCTACAGCAACGGGCTGAACCTGGACGGAGACGGGAACCTCTACCTGGGCGGCTACTTCACCGGCGTCCTCGACGGCAACGCGTCCGCCGGTGACCCGGGCACGTTCGTGTCGAAGCTCCCGGCGCAGTAGTCCCTGGGGGGTGGCGGCACGATGGTCGTGCCGTCACTCCTCCGCGTCGACGGGAAGCCCCCTGACGACAGCCCCGGCGCTGACCCGCTGGTCGCCGTCCGGGTCGGACGCCTGGAACTCCGCGAGCAGCTTCCGGGCCTCGGAGTAGCGGCGAAGGCCGACGAGCGCCCGGATCTCCAGGCCTCGCGCGTCCCGGTAGTCATCCAGTTCGCCCGGCGTGGACCCGACTCCGAAGTCCTTCTGGAACGCCCGGCAGGCCGTGAGCGCCTCCTCGTGGAACATCCCCACGGGGACGGTGCAGCGCAGGAGGGCCAGCTTGCGGTGGACGGGGCCGGTGGGCTCACCGCGCTTCTCGCGCTCCGCGATGTCCAGCGCCGCTTGCTGCTCCGCCTTGAGGAGGGTCTCCGCGTTGTCCTTGCGGCACCGCGCTTCGTACTCACGGGTGTGGGCGGCGTTGCGCATCTGGAGTTGGACCGAGCTGGCCATGAGGCTGCCCGGATACATCCGCAGGAAGACCTCCCCTTCCTGTGTCATCGGGTCCCACTCCCTCAGGTTCCAAAGGGCCATGATGCGCGTCCAGCGGGCGTGCTCGGCGGGGAGGCGGTCCTCGAAGCGCGGCAGGTCCAGCCGGGCGATGCGCTCCGCGTCGCGGGCCAGCGAGCGCCAGCGCTCCCGGCCCCAGTGGGCATCCAGCAGGCGCAGGGCCGCCTCCGAGCGCTCCAGCGGCGGAAGGGCCTCGTCCTCGATGAGGGCTCGCGTTCGCGCCACCTGCTCCGGAAGGATGGGCAGGGGCAGGGGCTGGCGCTCCGGGAGGGCCGGCTCTGCCGCCGGCGGCGCCGTGCTTGGGGTGGCGGAGGCAGCGGGAGGCTTCGTGGTGCCGCGGAGGAAGACCGCCACGCCAGGCAGCGCGAGGCCCGCGGCCACCAACAGGGCGGTCAGCGCCGTGGACGCGCGGCGCCCTCCGGTGCCCCGGCGGTCGCGGTCCACGACCGGCTCGGCATCCTCCGCGCCCTGGACATGCAACGTGCCGCCGCGCAGCTCGGGCGGGGTCTCCCCGGGGTCTCGGTCTGGAAGGCGTTGCGTCACGGTTCGGGGAAAGCATAACGGAACCCGCTCACGGGCGGCTTCCTCCGCTACGCTGCGAGCCTTGGACGAGAGGAATCAAGGTTCGCGGGAGTCCAACGGGAGCAAGGAGCTTGCCCTCCGTCTGCGTTCGACCGCGAGGGTCTGGGCGCTGGGCATGGCCGCTGGAGTCCTCGGCGCTCTCCCCCACGCGCTGCGCGCCTATGCCGTGGAGCCTCGCGACCTGCTCCTCAAGTTCGCCCTGGAGCTGGTGCCCTACAGCGCGTGGGCGCTGCTCGGGCCGTTGGTGCTGATGGTCTTCCAGCGCGTGCCGCTCGAAAGTCCACACGGGGCGCGCCGGCTGGGAGTGCTGCTGCTGGCCGGCGTGGGCTTCGTCCAGCTTCACCTGCTGCTGCTCTCGCCGGTCCTGGCGGCGCTCCAGGAATGGGACGCGCGCGGCACTTCCTTTCCCCAAGGTCTGTGGGGCCTGCTGCTCGAGCGCGGCGCGGTGGGCTACTTCGAGTACCTGCTCTTCCTCGCGGCCTGGACAGCGCTGCGGACCACGCGGCGGCTGCGCGACCGGGAGCTGGCGCGCTCGCGCCTGGCGCTCGAGCTCGCGGAGTCCCGCTTGCAGGCGCTGCGCTCGCAGCTCGACCCGCACTTCCTCTTCAACACGCTGGACGCGGTGGCGGGGCTGGTCCGCCAGCAGCGCAACCCGGAGGCGGTGGAGGCGCTCGCGGAGCTGGGGCACCTGCTGCGCGCGAGCCTGGAGGGCCAGGGCGACCACCAGGTGCGGCTGGAGGACGAGCTGGAGCTGGTGCGCCGCTTCCTGGGCATCGAGCAGCTCCGGTTCGGCGGGCACCTCTCCATCCAGTTCTCACCGGCGCCGGAGACGCTGAAGGCCCGGGTCCCCGCGCTCATCCTCCAGCCCCTGGTGGAGAACGCCATCAAGCACGGCATCGCCCGTCGCGCGGCCCGGGGCCAGGTCCACGTGCGCTCCGAGCGCCGGGGGGACCGGCTGTTGCTCGAGGTGATGAATGACGGGCCAGGGCTGCGCTCGGGAGGAGTCCGGGGCATGGGCATTGGCGTGAACAACACCCGGGCCCGCATCCAGCAGCTCTACGGCGAGCCGTATGGCCTGGTGTTGGAGGACCTGCCGGAGGGTGGCGTGGTCGCGAGGGTGGAGCTGCCTTTCGAGGAGTCGCGCCATGGGTGAGCCCGGGCGGGGTGGACCGTGGCGCATCCTGGTGGTGGACGACGAGCCGCTGGCCCGGGGCAACGTGACGCATCTGCTGGCCCAGGCGCCCGACGTCACGGCCGTGCAGGAGTGCGAGGGAGGCAAGGACGCCATCGCGGCCATCCTGCGCGAGCGGCCGGACCTCGTCTTCCTGGACGTGCAGATGCCGGGGTGTGATGGCTTCGACGTGCTGCGCGAGGTGGGCGCGGAGCGGATGCCGCCCGTCATCTTCGTGACCGCCTTCGACCGGTACGCGGTGCGTGCCTTTGAAACCCACGCGCTGGACTACCTCCTCAAGCCCTTCAGCGACGCGCGCTTCAAGGACGCGCTGGACCGGGCGCGGCGCCAGCGTGCCCAGGGGAAGGACCGGGAGCTGCTGCGGCACCTGTCCGCGCTGCTCGAACAGCACCACGCTCCACCCGCGCTTCCCGAACCGGCGCGCGTCACCGGGGACGAGCCGGTGGAGCGCATCGCGGTGAAGACGGGCGGCAAGGTGATGCTGATCCCCGTCGAGGAGCTGGACTGGTGCGAGGCGGAGGGAAACTACGTCGTGCTCCACGCGGGCACCCGTTCGCCCATGCTCCGCGAGACATTGAACCAGGTGGAGCAGTGGCTGCATCCGCGCCGCTTCGTGCGCATCCATCGCTCGCTGCTGGTCAACGTGGACCGCATCCGCGAGCTGGAGCCCGACGTGGACAAGGGCTGGGTCGTGGTGCTGCGCGACGGAACGCGCCTGAGGCTGAGCCCCCAGCGCAAGGCCGCGGTGGAGGCGTTGCTGCGTCAGTCGTTCTGACCCGGTGTCTCACCCGGCCCGAACCCACCATCAGTCTCCCGCGTTCAGCCCCGTGGCGCGCGATATGCCGGGAAGAAGCCCGTGTCGGCTCGGCCCGCCGAGAGGCGCGCGTACGCCGAGGGTTCGCAGATGACCTCGTGGGTGTGGAGGCGGGAGCTCGAGTTCGCGAAGCTCCGCTTGAACTGCTCCAGGCCGTCACCCGGCCGCACGCCGCCGCCCAGGTGCAGCGGCAGCCCCAGTTGGAGGCTGAGCTCCACCATGGCCCCGAAGACCGTGTTCTTGGCCGGAGAGCGCGACAGGTGCGCGTTCGCGGTCCCGCCCAGGTAGTAGTGCAGCACGCTGTCACTGGCGACCGCCACCCCCGAGGAGGCGATGCCGCCGTCCGGCGCCCGCGTCGTCACCAGCCAGGCCACGGCGGAGGCGAACATGTCCTCGAAGTACGCGTCGGAGAAGAAGTACCGCGCCTGCGCCTCGTCGCGGACCATGGTCTGCCGGTAGACGTCCTTGAAGCCCTCGCGCTCCTCGTGCGAGGCCTCGCGCGCCGGAGCGCAGGTGCTCACGTAGCCCAGCCGCGTGTTGCGCCGCATCTGCCGGCGGGCCTCCGCCTGGAACTCGATGGGGCGCTGGGAGTCGATGAAGAACACCTCGTTGCGCTCCGTCCCGCCCGCGAAGCAGCGGGGCCCGGAGACGCGGTCGCGCACGAAGAGGCTCACGAGCTCCGTCCCCGTCCAGTCCACGGCGTCCTTCGAGACGTCGCTCAAGCCGTCCAGCCGCCCCCCGGGGAAGCCATACGGGGAGATGGCGTCGCGGTAGGGCGTTCCCTCGATGGGCCGCACGACGAGCGGCACCCGCAGCGCGCGCCCCTCGCCATCCTCGATGACCAGCGTGTGCGTCACCCGTTCGGCCCGCAGGTGGTGGGCGGAACGGAAGTAGTCCTCCGACAGGGCGGACCTCCCCGCGTCAGGCACCAGGACGGCACGGCAGGGCTTCCGGCTCGGAGACCTCGGTCTCAAGGCTTCGGGTGGGGTCATTCGAGCGCATCCTTTCCATGAGCGTGGCAGGGCACGCGGCTCCCGGCACCTGCACGGGGCGCGGAGGCCCTCAGGTGGGGTGTGACGGGATCGCAGCACGGGCGCCTGCCTTCCGCCGCCACTGACGGAAGGCACGCAACGCGGGCTGCTCGACCCGGTAGGTGATGACGATGGCCAGCAGGAGCCCGACCCCCATCGCGACCGCGATGGCGGCCTCGGGGCGCCAGGCCGCGGCCTCGAGCCGCCGGATGATGACGTAACCGATGTTCTGGTGGACCAGGTAGAACGGATAGGAGATGAACCCCATGAAGAGCAGCGGGCGCCAGGTGAGCCAGCGCAGCCAGCCGCGGGACAACGCATAGGACAGGCCCAGCACCACCGGGAACACGGCGGCGGGCGCCTCGCTCCCCACGAGCACCTCGTGAGCGAAGCTGACGGCCACGAGCACCAGCGCGGACGGCGGGGAGACCTCGCCGCGGCCCAGCTTGAAGGCCAGCACGCCCAGCGCGAAGTACTGCAGGTGCGGCCGGCTCGCGAGCCGCGCCAGGAAGGTCATGCCCAGGGCCTGGGCGGCCAGCTCCGCCAGGGTCTGCATCACGACGAGCACGATGAAGATGGGGATGATCCTGGGCAGCGTCCGCGTGTACGCGAGCACGAACATCAACAGGTAGAACGACAGCTCGATGGTCAGCGTCCAGTACACGGTGTCCACGTGCGGGACGCGGAGGAGCTCGTGAAACATGGTCAGGTTGACCAGGGCCGTCTGGAGGCTGAACTCACGCTCCGGCAGCCCGAACAGGGTCACCACCGTGAAGGTGAGCGCGACGGCCGTCCAATACGACGGATAGAGCCGGGCCGCGCGGCTCCACACGAAGTCCCGGACCCGCTCGACGCGCTCCAACGACATCAGGATGACGAAGCCGCTGATGGCGAAGAAGAGCTGGACCCCATACTTCCCGAAGCGCATCTCCCAGAGGGGAACGGTGTGCCCGTAGAGGTCGCTGTACTCCGCGGTGAAGTGATACAGCGCGACCGCCAGCGCCGCGAAGCCCCGGAGTGCGTCCAGCTCCACCAGCCGCGGCGGATTCGCCTCTGGGGCGGCAGAGATGTGAGTCATCTGGGGGCACCCTTCCTGGACCTCTCCGGTCAGCGTTCGGAGCGAGTCGAACGGTAGGTGTCTCACGGCTTTCCCACCATGCGCCTTGGGGTCAATGCCATGTGTCACGTCTTGCGCAGGTGCCGGCCCTGCCAGCCGAGGGTGGCAATGCGACATGCCCTTCAGACCCGGGGCGCGCGGTAGGTTGGAAAGAAGTCGCTGCCAGTGTGACCTTCCGACAGGCGGGCATACACCGACGGCTCGCAGATCAGCTCATGGGTGAGGAGGCGGGAGCTCGCGTTGGACAGACTCCGCTTGAACTGCTCGAGGCTGTCACCCGGCCGGATGCCTCCGCCCAGGTGGAGGGGGACGCCGAGCCGCGAGCAGAGCTCCGCCAGCATTCCAAAGACATTCTTCGCCGGAGAGCGCGCCAGGTGCGCATCCACCGTTCCGCCCAGGTAGTAGTGCAGCATGCCGTCGCTGTGGACACACAGCGCGGAGGAGGCCACGCCGCCTTGTGGCGCGTGCGCCGTCACCAGCCAGGCGCACGGCGACAGGAACAGCTCGTCGAAGTAGGCGTCGGAGAAGAAGTAACGGGGGCTCGCCTTCTCACGGAGCATGGTCTGCCGGTAGGCCGCCTGGAATCCCTCCCGCTCCTCGCGCGGCGCGCTTCGCGCCTGGGACGCGGTGCTCACGAAGCCCAGCCGCGTGTTGCGCCGGATGTGCCGGTAGTGCATCTCCCGGAACTCCACAGGCAGGCGCGGGTCGATGAAGAACACCTCGTTGCGCTCCGTCCCGCCCGCGAAGCAGCGGGGCCCGGAGACGCGGTCGCGCACGAAGATGCTGACCAGCTCCGTTCCCGTCCAATCCACGGCGTCCTTCGAGACGTCGCTCAAGCCATCCAGCCGCCCGCCGGGAAAGCCATACGGGGAGATGGCGTCACGGTAGGGCGTGCCCTCGATGGGCCGCACGATGAGCGGCACCCGCAGCGCGCGCGCCTCGCCGTCCTCGATGACCAGCGTATGCGTCACCTGTTCGGCTCGCAGGTGGTGCGCGGAGCGGAAGTAGTCCTCGGACAACGCCAACGCCCCCTGGTCAGGGACGAGCACGGCCCTCGTTCGCGGCATCCGCATGGCTGTGCCCCCTCCGCCTGTGGCATCACGAATGTATTTCGTTTTGTTACGGGCTTTCGCGTTGCAGAGTAGCGTTCCCGCCCCTGCGCTGGAGCCGCCCACGGGGGCATCCCGGATGTTGGGATTCAGGCTGTGATGCGCCGGGGCCTCGCCCTGCCGTCGTGGTGTCAGGCGCTACCGGCGGGCGTGCCATGCCCCACCTGCTGCTACGCTCGGCGGCGACCTCTCCGGGAACCGTCAATTGATGAAGCGCGTCCTCCTCGCCCTGCCCACCGTCGTCCTGCTGCTCGGGGGCGTCCTCGTCGTGCGCACGCTGCGCTTCGGTTCACGGCAGGTGGCCGCCGAGCCCGCCGAGCCCTTCACGGTGGATGCCGCCGGAGCCGCGGACCGCCTCGCGGAGGCGCTGCGTCACCGCACCATCGCCGCCTCCGATGGCACGGGCGCGGAGGACGCCGCCTTCCAGGCGCTGCACGCCGGGCTCGTCGCCCGGTATCCCCGCGTGCACGCGGAGCTCGCGCACGAGGCCGTGGGCGCGCATGCCCATCTCTATACCTGGAAGGGTTCGGAGCCCGGCCTTCGCCCGGTGTTGCTGATGGGCCACCTGGACGTGGTGCCCGCGGAGGCGGAGGCCACCTGGAGCCACCCGCCCTTCGCGGGCGTCGTGGCGGAGGGCTACGTGTACGGGCGCGGGACGCTGGACGACAAGGGCAGCGTGCTCGCCATCCTCGAGGCCGTGGAGGGCCTGCTCGCCGAGGGCTACCGCCCCCGCCGCACGGTGATGCTCGCGTTCGGCGCGGACGAGGAGGTGGGCGGTCACGACGGGGCCGAGCGCGTGGCCGCGCTGCTGCGTGAGCGGGGCGTGGGCCTGGAGTCGGTGCTGGACGAGGGAGGCCCCATCGGCGTGGGGCTCGTGCCGGGCGTGGCCGCGCCGGTGGCGCTGGTGGGCGTGGCGGAGAAGGGCTCGGCGCGCGTGGAGCTGGTGGTGCGCAGCGCGGGCGGACACGCGTCCATGCCGCCCCCGCAGACCGCCGCGAACACCCTGGCCCGGGCGCTCGTGCGGTTGGAGGAGAACCCGTTCAAGTCCGAGCTGCGCGGCGGGACGCGGTCGCTCTTCGAGTACGTGGGGCCGGAGATGGGCTTCGGCATGCGCCTGCTCTTCGCCAACACCTGGCTCTTCGCGCCCCTCATCGAGCGGCAGATGGCGGCGGCGCCCTCCACGAACGCCAGCATCCGCACCACCTTCGCGGCCACCATGCTGGAGGGCAGCCCCAAGCCCAACGTGATGCCCTCGCAGGCGCGCGCGGTGCTCAACGTCCGCCTGCTGCCGGGCGACAGCCTGGAGGACGTGCGAGCCCACGTGCGCGACGTGGTGGATGACGCGCGCGTGGAGCTGACCGCCGAGGGCTACGAGGCCTCGCCGGTGTCGAGCCTGGACACGGAGGGCTGGAGGCAGTTGCAGCGCAGCATCCGGCAGGTGTTCCCGGACGTGCTGGTGGCGCCCTTCCTCACCGTGGCGGCCACCGACGCGCGCTACTTCCATCCCCTGAGCGACAGCGTCTACCGCTTCGTGCCGGTGCGGATGACGCGAGAGGACCTCACGCGGATGCACGGCCGAGACGAGCGGCTCTCCGTGGAGGAGCACGCCGCCGCCATCCGCTTCTATGCGCAGTACCTGCGCAACACCACGCGCTGAGCGGGCGCGCCCTACGCCGTGACGACTTGCAGCAGCTCGTCCAGGCGGGTGAGGACGACCGTGGGCGCGCGTGAGCGCAGGAGCGCCTCCGTCGCGTAGCCCCACGTCACCGCGGCGGTGGCGATGCCCTCGGCCGCCGCGGCCTCGATGTCGCGCGCCTCGTCGCCCACGGAGAGGGCCTCACCGGGCCGCACGCCCGCGGCCTTCAGCACCTGCCGGAACTTCGCCCGCTTGCCGAAGATGCCCGCGCCGCAGGCGTAGTGGCGGATGCGCGCGGACGCCACCGGCCCCAGCACGCGCCGCACGTTCTGCTCCGCGTTGGAGCTCACCACGGCCAGGGTGAGGCCCCGCGACTCCAGTTGCTCCAGCATCGCCTCCACGCCCGGGAAGGTCGGGATGCGGTGCGCGTCACGCGCGACGAGCTTGCGCATGTGGGCGGCGATGAAGGGCAGCTTCCACATGGGCACGCCGAGCCGCGCGATGATGGCCCGGCTGTCCTGCCCGCGCAGCGCCTCCAGCTCCTCCACGCTGACGCTGCGAAAGCCGTAGCGCCGCGCCACATCGTTGAAGATGCCGCGAAACCAGTCCGCGCTGTCCGCGAGCGTCCCGTCGAAGTCGAAGATGATCAGCCGGTATCCCATGGGGGCGCTCTCTTCCCGGGCCTCAGTTCAGCGTCCCGCAGTCCGCGATGCGCTGGACCCGGAGCGCGGCCAGCCTCGCCAGCGGCGCCGCCACCTCCGGGCCTTCCAACAGGGCCACGGCGCGGGCCACGGCGTCCAGGGTGGACATCCCGGCGGGGTGCGAGGGCTCGCGAAGCCGCAGCAGGCCGGGCTCCGGCGGAGGCAGCACCAGCCGGGGCAGCGCCCGCAGCTCGGGGAGCCGCTGGGTCATCCGCCGCGCCTGCGACCAGTTCGCGTCCAGCACCACCACCTGCCTGGGAGGAGGCGCGTCCGGCGGCGCGGTGGGGCCGTCTGGGAAGAGCAACAAGGTCCCCGGCTCGCGGAGGACCTCCAGGTCGAAGGTCTCCGCCATGGAGCCGTGGATGAGCAGCTTCGCGTTCGCGAGGGCGAGCGCGGCCACGCCCCCGGTGTTGCTCCGCTTCGACACCTCCATCACGTGCTGGAGGAAGACGAAGCGGGTCCGGGTCTCCACCCGGGGAACCTCCGCGCACAGGCACAGGTGTTTCGCCAGGTTGCAACGCGAACAACGGGGTGGACGGGCAGCGCGGGGAGGCATCCTCCCGTCATCCTGTGCCGGTCTCCGCGTGAAGAGAAGGACTCGTTGCCGGGCCGGCGGCCGCCGGGCCCTGCTTCTCGCGCCGCGCCAGCTCCATGGCGCCCAGGAAGCCCTTCACGAGCACCGAGAAGATGAAGACGCGGATCACGAGCCACGTCATGGTGGACAGCCCCACCCCCTTCGGGGACGTCAGCTTCATGAAGGCCGTGTAGAGGGTGTCCGCGGAGAGGATGAGGATGGCCACCAGCGGCGCCACTCTTGAGCGCTTGAACATGAAGAAGCCCAGGACGGCAACGACGCCTCCGTAGATGAGGTTGAGCAGGAGGCCAGGGAGCGTCTTCTCCACGTCGTTCGTCACGACGAACAAGACCATCACGGCCGCCGTGGTGAAGGCCGCCATCCCGTAGAGCATGTATGTCGCGGAGCGGACCAGCGAGCCGGGGTCCGACGCGCTGTCAGGCAGCGGCACGCCGTCGCGCTTCACCCTCAGCTCCGTCGCGACGACATGGACGAGCTGGACATGCAGCACGCTCCCGTCCGGGAGCGTGAACTCCACCCCCTGCTCCAGTTGGAGCGGGTCCTCCACCGAGCCCACCGGCTGATCATCCAGCTCGATCCGCAGGTCCCGCCAGCCAGCCCCCCAGAACAACTCCAGGTTCCGGGGGCCGCCCTCTTCCAATGCCAGCTTCAACACGCCCATCGAGGAACTCCCGCCCCGGCTCAGAGGTGGTTGTAAAGACCCAGGAGGAGAAGAAAGAGCATCACCACGTGGAACCACCCCACGTTGCGTGCGATGACCGCCGGCTCGTGTCCCGACACGGGGGCCTGGCCAGCTTCAATGGCGTTGAGCTCCTTCTGCCCCAGCACCAGCCCGACGATGCCAGGGGCGAAGCCGCAGAAGCCCACGGTGGCGAACACCAATGCCAGCACCGCGCGCCCGGAGGGCTTCTCACGCCTGCTCAATTCCTGGCAGGAAGGACACAGCCCGCGCTTGCGGCACCGGGCACACATGAAGGTCCCGCACCGGGCACAGGTACCTTCCGCGAGTGTTTCAGGATGTCTGGGACAGAGAGCGGCGGGTGCTGCGTCCATTCCAGACGTCTAACATTTCCACGGGCTTTCAGTCACTTTGCCCTGGAGGCGCGTGCGAAGGCCTCGCGGGCACCGGTTCGAGCAGCGTGCGCTCACGCGCTGCTCCAGGTCAGCGCCATCGTCTTCCACTTCTCTCGCGGCGAGGCGGCGAACACGCCCTTCACCTTCTTCCTGCTCGCGCTGTCGCTGTTCGTCTTCTGGGGGCGCCGGACGCGCGCGCCCATCCAGCCCCGGCGCGCCGGAGAACCTGGCGAAGGCGCCCAGACGCTCCGCGGACAGGAACGGGGCCTCCCTGTCCGGAAAGCCCCGCGCCGTCCCTCGCATCACCTCGCGTCAGGCCTTGGCGCCCTTCGGGGCCTCGTGCTCGTCGCGGCCGTGCGCGGAGGAGACGGGGCTGGTCGCCTCCACGGCGGAGAAGGTCTCCAGGATCTTGTACGTGTGGCTGGCCCCGCGCGGCACGAGCCAGGAGTCGCCGGGGTTCAGCAGGATGGTCTGCCCCTCCAGGTGCAGCTCCGCGCGGCCCTTCAGCACGAAGCCCACGGTCTCGTAGTCGCGCGTGCTGACGGGCTTGGCCTCGGCGGGCGGCTCGTCCTCCCACAGCCGCATGGCCACCCGGACGCCGGATGCGAGGTACTTCTGGCCCATCTCCCCCTTGGGGGAATGGCGGCTTTCGACCTTCTTCACGCTGGTGTCGCCCATGTTCGCCTCTCCTTGGGGGGCGGCGTCCGGCGCCGCGCTCCTCCTGGGAGAAGGTAGGGAAGACCCCGGACCGGGGCGGACCGCGCCACGATGGCCGCCCGCCTGCCCTGCGTCCGGAAAGACGAAAGCCCAGCCTCCTTGGGGAGACTGGGCTTCGAGGACTCACCTCAGAGGGTGAATCGAAGGTTCAGCTCGTTCAGGCGGCGCGAACGTTCTGCGCCTGCAGGCCCTTGGGGCCCTTGGTGACTTCGAACTCCACCTTCTGGCCCTCGGCCAGGGTGCGGAAGCCATCCATGTTGATCGCAGTGTGATGGCAGAAGACGTCCTCGCCATTGTCCTGCGCGATGAAACCGAAGCCCTTCGCGTCGTTGAACCACTTCACGGTACCAGATGCCATTGTGAGTCTCTTCTCTTTCTCTGCTCTGTACAGGTGAGAGGCTCGCGCCTTCCACCGGTGCCGGAACGAACACCGCCCCGGCACGCCGGCCACTCTACCCACTTCCAGCGGGAACTCCACTCCCGTGGGTCGAATCCCGCTGGCAGTCGTCCTTCATCCGACACAGCGGACTCGGGACGGGCCTGGCGGAAGAACATCCCATGCCCCGCGGGGCATTCCGGACGCCCTCCCCGGCCTTCACATTTCTTCACCCGCGCCGGGCGTGGGCTTCACACCCGTTTTCTACCTTGAGCTCCGTCAGCAACGACACGGGCCCGCCGGTTCGGCGGGCGCCTGCTTCCTGGAGCCAAGACCATGTTCGGATTCCTCTTCGGTACCGCCTGCCTCGCCGGTCTCTTCGCCACCCTGCGCCGGGGGCGCCACGGCTACCACGGCCACCACGGCCGCGGAGGCCGCTTTGGCATGCGCCCCCGGCTGCGCTGGCTCTTCGAGCGGCTGGAGACGTCCCCCGGCCAGGAGAAGGTCATCGTGAAGGCCGTGGAGAGCGTGCGAGAGGCCTTCGCCAAGGTGAAGGACCAGTGGGGCCCCAGCCGCACGTCGCTCGCGGGCTCGCTGCGCGGGGAGCACTTCGACGGCGCCATGCTGCGCGAGCTGTTCAGCCGCCACGACGTGGCGCTGGAGACGCTGCGCAACGCCGTGCAGGACGCCCTGTCCCAGGTGCACGAGGCGCTGGAGCCCAACCAGCGCCGCGAGCTCGCGGACATCATCGAGCACGGCTGGGGCTACGGCTGGCGCGGCGAGGGCCGCGGCTGGCACGGCCGGCGCTGCGGCGGGTACGGCCGCTGGGGTGGCCGCCCCCACAACGATGACGGCCCCGCGTCCTTCGTCTGAGTCCCCCGCCCCTCTTCCTGGAGATTGCCCATGCGTCACCGTCTGCTCGTCGTCCTCCTCGCCGCGGGTGCCATCGGAGGCTATGCCTCCGGCTTCGCGAGCCTCTCCCGCCACCACCGCTCCCACTGCCACCGGGGAGACTGGGGTGGCCCCGCCTACCGCAACGGGACGCCGCCGTACTGGGACTGGCACGCGCCCAGGCCCCAGGACACCGCCGGCCCCGCCGACGCGCCGGGAGCGCGTTAGGATTCGCCCCCGCCCATGCCCACCCGCGTCCTGCTCATCGATGACGACACCCGGATGTTCGAGTTGCTCGCGGAGTACCTCGGGCAGAACGGCATCACCGTCAGCCACGCGCCCGACGGGGGCCGGGGGCTGGCGGCGCTGGAGGCGAACGCCTACGACGCCGTGCTCCTGGACGTGATGATGCCGGGCATGGACGGCCTGGAGGTGTGCAAGCGCATCCGGGCCAAGAGCCGCATCCCGGTGCTGATGCTCACCGCCAAGGGCGACGAGACGGACCGCGTGGTGGGCCTGGAGCTGGGCGCGGACGACTACCTGCCCAAGCCCTTCGGCCCGCGCGAGCTGCTCGCCCGCCTGCGCGCGGTGCTGCGGCGGGCGCAGCCGGCGGCGGTGGCGGACCGGATCGAGTCGAGCGGGGTCTCCATCGACGTGTCCGGGCGCGAGGTGAAGGTGGAGGGGCGGCAGGTGGAGCTGACGGGCCTGGAGTTCGACCTGCTGCTCGCGCTGGTGCGGCGCGCGGGCCGGGTGATTCCCCGCGACGCGCTGCTGGGCGAGGCGGGCCGCAACGACACGGTGGTGAGCGAGCGCACGGTGGACGTGCACATCTCCCACCTGCGCCAGAAGCTGGGGGACGTGGGCACGCGCCTCATCAAGACGGTGCGCGGCGTGGGCTACGTCTTCGCCAAGGAGGGCGCCTGATGGGCTGGGGCCACTGGCATCCCCACGATGACCGCTGCGGGCCCGAGCTGCACCGGCGCTTCGGCCGCCACGCCCAGGCCCATGCCCACCACCACCGGCGCAGGTTCCACCTGGGCCGGCTGGGCTCCTACGTGCAGGCGCGGCTGCGGCGGCGGCTGTTCGTCATGTTCGGGCTCACCATCCTGGTGACGGTGCTGGTGGTGTCGTGGGTGATGAACCTGACGGGCGGCAACAGTTGGAAGCAGGAGACGGAGCGCGTCCGCACGTTCGTGGGGCACCGCTTCGCGCAGGTGTGGGACGCGCCCGCCGAGCGCGACGCCCTGATGCGGAGCATCTCCGAAGACCTGGACGTGGACGTGGTGCTGACGGACCTGTCCGGCGCGGTGGTGGCCCGGGGCGGCTCGCCGTGCTCGAAGCCGGACGCGACCCTCCCGGTGATGCGGGAGGACACGCAGTTGGGGTCGTTGCAGGCCTGCTACCTGCAGACCCGCTCGCGAGGCCCCTGGCGCGCCGTGCTGCCGCTGGGCATCGCGGTGCTGGTGCTGTGGACGGCGGCGGGCGGCATCTCCTTCCGGCTGGCGCGGCCGGTGGACACGCTGGTGAAGGCCACCCAGGCGCTGGGCGAGGGCCACTTGGGCACGCGGGCGAGCCTGGACCGCCACCTCACCGGGGAGTTCGCGGTGCTCGCCGAGTCCTTCAACGACATGGCGGCGCGCATCGAGAAGCAGTTGGCGGACCAGCGCGAGCTGCTCGCGGCGGTGTCGCACGAGCTGCGCACACCGCTGGCGCGGCTGCGGGTGCTGACGGAGCTCCTGCGCGACGGCGGGGGCAACCCGCGCACGTTGGATCAGGTGGACCGCGAGGTGGTGGAGCTGGACGCGCTGGTGGGCGAGCTGCTGGCCAGCTCCCGCCTGGACTTCGGGCAGCTCACGCCCAAGGCGCTGGAGGCGGGGGTGCTCGCGGCGCAGGCACTGGAGCGCGTGGGGCTGTCCGCGACGCTGCTCCAGCCGGAGACGGACGACGTCGCGCTGATGGCGGACGCGACGCTGCTGGGGCGCGCGCTGGTGAACCTGCTGGACAACGCGCGCAAGCACGGCGTGGGCGTGGAGGCGCTGCGCATCCAGGAGCACGGGAAGGAGCACCTGGCCTTCAGCGTGGAGGACCGGGGCCCGGGACTCCTCCCCGGCGAGGAGAAGCGCATCTTCCAGCCGTTCTACCGCAAGGACCGGGGCGGCGAGGCGCGCGAGGCCGGCTCGCTGGGGCTGGGGCTCGCGCTGGTGCAGCGCATCGCCAGGGCCCACGGCGGCGACACCTTCGCGGAGAACCGGCCCGCCGGCGGCGCGCGCGTGGGCTTCACGGTGCGCAAGGCCGGGCCGCCAGGGCCGGGCTCGAACGCGCACGGGTGAAGGGGCCGCGCGAGCAGCCCTCCCCCCGGGGACTACTGCTTCGCCTGCGCGTCCGTCGCGGCGAAGGAGAACGTCGCCTCCGCGGGCGTGCCGTCCTTCACGGTGACCTCGGCCGTCTTCGTGCCCAGCGTCTCGTGCCACGCCTCCAGCGTGTACGTGCCCGCGGGCAGGCCCGTCAGCGTGAAGGTGCCGTCCGCGCCGGTCGTGGCGAAGTACGGGTTGGGGTTGCTCACCACGTAGGCCGCCATCCACGGGTGCACGTCGCACTTGAGGCGCAGCACCTCCGCGTCCGCGGGCATCGGCTTCTGCACCGGCGCCCCCATGGGAGGCTGCGCCACGTTGAACAGGGGCTTCGTGCCCACCACGCCGCGCACGTTGTGCAGCGTGCCGTCGCTGTTCTTGAACACCACCTGCTGGCCCGCCACCGCGCCCTGCACGCGCGGCACGTAGGAGCACTTGGACTGGTCCACCACCACCGGCGTGGACGGCGCCGCGGGCGCACCCGCGACCGGCCCCTTCACGCGCACCAGCACGTTCTGGAGCTTGCCGTCCTTCACCAGCACGGACTCCTCCTTCTCCGGCCGCCCGTCACACGCCGGGTCGGCGCTGGGCGCCAGGTCCGCCATCACCGGCGGCGTGCCGGTGAACGACACCGTGCCCTTCACCACGCCGTTGCCCGCGGGCGCCGCCGGGGCCGCCGCCTCGCCCGTCCCCGCTCCCGCCGTGGGAGCCGGAGGCACGGCCTGCCGCGTGGGGGCCGCCGGAGCGGCGGCGGGGGGCGCGGGCGCCTCCTCCTTCTTGCACGCGGGCAGGGCCAGGAGCCCCGCGACACCGACCATCGACAAGCCAAACAGACGCAGCTTCATGAGGCGGTCTCCTCTGGAGGATTCTTCGTGATGCGGTGCCCGCCGTCGTAGTGGAAGGCACCGGGCAAGTCCACCGACACACGGCGAGCAGGCTACTCGCGGCGGCTCACGCTGAACGCGGCCAGCCCCACGAACACCGCCGCGAACGCCAGCAGCGCGGGGACCTCCCACCCCACCGTCGCCCCACCTTGCGAGCCCACCGCCAGCGACGCCTGCGCCCCGTACAGCGCGCGGCGCACGCCCTCCACGGAGAAGCGCATCGGGTTGAGCGTCATCACCCACGACAGCACCGGCCCCGCGCCCTTCACCGGGAACATGGCCCCGGAGAGCACCCACATGGGCAGCATCACCAGGCTCATCACCGCGTGGTAGCCCGCGCTCGACTTCACCCACCAGGCGAGCGCCATGCCCATGCCGGTGAGCGCCAGCGCGGACAGCACCATCACCGCCGCGAGCAGCGGATAGTCCACCGCCTTCACGTCCACGCCCGCCAGCGGCGCGAAGAGCAGGAACAGCGACGCCTGCATCAGCGCGATGCTGGACGACCCCAGCGCCTTGCCCAGCACCACCGCCAGCCGCGAGCCCGGCCCCGCCAGCACCGCCTGGAGGAAGCCCTCCTTGCGGTCCTCGATGACGGTGATGGTGGCGAAGATGGCGCTGAAGAGCACCACCATGGTGACGACGCCCGGGAAGAAGAACTGCTGGTAGCCCAGCCCCTGCGCGCCCTCCACGCGGAAGGACCCCGCGAAGCCGGAGCCGATGACGAACCAGAACAGGATGGGCTGCGCCAGCGCGCCCACCACCCGGCTGGGCTGACGGAAGAAGCGCACCACGTCGCGCGAGAGCAGCACCCACACGGTGGCCCACTGCAACGCCAGCGTCCCCGGCTCCCGGCGGTGGACCGGGGCGGCGGGGGCCTCCATGGGAGACGGAACAGGCACGGGGATGTCGGCGCTCATCGGCGTTTCCTCGGCGCGGGCGTGGGCGAGGGCGCGTCCGCCCCCAGGGCCTTCCCGGTGAGCTGGAGGAACACGTCCGCCAGCGTGGGCCGGCGCAGCGACACGGAGGCGAACCGCCCCGGAGGGAAGGCCTCCACCAGCCGCGGCACCAGCGCGTGTCCCTGCGAAGCCTCCACCTGCACCCGCCCCTCCACCACCGTCGCCCCCAGCCCCAGCCGCTCCGTCACCTGCGCGGCCAGCGCCTCCGGCTCCGGGCCCTCCAGCGTGAGGATGTCGCCGCCCATGCGCGCGGCGAGCGCCCGGGGCGTGTCGCACGCCACCAGCCTCCCGGCGTCCAGCACCGCCAGCCGGTCGCACCCCTCCGCCTCGTCCGCGCGGTGCGTGGTGAGCAGCACGGTGACGCCCTGCGCGTCGCGCAGCCGCTTGAGGTGCGTCCAGAAGGTGCGGAAGGCCGCCTCGTCCAGCCCCTGCGTGGGCTCATCCATCAGCACCACGCGCGGCTGGTGCACCAGCGCCCGCGCCAGCTCCAGCCGCCGGCGCATGCCGCCCGACCAGGTGCCCACCTTCTCATCGCCCCGGTCCTGCAGGCCGATGAGCGACAGCATCGTCTCCGCGCGCGCCTTCGCGTCCGCGCCCGTGAGGCCGTACAGCCGCGCGCCCAGGAGCAGGTTCTCCCGGGCGGTGAGCAGGTCATCCAGGCTGCTGCGCTGGAAGATGATGCCCATCTGGCGCCGCAGCGCCGGGTCGCTCAGGGACAGCACCCTGCCGGCGAAGTGCACCTGCCCCGCGTCCGGCGCGAGCAGCCCCGCGAGCAGTTGGAAGGTGGTGGACTTGCCGGCGCCGTTGGGCCCCAGGAGGCCCAGGATCTCGCCCGGCTGCACGGACAGCGACAGCCCGTCCACGGCGGTGCGCCCGCCGAAGCGGCGCGTGAGCCCCTCGATGCGCAGGAGCGGCGGGGGCGGGGTCGGAACGGAGGTGTCAGGCATGCGAAGGGCGGTCTCGCACCCGGACGCCGCGAGGGGGCGCTAGCCGCGGGGGATGCGGTCCAGCGCCATCACGGCGAACAGGCCGGTGAGATACACGAGCGAATACAGGAACGTCTGGCGCGCCCAGGCCTTTCCCAGGTGCTTGAAGAAGCCCCACGCCCCCATGCCCAGGAAGCCCAGGCCCAGCACCACCGCCGCGGCCAGGTACCACGTGCCGGCGATGTGGAGCTGGAAGGGCAGGAGCGTCATGGGCACCAGCGCCACCAGGTAGAGCACCACCTGCGCGCGGCCGGACTCGTCCCCGCGCTCCAGCGGAATGGATTTGAGGCCCGCGGCGGCGTACTCGTCCTTGCGGAACAGCGCGATGGCGATGAAGTGCGGCATCTGCCAGAGGAACATGATGGCGAACAGCGCGAAGCCGCCCGCGTCCATCTGGCCCGTCACCGCCGTCCAGCCCATGAGCGGCGGCAGCGCGCCGGGGATGGCGCCCACCAGCATCGCCGCGGACGTGCGGGCCTTGAGCGGCGTGTAGGCCAGCACGTAGCTGAGCAGCGCGATGAGCCCCAGCACGCCGGTGAGCAGGTTGGCGCCCATCACCAGCGCGGGCAGCGACACCGCCGCCAGGGACAGGCCGAACCACAGCGCCGTGCTGGGGTCCATGCGCCCGGCGGGCAGCGGCCGGTTGCGCGTGCGCGCCATGAACTGGTCGCTGTGGCGCTCCCAATAGCAGTTGAACGCGTTCGCCGCGCCCACCGTCCCCGCCGTCGCCAGGAGCGTCACCAGCGCCCGCACCGGCGTGAAGTGCCCCGGGGCCAGGAACATGCCGCCCGCCGCGGTGATGAGCACCAGCGACGACAGCCTCGGCTTCGTGAGGGAGATCAGGTCGGACGCGGTGGACGACTGGGACAGGGCACGCGCGCTCAAGCGGACTCCAGCAGGTGGCCCCTGGACCGCTGTCGAATCCGGTCAAGGGGGTGTGGGGTGGACCCTCCCATACCGTCACCCGGCAGGGGTGGCAAGGCTGGGGCTCCCCGCCACATCAGCCTGCCTTGTCGCCCCCCGTCAAAAACGAAGCGCCGCGAAGCCCTGGAAGGGGGCCTCGCGGCGCGTGGGGGGCAGCGCGGGAGCGGGGTTCAGTTCCCCGCGAGCCGCTGCGCGTCGGCGAGGTACTCGCCCTTGGGCTCGCGCCGCACGTACTCGGCCGCCAGCGTCTTGACCTTGCCCGACTGCTTGGCGTCCTTGGAGAGCAGCGACGCGTAGAAGTAGTACACCGGCGAGTAGTTCTCGTCGGCCTGCAGCGCGCGCTGGTAGGTCTCGTCCGCCTTCGCCGTGTCGCCCTTGCCCTGGTAGACGCGGCCCAGCTCCGTGAGCGCCGTGGCGACGCGGTCCGGCTGGCCGAAGAACTCCTGGCTGGCCTTCTCCAGTTGCTCCTTCGCCTTGTCCCACTCCGAGCGCTCCCGGTAGATGGCGCCCATGGCGAGCCGGGCCTCCGGGTTCTTCGCCTTGGGGTCCTTCACCGCGCGCTGGTACTGCGCGAGCGCGTCCTCCAGCTTGTTCTGGCGGCGGTAGGCGTTGCCCAGCATCACCACCAGCTTGGGGCTGTCGCCCATCGTCTTGAGCGCGGTGACGAGCGCCTCGGAGGCCTCCTTCTCACCGCCCGGCTTGCCCATGAGGGCCTTGGCCAGCTCGACGTGGAACTGCGCGCGGCTGCCGTCCGCGCGGATGGCCTTGCGGATCTCCTCCGCGGCCGCGTCGAAGTTGCCCTCCGCCAGCAGGCGGCGGCCCTTGATGAGGTTCAGCTCCGGGTTCTGCTTGTCGAGCGCGAAGCCGGTCTCCTCCGCCTTGGTGACCTCCTGCTTCGCCTTGGCCGGATCCGCGGGCACGCCCGTGGCTTCCGTCATCTTCTGCTGCATGTCCGGCTTGAGCGAGGGCATGGCCAGCGCCACGCGGGCGATGAGCAGCGAGCGCGCGAGCTGCGCGGTGGCGAGCTGACGGGGGCTCGGCGGGGGCTCCGCCTCCAGCAGCTTCTTGATGTCCCGGCTGGCCACCGCGTAGTTCGGCTCGTCCTGCTCCAGCATCAGGAGCGAGCGGCCCAGCAGCGACTCCGGGTGGTCCTTCTCGTAGCGCAGGGCGAAGTCGTAGTTCTTCCAGGCGGTGTTGTCCTGGCCCAGCCGGCGGTACACCGCGCCCAGGCCCGCGTAGACGCGCGGGTCGTCCGGCGCCAGCGCCTGCGCGCGCTCCAGGCTGTCACGCGCGCGCTCCAGGTCGCCCGCGTTCATCTGGATGAGGCCCAGCGTGAGGTACAGGAGCGAGGACGCCTTGTTCTGGTCGTTGAGCTCCTTGACCTGCGTCTCCAGCGAGCCCAGCGCGCCCTTGCCGTCGCCGCTGTACGTCTTGATCAACGCCTGCGCGGCGATGAGGTGGCTGGACAGCTCCTTGCCCTTCTGGGCCGCCGCCAGGTGCTCCTCGGCCTGCCGGCGCGCGTCGTCGCCGCCGCCGTGCTCACCCCAGCGGATGGCGTACGCGTACGCGAGGTAGCCGTGGGCTGCGGTGGAGTCCGGGTCCACCTCCAGCGCCAGGTCCGCCGCCGCGCACGCCTTCTTGTAGCTGTCGAACGAGTCGTGCTTGAGCTGCTCGGTGGCGGCGTCCAGGTTCTTCTTGAGCTCGCGGCCGCGCTTCTTGGCCTGCGCCGAGTACCAGCCGTAGCCCCCCGCGAACAGCGGGATGAGGATGAGCAGGACCAGCGACAGCATCTTGCTGCCGTTGCTCTTGGGCGCGCTCTTGCGGCGCGACGCCGGCTCGTCGTCGTCGTCCTCGACCTCCTCCACCACCACCTGCGGGCGGCGCTGGGCGGGGCGCGCGGCGGAATCCGCGGGGCGCGCCGTGCGGGCCGCCTGCTGGGACGGGGCGCTGATACGGCCCACGGCCGTGGCGGCGGGCGCTTCAGCGGCGGCGGGCGGGGCCGTCACGGGGACGGTCGCCGCGGCGGGCGCCTCCGCGGCGGCCGGGGGCGGCGCGGCCACGGGGGCGAGCACCGGGGTGGGCGCCACGGGGCGGGGGATCTCCACCTTGTACTGCTGGAGAAGCGTGACGGTCTCCGGATCGCCGGGGTCCGCCTGGTAGGCCTTGAGCAGGTTGCCGCGGCCGGTGTCCGTCTCTCCGCCCTTGATCTGCAGCACGCCCGCCATGCGCAGGGCGGCCTTGTCCTCTGGCTGCACCTGGAGGGCGCCCATCACCTCTTCGAGCGCCTTCTTGTCCTTGTTCTGCGCCGCGTAGACGCGCGCCAGCAGCAGGCGGGGGTCGGCCGCGGTCGGGTGCGCCTTGACGCCCTTCTTGCAGACAACCATCGCCTCCATGAAGCGACCCAGGTCGAGGTACGCCTCCGCCAGGGGCTTGTACGCATCCGACGAGGGATCGGAAGCGAACGAATGCTCAAGCTTCGCGAGCTCGGTGGGGCTCAACGTCTTCGATGGGGAGGTGGACATGAACCAGAAGGTGTCCGGATGGGCCGGGAAGGATGCGCTACCGGAAGGCGGTTTTTATGGCATCCACAGTGCGGCACGTCAATCGCAGGGTTGCTGCCGGAAACGAGCTGCTTGACAGCAGGGTGAGGCTCCGGTACTAGCCCACTCACTTCGCGGGACCCAACGCCCGCGAGGCGCAGCAGGCAGCCAGCAGTCCCCATATGGGGGTGTAGCTCAGTTGGGAGAGCGTCGCGTTCGCAATGCGAAGGTCGTCGGTTCGATCCCGTCCACCTCCACCATGAAGCACGAAGGGCCTCACGGGAAACCGTGAGGCCCTTTGCATTTCAGGCCATTGGCGAATTGCAAAGGCTTCCGGCTTTGTTATCCGGGGCCGATGACCGACCCGTCCGCCTCCCTGTCGTTCTTCGCCCGCTTCTGGCTCGCCTGGCTGTGCTTCTGGCGCTGCCTCGTGTCCCGCGAATTCGCGCAGGCCGTGCTGCCGACCAGCCGCGCCTATGACGCCGGCCAGCTCAAGGAGCTCCCCTCCGGGGGCACGCAGGCCCCACCGCCGGTGAAGGCGCCCGCCGTCCCGGCGCCCGTCGCGCCCGCCCCCCTGCCCCCCGAGCGCGAGCACGCCAGCGCCCTGTCGCTTCTGGCCATGCTCCAGCGCGAGGGCCGCTTCCTGGACTTCGTGCAGGAGAACGTCGCGGCCTTCCCGGACGCGGACGTGGGCGCGGCGGCCCGCATCGTCCACGAGGGCTGCCGCAAGGTGGTGCACCAGTACCTGACGCTCCAGCCTGTGCTGCCGCAGGGCGAGGGCGACAAGGTGACGGTGCCGCCGGGCTTCGACGCGCAGCGCATCCGGCTCACCGGCAACGTCGCCGGGGAGCCTCCTTATGGCGGCACGCTCCGGCACCACGGCTGGGTGACCACGGAGGTGAAGTTCCCGACCGTCAGCCCCGCCATGGAGCCGCGCGTGCTGGCCCCGGCGGAAGTCGAGCTCGCCTGATGCCCGCCTGAGCAGCAGGCGGCGCATCCTCCGAAGTCCCCTTCCCTTCGAGGAACCACAAGGCCCCCTCCGGGGGTTTCCGACCGATATGGCCCGATACGCAATCGGCATCGACCTGGGCACCACGCACTCCGCGGTGTCCTACTTCAACCTCGAGGACGGCAAGCCGCGCGGCCCCTCGCAGTCCATGCTGCCCGTGCCGCAGGTGACGGCGCCCGGCACCGTGGAAGCGCGGCCGCTGTTGCCCTCCTTCCTCTACCTGCCCAGCGCGCAGGAGTTCCCGGAGGGCAGCCTCGGGCTGCCGTGGAGCCCGGAGCCGGGCGTCATCGTGGGTGACTTCGCCCGCTCGCACGGGGCGAAGGTGCCCACGCGGCTGGTGTCGTCCGCGAAGAGCTGGCTGTCGCACCCGGGCGTGGACCGGAGATCGGCGCTGCTCCCCTGGCAGGCGCCGCCGGAGGTGCAGCGCGTGTCGCCGCTGGACGCGTCCGCGCGCTACCTGCGCCACCTGAAGGAGGCGTGGGACCACACCTTCGCCCGCGCGCAGGAGGAGTCCGGCAACGCGCTGTCGAAGCAGGAGGTCATCGTCACCGTCCCGGCGTCCTTCGACGCGGCGGCGCGCGACCTGACGCTGGAGGCCGCGAAGGCGGCGGGCATCGAGCACATCACCCTGCTGGAGGAGCCGCAGGCCGCGCTGTACGCGTGGCTGGAGGCGATGGGGGAGAACTTCCGCAAGCAGGTGCGGCCCGGGGAAGTGATCCTCGTGGTGGACGTGGGCGGCGGCACGTCCGACTTCTCCGTCATCACGGTGAAGGACCGCGAGGGCGACCTGGAGCTGCTGCGCGTGGCGGTGGGCGACCACATCCTCCTGGGCGGCGACAACATGGACCTCGCCCTGGCGCACACGATCAACCAGCGGATGGCCGCGGACGGGCGCAAGCTGGACGCGTGGCAGTTCAACGGCCTCACCTATGGGTGCCGGCAGGCGAAGGAGACGCTGTACGCGGACCCCTCCGTGGACCGGGTGCCCATCGCGATTCCGGGCCGGGGCTCGTCGCTCATCGGCGGCACGCTGCGCACGGAGCTGACGCGCGAGGAGCTGGACCGCGTCCTCACGGATGGCTTCTTCCCGGTGACGCAGGTGGCGGACCTGCCGCGCACCGCCCGGCGCACGGGCCTGGCGCAGATGGCGCTGCCCTACGCGCAGGACCCGGCCGTCACGAAGCACCTGGCGGCCTTCCTCACCCGGCAGGCGCAGGCGCTGGCGGCCAGCGCGGACTCGCCGGTGGACGTGGAGGGCAAGGGCTTCCTGCACCCCACCGCGGTGCTCTTCAACGGCGGCGTCTTCAAGGCCGGGCCGCTGAAGGGCCGCGTGATGGAGGTCCTCAACCAGTGGCTCGCCGCGGAAGGGGCGCCCCCGGCGAAGGAGCTGGAGGGCGCGGACCTGGACCTCGCGGTGGCCCGCGGCGCGGCGTACTACGGCTGGGTGCGTCAGGGGCACGGCCTGCGCATCCGCGGCGGCACGGCGCGCGCCTACTACGTGGGCGTGGAGACGGCGATGCCGGCGGTGCCGGGCATGGAGCCGCCGGTGAAGGCGCTGTGCGTGGCGCCCTTCGGCATGGAGGAGGGGACGCAGGCGGACGTGCCGCCCCAGGAGTTCGGGCTCGTCACCGGCGAGCCCACCAGCTTCCGCTTCTTCGCGTCGTCCGTGCGGCGCGACGACCGCGTGGGCGAGATGGTGGAGGACGTGGAGTCGGAGCTGGCGTCCGGGGGGCTGGAGGAGGTGGCGCCCATCGAGACGACGCTGCCCGGGCAGCCCACGCCCTTTGGCGACCTGACGCCGGTGAACCTCCAGGCGGCGGTGACGGAGGTGGGCACGCTGGAGCTGCGGTGCCTGGAGAAGAACGGCTCCGGGCGCTGGAAGCTGGAGCTCAACGTGCGCATGAAGGAGTAGAAGGGGCCCCGCACACCGGAGGCGTATGCGAATCGTCGGCATCGACCTGGGCACCACCCATTGCGCGGTGGCATCCGTGGATCCAGGCAAGGGCTCGGGGGCACCCGTCGAGGACTTCCCCCTGCCCCAGCTCGTCCGCCAGGGCGAGGTGGCCCCCCGCGCCCTGCTGCCGTCCACCGTCTACGTCCCCGCCGGCCACGAGCTTGCCCCGGAGGTGCTGCGACTGCCCTGGGGTGACGATGGCGGGCCGTATGTCGTAGGCGAGCTGGCCCGCTGGCAGGGGGCGCGCGTGCCGGGCCGGCTGGTGGCCTCCGCCAAGAGCTGGCTGTGCCACCCGGGCGTGGACCGCTCCGCGCCCATCCTCCCGTGGGGCGCGCCCGCGGACGTGCGGAAGCTGTCCCCGGTGGACGCGTCCGCCCTGCTGCTCACGCACATGGCGCGGGCGTGGGACTTCGCGCACCCGGACGAGCCGCTCTCCAAGCAGGAGGTGGTCATCACCGTCCCCGCCTCGTTCGACGAGGCGGCGCGCGCCCTCACGGTGAGCGCGGCGCGCAAGGCGGGGCTGGAGAAGTTCACGCTGCTGGAGGAGCCGCAGGCGGCCTTCTACGACTACACCGCGCGGCACCGTTCGGACCTGGAGCAGACGCTGTCCCAGGTGCGGCTGGTGCTGGTGGTGGACGTGGGCGGCGGCACCACGGACTTCACGCTGGTGCACGCGGGCGTGTCGCCGGAAGGGCCCATGCTGCGGCGGCTGGCGGTGGGCGACCACCTGATGCTGGGCGGCGACAACATGGACGCGGCGCTCGCCCGGCGCATGGAGGAGAAGCTCACCCAGAACGGCCGACGCCTGTCCGCGACGCAGTGGACGCAGGCCATCCAGGCCGCGCGCGCCGCGAAGGAGGAGCTCCTGGGGCGCGCGCCGCCGGAGAAGTACGGCGTGTCGCTCATCGGCGAGGGCAGCCGGCTGTTGGGCGGTACGCTGTCCACGGAGCTGGGCCGCGACGAGGCGCACGCGCTGGTGCTGGACGGCTTCTTCCCCATGTCCTCGCCCGGGGACCGGCCCCGGAGGGCCGCGCGCATGGCGCTCCAGGAGCTGGGCCTGCCGTACGTGCAGGACCCGGCCGTCACGCGGCACCTGGCGGCCTTCCTCGCGCAGCACGCGGCGGCGGGCTTCGCGGCGCTGGGCGAGGCGCCGTCGCACGAAGGCGCCCTGCCCCGCCCGGACGCCATCCTGCTCAACGGCGGCGTCTTCAACTCGCCGCAGATTTCGGCGCGGCTCATTGACGCGCTGTCCGCGTGGTGGCCGCAGGCGCCGCGCATCCCGCTGCTCAAGCACGAGTCGCTGGAGCTCGCGGTGGCGCGTGGAGCCGCGTACTACGGGCTGGTGCGGCGCGGGCACGGCCTGCGCATCGGCGGTGGCGCGGCGCGCGCGTACTACGTGGGACTGCAGCGCGGCCCGGACAGCGCGGAGCAGCCCACGCTGTGCCTGATTCCCCGCGGCTTCGAGGAGGGCCAGAAGGTGGACCTGGGCGAGCGCCCCTTCACGCTCACCCTGGGCCGGCCGGTGCAGTTCGCGCTCTACTCCACGACGAGCGACCGCATCGACAAGCCGGGGGACCTGGTGCCGCTGGCGGAGGACCTGAAGCCGCTGCCGCCCATCCACACCCTGCTCAAGGGCGCGTCCGGCAAGGTCAGCGAGGTGCCGGTGCACCTGCAGGCCGCGCTCACGGAGATTGGCACGCTGGAGCTGTTCTGCGTGTCGGACGTCGCGGACGAGCGCTGGCGCCTGGAGTTCGAGCTGCGCGGCACCGGCGGCTCGCACGAGCTGACGGTCACCGAGTCCATGCCCGCGCGCTTCGCCGAGGCGAAGGACAACGTGGAGCGCGTCTACGGCAACAAGCCGCTGCCCCTGGGCCCCAAGGACGTGAAGCAGTTGTCGCGCACGCTGGAGAAGGTGCTGGGCCCGCGCGAGACGTGGCGCGTGCCCGTGCTGCGCGAGCTGTGGAGCACGCTCTACGCGGGCGCGAGCAAGCGCCGCCGCTCGGATGACCACGAGCGCGTCTTCTACAGCCTCACCGGCTTCTGCCTGCGCCCCGGCTTCGGCTACCCGCTGGACGGCTGGCGCGCGGAGCAGACCTTCAGCCTCTTCGACGCGCTGGTGCAGCACCACACGGACAAGGCCGTGTGGACGGAGTTCTGGGTGATGTGGCGCCGCATCGCCGGCGGCCTCACCGAAGCGCAGCAGCAGAAGCTGTACGGCTACCTCCAGCCGCACCTGGCCCGGCGCGTGCCGCCGGACGCGCCCACGCAGGGCGGCAAGCTGAAGGGCATCCAACCGGAGGGGTTGGACGAGATGATCCGCACCGCCGCCTCGCTGGAGCACCTGGCGCCGGGCGACAAGGCGGAGGTGGGCCGGTGGATCGCCGCGCGCCTGAAGGCCGAGTCCCGCTCCGGCGGCCCGTGGGCGTGGGCCCTGGGGCGGCTGGGCGCGCGTGTGCCGCTGTACGGCAGCAGCCACAAGGTCGTGGACGTGGAGACGGCGGAGGCGTGGCTGGAGCTGCTCCTGTCCCTGGACCTGCGCAAGGTGGACGGCGCGCCCTTCGCCGCCGCCCAGTTGGCGCGGCTCACCGGCGACCGCACGCGCGACCTGGACCCGGCCCTGCGCGAGCGCACGGCCCAGGCGCTAGTGGCCGCGAAGGCCGCCGACACCTGGGTGCGGATGGTGCGCGAGGTCGTCGCCCTGGAGGCGGCGGACGAAGCCCGGGCGCTCGGCGACACGCTGCCGGCGGGCCTGCGGCTGTCCTGAGAAGAAGGAGGCGGACCGCCCCGCCAGGGCGGATCATCCGCCCGCGGAGAGACACCTGACTGGGCGCTTCGAGCGGGAGCTCCGGGCGGATCCGTCACATGCGGGGCGCGAACGGTGCGCGCCCCAGCAGGGCGGATCATCCCGGGCGGTGCGTCAGACCAGGGCGGGGGCCGTCGCGTCGCCCGCGAGCGCCGCCGGGGCGTCGACGAGCGTCGGAGCCACGGGCGCGGCGTCGAGCGGCACGGCGGCGACCACCTGGAGCACGGGCTCCGCGGCGGCGACGGCGGGCACCTCGACGGTGGCGGCCTGGGACTCTTCCTTCTTCGGCTTCTTCGTGCCCGCGCCTGAGCGGCAGCCCCGGCACCACGGCTGGTTGCGGATGGCGCCGTCCGCCATCTTCCGCAGCCCGAACTGCGCCAGCGGCTTGAGCGTCTTGCACTTCAGACACATCAGCGAGATCAACACCTCGTGGCCGTCGGCGTCGTAGACGGAGGACTTGCGCCGCTTGCGCGGCTGGCCCGGCTCGCGCGCCTCTTTCTTCTCGGGCGCCGCGGGGACCATCATCGGGGTCACTTTGTAGAGCATCTCTTCTGTCCCTCCCACGCACGGGCTCCCACTTGCTCGCGCTGGCCTTCGGCCGCGCCGCAAGGGGATCTCGCGTGCCCTAGAGTAGGGAGGTTTCCCTCCGTTGGAAACTGATCCCAGGCCGAAAATTCGGCCCTGGGCGCCTTTCGCTGATCTTCCGCTGGGTTGCGCCGCGATCCAGCCCCAGCGGATCAGCGCGGAGGGAAAATTTCCAACGGCGGGCGCACTTTTTTCAGGGCTTCGCGTCCGCGCAGGGCTCCGCCGCCTTGACCCGGTGCACGCGGCCGAGCGCCGGGGGCTTCAGCGCGTTGCCGTGGGCGTGGCCGTACGCGGTGAGCACCTCGCGCAGGTCCTGCGCCTGCAACAGGCTGATACGCTCCCGTGGCAGCGTGGAGGTCAGCGGCCCCACCCCGTCACCGCCGCGCAGCAGGAAGTCCGGCACCGCGACCCGGTAGGTCCCCTTCGCCTTCAGCGGCTTGCCTCCCGGCAGCGTCACGCCCTGGAAGCGCTCCGGCCCCGGGCACGCGCCCAGCGTCACCTCCAGCCCGGACACCGCGAAGACGCCCTTGCGGCCGCCATAGGCCAGCGACAGGAAGCGGCGCAGCTCGTCCGCGCTCAGCTCCAGCACCGCGAGCGTGTTGTCGAAGGGGAGGATCTCGTAGAGCTTCCCGAAGGTGAGCGGCCCCTGCGGCAGGTCCGCCCGGATGCCGCCCGCGTTCATCACCGCCGCGTCGGAGCGGGCCGCCTCCCGCATCGCGTCCGCGATGAGGTTGCCCAGCGCGCTCTCGCCCTCGTAGACCTGGGGCATGCGGGCCTGGGCCTCCACGCCCACCGGGCGGCGCTGCTCCTCCTCCACGCGCGCCTCCGCGGGGGCCACCAGCGCCTCCACGCGGGCGTCCGGCGTCACCGGCTGGCCCAGGAACGTGGCCGGCACCAGCCGCACGTCCTTCGCGTCCTTGAGCTTCAGCGGATCACACGACTTCAGCGTGGCGTCCACGGCGCCGCACACCGGGATGGCGGCCTGGATGCGCGTGCGCTCGGGCAGCACGCGGTGGGTCGCGGCATCCACGAAGAGCTCCACCACGCCGAACGAGCGCGCCAGCCCCGTCGTCTCGATGACCGGCACGTCCCCGAAGAAGTGCCCCATGACCTGGTGCGTGTGGCCCGCCACCACCGCGTCCACCGCGCCCCCGGGCAGCGCCTCCAGCACCGCGTAGATTTCGCCGTCGTCGCGCTCGCACCCGGACGTGTCGCGCGGGTTCGCCAGATCCGTGCACTTGCCGCCCGCGTGCGCGATGGCGACCACCACCTCCGCGCCCTGCTCGCGCAGCGACTTCGCGGCCTGCTTCGCGGCGTCGGCCAGGGACTCGAACCTCAGGCTCGCGACGTTCGCGGGGTTGGTCGTCTGCGGCGTCGACAGGGTGGACAGGCCCAGCAGGCCCACCTTCACGCCCTTCACGGTGACGACGGTGGTGCCGTCATTGCCCAGCCACGCCGGGGGCTGTCCGTCCTTCTCCCGCACGTTGGCGGACAGGAAGGGGAACTTCGCCTGCGCCACGCGGGCCTTGAGCGCGCCCAGCGGATCCTCGTCCGGACGCGTGGCCACGGGCCCCGGGCCCACCGGCCCGTAGTCGAACTCGTGGTTGCCGATGGCGACCGCCGTGTAGCCGAGCAGGTTGTACACGTCGACGACGATGGCGCCCTCGCCCAGGTTGGACGCCAGCGTCCCCTGGAACAGGTCGCCGCCGTCCACCAGCAGCACGCCGCCCGGGTTGTCCTCGCGCAGCCGCGCCACGTAGGACGCGAAGAGGGCCGCGCCCCCCTGCTCCACCTTCTGCCCGTCCGGCAGCGTGGCGCGGTGGGGCATCACCCAGCCGTGGAAGTCGTTGGTGCCCACCAGCGTGAGCCGCACGGGCGCGGCCGGGGCCGGAGGCGGGGCGGTGGGGGCGGGCGTCGGGCCGCCCTTGCAGGCGGAGGCGAGCACCGCGAGCGCCAGGACGGTGGAACGAAAGGTGCGCATGGGGCGCGCACTTCATCCCGCCCCCCTGCCGCTTTCAACACGCTTCGAGTGTCAGCTCCGGCGCCGGCGGCCCAACAGCGACAGGGCCAGCAGCCCCAGCGTCGCGATGGCCGGCACCGACGTGCTGGTGCACCCGCAGCCGCTGTCGTCGTCGGTCCCGCCGCCTTCGCCGCTCGGGTTGCCGTTGCCCGGATTGACGACGACGCCGCCACCGCCGTCCTTGCCGGTGCCGCCGTCCACGCCGCCGTCCGCCGGCTGCTGCGCGATGATGAGCGGCGGGGAGAACGCCCGCGCCACGTTGCCCCACGAGGTGAGCTTCAGGTTGTCACTCAACGTGCTGCTGCTGACGCCGTCATGCGCGACGAAGAGGCCCTCCGGGAAGGCCGTGCCCAGCGCGCCCGAGTACGCCACCAGCCCGCGCGACTGCTCCACCGGGTCCGTGCCGCCGTCCTGCCCCAGTTGGAACGCGCCCACCCGGCCCAGCGTGCGGCGGTCGAAGACGACGAAGGTGTTCGCGCTCGGGTCCGACGCCACCAGGTAGCCGTCCACCCCGGACGCCTCGTACAGCGCGAGCCGCCCCACGGACGTCAGGCCGCCGTCCCCCAGGCCCACCACCAGCGCACCTTGGGTGCCGGCGTCCGCGTCCGCGCCGTAGCGGTAGAGCCCCTGCCCCTGCTGCGCCACGTAGAGCGCGCGATACGCCGGGTCCACCGCCAACCCCAGCACCGCGCCGGCCGGGATGTCCCGCTGCGGGGTCGCCGTGACGCCGCCGTCGGTGGGCGTCAGCAGGAACTGCCGCAGGCCGCCCGACGCCAGGCCCCCGAAGGCCTGGATGGTCCCATCCGCCCCACGGGCCAGCCGCACCGTCCCGTAGGTGACGCCCACATCCAGCGGGGCCGCCGTGGGCGACAGGCGGGTGAGCCCGCCGCCATCCGCCGTGGCATCCATCACGTAGGGCACGAGCCCCGACAGCGTGGGGTTGGCGCTGAGCACCAGCGCCGCGGACGTCCCCCCCGCCAGCGGGAAGCCGCCCAGCACGTCCACGCTCGCGGAGGTGCCCTCGGTGACGGCCTGCAGCTCCCCGCCGTCCAGGGCATAGGTGAACAGGCCGTTGTTCTGGTCCGCCGTGATGAGTCGGCTCGCGGCGGGGTCGGCCGGGTTCACCCACAGCGCCACGTCGTTCACGGTGCCGCCCCCGGAGCGCGCCCCGGGCTGGGTCTGCACGGTGTAGGGAACCGCCACGGGAGCCGTCTGGGCCCCCGCCGCCGCGCTCACGAGCACGGCCGTCAACGCTGGGAGGGAGAGGTTGCGCATGGGCGGCTCCTGGGCAGGTCGCTCCCTACCTAGGCATGGACGGCGTCCTCTTCAAGTTCCCTGAAACCCTGGAACGGTTGGCAGGAGGCGAAAGCCTCGGGTACAACGAACAGCGTCTTCCAGCGAACAGACAAGGGCCATGGCCAAGCGCGCACTCATTACGGGCATCACGGGGCAGGACGGCAGCTATCTCGCGGAGCTGCTCCTCAAGAAGGGCTACGAGGTGCACGGCATGGTGCGCCGCTCTTCCGAGGAGAAGTTCGAGCGCATCGCGCACCTGCAGGGCAAGGTGACGCTGCACCAGGGCGACCTGCTGGATCAGTTCTCGCTGGCGGCGCTGTTGAACCTCACCCAGCCGGACGAGGTCTACAACCTGGCGGCGCAGTCCTTCGTGCCCACCAGTTGGAACCAGCCGGTGCTCACCGGTGAGTTCACCGCGCTGGGCGTGACGAAGATGCTGGAGGCCATCCGCCACACCCGCCCGCAGGTGCGCTTCTACCAGGCGTCCTCCAGCGAGATGTTCGGCAAGGTGCTGGAGGTGCCCCAGTCGGAGGACACGCCCTTCTACCCGCGCAGCCCGTACGGCGTGGCGAAGGCGTACGGCCACCACATCACCGTGAACTACCGCGAGTCCTTCAAGCTCTTCGCGGTGAGCGGCATCCTCTTCAACCACGAGTCGCCCCGCCGCGGCCTGGAGTTCGTCACGCGCAAGGTCACGTACAACGTGGCGCGCATCAAGATGGGCCTCCAGGAGAAGCTGCCCATGGGCAACCTGGACGCCAAGCGCGACTGGGGCTTCGCGGGCGACTACGTGGACGCCATGTGGCGCATGCTCCAGCAGGAGACGCCGGAGGACTTCGTCGTCGCCACCAACGAGACGCACACCGTGCGGGAGCTGGTGGAGATCGCCTTCGCGCGCGTGGGCCTGGACTGGCAGAAGTACGTGGTCATCGACCCCGCGTTCGTGCGCCCGGCGGAGGTCGACCTGCTCATCGGCAAGTACGACAAGGCGAAGGAGAAGCTCGGCTGGGAGCCCACGGTGCGCTTCAAGCAGCTCGTGGAGATGATGGTCGACGCGGACCTGGAGCGCGTGAAGGCAGGACAGCGGTAAGATGCGCGTCCTCGTCACGGGAGCGGATGGATTCGTCGGCCGGCACGCGTGCGCCGCGCTTCGCGCGGCCGGCGACGAGGTGGTGGAGGTGCACGGGCCCCGCGGCGAGGGCATCAGCAGCACCGCGTTGCACTTCGACATCGCCGACGAGGCGAAGGTCAAGGCGGCGGTCTCCGAGGTGAAGCCGGACGCGGTGCTGCACCTGGCCGGCTTCAGCTCGGTGGCCAAGAGCCACCAGAACCCCGCGCGCGTCTTCGCCGTGAACACCATGGGCGTGGTGCACCTGCTCACCGCCCTGCGGGAGAGCGCCCCCAAGGCGCGCGTGCTGCTGGTGGGCTCCGGTGAGGTCTACGGCCCCGTCGCGGAGGGCACGCGCGCCGAGGAGTCCCACCGGCACGTGCCGCTCAGCCCCTACGCGGCGTCGAAGTCCGCGGGGGAGCTGGCGGGCGAGCAGTTCTTCCGTAGCTACGGCATGGAGGTCATCCTCGCCCGGCCCTTCAACCACCTGGGCGCGGGGCAGGACCCCACCTTCGTGGTGCCGTCCTTCGCGGCGCAGATCCGCGCCATCGCGCTGGGCACGGTGGACCCCGTCCTGCGCACGGGCAACCTGGACGCCATCCGGGACTTCTCCCACGTGAAGGACGTGGTGGACGCGTACCGGCTGCTGCTGCTCCAGGGCGAGGCGGGCCAGGCCTACAACGTGGGCAGCGGCGAGGGCCGCACCATCCGCAGCCTGCTGGAGGAGATGCTCCACCTGTCCGGCGTGCAGGCGCGCATCGAGCTGGACCCCGCGCGGCTGCGCCCCTCGGACATCCCCAGCCTCGTGGCGGACCCCGGCAAGCTGCGCGCGCTGGGCTGGGCCCCCCGGCTCACCGTCGCGGACGCGCTGCGCGACGTGCTGGGCCCCCGGGTGGGCTCGCAGCACTGACGCACCGCTGGCGCGCGCCTCACGCGGGGCGCGCCAGCGACTGCCACGCCTCCAGGCGCCGGTCCAACGCGGTGAGGGCCCACAGGTCCGCCGCGTTGCCCGGCTTCACGGCGGCCAGGTCCCGCTGGCAGTACTCGCGGGCCTTCACCTCGCCCCACTCCGACAGGATGCGCAGGGCCATCAGCGACGGCTTGCGCGCCACGAGCCGCAAGAGCACGTCCTGCACGCGCGGGCTCCGCTCCGCGTCCGCCAGCCGCTGCACGGCCTCGTGACGGGCGTCCGGCGTGGAGTCCTCCGACTCCAGCGGCGCCGCCAGCTCCGCGAAGCGCGCCTCGTCCAGCAGCGCCGCGGGACGCCGGCTCTCCCAGTGCTCCACCGTCACGGTGGTGCGCCCCCGGGCCACGCACTCGCGGCGGATGCCGTCGCTCTTGAGCATGTCCAGCACCCGCTCCGGCGCGGGCGTGCCGCCCTCCACCGTGCGCAGCGCGCGCTGGGACAGCATGGGGGACTGGCCCAGCAGGTGCGTGCGCAGCACCGTGGCCTCCACCGTCTTCTCGTCGCCGGGCGCCACCCGGTCCCACTTGAGGAACACCTCCGCCATGCCGCGCTCGCGCACGTACCAGCGGTACTCCAGCCACACCGCCCCGCCCCGCTCCGCGAAGCGCGGGTCCGAGGGCTCATGGAGGCGCGGCGCGCCCTCCCGCGTGCCGGTGAAACAGCGGTCCAACAGCTTCTGGGCTTCTTGAAGTCGCATGGGGAGCGGGCGGGCATTGTAGGCGCCCAAGTCAGGTTCCTCCATCGCCGCACGTTCGTGTCATTATTACACGAAGATTTCGGGGAGGCCTGGGATGGGCACGACGACGTCAGCGCGGTTCACGTTCTTCTGGAGGGAGGACTCCTTCTTCTCGCAGTGGCACCCGTCCGTCTTCACGGTGGACGGCGTGCGCTACACCTGCGCGGAGCAGTACATGATGGCGGGCAAGGCGCGCCTGTTCGGCGACACGCGCGTGATGGAGCAGGTGCTGCGGGCCGCCACGCCCAAGCAGCACAAGGCGCTGGGCCGCAAGGTGAGCCCGTTCGACGCGGCCCGCTGGGAGCGCGAGCGCGAGCGCATCGTCTACGAGGGCAACCACGCGAAGTTCACCCAGCACCGGCACCTGTTGGAGGCGCTGCTCGCCACGGCGGGCACGGAGCTGGTGGAGGCCAGCCCCCTGGACCGCATCTGGGGCGTGGGGCTCTCCGTGGAGGACCCGCGCATCCAGGACCCGTCCACGTGGCGGGGGCTGAACCTGCTGGGCCAGGTGCTGACGCGCCTGCGCGAGGACCTGCTCGCGCAGGGGCACGCAGCGGTCAGAACTTGAAGCGGGCGGACTGGTCCGGCACGCCGTTGAAGTCCAGGTGGAGCGTGGCGTGGTCGCCGTGGCCCTTCTCGCTCCACTCCTGCTTCAGCGTGGACAGGTCGAACGCCAGCTCCTTGTAGACCATCGCCTTGCACCGGTCGTTGTTCGAGTCATGCATCAGGGTGAGCTCCGCGCGAGGCTCGCCCTCCGCCGTCGTCGTGAAGCGCCCGTCCCACGCGAGGCCGTAGCGGTGCTCCTTGCAGCCGCCGCCGTGGCGGACATGGAGCGTGAGCACGTCGCCCTTCACGCTCTGCGACTCGATGCCAATCGGGTCGCGGGGCGCGGGCGTCTCGGTGATCTCCAGGGGCATGACGATGGCCGCCTCCGGGTTCTCCGCCTCCGCCGCGGGCGACCCGGCCTTCTTCTCCGGGGGCGTCACGGGGGTGGACGGCGCCTCCTCCTGCTGGGCGGTGGGTGCCGGCTCCCGGGCCTCGTCCTTGCGCGCCGCGTTCGACCCCGCGCACCCGAGCAGCATTCCGCAGACGATTCCACTCCACACGAGCAGTCGCATGTTCCTCCAGGGGGCCCTTGCCGGGCCGGTTGACCTCTGGCGCCGTTCGCCTACCGGTGGCGCAGCGCCGCATCGTAGGCGGCCCGCGTCCCCTCCGCGGTGCGGGCCCAGGTGAACTTCGCGGCCTGGCGCTGGCCCGCCTCCGACAGCGCGCGGCGCTCCTCCGGTGAACGCAGCAGCCGGTCGATGACCGCGGCCAGCCCCTCCGCGTCGTCCGGGTCCACCGCGGGCGCGGCACCGCCGCACACCTCCGGCAGCGAGCCCGCCGTGGACACCACCGTGGGCGTACCCAGGCGCATGGCCTCCAGCGGCGGCAGGCCGAAGCCCTCGTAGCGCGAGGGGAAGACGAACAGCGCCGCGCGGCGCATCAGCGCGTAGAAGATGGCCGGCGTCTGGTAGCCCAGGGGCCGCACGTCCAGGCCCTCCGAGCGCAGCCGCGCGATGCGCGTCTCCACCGTGCCGGAGCCGTACCAGGCCTGCCCCGCGAGCACGAGCGTGAAGGGCCGGCCGCGCGCCCTGAGCCGCTCCTGCGCGTCCAGCACCAGCTCCACGTTCTTGCGCACGTCGAGCGAGCCCGCGTACAGCACGTAGTCCCTCGGCAGGTTGAGCGCGTGGAGGAACTCCTCGTCCGCCGGGCTCAGCGGGGCCGCGTTCACGTGGTCCACGCCGTTGGGCACCACCACGGTGCGCGGCTCCACCTGGGGGAAGCGGCGCACCAGGTCCTGGCGCGTGCACTCGCTGATGCACACCAGCCGGTCCGCGAGCATCAGGCTGCGCGCGAGCCACAGCCGGAACTGCCAGCGGTACGGCGCGGAGACGGTGTGCGGCAGATCCAACGGCACCAGGTCGTGCACGGTGAGCACGTACGCGGTGCCCGGCGTGCGCCTCAGCGGCAGGTTGAAGTTGCTGAGCGCGTGGTAGACGGGCGGCGGTGAGGCCTTGAGCAGCCGGGGCAGCGTGGCCAGCGTCCACGGCGTTCGCTTCTGGACGCCGCGCGGGTGCTCGCCGGACTTGCGCGCCCCCATCCGGTCCAGGCGGACGCCCTGGGCCTGGAGCGCCTCCGCGAGGCAGCGGGTGTACAGGCCGATGCCGGTGGTGGGCTCGTCCCACAGGGTGGCGTCGAAGGCGATGGGTCCAGGGGTCGACACGGGGCCGCCTCATACCATGCCCGTGTGCTACACACGGCCCTCCATGGCGGTCCACCAGTTGATCCCAAGCTTCGGCCCCGGCGACGCCTCCGGTCAGGCCGCGCTCCATCTGCAACTCCTGCTGCGCCGCATGGGGCACGTAGGGGACATCTACGCGGAAGAGGTCGCCGGAGGGCTGCAGGGCCTGGCCCGCCACGTCTTCACGCTGAAGCCGAAGCCGGACGACCTGGTGCTGTACCACCACGGCATCGCGTCCCCGCTGAGCGGGCGGCTGATGCACATGGACTGCAAGCGCGGCGTGGTGTTCCACAACATCAGCCCCGCGCGCTTCTACCGGGACACCCCGCTGGAGCACGCGCTGGTGGCCGGCCGCGCGCAGGTGGCCGCGATGGCGCCCTTCCTGGACGTGTCCATCGGGGACTCGGACTACAACAGCGCGGAGCTGCGCGTCGCGGGCCACCGCAACGTGCACACCGTGCAGCTCTTCATCGAGAAGGAGCGCTTCGCCGCGCCCGTGGCGGACGCGGCGAAGCTCGCGGAGCTCTCCGGGCCCGGCCCCACCCTGGTGTCGGTGAGCCGGGTGATGCCGCACAAGCGCTTCGAGGACCTGCTCGCGCTGCACCGGGAGCTCCTGCGCATCCGTCCCCAGGCGCGCCTACTGATGGTCGGCGGCTACGAGCCGGGCAGCCGCTACTTCAAGATGCTCCAGCGCGAGCTGAAGGACCTGAGCGGGGTGCACTTCCTGGGGCGCCTGTCGCATCCGGAGCTGGTGGCCGTGTACCGCTCCGCGTCCGTGTTCGTCTCCATGAGCGAGCACGAGGGCTTCAGCGTGCCCATCATCGAAGCCATGGCCTCCGAGGTGCCGGTGCTCGCGTACGCGGCGGCGGCGGTGCCGGAGACGCTGGGCGGCGCGGGCATCGCGTTCGACCAGAAGCGCTACGCGTTCCTCGCGGAGCTGGCGGTGGACCTGAGCGAGGACAAGGCCTTGCGCAAGGCGGTGCTCGACGGTCAGGCGCGCCGGCTCCAGCACTTCTCCCCCACCGCCGCGCAGGTGTCGCTGACGCGCGCGCTGGAGGGCGTGGTGGCGCCGCCGCCCCGTCCGCGCAAGGCCCCGGCGAAGCGTCCGCGCGTGGCGCTGGTGGTGCAGCGCTATGGCGAGGTGACGGGCGGCGCGGAGGCGCACGCCGCGCAGGTGGCGGAGCACCTGGCGCCGCACTGGGACATCACGGTGGTGACGACCTGCGCGAAGAACCACCTGACGTGGGAGAACACCTTCCCGCCCGGCGAGGACCGCGTGGGCCGCACGAAGGTGCTGCGCTTCCCGGTGACGCGCACGCGCAACATCCACGCGTTCAACGACCTGTCGCGCCATGTGTTCGGCCACGGCAACGAGCGGCTGCGGGAAGAGCAGTGGGTGGCCGAGCAGGGCCCGCTGAGCCCCGGGCTGATGGAGCACCTGGGCACCACGCAGGGCGCGTACGACGGCTACCTGTTCTTCACGTACCTCTACGCGCCCACGGCGTGGGGGCTGCCGCTGGTGGCGGACCGCGCGATGCTGGTGCCCACCGCGCACGACGAGCCGCCCATCCGCTTCGGCGTCTACGCGGACGTGTTCAACCGTCCCCGGGTGCTGATGTGCAACACGCCGGAGGAGGTCGCGATGCTCGGGCGCTTCCACCCGAACCATGCGCGGGCGCGCGTGGTGGGCGTGGGCGTGGACGCGCTGCCGGCGGTGCCCGACCGCTTCCGGGCGAAGTACGGCGTGCACGGCCGCTACCTGCTCTACGTGGGCCGGCTGGAGCCGGGCAAGGGCGTGCCGGACCTGCTGAAGTTCCACCGCCAGCTTCGGGCGAGCTACCAGGACGCGCCGGAGCTGGTGCTCGCGGGCGAGGCGCACATGGACGTGAGCGGCGAGGGCGTGCGGCACGTGGGGCGCATCTCCGAACAGGACAAGCACGACGCGCTGGCGGGAGCGCTGGCGGTGGTGGTGCCGTCGAAGTTCGAGAGCCTGTCGCTGCTGACGCTGGAGGCGTTCGCGCAGGGCACGCCGGTGCTGGTGAACGGGCACTCGGAGGTCCTGGTGGGACAGGTGGAGCGCAGCGGCGCGGGCCGGGTGTACCGGGGGCTGGCGTCGTTCGTCGAAGGGCTGCGCGAGGTGGGCGAGGCCCGGGACGCGATGGGCCAGCGGGCCCGCATCTACGCGCAACGGCACACGTGGCCCCAGGTGGTCGCGGCGTACCGGGAAGAGATGGCGCGCATCGTGGAGGAGACACACCGATGAAGCTGCTCGGACGGGACATTCCCACGGGGGCCCTGGTGGCCCGCATTGAAGAGCGGCTGCGCGTGCGCGGGCTGCCCACGTCGGAGCCGGCGGAGGTGCCGGAGGACGGCGTGGAGCCGCGCGTGGATCCGCTGACGTTCAACATGCACGCGTTGGAGGAGAACGCGGACACGACGCGGGCCCTGCCGCTGCACACGCACCGCGCCGGCATGGGGCAGGCGGTGCTGCTGGCCAAGTGGGCCTTCCGCAAGACGTGCCAGGTGTTGATCAACGAGACCCTGGGCCGGCAGCGCGTGTTCAACGGGCTGGTGCGGGACTCCTACGCCCAGCTCTCCGCGGAGGTCCTCCGGCTGCGCAAGGAGGTGGACACGCTGAGGGCCCAGGCCGCGAAGCCCCAGCCGCCGGAGGCCCCCAGACCGCCGCCTCCCGCGGAGGAGGGTGAAGCCCCAGCCCCCAGGGAGAGGCCTCTTCCGGACATCGAGTACGGGCGTCCGTCGAAGCCCTCCCGGGCCAAGAACGCACGGGCCTCGAAGCCTCCCCCCCCGAAAGGCGGTCCGCCCAACCTGGCAGCGCGCCCGAAACGCGGAGGCCCCAAGAAGAATTAATATCGCGGGCGGCGTACTCCCCCATTGAAGGGAGAACCGCCATGCGTCCACACATCCTCGCCTTGTGCCTGCTGACCCTCACCGGGGCCTCGCGGGCCGAGGCGGCAGACAAGCCCGTCGCCCTCATCTGGAAGGGCTCCAAGGACAAGGCCGAGGCCGAGGCCCAGGAGGCCGCCTGGGGCCCCCTGGAGAAGCTGCTGGAGCGGACGGGCCTGACGCCGCAGGAAGGCTACCCCCAGCTCATCGAGAGCAAGACCCTGCCCGGCCTCAAGCCCGGCTTCTGGGTCTGGCTCCTGGGAACCTGCGCCGCCGGAGAAGCACCGTCCCGCCTCGAACAGCTCAAGCTGCTGGCCCCGGGCACCTACGGCCGCGAAGTGGACGTCCCGGAAGAACAGCTCGACTGCCCGCGGCAGGAAGGCGACGCACTGAAGCCCCGCGACGAGACCCTCAAGTTCCCATCGGGTGCGGCCCTGCGCGTCTTCACCCAGGACGAAAGCGAGCTGCCCGGCGAGGACGGCCGGGGCGACACCGTCTTCCAGACCCGCTTCCACTTCATCCTCTTCAGCAAGAGCGGTGAGGTCCTCGACACAGCGGACACGCTGGGCGACGAGTCCGTCGAGCGTGTCTCCGGCCCCTCCGGGCCTGTCGCCTACCGCTGCGAGCTCACCCGCGTGGAGGTGTCGAAGAAGAAGGGCACGCTCGTCCTCAAACGCCGGTGCGGCGCGGGGGCCGCCGAGTGCGGCTCCGTGGTGTCCGCGGACGAAACCATCACCGTGACCGCGAGTGACAGCTCTGTGTCCACGAGCGAAGCGGAGCGCAAGAACGAGGTGCGCGCCGAATGCGGGTGAGCGCCGCCCTCAGGGGAAGCGGTACACGGTGACGTAGCCGTCCTGGTGCACCATCTGGCCGCCCAGTTCGTCCGTGATGAACTGGTGGCGGATGGGGTGGAAGAAGTGCGTGACGTACCACTTGAAGTGGTGCTCCTTCAGGTAGCGCCGCATCTCCTCGCGCTCCTCCGGCGTGACGGTGCCGAACGCGCTGCGCATCCCTTCCGCCGCGCGGATGAGCCGCGAGTCCACCATCGCCGCCTCCCGCACCGGCAGCCGGGACAGCCGGGCGTAGGACACCGGCTTGCCGTGGAACATCTGCTCCCACTGCCCCTGCACGTTGTCCGTCAGCACCGCCGCGGGCATGGGGGTGTCGCGGATCTCGTTGAACACCGGCGGCAACCGGGGAATGCGGGGCATCTGCATCTGGAGGCCCCGGTACTCCACGTTCGGCACCAGCGCCACCGCGAGCGCCACCGCCACGCCCAGCCGCGCGTCGCGCCGTGAGGCCCACGCGCCCGCGTGCGCCGCCGCGAACGCCACCAGCACCGACAGCGACAGGAGCGTGAGCAGGATGAAGCGCACCGGCATGCCCCCGCGTGAGAACAGCGGCACCACGTGCTTGAACACCACGTACGGCATCGGAATCTGGACCTTGAGCGGCACGTTGAACGCCGTCAGCGGCTCCGACAGCGACAGGTAGACGGCCAGCCCCAGCAGCAGCAGCACGTCCCGCCGCCACACCCGCTCCCGCCACGCGGGCACCAGCGCCACCGCGAGCACCGTGACGATGAGCAGCACCACCGGCGACACCCGGTCCTCCAGGCCGATGTTGAGCACCGTACCCATGGACAGCACCGCGAAGCCCAGCCCCAGCCCCAGCCACCGGCGCCCCTCCGGCACGCCCCGCCACAGCGCGAAGGCGGCCAGCAGTGGCGTCACCCAGCCCAGGAACGTGCCGGTCTCCTCCACGTTGCTCGACATCTTCATGCGCAGGAAGTTCAGGGAGAACTCACGCGCCTGCTCGGGCAGCTCCGTCATCCACGCCGAGCGCGTGTCCGGGATGAAGAACGCGTACAGGTCCGTGAAGTAGTCGGAGTCGCCGTGGTGGATCTGCAGCGGCGCCGGGAACGCATGCAGCATCAGCGGAACCATGGGCGGCACGCACGCGAGCCCCGCGGCCACGCCCGCCACCGCCGCCCGGCGCACGAGCGGATCCCTCCACGTGTCCGGGGACAAGAGCGGCCCCCGCTTCCACCGTTCCGCCACCACCCACAGCAGCGAGAAGAGCGCGATGTAGACGAGGTAGTAGTAGTCACACAGCAACACGTACAACGCGCACAGCGCCAGCCCCACCAGCCACTTGCGCTTGCCCTCGTCCAGCCAGCGGAAGAAGCAGAGCAGGTAGAGCGGCAGCCCCTCCAGCGCGGTGAGGTTCAGGTGCGCCGTCCCGTGGGTGAGGTGGTAGCGCGAGAAGTTGAACACGCACGCGCCCGCCAGCGCCGCCGCCGCCGCGAGCCAGGGCCCATGGCCCGCGCGCTCCAGCAGGTAGCGGAACAGCAACCACGACGTGTAGCCCGTCAGCACGAACGAGCCGAACAGCACCACGTTGTACGCCGTCTCCACGGACATGAACGGCAACAGCGCCACGCCCCACAGCGTCTTCGCGGGCGCCAGCGTGTGCCAGTACAGCTCGGCGCCCAGGGGCCAGTGCAGGAGGGGCGCGAAGAAGGGGTTCTGCGGCTGCACCCAGAGGGCCTGCCGCATCCACCACAGGTGCCACATGTTCATGTACACGTCTTCGCGCCCGCCCATCACGTACCCCTTCATCTGGGACACGAGCGGCCAGGTGTGGAACGCCGACAGCGCGAAGAACACGAGCAGCACCAGCGGGTGCAGCACCCGCCGCATCAAGGGAGACATAGTCGGGAGGGACGGCCTTAGAGGGGCCGCTCGGCGGCCATCAGCATGTTGTCGCCCAGGTTGAACGGGATGGACCAGCTCGACGGCACACCCCGCCGCATCAGCTCCAGCACCGGCGCCGCGGGCGTGAAGCTCGCCCCCACCTTCCGCAGCAGGTAGTCCGCGGAGATGATGTGCGTGTACGTCCGGACGTCCGTGACGCGGAAGCCCACCTCCTCCAGCAGCATCGCCAGGGTGCGGCGGCCGAAATAGAAGAGGTGCATGTCCATCAGCCACGGCCACTGCCCGCCCATGAGGCGCGCCAGCAGGCTGCCCGCGTCGATGGTGGACAGGTAGATGCGGCCGCCGGGGCGCACCAGCTTGAGCGCCGCCTTCAGCTCCTCGCGCGGATCCGCGAAGTGCTCCACCACGTCCCACAGCGTCACCACGTCGTACTGCAGCCCCTTCGCCGCCAGCTCCCGCAAGGGGACGCCGTGCACCGTGAAGCCCAGGCTCCGCGCGTTGCCGGCCGCCCAGCGCGACAGCTCCAGCCCCTCCGGGCGGAAGCCCGCCTCGCGCGACACGTCCAGGAAGTAGCCGCAGTAGGCCCCCACATCCAGCAGCGTGCGGTCCCGGGCCGGGCCCAGCTCGCGCAGCACGCGGCGGAACGTGTGGTAGCGGTTGTCCTTCTCCGCGACGTAGAGCGGATCCTCCACGTCCTGGTACGCCTGCAGCAGCGTGTCCGGGGACTGGAGGGGCCACTGGAACAGCATCCCGCAGTCCTCGCAGCCCCAGATGGGCGGGTGGCTCCGGTGGCCGAAGGACGTGCAGTTGTAGGCCGCCGCCCCCTGGGCCTGGGCGCCGCCGCGCGCCCGGTGACGCAGCCGCAGGCGCCCTCCCTTGCACAGGTAACAGGCATCCGGCACGGGGGCCAGGTGCGGTTCGGAGGCGCGACGGGCGGCGTTGTCCATCATGGCGGCGCACCGTAGCCGCTGGGGCCCACCGCCTCAACACGTCGGGCGGGGCAAGTCCGGCCCATGACGGCCATCGCCCCCGCCAGCCTCCAGGCCCTAAGCTGCCTGCCTCCCAGCCTCCCCCGAAGTCCCATGACATGCGCGCCTTGAACGACCCCGCCTCCGCCCCTGCCCCGGCGCTCCAACTGGGCCTCCCGGGCTTCTGCTTCGAAGACCTCTACCGGCCCAGCGGCCTGCGCCGGCTGGCGGAGCGCTTCGACGCGCGACTCCAGGACGACGCGCCCGACCTGTTCCAGGCGTTCGACGCCTACCGCGGGTCCGGTGGCACCAGCCTCTCCGGTCCGGCGGAGTCCGAGCTGCTCATCCAGGTGGCCCGCCACGTCTCGCGCTTCGTCGCCACGCTCTTCGGCATCACCCCGGAGTCCGAGCGGCTGGCGCGCCACCTGCGCGGCGAGCTGCCCCTCTTCGACTTCAAGCGCGAGTTCATCACCCGCCGCGTCTTCAAGAAGGGCGCGCAGGACCGCCCGACGCTCGCGGAGTTCCCGTCGCTGGACGAGCGCATGCGCCTGCTCATGCGGCTGGGCTTCCCGGACGCGCTCGCGCACGGAGACCTGGAGCGCGGCCTGGCGGAGTCCATCCTCACGCTGCTCGACCTGGAGCGGCTCCACGCCGGCAACCTGCCCCCCGCGCACCAGGAGCGCGCCCCCGCGCTGCGCGAGCGCTGGGCCGCCCTGCGCGCCGCGCTCACCGCCACCCCCGAGGGCCTGGACGCGTTCGGCTCCAGCCTGGTGACGAAGGGCGACGACGCGGCGGAGCTTCAGGCCGTGCGCGCGCTGCTGTCGCTGGCGGACCGGTGGACGTACGCCCGCGCGCTGCACCCGGAGACCAAGGCCCTCTTCCACACCTGGGCCACGCTGCGGCTGCCCAGGCCGCTGGTGTTCGACCAACTGGTGCAGTTGCAGCGCCCGGACGCCCGGATGGAGGAGAAGACGGAGGGGCTGGAGCACCACCTGCGCCACCGCGACGGCTTCAAGCTCACCGACCGCCGGGGCACCCCGCGCGACGTGATGAACGAGGTGGACTACTGCGTCATCTGCCACGAGCGCCAGAAGGACTCGTGCAGCAAGGGCTTCCCCGCGAAGGACCCGGTGGCGGAGGGGCACTCGTTCAAGAAGAACCCGCTGGGCATCCCGCTCACCGGATGTCCGCTGGACGAGCGCATCTCCGAGGCGCACGCGCTCAAGCGCGAGGGTGACGCCGTGGCCGCGCTGGCCATGGTGACGCTGGACAACCCCATGTGCGCGGGCACCGGCCACCGCATCTGCAACGACTGCATGAAGGCCTGCATCTTCCAGAAGCAGGAGCCGGTGAACATCCCGCTGGCGGAGACGGCCACGCTCACGGACGTGCTGGACCTGCCGTGGGGCTTCGAAATCCACGGCCTGCTCACGCGCTGGAACCCGCTCAACATCCGCCGCCCGTACGCCCTGCCCTACGTGGGCCGCAACGTGCTGGTGGTGGGCCTGGGCCCCGCCGGCTACACGCTGTCCCACTACCTGCTCAATGAAGGGTTCGCCGTCACCGGTGTGGACGGCCTGAAGATTGAGCCGTTCCCGGATGAGCTGGTGGGCCGCAACGGCCACGCGCTCCAGCCCATCCGCGACTGGCGCGAGCTGACGCGCGAGCTGGACGAGCGCGTGCTGGAGGGCTTCGGCGGCGTGTCCGAGTACGGAATCACCGTGCGCTGGGACAAGAACTTCCTCACGCTCATCCACCTGACGCTCGCGCGCCGCGAGGGCATGCGCATCTACGGCGGCATCCGCTTCGGCGGCACGCTGACGGTGGAGGACGCATGGGCCCTGGGCTTCGACCACGTGGCCATCGCCGCGGGCGCGGGCCGCCCCACCATCATCGGGATGAAGAACAACCTCATCCGGGGCATCCGCAAGGCGTCCGACTTCCTGATGGCGCTGCAGCTCACCGGCGCCTTCAAGCGGGACGCGCTGGCGAACCTCCAGGTGCAGTTGCCCGCCATCGTCATCGGCGGAGGCCTCACCGGCATCGACACCGCCACGGAGCTGATGGCGTACTACCCGGTGCAGGTGGAGAAGACGCTGGAGCGCCACGAGAAGCTGGTGGCGGACCTGGGTGAGGACTCCGTCCTCGCGCGCCTGGACGCCGAGGAGCGCGCCACCTACCAGACCTTCCTGGAGCACGGCCGCGCCGTCCGCGCGGAGCGCCAGAGGGCCCGCGCGGAGGGCCGCGCGCCGGACTTCATCCACCTGGTGCGCGCGTGGGGCGGCGTGAGCCTGGTGTACCGCCGGGGCCTCACGGAGTCCCCCGCCTACCGCCTCAACCACGAAGAGGTGTCCAAGGCGCTGGAGGAGGGCATCCGCTTCATCGAACGGATGAGCCCCACGGAGGCGCTGCCGGACGACTCGGGCGCGGTGCGCGCCATCCGCTTCGAGCGCATGGTGACGGTGGACGGCAAGCTCAAGGGAAGCGGCCAGTTCTTCGAGCTGCCCGCGAAGACGGTCTGCGTGGCCGCGGGCACGTCCCCCAACGTCACCTACGAGAAGGAGTACCCGGGCACCTTCCAGCTCGACGAGGCGCAGGAGTACTTCCAGGGCCACGAGCTGGTGGAGGACCCGGAAGCCGGCTTCAGGCTCCAGCCGGTGGAGGCCCGGGAGGACCCCGAGGCGAAGGTGGGCTTCTTCACGTCCTACCAGCGCGATGGCCGCTTCGTGTCCTTCTACGGCGACAACCACCCGACCTACGCGGGCAACGTGGTGAAGGCCATGGCCAGCGCGAAGGACGGCCACCCGCAGGTGGCGCGCCTGTTCGCGAAGGAGGTCGCGGGCCTGGACTTCCACGACACGGCCGCGCAGGAGGCGCGCGAGTCGAAGCGCGCCGCCCACTTCGCGACGCTGGACGAGGCCTTCCTCGCCACCGTCGTCGGGGTGAACCGGCTCACGCCGACCATCGTGGAGGTGGTGGTGAAGGCGCCCTTCGCCGCCAGCCACTTCGCCCCCGGCCAGTTCTACCGGCTCCAGAACTACGAGCGGAACGCGCCGCTCGTGGACGGCGTGCGCCTCACCATGGAGGGCCTGGCCCTCACGGGCGCGTGGGTGGACAAGGAGAAGGGGCTGATGGGCACCATCGTGCTGGAGATGGGCTCGTCGTCCCGCCTGTGCGCGGCGCTCAAGCCCGGCGAGCCCGTGGTGCTGATGGGCCCCACGGGCGCGCCCACGGAGATTGGCCAGAACGAGACGGTGGTGCTCGTGGGCGGCGGCCTGGGCAACGCGGTGCTCTTCTCCATCGCGCGCTCACTCAAGGCGGCGGGCTGCCGCGTGGTGTACTTCGCGGGCTACCGGCTGAAGTCGGACTCGTTCAAGCAGGACGAGATTGAGGCCGGCACCGACCAGGTCATCTGGTCCGTGGACTCCGGCGACCTGCTGGACGTGCGCCGGCCCCAGGACGCGGCCTTCCGGGGCAACGTGGTGCAGGCCATGGTGGCCTACGCGGAAGGCAAGCTGGGCGTCACGCCCGTCATCTCCCTGAGCGAGGTGGACCGCATCATCGCCATCGGCTCGGACCGGATGATGCGCGCGGTGGCGGAGGCGCGGCACGGCGTGCTCCAGCCGTTCCTCAAGCCGGGGCACGAGGCCATCGGGTCCATCAACTCCCCCATGCAGTGCATGATGAAGGAGATCTGCGCCCAGTGCCTCCAGCGGCACGTGGACCCCGCCACCGGCAAGGAGACGTGGGTCTTCTCCTGCTACAACCAGGACCAGCGCCTGGACCACGTGGACTTCGTCAACCTCAACCAGCGCCTGCGCGGCAACACGGTGCTGGAGAAGCAGGGCGACGCCTTCCTCGCGCAGTTGTTGAAGAAGGCGCCCGGGCTCAAGCGGGTGTAGCTACCGCCGCACGCCCGCGAAGGCCTTGAGCATGTCCTGGTAGTTCTTCGTCAGGTCGGCCTCGCGGGTCAGCACCACGTCCACGTTGGCGTCGCCGAACTCCCGGCGCGCCTCCGGGAGCTTCTGGAAGGTCTCCACCTGAAGCCGCATGGACTCCACCTGCGGCGCCAGCTCCTTCTGCTGCTCCTCCGGCATGCGGGCCTGGAGCGCCTCCAGCTTCTTGAGCTCCTCCTCGTACTGGAGCGTGCGCCCCATCTGCCGCTGGCTGATGACGGCGGTGACGACCTCCGCGATGCGGTTGACCTCGTCCGTGGACAGCCCCGCCGCATGGCGCGCGTCGGCCTCCGCCTGCGCCTTGCGCTCGATGAGCTTCAGGCCGCTCCGGGCCTTCTCCATCGCCTGGGGCGTGCCCGCGTCCAACAGCGGCCCCATGTCCTGCAGGCCGCGCATCAGCGACCCGTACACCTCCAGCATCTTGCGCTGGTAGCCGACGTACGCGTCGAGCTTCTCCTTCGTCACGGTGTAGGGGCCGGACGCCGCGTCGTCTCCGGTCTCCCCACCCTCCAGGCGGGCGGCCGTCCCCCTGGCGTCACCCGCCCCCTCCGGGCCCCCTTCCGCCGCGTCCTTGCGACAGGCGGACAGGGCCAGGACGACGGCCAGACACCCCAACAACTTGCGCATGCCACCTCCCGTGAACGCCAGTGGGTGGCCAGTGTATGCTCCGGCTGGCCCCCGCGAACGGCGGTTCCCGAACGCCCGCCCTGGGCAGGCTGTTCCGGGCACTGAACATTCGACTCATTACCTTTGACCAACCGGGCCACGGTCATGTACGAACCGCGGTCTTGTCGCGACCGGTGGAGGGACTTTGAGGATTTTCCTGGTAAGGCACGGCGATGCGGACGCGGAGATCCCCGAGGGTCTCGGCGACGAGGCGCGCGCGCTGACCGCGAAGGCCCGTACGAATGTCGCCGCGCATTTCGCGTCGCTGTCGGAGCGCATGGGGCCCATCAGCCTCATCCTCACCAGCCCGCTGGTGCGCACGGTGCAGACGGCGCAGATCCTCTCCAACTCCGTGAAGCATGAAGGCCTCCTGCGCGTGCACCGCTGCCTGCTGCCGGACATGCCGGTGGGCGCGGTGGAGCCCGTGCTCAAGGAGTACTCCGACGAGAACCTCGTCCTGGTGGGCCACCAGCCCTCCATGGGCGCGCTCGCGGCGCACCTGCTGGGGATGCAGTCCTTCCCCAAGCCGGTGAACCCGGGCACGGTCATCGCCATGGAGTGGCCGGACACGCCCACCAGCACGGAGGACCAGGTGCCCGGCGAGAAGGGGGAGAACCCCCCGGCGCAGCACCTGAAGTTCCTGTTCTACGCCGCCCCCGGCCAGCAGGTCCTCGACGTCATCCAGTGACGTCCGGGAGCGCGGCCATGATGGACGAAGCCCGCTACAACTCCCTCGTGGCCGCCGCGTTCAAGCGCATCCTGGCGGCCGCGGACGCCTTCGACCCGGACGTGCTGGAAGCCGAAGCCACCGGTGACAAGGTGACGCTCACGGCCGCGTCCGGCGAGAAGTGCATCATCAACACCCAGCGCGCCGTCTGGCAGGTGTGGGTGGCCGGCCAGGGCCAGGGCATCCACTTCAGCCACGACGACGCCACCCGCGCCTGGAAGGACGACAAGGGCAAGGGGCTGGAGCTGTTCGCCTTCGTCTCGGACGTGGTGCGGCACCTCACCGGCGAGCCGCTCGTCTATCCGTCCTGAGGCCGTCCTGAAGCCCGTGGCTTGAAGGCCACGGGCTCCCCGGGGTGACGACTCAAACCGTCATCACTTCCTTTTCCTTCTTGGCGACCAGGTCGTCCACCGCCTTGATGCCGGCGTCGGTCGCCTTCTGGACCTCGTCCGTGCGGCGCTTGAGGTCGTCCTCGGTGATCTTCTTGTCCTTCAGTTGAGTCTTGAGGGCCTCGTTCGCGTCACGGCGGATGTTGCGGATGGCGACCTTGTGCTCCTCGCCCTTCTCCTTCACCTGCTTCGCGATCTTCTTGCGCGTCTCCTCGGTGAGGGGCGGGAAGGGCAGGCGGATCATCTCGCCGTCGTTCATCGGGTTGACGTCGAGGTTGGCCTCACGCAGGGCCTTCTCGATGTCCTTCAGCACGCCCTTGTCCCAGGGCTTGATGACGATGAGGCGGGGCTCCGGGGCGCTGATGCTGGCCACGCCATTGAGCGGCGTGGGCGTCCCGTACTGGTTCACCTTGATGCCGTCCAGGATGTTGGTGTTCGCGCGGCCGGTGCGCGCCTTGGCCAGCTCCCGCTTGAGGTCTTCCACCGACTTGTCGATACGGCTCTTCAGATCCGCCGCGTCAGCCATTGTGCGTCTCCTGTCAGAAGTGGGGTTGTTGGAGTCCCGTCCGTGGTGCCGCTAGGCCCAGACCGTCTCGGCCGCGCCGACGACGGTGCCGAACTCACCGTGGCCCGTGACGGCGCGCTGGATGTTCCCGCGCGTGCCCAGGTCGAACACGATGATGGGCAGCTTGTTGTCCATGCACAGCGAGATGGCCGTGGAGTCCATCACGTTGAGGTTCTGCTTGAGGACGTCCATGTACGTGAGCGTCCGGTAGCGCTTCGCGGTCGGGTCCTTCTTCGGGTCCGCGTTGTAGACGCCGTCCACCTTGGTGGCCTTGAGGATGACCTGCGCGTTGATTTCCATCGCGCGCAGCGACGCGGCCGTGTCGGTGGTGAAGTAGGGGTTGCCCGTGCCCGCGGCGAAGATGACGACGCGGCCCTTCTCCAGGTGCCGCACGGCGCGCCGGCGGATGTAGGGCTCGGCGATCTGCTCCATCTTGATGGCGGACTGCACGCGCGTCTTCAGCCCCTGCTTCTCCAGCGCGTCCTGCAGCGCCATGGAGTTGATGCAGGTGGCGAGCATGCCCATGTAGTCCGCGCTCGCGCGGTCCATGCCCTCCGTGGCGCCCGCGACGCCGCGGAAGATGTTGCCGCCGCCAATCACGAGGGCGATCTCCAGGCCCGTCCGCGACAGCTCGGCCACTTCCTCCGCGATGCGCGTGAGGGTGGGCGGGTGGATGCCGTACTTCCCCTCGCCCATCAGGGCTTCGCCCGACAGTTTGAGGAGGATGCGCTTGTAGGGAGAGGTGGATTCGGACATACGCGTCCGCTTCTATCCCCCGCCCCGCGCCCAAGCAACGACGGAAGTCGTGACGCGCACCGCACCGTCCGATGCCGGGCGGACGGACGCGAGTCGAACGGGCCTGGAATACCAAGGGCCGCGTTCCCGGCGCCCTTCCGTGTGAGGAAGAGCCCCAGGCACGCGGCCCTGAGGGCACTGCGGCGCGGCGGGAAGGCGCTTTAGGCCTGGCCCAGCGTCTTGGCGACCTCGGCGGCCAGGTCGTCCTTCTTCTTCTCGATGCCCTCACCCACCTCGTAGCGGACGAAGCGGCGCACGGAGACCTTCTCGCCAATCTTGGCGGCGCGCTCGTTGATCATCTCGCCGACCTTCTTCTTGTCGTCCTTCACCCAGAGCTGGTCCACCAAGCAGACGCCCTCGTAGTACTTCTCCATCTTGCCCACGAGGATCTTCTCCAGCATCGCCTCGGGCTTGCCCTGCTGCTTGAGCAGCTCGCGCTGGATCTCCTTCTCCTTGTCCATCGCGTCGGAGGGGACTTCCTCGCGGCGGACGTACTTGGGGTTGGCCGCGGCGATCTGCATCGCCACTTCCTTCGCCAGGTCCTGGAAGTCCGGGTTGCGCGCGACGAAGTCCGTCTCGCAGTTGACCTCCACGATGACGCCGATGCGGCCGCCGTGGATGTAGGAGGTCACGATGCCTTCGGCGGCGACGCGGCCGGCCTTGCCCTCGGCCTTGGAGATGCCCTTCTTGCGCAGCCACTCGGCGGCCTTCTCGAAGTCGCCACCGGACTCGGCCAGCGCCTTCTTGCAGTCCATCATGCCCGCGTTGGTGCGCTCGCGGAGGTCCTTCACCATCTGGGCAGTGATCTCAGCCATGTCGTATCTCTTTCTTCATCGGCTCCGAGCCTGGCGGCGTGCGCCGGGGGCGGAGGACTGGGGTTCTCTGGGTACTGATGCCTGGAACGTAGAAAACGGAGACGGCCGGACAGCGGGCCTTGAGAGGTGCCGCCCGGCCGAACTCCGGATACCGCGATGGGGAAGCGAAGAGGCGCGGGCGGTTACTCCGCCGGCGTGGCCTCGCCGCCACCCTCGGGCGCCTGCTCGGTGGAGGAGGCCGCGCCGCCCTTCATCTCCACGACGGGGCCGCGGCGGTCACCGCCACGGTCACCGCCGCCCCGGCGGTCGTCGCGGCGGTCGTCACGGCGGTCGCCACGGCGCGGGCCACGACGGTCGTCACGGCGGTCGCCGCGGTCGTCACGGCCCTCACGCTCCTCCTGCTCGTCGCGCTCGGCGGCGCCAGACGCACGGTAGCGCGCCGCACCCTCGAGGCACGCGTCCGCGATCTTGGACGTGAAGAGCTTGATGGAGCGGATGGCGTCGTCGTTGCCCGGGATGACGAAGTCGATGCCGTCCGGATCGCAGTTGGTGTCCACCAGGCCAATCACCGGGATGCCCAGGCGGGTGGCCTCGTGGATGGCGATGTGCTCCTTCTTCGGGTCGATGACGAACACGCAGCGGGGCAGCTTCGCCATGTTCTTCACGCCGCCCAGGTTCTTCTCCAGCTTCTCGCGCTCGCGCTCGAGCTGGGCGACTTCCTTCTTGGGCAGCACCTCGAAGGTGCCGTCCTCGGCCATCTTCTCCAGGGTCTTCAGGCGGTCGATGCCCTGCTTGATGGTCTTGAAGTTCGTCAGCGTGCCGCCCAGCCAGCGGCTGGTCACGAAGAACTGACCGGCGCGGCCGGCCTCCTCGTGGATGACGTCCTGGGCCTGCTTCTTGGTGCCCACGAAGAGCACGGACCCGCCGCGCGCCGTGATGTCCGCCACGAAGCGGAAGGCCGCGCGGGCCATGGTCACGGTCTTCTGCAGGTCGATGATGTAGATGCCGTTGCGGGCGCCGAAGATGTAGGGCTTCATCTTCGGGTTCCAGCGCTTGGTCTGGTGGCCGAAGTGAACGCCGGCCTCGAGGAGCTGGCGCATCGTGATGCCGCTCGCGGCGGCCATCGCCTGGGCCTGGGTCTGCGTATCCTGCTGGGTGTCCATGGTGCGTGTACCTTCCGGTTGTTCCGCCACGCGCGTTGAGAAAGCTGCCAGTCCTGGCCCTTCCACCGTGGAGGGGCACCGGGGACCGGTGACACGCGTGTGAGTAGTGGGTGTCGCGGACTGCCTCGGGCGGTGAAGCCCGGCCCCTCTACATAACGGGGCGCGGCGTCCTTAGCAGAACGCTTGAGAGGGGCGCAAGCTTCGGCACACCCTCCGTCCGGCTCCCACCGTCCCGGGGCCGCTCCCCTCCCCTCCAGCCGGCCAGGAAGGCGACCGGCGCGGCCCCCGCTCCCCTTTCCAGGGAGGGCGACCGCGCCGGAGGGCGCTTCCATCAGGTGTTCAGCGGCCTACGGGTTGGCTTCGTTGGCGCCGTGGCACTTCTTGTACTTGCGGCCGCTGCCGCAGGGGCAGGGCTCGTTGCGGCCCACGGGCTTGGGGCCGGCCGCGGCCTCGCGCTGGGCGACCGGGGTGGCGGTGGCCTCCTCGAGCTTCCCCTCCGCGTCCGCGCGGCCCTCCACGGCCTTCTTCTGCTGCTGGGCGAGCTGGCGCTGGATGCGGGCAGTCTCCTCCGCCGCGTTGGAGGCGGAGCGGGCCTGGACGCGCATCATCTGGCTGACGAACTGCGTCTTGATGGCGTCCAGCATCTGCATGAAGCCCGTGTAGCCTTCCTTCTTGTACTCCTGCTTCGGGTCCTTCTGGCCGTAGCCGCGCAGGCCGATGCCCTGGCGCAGGTGGTCCATGGCCAGCAGGTGGTCCTTCCACAACTGGTCGATGGTGGCCAGGTACCGGTACTGCAGGAAGCGCATGAAGTCTTCGCCGAACTCCTGCTCGCGGGCGGTGAAGACCTTCTCCGCCGCCGCGTAGATCTGCTCCTGGAGCTCGTCCCGGTTGCCGACGCCCTCGAAGGACATCTCCAGGTTGAGCGACTCCTTCACGGAGTTGGACAGCGAGGCGATGTCCCACGTGTCCGAGCTGCGCGTGGGGGCGTAGGTGTCCGTCAGGGACACGACGACGTCCTCCACGGCGTCCAGCACCATCTCCCGGAAGTCCGCCCAGGAGATGACGCGCTCGGAGCGCGTCTTCACGCGGGTCTTCAGGTCCTCCTCGTACTCCACGAGCGGGATGCCCGCGCCCGACGCGAGCACCTGGCGGCGCAGCTTGTAGATGGTGCGCCGCTGCTGGTTCATCACGTCGTCGTACTCGAGCAGGTTCTTGCGGATGTCGAAGTTGTGGCCTTCGACCCGCTTCTGCGCGCTCTCGATGGCGCGCGAGAGCCAGATGTGCTCGATGACCTCGCCCTCCTCCATGCCCAGGCGCTCCATCAGCATCTGGATGCGCTCCGACCCGAAGATGCGCATCAGGTCGTCTTCCAGGGACAGGAAGAAGCGGCTGGCGCCCGGGTCACCCTGGCGGCCGGCGCGGCCACGCAACTGGTTGTCCACGCGGCGGGACTCGTGGCGCTCCGTGCCGATGATGAAGAGGCCGCCGGCGGCCATGACCTCTTCACGCTCGCGCTTGGTGAGCGCCTCGTTGTTCGCCTTCGTCTCCGCGAAGCGCTTCTCGTAGTCCGCCAGCGCCGCCTGGTAGCCGGTGAGGTCCAGGGGCTGACCGTCCACCGCCTCGGGCGGCTCCGGCGGCGGGCCCATCTCGCCCTTGGTCATGACCTCCGCGTTGCCGCCCAGGAGGATGTCCGTGCCGCGGCCGGCCATGTTGGTGGAGATGGTGACCGCGCCCTTGCGGCCCGCCTGCGCGACGATGTCCGCCTCGCGCTGGTGCGCCTTGGCGTTGAGGACGCTGTGGGCCACGCCGCGCTTCTTGAGGAAGTTGGACACCACCTCGCTCTTGGCGATGGACACCGTGCCCACGAGCACCGGCTGACCGGCCTTGTGCAGCTCTTCAATCTGGGCGGCGACGGCCTCGAACTTCTCGCGCTCCGTCTTGTAGACCACGTCCTGCTCGTCGCGGCGCTGCGCCTGACGGTTGGTCGGGATGACGCGCACGTCCAGGTTGTAGATCTTCGCGAACTCCTCGGCCTCCGTGTCCGCGGTGCCCGTCATGCCGGACAGCTTGGAGTACATGCGGAAGTAGTTCTGGAACGAGACCGTGGCGAGCGTCTGGTTCTCGTTTTCAATCTTCACGCCCTCCTTGGCCTCGATGGCCTGGTGGAGGCCGTCGGACCAGCGGCGGCCCGGCATGAGGCGGCCGGTGAACTCGTCGACGATCTGCACCTCGCCGTCCTTCACCACGTAGTCCTTGTCGCGCTTGTAGAGCGTGTGCGCGCGCAGGGCCTGCTCGACGTGGTGGAGGGTCTCGATTTCGCCCGGGTCGTAGAGGTTGCCGACGTTGAGGCGCTTCTGGAGCTTGTCGATGCCGTCGTCGGTGAGGGCGACCGAGCGGTGCTTCTCATCCAGGGTGTAGTCCTGGTCCGGCACGAGGCCCGGGATGACCTGATCCACCCGGTAGTACTTGTCGGTGCTGTCCTCGGTGGGACCGGAGATGATGAGCGGCGTGCGGGCCTCGTCGATGAGGATGGAGTCCACCTCGTCGACGATGGCGTAGTTGAGCTCGCGCTGGACGTAGTCCTGCAGACGGAACTTCATGTTGTCGCGCAGGTAGTCGAAGCCGAACTCGTTGTTCTGGCCGTACGTGATGTCCGAGCGGTACGCCTCCTGGCGCTGCTTGTCGGACAGCTCGTGGAGCACGCAGCCCGTCGTCATGCCCAGGAACTTGTAGACCCGGCCCATCCACTCCGCGTCGCGGCGGGCGAGGTAGTCGTTCACGGTGACGACGTGGACGCCGCGGCCGGACAGGGCGTTGAGGTAGGAGGGCAGCGTCGCGGTGAGCGTCTTGCCTTCACCGGTGCGCATCTCCGCGATGCAGCCCTCGTGCAGGAACATGCCGCCGATGAGCTGCACGTCGTAGTGGCGCTGGCCGATGACCCGGCTCGCCGCTTCACGGGTGAGGGCGAAGGCCTCGAACAACAGGTCGTCGAGCGGCTTGCCGTTCGCGATCTCCTGCTTCATCCGGGCGGTTTCGCGCGCGAAGTCCTCGTCCTTGAGGGCCTTCATGCGGCCCTCCAGTTCGTTGATGCGGGCGACCTTCAGGCGGGCTTTCTTGAGCTCGCGCTCATTCTTGGTCCCGATGAGCTTCTTTAGCGTCCATTCAATCATGTTGGCTCTCTCGCCGGAGGATCCTCGAAGGAGCGCGGCGAGTGAAGGGAATTCCCAGGAGATGTAAGGGAGAACCAGACCAAAACCACGCGCGCCCCCCGAAACTTCCTCTCGGCTGGCCGCCCGGCGCGCGGTGGCCCAGAGTAAAGCGGAACCGAGTCCACGCAATGTCCCCTAAGCAGAATCACCGTCCCCGCGCCGCGAAGACTTCTTCCGGTCGCTCCTCCCCGGGCCCCCGCCGGCCAGGCGCCCCCTCCCGGCCCGGCAAGCCCGGCCATGCCGGTTCTCCCTCTGGTGGCAAGGGGGGCCCGAAGCCCGGCCCCCGCGCGGGCGGCAAGCCCGGCCCCCGTGCAGGAGGCAAGCCCGGCTCCAAGCCAGGCGCGAAGCCCGCCCCCACACCCCGTGCCGGTGGCCCCGGACGCTCCGCCCCAGCGCCCATCGCCTCTCCCGCGCCGCGCATCCCACCTCGGGCGCGGGTGCCGTCCATGCCCGCACAGACGCTGGCGGCCCAACCGGGCCGGTGGCTGTGGACGTGCCGGGAGGGCTTCGAGTCGCACCTGTTCGAGGAGCTGACCTGGGCGGGAGCGGGTCCCCGCCTCCTGGGCCCCGCCCTGGTGGAGTCCGAGCAGCGGCCGGAGGTCCCCCCTGCCTTTGGCCGGGCGGTGGAGAAGGTCGTCTCCACCTGGGCGCCCCCGGGTGGGGCGCAGGTGCCGGTGGAGGACATCGTGGCGGCGATGTCCGGGCTGCCCTCTCGCGTGCCCTGGCTCCTCAGGGCCTACACGCCGGACAGCGCGAAGGGCAACACGCAGGCGGGCCGCGCGGAGGCCCTGGAGGCGGCGGTGCGCGCCGCGCTCCCCGCGGGACGCGTGCTGGAGGACGACGGCCGGGCGCGCGAGGCGGGGGCCCTGCTGGTGGGCCTGTGCGTCACGCCGGACGGGGTGCTGAGCCTGGGCGCGGTGAGCGCCCGTGAGGCCCTGTCCCTGGCCCCGGGCGGGCGGCGGCGGATGAAGCGCGCGGGCGAGTCCCCCTCCCGCGCGGCCATGAAGCTGGAGGAGGCGCTGGACGGGCTGGCGCATGAGCCCGGGCGCGGCGACGTCTGCGTGGACCTGGGCGCGGCGCCGGGCGGCTGGACGCAGCGGCTGGTGGCGCGCGGGGCGCGGGTGGTGGCGGTGGACCCCGCGAAGCTGATGCCGGAGCTGGCGAAGAACCCGCGCGTCCAGCACGTGCAGGAGAGCGCCTTCGCCTACGCCCCCGAGGAGCCCGCGGACTGGCTCTTCTGCGACATGGCGTGGCGCCCCCTGGAGGTGGCGCAGTTGCTGGCCAAGTGGGGCCGGCGCCGCTGGGCGCGCAACCTGGTGGCCAACATCAAGCTGCCCATGAAGGACAAGAACCCGCTGCTGCTGCGGGTGCGCCAGATACTCGTGGACGACGGGGGCTGGGAGGGCCTCACCGTCCGCCAGCTCTACCATGACCGGGACGAGGTCACCGTGACGGCCCACCGGATGCGCTAGCGGGCGACGGAGCGGGCGCGGGGAGGAAGCTTTCCTGCGCCCGGGGCCGGTCCGCGCTACACACGCGGACACGATGCCCTACACACTCGACGACGCCACCGCCACCGCCCTCGTCGCCCTCCACCCCCGGGCCGCGCGCCCGGGGCACGCGCAGGAGGCGCCCCAGGCCGCCGCCCGGGAGCTCATCGCCGCCGAGCAGCGCCGGCGCGGCCAGCCGGACGCCACCGGGGCCCTGCACGTGCTGGCGCTCACCCAGGGCACGCTCCTCAAGGAGGAGTTCGACCTGTCCACGCACGCGCACCACGACGGCTGGCGCGTGGGGGCGCTGATGGTGGACGTGAAGGAGATGATCCACTTCAACGCGCGCTTCGGCTTCCCCGCCGGGGACGCGCTGCTCCAGGGCGTCGTGGCGTCGCTCGGCGCGCAGTACCCGGGCGCGCGCATCGTGCGCTTCCAGCCGGACGGCTTCGCGGTGCTGCTGCTGCCCACGTCCCAGCTCACCGTGCGCGAGGACAGCGCGGAGGCGACGCGCGCCAGGCTGGCGGAGGACCTGCGCCCCGCGCTGCCTCCGGGCGCCTCCGACACCGACGTGCCGGGCTTCACCGTGGCGCTGCTGGAGCTGACGGTGCACCAGCCGTCACACTGGCAGGTGCTGGGGCCGCTCCTATGGGCGGAGGTGGAGCGGGCCTACATCATGGAGCGCACCGGGCGGACGCACGGCCTGCAGCGGCGGCGCCTGCGCCTGGACGCGTTCCTCCCGGAGCCGGAAGGAACCTGACGGCGTCCCCTACTCCTCGAGGATGAACTTGCGCGGGTTCTGCGGCACGCCGTTCACGCGCACCTCGTAGTGCAGGTGCGGGCCGGTGGAGCGGCCGGTGTTGCCCACCGCCGCGATGGTCGCACCGCGCTTCACCCGGTCCCCGGCCTTCACGAGGATCTTGGACAGGTGGCCGTAGCGCGTCTTGATGCCGTAGCCGTGGTCGATGACGAGCACGTTGCCGTACCCGCCCTCCAGGCCCGCGAACACCACCGTGCCGTCAGACGGCGCGGTGACCTCCTTGCCGTGCGGCGCCGCGATGTCCAGGCCCGCGTGCGTCACGCGATCCGCCGTGTACGGGTCCAGGCGCTGACCGAAGTCGCTGGTCACCCAGCCGCGCGCCGGCCACACCGACGGCGTGGAGGCCAGGAGCGACTTCTGGTCCTGGAAGTAGGCCTGCAGGTCCTGGAGGCTCAGCTCCTGGCGGGTCGCCTCCGCGGAGAGCCGGTCCAGGCGGCCCAGCATCATCTTGGGCGTGTCCGTGGTGGTGAGCTGGGTGAACTGCGTGTCCGTCGCGGGCGCCGTGGTGCCGGCCTCCGGCTCCGTGGGGCCCATGGCCAGGTTGCGCTGCGGGTCCGACAGCAACGTCACCGCGCGCAGCTTCTGGTCGAAACGCTCCACGCGGTCCAGCGTCGAACCGATGTGCTCGATGCGCTCACGCACCGACTTGAGCTGCGAGCGCAGCGTGAGGTTCTCCTCACGCAGGATGCGGTTCTCCGACGCGTCCGCCGCCACCTGGAGGTAGTGGATGCTCGCACCGGCGCCCAGGCCCGCCACCAGCATCAGGCCCATGCCCACCTGAACGAGCCAGGAGCGCTGGATGGTGTAGCGCTTCACCGGAGCGTCGTGGTCCGGGATGACCATCAGCGTGAAGGACTTTTTGGCCACGGACCACTCCTGGGGAAACTCTTTCGCAACGTGGGACTTCCGGCGCCAGAAGCTAAGTCGCTCCCCGCGCTCGCAACACCTCCCCCACCCGCCGCCCCTCCCGCACCGTCACCCACTGGCGATTCTCAGTGGATGGAAAGGTTGGGGCAGCTATCATCCGCATTTGAAGAGTGTCAAGGTCAACAGACCCCGGGGCACGCCCCATCGCGCCCCGAGTCCGGGCCTTCTTCACCCGCCCTGCATGCGCACGACGATGACGCTGATGTTGTCGTCGCCGCCGCGCTCATTGGCCAGGTCGATGAGGTGCTTGGGCACCTCCTCCAGGCTCGCATGGCGCGCGACGGTGTCGTGGATCTCCCGGTCCTCGAGCATGTTGGCGAGGCCGTCCGAGCAGAGCAGGAACACGTCACCGGGCTCGGACACGAGCCCCATGACGTCCACCTGGACCTCCTCCTCGAAGCCGACGGAGCGGGTGATGATGTTCTTGTACCGGGAGTGCTTGGCCTCCTCCGGTGTGATCATCCCCGCTTTGATCTGCTCGTTGACCAGCGAGTGGTCCTCGGAGATCTGCTGGATGAGGTCCCCGCGGATGAGGTACGCGCGACTGTCGCCCACGTGGGCGAAGAAGGCGTGCTCGTCGCGGACCACCAGGGAGATGACCGTCGTGCCCATGCCGGACAGGCGCGCGTCATCCTGGGCGGTGAGGTAGATGGCCTGACAGGCCTTCTCCACCGCGCCCCGGAGCGCTTCCGGAATGGGCGAATCCTGGAGGTTGGGAACGCTGACGAAGGGGTTGTCCCGCCCTTCACGCGCGCGCCGCAGCTCCTTGTCGATGGTCTCGACGGCGATGCGCGACGCGGTACCGCCACCCGCGTGCCCACCCATGCCGTCCGCCACGACGTAGAGCTGGAGCTCATCGTCAATGAGGAAGCTGTCCTCGTTGTGATTGCGCTTGCGCCCGACGTCCGTCAGGCCAGCGGAGATGACTTTATGGCGGGGGGCCGCGGTCTGCCCTGCGGTGCTGGACACGCGCCGGATGCTATGTGAGCCCATAAGTCGGGGCAAGGACGCGCACGAAAACTCGCGGTGCGTCATGCCCCTCCCCCTGGGTCACCCCTACCTTGTAGGCCCCCATTTCAGGCCGTCCGGCGCAGCCGGCCCCGGGGGCTGCCCTCCGGTCCGGACTCCCGGCGCGCCCGGGGCGTGGCCCGGTGGGCCGAGCGCACCAGCGCCTCCGCCGCGCCCAGCGCCTCCCGGGTGACCTCCACGCCGGACATCATGCGCGCCAGCTCCTGGGTGCGCTCGGCGCCCGCCGAGAGCGGCAGCACCTGGGACACGGTGCGCTCGCCCTTCACGCTCTTCCTGATGAGCAGGTGCGCGTCCGCGTAGGCGGCCACCTGGGGCAGGTGCGTGATGCACAGCACCTGGCGGTGGGTGCTGACCTCCCGAATCATCCGGCCCACCACGTCCGCGATGGCGCCGCTGACGCCCGCGTCGGCCTCGTCCAGGATGTAACACCCGCACGCGTCACTGTCCGCCAGTGCACGTTTGAGCGCGAGCAGGAGCCGGCTCGCCTCACCGCCCGAGGCCACCTTGGCCAGGGGCCGCGCCGGTTCACCCGGGTTGGCGCTGAAGAAGAACTCCACTTCATCCAGGCCGTCCGGACGCAGCGCCTCTCCGGCGGTGACGCGCACCTCGAAGGCGGCCTTGCCCATGGCCAGCCCGCCCAGACCGTCACGCACCTGCTGGGAGAAGGCCCCCGCGGAGGCCTTCCGGGCGCGGGACAGCGCCAGCGCCGCCTTGCGCGCCCGCTCCTCCACGCGTTTGCGCTCCTGGTTGAGCTCCTCCAGGATTTCGCGCCGGTTCTCCAGCGTGCCCAGCTCCGTCTCCAGCTCGCCGCGCTTCTTGAGGACGCCGTCCAGCGTCGTGCCGTGCTTGCGGCACAGCCGCTTGAGCGCGTCCAGCCGCTCCTCCACCTCGCCCAGCCGCCCGGGGTCGGACTCCAGCCCCTCCACGTAGCGGTTGAGCCGGCGCGCGGCCTCCTCCAGCTCCGACAGCGCCGTGGAGAGCGACTGCGCTACCGGCGCGAGCGTCGCGTCGCACTTGACGCCCTCGTGCACGAGCCCCAGCGCGCGCCCCACGATTTCGACCGCGGACGGGGCCTCGCCCGCCACCAGCAGCTCGGCCTCCGCGCCCTGGCGCTTGAGCTTCTGCGCGCTGCCCAGCCGCCGGCGCTCCGCGTCCAGCTTCACGTCCTCGCCGGACTCCGGGTCCAGGCGCGTGATTTCGTCCAGTTGGAAGCGCAGGAACTCCGCGCGCTCGCGCACCTTGGCGTCGTCCCCGCCCAGCGCGTCCATGCGCGAATCCACCTCGCGCAGGTTCGCCCACTCGCGGCCGTACGCGGCCAGCGTCTCCTCCAGGCCGCCGTACTTGTCCAGGAGCACCCGGTGCAGGCCGGAGTCGAAGAGGCTCACGTGCTCATGCTGGCCGGCGATGTCCACCGCGCCCCGGGTGAGCTTCCCCAGCACGCCCAGCGTCACCAGCGCGCCGTTGACGTAGACCTTGCCGCGCCCGGTGCGCCCGAGCACGCGGCGCACGAGCACCTCCTCTCCCAGGTCCGGGAGGCCCAGTTCCTCCAGGCGCGCGGCCAGCACCGGTGTCCGGGCGAACACGCCCTCCACCGCCGCGTCCTCGCAGCCCGCACGGATGACGTCCGCATCCGCCCTGCCCCCGAGCAGCAGGCCCAGCGCGTCCACCAGAATGGACTTGCCGGCCCCCGTCTCACCCGTGAGGACGGTGAGGCCCGCGCCGAACGCGACCTCCACCTCCTCAATCACCGCTACGTTCGAAATCCGAAGACCCAGCAGCACGCGCGCCCTCCGCGGTCCGTACGACGCCCCAACACCTGAACACCCTAGCAGGTCTTGGCGACACTGCACAGGTGTTCGGGTCGGGCGGACGGTGGGAGGGCGAGTGGGAGGGCGTGGCCTGTTGGCGCCACAACCATCTCCCACCCTTCCCGCTGGCTTCAGATTTCGGTGAACAGCTCCTGGATGTCCTGTTCCGTGAGGGTGCGGCCCATGTCGTCCCCGTCCGTGCCCAGCACGCCGGCGGCGAGGTCGCGCTTGCGGCGCTGGAGGCTGAGGATCTTCTCCTCCACCGTGCCGCGGGTGATCAGCTTGTAGCTGATGACCGCGCGCGTCTGGCCGATGCGGTGCGTACGGTCCGTGGCCTGGTCCTCCACGGCGGGGTTCCACCACGGGTCGAAGTGGATGACGTAGTCCGCGGCGGTGAGGTTCAAGCCGGTGCCGCCCGCCTTGAGGCTGATGAAGAAGAGCGGCGGGCCGTCAGGGCGGTTGTACTCGTCCACCTTGCCCATGCGGTCCTTGGTGCGGCCGTCCAGGTAGAGGTAGCGCAGGCCGCGTTTGTCGGCCTCCTGCTTGAGCAGCTCCAGCATCTCCGTGAACTGGCTGAAGACGAGGGCGCGGTGGCCCTCGGACACCAGGTCATCCACCAGTTGCATGAAGCGCTCGAGCTTCGCGCTGGACGGCAGCAGCGTGCCGGGCGGCATCTTGAGCAGGCGCGGGTCGCAGCACACCTGACGCAGGCGCATCAGCGCGGCGAGGATGGAGACGCGGCTGCGCTTGAAGCCCACCTTCTCGATGGACTCGTTCACCTTGCGGCGGCTCTCCTCCAGCACCTCGCGGTAGAGCGCGGCCTGGCCGGGCTCCATCTCGCACCACGCGACGCTCTCCGTCTTCGGCGGCAGGTCCTTGGCCACCTCTGTCTTGAGGCGGCGCATGATGAAGGGCTGGATGCGGCGGCGCAGCCGGTCCTTCGCGGTGGCGTCGTTGGCCACCTGGATGGGCTGCTCGTAGCGGTCGCTGAAGCCCTCCGCGCTGCCCAGGAAGCCGGGCATCAGGAAGTCGAAGATGCTCCAGAGCTCCGACAGGCGGTTCTCCAGCGGCGTACCGGTGAGCGCCAGGCGCGTCTCGCTGGGCAGCGACTTGCACGCCTGCGCGGTGGCGCTGTCCGCGTTCTTGATGTTCTGCGCCTCGTCCAGGATGACGTAGCGGAAGCCCACCTGGGACAGTTGCTCCAGGTCGCGGCGCACCAGCGCGTACGACGTGAGCACCAGGTCCATGTCCTTCAGGTCCTCCGCGCGCTCGCGGCGGTCCTGCCCGTGCCACACCATGGCCTTGAGGCCCGGCGTGAAGCGCTCCGCCTCGCGCTCCCAGTTGGCGAGCACGCTCGTGGGCGCGACCACCAGGGACGGCTTGCGGCCCTCGTCGTTGGCCACCTTCTGCATCAGGCTCAGGGACTGGATGGTCTTTCCCAAGCCCATGTCGTCCGCGAGGATGCCGGACAGCCCGTGGCGCCGGAGGAACCAGAGCCAGGACAGGCCCGCCTCCTGATAGTGGCGCAGCGTGGCCTGGAGTCCTTCCGGCACGGCCACCTTCGGCACGCCCGCGGACTCGCGCAGCGCGAGCATGGCCTGACGGGCCTTGGCCTCCACCTCGGTGAACTCGCCCAGGTCCGCGAGCAGGTCCAGGGCGACGGCCTGGTGCAGCGGCAACCGCGTGCGCGTGCGGCCCGGCATGGCGCCGGCCTCCTCCAGGAGGTCCGCCACGCGCTTGATCTCCGCGACGTCCGCCTCCGCGAAGGAGCCGTCCTTCAGCGGCACGAACTTGCGGCCGGAGTCCAGCCACATGCGCACGGCGCCCAGGTCCACGGCCTGATCGTCGGTGACGAACTCCGCGTCCAGGTCGAACCACTGCACGCCGCTCATGCCCACGCGGATGCGCGGCTTGAGCTTCGGGCGCAGCCGCACCTTGGGCGCCTGCACGCCGTAGCGCTCCCACTCCTCGGGCAGGCTCGCCAGGCCCCGCGCCCAGAACTCCAGGGCCACGTCGCCCGTCGCGTCGAACGCCTGCGCGGCCTGATCGAAGCGCAGCCCCAGGTCGAGCAGCAGCTTGCCCGCGGCGCGCTCCACCTCGTCGCGGCGGCGGTAGAGCTTGCGCGCGTCCTCGCCCACGCCGCTGGCATAGCCCAGGTGCGTGGCCGTGGGGGACACCGCCACCGTCGTCTGGCCGTACCGCGCGGCGAGCTGCACCTTCACGCGCTCGGCGGCGCCTTCCAGGGTGAGGACGAAGCGCGGCTCGACCGTCTCGTCCACTTCGATGTCGTCCGCCTTCAACGACATGCGGAAGCGCGGCAGGTGCGCGGCGAAGAACGTCAGCACCCGGTCCAGTTGCCCGGACGGGAAGGCCATGGACGGCTCCAGCAGCCACTTGCGCAGCAAGCGCGGCGGGAAGTCCGGCTCCACGGCGTGGAGGTTCTGCGCCTGGATGACGTACGTGCGCCGGCCCGCGAGCACGATGACGTCCTTGAGCGGGTAGCCCACGCCGTCCGGGAACAGCAGTTCAATCTGCGCGGTGGCGCCGTCCGGACGCGACTCCAGGTGGATCTGCGGCCGCACGGGCTGGTCCATGTAGACGAGCGGCGTGCCCCGGTAGATGACCCGGCGCTGGCGCAAGAGCTCCAGCACCTCGCACAGGTCCTCGTCGGAGAGGACGATGCGCGAGTCGTAGCGGTGCTCGTGGCGCGACAGCACCATGAAGATGCGCTCGTCCGCGGGCGCGATGCGGCTGCCCGCCTGGAGCAGGCGCTTGACGTGCACGGGGCCCTTGGTCTGCGCGTCCTGGCGGCGCACGTCCACGACCCAGTGGCGGTTGTTGGTGCCGCCCGGCCCCGAGCTCGCGGGGGTAAGCCGGTAGAGGAACTCGTAGTCGGGCAGTGAGGACAGGCCCAGCCAGCTCTCCACCTTGGCGAGCGCGGGCAGGCTGACGCCTTCCATCCCCGGCGCTCCGCCTCCGGGGACCTCCACCTCGTCGTCCGGTCCCAGGTCCTCGGGTTCGGGCGGCGGAGGCGGCGGCGCCGCGGCTTTCTGCGGCGGGGGCGGCGGCCGGAAGCGGGCTGCGTAGATGAGTGCCACGGCGACCACGTGCTCGCAATGCGGGCCCGTGGTGTTCCACACCGGGCAGGTGCAGGAGGAAACGACTTTTCCCTCTCCTGGGACCAGGGCCACTTCGTAGCGCTCACCGGACGGAGCCGCGACCTGCGCGCGGATGCGTTCGGGTTCACGCGTGAGGCCAAAGACGCGGCGGCCTTCGGCCACCTCGCGGCCTTTCTTGAACGTGGCGGGCTCGACCTCGGCCTTGAGGGCGCGGAGCCAGAGTCCGTCCTGGGGGGAGAGAGGGTCTCGGGTGTCAGCGGTGGTTTGCACGGCTTGCAAGGGCCCCAGACTCCTTGGTCGGGGGGAACCGCCTCGCTTAACACAGTGAGGGGATCCCCGCGCGTGGGAAAAAATACGGCGTCCGCCAGCCGATGCGGCTCAAGCGGCGCGAAGCTGTGAGATCATCAACGTCCGCCATGCCCCGGTCCCGTCCCAGTCCGCCCATCCTCCGGCCGTTGGCCCTGGGACCCCGCGTCCGGGGGCCCGCCAGCCCGGCTGTCACCGGGGCCGGGTACCCTGGGTTCCGGTTCCACCCCGGGTGTCATCCCCCGGGCTGAACGCCGCCGTCCTCTCTCGGAGCTCCACCCCCATGTCCCTCGACCCCACGCTCGTCTCCGACCTCCAGGCCGTCCTGCGGGACGTGCCGGACTTCCCCAAGCCCGGCATCGTCTTCAAGGACATCACCCCCATGCTGGCGGACCCGCGCCTCTTCGGCCGGGTGGTCAACGCCATGGCCGCCCCCTTCCGGGGCCAGCACATCACCAAGGTGGTGGGCGTGGAGTCTCGTGGCTTCCTGCTCGGCGCCCCCCTGGCGCTGGCCCTGGAGGCGGGCTTCGTGCCGGCGCGCAAGCCCGGCAAGCTCCCCCACAAGCGCATCGTGGAGCGCTACTCGCTGGAGTACGGGGCGGACGGCGTGGAGATGCACGAGGACGCCATCCTCAAGGACGAGCGGGTCCTCGTGGTGGATGACGTGCTCGCCACCGGCGGCACCGCCGACGCCACGGGCCGCCTCGTCAGCCGGCTGGGCGGCCAGATTGTCGGCTACAGCTTCCTCATCACGCTCGACTTCCTGGAGGGCGCGAAGCGGCTGGGGCCGGACAAGGTGACGTCCCTCCTCCGCTTCTAGCGCCCCGCCCGGCGTCACCGGCCCCCACGTCCGGTTGACGCCCGCGCCGGCCCTGTTTATAAGTTGGTCACACAACCTAGAAACAAGACCGCGCCATGCCCCGTCCCTCCAACACCGAAGCGCGCCGGGAACAGATTGTCGCCGGGCTGCTCAAGGCCATGGCCGAGCGCGGCTACGAGGGCGCGTCCGTGGCGGAGATCGCCCGGGCGGCGGGCCTGAGCGCGGGTCTGGTGCACTACCACTTCGAGGACAAGCAGGAGATCCTCCTGACCCTGGTGCGCTCGCTGGCGGCGCGTGCCCGGCAGCGCTTCGCCACCCGGGCTGCGAAGCTCGCGGCGGACGACGCGCGCGGGCGGGTGGAGGCGTTCGTGGACGCGTTCCTCGCCACCGGGCCGGACGCGGACGTGGCGGCGGTGGCGGGCTGGGTCACCATCAGCGCGGAGGCCATCCGGCAGCCGGAGGTGCGCGCCGCCTACGAAGAGGTGGTGCGCGCGGACCTGGAGCAGTTGGAGGCGCTGGTCGCGGCGGTGGTGGGCAAGCGCCGCGCGCGTCCGCTGGCCGCGGGCCTGTTCGCCTCCATCCAGGGGTACTTCGTGCTGTCCGCGGGCGCGCCCGGGCTCGTGCCCGCGGGCTCGGCGGCGGGCACCGTGAAGCGCATGGCGGCGGGCCTGCTGGACGCGGCGGCTTCTTCCTCGTCGGACCGTGAGGTGTCGTGATGACCATCGCCCTCTACGCAGGCAGCTTCGACCCCGTGACGGCGGGACACCTGTCGGTGGTGCGGCAGGCGGCGCGCCTCTTCAGCCACGTCGTGGTGGTGGTCGCGGTCAACCCGAACAAGCGCACGCTGCTCACCGCGGAGGAGCGCATGGCGCTCATCCGGGAGGCCGTGGCGAAGCACCCCAACGTCTCCGTCACCTCCACAGAAGGGCTCATCGTGGAGCTGGCGCGGGAGATTGGCGCGAGCGTCCTCTTGCGCGGCGTGCGCGGCGCCACCGATGCGCAGTTCGAGACGGAGCTGGCGCAGATGAACCGCGCGCTCGCGCCGGAGCTGTCCACCCTGTTCCTGCCCGCGGAGGCGCACCTGGCGGAGGTGTCCAGCAGCGCCCTGAAGGAGCGCCTCACGCGCGGCGAGGACGTGTCCGCCTACTGCCCTCCCGCCGTCGCCGCGAAGCTGCGCGAGCGGCTGTCCCCTTCCCTCCGGAGCCACCCATGAGCCTGTCCTTCATCCCCCTGGGCGTCGGTGACGCCTTCTCCGCGCTCTACTACTCGTCGTGCCTGGCGCTGGAGGCGGAAGGCCAGGTGCTGCTCATCGACTGTCCGCACCCCATCCGCAAGATGATGCGCGAGGCGTCCGAGTCCTCCGGCGTGCACCTGGACGTGGAGCGCGTCAGCGCCGTGGCCCTCACGCACCTGCACGCGGACCACGCCTCCGGGCTGGAGAGCCTGGCGTACTTCTCCTTCTTCGTGCTGCAGCGGAAGATGGAGCTGCTCGCGCACCCGAGCGTCACGCGCCGGCTCTGGGAGGGCCACCTGGCCGCGGGCATGGAGTGCCTCATCGAGCAGCAGGGCGCGGGCCCCAGCCACAAGCACTTCGAGGACTACTTCACGCACACGCCGCTGCACCTGGAGCGCGCGGTGAAGCACGGCCCGTTCGAAATCGAGTGCCGCTTCACCTACCACCACGTGCCCACCACCGCGTTCCGCATCCGCGCCGGGGGCCGGTGCCTGGGCTACAGCGCGGACACCGCCTTCGACGAGGGGCTCATCTCCTGGCTGTCCGAGGCGGACCTGGTCATCCACGAGACGAACTACGGCGTGCACACGCCCTACGAGAAGCTGGCGGAGCTGCCGGAGGCGACTCGCGCGAAGATGCGCCTCATCCACTACCCGGACCTGTTCGACGCGAGCGGCAGCGTCATCGAGCCGCTGGCGCAGGGGCGGCGCTACACCGTCTGAGGTGGGAGCGCACGGCGGGCCGGATGCCCTTCATCCTCCGGGAAGAAGGGTTTGGGGCTTGCGCGTTGCGCCATGTCCGGCCCGCTCGCCTTCACGCGCCGAGTGCGCTAGGCCGAGACGGGTTGGCGCTCCCCCCGTGCCCCCGCAAGAGAACGACTTCCCGATGATGAAGAAGACCGTGAGCACCTGGGCGGTGCTGCTGCCGCTCGCGATGGTGCTGGCCACCCGTTCCGCCGGGGCCGCCGGGCCGACGCCTCCCGCCGACACCGTCCGCCTCACGGTCCTCCACCTCAACGACGTCTACCAGTTCCAGCCCACCGCCCGGAACCGGGGCGGCCTGTCGCGCGTGGCCACGCTCAAGCAGCAGGCGCTGAAGGAGTCGCCGCACGTCCTCACGCTGCTGGCGGGCGACACGCTCTCTCCCTCCGTGGAGTCGTCCGCGGAGGTGGCGGGCGAGGCGCTCAAGGGCAAGCAGATGATCGACGCGTGGAACGCGCTCGGCCTGGACTACGCCACGGTGGGCAACCACGAGTTCGACTTCGGGGACGACGTGCTGCGCGCGCGCCTCCAGCAGTCGCGCTTCCCGTGGCTGGGCGCCAACGTGATGAGCGTGAAGTCGGGGCAGGTGTTCGACGGGCTCAAGGCGTGGGACCTGCGCGACGTGGGCGGCGTGAAGGTGGGCATCTTCGGCGTGGTGCTGCCGGGGACGCAGACGTCCTCCAAGCCGGGCAAGGACACGCGCATCACGCCGTTCTGCGAGGCGGCGAAGCGCGCCGTGGACGAGCTGCGGGCCGCGGGCGCGCAGTTCGTGCTGGGGCTCACGCACCTGGCGGTGGCCCAGGACCGGGAGCTTGCGAGGTGCGTGCGCGTGGACCTCATCATCGGCGGGCATGACCACGACCGCGTGGAGGAGACCGTCGCGGGCACGCCCATCCTCAAGCTGGACGAGGACGCCATCGACCTGGGCCGCGTCACGCTGGACCTGGACGCGAAGACGGGCGCGGTGAAGAAGCTCGCGTGGAAGGTCATCCCCATCACCGCGAAGACGCCGGACGACGCGGCGTTCGACGAACAGATGAAGCCCTACGCGCCGCTGCTGGCCACGCTGGCGGAGCGCGTGGGCCGCTCGCCGGTGGCGCTGGATGCGCGCAGCGCGCAGAGCCGGCTGGGAGAGACGAACCTGGGCTCGTTCCTGGCGGACGCGTTCCGCGAGGCGACGGGCGCGGACGTGGCGCTCGTGAACGGGGGCGCCATCCGCGCGGACCGGGTGCTGCCCGCGGGGACGATGACCCGGCGCGAGCTGTACTCGCTCATGCCCTACCGCAACGAGCTGGTGGTGCTGGAGGTGACGGGGGCGACGCTGCGCGCGGCGCTGGAGAACGGCGTCAGCCTGAGCAGCGTGGACGGCAAGCCGCCCGGCCGCTTCCCGCAGGTGTCCGGCCTGCGCTTCACCTACGACCTGCGCAAGGCGCCGGGCGCGCGGGTGACGAAGGTGGACGTGAAGGGCAAGCCGCTGGACGACGCGGCGAAGTACCGGCTGGCCACGCTCAGCTTCGTGGCGCAGGGCAACGACGGCTACGCGATGCTCAAGGACGTGCCCGTGCTGCCCGCGAGCCAGGGGCTCCCGTCGCCGTGGGACGCGCTCAGCAAGGCCTTCAGCAACGGCAGGCCCGCGCCCCGCGCGAAGCCCCAGGGCCGCATCACGGTCACCGGCGCGCCCCAGGGCGGCCTGCGCGCGCCCCAGTCCATGAAGTAGCGGAAGGCCTACCGCCAGGGCGCGGTCCAGCCTCGCGCCCGGTAGACGACCCGCCCCGCCAGTTCGCGCAGCATGTCCGTGCTCTGGTTGAGCGCCCCCGAGCGCGGCAGCCAGCTCAGCTTCGAGGGGGGAATCGTCGAGGAGCGCAGGTCCACCGCGAGCGTGTCCGCCTTCAGCCCCACCGCCGCGAAGCAGCCCGCCGCGCGGGGCAGGTGCGCGGCGCTGGTCACCAGGAGCAGTGACTTCCAGCCGTGCGCGCGCACCAGCGGCTCCGACTCCAGCGCGTTCTCGCGGGTGTTGCGGCTGCGCCCCTCCTTCACGATGCGCTCGGGCGCGATGCCCCAGTGCTCCAACTGCGCGGCCAGCACGTCCGCCTCCACCACCGCCTCCGGCCTCGCGTCCAGGTTGCCGGCGGTGATGAGCACCTGCCGCGCAAGGCCGTCGTGCAGCAGCTCGAAGGTGCGCATCATCCGCTCCGGCGCGGCGTTGTACTCCGGCTGCCCCGAGCGCTCCGTGGCCGCCGCGTCCAGCCCTCCGCCCAGCAGGATGACCGCGTCGTAGACGACCTCCGGCCGGTACGTGCTCACCGCGTCCGCCTCCGTCGCGCGCGTCAGCAGCGCCACCGTCGGCTCGATGGAGAACACGTACAGAACGACCAGGGCCAGGAGCTGGGACGCCAGCGACAGGCGCCTCCACCGGCGCAGCACCACGCCCCCCACGCCCAGGATGAGCGCCCAGGTGAGCGGGGACAGCAGCAGGTCCAACACCTTCGAGAGGAAGAGGAACATCGTCCGTTCGCTTCGACTACCGCGCCGTCTTCGCGTGGAGGTACTTGCGCGCCTCGGTGGCCGCGACGCCTCTGGGACGCAGCTCCAGGTAGCGCTGGTATCCCTCGCGGGCCATCGAGTCCCGGTCCGTCAGCACGCCCACCCGGCCCAGGCCCAGGTGGCACTCCGCGGCCGTCTCCTTCAGCTCCAGGCACTTCCAGAACTTCTCCCCCGCCTGCAGCGCGCTGCCCGACGCCAGCAGCTCCTGCCCCAGCGTGTACGCGGCGCCCGCGTCCGGAGCACCCGCCATCCAATCCGAGGCCTCGCGCGATTCACCCCGGGCGATCGCCATGCTCCGCCTGCGGGGCGCTCCTTCCGGCGGCGACTCCTTGTCCTTCACACGCGCGTCCACCACCGGCTCTGGCGGAGGCGGCGGGGGCGGCAGCCGCTCCAGCGTCACCTGCACGCGCTCCGGCACGGCGGCCTGCGACACGGTGGTCGCCCACGCCTGGTAGCCCACGAACCGGAGCTCCAGTTGGTGCGAGTCCTCGCCCGTGGCGACGTTCAGCACCGCCGGCGTCATCCCGACCTGCTTGCCGTCCCAGCGCACCTCCGCGCCCGGGGGCACGGAGACCACCTGGAGCTTGCGCGAGCCGGGCTCCGACAGGTCGGGCATCACCGCCCGCCCCACGAAGAACACCACCGCCGCGGCGATGACGGCCGCCCAGACCCAGCCGGGCACGCCCGCGCCCATGTCCGCCGCGGGGCCACCGCCCACCAGCGCCCCGGGCACGTGCTCCTCCGGGAACGCCCGGGCGTGCGCGCGGTGCACCGCGGAGGCCCGCTCCGGCTCGTCCGTCTCCGCCGCGCCGCCCTCCCCCGTCCACACCGCCACCTGGCGCAGGAAGGACTCCGGGATCCGCGGCGGCTGGCCCGCGAGCTTCAGCTCCTCCTCGAAGAGCCAGCCCATCAGGTGGCGCAGCGTGGACGCGGGGAACAGCGGCGCCCGGTACGCGAGCCACTCCGCCAGCGCGCGCTGGAAGTCCTCCGCGCTCGTGAAGCGGTCCTCCCGCCGCAGCGCCAGCGCCCGCGACACCAGCGCCCCCAGCGACGGATCCAGGTCCGGGACGTACGCCTGCGGAGGCGTCACGTCCCCCGTGGCGATGCGCTCCATCACCGAGCCCTGGTCCCCCTCCACGGGCCTGCGGCCGGTGAGCAGTTCGAAGAGCACCACGCCGGCCGTGTACACGTCCGAGCGCGCGTCCAGCGCCTCTGCCCGCGTCTGCTCCGGGGACAGGTAGAGGAACTTGCCGCGCACCACGCCCGCGTCCGTCTCCTGCCGCCCGGCCCACTGCGCCTTCGCGATGCCGAAGTCCGTGAGCTTCACCTCGCCCTCGTAGCTCACCAGGACGTTGTCCGGAGACACGTCGCGGTGCACCAGCCCCAGCGGGCGGCCCTGCTCGTCGCGGCGCGTGTGCGCGTGGTGAAGGCCCTTGCAGACGTCCGCCATCAACTGCACGGCCAGCGGCGCCGGCAGGTGCGCCATGCCCTTCAGCTTCAGGCGCTTGAGCACCTTGGACAGGGGCTGCCCGTCCACCCACTCCATGGCGAGGAAGTACTCCCCCGCCTCCTGCCCGAAGTCGAAGACCTGGACGATGTTGCCGTGCGACAGCCCCATGGAGATGCGCGCTTCGTTGAGAAACATCTGCACGAAGGCGGGGTCCTGCGCGTACGGGTCCCTCACGCGCTTGATGACCACGGACCGGGACACGCCCTCCGCCACGGTGTAGCGCGCGCGGTGCACCACGGCCATGCCGCCCGCGCCCAGGCGCTCCTGCAGCTCGTACTTGCCGAAACGCGTCGTGTGCGCACCCGTCGTCACGGGCCGGACGCTACCCCACCGCTCACCTCCGAGGGGAGCCCCACCCCCGGCTCCGGAGGCTCAGCGCTCACCCCAGTGGAGCTTCTGGCGGAGGATGGTGAAGAAGGCCACGCGCGGGTTGCGCACCAGGCCCACGCGGTTGGGCGAGCGCACCACTTCGATGCAGTCCCCGCCCTGGAGCGAGTGGCCCGTCTGTCCGTCCAGCGTGAGGTACGTGTCCGCGGTCTCGCTCTTCAGCGTGACGCGGATGGTGCGGTCCGCGGGCACCACGATGGCCCGCTGGGTCAGCGCGTGCGAGCAGATGGGCGACAGGATGGTGCAGTCCACCGACGGGTGCACGATGGGGCCGCCCGCGGACAGCGAGTACGCCGTGGAGCCCGTGGGCGTGGCCAGGATGACGCCGTCCGACTTGTACGTCGTGATGGGCACCCCCTCGATGGACGTCTCGTGGTCCGCGATGCGCGCGAGCGCGCCCTTGTTGATGACCACGTCGTTGAGGATTTCGTCCTCGATGAGGACCTTGCCGCCCCTCAAGAGCCGGCAGGAGAGCTTCATGCGCGAGTCCACGTGGAAGTTCCCCGCCAGCACGTCATCCAGCCGGCTGAAGAGCTCCTCCACGGGTACCTCCGTCATGAAGCCCAGGCTGCCCAGGTTCACGCCGATGATGGGCACGTTGCGTCCGCCCAACAGGCGCGCCGCGTAGATGAGCGTGCCGTCACCGCCCAGCACCACCACCAGGTCCGCGCGGGCCGCCAGCTCGCGGTCCTCGATGCGCGGCCAGTTCAGCGCATGCGCCAGGGCGCGGTCCGCCAGCACCGTCAGGTTCGGGTGGCGCTGGTGGATCTCCGCCGCCAGGGCGACGGCCTGCGGGGTGTCTCGCTTCGCGACGATGACGAGGGTCTGCACGCCCCCCGGGTTCTAGTCCAGCCGGCCAACCGTCCTCCCCAGGAAAATGACGCACCTGCTCGGCCCCGGACATCACAAGGGTGCGCGACGGGGCGGACAGGGCGCTAGGTTTGGAGGCCCCATGGACCTCTTCGACCACGCCAGCCAGAAGGAACAGGCCGTCCTGGCGCCGCTCGCCGAGCGCATGCGCCCCACCTCGCTCAGCGAGTACCTGGGACAGGAGCACCTCACCGGCGAGGGCCGCTTCCTGCGCCGCGCGCTGGAGAGCGACCAGGTGCCCAGCCTCATCCTCTGGGGCCCGCCGGGCACCGGCAAGACGACGCTGGCCCAGCTCATCGCGCGCTCCACCGGGGCCGCCTTTGAGACGATGTCCGCCGTGCTCGCGGGCGTGAAGGACATCCGCGAGACGGTGGCCCGCGCGCAGGACCGCTGGAAGCTGAACCGCCAGCGCACGCTGCTCTTCATCGATGAAATCCACCGCTTCAACAAGTCGCAGCAGGACGCGCTCCTGCCCCACGTGGAGAAGGGCACCGTCACGCTGATCGGCGCCACCACGGAGAACCCGTCCTTTGAAGTGAACGCCGCGCTCCTGTCACGCTGCCGCGTCATCACCCTGCGCGGGCTGGAGCAGGAGGAGCTCATCGCCGTCATGCGCCACGCCGTCGCGGACCCACGGGGCCTGGGCGGCAAGGTGGCCGTGGACGACGCGGCGCTGGAGTTCATCGCGGACGCGGCGGGCGGAGACGCGCGCAAGGCGCTCACCGCGCTGGAGGCCGCGGCGGCGTACGGCGGCAAGGCGGTGGACCGCAAGGTGGCGGAGGAGGCGCTCCAGCAGAAGATGCTGCTCTACGACAAGGGCGGCGAGGAGCACTACAACGTCGTCAGCGCGTTCATCAAATCCATGCGCGGCAGCGACGTGGACGCCGCGCTGTACTGGATGACGCGCATGCTGGAGGCGGGCGAGGACCCCGTCTTCATCTTCCGCCGCATGGTCATCTTCGCGTCGGAGGACGTGGGCAACGCGGACCCGAGGGCGCTGGGCGTGGCGGTGGACGCGCTGAGGGCCTTCCAGCTCATGGGCCTGCCGGAGGGCACCCTGCCCCTCACCCAGGCCGTGACGTACCTGGCGCTCGCGCCCAAGTCGAACGCGGTCATCGCCGCGTACGCCGCCGTGCGCGAGGCCGTGACGAAGGAGGGCGCGCTGCCGGTGCCCATGCACCTGCGCAACGCGCCCACGAAGCTGATGAAGTCGCTGGGGTACGGCGGCGGGTACAAGTACCCGCACAACTTCGAGGGCAACTACGTCCCGGAGGACTACCTGCCCGAGGCGCTGCGCTCCCGCTGCTTCTACACCCCGACGCGCAACGGCTTCGAGGCGGAGCTGTCCGAGCGCTACGAGGCCATCCAGCAGCAGCTCGCCGCGCGCAGGAGCGAGCGCGAGCCCGGGGAGGACGGCTGAAGCGCCGTCACTCCCCGAGGGGCCCCGTCAGGACACCGCTTCCAGGACGGGGCCCGGGCCGCTGTCCGAGTCCGGGCCCTTGGGCGAGCGCGGCTTCATGCTGCGGCCGGCGACCTCGTACTGCTTGAGCAGGCGGCGGAAGTTGGAGCGGTCCACGCCGGCCGCGCGCGCCGCGCTGGACACGTTGTGGTTGTTCTTCTCCAGGAGCGCGGACAGATAGCGGCGCTCGAAGGCGCGCATGGCCAGGCGCTTGGCCTGGGCGTACGGCAGGTGCGCCAGGCTGAACACCTCCACCGCCGAGTCGGCCTGGGGCGCGGCCTGGAAGCCGGGCGGCAGGTCCTCCACGTCGATGGCGTCGTTGGCCGTCAGCACCACCGCGCGCTCGATGACGTTCTCCAGCTCGCGCACGTTGCCCGTCCACCGGTTGCAGGTGAGTGCCTCCATGGCGCGCGGGCTGATGCCGGTGACCTTCTTGTCCGCCTTGGCGGCGTAGACCTTGAGGAAGTGGTGCGCGAGCAGCGGCACGTCCTCCGGGCGGTCGCGCAGGGGCGGCAGGTCGATGGTGATGACGTTGAGGCGATAGAAGAGGTCCTCGCGGAACTTGCCCTGCTCCTTCGCGCGGGACAGGTCCACGTGCGTGGCGGCGATGACGCGCACGTCCACCTTCACGGGCTCGTTGGCGCCCACGCGCTTCACTTCCCCCTCCTGCAGGACGCGCAAGAGGCGCACCTGGGTGGCCGGGGGCACGTCGCCAATCTCGTCCAGGAAGATGGTGCCGCCGTCGGCCGCCTCGAAGAGGCCCTTCTTGTTGCCGGTGGCGCCGGTGAAGCTGCCCTTCACGTGGCCGAAGAGCTCGCTCTCCAGCAGCGTCTCCGTCAGGGCCGAACAGTTGACGGCGACGAAGGGCTTGTCGCGGCGCGCGCTGCGGTAGTGGATGGCGCGGGCGACCAGCTCCTTGCCCGTGCCGCTCTCACCCTGGATGAGGACCGTGGCGGTGGAGTGGCTGACGGTCTCCACCAGCTTGAACACGGCGCGCATCTGCGAGGACTGACCGATGAGGTCCTCGAACTGGCTGCGCGCGGTGAGCGCCTCCTCCAGCGCGCGGGTGCGGTCCTTCAGCGCCTTGCGCTCGGCGGCCTTGGCCACCGTGAGGCTGACCTCGTCGATGTTCTCGAAGGGCTTGGTGAGGTAGTCGTACGCGCCCGCCTTCACCGCCTCCACCGCCGTCTCCACGGTGGCGAAGGCCGTCATCATGATGACCTCCACGTCCGGGCGGTCCGCCTTGATGGCGCGCAAGAGGTCCATGCCGGACAGGTGCGGCATCTTGATGTCGAGCACGACCACGTCGATGGACGGGTCCTTCGCCGCCGCGAGCCCTTCCACCGCGTCATCGATGGCGACGACCGGGTGGCCTTCCCGCTGGAGGATCTGGGTGACGGCCTTGAGGACGACGGAGTCGTCATCCACAACGAGGACCTTGGCGCGCTTGACTTGGTTCACGGCAACCTCTCGAGCTGCAGGGGAATAGGCAGGTAGACGGTGAAGCGGGAGCCCTGACCCACGTGGGTATCCACCTGGAAGGTGCCCCCGTGGTCCTGGACGATGCGATAGGCGATGGACAGCCCCAGGCCGGTGCCCTCGCCGGGCGGCTTGGTGGTGAAGGACGGCTCGAAGATGCGCGGCAGGTGACGCTCTTCGATGCCCGAGCCGGTGTCCGTCACCGCGAAGAAGGTCCGGTCGCCCTCGCGCCCCGTCTCCAGGGACAGGCGCCCGTCCGCGTTGGGGAGGGCCTGGAGGCCGTTCTGCAGCAGGTTGAGCACCACCTGCGCGAGCGTGCCGGGGTCGCCGTACACCTTGGGCAGCCCGTCCTTGAGGCCCAGCGTCAGCTCCACCTTGGGCATGGACTTGAGCTGCGCGCGGAAGAGCACCGCGGCGTCCTCCACGCACTTGGACAAATCAAAGAGGCGGCGGTCCTCCACGCGGCTGTGCCGGCTGAACTTCAGCAGGCTCTCCACGATGCGCTTGCAGCGCAGCGCGCTCTCTTCAATCAGCTTCAGCGACTCCAGGTCGCTCTCGCTGCGGCCCGCGTCGCGGGACATCAACTGCGCGAAGGCGAGGATGCCGCCCAGCGGGTTGTTGATTTCGTGCGCCACGCCGCCCGCGAGCTGGCCCACCGCGGCCATCTTCTCCGTCTCGATGAGCCGGCGCGTCATCGCCTGCTCCTCCGTGACGTCGCGGTAGGTGCACACCGCGCGGTCATCCCCCGCGAACGGGTACGCGGCCACCACGTAGCTGCGCCCGCCCTGCTGCACCTCTCCTCGCGCGCCCTTGCCCGTCTCCATGGCGGAGGGCAGCGGGCAGCCCTGGCACGGCGTGTCCCGGCCGAAGAGGTACTGGTGGCAGGGGACGTCCGAAGGGACCTCCTCGATGGAGCGGCGGGCCACCTGCGCGTAGGCCACGTTGGCCCGGCGCACCGCGAAGTCCCGCGCGCGCACCACCGCGAGCGGCGTCTCCATGCAGTCGAAGGACAGCTCCCACTCGCGCTTGGCCGTGGAGAGCAGGCGCGTGCGCAGCGCGACGCGCTCCTCCAGGTCCGCGTTGAGGTGCTTGAGCTCCGCGTTCTGCTCCTGGGTGACGCGGTAGAGCCGGTCGTTCTCCGCGTGGAGCGCGTACTGCTCGAAGGCGCTCTTCACCGTGAGGACCAGGTGGCTGTCGTTCCAGGGCTTGGAGATGAAGCGGAAGATTTCGGAGCGGTTGATGGCCTCTTCGATGGCCTGCTGATCCGCCTGCCCCGTCAGCATGATGCGCTGGGCGCGCGGCGCCTGGAGCTTCACCTGGGTGAGGAACTCCACCCCGTTCATCCCCGGCATGCGGAAGTCGGAGATGACGACCTCCGGCTGGAAGCGCTCCAGCGTGCGCAGGCCGGCCTCCGCGTCCGTCGCGGTCTCAATCTCCCACTCACCCCGGCGCAGCACCCGCCGGATGGACTTGAGGATGTTCTCCTCGTCGTCCACGAGCAGCAGCCGGCCGCGGGTGACCGGGTCCTGCGCCTGCGCTTGAGCTCCCAGGGTTCCCATGGACTTTCCGGAGTCCGACATTTGCAATGGCCTTGCCAAACCGGAGATTTGGATAAACCCCGGCAATCACGTCATTTTTCAGCGACATGACAAAAAGGGGCAAGGTCATCATAGACCCATGGGGACCAATGGGGTCAAACACGACTCAGGGTGTTTGACCCTCTGGGTCACCCAGCCCGGGAGGGTGGCGCGGAGAACAGGGGGGCGGGAGGGTGGAGGCAGATGCGGTCGCGGCCCTCGCGCTTGGCGCGGTAGAGGGCCTCGTCGGCGGTGAGCAGCAACTGCTCCGGGGTGAGGATGGCGCGGTGGGGGAAGCTGGAGACGCCCAGGGAGGCGGTGACGCGCAGGGCGCCCTCCGGGCCCGCGTGCAACTCGTTGATTCCCTTGCGGATTCGCTCCGCCACGGTGAGGGCGCCGGGCAGGTGGGTGCAGGGCAGGAGGATGGCGAACTCCTCACCGCCGTAGCGGGCCACCAGGTCCGTCTCGCGCACGCTGTGCTGGAGGGAGGCGGCCACCTCCCGCAGGACGCGGTCCCCGGCGCCGTGGCCGTGGGCGTCGTTGATGTTCTTGAAGTGGTCCAGGTCCATGAGGATGAGCGACAGGCTCTCGTCGTAGCGCTGCGAGCGGCGGAACTCCTCGCGCAGGCGCTCCTGGAAGTAGCGGTGGTTGTGCACCTGGGTCAGGCCGTCCGTCACCGCCAGGCGCCGCAGCTCCTCCACCTGGGAGTGAAGAGACTTCAACCGGGAGTGCGCCTCCAGGCTCCGGTAGAGCCTCAAACGCAGCTCTTCGTCGTCCCATGGGGTCAAAATCACCTCAGCCCCCCTGCGCAGCGCGGCCAGGCGCAGGGCCCGGTCCTCCGGAGGTGCCAGGACCACCATGGCGGGTCGGGGGGCTGGGGGCGGTGGGGTGAGGGCCTCCAGGAGCGCCTGGGCCTGCGCCTCGCCTGGGCCGCCGGAGCAGAGCAGGACGCCGTCTACCTCCTGGGTCAGCCCCAGCGCCTCCGGCCCGGACCGGGCCACACGCAGCGCGAAGTCCTCCGGGCCGAGCGTGCGCACCAGCTTGGGGAGCAGTGCCTGCGAATCATCCACGACCAGAAGCGTGTAGGGCTGGGTTTTCACCGTGTCCCCGTAAAATAATGACTACGCGGTACTATAAGGGTTTCCCACCAGAAGGGCCAAGAGGTTTGCCAGCGAGGGGGCCCTCTGCTAGCGAGCGCGCGTTTCCTTCCTGACGGAACGCGCGCGACATGACGACCGTGGCCAAGTACCCGAGCATCAGCCTCTTCTTCCCCGCCTGGAACGAAGAGGACTACGTGGAGCGCGCGGTGAGCCGCGCACTGGAGGTGCTGCCGAAGCTCACGGACGACTTCGAGATCATCGTCGTCAATGACGCCTCCACGGACCGGACCCAGGAGGTCTGCGACGCACTGGCAGCGAAGGTGCCGCAGCTACGGGTCATCACCCACCCGGTGAACCTGAAGCTGGGCGGGGCGATGCGCACGGGGCTGGCGGCGAGCTCGAAGGACCTGGTGCTGTACTCGGACATCGACCTGCCGTGGGACATGCGCGAGCTGGAGCGGGCGCTGCACCTGATGGACTACCTGGAGGCGGACATGATCTGCGCCTTCCGGTTCGACCGCACGAGCGAGGGCGCCAAGCGCATCGTGTACTCGTTCGTCTACAACGTGCTCATCCGGGCGCTGTTCGACATCCAGATCAAGGACGTGAACTTCAGCTTCAAGCTGATGCGCCGGCAGGTGCTGGAGTCCATGGAACTCAAGAGCCAGGGCTCGTTCATCGACGCGGAGCTGGTGGTGAAGGCCATCCGCAAGGGCTTCCGCGTGTTCCAGATGGGCGTGGACTACTTCCCGCGCACGCGCGGCGTCTCCACGCTGGCCTCTCCGTCCGTCATCATGAAGATGGTGAAGGAGCTGGTGGCGCTCTACCCGGAGACGCGCTCGCCGCCGCCGCCGGGCAAGCCGGTGCGCCTGCCGCCGTCGGTGCAGCAGTTGCGCCCGGTGCCGGGCCACGCGGGGCGCGGGTAGGACGGGCATGGCGTTTCGCACCCGCCTCATCGTCAACGCGGACGACCTGGGCCTGCATCCGTCGCTGGACGCGGGCATCCTCAAGGCGCACCGCGAGGGCATCGTGACCAGCGCGACGCTGCTGGCCATGGGCCCTTGCGCGGCGGAGGCCGTGGGCCTGGCGAAGGCGCAGGGGCTGGCGGTGGGCGTGCACCTGGCGCTGTCCACGCGGCTGCCCTGCGCGGCCCCCGCGGAGTCCGTGCGGACGGTGGCGCCGGGGGGACGGCTCCGGGGCAACTGGGCGGAGTTCGCGAAGGCGTGGGTGACGGGGCGGGTGCGGAGAGAGGAGCTGGAGCGGGAGCTGTCCGCGCAGCTCGCCCGCGCGCGGGAGCTGGGCGCGCGGGTGGACCACCTGGACGGGCACCAGCACCTGCACCTGTTGCCGGGGGTGCTGCCGGTGGTGGAGGGACTCGCCGCGCGCGAGGGCCTGCCCCTGCGGTGGCCGGATGCGCTGCCGCGCGCGTCGTGGCTGCGGGCTCCCGGGCCGGCGTTGAAGACGACGGTGCTGGCGGTGCTCGCGCGCACGGCGCCCCGGGCCCGGCCGGGCGTGCGGCGGGTGAGCGCGGGCGGGGTGTTCGAGGCGGGCCGGCTGGATGAGCCGGCGCTGCTCGCGCTGCTGGACTCGCTGCCGGAGGGGGACTTCGAGCTGGGGTGCCACCCGGGTGAGGGGGCTCCGCGGGTGCCGGAGGATCCGGCGTGGACCTATGGCTGGGAGGCGGAGCTGGCCGCGCTCACCAGCCCCCGCGTGAAGGCGAAGCTCGTGGAGCGGGGCATCGCGCTCGCGAACTACGGCGAGCTTCAGCGGGCCTCGGCGTCGTAGAGCAGGTGCGGCGTGGTGTAGCCCTGCCCCAGGCCCACCACTTCGCGCACCTCGAAGCCCGCGTCGCGCAGGAGCCGCACGCCGTCGACTCGCGGTTTGAGCACCATGCCGCCGCTGGCCTTGGTGCGTCCGAGCAGCGACACCATCACCCACTCCTGCGCGAGCGCCTTGGCGTGCTTCCAGGAGCGGTCGCCCTCCACTTCCTTCAGGAGGAAGCGGCCTCCGGGCTTGAGCAGGCCGCGCACGGACTGGAGGAAGCCGGGCCACTTCTCCTCGGGCAGCAGGTACAGCACGTCGCAGACCACCACCGCGTCCAGGGCGTGCGGCTGCGCCCTCGCGAGCTCCTCCACGGAGCCCACGTCGAGCGTCACGTTGGGCAGCCCGGACAGGGCCTGCTTCGCCCAGCGCACCTTGCGCTCGTCCAGGTCCACTCCGAGCACCCGTCGCTCCGGCGCCGCGAGCGCCATCACCGCGGACAGGAGGCCGTGCCCGCAGCCGATGTCCGCCACCGTCCCGGAGGGCACGCGCGACGCCACCGCGAGCAGCGGGGCCGAGGAGGCCCGCGCGTGCACGTGGAAGCGCTCGCTCGCGGGCAGGTGCCCGTACAGCTCCAGCGCCTGGGACATGAGCCCGCTCATGACACGTACTCCGCGGCTCCGTAGGCCGCCGCCAGCGCCAGCATCACGCAGGCGCTGGTCGCGAGCACGCCCCACCTCAGGCGGGGACGCTCGCGCAGCAGCAGCGCCAGGGTGAGGAACAGCGGGAAGGCGGCCAGCAGGTAGCGCCCCATGCCCATGAAGTCCTTGCTGGACAGGGCGGGCAGTCCCACGATGGCCAGCGTGTACACGCCATAGCCCCACCCCAGCCGCTTCGCCGTGGGCCACACCAGCGCGAGCGCCCCCAGCGTGACGGCCGCGTGCCCCACCAGCCTCAAGCCGTCCGACAGCGACATCTCCCGGCTGAAGCCCTGGAACCAGCGCAGCTTCGCCCACGTGCGCCAGCCCGGCTTCTGGTCCCACCCCGGCGCGGACTGCACCTTCACGAACGCGAACGGTTCGCCAAACGCCTTCCACTGGTAGAGCACGTACAGCACGAAGCCCGCCGCCGCGAACACCGGCAGCAGGTCCATCAGGCTCCACTTCAGGCCGCGCTCGTGCTTCCACTCCAGCCGCCGCGCCAGCAGGCCCACCACCAGCGCGGGCGCCACCGGCCGCGCCGCCGTGGCCACCGCCGCGAGCAGCACCGCCCACCCCAGCCGCCCCCGCTCCATCAGCAGGAACGCGCCGATGATGAGCAAGAGGAACAGCGCGTCCGAATACATCGCCCCGTAGAGGAAGAACGCGAACGGATAGAACGCCAGCAGGAGCCCCGCGTTCCTCGCCGCCTCCTCATCCGCCCGCGTGCGCGCCCACAGCGTGAAGACGTACAGCGCGCCCAGGCCGCACAACATGGTGACGAGCACGCCCGCGAGGAACGTGTCCAGGTGCAGGAGGCCCAGGCCTCGCAGCACCAGGGGATACAGCGGGAAGAACGCCACCGGGCTCTGCTGGCCGGGCGTGTAGCTGTAGCCCACCTTCGCGATGTGCGCGTACCAGCCGGCGTCGAAGTGCGTCCAGCCCAGCAGGATGGGAGCGCCCGGCCACGTCAACCGCGCGGGGCTGTAGCCCTGCGGGAACGCCACCGCGGACAGCGTCACCAGCGCGGTGCACAGCGCCAGGGCGGCGAGCCCGGCGGTCAGGACAACACGAGGAGCGGAACGGACCATGTGGGCCATGCCCCTTGGTCCAGAACCGCCCCTCGCGTCAAGTCAGGCCCGGAAACAGGGAGAGCGCCGTGAAGCGGCATCTCCCCTGCCCCGGTGCGTCATGCGCTCAGGACTCGTAGAAGCCCTTGCCGGCGCGCACCTTCTCCACCAGCAGCGGCGCGGGCGTGAAGCGCTCGCCGTACTTGTCCTGGTAGTGCTCCAGCTTGCGCAGCAGGTGGGCCGGGCCCAGGGCGTCCGCGTACCGGAACGGGCCGCCCAGGAACGGCGGGAAGCCCAGGCCGAAGATGGCGCCCACGTCGCCGTCGCGCGCGCTGCGCAGGATGCCTTCACCCAGGCAGCGGATGGCCTCGTTCACCATCTGCAGCGCGACGCGCTCGGCCATCTCCGCGGCGTCCAGGGACTTGCGGTCCTTGCCGTGCGGCAGGAGCAGGTAGACCTGCGGGTCCACCTCCTTCTTCTTCCCGTTCTCGTACAGGTAGAAGCCCTTGTTCGTCTTGCGGCCCAGGCGGCCGTCGGACACCACGCCCTCCAGCGCCTTGGGCGCCGCCATGCGCTTGCCGAACGCGGCCTCCATGATGGGCCCCACCTTCTGGGCCACGTCGATGCCCACCTCGTCCAGCAGCGTGATGGGCCCCACCGGGAAGCCGAAGTCCACCAGCGCCTTGTCCAACTGGACGATGTCCGCGCCCTCCGCCAGCAGGTACGCCGCCTCGTTCATGTACGGCGCGAGGATGCGCGACGTGTAGAAGCCCGGCCCGTCGTTGACGACGATGACCGTCTTGCCCTGCTTCTTGCCCACGTCCACGCAGGTGGCCGTCACCCACTCCGCCGTGCCCGGGTGCGTGATGATCTCCAGCAGCGGCATCTTGTGGACCGGGCTGAAGTAGTGCATGCCAATCACCTGCGAGGGGCGCTTGCTGCCCTTCGCCAGCTCGCCAATGGGCAGGCTGGAGGTGTTGGACGCGAAGATGGTATTCTCGCCGGTGACGGCCTCCACCTCCGCGATGACCTGGTGCTTGAGCTTCAGGTCCTCGAACACGGCTTCGATGACCAGGTCCACCGACTTGAAGCCGCTGTAGTCCGTGCCCGCGGTGATGTTGGACAGCTTCGCGTTGGACTCCAGCCGCGTGAGCGAGCGGCGCTTCACGCGCTCATCCAGAACGGTCTGCACCTGCTTGAGCGCGCGGCCCGCGCCCGCGTCGTCCCGGTCCTTCACGCGCACCGGCACGCCCTGGAGCACGCCGGCCACGTAGGCGATGCCGCCGCCCATGAGGCCGCCGCCCAGCACGCCCACCTTCTTCACCTCGCGCGGCTTGAGGTTGGGGTTGGCGGTGCCGTTCTCCTTCTTCAGCGCCGTGGTGGCGAAGAAGATTTCGACCAGGCGCCGCGACACGTCCGTGAACACCAGCTCGCCGAAGGCCTTCGCTTCGGCCTCCAGGCCCGCCTTGCGGCCGGACTCCAGGCCCACGCGGATGACCTGCAGCGCCTTCTCCTGCGCGGGGTACTTGCCGCGCGTCTTCTTCAGGAGCTGCTTCCTGGCCTGGTCGAACATCACCTTGCGGCCGAGCGGGTTGTCCTCCAGCGCCGCCTCCTTCCACAGGTCCTTGTTGATGAGCCCCTGGAAGATGCCGGCGATGCCCTTCTTCTTGCCGCTCTGGGCCACGGCCTTGAAGCCCTGGTGCGAGCGCTCCACCTTGAGCGTGCCCGCCGCCAGCTCCGCCGCGCGCTTGAGCGCGAGGTCCTTGAGCATGGGCACCGGGACGACTTCATCCACGATGCCCAGCTTCTTCGCCTTGGACGGCTTGACGTTCTTGCCGGTGAGGATGAGGTCCAGCGCGGCCTCCGCGCCAATCAGCGCGGGCAGCCGCTGCGTGCCGCCGGCGCCGGGGATGAGGCCCAACTGCGTCTCCGGCAGGCCCACCACCGACTTGGGGCTGTCCGTGACGATGCGGTAGTGGCACGCGAGCACCCACTCCAGGCCGCCGCCCAGGCACGCGCCGTGGATGGCCGCGACCACCGGCTTGGAGAAGGCCTCCAGCCGGTCGAACTGCTCGTGCGCGCCGCGGCTGATGGCCTCCACGTCCGCGGGCGTCTTCAGGGTCTGGAGGAAGTCGATGTTCGCGCCGGCGACGAAGTTGTCCTTCTTGCCGGAGATGAAGACGACGGCCTTCACCTCCGGGTCCCGCTCCGCCTGGAGGAGCAGGTCGGAGAACGCGGTGCCCACGTCCGGGGACAGCGTGTTCACCGGCGCGCCCGGCTGGTCCACGGTGATGACCGCGACGCCGCTCGTGACGTCGTAGCTCAAGCCCTGCTTCGCTTCGACTGCCTCTTGCTTGGTCGCCATCACGCACGCTCCAGGATGACCGCGGCGCCCAGGCCACCCGCGGCGCAGACGGTGCACAACACCGTGTTCTTGTTCCGACGCTTCAGCTCATTCAGGGCCTGCGTGATGATGCGCGCGCCCGTGGCACCGAAGGGGTGCCCGATGGAGATGGAGCCGCCCGTCACGTTCAGCCGCGAGCGGTCCACCTCGCCGACCGGCGCGTTGAAGCCCGCCTTCTTCGCGAACTCCTTGGACGCCAGCGCCTGGAGGTTGCTCGCCACCTGCGCGGCGAAGGCCTCGTGCATCTCCACCAGGTCGATGTCCGAAAGCTTCATCCCCGCGCGCTTGAGCGCCACGGGCGCCGCGTACGCCGGGCCCTGGAGCAACTGGTCTCCGGGGTCCGTGGCCGCGAAGGCGTGCGAGCGCAGGAAGCCCAGCGGCTCGTAGCCCAGCGCCTTCGCCTTCTCCTCGCTCATGAGCAGGAGCGCCGCGGCGCCGTCCGTCAGCGGGGACGCGTTGCCGGCGGTGACGCTGCCATAGCGGCGGTCGAACACCGGCTTGAGCTTGGACAGCGCCTCCAGGCTGGTGTCCTCGCGCACGATGTTGTCCTTCGTGGCGGTCTGCTCGTACTTCGGCGGCACGGTGACGTGCATCACCTCGCCGTCGAACAGGCCCTCCTTCCAGGCGCGGGCCGCGTTCTGGTGCGAGTTGAACGCGATGAGGTCCTGCTCCTCGCGGGTGATGCCGTTCTCCTTGGCCATCTTCTCCGCGCTCTCGCCCATGGTCTCGCCGGTGGAGTACTCGGCGATGGCGGGGGGCACGGGGATGAGGTCCTTGGCCTTGAGCTTCTGGAAGGGCTTGAGCTTGTCCGGCAGGCTCTTGCCCTTGGACGACGCGGCCAGCGCGTGCGCCAGCGGGCGGCTGGTGAAGATGGGCGCGTCCGACAGGGACTCCGTGCCACCGGCGATGACGACGTCCGCGTCGCCCAGCGCGATGGCGTTGGCTCCCGCCACCATGGACTGGATGGACGTGGCGCAGGCGCGCGCCACCGTGAAGGCGTCAATGCGCTTGGGCAGGCCCGCCGCCAGCACCACTTCACGCGCGATGGAGGGCGCGGTCAGCGTGGGGATGACCTGTCCGAAGACGACCTGGTTGATTTCGTGGGGGTCCAGGTCGCTGCGCTGCACCAGCTCCTGGACCACCATGCGGCCCAGGTCCAGCGCCGTCAGGTTCGCGAAGACGGTGCCCGCCTTCGCGAACGGCGTCCGCAGCCCCCGGACGATGGCCACCCGCCGGTGGCCGTTGCGCTTCTCGCTTGCCATGTGTGCCTCACCCTCTGTGAACCGAGTGAGGCGCTTCTAACGGCGGGCAATGCACCGCGTCAACGCTGGATTGATTCTTGAGTCAACTGCTCGCCAGATGGCCGGGCAGGGACCTGTTCAGTCGAGCGTGCCCTGGCGGAGGGCGGCGCCGTGCTTGTGGACGGCGTCCACGAGGAACTTCGCGGCGTCCGGGTCGGTGGGCGGGAGGATGCCGTGGCCCAGGTTGAAGATGTGCCCGGTGGGGCCGGCGCGGCGGAGGATGTCCTTCACGCGGCCGTCCAGCTCTTCCCGGGGGAGGAAGAGGTGGAGCGGATCCAGGTTGCCCTGGGTGGCCACGTCCGGCCCGAGGATGCGGCGGCCCTCGTCCACGGGGCAGCGCCAGTCCAGGCCGATGACGTCCGCGCCGGTGCGCTTCAGGAGCGGCAGGTGCGGGGTCATGTTCACGCCGAAGAGGATGACGGGGACGCCGGTGGCCTTGAGCTCCGTGACCATGCGGGTGAGGTACGGGAGGCTGAAGCGCTCGAAGTCCCAGGGGGACAGCTCGCCGCCCCAGGAGTCGAAGATCTGGACAATCTTGGCGCCGGCCTCCACCTGCATCTTGAGGTACGGGATGAGGGTGTCGGTGAGCTTCTGGAAGAGGCGGTGGGCGACCTCCGGCTGCTCGAAGAGGAGGCGCTTGATCTGGATGTAGCTCTTGGAGCCGCCGCCCTCGACCATGTACGCGGCCAGGGTGAAGGGCGCGCCCGCGAAGCCGATGACGGGCACGGAGTCATTGAGGGCCTTGCGCGTGCGGCGGATGGCCTCCGCGACGAAGCCGGTGCCTTCGACGGGGTCGGGGACGCCGAGCTTGTCGATGTCCGCGGGCGTGCGCAGGGGGTTGGGGAAGTGGGGGCCCTTGTCGCCCAGCTCCAGGTGGATGCCCATGGCCTCCACGGGGATGAGGATGTCGGAGAAGATGATGGCCGCGTCCACGCCCAGGCGGGTGATGGGCTGGACGGTGACTTCGGCGGCCAGGTCCGGGTCCTTGCAGAGGTCCAGGAACGCGATGTTGCCGCGGATGGCGCGGTACTCGGGCAGGTAGCGGCCCGCCTGACGCATCAGCCACACGGGGGTGGTGTCGGTGGGCTGGCGGCGCGCCGTGCGCAGGAGTCGGTCGTTCACGTCGTCACCTTCGAGGGGCAAGGAGGAGGTCGGGACCCCGCCTATTTACGGGAAACGCGGGCGAATGGGCCCAGAACATTGCGACCCGGGCCCCTTCCCTGCTCAGCCGCCGTCCCGGCCGCCGTGGTCGTCGCTGCCGCCGTCATCGTCCCCGCCGCCGTCGTCGTCCGCGGGCAGCGTGATGGGCTGCACGCGCTCCTCGCCTTCCCGGACGCAGACCTCCGTCTCCACGTCCTCCAGGTCGTCGGCCTTGACCTCCAGCGCGTAGCAGCCCGCGGGCAGCGGCCCCAGGCGCACCTCGCCGCTGCTCGTGTCCACCTTCGCGCGGTCTTCTCCCGTGCCTCGCAGCTCCACCTCGACGTCCGGCGGGATGGCGCCCTGCTCGTCCCGCACCCTCACCGTCAGGAAGGCACCGGGCTTCCCCTGGATGTCCCCCACGTCGGTGACCCGGGCGCCCTGTGCCATCACGGTCGTCCTCGCGGCTTGCGTGCGGGAGGCGACCACGAACAGCTCCAGGGCTCTCGCCGGCACGCCAGCCAGCTCGAAGCGGCCGTCCGAACCGACCGTCGCGCGCAGCTCCGAGTCGCCCATCACGTTGACGCGCGCGACGCCGGACTCCGCGCCCAGCACGCGGCCCCGCACGACGCCCGTGCGCAGGTCCCCGTTGTCGAATCCGCCGCAGCCCACGAGCGCCAGCACCAGCGCTCCGCCGCATGTCCTGGCTCGCATCAGAAGCGGTACCCTCCGGCCAGCATCAGGCCTCCAAAGCCCACCGTGCGCGTCTGCCCGTCCACCGGGACGTAGGCCCACAACGCCTGCGCGCGCGCCTCCACCATCCACACCGGGCTGAAGCGGAACGACAGCGCGGCCATCCAGCCCGGCCAGGCCGTCACGTACTGCTCGTTCCGGTCCAACAACTCCAACTGGAAGGAGCGCTGCAACCACAATCCGGCCACGCGCGGCCCGGTGGACAGCCCCAGCCGGCCCCACGTCCACGTGGGCCCCACCGCCACGCCCACGAGCAACGAGCGGTGCCGCACCGGCACGTCGCCGCCCGGGTCCAACCGCAGCGACTGACTTCCCTGCCCCGCCGCCACGTCCACCCAGAGGTCCAGCTTCCCGTCCAGGAGCACGCCCTCCCAGCCCAGCCCCACGCCCGCCTGCGCCGACGCCGGCAGCACCTGCTCGCGGCTCTGTCCATCCAGGAAGCCGAGCACGCCTCCACCCAGCGTCACCGTCCGCCTGGGCCCGTCCGCCCTGGGGCGCAGGAAGGCCTCCAGCTCACGCCGCTCGCCGGAGCGCAGCGCCACGGTGTCCTCCCACAACACCTGGCCTCCCTTGCGCAGCTCCAGCTTCCGCCGGCCCTCGGGCACCACCACGCCTCCGGGCAGCTCGCCCGCGTCGCGGCCGTCCACCTTGAGCGTGAAGCCCTCCAGCCTCGCGCTGTAGGAGAAGACCTCCGGCTGCCCCGGCCGCTGCAAGGAGCCGGAGAGCAGCACCGGATCCGCGCCCACCTCCAATATCTGCGCGCTGGGACGCTGCCGCCCTTCCGTATAGGCCCAGGTGTTGCGGCGGGCCCAGTCGTGGGCCTCGGTGGCGCTCACCGCGCCGTCCCGGTTGCGGTCGCCGCTTCCGTCCAGCGCCTGGATGAGGAAGTGCGTGTAGATGTCGTTGGCCAGCGCGTCGTCCTCGCGCGCGGCCTCGCCCCAGTCACTGGCGGACAGCACCAGCGAGGCGCGGCTCGCGGCCTCCAGCGGCTGCGGGAGGAAGGACGCCTTGGTGTGCGCGAGCTCGTCGCGGACCTCCGGCGGCAGCAGCGACTTGCCCGTGCCGCTGTGACAGGTGGCCAGCACCAGCACGCGCCGCCGCGACCCCAGCCGCTCCAGCGACTGCTCCAGCGTGGCCATGTCCAGGCCCGTGCCCGCCACGTCCCGGTAGCGGGTGTCGGACGTCACCAGGTAGCGCTGCAGTTCGCCCCTCACGTCGCGCGCCAGCGAGCCGTGCCCGGACACGTACACGACCACCGTGTCCTGCGGCCGCCACGGACGCGCCTCCAGCGCCTGGAGCGCCGCGAGCACCGACGTGCGCGTCGTCTGCTCGGGCCGCGTGAGCACCGTCACGGAGCGGAAGCCTCCGCGCACCGGATCCGCCAGCACGCGGCCCAGGTCGTCCGCGTCCTTCGCCGCGTAGCGCAGCGCGTTCCAGGCAGGGTCCGTGTACGCGGAGATGCCGATGAGCAGCGCGTGCCGCTCGCCCTCCTGCGCCGACGCCAGCACGCCCTCCTCCAGGCGCACCCGCACCGCGCGGCCCTTCTCCCGTGGCTCCACGGAGCGGCACGCGCCGAGCGCCACCAGCGCCAGCACCAGGGGGATGAACAGCAGGCGGGACACGCGCGGCTCCTCAGGGAGCAGCATGCCCCGACTCCACCCTCAAGCGAAGGCGGGCCTGGGCCGCGTCGGGTGGCACCTGTCCGCTGACACGCACCGCCTCCAGCGCCGGGCTCTCCTGCTCACCTTGCGGCCAGGCGACCAGCACCAGCGTCACGGGTCCACGCTCGTCCTCCAGGGACACGCCCGCCAGGTCCTCGCCGTCGCGGAGGTCGTGCGTGCCCGGCGTCAGCACATGGCGGCCCAGCACCTGCGGCGGCACGCCAGGGGCTTCGCGCACCAGCAGGGCGTCCGCGGATTCGCTGGCGTGGTAGCGCAGGACCACCACGGCTTCGGGCGGGAGCACCGCGTCCTCGGAGACGGCGCGCACCTCACCGCCGGGCATCTGCGCCGCCGCCGTGAGCTCCAGCGCGAGCGGCGCCGTGCCCTTGATGCGCTGGGAGGGAGGCTCCACGCTGCCCGGCCCTCCGGTCCCCGGGCGCACCAGGAGCGCCAGGAGGACCGCCGCGGCCACCGCGCCCAGTCCTCCGGTCAGCCACACCCGCTGGGGCGCACCCAGCTTCCGGCGCACCCGCGCCCAACCGACCGCGTCCTCCCGCACGGGACGGCCCGAGGCCGCGACGAGCGCTTCGTCCGCCAGGGCATCCAGCCCCGGGAACCCGTCAGGCTCCGCTTCGTCGCGGGCGAGGAACGCCTCGCACGTCTCACAGGGCCGCGAGAGGTGCTCGGCGAAGTAGCGCACCGCTTCGGGCTCGCGCCGTTCGAGCTGCTTCGCGGACTCCACGTCCAGGTGTCTGTCGCTCGCGCCCATGGTTCAGCCCACCTCCGCGGCCAGCAGCCGCGCCAGCAGCTCGCGCTTCACGCGGGCCCGGAAGCGCTCCAGCCGCATCGTCACCGCGCTCTTGCCCAGCCCCAGCCGGTCGGCGATCTCCCGCGCGCTCAGCTCGCCCTCCAGATAGAAGAGGCGGGCCGTCTCCTTCTCCGGGCCCTCGGGCAGCCCTTCGATGAGCTGGCGCACCACGGCCACGCGGCGCTCCAGCGTCAATGACGGAGGCAGCGCGGGCGCGGTGGTGTCCAGCTCTCGCGCCAGGTCCTCCTCCACGCGGGCCCGGGCCTTCACGCCCCGGCTGAGCGCGTAGGCGTGATGCCGCGCGATGGTCAGCAGCCAGCCGCTGAACGCGCGCGGGTGCTGGAGCCGGGGCAGCTCGCGGAAGGCGCGCACGAACGTCTCCTGCACCGCGTCCTCCACCTCCGCCGTGCCCAGGACTCCCGAGCCCTGGGCCACGCGGCGCACCGCCCCGTGGAAGCGCTGGTAGAGCTGACCGCACGCGGCCTGCTCTCCGCGCGCCGCCCTGCGGATGCAGTCCGCCAGTTCCTGTTCCGTCATGGCGCCCTCCCCGTCCCCACGCGCACGCGCGACGAGCGCGGGCTGGGACACCCCGCCGAGGGCGATGCCGGTCCAGGTGAGGGAGTGCAAGCCATGACCCCTGTTCAGTACTCCGTGCGAGGGGAAGGAGTCACGGGGGGCTTTTCCGGCCACGCCCGTCCGGTCGAGGTCCCCGGAAAATGGCCCGGGAAAATCCGTCCCGTGGCCGTTTTTCGCGGCCGGACTCCTTTCCTTCAGCGGAAGGGATGGCGGGCGGCATCGCACGGCCGGTGCGAGGCCACGGGCCCGGCGTCCCCCACCGGAACCAGGAGACACACGTCATGCGTCGTTTCATCGGTCTGTTCGCGTCCCTCATGTGGCTGTCCGCGTGCGGCAACAGCACGTCCTCGGTGGGGTTGAGCACGCGGATGGGAGGCGCGGTCACGGGTTCGGCCCTGACGCGCACGTCCAGCCAGCGGCTGCAGCTCTCCAATGGCATCACCGTGGATCGGGTGCGGCTGTCCGTGCGCGAGCTGGAGCTCAAGCGCGAGGGCCACCATGACGACGTCTCCGACGACTCCGACGCCGGGAGCGACGACGACAAGACCGAGTTCAAGCGGCGCACGGGGCCCTTCCTCATCGACCTGTCCGGCGCGGCGCTGGAAGGACAGTTGGTGCGCCTGCAGGACATCACCGTGGACGTCGGCATCTACGACGAGATCGAATTCGACATCGGCAAGGTCGACCCGGAGAAGGCCACGGGCGGCCTGAAGGAGCTGGCGGACCAGGACGCGTCCATCATCATCGACGGCCACATCGACGGCGAGCCCTTCCAGTTTGTCACCAGCGTCGGCGTGGAGCAGGAGCGCGAGGTGCGCTTCGAGATCGCCGAGGGTGACGACCAGAACGTGACCTTCAACATCGACCCGAGCGGCTGGTTCACCGACAAGGACGGCAAGCGGCTCGACCCGCGCGAGTCCAGCGCCCGGTCGGAGCTGGAGAACAACCTCCAGAAGTCCATCGACGCCTTCGATGACCACGACCGCGACGGCGGCGAGGACCACGACGACGACGACGGCAGCCACCATGACGGCAAGGACGACTGAGCGAGCCGTCCCGGCCTAAGTCACCCGAGCACCCGCGCCAGATAGGGCGCGGTGCGGCTCTGCTTCACCTTCGCCACCTGCGCCGGAGTGCCCTGCGCCACCACGCGGCCTCCGGCGTTGCCCGCGCCGGGCCCCACGTCGATGACGTGGTCACTGGCGGCGATGACGCGCAGGTCGTGCTCCACGACGATGACCGTGTTGCCCGCGTCCACCAGTCCCTCCAACTGCGCCATCAGCTTGTCCACGTCCGCCGGGTGCAGGCCGGTGGTGGGCTCATCCAGCACGTAGAGCGTGTCGCCGTGCTGGGTGCGCTGGAGCTCCGTGGCCAGCTTGATGCGCTGGGCCTCGCCTCCGGACAGCTCCGTCGCGGGCTGGCCCAGGCGCAGGTAGCCCAGGCCCACGTCGCGCAGCACCTTGAGCGCGCGCTGGAGCGGCGGCTCCTCGGTGAAGAAGTCGAAGGCGCCGTCCACCGTCAGCCCCAGCACGTCCGCGATGTTCTTCTCGCGGTAGCGCACCTCCAGCGTCTTCGCGTTGTAGCGGGTGCCGTGGCACGTGGGGCACGGCGCGTACACGCTGGGCAGGAAGAGCAGCTCCACGCTCACGAAGCCCTCGCCCTCGCACGTGTCGCAGCGGCCTCCCGCGGTGTTGAAGGAGAAGCGCCCCGCGCCGTACTTGCGCGACCTCGCCAGCGGCGTCGCCGCGAACAGCTTGCGCACGTGGTCGAAGAGGCCGGTGTACGTCGCCAGGTTGGAGCGTGGCGTGCGGCCGATGGGCTTCTGGTCCACCGTCACCAGCCGGCGGATGGCCTCCATCCCCTCCTTTATATATCCCTCGCTCGCCACCACCGGCTCGCGGTCCAGCGGCTCGCCCTCCTCCTCCTCCGGCGCCAGCGTCTGGCCCAGCCTCGCCGCCACCAGCTCCACCAGTGCCTGGCTCACCAGGCTGGACTTGCCGGAGCCGGACACGCCCGTCACCGTGGTGAAGACGCCCAGCGGGAAGTCCACGTCCAGCCCGTGCAGGTTGTTGCGCGTCACGCCCTCCAGGCGCAGCCGCCCCGTGGGCTTCCGGGGCTCGCGGCGGCGCAGGGTCTCCTCCTCGAAGAGGTAGCGCCGCGTCCGGGACGCCTCCACCTTCGCGAGTCCCTCCGGCGTGCCGCTGTAGAGCACGCGCCCGCCGTGCTCACCGGCGGCGGGGCCCACGTCGACGATCCAATCCGCGTGGCGGATGACGTCCACCTCGTGCTCCACCACGAACAGCGAGTTGCCCGCCTCCTTCAGCCGGTCCAGCGCCGTGAGCAGCGCCTCCGTGTCCGCGGGGTGCAGGCCGGCGGAGGGCTCGTCCATCACGTACACCACGCCGAAGAGGTTGGAGCGCACCTGCGTGGCCAGCCGCAGCCGCTGCAGCTCCCCCGGTGACAGCGTGGGCGTGCTGCGCTCCAGCGACAGGTAGCCCAGGCCCAGGTCCGTCAGCACCTGGATGCGCGCGAGCAGGTCCTTGGTGATGCGCTGGGCGACGATGAGCTTCTCCGGGTGCTCGCGGGCCATGGCGTCCGCGTCCCTCCCCTTCCCTTCCGCCGTGGGCCGGATGAGCTCCGCGACCTGCTCCAGCGGCAGGCGGGACAGGTCTCCGATGTCGCGGCCCGCGAACGTGACGGACAGGGATTCGCGCTTCAGGCGCTTGCCCTCGCACAGCGCGCAGTCGCTGGCGACCATGTAGCGGGCGACGCGCTTCTTCATCATCGCGCTCTGGGTGGTCGCGAAGGTGGTCATCACGTAGCGCTTCGCACCCGTGAAGGTGCCCATGTAGCTGGGCGTCTCCTTGCGGGCCATGGCCCGCTTCACCTCCGCGGACGTGAAGCCCGCGTAGACGGGGACGGTGGGCTGCTCGTCCGTGAAGAGGATCCACTGGCGGTCCTTCTTCGGCAGGTCGCGCCAGGGCTTGTCGATGTCGTACCCGAGCGTCACCAGGATGTCGCGCAGGTTCTGGCCGTGCCATGCGGGCGGCCACGCGGCGACGGCGCGCTCGCGGATGCTCAGGGAGTCATCCGGCACCATGGAGCGCTCGGTCACCTCGAACACACGGCCGATGCCGTGGCACTTCGGGCACGCGCCCGCGGGCGTGTTCGGGGAGAACGCGTCCGAGTCCAGCCGCTCCAGCTTCGGCGGGTACGTGCCCGCGCGCGAGTACAGCATGCGCACGGAGTTCGACAGCGTCGTCACGCTGCCCACCGACGAGCGGGACGTGGGCGCGCCCCGGTGCTGCTGGAGCGCCACCGCCGGGGGCAGCCCGTCGATGGCGTCCACCTCCGGCACGCCCACCTGATCAATCAGGCGCCGGGCATACGGGGCCACGGATTCGAAGTAGCGCCGCTGCGCCTCCGCGTACAGCGTCCCGAACGCCAGCGACGACTTGCCGGAGCCGGACACGCCGGTGAAGACCACCAGCGCGTCGCGAGGGATGTCCACGTCCACGTGCTTCAGGTTGTGTTCGCGCGCGCCCCGGACGCGGACGAAGCCGGAGGGGTCGGAGCTCTTGCGGGTGCGAGGTGCTTTCGGAGGTGCCATGCCACGGCGGACGTTGCCCACCCGTCAGCGCGCGGTCATCCAAGAAGCGCACCGTCCCGTCTGAATCCGGATGGGGCCCGGGCGGTCACCGTCGGACGGACGACACGAGCCCGTCCCGAGCCCCCGGCCGCTCCAGCCCGAGCGCCGCCGGCAGCACGTACTGTCCGAACAGGACCAGGGGGAGCGCCGAGCCCGCATCATTATAATGGCTGCCGGTGAAGGCCGCGGTGACGCCCAGCGAAGGCGCGACGAAGACGTACTGCCCTCCGTTGCCCCGCGCGAAGGACACCTCCACCGGGGTGCCGTTGATGACGAAGCGGGTGCTCCACCACAGGAGCCCGTAGCCCGCGTCGCCCAGCGGCCCCAGCGCCTTGCGGGACTCCGCCACCCACGCCTCGGAGACCCGGCGCTCGCCGTGCCACGCGCCACCGTCGAGCATGAGCTGCCCCACCTTGAGGAAGTCACGCGGACGCAGGCGCAGGTGGCCGCCGGTGTCCGTGCCCTGCTTGCCCGCGGGCTGCCAGGTGACGTCCTGGACCTGCATGGGGGTGAACAGCCATTCGCGCGACAGGTCCGGGATGGAGCGGCCGCTGACGTGCTCCAGCACCGCGCCCAGCAGCACCACGCCGCCCGTGCAGTAGCGCGTCACGGTGCCGGGCTCGTCCCGCATGGGCACGTCCACGATGAAGCGGGCCCAGTCGTCCGTGTCGTACATCCGCTCTTCGTTGCCGGGGGACTTGGGGTCCCAGTCATCGCACGACAGTCCGGAGCGCATCTGGAGCAGGTGGCGCAGCGTGATGCGCTCCTTGCGCGGATCCGCGTTCTTCACCGGCGACAGGTGTGGCAGCAGCGGGAGCACCGGCGCGTCCAGGTCCGGCAGGAGCCCGCGCTCGTGCGCCATGCCCACCAGCAGCGACGTGACGCTCTTCGTGGCGGACCTCAGGTCGTGCGCCTGCTCCCGCGTGAAGTCGTTCCAGTAGCGCTCGTAGACGAGTTGGCCTCCCTTCGCGACGAGCACCGCGTCTGGCGTCTCCACCGTGCCCTCGGACACGTCGTGCTCCAGCGCGTCGAACCACGGGCGCTGCATGGCCGTGTCCTCGAAGGAGGCCACGTCCCAGCCGTCGTCCACCCGGTCCGGCGGCGAGCCCGGCCCCGTGGCCACCCGCTTGCCTCCGCACGCCATGAGACACACCGCGCACACCAGCACCAGCCGCTGGAACATCGCTGCACCTGCCTTCACTCCGGCCCCGGGAGCGCGGCAGTCTATGTCACGCGGAGGCGCCATCGCGGCACTAGCGGCTGTTCTTCGCGCCCTGCTCCCGGATGCGGGCTTCCTGCGCCCGCAGCTCGGGCGTGAACTCGGCGCCGAAGTCGTCGTCCTCGAAGACCTGGCGCAGCTCCAGCTCCACGTTGCCGCCCGCGTCGATGGACGGCCAGCGCTGGAGCCACGCCAGCGCCTCCTCCCGCGACTTCACCTGGATGAGGGTGAAGCCGGCGATGAGCTCCTTCGTCTCCGTGAAGGGACCGTCGATGATGGCCGGCTTGCCGTTCGTGAACTTCACGCGGGCGCCCTTGCTGCTCGGATGCAGGCCCTCGCCCTGGAGCATCACGCCCGCCTTCACCATCTCCTCGTTGTAGGCGCCCATGGCGGCCAGCAGCTTCTCGTCCGGAAGCACGCCGGCCTCCGTGTCCTTGTCCGCCCTGCGGATGATCATGAATCGCACGGTCGTGTCTCCTGCCGCGCGCCTTCGGGCCGCGGGGGGTGTCCTTCTTCCTGCCTTCAGGGACGCAACGAATGGGCCCGGGGAGAATCGACACGGCTCTTTTATTTTCCGCCGCGTCCTCCAAACCCTCGCAATCACGGGCCTTCCCATGTCCCGGCGGCGAGTGTGACAGTGCCCCCCATGCGCGCGGGCGTGACATCCACCGGGGCGAAGCCCTTTCCGGCCAGCGGCCTCTTGCATCCGGCGGTGCTCCTGGCCGTGGTGCTGCTCGTGCTGAACGACCACGTGTTCAAGGCGCGCTGGCCGTCGTGGTGGACGGGGAAGCTCTCCGACGTCGCCGGGCTCGCGATGTTCCCGCTGCTCCTCCAGGCGCTGTGGGAGCAGGCGTTCCAGCGGCGCGTGCGGGAATTCTACCCGTCGTTCCCGGTGCTCGTGGGCGCGGTGGTGCTGACGGGGCTGTGCTTCGGCGCCACGAAGCTCTCCTCCGACGCCGGGGATGCGTGGCGCTGGGCGCTGGGCGCGCTGCAGTGGCCCTTCTACGCGCTGCGCGCGGGGCTCGCGGGCGCGCGCATTCCCGCGGTCCGGCCCACGATGCACACGGTGGACGTCACGGATCTGCTCACGCTGCCTTCGCTATGCATTCCCCTGTGGCTGGGATGGCGGCGTGCTCGCGTGGCTCGTGAAGAGGGCGCGCGCATTCCCGCGCACGAGCAATCTTCACCGCCTCCTTGATTGCTGTGAGCTGTGCGCGTCGCTTCGCGGCACGTGTCAGACCCCCATTTACAGTCGGCCCCCGTCACGCATTGAACCGACAGGGGCCATCATGTCCGCGCGTTCTTCCCAATCCCATACATCCACGCCTTCGAACATCCTGGAGCAGGTGCGGCAGTGCGCCGCGTCCGTCACGCGGTATCCGCTCGACATCCTGACGGAGCATGCGCAGCTCGAGGACGAGCTGGGCATCGACTCCGTGAAGCTCGCGGAGATCGCCGCGGTCATCGCTCGGGAGTTCCAGTTGCCGCCGGACCGGCTGCCGCGGAACGGGAAGGCGCGCACGCTCGGCGCCATCGCGGGAGCGGTGAAGGAGGCGCTGGGAACGGCCCCGTCGCCCGTCGTCACGTCCGCGCCGCCTCCGGTGGCGTCCGCCGTGAGCGCTGGCGTCGAGGCGCGTGCTGGAACCCACGCTCCGGATCTCCTGACTCGCGTGCGCGCCGTGTTCGCGCGCGTGACGCGCTACCCGGAGGAGCTGCTCACGCCGCACGCGGACCTGGAGGACGAGCTGGGCATCGACTCCGTGAAGCAGGCGGAGGTGATGGCCGTGCTCATGAAGGAGCTGGGGCTGGGCGACGCGCCGAAGCCGTCGCAGCGCCTGCGCACGATGGCCGCCATCGCCGACGCGGCCCGTGCGCTGCTGCCGGCCGCGCCGCCCGTGGTGGAAACCAGGCCTCGCGCGCCCATCCTCGCTGCGCCCGCGCCTGTTCCGTTGCGCACGGAGCTGCCGTTCGCGGGGAAGGTCGCGCTCGTCACGGGTTCGGGGAAGGGCATTGGCCGGGTCATCGCGACGCGGCTGGCGCGCGCGGGGGCGACGGTGGTGGTCAACTCGTTCCACTCGCGTGAGGACGGAGAGAGGACGGCGCGGGACATCGTCGACGCGGGCGGCAGGGCGGTCCACCTGTGGGGCTCCGTCGCGCAGGAGGAGCACCTGGAGCGGATGTTCGCGGCGATCCGCGAGCAGTTGGGCGGGCTCGACCTGCTCGTGTGCAACGCGTCCAACGGGCTCATCGGTCCGTTCGACCGCATCGCGCCCCGGGACTGGGACAAGGCGTTCCGCACCTGCATCACCGGCACCTACGAGTGCGCGATGCGCGCCCGTCCGCTGATGGCCGCGCGTGGGGGCGGGAGCATCGTCACCATGTCCACGTCCATGTCCCAACGGTACATGCACGACCTGGGCTGCCAGGGCGTGGTGAAGGCGGGCGTGGAGTCGCTCACGCGCTACCTGGCCGCGGAGCTGGCGCCGGATGGCATCCGCACCAACTGCGTGTCCGCGGGGCCCGTGCACGGGGAGCTGCTGGGCATGTTCCCGGACGCCCCGGAGCGCGTGGCGCGCTGGGAGTCCGCGACGCCCGGAGGACGGCTGTGCACCGCGGACGACGTCGCGGACGTGACCGAGCTGCTGCTGGGGCCGAAGACCCAGCGCGTGAATGGCGCCATCTGGGTGGTGGACGCCGGCCTTTCCGGGACCGTGGACGGCCTGCTGCCGGCCGCGCGCGCGTCCTGACCCGTCACCTTCCAGGAGCCACCACCATGGACTTCTTCGCCGTCCCGTACGACATCCACTTCGATGACACGATGGCCTACGGGAGCCATCACTTCCTCACCAACTTCAAGTTCCAGTGCGCCGGCCGGGAGCACCTGCTCTTCAGCCCGCACGCCTTCGAGGAGCCCGAGTTCCGGCGCGACTTCGACCAGGTGCTCCTGCTCACCTACGAGGGCTATTCGCGAAACCTGGCCCCGGCGGTGCTGGGAGACCGGCTGATCATCCTGACGTCCCTGGAGGAGCGAGGCGAGGTGTCCCTGCGCTTCTGCTTCCGCACGCTGAAGGGCGACGGCACGCCGGTGGCCTGCGGCTACCAGACCGTGCTCTGCGCGGACCGGCAGGGCGTGCTGCGCGCGTTCCCGAAGTCCTTCCAGCGCAGCTTTGAGTCGCTGGCGGCACTGCACGAGCCCACGGGTCCGAAGAGCTTCCGCGACCTCGCCCTGCAGGGAGGCGCAGGCGTCCAGGCCTTGTTCCCGGAGGCCGTGCGCGAGCTGGCGCGGACGCTGCTGGCGGACACGGCCCCGCGCGGCGTTTCGCGGACGGTGCGTCTTCCGGAGCCGGTGCCCACGTCCGGACTTGCGTTGCCGGCCAACGCCACCGCGTTCCTGTTCGCCGGACAGGGCACGTTCGAGCCCGCCCTCTTCCTCCAGTTGAAGGCGCTCCAGCCGGAGCTGCGTGACGAGCTGCTGGCGGTGTCGGAGGCCTGCCGTTCGCAGGGCATCGACGTGGGTCCACTGCTCGCGGCGGAGGACGTGGCCCAGGTGGACCGGGCGCTGGACGCGGCGCCGCTGTTGGATCAGCTCGGCATCTTCCTGTCCGGCGTGCTGGGGGCGCGGTGGATGGAGCGTCAGGGCACCCGGCCGGACGTGTTCGTGGGGCACAGCTTCGGGGAGATCGCGGCGATGACCGCGGCGGGAGCCATGGACCTGCGCACGGGCGCGGAGGTGGTGTGCCGTCGCATCCGGTCGCTCCAGACGGTGCCGGACGACCTGGGCACGCTCGCGGCGGTCGCCTTGTCGGAGCCGGAGACCGTCGGGGCAATAGCGCACAGCGGGGCCAGGACGCTGGAGGTCGCGGGCCGCAATCACTCGCGGCAGACCGTGGTCGCGGGGCCTCGTGAGGAGCTGGAGCGGTTGCGCGCGTTCCTGGAGCGGCAGGGCAAGGGCTTCACGTTCATCTCCAGCCGCTACCCGTTCCACCACCCGAGCCTGTCGCCCGCGGTCACCGCGTTCCGCGCGAGCCTCGCGGGCCTGTCCGTGCATCCGGCGCGGGGGCCCATCTATTCGCCCATCGAGCGGCGGGTGTACGGACGTGGCGGGTCCGAGCTGGCGGGGGCGCTCGCGTCCCACCTGGTGCGGCCCTTCGACTTCCCGGGCGCGGTGGAGACGTTGGTGGGCGCGGGCTGCGCGCGGTTCGTGGACTGCGGCACCGGGGGGCGGCTCACGCGCATGGTCCAGCGGATCCTGCCGAAGGACGCATCCGTGGCGCTGACGTCCGTGGACCATTCGCTGCCCGTGGCCCCTGCGGCCGTGACGCCGGTGGCTCCGGCCATCGCGGTGGTGTCGCTGGGCTGCATGCTCCCGGGCGGCGCGAAGGATCCGGAGACGTACTGGCGGAACATCCAGCGGGGCATCAGCGGCATCGTCGACACGGGTGTGAGCCATCCGGATCAGGTCGTGGACTTCGTGGGTCCGGCGGTGACTCCGGACCGCACGTACACGCTGCTCTCCGGGCGGGTCCTGGACAGCGACCTCGCGCCGCCTCCGGGAATCGCGCCGGAGCGCTTCCTGCGCTATGGCCGAGAGCAGCGCTTGCTGGCCATTGCGCTCAGCCAGGCGATGGAGCCCTTGCGGTCCACCGCGCCGGGACGCATCCAGTGCCTGCTCGGCTCCACCGCGGACGGTTCGCCCGAGTACGACGAAGCGCTGTGCGTGGAAGCGGGAGAGGCCCTGCTGCGCGCACGGGGAGAGACGGCGCGGGACTTCTCCGCGCTGATGCGTGAGGCGCTGGGCGTCACCGCGACGTCCTCCGAGCTGGCGCCGCACCCCACCCTCCAGGCGGTGGTGACGGACGTGGTGGGCCCGAGCGTATCCACGGTGCTGCTGGACGCGGCGTGTGCCTCGTCGCTCTACGCCATCGCGCTGGGGATGAAGGCGCTGGAGCGCGGCGAGGCCGACCTGGTGCTCGCGGGCGGGGTGTTCTCACCGGGGCCGGGCAACAGTTGTCTGTTCTCCCAGTTCAAGGGGCTCTCCGCGACGGGGAGCCGGCCGTTCGACGAGCGCGCGGATGGCGTCATCTTCGGAGAGGGCGCGGGAGTGGTCGGCCTGATGCGCCTGGAGGACGCCGTCTCCGCGGGGCTGCGGGTGCACGCGGTCATCCGTGGCGCGGGGCTGTCCAGCGACGGGCGCAGCAGCTCCGCGAACGTCCCGAGAGCGGACGGACAGGTGGCCGCGATGGAGGCGTGCTACGCGGCGGCGGGCGTTGAACCGGCGTCCATCCAGTACCTCGAAGCGCACGGAACGGCCACGCCGGCCGGAGACACCACCGAGCTGCAGTCGATTGGCCGCGTCTTCGGCGGCAAGCGCAAGGGACTCCAGCTCGCGAGCGTGAAGGCGTTGATCGGCCATGTCGGGTGGGCCGCGGGCGCGGCTTCGGTCATCAAGCTGTGCAAGGCGCTGGAGCACCGGAGCATCCCGCCACAGTCCCACTTCGACCGTCCAGGCGCGGGGCTGCGAGCGCTCGGGCCGGACTTCGAGGTGAGCACGCGGGAGCAGCCGTGGCCGGAGAACGGGGAGCATCCGCGCCGGGCGGCCACGAACGGATTCGGCTTTGGCGGCACGAACGCGCACCTGGTGTTGGAGGAGTACCGGGGAGGCGCGCTCGCGCCGCGCGCCAGGGCCGTGCACTCCAAGAGTGAAGAGCTGGTGGTGGTGGCCGCAGAGGGGATGTTCCCGGAGGTACGCTTCGACGCGAAGGGGATGCGGCTGCCCGCGTCCGTGCGGCTGTTGCCGGACATCACCGAGGACATGGACCTCACGCAGCACCTGGGGCTCATCGTCGCGAGCGACGCCGTGAAGAAGCTGGGGGCGTTCGATTCGTTGCGGACGGGGACGGCCATCGTCCTGGGGTTGGAGGGCAAGACGCGCCGGGGCGTGGAGGCCACGCAGCGGGTGCTGGCGGACTCCACACGGCGCAGGCTGCGCGAGCACATCCAGCGGACTCCGGACGCCGCGCGGCTGTTGTCGCTGGTGGACCGGCTCCACGCTGCGGTGAGCGCGCTGCGGCCGTCCGGGCCGTACACGCTCCAGGGGATGATGCCCAACGTCACGCCGGGGCGGGTGGCGGGGGTGCTCGACACCAAGGGTCCGAACTTCGTGGTGGACGCGGGGGCCAGCACGTTGGCCGCGTCGCTGCGGGCATCCAGGGCCCTGTTGGACAGCGGCTTCGAGCTGGTGCTGGTGGGCAGCGCTCACGTGAAGAGGCCCGGGGAAGGCCCCGCCGCATCCGCGCCCGAAGAGGGCATGACGATGTTGGCGGTGACCACGGCCGCGATGGCGGAAGCGAAGGGCCTGAAGCCGCTGTGCCATTTGCGGATGTCCGAAGCCACGGGCTCCAGCTCAGGACCGGGCCTCACGTTGCCGCCCCACTCCGCCCGGGAGGCACAAGAGGTGCTGAGCGCGGTGCGGGCCGCCGCCGAAGGACAGGCCGTCACGCTGCGATTCCATCCGGATGCCGCGACCGGCACACGGCTGGTGCTCCAGCTTCATCCTGGCCTCGGCGCCCGGCCTGGAGCCCCGGAGGAACAATCGGTGACGGAGAGGTCTCCCTCCGCGGAGCGCAGAGCTTCAGCGACGGCCGCCACGCCCTCGGGCATGCCTTCAGTTCCCGGTGCTGAGAATCGAGACTTCGAAGGTACCGCCCTGCCGGCGGCGAACCGCACGAACCTGTCCGACAGTCGGACAGGTTTGGACAGCCAGGGAGGACCGACCCGAGCGGACGCAAGCGAGCTGCCGCGCCGCTCCAGTCTCTCGGCATCACCTGAGATGGCTCGGACGCAGCCGCGCCACCCGAACACCGGAAACCTGTCGGACAGTCGGACAGGTTTGGACCATGCCGGGCCGGAAGGGCTGCTGTTCCAACCGGGCCACGGGAACCTGTCGGACAGTCGGACAGGTTTGCAGAACCACGGCAGCAAGGAGCTGCCGCCCCAGTCGGACCACAGGAACTTGTCGGACAGTCGGACAGGTTTGGACGACCGCAGCCGCGAGGGGCTTCCGCCCCAGTCGGACCACAGGAACCTGTCCGACAGTCGGACAGGTTTGGACGACCGCGGCCGCGAGGGGCTGCCGCCCCAGCCGGGAAGCGGGAACCTGTCGGACAGTCGGACAACAGGTTTGGCCAACCACGGTCGCGAGGGGCTGCCGGGCCGAGAAAACCTGTCGGACAGTCGGACAGGTTTGGGCAACTTCGGTCGCGAGGGGCTGCCGCCCCAGTCGAACTACGGGAACTTGTCCGACAGTCGGACAGGTTTGGGCCGCTCCGCGCCGGGGGCGGGCAGCTTGGAGGCCCGTGGGAATGGCGCTCCGTTTGCATCAGGCGCCATCGCGCCGCTCCCTGCGCGGCCCGACTCCGAGGCGACCGCCACCGGGGCCGTGCAGGCGCGGGCGGACTCGGCTCGCTTGGGGGAGGCTCGTTCGCTGTCGACCTCCGCTCCCAGCTCGGAGGCCGCTGAGGGCTTCGACCACTCGGCTCCCATCCGCTACCACGCGCCTGTGCTCGTCGAGCGCCCGGCCCTGACGACCGGCGCATCACGGCTCCGTGGCCGTCGGGTGCTGTTCATCGCTCAGGACGAGGCCGTGGCCCGTGAACTTTCGGCCCAGGCACACGACGTCTGCGGCCCTGAGTTCCGCATCATCCACTCGGGTGCCTCCGATGCGGGGGCGCGGCTCCACGGCATCGACCTGACTCGCGAGGAGACCGCGGAGGCGGGCCTGGATGCGCTCGGCTTCGAGCCTCAGGTCATCATCGCGGTGTGCCGGCTCCCTTCGCAGGAGAACGAGTCCTCCGTCGTCGCGGACACGGCCCTTCGCCATGAAGCGCTGGAGCTGCTCTTCCTGTCCGCCCGCCGCGCCTATGAGGCACTGTCCTCCGGCAACGTGACGCTGGCGAGCCTGTGCATCGGCGGCGTCGGCGCGCGCCGGACGCTGCACCCCGTCACCGGCCTCTTCGCCGGCCTGCTCAAGTCCCTGGGCCGCGAGGTCCCCTCGCGTGGCATCCGCGCCATCGCCACGGGTCCGCTTCCGCTCCGCATGGCGCTCGACCACGTCGCGTCCGAGCTGGGCTCCGGTGACGACACCGCTCCGGTGGAGGTCTGCTTCGACGGCTCCGTCCGCTGCGTCCGGCTGCTCCAGCCCACGGACGTCCCGGCTCGGCCCGCCGTCACGCTCGACTCCCACTCGGTGGTCCTGCTCACGGGCGGGGGACGCGGCGTGACGGCCGTCCTCGCCGGAGCGCTGCTCAAGCGGTACGGCTGCAAGGTCGTCCTCCTGGGCCGCAGCGACCCTTCCGACGCTCCCGAGCGCGTGCTCCAGGCGCGCGACGAGGAACTGGGCGCCGTGGAGCGCGAGTTCTATGCCTCAGAGCTCGCCCGCGACAGCTCCGTGCGCATGCCCGCGCTGCGAGCACGCTTCGAGCGCCACCTGGCCGTGCGCGAGCTGCGGACCACGCTCGATGGGCTCATGCGGCTTCCCGGCCAGATGACCTACCGCGCCGCGGACGTCACCCGTCCCGAGGACGTGGACCGCGTGGTGGCGGAGCTGCTCCGCGAACACGGACGGCTCGACCTGGTGGTCCATGGCGCGGGCACGCAGGTGTCCAAGAAGCTCCACCGCCGCCGGCTCACGGAGCTGCGCGGCACGCTGGACACCAAGCTGCTGGGACTGCGCAACCTGCGCGAGGCCTGCGCTCGCCACCTCCCGGTCCCCGTGCCCTTCCACGTCCTGACCTCCGCGTTCAGCTACATCGGCAACGACGGACAGGCGGACTACGGCGCGGCGAACGAAGCGCTGGACCGGCTCTGCGCCTGGGTCAGTGACGCGCGCCAGGACGTGCAGTGGTGCAGCGTGGGCTGGCTCGCCTGGGACGGCATCGGCATGACGCGCGGCTCGGAGTACCGCGTGCTCGGAGCCAGCCGCCGGCTGCGCGGCATCCGCGCGGAGGAGGGCGAGGCGCTCTTCCTCCAACTGGTGGACGGCCAGCCCGTCCAACCCATCAACGTCCAGCTCACCGAGAGCGAGCGCGCCTTCTACCACCTGGAGGTCCTCGCCCCGCCCGCGCCCACGCCGGAGCCTCCGCGTCCCACGCGAAGGCCGCTCACCGTCGACGCGGCGAGCGTCCCGTGCCTGGAGGACCACCTCGTCCGGGGCACGCCCACCCTGCCCGGCGCCTGGGCCCTGGACCTGATGTTCCAGGCGGCCCTGGACGACGCACGCCCCGAGCTGCGCACCGTCACCATCGAGGACGTCCGCTTCTCCCGCTTCATCCGCGTGAAGCCCGGCGGCCAGCAGTCCCTGCGCGCCGAGTGCACGCCCCTCACCGATGCCCCGGGCGAGCACAGCGTGCGGGTGAAGCTCACGGGGGACATCGTCCATGCCTCCGGCGTGGTGCTGGAGCGCGACCTCGTCTACGCCGAGGCCCGCTTCACGCTGACGGCGGAGCCCCCCCGGCCCCCACCCCGGCTGGAGGCCGCCCGCGCCTCGGGCCACGGCCTGCCCGTGCACGACCCGCACTGCGCCACGGGCTCCCCCATCGAGCTGCGCAGGATGTTCGACTGCCTGGAGGAGATCCGCCTGGAGGAGGACGCCCGCTTCGCGCGGCTCGGGCTGCCGGAGACTCCGCGGCAGGCGGGCCACGGCGTGCCGGCGCTCGTGCTGGACGCGGCCCTGCGCCTCAGCGCGATGCACGTGGACGGCGTGTCCAATGACGTGTTCGCGCCCGTGGGCGTCCAGCGGGCCACGTTCGACCGCGACCTGGTGGCGCACGACTCCCGGGCTCCCCGCCGCCTCACGCTGAAGTCGCTCGCCCCTCGCGTGGAGGGCGACCTGCTCCAGTGCGGCACCGTGGCGGCGCATGACGAAGCCGGCCGCCTGCGGATGCTCGTCGAAGGCGGCATCGCCCGTCCCATGGCCTGACAACCCCTTCTCCCGTCCAGGCAACCGCCATGACTGATTCCACTTCTTCCATCCCCCTGTCCCCGGATGACGCCAAGCGGCTCCGCTCGGAGCTGCGCCGCGTGCTGCCTCCGGAGGCCTTCGAACGACAACCCCTGCGAGGCATCGTGGCGCTGTGCCTGGTGCCGCTGGAGGCGGCGCTCATCTGGGTGCTCGGCACCTGGACGCTGCCCCACTGGGCCTGTCTGCTCATCGCGTTCGCGCTGGGCCAGCTCATCACCGCCGTGGGGCTCGCCGCGCATGAGGCCCTGCACCACTCGGTGTTCCACGGCCGCAAGTGGGAGAGCCTGCTGGGCTGGGTGGGCTTCGCGCCCTTCCTGGTGACGCCGGGCAACTGGAGGGCCTGGCACGTCCAGGCCCACCACGGCGCCGCCAACGTCCTGGTGAGGGATCCGGACATCCTCCCGCGCAGGACGGACTGGCACACCCAGGGGTTCGCGAAGCTGTTCCACGCGATGTCCCCCGGCTCCGGACACTGGCTGAGCTTCATCAGCTTCAGCGTCTTCTTCACCGCGCAGGGACAGGCCTTCCTCTGGCACCACTGCCGGCTGCCCGCGTTCCAGCACGTGCACCTGCACCGGACCCGGGAGCGCGTGCTCACGGTGCTCGTCACCGCGGGCTGGGTGGCGCTCGGGTGGGTCCTGGGGCCCCGGGCCGCGTTCTACGCGCTGGTGCTGCCGCTGCTCATCGGGAACGTCACGCTGATGATCTACATCGCCACCAACCACTGGATGCAGCCCGCGGCGGAGGAGACGGACAACCCCTTCGTGAACACCGCCAGCGTGGAGACCCACCCGCTGATGAACTGGCTGCACTTCAACTTCAGCTACCACCAGGAGCACCACATCTTCCCGGCGCAGAGCCCCAGGTATGCCCCCCTGCTGCGCAAGCACCTGCGCGAGCTGAGCCCCCGGGCCTCCATCGTCTACCCGCACCTGCACGCCCTGCGCACATTGTACCGGCGTCCAGCGCTCTACTCCGAGGATGGACAGACGCTGATGGACCGGGGCGGCACGCAGGAGGTCAGCACCACGGAGCTGCGCCGCCGGCTCGAAGCCACCTGAGCGGCCCCAGCCGCCCGGACGCCCGCCCGGTGGGTGGGCGTCCGGGTTGGCCCCGCTCCGACAGGCGAGGGCTCACCACGCGCCGCGGCATCCCCACCCTTCCGCCAACGGAGGAAACGGATGTGCACGGAGTCTGTGACAGGCGGTCCCCGGGTGGAGGGCTCTTCACGGGCGGAGGCGCTTCACGAGGCGAAGGTCGAAGCCATCAGCCAGCAATTGAGGCAACGTAAGGGCCAGGGGCCCGCGTCCTTCAAGAAGAAGTCCCCACCCCACAGCGTCCCCAAGCGGTTCGATGCGCGGCGCCGCGATGAGAAGGTGGACCTGGGCGACCTGGACGCCATCCTCGACATCGATCCCGTGGGGATGACCTGCACCGCCGAGCCCGCGGCCACCTTCGACGCGGTGGTGCGCGCGACCCTGCCGCACGGGCTCATCCCGTTCATCGTCCCCGAGCACAAGACCATCACGCTCGGGGGCGCCATCGCGGGGTGCTCCATCGAGTCCATGTCCTTCCGCCAGGGCGGCTTCCACGACACGTGCCTGGAGTACGAGGTCATCACCGCGAAGGGAGACGTGCTGCGCTGCTCCCCGACGCAGGAGCCGCTCCTCTTCCAGATGATGCACGGCTCGTTCGGGACGCTGGGCATCCTGTCCAAGGTGCGCTTCAGGCTCACGCGCTGCGCGCCCTACGTGCGGGTGACGAACGAGACGCACACCACCCTGGAGTCCTTCCAGCAGGGCATCTGGCACCACTTCCAGGACCCGGGCGCGGACTACCTGGACGGGCAGATCTTCTCTCCCACGAAGCACGTGCTGTGCGTGGGCCACTTCGTGGACCGGGCCCCGTACGTCCACCGCTACGACTGGCTCACGGCCTACTGCGAGAGCATCCCGCGCCGGAGCGAGGACTACCTGACGACGTATGACTACCTCTTCCGCTACAACCGGGGCGTCACGCACGTCAGACCGAAGAACCTCCTCGCGCGGGCGCTGTTCGGAAGGCTCATCCACTCCGACAGCGTGCTGAGGACGGCCAACCGCTTCACCCGGCTGCTGCCGAAGAAGGACCCGCCCGTCATCGTGGACGTGTTCGTCCCCTTCTCCGGCACGGCCGCGTTCATGGACTGGTACCACCGCGAGATGCGTCACTACCCCGTGTGGTGCGTGCCCTTCCGGCGGACGCGCGACTACGAATGGCTGACGCCCCGGTGGTGGTCCGGGATGAAGGACCCTCTGTTCCTGGACCTGGCCGTGTACGGCATGAAGCAGCCGCCGGGACGCAACGTCTACAAGGAGCTGGAGGACGAGCTCCAGCGCGTCAACGGCACCAAGACGCTCATCTCCTACAACTACTATGACGAGGAGACCTTCTGGAGCATCTGGAACCGCGAGACGTACCAGGCCGTGAAGCAGCGCACGGACCCGGACAACCTCTTCCGGGACCTGTATGTGAAGACGTGCAAGGCGGCGCTCGGCCTTTGAGTCATCGCGGGTTGGATGGCCTTCAGCCGATCTCCGTGCGCAGGTTCAGCGGACCGGCGGGGACGCCCACGTCGTGGAGCGCGGGGTCGTCCTTCTCCGTCTGCCAGGCGTTGGCCTCCGTCACCGTCTTGCCGGTCGCCTCGTTGGTGATGGACATCTTGCCGTTGTGGCCCGCGGGGGAAATCTGGCTGGTGTCGAAGCCGCTCCAGCCGGTGCCGGAGTTCGCGAACGTGGCCTCGCCCCAGGTCTGACCGGAGTTCGCGCCGGGCTTCGCCGTGCCGTCCTTGGACGCGCACCACGCCACGCTGGTGTTGCTGTCGAACGCCACCACCTGCGACTGGCCGGGCTGGAGCGTGAACGTCTTGGGCGTGCTCTTGTCGAAGTTCTGTCCGTCGTTCGGGTTGCCGTTCTCGCCCGTCTTGTTCCAGAGCGTGAGGGTCTGAGGCTCGTTCGTCTTGTTGGTGAAGGTGTTGGTGTACTTGAACTGGCCCTTCTGGCTCTCGTCGATGAGCTGCATGTTGCTGTTGTAGGGCGACCCGACGTTGTTCTTCGCGAGCCACGGCGCGTTCGCGGGCGCGGGCTCCGTGGATCCGGCGGACGGCGGGCCGAAGCCGGGGCCCGCGTCGCTGTTGTACGTGGGGTGCGCCGGAGCGTCCGCGCTGGAGGCCGGAGCCGCGCCCTCTGCCGTGGGAGCCGCCTGCTGCGCCGGGGCCGCACCGCCCACGCCGCCCACCGCGGACGCGGCACCCTCCGCGCCCTGGCCCAGCGCCGCGGGCGACTGCGTCTGGAGCATCTTCACCAACTGCGTGAGCTGGGCCACGACCTCCGACAGTTGCTTCTGGAAGTCCCCGGAGGCGCCACCCAGCCGGCTCGGGCCCGCCTCGAAGGAGTCGGCCATGAACATCCGGCGCAGGTCGTTCCGGGGCTGCTGCGCCGAGGCGCCCACCCCACCCTGAGCCGGAGCGGCCGCCGGCTTGAGCTGGGAGATGCTCGAGGAGGGCTGGAAGAAGGACGCGCGGTTCAGGGAGGAGATGGACATGCCGTGACGCAAAAGCAGGACACATGCCAACCCCCATCCGCCGTGAAATCAGTCACTTCGGCCGAGCGCTCCCCGCCCGGCGCGATGACGCCATTCACCATCTGATGACCCGAGTCACCAGGGGGCTTCAGCCGGCGTGGGCCGCGAAGACGTCCCGCAGGCCCGCGATGAGCGCGTCGCCGGGATACGGCTCGCCCAGCGGCCCCAGCGCGTCGCGCAGCGCTCCAAAGAGCGCGTGGACGTGCCGGGGCTTGTCGCCGTCCCAGTCCAGGTGCCGGGCGATCTCCTGGCTCCGCGCCCGGAACTTCTCCAGCGTCTCTTCGTAGGGCGCCGCCACGGGGATGGTGATGCGCAAGAGCAGCGCCAGCAGCGCGAGCACCTCCGCGAAGTCATGGCGGTCCGCCTTCGCGTCGTAGAAGGACTCCAGGCGCAGGGTCTCCGGGCGGAACCAGTAGCCGACATAGGCCGCCGCGCTCTCCCGGCTGCGCTCCACGTCCACCTGGAGCTGGGCGTGCAGCGCCGGATCCACCTGCGTCACCAGCGAACGGAGGACCGTGGCCTGGCTCAAGGTCGCGCTGTCGAAGCGGCGCGCCGGCAGCGTGCGCAGCGGCGTTCCCTCGAAGGTGAGCACCTCCAGCTTCGGCAGCCGCGTGAGGACCTCCGGGAAGTCGAACATGAGCTGGACCTGCCGCCAGCTCCCGAAGGCCCGCCGGACGGAGGCGTACGGGTTGTTGACCAGGTTCACCCGCCGCAGCTCGACGCATCCGGACAGCGACTCCGGCAGCCGCCAGAGACAGTTGGCCTCCAGGTCCAGGACCCGCAGCTTCGTCAGCGAGCCCACGGACTCCGGCAGCTCCAACAGGCCGTTGCCGCGCAGGTCCAGCTCGCGCAGCTCCGTGAGCTGTCCCAGCGCCTCCGGGAGCGCGCGGAGGTTGTTGCGGCGGAGGTTGAGCTTCTCCAGCTTGCGGAACAGGAAGAGCTCCTCCGGCAGGGACGTGAGCCCCTTGTCCTCCAGCGACAGGCTCTTGACCTTGTCGGGCTCCGCGAGCTTCTTCGCGACGAGCTGACGGAACGCCTCCCGGATGCTGGTGAACGCGTCGCGGGCGATGGGCTTGCCCGCCGCGAGCCGGGCGCGTGCCTTGTCCAGGTCGACGCGGCCGTCCGCCACCACCGCCGGCACGAAGACGCCCTTCGCGTCATAGGGGTCGCGCACGTCCTCCACCCCACCGGCCACCGCGAACACCTTCGAGTCCTGGCCCAGGTAGCGGTGCGCATCCACGGCACCCACCACCGTGAAGGCGTAATGCGAAGCCAGGGTGCGGGCCTTGAGGTTGCCGCCCACGAAGACGCTGCCGTGGTTGTAGACCGCCACCAGGTCCTCGGTCGTCACGTCGCCGGTGACGTGGAGCCGCGCGCCGCCCATGGCGATGCGCTTCGCGACGAGGTTGCCGTGCACCTGGAGGAACGGGCCGAAGTCGTTCTCCCAGTTGAGCACGCAGCCTTCGACGGTGAGGTCGCCTCGCACGATGAGGCCGGTGAACGGAGGCGCGTCCTCGTCATCCTGCGCGAAGAGGCCCTGGCGGAAGTCCAGCCCCAGGTCGTGGGGGATGACGACACTCCCGGTGAGGACGAGCACGCGGTCCGAGTCCTCCTCGCCATTGCCAGGGACCTTCACCTCGTCGCGAACCTGCGCCCAGGTGAACGTCTCGAAGGGCAGGTCGCTGGAGGGGGACGGCTTCTTCTTCATGGCCCACCCTCTACTCCATCCGGACGGAGGCTGGCAGGACCATCCGTGCGCGCTCCCGGACCCGCTGGAAAGCGGAATCCCCATCGCCCCTCTGTTCGCGGCCCCCCGCGTCCTGCGAATCTTCGCCGGCGCGACCGGGGTCGTGAAGCAGCTCGTCGCCCGGTCCCTGTAGCCCCCTCCCTTCTCACAAGGAGGCTCCCCGTGAGCCAGGAAGCATTCATCTTCGACGCCGTCCGTACCCCTCGCGGCAAGGGCAAGAAGGGCGCCCTGCACGGCACCAAGCCGGTGTCGCTGCTCGTCGGCCTGGTGGACGCGCTCAAGCAGCGCCACCCGACCCTGGACCCGAAGTACATCGACGACGTGGTGCTGGGCGTCGTGTCCCCCGTGGGCGACCAGGGCGCGGACATCGCGCGCACGCTGGTGCTGGCCGCGGGCCTGCCGGACACCACCGGCGGCGTGCAGCTCAACCGCTTCTGCGCCTCCGGCCTGACGGCGGTGAACCTGGCCGCGCAGCAGGTGCGCTCCGGCTGGGAGCACCTGGTCATCGCGGGCGGCGTGGAGAGCATGTCCCGCGTCCCCATGGGCTCCGACGGCGGCGCGTGGGCCATGGACCCCGCCACCAACTACGACACCTACTTCGTGCCGCAGGGCATCTCCGCGGACCTCATCGCGACCATGGAGGGCTTCACCCGCGAGGACGTGGACCGCTACGCCGTGCGCTCGCAGGAGCGCGCCGCCCACGCGTGGAAGCACGGCTACTTCCAGAAGTCCGTCGTCCCCGTGGTGGACCAGAACGGGCTCACCATCCTGGACCGCGACGAGCACATGCGCCCGGACTCCACCGTGGCCTCGCTGGGCCAGTTGAGCGCGTCCTTCACGACCATGGGGGAGATGGGCGGCTTCGACGCGGTGGCGCTCCAGAAGTACCACGCGGTGGAGCGCATCCACCACGTGCACACGCCGGGCAACTCCTCCGGCATCGTGGACGGCGCGGCGCTGGTGCTCGTGGGCTCGGAGAAGGTGGGCAAGACGCTGGGCCTCACGCCTCGCGCGCGCATCGCCGCCGTGGCCACGTCCGGCGCGGAGCCCACCATCATGCTCACCGGCCCGCTGCCGGCCACCCGCAAGCTGCTGGACATCGCCGGCCTGTCGGTGAAGGACATCGACCTCTTCGAGCTCAACGAGGCCTTCGCCTCCGTGGTCCTCAAGTACCAGAAGGACCTGGACATCCCGGACGACAAGCTCAACGTCAACGGCGGCGCCATCGCCATGGGGCACCCGCTGGGCGCCACCGGCGCCATGATCCTTGGAACCGTGGTGGATGAGCTGGAGCGGCGCAACGCGCGCCGCGCGGTCGTCACCCTGTGCGTCGGCGGCGGGATGGGTGTGGCCACCCTCGTCGAGCGCGTCTGAACCCTCCCTCCCCTCTCAAAGACCTTCGAGCGAACCCATGAGCGAACAGAACACCCTGCGCTGGGAACAGGACGCGGACGGCATCGTCGTCTTGACGATGGACGACCCCTCCCAGTCCGCCAACACCATGAACGCCGCCTACGTGAAGTCCATGCGCGCGGCGGTGGACCGGCTGGTGAAGGAGAAGGCCTCCATCACCGGCGTCGTCATCACCTCCGCGAAGAAGACCTTCTTCGCGGGCGGCGACCTGAACGACCTGCGCAACGTGAAGAAGAGCGAGGCGAAGCAGGTCTTCGACCTGGGCCAGGAGATCAAGGCGCAACTGCGCGCGCTGGAGACCCTGGGCAAGCCCGTGGTCGCGGCCATCAACGGCGCGGCGCTGGGCGGCGGGCTGGAGATTGCCCTCGCGTGCCACCGCCGCATCATCGCGGACGTGAAGGGCGCGCAGGTGGGCCTGCCGGAGGTGACGCTGGGCCTCTTGCCCGGCGGCGGCGGCGTGGTCCGCACGGTGCGCATGCTGGGCATCACGGACGCGCTGATGAAGGTGCTGCTCCAGGGCCAGCGCTACCGCCCGCAGGAGGCGAAGGAGCTGGGGCTGGTGCATGAGGTGGTGCCGTCCGTGGACGCGCTCCTGCCCGCGGCGAAGGCGTGGGTGAAGGCGAACCCGACGGCGCAGCAGCCGTGGGACCAGAAGGGCTACAAGATTCCCGGCGGCACGCCGTCCCACCCGGCGTTCGCGGCGAACCTGCCCGCCTTCCCCGCCAACCTGCGCAAGCAGCTCAAGGGCACCAACATGCCCGCGCCGCGCGCCATCATGGCCGTCGCGGTGGAGAGCACGCAGGTGGACGTGGACACCGCGTTCACCATCGAGTCGCGCTACTTCACGGAGCTCGTCGTCGGTCAGGTCGCGAAGAACATGATCCAGGCGTTCTTCTTCGACATGCAGCACATCAACTCCGGCGGCGGCCGTCCCAAGGGCTTCCCGCAGCACACCGCGAAGAAGGTGGGCGTGCTGGGCGCGGGCATGATGGGCGCGGGCATCGCCTACGTGTGCGCCAAGGCCGGCATCGACGTGGTGCTCAAGGACGTGACGCTCGCCGCGGCGGAGAAGGGCAAGGGCTACTCCGTCAAGCTGGTGGAGAAGGCCGTCTCCAAGGGCTCCGTCACGAAGGAGAAGGGCGACGCGCTCCTGGCGCGCATCACCCCGGCGGAGGACCCGGCCGCGCTCGCGGGCTGCGACCTGGTCATCGAAGCGGTGTTCGAGGACGTGAAGCTCAAGCACAAGGTCTTCCAGGAGATTCAAGGCGTGGTGGCCCCGGACGCGGTGCTGGCGTCCAACACCTCCACCCTGCCCATCACCCTGCTCGCGGAGGGCGTGGCGCGGCCGCCGGACTTCGTCGGCATGCACTTCTTCTCCCCCGTGGACAAGATGCCGCTGCTGGAGCTCATCGCCGGGAAGCAGACGAGCGACGCGACGCTGGCGAAGGCCATCGACATCGCGGTGCAGATTGGCAAGACGCCCATCGTCGTCAATGACAGCCGGGGCTTCTTCACCAGCCGCGTGATTGGCACGTTCCTCAACGAGGCCATCGCCATGGTGGGCGAGGGCATCGCGCCCGCGTCCATCGAGCAGGCGGGACTCCAGGCGGGCTACCCCGCCGCCCCGCTCCAGTTGGTGGACGAATTGACGCTGACGCTGCCCCGGAAGATCCGCCAGGAGACGAAGGCGGCCATGGAGGCCGCGGGCCAGCCGTGGGTGGACCACGGCAGCTACGCGGTGATGGACGCGATGGTCGACCAGCACGGGCGCAAGGGCCGCTCCACGGGCGGCGGGTTCTACGACTACGCGGACGGCAAGCGGACGAACCTCTGGCCGGGGCTGACGCAGCACTACACGAAGCCCGGCTACACCATCCCCTTCGAGGACATGAAGGAGCGGATGCTCTTCGCGGAGGCCATCGACACGGTGCGCTGCTTCGACGAGGGCGTGCTGCGCTCCACCGCGGACGCGAACGTGGGCTCCATCCTGGGCATCGGCTTCCCGCCGTGGACGGGCGGCGTGGTGCAGTACATCAACGGCTACGAAGGCCCGTCCGGCACGGGGCCGCGAGGCTTCGTCATCCGCGCGCGCCAGTTGGCGGAGCGCTACGGGAAGCACTTCCTGCCGCCCGCGTCGCTGGTCGCCAAGGCTGAGCGGGGAGAGCTGCTCGAGTAGCCCCGCCGCCCCACGCAGGGCGCGGAGGGTCCGGAACGTTTGGGTTCCGGGCCCTTGAGTGCTCGTTGACGTTGGCGTCTTGGGTCAGAGCATGCCCGGTGCCGCCTTGGCCTGCGTCTTGGCGAAGATTTCACGCAGGCGGGTGGCGACCTTGGGCATCACGTCCTCGAAGGCCATCTCGGTGGACTGCCGCAGGGCCTCCTGCCCCGCGGCGGCCCCACCCAGCCACGCCGAGGCCGCCTTGCTCTTCTGGGACTCGCCCTCGATGAGGTCACTCACCTGGACGGCGTCCTGGCTCCCCCGGGAGCGCACCGTCAGCTTCAACTGCGACACGAAGCCACCGCCGTTGACGTCGAAGTACTGGATCTCCGGGACGATGAGCACGTCCGCGTCACCCATGTCCTCGGGGCCGGAGGCCTCCTGGACGGACTGGAAGACGGTGCCCATCATCTGCGGGAAGCTGCGCGTGAGCCCTTCGCCAATGGCGATGTTCCAGGTGTGTCCGGCGCCCAGGACGAAGTAGCTGTCCGAGTCGATGCGTGCCTTCTGCTCGGGGGAGATGAAGTAGCGCGCGCGGAGCGCCAGGGGCGTCCCCGCGTTGGACATGGGCGCGGGGCTCGGCCGCACCTGATGGGTACAGCCGACGAACGCGAGCAGCGCGAACAAAGGCAGAACAAGATTTCTGGGCATGGCGGCTTCATAGCCCACTCCTCCCTTCCCTCCCAATCCCAGGCCGGAAACGGAAAGCCCGGGAGCGTTCACGTGTCTGGGATTTCATTGGGATGAGAATGAAAGCCCCCTCTTCGCGGAGCAGCGCGCGGGCGGCGTCCTCCGGCATCCGAGCCTGGGAGCGCTGGCGGGCCGGGATGGCGGTACGGCCGGGAGGCTGGAGCCGCACACGGCCCGTGCACATTCATTCCCCATGCTGGCACTTCGTCAATGTGGACTCGGGTGGCTGGCGTTGTCCGTGGCCTGGCCGGTGTACGCGGCGGAGCCCGTGGTCTGGGGCGAAGGGATGATGGTGAAGGTCCGCCCCGACGACACCGCGCCAGGAAATAGCACCGAGGTACGACTCACTGCCGCGCGCAATGAGTTCGTCTCCTTCCAGGTGGCGTTGCACGGCGGGGACACGGGCCTGAAGGGCGTGCGCGCCCGCCTGCCCGGGTTGGAGGGGCCCGCGACGCTGACGGGGCCGGACGTCACCCTGTACCGGCAGGCCTACCTCACCACGCGGCAGCCCTCCGAGCCCGGGCAGCCGGTGGGGCGGTGGCCGGACGGGCTGGTGCCGGACACGGACGAGATCGCCGGTGAGCCGCGCAACGCCTTCCCCTTCGACGTGCCCGCGCGCGAGGCGCGAGCCGTCTGGGTGGACGTGCACGTGCCGCCGGACGCGCCGCCCGGCGAATACACGGGCACGGTGACGGTGGAGGCGGAGGGCGGCTTCCAGCGGCAGGTGACCGCGAAGCTAACGGTGGTGGCGGCGATGATGCCGGGCACGTCGTCGCTGGCCTCCGCGTTTCCGCTGTCACCCGCGCAGGTGTGCCTCGCGCACCTGGGCCGGGCCGACTGCTCCTACGCGGAGCTGCAGCCGTTGCTCGTGCGCTACCAGCAACTGTCGCTGGAGCACCGCATCACGCAGCCCCGGCTCTTCCTGGGCGGGTCCGGGCCCCAGGCATGGAGCGGGTTCGACGCGACGTGGGGGCCCAGCCTGGATGGCACCGCGCCCACGCGGCTGTCCGGCGCGCGGATGACGAGCGTGGAATACACGGGCCCGCTCACCGCGGGCGGCCTGGCGGATTTCACCGCGCACATGCGCGAGCGCGGCTGGTTGGACCGGGCCTATGCGCTGATCGGCGATGAGCCGCCCGTCTGGATCACCTACGAGCAGGTGCAGGCCGCCGGGGCGCTGGTGCGGCAGGCCGCGCCCGGCCTGCGCACCATGCTCACGTCGAACGCCAACCAGTTGAAGCCCACCGGCCTGGAGTCCCTGGTGGACATCATGGTGCCGATGGTAAACCACCTGGAGGGCACGGACCCCGGCTTCGTGGGCGACCAGACCTCGACGTACGTGGAGTTCCTCTCGCGGCCCGGAACGGCGCTGTGGATGTATCAGAGCTGCGCGGTCCACGGCTGCGCGCCCGGCGTCACCGTGCCGCAGAACCAGCCGGGGTCGGGCTGGCCGTCGTACATGGTGGACCGCCCCTCGGCGAAGGCCCGCGCGATGGAGTGGCTGTCCTTCCTCTTCGGCTGCAAGGGCGAGCTGTACTACGAGACCGCGGGCATGCTCCCCACGGCGTGGACGGACCAGTACCACTTCGATGGCAACGGGGACGGGACGCTGTTCTACCCGGGCACGCCCACGGCCATTGGCGGGCTGACGCACGTGCCGGTGGCCTCCGTGCGCCTGAAGCTCATCCGCCAGGGCATGCAGGACTATGAATGGCTCAAGGCCGTGAGTGACGCGGGGGACCCGGCCTTCGCGCGCCAGGTGGCGCGAGAGCTGCTGCCCAACGCATGGCAGGTGCCGGACGACGGCGCCGCGTTCGATGCGGCGCGGCTGCGGCTCATCCAGCGCTACCAGGAGCTGACCCTGGGCAATCCCTCCGCGCCGCGCATGGGCGGGGAGCCGGTCACCATGCCGCTGGAGCCGCAGGACCCAGGCGGTCCGGGAGACTCGGGCGGGCAAGGCAACGCGGGCGGCTGCGGCGCGGCCCCAGGCGTCTCCGCGGCGGGAGCGCTGCTCTGGGCGGCCTGGGCGCTGGGCCGGAAACGCCGGCGGAGGGAGTGACACCCGCTCACGGGGTCCCGGTTAGACTCCGGGCATGAACCTCATCCGTGGCCTCTCCCTCTTCGCGGCCGCCCTGTCCCTGCTGTCCGGCTGCGCGACGCTCGATACATCCAACATGTCGCCGTACTGCCGCGACCAGTACGACGCCTGTCTCGACGGCTGCCAGCCGCGCGGCCGGCCCGCCTCGCGTCAGCCGCCGGACTCCGTGCAGGGACACGCGGAGCGGCTCACCCCCGATACCCAGACGCCGGCCTGCACCGACTCCTGCAAGCAGCAGGCGAAGACCTGCTCCTGAGCCCATGGCCCCGGAGCGCTACGAGACGCTGGACGGCTCCACGCCGGACGTCACCCCGCTGGCGGCGGAGGTCGGGCTCAAGCAACCGTTGAGCGCCTTCACCCTGCTGGAGGGAGGCGACGTCTTCGAGTCGCGCGCGGGCCGTCCCCCCGCGGAAGGCCCCGCGCGCGCCCGCGCCTATGTGAGCGCGAAGCTGGAGCTCAAGCCGTACGGCGCCCCGGCGGCGCAGGTGAAGCGGGTGCAGGAGGAGCTCATCCGGCAGCTCTCCGGGAACCTCCAGCTCATCGCCCGCATGGAGGCCGCGAGGCCCCTGACGCTGGAGCTGATTCCCCCCGGGCACACGCTGGCGAAGTACGGCTATCCCCGGGCCGTGTCGCCCCAGGCCGCGGGCCTGTTCTGGGACCATCCGGACTGGCCCCGGGCACGCATCGCGCTGCGGCAGGACCGGCTGGAGTCGGAGCAGTACCTCGTCTTCCACGAGATGGCGCACGCCATCCAGGGGCTGGCCTTCACCCAGAAGGAGAGCGAGCTCATCTACCGCACGATGCTCCGCACGTACCGCAGCCGCGCGGCGGTGGACGAGGTCTTCGCCATCTACAGCGAGCGCGAGTTCGTCACCGGAGTCTCCGCCCACGACCTGCGAGCCCCCGGCGTGTACGGCATGGCCCGCCAGCGGTGGAACGAGGAGCACCTGTTCACCCGCTTCGTGCGAAACCTCTACTTCCCCTACAAACCCCTCGCGGGCGGCACGGCGGGAATGACTCCGTCCAGCTTCGGTTGAGGCTGTCTCCCGGGTGCACGGCGCCGCCGGGCTCGCGAGGCATGCGCTCGGATTGAAGCCCGATTCCGGCGCATGGTAGGAGGGGGCGAGCCGGTCGCCTCGACGGAACTTCATGGACTCCCCCGGTGCTGAGCGGCCTCGTCCGCGGTTGACGCGAATCATCGCGGGCACGCTCCTGCTCCTCCTCGCGACGTCCGTCCTCCTGCTCATCGCGGTCGTGACCGCGCTCCACCACCTCGACCACCCCTGGCTGAAGCCGCACGTCGTCTCGCGGGTGGAAGCGGCCTCGGGCGTGCGGCTGGACTACCAGACGGCGCGGATCGACGTGCTCTCCGGGCTGCGGCTGGAAGGCCTGGTGGTGCGGACCCCGCCGCCGTTCCAGGACGTCGCGCCCGAGCTCCTGCGCGTCGGCACGCTGGAGGCCGCGTGGTCGTTCGGGGCCCTGGTGAAGGGACCGGTCCGGGTGGAGCGGGTCGCGGTGCGCGACGCGACCCTCGTCCTGGTGGCGGATGAAAAGGGGACCACGTCGCTCACGAACCTCACCGGACCGCCGGAGCCCGAACCGGTGGAGGAAGCGTCCCCCGGGACCTCCCGGCAGGTCGCGGACCTCTTCGCCTCCCCGTTCCCCGTCTCGAGCATCGGGCTGTCGAACGTGTCGCTGACGTATGTCCGCGTCCAGGGCGGCGCGGTGGTGGACCGCTGGTCGCTGCGAGGGCTCGAAGCCGGAGTCGAAGCGAAGCCGCGGGACAAGAGCTGGAAGCTCCTCGTGGACCTCGGCAAGCCCGGGAAGCCGCTGGCCCTGGCGCTGAACCGTGAAGCGCCCGCCGCCGAGGCCCTGCTGGAGCTGGCCCTGTCGGTGGATGCGAGCACGGACGCCGCGCACGTGAAGGTGGACCTGGACGTCGCGAGGCAGACCTTCGATCCGCGCTTCACGCTCCGCTCGCTGCTGCACGGCGCGGTGACGGCGAAGTTCGACACCGCGAAGCAACACACCACCGTCGAGCTGGAGCGCACGCGGCTGACCGACAGCGCCGAGGTGCAGGCCCAACTGGTGCTCCCGGATGCGGCGGAGGTCCCTCCCGTCCTGGTGCAGGCCCTGGCGGACGTGGACCTCGGGCGGCTGCTGCGATGGATTCCCGAGGACCTGCGCCCGTTCTCCCTGGAGCGAGGCAAGGTGCACCTGGAGGCCCGGGAGGTCACGCTCAGCGACATGCCCCAACTGGGGGCCCGGGGCCGGCTCGGGCTGGACGTCGACGTGGCGAAGCTCCTCCTCGTGCAGAAGGAGCTCAAGGTGGAGCTGGGCGATGGACGCCTCTCGCTGACGGCGACCCCGGACGCGCCCCAGGGACTGGCCGCCCGGCTCGCGTTCGCGCTCCAGGGACTCGACATTGGCGGTGCGACACCGGTCCGCGTTCCGAAGGCCTCCGGCGAGCTGACCGGGAAGCAGCTACGGCCCGACCTCGCCTCGCCCTTCCGGGTCGCGGGGGACGCGGCCTTGTCCGCCCGGGTGGAGGCCCTGGACGTCCGTGCCTCCGGATACCGGGCGCTGGCGGAGCGCCTGGGCTTCAACCTCCAGGTGCCCCTCACCGCGAAGCCCCCCTTCGCGCTGAAGGCGGACCTGCCCGTGGAGTCGCTGCGGATCACCACCGAGGGCCGCGAGGTGCTGAACGGTCCCGCGCGCGTGCGGCTCCACGTGACGGAAGCCTTCCCCACGATGGAGGAGCCACGGCTGAGCAGGGCCCGCGCGCGGCTGGAGCTGGACGTGGGCACGCTGCACGCGTCGCTGGACGCCACGAAGGGCACCGACGACGTGGCGTACACGCTGGACGCCCAACTGCCGGACCTCGTCATCGCGAGGCCCTTCATCCCGGAGGACGTCGCCGCGCGCTTCCCCTGGAAACAGCTCGCCGTGACGCTGGCATCCAAGGGCAGACTCAACGCCCTCTTCGAGCCCTCGCCGCGCGTGGATCATCAGACGGAGCTGCGCCTGCGGCGCGCGGGCTGGGACGACGTGTCGGCCGCCAGCACCACCCTCGCGCTGCGCTCCCAGGGAGACGCCTGGAAGCACCAGGGAGCCCTGGACCTGAAGGTCGAGGGGCTGCGCATCGGAGAGACCGACGCGGGCACCCAGCACCAGACGCTGACGTTCGACATCGACCGCCGCAGGCTCTGGCTCAAGCTGGGGCTCAACGGCCAGGAGGGCCTGAAAGTCGCGGCCGACGCGGCGCTCGCGTACGACCGGAAGGCCCGCGCGCTCCGCATGGACGTGAAGGGCGACTTCCCGCCGCTGGGCCCGCTGTCGCCGCTGCTGGCGAAGGCGCGGGTGCCCCCGGAGGTGGACCCCTCCAAGCTCGCGATGACCGGCGAGCTGCACGGCACGCTGACGGGCCTCATCACGCACCTGGGCTCCGACGGAAGCTTCCGCCTGGCCCCCATGCCTCCGCGCGCCGCCAGCTTCGAGGGCAAGGCGCACGTGGACCTGCGCGGCGTGCGCTGGAAGCAGGCGGACCAGACCCTCAACGTCCCCGCCCTGCGCTGGCAGGCCGAGTCGCGCGCCGAGGGCTCCCAGCGCACCGTCCGCACGACCCTGGCGGTGGAGAAGCTCACCGTCAGCCGGAACGACCGCCGGCTGACCTTCGCGGACCTGTCCAGCGACAGCACCGCCACCTTCACCGACCAATGGGAGCAGGGGGACCTCGAGCTGAAGCAGCTCGTGAAGGTCCGCTCGCTGGAGCAGAAGCCCGCGCTGCCCTACCCCGTCCAGGACGTGGAGGCGTCGTTCTCCGTCGTGCGCAAGCCCACCGGCGTCATCCGCGTCCCGGACCTGCGGCTGTCCAATGGAGGCACCCAGACGCTGCTGAAGGTCCGGGGGCGGCTCGACCTGAGCAATGAGCAGCAGCGCATGGGGCTCCGGGGCTCGCTGGAGCAGGACCTGGCCCACCTCGCGCGGCCCGGCCAGGTCGAAGGCAGCGGCAAGGTCACGGTGGACTTCCGGGTGGCGTCGCCGGACCTGGTGGTCTTCCGCACCTCCTCCAACCTCAAGCTCCAGGACGTGAACGTGCGGATGCCCGAGTCCGGCATCGAGGTGGAGGCGCTCAACGGCGACGTGCCGCTGACGGAGAACGTGGAGGTCTCCCAGGACGGCGTGCGGCTCTTGAACGACCTGGACGTGAACCCCTACTCGATGCTGCGCTTCGCGGATCAGCACCCGCTGCTCACGCGCAGCGGCTTCCTGTCCGCGGACCGCATCACCACGCCGTGGATGACCCTCGCGCCGCTGGCGGGCAACCTGGCCATCAACCAGAACGTGTTCTCCATGAGCCAACTGGAGATGGGCGTCCGCGGAGGCCGCGTCACCGGCCAGTGCATGCTGAACTGGCAGGGCAAGCACTCCACGCTGGAGGCCCACGTGAGGGCCACGGGCGTGAAGTCCTCCCGGGGCGAGCCCTTTGACGGCAACGCCGCCATGGTCATCTCCGCAAGGGACCGCAGCATCAACGGGCGCGCGGAGATCCTGCGCATCGGCAACCGCCACCTCCTGGACCTCCTGGACCTGGAGGACCCGCACCACACCGACCCCGCCACCAACCGCGTCCGCTACGCGCTGGGCCTGGGGTATCCGGAGCACGTGCGCGTGAGCTTCAAGCAGGGCTTCGGCAGCCTGCTCATCACCATGGGTGGCCTGGCCCAACTGGTCAGCATCGATGAAATCCGGGGCATCCCCCTGGGCCCCATCGTCGACCGCCTCATCACTTCCATGACCCCTCCGGAGGCCCTGCAATGAGACACCGTGGGTTGTTGCTCGTGGCCGCCCTCGCCGCCCCCGGGTGCATCCGCGCCCCGGAGATCGTCATGGTGGACCGGGCGACGGCGCTCGAGGAGCAGGCCGCGGGCTCGTACAAGGACGTGGAGCAGCGGCTGGCGCGCGCGGGCATGAACCCCACGCCGGTGCCGCTGACGCCCAACCAACTGGAGGACCTGGGCATCCAGCCCCCGCCGCTGGTGGAGAACCTGGGCAAGACGCAGGCGGATCGCGTGGACGACCTGGTGCGGCGCCACTGCGTGGGCGAGGGCAGGGACGGGCTGCTGGTGCTCACGCGGCGCCAGTGCACGGCGGGGCGCGTGTCCGCGGATGACGCCGCCCTGGTGGAGCGCGTGAACCGGGCCCGGCGCCAACTGTGGCAGTGGATGAAGACCGTGCGCCCCGGCGTGCCGGAAGCGACGCTGCGCCAGAACTGGCGCCTGGCGCACGCGGAGGGCGTCGTCTGCGGCGGCTGGGTGGAGGCCGAGGACGGCACCTGGGGAGAGAAGAAGTGCTGAAGCGCCCCGGCCCCTGGCTCCTGGCCCTGGTCTTCCTCGTCGCGAGCGGCGCCTGGGCCCAGGACGACGAGAACGACGGGGGCATGCGCCTGCCCGAGCGGCTCACCGTGGGCATGGGCGACCAGTTCCTGGGGCAGTTGGGGCCCGACGAGAACTCGCTGCTGTTCGTGTCCAACCGGGACATCGCGACGGAGGTCTTCGCCCAGGACCTGGAGAAGGGCCGCGAGCGCCGCCTCTTCGACGAAGGCGCGGACGTGACGTGGCCGCGCATCAGCCCCAATGGCAAGCAGTTGCTCTACATCTCGTTCCGCACCCAGGCCAGCGGCCAGCTCTGCGTGAGGGACCTGCCGGAGGCGAAGGAGCGCCGCTGTCTGGAAGAGGAGACGAGCGCGCTGCAGGCGGAGTGGATCGACGACACGCACATCGCCCTGGTGAGCCGCGCGACCATCCAGGGCGACCTGCGGCTGTCGAAGGTGGCGCTCGGGGCCGGGTGGCACGTGACGCCGCTGTTAGAGCGCAACCTGACCAGCCCCGCCTTCTCTCCGGATGGACGCTGGCTGGTGTACGTCCCGGTCCAACGCTCCGTGCAGGCGGTGGGGCCGGGCTTCGCGGCGAGAGCGGCGCCGCACCTGGAGGCCGTCCGCCTGGACGTCCCCGGCGCGGCCCCCGTCCCGCTGACGCTGGACATCCCGGGGCAGACGGGCCAGCCGGTGTTCGCGCGCGACGGGCGCTCGCTGTACGTGGTGCAGTTCTTCACCGACTCCAACGGGGACGGGGTGATTGACGCGAGCGACAGCGGGGTGCTGTTCCGCGTGCCCTTCGCCTCCGAGCGCGACGACGCGCCCGCCCGGGCCGCCGCCGCCAGCCCGGACCAGCTCACCAGTCAGGCGTGGAACTGCGAGTACCCGGCCCCCACCGCCGTGTCGCTCATCACCACCTGTTCCCGGGGCCAGTCGCTGGACGTGTATCGCCTGCCGCTGGACGGCCAGGTGCCCGGCGAATGGGACGTGCCCCGCCTCAACGAGGAGCTGGGCATGGTGGGCCGGCGCGCGGATCAGCTCCTCCTCTACCGCCAGCGCCTGCTGCTCGAGACGCGGCCCAAGCTCCGCCGGTTGTTGATGATGCGCCTGAGCCAACTGCACCTGGCCTCTGGCGACTTCGACGCCGCGGACTTCTACGCCCGTCAGATGTCGAAGGTGGACGACCCCGTCACCGCCGGGCTGTCGGAGCCGCTGCGCATCCTCATCGCCCACCGGAAGGCCCTGAAGGAGCGCGACCGGGGCCGCATGGTGGACGAGCTGCAGGAGGCGGAACGCCAACGCATGGCGGCCCTGGACCCCGCCGCGGCGCCCAGCCCGCCCTCCGCCGTCTACCGGCACGTGGTGCGCAGCGAGCTGGCGCAGGCGTCCGGCGACTTCACGCTCGCCCGGCAGGAGCTGGAGGCCGCCCTGCTGACGGACACCACGCCGCGCGCGGTGCTGGAGGGCTGGTACGAGCAGGCGGACGCGCTGTACCGCGAGCTCGATGACCGGGACGCGCTGGTCGCCGCCGGCCGAAAGCTCTCCCAGAACAAGGTCTTCAAGCAGGACGACCAGCTCGACTTCGCGCGAGGCGCCGTCCGCGCCCTGTACCGGGGTCGTCCCTACGCGGAGGCGGACGCCGCCATGGCCCAGGCGCTCGCGGCGGAGCCCCCCGGGACGCCGTATGCGTTCGCCCTGGAGCTGGGCCGCCACGTCAACGCGTTGAACGTGGAGCGCCCTCCCCGCCCCGTCCGGGACGCCCTGGTCGCGTTCTACCAACAGCAGACGGATCCGCTCCGGCGCCGCGTGGTGGTGCAGGACGCCGCCGAGCGCGCGGCGAGCCTGGGCGCGGACGGCGTGATGGAGGCCCTGGCGACGCTCTACGTCGACGACGCCCCGGCCGGCACCGAGGAGCGGCGCCGGGCGGAGCGGCTGTTCCGCCGCGCGCTGATGGGCCGCGCCTACCGCCGCATGGGGAGGGAGCGGATGGACGAGGCGCGCGCGGACTTCGACCTGGTGACGCGGCGGACGGGCTCGCTGGAGAGCGCCGTCGAGTCCATGAGCCTGCGCCTGCGCGCGGGCGTGGCCCCCGACGTGGTGATGAAGGAGGTCACCACGGAGGTGCCGGGCAAGGCCGTGCCGCTCGCGCACTTCGTGAAGGCCTACGTGACGACGCGCCGGCTGTCCAAGCTGGATGACGCCGCCCACGCCCAGGCGGTGAAGACCGGCCTCGCGGAGCTGCGCGCGGCGTGGCAGGAGCTCAAGAACCAGCGCGAGGTGCAGGCGCTCATGGGGGCCATCCACCACGAGGACTTCCTGCGCGGCCGGAACCCCGCCGCCGCCGAGCGCGCCAACCGCCACTACCTGGTCGCCCTGGACCTGGTGCGCAACAACGCGCGCTACAAGGCCATGATCCTCGGCGCGCTGGGGCTGCTGCACACGCAGGTGGGCAACCACCACATCGCCCTGGGCTACCTGGACGAGCGAGACAAGCTGCCCTACGCGGACAGCGCGGCGGGGCTGTCGGTGGCCCTGGCCCGGGCGCGGGCGCTCCTGCACGTCAACCGCGAGGCGGAGGCCGCGCAGGCGGCGGACAAGGCCCTGGCGACGGTGGAGGCCGCGCCGAAGCTGGCCCGGTTCATCCCCCTGGTGACGGACCGCGCGGCGCTCTACAACCTGGCCGCGGGCCGGTTCGAGCGGGCCCTGGCGATCTACGACCGCGCGCTGCCCGGCATCGAAGCCGGCCCCCGCGACGAGGAGGGCCTGCGCAACCGGATGGTGCTGCGGCTGGCCCGCTGCGGCGCGGCGCTGGGCGCGGACAAGCCCCAGCGGGCGCTGGAGGACCTGGACCAGGTGGACCGGGACCTGGCGACGCCCGCCGTGCAAGCCACGCTGAAGCAGGCGCACGCCACGCCCGGATTCGTCCAGCGCGCGTATCGCATCATCGCCGCGGGGCTGCGCGCCAACGCGGAGACGCGGCTGGGGCGCATGGACGCCGCGGCCCGCGCGCTGGAGCAGCGGCGCGCGCTGTTCCTGGAGCAGTTCGACGAGCTGGAGCGCGACGAGGACCTCCGCGCGGTGACGCTGGCGGAGCTGCGGCTGGCGGAGAACGCCGTGGACCGCCGCGACCCCGCGCGGGCGGCTCGGTGGCTGGGCAAGGCGCTGGAGCACGCCGACTCGATGATGGCGCGCACGCACGCGCCAGTCGATGCGGGCCAGTTGGACGTGCTCTGGTTCGCGGCGCAGTTGCAATCCGAGGACGGGACGCGGATGCCGTTCGACGTGCCCCAGCGGATGGAGCAGGCCCGGCGGACGCTCCTCGAGCAGCGGGACCCGGCCTGGCGCGCCTATCTGGCGTGGTTCAACATCTACCGGGCGCTCGGCGGCACCGCCCCGGCCCCGGCGCGGGAAATCCGGACCGCGGCCGAATAGCGGCCACGAACACATTCGGTAACGCGCGGGACATTTTCGCGGCACATGGCGGGAGCACCTTGCACCGTGTCAGCCCGGAGCCCCGGGCCTGAGCGGCACGGGACGCCGTGGGGGACAAACCCCTCCCATGAGTCCCTCACGGTGTCCTCGTGCCCTCAGTCCATGGGCCTTCCGGGTGCGGTCATCCTGTGCAATCGGAGGTACCCATCACCATGAAGCGCCACCTGTTCATGCTGGGCCTGCTGTTCGCCGTCCCCACCTTCGCCAGCTCCACCCCCACGTCCCAGGGCTCGTCCCAGGACGCGCGCCGTCCGCCCCCGTTCGAGCGCAAGTCGCCCGTCCAGGTGCTCATCGACCACCGCCAGGACCTGGCCCTCACCGACGCCCAGGCCGCGAGCCTGGAGCGGATCCAAACGGCGCTCGACGCGAAGAACGCGCCCGTGAAGCAGTCCCTGGAGGCCCTGCGCCCGCCCGCGCCGCCGGACCGCACCCAGGGCACGCCGTCCGCGGAGGACAAGGCCGCCCATGAGCAGGCCCGGGGCCTCTTCGAGCAGCTCCGCGCCAACGACCTGGCCGCGTACCAGGAGGCCGAGCAGGTCCTGACGGACGCCCAGAAGTCCCAGGCCCGCACGCTCCTGGAGACAGAGCGCCGCTCACACGGTCCCGGCCACGGCGGGCGCGGCGGTCCTCCCCGAGGCGAATAGCCCCCTACCGCGGGTCCGGCCCCCTGCTCGCCAGGACGGCCGGAAACCCGGCGGCTTGGAGTGTCGTTTCCTGAAAGTCACGAACTCCCCGTCAGGATGTCAGACGGCCTCCGTATGGTGTCGCGCATGGAGGCGATGATGCAGACGATGTTGGTGTTCGTGCCGGTGGCCCTGCTGGTGGGCGCCGTGTTGATGATTCCCCGTTCCCGCCGCCGCGTGCGGCGGTGGAAGGTGCGGGCCGGGTAGCAGGCGGATCCGCGCCCGTCGGATCCGCTCCCCACCGAGGGAGCGGAGCGAGCAGCAGGGGCCCCGAAAACAGATGCTTGACGTGAGCGGAGGGGGACGGTACAAGCCGCCTCACTGAGTCACGGCGGGGCCGCGCAGGGCGGATAGCTCAGCGGTAGAGCGGCGCCCTTACAAGGCGATGGTCACAGGTTCAATCCCTGTTCCGCCCATATAGGTTTGTGGGGAGTTAGTTCAGTTGGTTAGAACGCCGGCCTGTCACGCCGGAGGCCACGGGTTCAAGTCCCGTACTCCTCGCCATTCATCCCCTGTAACCTTCCGAGGTTGCAGGGGATTTTTTTTGTCCTGAGTGCCTGTCACGCCGCTGTCACAGTTCGCCATGGGGACTCCCTCCTTCGGGTGCTCCAGGTTGAGCTTCGAGACTTCGCGGCACAGGGCCTCCCAGGGCGGCGTCGTGTAGGCCGCCATGACGCCCTCGGGGCGCCCGTGCGTCACCCAGAGCAGCAGGTCCTTGTTCGCCCCGTCCGCCCGCGCCAGCGAGATGAAGGTGCGCCTGGCGTCGTGGGCCCGGCGGCGGCGCAGATCCAGCGTCCGCAGGTCGCGGTGCAGCCGACGCAGCGTGTGCTGCGGGCGCTGGTGCAGGCCGGTGGGGCTGGGCACCAACAGGTCCTCCGCGCGCGGCGTCCGGCCGTAGGTGCGCGCCCAGCCATCCGCCTTCCACCGCGCGAGCATGGCGCCCAGCAGCGGGTGCACCGGCACCTGTCGCGTCACCCCGGACTTCGTTTCCTTCACCACGTCGTCCCGGTGGTCGTAGCTCTTGCTGATCCAGAGGCGACCCAAGGGGCGGTGCAGGGGCTCCCAGTCGGCCAGCGTCAGCGCGCTCGCCTCGCCGAAGCGGAGGCCGCCCACGAGCATCAGGGCGTACGTGAGGCGCCTCTCTTCCGGCAGTCGGGGGTCCGTCACCAACGCGCGCACCTCCTCGCGGTCGAAGACGGCGGAGTCCCGCCACATCGGGTCCGCGTCGCGGGCGGCGGGAATCTCCCCGCGGTGCTCGCGCAGTTTGCACGGCGAGTCGTTGATGAGTTCGTCGGCCACGGCATCGCTGAAGAGGGTGCGCAACAGCGAGTAGGCGTGCCGTGCGGTGCGGGGAGCGATGTCTCCCGCCCTGACGGTCAGCATCACCTTCTCCATGGCATCGCGCACGTGCCGGTAGCGAACCTGGGTCAGCAGCATGGGCGCGCCGTCTGACGTCCGAAGGTGCGGAAGGACGTGCTCCAGCCGCGCCTTGTCATCGCGCGCGCTCGGCAGGCCGCGACGCTGGCGCCGCTCCATCCACTTCGCCGCGTAACTCTCGACTGTGACGGGTCCTTCACTGTCGACGCTGCGCGCGGCCTCCACCTGGCGCTCAAGCGCGGCGAGCCAACTCCGCGCCTTCACTTCGTCCTCGGTCTCACACGAGACGAACTGCCGTTCGCCAGCGGCGTCCAGATACCAGCACCACCAGAACCGCGTGCCCGGCCTGCGGTAGAGGTTGCCCATTACCCGCCCCTCCGCATGCGAGCCGCGGCCCACGCGTCGGCGTCCGCCGCCGGAGCCTTGGCGTCCGGCTCCGCGGACGACGCCTTCAGCGCGAGCAGCTCCGCGCGTGAGACGCGCACCACCTTGCCGCTGCCGTACTTCGTCAGCTTCCGGTCGCGCAGCCAGTTCCGGATGGTGGATACGGAGACGCCGAGGAGCGCAGCCGCATCCGCCTGCGTCAGCAGTTCCGGCCTCGACGCCGCCGGCGTCTCACGGAGCGCCTTGAGTGCGCGCTCCACTTCGCGCCGCACCAGCGCCACCAGTTCAACACCGCCCTCGATGTTCTCGCTCACCGCTCCCTCCTGTCGGGCGTCTGAATGCATGTGCAGTATCGATGCCAAAAGGAAATACGACGCGCTGCGCACTGCGGATGACGTCGTTGGGGAGCACAGCCTCGGATACTCACCCCCGGAGGCTGCTTGAAACATCAGTATCGCACGACGATTTTGCTTGCAAGTGATTGCCTGCACTTTTTGCTTGCATCCTCGCTGCGCCACCGGGCGCACGTCGGATTCCGAGCAACCACGGCCGGAGTTGCTCGGCCTTCCATCTTCGGAAGTCAGCGGGAGCGCGCGACCATCGAACCTGTCTTGGATTGCGCGACACTCGACGCGGCGCGCGGCCACACCGCGAGCGCTAGCCCGTACCACTCGGCGGCCGGTGCGAGGGATTGCTGAAACATCGGTGGCCCCATGCGCGCACGCGGTGCCTGCATCGACTGCTTCGCGGCTCGTCTTCGTGCGCTGCATGGGCCACCCCGAAAGACGGCACCCTCGCCCGACGAGGTAAGACGCCGGGCGCGGTGCCGGAGCCGCCTCCCGGGCTGCACCCCGTCGCACGGGTATGCCTCGCGGGCTGCGGCTCTAATGGGTTCCGGTCGAACCGGAGGTGGTGGAGTCCCGCTGCTTACCTGGGCCGAAGCCCCAGCGAGTACGGCGAACTACGGAATGCAAGGTGCGCTGGTTCTACGAGACTGTCAAGAGGCTCTCCATTCCTCGCGCTGCAGTAGCACCTGGCGCACGCGGGCGCGGAGTTGATCCGCCGGCACCTCTTCGACGAGGCGCGCGTAGAGGACGGCACGCGACCTCCCGCGCACGCCCCGCGCCGCGCCCAGTTCCTCGAGGAACGCGAGCGCCTCGTCACGCCACAGCAGGCGGCAGGTGGCCAGCGGATCCGGCTCCGGGTTCGCCGTCGCCTCGCGCAGTTGCTCGAAGCGCAGGCCGAAGAGGTCCACCTCGATGCGGAGGACGCCCCACCAGGACGGCACCACCTGCAGCGCCTCCTGGAGGTGAGCGACACCGGTGACCAGGGTGCACCGGCCCATCGCCGCGCCGTAGTGCTCCACCTGCGTCGGCAGCCGGGAGAGCGTGTCCCGGTCCGCCTTGAGCTCGTACCCGTGGAGGCAGTCCGCGGAGATGGACGCCACGTCCACGCGGACGAACCCATGGCACAGGCCGAGCTCATCGACGACGCGCGCGCCCGGGGTCCGCAACCCCACCTCCTGGCGCAGGACCGGGCGGATGTCGCGGTCCCGGGCGGTGCAGGCCACGCGTCTGTCCTCCGGATGGGGCCGGTGTGTCTCGCCGTGGTGCGCACAGGCCCAGGCGGTGCCGCAGGCGCACGCGACGGCCTCCGCCTGAGTGCAGCACGGCGCATCCCCGCGCACGAGGCTGCGCGGGCGGGAACGGTGCCGGGCCGACTTCAGCGAGCGCGGCGCGCTCACGGAGTTTCCTTCGTCTCGGCAGGCGGGGCGGAGAGGGCGGCGTGGACTGCGTTGGCGACCTGCTGGGCCCGCTGACTGTCACCGTAGATGGTGAACACCGCGTCGTAGGCCGCGCCCTCGGCGGCGAGAACCTGCGCGCGGAGGGCGTCGCGCTCCGCCTCGAACGCGTCGCGCTCGCTGACCATGCGCTTCGTGGCGTCCACGATGTCCTTCGCGGTGCCGAGCACGCCCTGGGGCGCGTTGAATCCGAGCTCCCCAGCCACGTGGTTCAGCGCCAGCTCCAGGTCGGCCTCGCGTGAGCGCGCGCCGTCCCGCTCGGCCGTGAGCGTGGCCACCTTCGCGAGCAGGTCCGGCTCGCGCTGCATGGCCGCATCCCCGTCCGCGATGATGCCGCGCACGCGCTCCGCTGCCATGGAGGGGGTCGGGGTGTAATCCAGCCCGGCGGCGATGGCGCCCACCATCATGTCCACCTGGGCCTGGAGGGCGGACACCTGCGCCTCGTGCTCAGCGAGCAGGGCCGCGCCGGGGTGCTCGACCGCCAGCGCCGCCCGCAGTGCGCCGGACGCCTGGGCGTGCTCGCTGTACCGGATGACGCCCGCGTCCAAGTGCGGCAGGTGAGGCTCGACCCGACGCGCTGCATGCAGCAGCGCTGCGTTGTCTGCCACCAGCCCCGGCACCTTCGCGCCCTCCAGCGCGGCGTCGCGGAGGCGATAGAGCCGCCGTTGGGCAAGGGCCTGGTGCTGACAATACGCCCCAGGAAGCAGCGTCAGCGTCTCCTCAATCCGCTTCGCCTCCTGCTCCACCTCCTCTGGCTTGCACGCGCTCATCCCCGGCCGCCCTTCTTCGCGGGCTTGAGGAGCCCCTCCGCTTCCAGCCCGCGCACCATCAGTCGGGCCAGCGCCTCGTGGAGGCCCGCCGTGTCGCCCTCATAGCGCGGCATGAGCCCCTCGCGCTGGCGGTACGCCTCAATGGCATCGGCGTGGTTGTCGAGGGCGGAGTCCAGGCGCAGGTGCAGCGCCAACACCTCCGTGAGGATGGCCGTCTGGCTCCAGCCCGCATCCAGCTTCGCGGAGAGCCAGGCGTCCTGGTCGTCCGGGGGCCGGAAGGCATACGTGGGCGACTTCCTCTTACGGGTTGGCGGCTTCGGGGTCAGGGTCATGGCTCCGGACTGTCGCACATCGCCTCCTGCAAGGCAGCGGGTGATGAGGTCAAAGTAGTCTGCGAACTCCATGTTTGCAAACTCCAGTTTGCGCCTTGCAAACACAAGAGCCTTAACATACTGTTCCTTTCGTTGAGGCGGACGGACGGGGCCCCTGGCGGGGAGAGGTGGAGGGCGGGCGCGAGCTGGGTGGCCAGCGAGGACGCCGGCAGGTGCAGCACCGCAGGGCACACGCAGCACAGGGGGTGGCTCTATGGACGAAACGACGAAGGCGAAGTTGATGGAGACGGGGAAGCGGGCACGGCGGCTTCTGAAGACGGTGGAGGAGCCGTCGACGCCGGGGGAATGGCGCAGCAGGTCGACTTCACGTTGGACCTCGCGCTTGAGCAGGTGGCGCGGATGTCGCGCGACATGAAGGCGGCGGCGAAGCGGGAAGCCGACGCGAAGGCCTAGGCCCCTTTCGAGGCGGGGCGCCAGTTCCGGCCCCGCCTACCGAGCAAACCATGTTCTCCATCAACCCCAGCGTCTTGATGGCCGAGGCTGCGGACCTCGACGCCCGCGCTCGTCGCAAACTGCGACAGGCCGACGCCCCGTGGTGCTCCCCGGACTCCGCCGCCAACCTCCGGAAGGACGCCGCCATCCTCTCCGGGGAGGCGACGTCGAAGCGCGCGAAGGCGACCCGGTTGGAGAGCGCACCGTGAAGCCCCTGCACGAGGTGCTCGCCGTGCTGGAGAGTCACCACCGCGCGGGCTACTCCCGCCCGGAGGCAGACGTGCCGCACCTGCGCTTCGAGTTGGAGCGCATCGAGCGCGCGCAGGCGACGGAGGCGGATGTGATGCGCGCGGCCGAGGACGCCATCGAGCAGTTGGCGCCGGACGGCAGCGCTGCGACGGACCGCCGGTGGCGCGAGGAGCAGACGACGTACACGGCGGCGCGGACGCGGCTCGCGGCGCTGGACCTGGAAGAGGTGCTGCTGCGCAGCACCGTCGAGTGCGAGTTGTGGTGGGCACGAACGCGCGCGCTGGTCGCGGCCTGAAAGTCAGACGCGACCGCTAGCGTTCAATCGAACGCCAAACACCTGAGAGGTCCACAATGGCATACTGCCGTCCGCGCAAACCATCGCCCGACATCATCCGGCACCGTGCCAACCGCGCCGAGTATTTCCGCGAGTTGGATGTGCTGCGCGGTCGCGTTCCGCCGATTCCTCCGGCCGTGCCGGCGGCGCCATCCGTCGCGGTGTCGGGGCGCGTCGAGTTCTCGCCTCCATCGCCTGCGCAGAACGCGGCCAACGGCACGTGCTACTGCGGCGCTCCGCTCATTCACGGCGCAGACGGGCTCATCTGCGGATGGGGACTCCACGACGGCTGAGTTCTCGGTTTACGCAACACCGTGCGTTCCGGACTGCTGCATACGGGCCCGGGCCGATCTCTTGGCGCGCGAGGTTGCAACCCGGTCCCATTGTGGGGCCGGGCCTTTCGAGGCGCGGACGTCGCGCGCCCGCTCGGGGCGGACTGGCACACCCCCACCTGTCCGCCCCGGGCTCTTTCACCGCAGCACTCACCCAGCAGCAGGAGGCAGCATGGCGACGGCGAAGAAGGCAGCGAAGGCGAAGCAGGTGGTGGTCATCTCCAGGACCCCTGGCAGCAACTGGGCCCGCGTGCTCCAGGGCGCGCTCATCGAGTATGACCGCAAGGGCGGGCACGCGGTGCTGGAGGGCGCTCGCCAGGCGCTCTACTACGGCAAGGACTCCTGCGGAGAGTTGGGCCTCGCGGTCAACGGGCCGAAGAGCGGGAGCCGCGTGGGCCCGAAGGTGCCGGGCCGCTGCGAGGTCCCGGGCGTGTCGCTCGTCGTCGACTGCACCGCGGAGGCCGTGAAGGCCTGGGAGTCGGCGCAGTGAGCGGGACGCGCGGCTCCGGCGACGGCTCCGGCTACGGCTACGGCTACGGCTACGGCGACGGCTACGGCGACGGCTCCGGCTACGGCGACGGCTACGGCTCCGGCGACGGCTCCGGCGACGGCTCCGGCGACGGCTCCGGCTCCGGCGACGGCTCCGGCTCCGGCGACGGCTCCGGCTCCGGCGACGGCTACGGCTCCGGCGACGAGTAGAACACGCAGCATCCGGGGAGCGGCTGTCCCTGGCTGAAGTGCAGCACCCGGCAGAAAGCTGACGTGGGCGTGGGCCCGGCAGTGGCGACTCGAGGTCGCCCGCCAGCGCAGCAGCACGTAGCACCCTCACACTCATAGGAGTCGTATGTCTCTCCATCAGCGTCTCACCGCGCTGGCACTCGTGTGCCTCGCGTCCTCCCCCGCGCTCGCCGAGCGCATCCCCGTCCCGTCCACTCCGTGCGCCGACAAGGTGAGCATCAACGGCCTCGTCTTCACCGCCTCGAAGGACCCGGCCAAGCGGTACGCCCAGGCTCTCGCGGAGAAGGACGGCAAGGTCATCGCCGTGGGCAGCAACCTGCGGGCGCTGTCGTTCGCGTGCGACAGCACGCAGGTGGTGAACCTGGCCGGCGCCACCGTGACGCCCGGCTTCGTTGACCCGCACGAGCACGAGCGCACCCCGGCGGCCCTGGAGCAGCAACTCTGCCCCATCTACAGCGCACCCGGGCAACTCAACATCAACCCCACCTACTCCGAGGCGCTGGACGCGGTGACCTTCTGCGCCACGTACTACTACCCGGCGGGCGCGCCGATGGTGCTGCTCCTCGGGCCCTCGTTCAACGCCGCGAGCCATGGCCAGAACGTGCGCGCCGCGCTGACGATGGCGGCCCCGCTCAACCCCGTCATCGGTTTCGACGCGGGCGAGGGGCATGGCATGGTGGCCAACGACGCCGCCTTCGCCGCGGTCTGCACGCCCACGACGCCCGACGCACAGGACGTCTACGGCGGCTACCTGGGTCGGCTCGATGACGGCTCGCCAGACGGCTTCGTGCAGGAACTGCAGCAGGTCCCTTTCTTCCGCTACCTCTCCAGCTTCAAGGCGCTGGCCGACAAGCGCGACGAGTACCGGGTGTGGCGAAACAAGGCCCTGGCCCAGGGCATCGTCTACGCCCTGGACATCCCCTTCGACGGCACGCCGGAGGAAACCATCAGCATCGGTGACGGCCTGGTGCACCCGGTGGAGCAGGACATCGCATGCCTCCCGCTGTCCGGCACCGCAACCTGCCCCGCGCCCAGCACGCCGGGTCGCGTCCGCTGGGTGAAGGTGTTCCTGGACGGCGCCGTCTCCGCGTGTGGCGGCAACTCCGACTACCCCTACCTCGACCCCACCCTCTGCCCGTCTGCGGGCCCGGGCTGGAGTGGCCGCGCCGACATCAGCCGCCAGCAACTGGAGGCCAGGATGCGCAGCGTGATGGCCAACCCGGAGCAGTGCCTCATGGTGCACGCCTTCGGCCGCGAGGCGACGCGCGTGGTGGCGGAGGTGGCCACCGCGCTGTGGCTGGAGACGGGCCGCGTCCCGTGCCTCACGGTGGAGCACGCCGACATGACGGACGAGGTGACGCGCCAGTTGATTGCCGCACTCGGCATCTACATCGTCCAGAACGCCCCGCACCTGGACCTGCTGCCCCTCATGACCACGCGGTACGACTCGCGCGAGTTGAACGACTCCCAGCGCTTCCGCTCGCTCTTGGAGGCAGGCATCCCCCTGGCCCTCGGAGGTGACACGTTCGGCGCGCCCGAGGCCCCGCTGAAGCAGATTCACCGCCTCGTCACCCAGGCCCGGCCGGAGGAGCGGCTCACCGTCGAGCAGGCGGTGACGGCCTTCACCCGCGGCAGCGCCGAGGCGCGGCGCCTCAGCAACCTGGGCACGCTGGAGCCGGGCAAGGACGCCAGCTACGTCGTCCTCTCGCACAACATCTTCAGCGGCAACCTGGCGGACCTCGAAGCGGCCACCGTCACGAAGACGGTCATCCGCGGCGAGCTGGGCGTCCCCGTCCCGCCGCCGGCCCAGTAGCCCCTCCCCTCTCCTGACGTATCCAGCGGGCGGCGCAGCGCGGGCCGCCCGCCCTCTTCCCGCGCGTCGTCACGACGGCGCGCTCCTCGACGGCAGAGGTGCCAGATGACGACGTGCACGGACAACACGAAGTACACGACCGACGATGTTGAGACCGATGTGGCCGGGCTGGAAGGCACCATCAACAACAGCGGCTACGTGGAGGAGTTGCAGGACCTCGACCGCGAAGCCCTCGCCCGCCTCAAGGCCGCCGCCCTGATGGGCGCCCAGGTGCCGGGGCTGGAGGAGCAAGTGCGGACGCTCACCAACCGCGCGACTCTGGCGGAGGAGCAGCGGACGCAGACGCACCAGCAGGTGGCGGAGATCGCCAAGGTGCTGGACCCGGAGGTGACGCCGGACGCCTGGGGGTGCCTCGAAGCCGCGCAGAAGCGCATGCGCGAACTGTCCGCCCTCCATGGGCGGGTGGACGCGCTGGAGGGCCAGGTGGACTCGACGCTGGGCGTGCTCAAGGAGCGGCTGCTGGACGCGTTCCCCGAAGCGGAGGTCCCGGCCATCGGGGAGCGCTTCCGTGGCAAGGACTCCACGTGGAGCCTGGACAGTGTGCGCGCGCTGGCGGAGCACGTGGCCTCCCTCGCCGCCCAGGTGCCCACGCTCCGGGCCCAGGTGGCCACGCTCACGGCCGATCGGGACGAGGCAGTGGCGCTGCACAGCGCCGACGCGAAAGCGTGGGTGACGCTCCACAACGATGCGAAGAGGGAGAAGGAGCGCGCCGAGTCCGAGCGCGACGCCCTCCGCGCGCAGGTGAAGAGGGTGCTGGAGGCCCACGACGACTACCTGACCAGTTTGGCTGGCGAGGAAGCCGAGGCCATGGCTGAGCGCGACGTGGCGTTGGAGGACCTGCGCAACGCCCTCTCCGCCCTGCCCGCCGAGACGACGCCGGAGGAGTGGGAGAACACGTGCGAGCACGGCGACCATGCGGCGCCCGCCGGACAGCGGTTCTGTTCGCTCGCGTGCCAGCGCTGCGAAGCTGAGTCCATCAACCCGGACGACGAGGGATGCTCCGGCGTGTGCGGTCGCGGCGAGGAAGCGGCGAACTCTCCGGCCGTTTCGGATGGTTCAACTCCGACTGCCGAACCTGAAAGCGCGGCTTACATGTTGGCGGCCCGGCGCTGGCATGCTGCCGTTGAGCGCGCGGCCTCGAATGCTGCCGTCGTGTCGCGCTACCGGGCCCACGCCAACGGCGCGTCCGTCCACCCCGGTGCGCTGCGCGAGGCGGTGCGCTGGGTGCTCCACGGCGACGTGCCGGTTTGTGGCGAGCCCTCCACCGTGCAGGGCAACTGCAAACCGGCCGCAAACCGGATGCTGTCCGCGCTCGACGTGCGCCCGACGGTGCCGCCGCTGCTGGAGCGCCCGCCGGAGGCCGACCCGTACGTGGCCCGGGTGACGGAGTTCCACGAGTCCATGGGTCTGCCGGTGCGCCACGTGCCGGACGTTGGCACCTTGGAGGAGCGCGTTCTCGGCGGCGGCCTCATCCTGGAGGAGTCGCTGGAGTTCTTGGGCGCCTCGGGACTGCGCGTGCGCGTGGGCTCGGCCGTGCTGAGGATGGCGGACCTCGTGGTGGAGGTGGACCCCGACAGCCCGGGGCCGGACCTCGCCGCCATGCTCCACGAGCTCGGGGACTGCCAGGTGGTGGTGGCGGGCCGCGCGGTGCAGTTCGGGCTGCCGCTGCTCGCCGCGGTGAGCGAGGAGATCCACCCGGCGAACATGCGCAAGCTGGGGCCGGACGGGCGCCCGGTGAGGCGCGCCGACGGGAAGGTCATCAAGCCCGCGGGCTGGGTGCCGGCGGACGTGTCCCGGGTGCTCCGCCGCGCGCAGGAGGGCCGCCCCACCCTGCCCCAGCGCATCGACTCCAGCCTCGCGAAGTTGGGCCACGAACTGACGCCCATGGGGCGCCTCATGGCCTCCGAGGTGGACGCGATGCTGCACCCCTCCGGACGCTGCACCTGCGCGGGCGAGGGCCAGTGCGAGTGGTGCCGCGCGCGGTGCGACGCGTGCGGCGGCCCGAGCGTGCCGGAGTCCGTGCGCCGCGCCGTGGTGCGCGTGTGGAGCGCGCTCCGCGTCACCACGCCGGAGCAGGGCGCGGCCGTGGCCGTCCTCCGCGCCGTCTTCCAGGAGTTGCCCGTGCCCGACGGCGACGAGGGGCGAGAGGCGGTGAAGCTCCTCACGCGACGGATGGCCTCGCGCGTCCAGGGCTCCATCGGCATGCGCAAGCCTCCGGACGCCCTCAGTTACCAGGACGTCGTGCTGATGGCTCAGGCGTGCAAAGCGGCGCTGTCGGACATGCTGGACCGGCACGACCTGCCGGAGCCCGTCAAGGAACTCATCGCCCTCGTCCACAACAACCTCGTCGACGTGTGGCAGGGCGTGGCCCACCTGCAGGACCTGGCCGGGTCGGCGATGGTGAAGGCCGTGCAGGACGCCGCGCGCCTCGGTGCGGAGGACATGCGCGAGCGGGCGGCGCTGAGGCTGGAGTCTTCGGCCAGCGAGGAGAGCGCGACGACGGGGCGTGCTACGCCGGAGACGTACTCCCTCAGCCACCAGATGGCGCTGAAGCTGGAGTTGGAGGCGCTCGCCATCCGCGACCTGCCGCTGCCCGGGGATGAGGTGCCCCGTGGCTGACCTTGTGGCGTGGGTGGTGAAACTGGACGACGATCACCACGAGGTGGTGTTCGAGCGCTCCGAGGCACGTGCGCGGGTGCGTGGCGCTCGGAAGGAGGGGCTGGACGCGCGCGACACGGAGGCCCGGCGCGAGCCCCGCCTGGACGCGCATGCCCCAGGGCCGGTGCCCGCCCAGGCGCTGCTCGCCATCAACTGGTGGCTCGAATGCAGCCACTGCGCCCACCGCGTGGAAGAGGAAGGCTGCTGGCGCTGCGCGGACAACGCCGATGAGGAGGCCAGCCACGAGATGGAGTGGGCGCCCCCGGTGACGCGCGGGCAAGACGTCTGGTGCTCGGAGGCGTGCCGGGAGGCTGAGGCGCGTGAGCGCACCGAGCGGCGGCTCGCCCGGGAAGCGGTACTCGCGGAGGTGCGTCAGACGCTGCCAAGCGCGGAGGTTGCGAGCACGGTCGTCACCTCCGGCACGGGCACGGTGTGGCTGCGCGTCCCGGGCTGCAAGGGGACGGTCAAGTACGAGTGGCCCACCGGCACCCTCTGGGCGGAAGTGCGCGACCACGCCATCCTGCTCGCCGCCCTTCGTCGCCCGGCCCTTGAGACGTGGAAGTCGGAAGGCGGTGCCGTCCATGGCTGACGACCTGCTGAAGCCCCAGCCGCCGCCGGTGGCCAACGACAAGCCCGCCGTCTGGGACCTCGTGGTGCAGGACCTGGACCTCGACGAGGCTCGGCTCCCACCCATCTCGGCCGACAGACCCTGGGCTGAGCAGCGCGTGGTGGCGCTGGTGCGCGCGGACGCGAAGGCCCGGGACGCCCAGGGCCGCGAGCGCTACGGCGTTCCGCTCCAGGCGGGCAACGGCCGCGACGCGCTCGTGGACGCGTACCAGGAGCAGCTCGACTTCGTCGTCTACCTCCGGCAGGCCATCGAGGAGCGCCTCCTGGTCACGCCGCCGGACGACGAGGTGTTCGTCCTTGAGCACCTCAACCTGCTCTACGGCAACGTGCGCGGCACCGTCCGGCACCTGCGCTGGCTGCTGCTCGCGCACGACGGCCGGTAGCCCCTTTCCCACCCCTTTCACGCACCACCCCCGCGGCGCCCGGCGGTGGTCGCCCGCATGTGCGCCACCGGAGGAAGTCCATGTCCTGTCAGCCCAGCAGCATCCAGGTCGCCGGAGTCGTCATCACGCAGGACGCCCACGGCAGGTTCAGCCTCAATGACCTGCACCTCGCGGCGGGCGGCGAGGCACGACACCAGCCGTCCAACTTCCTTCGCCTGGGCTCGACGAGGGCGCTGGCGGCCGAGCTGGGAAACTCCTCAGAAGTGAGGAGTTCGCCGGTGGAGGTCGTGACCGGTCGCAACGGCGGGACGTTCGCCTGCCACGAACTCGTCATCGCCTACGCGGCCTGGGTGTCCCCGCCCTTCCACGTCGCCGTCATCCAGACGTTCATCGCGGTGGCCACGGGCAATGCGCCCCAGCCGCCCGCCCCTGCCTTCGCGGTGCCGAAGTCACTCCCGGAGGCGCTGCGCCTCGCGGCGGACCTGGCCGAGAAGGTGGAGTCCCAGCAGGCGCAACTACTCGCCCAGCAGCCCGCGGTGGACTTCGTCGACCGGTACGCGAAGGCGGACTCGCTGCTCTCGCTGCGCGACGCCGCGAAGCGCCTGTGCATCCCACCGCTGACGCTCAACGCGCGGCTGGTGGAGGACGGCATCCTCTTCCGGCGGCGCGACAAGAAGCTGGAGCCCTACGCCGAGTACGTCGCGCGGGGGCTGTTCGCCTTCCCGCCCAACCTCGTCACCCTGCACACAGCGGCCGGCAGCGTGGAGAAGGACTTCTCCCAGACGCGCGTGACACCTGCCGGTGTCGTCTGGCTGGGCGAGCGCTACGCCGAGTTGGCCGCGTCCCTGGCCCACTGAAGCGCTTGGCGCGGTCCGGCTTGCCGTTGCGGCACCGCGTGCGCATGGCCACCTTCCGCCGAGGAGGTGGCCATGCCCGTGTCCAGGATGCCCGTCGTGAAGCTGCACCTCACAGCCGCCGCGGCGAGCCTGCACGCGCAGGCCCTGGAGGCTGGCGGCGTCCTCCCGGCGAACGTGGAGCGCGTGGCCCACCTGGTGGACGACGCGCTCCGGGAGGCCAGCCGCGAGGCCCAGACGGACGTGCGCGGGCCGCCGCCGGAGGACTGGGCGGCGCCGCTGTAACCCGGCACGCCTCCTGCTCTCCGCGCCCGGCATGACGACAACGGAGCGGGTGGTGCTGGCTCAGCGCTTGGGCGAAGCGGAGGCGGAGCTGCAGGCGGCGATGCGCGGGCTGGACGGGAGTCACGGGGCCCGGACGCGGCTCGCAGTTGCCCGTGAGGAACACCGGGCGGCGGAGGCTCAGGCCCTGGCGGTGCTCGCGGGCCAGCACGTGCTGGGAGACGCGGCGAACGTCGATCAGTACAGGCCGCCGGGGCCGCTCACGTTGTCCGGCTTCGAGCCGCTCACGGGGATGTAGCATCCGCCCTTCCACTCCCCGGCCTGCTTCGGGCAGGGCACCTGAGCGTCGAGCTTCAGCCAGCATCCACCGTTGATGGCGACTTCCTGCCCGGAGCAGGGCGCCTCCTTCTGGCCCTTGAACGGCGCGTCCGGCACGCGGTAGCGCTCCGGGAGCCGGTTCCCTGCGCCAGACGCGAAGCCGGCGGTGAACACGGCCTGCTCGCGCGGCAACTCCGGTAGCGCCATCTCGTCGAAAGGCTCGGGCTCCGGCGTCGGAGCGCTCACCTGGACGGCGAGAAGGACGCCGGCAGCCGCCAGGGACAGGGCCGTCACGAGGCGAAGGGCACGGGCCGGGCGGATCGCGCGCGGCGCCGACACCGGGGAGGGCGGCGCTCGGCGCGGCACCGGGGCGCGGCCCGTCAGCAGGTGGACCAGCCGCTGTTTTGTCGCTCCCGCCGCCATCAGCATGTCCATCACGTCCTCGCTCGTGTCCAACATCTCCGCCTCCACCGCGGAGGCGTCGGCACCAGAAGGGACGGAGACGAGCTCGCAGGCGATGAAGGCCGGGCGGACGGAGGTCGTCACGAGGTACTGGAGCGCCACATCCGGCGCTAGGTCCACCCTTGCCCCCGTGGGCGTCACCACGTAGGCCGGGTTGCCCGTCTCCTCGTTACGCGCCTCGTAGACGCGCCCCAGCCCTTCGCCCACCCGCAGCCGCCGGCCGAACCGGTACGGCCCTACCCCGCCCTGGTGCTGCTCCATCAACGGCTGCTCGTGTCGCGTATTCATTCGGCCCGGCCTTTCCAGCTTTGAGCGTAGATCATGGTCCCAACCGAGCGAGCAGGGGCTCGGCCACAGCCATCAGGTGTCGTCTGGAGGGACCCATCCGCGCGCGAGAGCAGCCTCCTCGAGCCCCATCCTCGCGACCCCCGCCTCGGAGGCCTCTGCCCCCTCTTCCGGGTGTTCCTTGAGGCGCTTCACCAGGAATACCTGGGCGCTTCGCGAGCGTGCGGTGTGCGGGAGCAACTGCTTGAACACCACGCTGCCCCGGTGCGCCCTCTGCCGCAGGCCCGAATCCGATTTCTTCACATCGTCTGGCACCCTCGTCCCCCTGGGGTATGACGCGGCGGCACGCCGCTGCCGGCGATGGCGGGTATAGGTATATATCTACGCGCAGTCAATAGATATATACCTATCCAACCGACGGACGTCGGGGGTGCCGGAGCGTGGCCGCCCCTTCTGTCCAAACATGGGCAGTCGCTGGACGACGCCCTGTGCGGATGCTGTTGATGCCGGGTCGGGCGGCGGGTGCGGGTGAGCAGGGCGGTAGGCAGAAAGACGACGGGCCCGACCGGGGAAGACGGTCGAGCCCGCACAGGCCAGGAGCGCCGGGGAAGCACCGCTGGGGACGCCAGTATAGCGCCCCTGCGCGCGTGCGCACGGGCAGGAGTTCCTGATGCCCGCCTGTGCCCGTCCTAGCGCCACGACCTCTCATGCTGCCCGGCCCGGCACGGCACGGTTGCCGCCGGCCCCCACCCCGGACGACGAGATGGAGGCGCTGCTGCATCTCCTGCGTGAACTCCCGGACGGATGCCCGGAGCAGCGCCGCGCGGAAGGTCGCCTCGTGCAACTGATCCAGCCGCACATCGCACGGGCGGCCGGCAGCATCGCGCGCGCCTGGAAGGTGAGCGCGCAGGACCTGGAGCAGGAGGGCCAGTTGGCGACGCACAAGGCGTGGCGCCGATTCACGCCCGGCCGCGCCCCGGGGCGATGCCTGTACCCGGCCTACGTGCTCCGCCTGGCTCGGCAGGCGATGGAGCGGGCTGCCGCGGCGGAGCGCAGCGCCGTCCACGTGACGCGACATGCGCGCCGGAAGGTGGCGCGGGCGAAGCGCGCGGCGCGGTCCACGGGCGTGGCGGTGTCCACCGCGCTCCGCGCCCAGGGACTGGACGAGGCCTCCATCCTGTCGCTGGGGGAGGGCTCCATCTCCACCGTCTCGCTGAACCACCTGCTCGAAGGTGAGGACGGCCGAGATTCAGCAGCGAACGCAGAGGCGCGCCTGGGGCTGGTGGACACGACGACCGCGCAGCAGGCGCACGTGGCTGAGCGCGATGCCGCCCTCGCCGCGCTGTACCGGCTGCCCCGCCTGCAGCGCGAGGTGGTGCAGGCGCTGGCCGGCTTCAGTCGGGGTGATGGCCTACCGGCCACGGAGCGGACGCTCGCGCAGGAGCTGCGCCTGCCGGTGGCCCAGGTGCATGACCTGCATGTCCGGGGACTGGCGCGGCTCCGCAAGGAACTCGACGCCCTGGGACACGGGCCCGCGCTGCCCAATGACACGGCAGGGAAACTGCGGCGCCACCGCGAAGCCGCCCCCCGCGACGTGCGTCGGCGCCCCGCGGGTCCGACGGCGCAGCTCGGCCTGGAACTCCTGCGCGTGGAGTCCCGGCTTCCGTCGCTCATGGGAGCGTAGCCGTGCCCACCATCGTCGCGAAGAAGGCGGGCATCTGCACCGCGGCCGGGTGCGGCGGGCGCATCCTCAAGGGCGAGTACGTGGAGTACTCCGCCGCCACCGGCACGCGACACCTGGAGTGCGCGAGCGCCGAGCAGGGCCGGCGCCCCAACCTCCGCGCCGGGCGCTGCCGGTGCGGCGCCCAGGTAGCCCCGCGTGAGGGCTCCGTCCGGCTGGAGGAAACGCGGCTAAACGGACGACACCGCAAGTTGTGGCGCGTGGACTGCGCTGGGTGCAGCCGGCCCCTACCCCCTTTGGGGTAGCGGAAAGCTGAACGCCTGTCAGGTGCCGACGCACACGGCTCCATGCTACGGAGGTCCTGTCCAACACGGATGGGGGTGACATGCTTCGTGTGCTGGTTGCTGCTCTGGTGCTGGCGAGTGCCGCCGGCTGCTCATCGTTTCGCAAGCAGTACTTGCAGCGCGCCGATGTTTCGGACGAAGAGCGGGACGCTGTCCGCCGCCGCAAGATCATTCTCGGGATGCCCGAGGAGGGGGTGCAAGCTTCCTGGGGGAAGCCGTGCGGACGGAAAGCCGAGACAGGCCAGAACGGCCAAACATCCGTCTGGATGTATTGTCGAGGCTGCCCTTCCGCCGCTGCAAGAATAGACATTGCCACCGCGCGGTATGAACGCGCCCGGTGCGCTCAGGAAAAGTCGGTCACGTTCACGAACGGACGTGTCAGCAGGTTCGCTGAGTAGCGCACTCACGTCGCCGCGCGGAACCTCACGCCGTCGAGGCTGAACTCCGTCGTGCTGCCGGTCATGGGGGTGACGCTCCCATCAGCGGCAATGCGAAGCCTTCCGAATCCGGTGTTGCTCACCACGGCCAGTTGCAGTTCGAAGGGTGGGCGGTAGCCAGCAGGCAGAGTGAAGGCGGCACTGCCGAGGGAGCCGCTCTTGATTGAGCCTGCGAGGACGACGTCGCCGACGTTGTCCTTGTAGTACGCCGGGTTGCTCCGCGGTGAGCCCGTGGCCACCCAGCCGGAGGTCAGCGTCACGCTCTGGTAGTCCTGAGGACGAGACTGAATCACCACCCTCGCCGAGTCCACGTAGAGGGTGTAAGCGAGGGCATTCGCCTTCCCGACGTAGAGCTGGCAATAGCGCGCGCCAAAGGGAGCGACGGCGCTGTTGCCGCTCCCCATCTCCTGCCAAACGGTGGACTGCGCCCGCCTGTCCACCTCGGTGATGTCGATGAGGTTGAAGGTGTCACTCAGCCACGCCAGCCACAGCACGGACTGGTAGTTGAAGTTGAACGGCACCGGGTCGTTGCACACCAACACGCTGGGGAAGAGCAGGTCACCCGGGCGGACGGCGAAGCGCTGGCTGCCCAGCTTCGTGGCCACCAGCGTGGACGCGAGGCGCACCGCGCGAACGCCGCTGAATACGGTGGTGGCTTCATCAAAGGCATCCACGTTCCAGGTGCCCGGGGAGACGCCCCATCCATCCGGGGGCTGGAGCGGGTCGCTCAGCGCCTCGAAGTCCGCGTTGAGCGGCAGCGCCGCGTAGGTAACGGTCGGCAGGAGCATCGACGGCGCGACGTACCTGGGCGCGAGCGTCACCTCCGCGCTGGCAGGACCTGCGTTGCCCTTCACATCGCGGGGGATGACGCGCGCGTAGTAGGAGCGGCCCGCCACCAGGTTCGACACGCTGAAGCTCGTGGTTCGGCTGTTCTCGCGGTACGTAGCCTGCGAGGGGGTGAAAGCGGGAGAGCTGCTGATGTGAAGCTCGTACGAGTCCCACGCGGGCCCGGTGGTCGCCGGCGTCCATGTGAGACTGAAGCCGTTGACGGTGTTCGTGACCGCGAGCCCTGCCGGGGCAGACGGCCCCGTGAAGGGGACGCTCGGCGCGACGCCGGGACGGGACTCCTTTGAAGCCCAGACGGCCAGGCTCGTGGACGGCCTCCCGCGGAGCTCAAGCTTCGTGCGCGCCTCGCCGCTGGACGCCGCCTCGAAGTCGACGGACTGGATGGCCAGGGTCTGCGCAGAGTCGAACCGCACGCCGTCGGGCTGGACCTCGATGAGGTCCGACGCCTCCAAGTACCAGTGAATCCCGGGGAGCGTCAGCGTCATGCTCACCGCCGACTCGGAGAGGTCCGCGAGCGCCGCGTTCGCCAGGCGCGAGGCCTCCGCCGCGGTATCGATGAGCGAGGACGCCGCCTCCGCCACCCGCATCCACCGGCGCCCGTAGAGGGCGATGCTGGCGGAGTTGCTGACCTCCACCGTCTTGCGCTTCCGCGCGCCGGTGGCGTCCACGTCCGCCTTGTCGGAGTACACCACCTGCACGACGTTCCGGACGTGCTCCAGGCTCTGCCGCACGGGCGACGCGTCCAGATAGTAGTCCGGCCCGTAGCTGGCGACGGGAGTGCTCGTCAGCCGGTCCGGGCTCCAGAGGGTGAGTGCGAAGGCGCCCGCGTCCGTCCGCCAGCGCATGCGGACATCCCAGCCAATCTGCTCAGCGAGGAAGCGGAGCGCGTCCAGGATGGGCTCCTGCTTCTGGGTGTACGGCCCGCGCACGCTGCTTGGGTTCACCGGGGTGTAGAGCCCGTAGCTGCCCATGCCATTGTCGTTGAGGATGGACTGGATGACGGACTGCACCGGGACGCCGACCGCGCTGCCATAGTTCCGGTCCGTCTCGATGTGCGTGTCCTGCAGCACGCCGCCGAGGTCCCGGCCGCTGAAGGTCATCTCCTCCGGCCCCGGGTCCACCTCGTCGATGCGACCGCGCCAGGCCTCGGTCCACGAAAACTCCGGCACCGACGCGCGAGGCGTCCCGAGCGGAGCCGCTGCGGTCTCAATGCGGAAGTACGCGCCCGCGCGGATGAGGGGCACGTAGGCCCCCTCGCTCGTGTTGAAGAAGCTCGCCACCACCAGCGGCGCCAGGGACAGCCGCGTCCCGCCGGGGCCGTTCCGCACGACGGACACGCTGGCAGTTGAGACCGGTGCCTCAATGCTGTCTGACCAGGACGCGCCGAGCAGGTAGTCCCCACCCAGCAACGTCGAGAGGTCCACCCACGTGGCGTCGCGCTGCACCAGGACACGAACATGCGACGCGAAGCCAGCGCGGCATGCGACCAGCGCTGAGGAACTACTGGAGAGAGAACGCATCAGGCAGCCTCCGGCTGTTGCCACAATTCGAAGTCCATGTACTGGCCCTGCACCCTTACGCCCCCCTCGTCGTACTCCACGGCCTGCGCGTCGAGCGCCTGGCCCAGCACGCGGAACGGGCCCGGGATGCCCTCCCCGTCCGCTGCGTGGTACGGCAGCGGGCCGAAGGGCGCAGTCGCCGCCGCCCACTGCGATACCCAGGACTCCGGCACCGTGTAGGGCAGGTAGACGAGGTCGCTGACCGTGACGTTGGCCACAGCATTCACGCCCAGCACGCCCTCGGTGAGCGAGACGAAGAGCCCTGTCTCGCCCTCCATGTCATCCACGATGCCCAGTTCGCTGCCGTTGACGTAGAGGACGTCCGGCTGGAAGCGCGCCACGACGTGCGTCCAGGAGCCGCTACCGTCGGCGCGAAACCAGAAGCCCACGGTGCTTTCCAGGCGCGCTCCGACCGACCACTCGGCCTGGTCGCCCGGCGCCATCTGCATGGCACCGAACCCCCAGCGCCCGGTGAAGGCCGTGCCGGCCTGGGGCGCCCCGGTGAGGTTGGCCGTCGCGCCCTTGCTGGACGTGAAGGCGTTGGACGTCGCGGAGGCGAAGTCCCAACTATGCCCGTCGCCGTCAATGAGGCGGCGCAGCGCCTGCGCTTCCACGAGCGGCACCGGGGGGGTGCCGCCGGACCAGACGAATTCGCGCGACCGGGTGCCGCTCTGGGCCCATCCACTGAAGGTCCGCACGCGCGGGCCCCGCAGCGTGGGCTTCTGGGCGAGCCCCTTCGCTGCCGAGCACCGCACCTCGATGCCGCTGAGGGTGAGATAGGCCATGCCCCACCAGAAGGGGCGGACCGGGCGCTATGCGTAGCGCGGACCGACGGCAGCGCTCGTGCCGAAGAGACGGACGCCTGCCTTCCGCTGCCGGTTCTCGTAGTCCTGACGGGCCTGCGCCATCGCGTCCGAGAGGTCGAAGCCGGTGATGTTGTACTGGACGGGCGGCATCGCCGAGGCGGTGGCGGCTCCAGTGGCGTTGGAGCCGCCCAGGATGAGGTCGAGCAACTCCTGCAACGTGCCGCCCATGCCGAGCAGCCCCCCACCTCCGCGGCTGATGGGAGGCAGCACTTCGGGGGTGGGTGGCGCCGGAGTCGAGGGCGCGCCCGACGTGGGCGCGGGCTGCGTGCCGGGCGTGGTGTTCGGCCCGTCCTGCGCGTCCTGCGCCTCGAAGCGACGGAGGGCCACCTTCCAGAGGTCGGGCACGTTGGAGAGCGCCTCGTTGACGTCCTCCAGCGCGTCCCGGTTCTTCAACACCTCCGCCGTCTCCCGGGCCTTGGCCATGGCCGCGTCCCACGTCAGGCCCTCGAGTTCCTGGATGCTTCGCGCGAGCGACTCGATGTCCACCTTCGCTCCCTCCATCGAGTTGGCCCAGCCCTTGAGGAAGCCGAGCGGGTGCGCGCCCAGGATGCTGATGTCGCCCAGCTTGCGGAACACCCACTGGATGGCGGAGACGATGCCGTTCCACGCGCTGCCCAGGCCCTTGATGACGTAGAGGATGACGATGGCCACGTAGCGCAGCACCTGGAACAGGCCCTTCAGGACGTTGTCGAGCAGCCACGCGGTGGCCTTGCCGATGGCATCGAGGGCGGGGGCGAGCATCTTCAGCACCATACCCACCAGGACGATGATGGGCGCGATGCTTTCCATGGCCTCCCCCATCGCCTCCATCGACGGCTGCACGACCTCAACGATTACGGACACGAGGTAGCCGACGCCGCCCATGATGGTGTCGAGCCCGGTAGCCGCCGCGCCGAACAGGTCCTTCAGCATCCCGATGACGCCGTTGAGCACCTCCATGGCCTCCGCCATCTGGTCGGACCCCATGACGAGTTCGCCAATGGTCGCAAGCAGCGCCCCCCACCAACCGCCAGCGCTGAATCCCTGCTTCGCGGCGTCGATGAGTCCGCCAAGTTCGCCCATCCGACCCAGGAATCCGCTGATGAGGTCGGCCCGGGCCGCATCCATCGCGGCCTTCGCCTCGTCAGCAAACCGTTGGGTCTCCTGCCAGATGGAGAGATTGGCCTCATGAGCGGCCTCCATCTCTGCATGCACTGAGGCAGCATACTCCTCGCGGGCCTCCAGCGATGCGTCGCGGTTCCCCTCCAATTCCTCCGCCGCCCGGTCCGCCTCGTTTGCCAGCGCCTCCAGCGACGTCGCCGCGTTCTCCTCGTCGGCCGCCGCAGCGCGATCCGCCTCGCGCTTCGCCGCCTCGTTTTCGTACGCCTGAAGCTGGTCGTAGCTCTTCTGGCGGAGGTCCCCATTCAGGTCCCCCGGTTGGCGGATGCGCGCTTCGCTCTTGCCGTTCATCCACGACATGAGCTGCTCCAGCCGACCCTTCATTTCGTCCATGCCGGTGGCGCTGGAGATGTCCGCGAGCATCATCTTGACGCCCTTCATCGCATCGCTGAGACCGACCCCTGCGACATCCTTGGCGACGCTGACGCCCTTGCCCACCGCCGTCGCGGCGTCCTGCACGGTGGCCACCACGCTCTTGCCCAGTTCATCCTTCGCCGCCTTCAACTGCTGCGTCATCGCCGCCATCGAGGTGGCGCCACCCTCAAGCGCCTTGGCGATGCCCGCTGCGAGGCTCTCCCCTGTGGTCCCCTCCAGCACGGTGAGTGCCTTCTCCGTCTCCTTCATGCGCGCGGCCTGCACGAGCGGCTTGACGAGCTTCGCGCTGCCGCGCACCAGGAAGGCCACGAAACTGAGGGCGCGTTCCGCGAGGCTCTTGACGAAGTTCCCGAAGCCGTCGAAGGCCTCGACGAAGAAGCCAGCGAGGTTGTCTGCGAGCTCTCCCAGTCCGCCCATCATCTCAGATATGGATTCGCTCATCGCCCCCCATGCTTCGCTGGCAATGAGCTTGATGTCGCCCCAGTTCTTGTAGAGGACGCCGGCCAGGAGGACGATGGCTGTGATTGCAGCAGCCACCGCGAGGATGGGGATGGCGGCGGCGCCGAAGCTCATCAGCATCTTCCCGACGCTGGAGAGCATTGAGGGCGTGGACTTCGCGAAGTCCACCATGGCCTTGCCCAGCCCGCCGAGGCCCGCCTTCATGCCCTCCATCGTGGGCGCCATTCCCTTGAGCGCCATCCACAGCTTGGACATGGTCGCGCCCACGTCCACCGTCTTCATCGCCTGGAGCGCCTGCCACGCCTTCGTCGCTGCCGGGCCGACGCCGTTCAATACCGGGCCCAGCTTGCCGATGACAGGCAGCGTGGCCTTCACGCCCTGAAGGACGATGCCGAAGCCCTTGGCCAGGCCCTCGACGCTGGCGGCCAGCTTGCCCACCACGCCCACGCCGAGGGCCCCCATCGCCGCCCACGCCGCGAAGCTGGCTGCGGCCTGCTTCACGCGCGGGTCCATGCGCTGGAAGTGCGCGACGAGGTTGGACAGGAAGTCACCAACGCGTCGAGCGAGCGGAAGGAAGAGGTCCCCCACCTCCGCCGCAAAGGTGTAGAGCACCTCCTGGATGTGCTGCACCTCCGCGGCCAGGCGCTGGTTGGACTGCGCGGCCACCACCACGGCCCCGCCGATGCCGGCGGCCACCACCGCGCCGATATTGCCGATGGGCTCGGCCGCCTCCTTCACCTTCTTCGCCGTGTCCTCCACCTTCTTGGCGAGCTTGGCCAGCGACGTCACCGCCTCGCCGATGGAGGCGGTGACGGCGACGTAGAGGTCTCCGACTTTCAATGCCACGGCAGGACTCCAGGAGGCTGCCGGCTACCGCTTCGGCGGAGGAGTCCGCGGCTTGAAGCGGTAGACGGTGGTGGTGGGCCCGCCCGCTGGCGCACGCTGGTGCGTGCGAGAGGGCGCGCCCGTCTGCGCGCGAATCTGCGCAAGGCGCTCGTCATGCTCCTCGTTCTCCAGCTCGCAGTAGGCGAGGAGCCCCAGCAGGTCCTCGTAGTCCCAGGACCGCACCTCGTCCGGTGACTGCCCTGTGAGCTTCACGACCCCGTAGAGGAGCCTCAGCTCGGGGTCGCGGCGGACTTTCCCCGGACGTCCTTCATGCTCGGGGCGAACGCGGCCTGGAGGTCCTCCTGGATGTCCTCCAGCCAGACGGCCTCGACCAGCGCGTCGAGGTCCGCGACGGTGTAGATGGGCGTCCCGTTCGTGGGGTCGTAGAGCAGGCAGGCCGCGAGGCGGGCCACCGTGCGCAGGGCGTTGCGCGGCGTCGTCGGCTTGTCGTCTTCGCCCATCTCCCCGGCCGCCTTGGCGGCCTCCAGCACCTTCACGCGGTCGCCCTGGGTGGGCTTGATCAGGTGCACCTTGTCGCCCTCGATGTCGAGCGTCTTGAGCACCTTGCGGTTCTTCGCCAGCAGCCGGTGCTTGAGCGAGCCGGGGACGGTCATGGGCGGCCCGAAGTCCTCGTTGTCGTCGGGGTCGATGGCGGTGGGGTCGGTCATGTCTGCCTTCTCCAATGAGGGCGGTGTGGAATGAGGAAGGGGCGACTACACGTTGACGGGGGCGCCCTGGCCGGTGAGCGAGACGGTCAGCTTGTCCACGTCGGAGGACGGGCCGCCGGAGTCGAAGGACATGACCTTCACCGCGTACCGCTTCCCGCGCTGGCCCGCCGTCGCGTCCTCATCCTTGATGACGTGCAGGTAGCCCACCTGGCCGGACTGCATGTGCGTCTCCAGCAGGTCCTGCGCGGCGTTGCCCTTGATGCGGTGGCCGCTGACGTTGAGGGTGAGCCCGCGGAGCGTGGCGGCGTTGCGCTTGTAGCCGTCGCTGCCGAAGTAGTTCGTGTCCACGCTGTCGACGGCCGTGGCGACGCTGCACTCGCTGATGCCGTCGAGTTCGGTGGACGGCGCCTCGACCGTGCCATCCTCCAGGTTCACGAGCGTGGTCGCGGCCAAGGCGGTGAAGTGGATGCGCTGCGCGTAGAGGACTTCGGGTTCTCCGGCCATGTCTCAATTCCTTTCACTTCGGGGGGAACATCTCTTTCAACGCCTGCTCAAGGGCAGCCTTCACACCCTTGCGACCGATGGAGCGGGAGCGGCGGAAGGCCTTCTTCAGGAAGTGCGGCTCCGGGTTGACGATGTCCCTGTCCCAGTGCACGCCCTCGTGGATGGCGCCGGCCGCGTGGTGCGCGTAGCCCGCCACCCAGGTGACGGAGAGGCGCCGGTCCATGTGGTACTCGGGCCCGTCCAGGAAGCCGGTCTCCGCCAGGGGGCGCTCCGACGGCTTCACGTTCCCGTTCTCGTCGTAGTCCGGGGTCCTGTCGCCGCGGGGCACGTCGAACAGCGAGAGGTCCAGCGCGTGGCGCACGGTCGCGTAGCAGGCTTTCTCCAGCCGCCCCAGCACGCGCTCAGGCTGCTGGCGCAACTTGAGGAGCGGCTGAAGGTCGAGCTTCACGCGGACGGGCATGTCCGAAGAGAAGGGGCGACCGCTCGCCGTCAGGCCGCGTACGCGAGCGTGACGGTGAAGACGAAGCGATGCCGGTGGTTGTCGCCCTCGCCCAGGTAGGACGGCAGGCCCTGCGCGCGGCAGGAGACGTAGCCGGAGACGGCCACCAGGTGCAGCGTGCGCCAGCACTCGCGAGCCAGCGCCTGGGCCTCCAGGTAGTCCCGTCCGCGCACCAGCACCTGGACGTCCCGCTGCAGGTAACTGCGCCCCGTGCCCATGTAGTCCTCGGGCGCGTCGCCCGGCACCTCACGCACGGCCACAGCGAGGGGCGGCGCAGACAGGGGCATGGGGCCCATGTAGAGGCTGGGGGGCGTCGCCGTCCGGGAGACGCCCAGCGCGGCCGCGTCCAGCACCTGGGCGACGTGGAGTTCCACGTCCGTCAGCGCGGAGGCCATCAGACGTACACCTCGAAGTGGTCCGTCTCCCCGCGGATGTTGGGGCACGGGTTGACGCGCAGCGGGCGGCGCCGCGTGTTGAGGTCGCCCGGCGTGGCGCCGGGCAGCCAGAGGGCGTCCCCAGGCCCCACCTCCACCGTGGTGTAGAGGACGGCCTCGGAGGTGGCGTCGGTTCCGTCCGTGGTGACGAGTCGCTTCACGCTGCCCTCGCATCGGCAGGAGTGCACGGTGGGCACGGAGAAGTCCTCCTGCCCGCGGTCGTTGACGCCCAGGAGGCGCGCGAGCCAGAAGCGCTGCTTGAGTCGGTGGCCCAGCAGCATCACACGCCCCCCTGGCGCGGGCGGCGGTAGCGGGCCACCAGGCGCCGCGCGCGAGCGGGCACCGCAGGCAACTGCCCGTCCTCGTCCGTGGCTCGCGTCAGGGACGTGCCGCCGATGGACTCGGATACGGCCTCCTCCGCACCGTCCCCGTGCACCAGGGCGCCCACCACCATCTGCGCCGCCAACTGCAGGTCCCCCGGCAGGTCCACCACGAGGGCCGCGTCCAGGTCTTTCTGCCCGGGCGTCACCCAACCCGCGTCGTAGGTGACGAGCAGTTCACCCGTGTCCTCCACCACCTGCGGTGTCGGGGAGACTCCGCGCGAGTAGCGCCCCGTGAAAGGCCATGCCTCGCCGCGCGAGAGGACACGTCCCATGAGGGCGGACTCCAGCGCGTAGCCGCTGGTGGGCACCTCCACGCCGCACACCTGCACGCGCGTCACCTCGCGCACGCCTCCAGATCTCAGCCAGAAGTAGCGCCCGCCTGGCGAGGCCACGGACTCCACGACGCCCGCGCGGCGGTGCAGCGGGTAGCCCACGTATCCCGCCAAAGCCAAGGACGCGGCGGTGATGAGCAGCGGCAGCCGGGCCGGGTCCGCCGCGTCGCGGACGTTCCCCGGGAGCAGGTCGGCGGTGAGGAGATCTTCCTGGGCCATGGCCATGAAAAAGGGCCGGGGTGGCAGACAGCCACCCCGGCCCGGCGGGCACGTGGAGGAGGGGGTGAGACGTGCCCGCGCTAGACGGACAGGCGCTGGCCGCCCCCGAGCACCAGCGAGACGCCGGTGACGACGGTGGGCGTGGAGCCGCCGGTGAAGGCCACCACCTCCTTGACGCGGAGGTACGGGTGGTCGGCCTTCAGCAACTGGAGGTTGAAGTCCAACTCCACCGCCCTGCTCCCGGCGGCGGTCGCCACCTGGAGGGCGTTGCCGTCCAGGTCCACCACGGCGGTCCAGTCGTCCGTCCCGTTGGCACTCGACTCCAGCGAGTAGGTGACGCTCGTCGTGGTGGGGGTGCCGCTGGTGGCGCCGAGGTTGGCCACCAGCACGCCGGACTGGAAGGCCGACACGTCGATGGCGCTGCCGCTGCGGGTGCCGGCGGCCTGGGCGGCGGGCGCGAGGCCCTGGTTGGCGCACGAGATGTAGGCGCCGATGTGAACGTTCTGGGGAATCATCGGTTGCGGTCCTCTTTCTGCGGCGCGTGGCCGCTCAGTACGCGACGCCAGTCTTCTCGGCGAACGCCTTGCTGTAGCGCAGCAGGAAGTCCACCTCGGTGATGCCGCGCATCGTCACCATGTCCGCGGAGAAGTCGGTGCCGTTCTCCCCCATGGTCGTCTCCAGCGGGAGGGCCTCGCCCAGGATGAGTTGGTTGGCCAGACCGAAGCCCAGCACCCCATCGTCCGCGAGCGTCTCCGAGTAGAAGTAGGGGAAGCCGTTGAGCGTCGGGCTCTCCCCAACACGCAGGTCCGGGAAGAGCCAGCCCGCGTTGTCGCGGGCCTGCCGTAGCGACAGGAACGTGTCGGTCGACGAGTAGTAGAAGCCCTTGTTCGCCTTGAGCCCACCGGGGATGCAGGCCTTGGCGACCGCGCCCATGACCCCGTCGGTGTCGGCGACCTTGTTGGTCGCCGTGGTCCCGGCCGAGGCGGTGCGCGCGGCCTGGTCCATCTGGTTCCGGATGCCGTTCGGACGCTTCGGCCCCTTGCCCTTGAAGCCGGTGGTGTCGATTTCCAGGCCGATGGCAGCGGCCATGTCCGCGCCGATGATGGCCGCCGCGTCGATGGCGGACAGCCGCAGCAGGTCGTTGGAGATGCGCGCGAGCGCCATCAGCTTGTGGGCGGTGAGCACGAGCGTCCCGTCCTTCACGGTGGAGGGGGTGCCCGGCTCGCCCTCGGCCACCCAGTACACCTTCACGCCCTCGTTGATGGTGCCCATCGTCAGGCGCGCGCCGTAGCCGGAGATGGTCCGGATGCCGGCGGCCAGGAGGATGGAGTTCGGCCGCGCCAGTTCCACGAGCTCGGAGGTGACCGTCTCACGCGTGAAGGCCCCGCCCGATTCGAAGACTCCGGCGAACTGGCCGGACGCCTTGACGCGGACGAGGAAGGCGTCGAGCGCCTTGAACTGCTCGTCGTTGCCGCGTCCGAAGTGCTGGGCCTGCTTGAGGTACGCCTGCTTCATCTTCAGACCCAGCGCGGCGTTGAGGCGCGCCCGCCGGTCGTCCTTCGTGAGGTCGATCTGCAGGTCACGCGCGCCGCTGGTGAAGGGCCCCTGGGCGGGGTTGGGGCGCGACGCGAGCGCCTCCTCGACGCCCTTGACGACGGCCGCGTTGACGGCGCGCTGCATCGGCTCGGGCAGGGGAGGAGGCGTGGCCGGGGTGGTGGCGGGCTTCGGGGTCGGGCTCGTGGTCCGCATCGTCAGGACTCCAGGAACAGCGAAAGGGGTTGGGGTAGAGAAGGGCCGGCACTACGCGGCGGGCTTCGCGAACGCGGCGAACTCGCGAAGCTGACGGGGCGAGAGGTCGCGGACGTACGCAACGCTGAAGCCGTACGCCTTGCGCACGAGTTGGCGCATCGCCTTCGCCTCCTCCTCCGGGAGCGGCTCGTCCTGCTTGTCCTCGGGCTCGGCAGCCTCCGGCTCCTCGGTCTCAGCGGCGCGCGCGAGCCAGCCCTTCGCGGCCTCGATGTCCGTGGGCAGCCCGTCACGCAGGCCCTCGGCCATGGCGACGAGTTCCTCGTCCTCGGGTTCCGTCTCCAGGAACGCAGCCGCCAGCGCCTGGCCGGCTTCGGCGTGGGCGACGAGTGCCGCGACGAAGTCCTTCGGGGTCATCGCCTCGGACTCCTCGTCGTCGGTCGGCTCGCCCTCGGCCCCCTCCCCTTCGGCAGGGGCCGGCTCCTCGTTCGGCGCTTCCTCGCTGGCGTCCTTGGCGGCGGCCATCTTCATGACCGCCGCGGCCAGCGTCGCCTGCGTCGTCGCCACGGCGTTGAGCGCCACCACCATCAGAGGGTCGGTGGCGCCAGCCTGGCCCGGCATGGAGCGGAGGCGGACGGCATCCTCGTTCGCCCCCACGTTGACGATGGAGACCTCCACCAGGTGCACGAGCGGATAGTCAAAGCCCCCCTCGGTATTCGGGACCGGGTCGTGCCCCTCCACGGGGATGAAGCCGATGGAGCACGCGTCGAGCGTGTCCGCCTTGATTTTGGCCTCGACCTCCTGGGAGCGCTGCCCGATGCCGTCGCACTGCGGCTCCATCACCCAGACGCCGCCCTCCTGGTAGCACCGCGCCTTGCCGAGAGCGGGCTCCCAGGAGGCATGCGCCCACAGGAGCGGCCGCTTGAACTCGGGGGCTTCGGCCTTGACGCCGAGGATTCGGTCCCTGTGCCGGTCGAGCTTCGTGGACGTGATCTGGAACACCGGCGCCTGCATCCCCGTGGCGGTGGGGGCAGAGCCGTCGAGCAGCTTCCTGCGGATGGAGAGAGTGCGCATGTCCGGAGAGAAGGGCCGGCCAGCCGCCGCTACACGCGCCCCTCCTCACCCCGCCGGTCGCGCGGTGCGTCCGGCGTCGCGTTCGCGCCCGCGCTCGCCACGTTGTTCCCTCCGCCCGCGCCCGGGAGTGGCGCGCCCCGGACGCCCTCCAACGCAGGGTCCGGCTGGAAGCCGGCCATCACGCGCACCTCGTTCCAGAAGAAGCCCTCAGTGATGGGCGTCGTCATGAGGCGGAAGACGCGCTCCCACTGCTGGGGGCGCGGGTCCTCGTAGTCAAGGATGGCGTCCCGGTCGACGAGCGGCACCAGGAGGAGTTGGAAGTAGGCCAGGAGGAACTCCAGGCGCGGCACCACGGCGTGCTCCGCCAGGTGGTACTTGGCATCCTCAGAGGTGGAGCGGTTGCTACTGGAGAGGTCGCCCACCAACTCCGGCGGCACGTTGTACGTCTGGCGGACGTAGGCACGCTGGCCCTTCGCGAGCTCCTCCGCCTGCAACTCGCGGTAGTTCACGCTCACCTGGGCGAGCGTCACTCCGGCGGGGGCGAACCAGATTTTCCCGGCGTTGTCCGGGCCGCGGTGCGCTTCGTTGAAGCGCTTCTCCAGGTCCTCCGCATTCTCCTCCTGGTCGACGTCGCCGCTCTTGGTGTCCAAGCCGACGATGGCCTGCGGCACGCCGCCGCGCTCGAAGACGGACTTCGCGCTCCGGTCGATGGCCTCCATCGTGTCCAACTGGTCCCCGACTGCGAGCCCCCGGCCGGCGCCGCGACCGTGGGGGTTCTCGGGATCCAGGTGCTTGAGCCAGATGATGTGTGCGGCCGGAACTGCCACGTGGGCCTGGTTGTACGAGAGGACGAACTCCTGCCGGCCCGGTTGAGGCGTCTGGTAGACGCAGTGGGGCGGCACCACTTCCCAGCCCACCGGCCGCCCGTCCATCCCCAGGCGAAGCCAGAGGAAGGTCTCGCCCACCAGGTCCAGGTGAAGCTGCATCAGCTTGAGCAGCTCGCGCCCGGGGTGCTCGGGGTGCGGCGCCTCCAGGATGTTGAGCAGTTCGTGCGCGGGCAACTCCACCAGCGCGCCGGACTGCACCCCGTCAGCCAGGGACTTCCGACGCTCGGCCGCGAGGTGACTGCGCCAGCGCGGGTCCGCGCCGGACTTGCCCAGCCCGCCGCCGACGCGCTTGTAGACCTTCCACCGGGGCGTAGCCACAGCGTCCGCCACGGTGTCGACGACGACGCGCAGCCAGCCATTCTCCCGGTACGCGGCGAGCACCTCCCGGCTGCCGCGCCGCGGGGCGAACGTGAAGATGGGCAGGCCGTGGACAAGAGGTCCCTGGCGGGTGGGCAGGAAGCCCAGGGCCGTGAGCGCGCGGCGGAAGAGGGAGGCCATGCCCCACCAGAAGGGGCGGGACGCTACTCGTCGTTGTCCGACACATCCTCAAACACCGCGTCCTCCGTGCCCCGCACGCGGCCCGCCGCGCCCACGTTCCGGCGCTTCGGGATGACGTACTTGTAGATGGGCCACGCGAAGGCGTCCGCCCGGTCATCTCGCGCGTGCCCACCCTCCTGACCGGTGAACTTCGCGAGCTGCGCCTCCAACTTGTCGTGCTTGCCCACCATGTGGACGAGGCCCGCCTTCGCGTAGGAGGAGACGGGGGATGCGCGCTCGGCCTTCGATTGCATGGCACGCTCGGTGAGCACCTTCACCTTTTCCACGGTGCGGATGGTGCTCTTCACCATGGAGCCGCCCGTGTTGCTCTCCGCGAACACCCACGCGTTGGGCTTCCCGTTGGTGCGCTTCTTCGCGGCGGGCGCCCAGGCGTTGAAGCACTTCACCGCCTCGCGGGCCCAGGCCTCCGGCTCCGGCGTGCGCAGCGACGCGTCCTGCAGGACGTAGACGTGGTCCAGCCCGTCCTTCTCCAGGCGGATGCCAATCACGATGATGCCGTGCATGTCCGCGCCCTTCTTCTCGCCGGTGGCCGGGTCCACCGAGACGATGATGGCGTCGTACTCCTTCGGCGCGTCCTTCGGCTTCACGCGCGAGTCGTTCCACCTGACGCCCCGGTACAGCGCCGGGTCGAGGTCGAAGGACAGCTCGCCCATGAACTCGCGCCGTCCCTCAGGCAGATGCATCACGCGCCGGACGTAGCGCTCGTAGGCTGGGTCCAGGTTCGCGATGTTCTCCAGCGTGGAGCTCCGCGCGAGCACCAGTCCATCCCGGTCGCTGAGCATCTCCCGGAAGAGCACCGTCGGCGCGGGCGTGGTGGTGATGACCATGCGCGCCGACAGGCCCCGCGTGCGCATGCGCGAGCTGACGAGGCGGTTGACGGCGCGGCATTCCTTGTAGACGGCGACAGCGTCACCCTTCCACGCCACCGGCTCGTCCGCCCAGATGAACGTGTACTGGTGCCCGCGGAACTTGTCCGCGTTCTTCGCCGGCAGCCACGTGGCCTGCGCGCCGTTGGGCCAGACGAGGCGGCGGCGCGACTTCTCAAGGCGCGGGTAGAACCAGGGTGGGGAGATGGTGAGGACGCCGCTCGTCCCCTCCAACTGGTTCTTCACGATCTCGCTGTACGTCGGCCCGACGATGAGGATGCGCGCCTCGGGGTCCGCGCGGGCCTCGTCGATGACCGCGGCAGCGCCCGCGTACGTCTTCCCGGTGCCACGCCCGCCCATGAAGAACCAGGTGCGGAAGACTTCGGGCGGACGCTGGACCGGGCGCAGCCAGTAGCAGTGCTCGTAGTAGAGCAGCAGCAGGTCCTGGGCGGTGAGCCCCAGCGCGCCCGAGAAGCCCGTGGCGATGCCCGTCGAAGCCGACACCGCGAGCGCCGCCTGCTGGATGACGGAGTGGTGGCCGTGGGTGTCCGCTGTGATGACGGGGATGCCGTCGAGCAGTGACTCTCCGGCCTGTGCAACGCCCGCGTCAGTCCCCATCGCCGTCCTCGGACGGGGGCTCTGGCGGCGCATCCTTCAGCGACTCGGCCTTCAGGTGCTGCGCGATGAAGGTGGCGAGCTTCTCGTCCAGCTTCGCGCGCGCCTCGTCCGGGGTGACGAACTCGAAGACGGGCCCGAACCCGGCGCTCGTGGGCGCCGTGGCTTCGCGCGGGATGGTGAAGTCCTTGGGCGCGGTCACCGCCAGGAACCAGCGGGCGCCGCGGCCGTCCATCGTCTTGTCGCTGATGGCGTCCAGCGCGTCCTTCACCCGGCTCTTCTGGAACTCGGCCTGGGCGCGCTCCACCTCCACAACGAACTCGGTGTAGCGACTGCGCTTGCCGCCCTCGATGGCCTCGCGCCCACGGCGCAGCCAGTTCTGGATCCGCGCCTCGGTGGTGCCCGCGAGCGCGGCCGCCATGCGCTTCGTAGCGCCCTGGCGCAGTTCCGCGATGATGGCCGTCTGAATCTTGTACGTGAGGGTGCTGGCGGGCCCGGAGTACTTCTGCGCGCGCTTCCCTCCGGCCGGACTGCCGGAGGGGGGCTTCGGGCTGTAGCCGCGCGGGGGGGACACCCCCACCAGAAGGGGCGGCTACTCGCGGCAGGCGATGGCGCGCGCGTAGGCCACCATGGCGGCGACGTCGTCGGCCACCTGGTTCATCACATTCTCGTCCACGTAACGGCCCGAGTTGTCCCGGACCAACAATGCACGGAAGGCAGCCGCCGACGCGTTGATGAGTCCCGTGAGGTCGGACGGGGCGACGGGGCCGGACGAGACCTTGGCCATGGCGTCCGCCGTCTCCTGGATCTGGGCATCGAGCGCCTTGATCTCGGCGGCGGCGTTGGAGATGTCAGCGCTCACCTCGATGTGGAAGCCGCCCACCTTGCGGTCCACGTCGGACGGCTCGGCCTGGTCGGCGCTGGCGGGAAGACCGAGGGCGGCGCGCGCGGCCATCACGAGTCCCCGCGGGCTCGGTCCGAGCCGCGCCCGGAGGGCGTCGTCGAAGCTCAGAGTCGCAGTGCGGCCTGAACCGTCGCGCGCCGCCAGCGCCAGGCCGGCGAAGCCGGGGCCGGTCACCGGGTAGACGACGAGGTCGCATCCGCGAAGGTCGTCGGCAAGCTGCTGGAGGCGTCGCTGCTGGTCGAGAGTGGTCATGCTCGCCAGAAGGGGCGCCAGCGGGCCACCAGCGCACGCGGACTTCGGGCCGGACGCGGCCACGTGCGAAGGCGCCGAACACGCCTGCGGGCCGCCAGGAACGCGCAGGGCCCCAAAAAATGGGGGGTCGTCTGTCAGTTCCCCTCGGAAAAACCGCGAGGAATTCGCATCGCAAGATTGCAGCGCGCCGAGCAATCCAATTTTTAGGCGCACATGTGGGTTTCCCACCCCAGGGGGCGGCTCGCCCTGTTCAATGGGACTGTAATCACCCCTTATCCTACATGGTCCCGTGGCACGGCCGTTGCCCGCCACGACGCGTGCCAACGCCACCCCTTCTCGCGGGCATGACCAGCGGGACGAGACGGAAGCCTGGCCCGGCCAGCGCGCTCATCATCGGCGGACTGAAGCGCGGCCTTCCGCGCGTGCGCTTCGTGCGGCATCGCACGCCGCAGTGCTTGGGCCGGGCCTTCTTCGGCCCCATGGGCGCGAAGCCGGACGACATCGCGGAGTGGCCGGCGATGCTCGCCAGCATCCGCGAGATGGGCGGCTGGGCCTTCGTGGAGACGGAGAAGAAGACGCCGGTCGTGCATTGGTGGGCGAGCGCTCGGGCGGACCGTCTGCGCGTCGCCTACGTCCTGGGCCACGAAGTGGGGCACATCTCCGGTCGCCCGCTGCGCTCCCTCCGCAACGACTGGCGCGAGGAGTTGCGCGCGGACGAGTACGGAGCTGCCGCCTTCCTGGCCATGCAGCAGGCCCTTGGGGGACGGCGATGAGCGAGCGCCACTTCCCCCCCCCACCTGAGTCCGGCGCCCCTTCTCCCGGGCATGATCGACCAGTTCGCGACCTACTACGCCAGCGTGGGCACCCCGCTTCCGTGCGGCTGCTCTTGCATCCTTGCCCGGGTCCTTGATGCCGAGGGCCGGGAGATTGACCGGGTCGCCGTCGCCCATCCCCGCGACGGCATCCTCCTCCGCCATGTCCTGGTCGATGGCGCCCTGACCGAGCGAGACGAGCACCGCGCCTTCGAACTGCACTGCACGCGGCACCCTGACGTGGTCGTGCGCAGCGCCCAGCCTCGCGGGCGGATGACACTGACGGACCAGGAGGGGCGTGAGGTGGGCGCGCTGTACCCCGTGGCCTCCTTCCTGGATGGGCTGCTGTTCAACGACCACGTGGAGCCGGAGCGCAAACAGGAAGGCATCGGCCGCCTCCACCTCGGTTGGTACGGATGGGATGCGGACGGCCGCGAGGCGGAGGCCGCGCGATGAACGAGCGCCGCTTCCCGCTGCTCGTGATTCAGAAGGACCTCGACAACGGGATACCCAGGACCATCGCGTGGAATCTGGCCGAGCGCGCCTACGCCAACTACTCGCGGCGTTACGGCACCAGCCAGTCTCTGGAGCGGCTCGCCGAGCGCGGTGGCTTCGGACCGACGGAGTTGGACGTGCACGTGCCCGGATGGCGCAAGGAACTGGGGCTGTGATGGGCATCCTTGACGCATTCCGGATCCGCCTGTCTCTCGTGCGCGCACGCAGGTGCGAGGACGCCGCGTCGAAGAAGTCCGGCCAGCTCTGCCAATGACAGAAGACGAACGCGTGCAGATCCGCCTTCAGCGCGGGGCCGGCCGCGGTGAGCGCCTGGCGGAAGACGCGCATGCCCTGGCGGGAGCCGTCCGCGCGGATAGCGGCGCCGCTCCGGCCCTTGGCCTCGTAGGCCATGCCGTAGGGCGGGTCGGTGAGCAGGACGTCCACGGATTCGGACGGGAGTCCGGGCAGCAGGTCTCGGCAGTCGCCGTGGACCAGGGTGATGGTGTCGGACTGGAAGTAGGGCTTCACTCGGGAGGGCCTCGCGTGGAACGTGGCGCGGGGTGCACCACACGCGCGCGTGGTGCACGGCTGATGCCGCCCCGCCCCTTCCCCTTCAGCATGGTGACTCACTCGACGTTGGCGGACGCACTCCGTCCGAAGGTCCTCGTGGTGGTGCGACTCCTGGATGTCGCCGCGCTGGGCCTCCTGTGCTGGGGCAGCGTGCTGCTTTCGGATGGGCACATGGACGCGGCCATGCGCGCCGACGTCGCCGGGCTCCTGCTCTACGCCGCGCTGGCGCGGGTTGAACGCCGCCTGGAGCGCGCTCCGTGACGCGCTGCCCGTGCGCACGCGCCGGTCCGCTGTACCTGCCATGTCCGGTCCCTGGGTGTCCCTCCGGCGCCGACATCCCGCGCGGCTTCCATCACGGCGCAGACGGGAAGCGCTGGCGGCGCGAGCTCGTCCCGGGCCTGCCGGACGCTGTGTCGCGCTGGGCCTGGACGCCGTGGGCGCCAGCGGAGCCGCGCAATCCACGTGCTCCCGGATGACGCCGCCCCTTCTGTCCGGGCATGCCCCCCATGAGCCCTGAGTTCGGCGCCGTCCTCGTCCTGGCTGTGGGCCAGCTCCTGGTGCCGTTGCTGAACGGGATGCTGTCCCGCCGGCAGACGAAGCACGAGGCGGCGGCCGACCAGGTGCCCCTACTGGTGCAGTCCGTGACCGCGGTGGCGCAGGACGTCCGCGACATCAAGGCCGAGTTGCGCGTGGTGAGCGAGCACGGCGCGATGCTGAAGCTGCTGGACCTGCGCCTCCGCGCCCTCGAGGACTGGATGGGCGGGGCGCGCCCCCAGCTCAACAGCATGGCCAACCACGTCACCCTGCTCCTGGGTGAGCGCGACGCTGGGCGCCAGCTCCAGCGCGCGGCTCAGGCCGTCAGCCCCAAGGACGTCGGGTCCGCCCCTTGAGCCTTCTGTGCTTCGCCGCGCACGTCACCTCGGCGTGCGTCCTCCTGGTTCTGGCCGCGTGGCGCGCCGCCGGCACCAGCCCATCCCGCGCGCCCTCGGAGTCTTCATGACGACCACTTCACAGCGCTCCGCCTTCCTCTCCCTGGCGCTGGAGCAGATGGGCGCGCCGTACCGCTGGGGCGCGAAGGGCTTCCGCGCGCCCGGCGTCGAGCAGCGACTCTTCGACTGCTCCGGCCTCGTCACCTGGTGCCTGCACGAGGTGGGTGGCCCGGATTGGCGGGCGACGCACAACACGGACCGCCTCTGGGACGTCTGCGCGCCGGTGGCGAGCGAAGCGGAGCTGCTGCCCGGCGACCTGGTGCTGTACGGGCGCGCGGGTGCGAAGACGGGCGACGGCCGCGAGGTGACGCGGCCCGACCCGGACCACGTCATGGTGTACGTGGGCGCGGGCGTGGTGGTGGGCGCGTCCGGGGGCGGCAGCAAGACGCTCACCCTGGCCGACGCCCAGGCCGCGGGCGCGCGCGTGAAGACGCAGCCGCGCGTCGCGTACAGGAGCGACGTTCTGGGCTTCCGCCGGCTGCCCTTCACGTCGTGACGGCCCGCTACCCCCACTGCCGCCTGTGCGGCAAGCGCCTGGGCCAGTGCGACCATCCGCGCTGGCTGCCACGCCGCTGAGCCGCCCCTTCCTCCTGGTGCCGTGCAGTCCACCCGCCGCACCAGGAGAAGCTCCCATGTCCACGCCCCCCCCCGCGCCGTACACGCCGCCGCCCGAACTCGTCGCCGCCGCCGAGAAGGCCCTGGCCCAGGCCAGCCCCGGGAAGCTCGCCACCGCCCTCACGCTCTACACCTGCTATGGCAGCGTCACCGGCGGGCGCTCCGCGGTGACGGGCGCCGAGCTGCCGCCGTTCGAGAAGTGCTCCGTGCTGGTGCGCGCCGGCTGGCTCGCGGCCGCCGAGGTTATCAACACGCCGGTCGCGTCCGTGTCCGCGGTGCCGCCCAGCTAGAAGCCGTCCATCGGCCGAATCGTCCACTACTGCCTCGGTGACGAGGCTGGCCCCCGGAAGGGCGAGGTGCGCCCAGCCCTCGTCGTGGCCACGCGCGCGCCGGACCCGATGATGCCGAACCTCCAGATCCTCGGCGACGGGCCGAACGATGGCTTCAACTCCGCCACGGGGCACGGCGGCGAGCACTGCTGGCGCGGCACCGTGCCCTTCGGCGGGCCGGACCAGCCCGGCACCTGGTTCTGGCCTCCGCGCGTCTGAGACACCCCTTCTTCATGGTGCATCCCATCCACCTCTTCGATGGAGCATCACCATGAAGAAGCGTCTCACCCTGGCCGCGTGCCTCGCGGTCGTCCTCGCCGCGCCGGTGGCCCTGGCGTCCACCGGCGCCAACTCCAGCACCCTGGACGCGCTGTTCACGCCCACCGCCATCGGCATCGCCCTCGGTGCCGTGACGGGCGCCGTCGGCCTCTTTGCCGGCGGCACCTGGCTCACCGAGCGCCGCAAGCGGCGCATCGCCCTGGGCGCCTACCACGCCTTCCACGTCGTCGAGGACATCGCCGCCGAGGACCCGGAGGAGAACCTGGTGGACAAGGCCGCCAAGGGCCTGGAGGTCATCGACACCTGGATGAAGACGAACGGCTGGCGCCCGCTCAAGCCCGGTGAGCAGGCGCTGGTGAAGCTCCAGTTCTCCGCGCTGCACGGCGAGCAGAAGGCGGGTGAGAAGGTGCAGCAGCAGGCCCTCTCCGTCGCACTCGGCGCCGTCGCCGCGAAGGCGGCCGTGGAGGGCGCGGTCCCTACGATGCCCCGCGGGCAGCAGTAGCCGCGGGGCTGTCGCGAGTGCTGAGCGACGTGCCGGTGCGGACCGGCTACCTGGAGGCCCAGGCGGGCGTCTCCTCCCTGACTGGCGCCTACGCGCGCCTGGAGAGCGGGGCGCGGATCCGGCAGAACCTGGGCCTCTTCGGCTTCGCGGAGGCCAACCAGCGCGAGCGGATGGCTGGCGTAGGCGTCCGGTACACGTTCGGCCTGTAGTGCAGCGGCCCGCTCCTCATCGCTGGGGGCGGGCTGCTTCGCTTCACGGGTATGCAGTCGTGCTGCAGGTGCGCGCCGGTGCCGGGCAGGTCATACCGCGCCCCCGAGCACCCTCAGCAGCGCCTGGACTTCGTCTCGCGTCAGCGAGTCCCAGGTGCGCAGGAGGCGGACGGCCAGGACGTCATGCTCGCGACTCAGCCCAGCCTTGAGCCGGAACTGCTTTCTGGCCCGAGCAGCAGCGTCTACCAGAAGGGAGACTTCATCAGGGGAAAGCCCCAGCACGTCCTTGATTTGACCGACGCGTTCGATGGACGGCCTGCGCTTACCAGACTCCATAAGCGAGACATGATGGGGGTGGATGTCCATCGCCTCAGAAACCAACTCCTGTGACTTCTGCGCGCGCAGGCGGAAGGCTCGCAAGAGTTGCCCGAATGGAAGAGAGCGCGCATCCCTGAGATCGCGATTTGCTGCCTCGACTTCATGGGCCGCCCAATCTGCTCTCTCTTTGCGCGTCGCCGGACCCGCCATTCGACATCGTCGACAGCGCTTCTCCGTTCCTATCCTCGCAAACGAAGTGCCGCACGCGCACGTGAAAACCACGCGGCCCGCCTCATCTCTCGTCACGCACTTCGGAGCGCGCATCCCATCCTCCTGCGACGTTGGTATTCCGGAAGTTCCGTGGCCACGGCTACGCCTCCCCGCGGACTTCGGCCGCCCAGGACTCGAAGGCGGCCCCGGCCTTCTTGAGCGCGACGTAGACGCCCTGGCGCTGGAGCCCGCGCTGCTCCGCGAAGTCGCCGACGGACGTGCCGTCCAGCACCACCGCCAGCAGCGCCTGCACCGCACGGCGAGGCCCCTCGCCCCGGCCGCCGGCCACGCGCAGCCGGGACTCCACCTCAGGCGTGACGCGGTCCAGCAACGCCTGCCCGTGGAGCCGGGCGTCAACGCGCTCGTCGAGGCGCTCGTGGTCCTCCGTCGCGCCCCCGTGGCGTGTTTCAAGGGGCACCTCTCGCGCCTCGCCGTGCGTGGCCGTCTGCGACAGCGGGACAACCCGCGAGCCCCGCCTGTCGTAGGTGCGAAGCGCGGCCTGCACCCACCAGCGGGCACAGGCGTAGAAGCCGCTGCGCTCGGGCTGCCAGCGCTGAGCGGCGACAACGAGGCCCAGGAGGGCGGCGGCCTCCAGGTCCTGCAGGTGTCCCAGCAGCCGGGGCCGGCCGAAGCAGTAGCGGCGCGCGGCGCCGCGCGCGTACCGCATCCACTGCCGGGCCAGCGCCTGGCGCTCCGTGGTGAGGGGCCCGTCGGGCCGCTGTTGGGCTGGGCAGGCCATGGCTATGCCGGCATCCCGAAGGGAAGGCGCTCGTCGCGGGTGCCCGGGCGGCGCATGTCGCGGACGACTTCCCCCGCCCGCGCGCCGAAGCGCTCCTCCAGCGCGGACAGCGGCACCCCCTCGGCGTACTCGCGGCGGATGATGGCGTCGGCGCGGGCCCGGGCCGCGTCCGGCGTCATGCCGAGCTCGGGCTCCTCCGGGCCCAGGAGGCCGTCGTCGTGCTCGCGGGCGTACCGGGGCAGCTTCGCCGTCGGTGCCTTCCGGGCCTGGAACCACTCCTCCAGGGCCTCGCGCATAACGAAGCTCCTGGAGACGCCGCGGCGCTTCGCCTCGTCCACCACGGCCTGCACCTGCTCCTGCGGCGCCACGAAGTCACCTGCGTACACCATGGTGCCGTACTCGCGGACGGGGCCGCTCCAGTTCCCGGGGTCCTGCCGCTGCCGCTCGTAGTGCGCGCGGCAGAGCTCCTTCCGCCACTTCGGCCGGCCACACCCGGACAGCCGGCACGCGTCGGACAGCGACTCCGCCTTCTGGGTGGTGTGCGCACGCTGACGCCGCTTCAGTTCGCGGATGGGGCCGTCCAGGGGCTTCCCGCGGCGCTCGCGCTGCTCGTGGGCGACGCACAACCCCCGGGTCCGGGACTCACGGTCGCAGCCCGGCACCCTGCACGGCTTCCTGCCTTCGATGCAGCTCACGGCTCCTCCTTCGCTGGGTAGCTGGCGGGTGTCGCCAGGGACTTCCAGTCCTTCTGGGTGGACTTCGGCTGCCGGGACACCCCGGCAGACTTCGCGCGTGGCGGCCGTGGATGGGCCGCCATCGCTTCGGGCGCGCCTGGGCCAGGGGATGGGAGCCCTGGAACGTCCAGGGCCCGCCCAGGCGGCGCCGTGCGCCGGCTTCCACGCTTCGCCCGGACGGCCCCGCCCGCCAGCCGGACGCCACGGGGCCCGCGGGTGCCGCGCTCCTCCACCGGCATCGTGAGGTAGGTGCGGACGGGAGCGCCGACGCTGGCCGACCGCGCCTCCACGGCATCCCCGGCCACGCCCACGAGGAAGCCCAGCGCGTGCAGCGCGGCGTGCAGCTTCGCCTGGCCAGGGCGCAGCGCCCCGCCGAGCTTCTTGCACTCCACCAGCAGCACCTGCCCGCTCCTGACGCACAGCAGGTCCGGGAAGTCCTTCGCGGAGAGCTTCCAGACGCCCCAGCCTTCGGCCTGGAGCGCCTTCACCACCTCGCCCTCGCAGGCGTCTCGGTTCGCAGCGTGGCGCATGTCACGCCCCCAGCACCGGGATGCCCCCGGCGAGTCCGGTGTGGATGGTGAGCCCGCGGAGTTCGGCCACGCGGCGGAGGACCTGCTCCGAGCAGTCGAAGCGCTCGCGCAGCGCCGCCAGCGGCACGCCCTCGGCGATGACGCGGGCGATGCGCTCCTCACGGCGCCGCTCGCTCGCCTGGAAGTCGAACCCGTCCAGAGGCACGTCGTACTTCGGGCCCGGGTCGTCCATGCAGACGTGCCCAGTCAGCCCCAGCGTCTCCGCTGCCGCCGCGCACGCCTTGCCGCACCACTTCCTCGGAGCACCCATGCGCGCCTGCGGCATCACGGAACCGCAGCGGCGGCACTTCGTCATCCTCTCCCTGCACGTCGACATCACCGCACCTCCTCAAGCAGCCGCCCGTCGGCGGCGAGAATCAGCGCCCGTCCCGGCCACCCCTCGGCCCGGCACAGGCTGACCATGTGCCGCGTGCCACGCCCCAGCCCCGGGTCCGTGTGCGCGGCCACCCAGCCCACGCGCTGGCCCTGGGCGGCGAGCGCGCGGAGGGCATCGCGCATCGCCTCGTTGCGCAGCGGGCCCGCGCGGTGCCCCTGCCCCTTCCAGTCCGCGGGGTAGCGCGACACCGCCAGGACGTCGAACCAGGGCCACTCGACGGCGGCCGCCACTTCCCACAACCGGTCCGCGCCTAAGGCCTCGGGCTCGTCCACCTTGCGCGGGTCTCCAGCGCCGTGGATGAGCCCCATCCCCGGGTGCCCCGAGAAGCGCCGCATGTACGCGCGCAACACCGGGAGGTGGCCCAAATGGAGGCCGCTGCTGCCGCAGGCCAGGAGGACGGAGCTCAAGACGCCCTCCCCTGTCCGGTGGCCCGGTACACGTAGACGCTCGCGTGCTTCTGGCAGTACCCGTGCTTGCTGGCGCACCGGCGCCCGCATCCGGGCTCCGCGCAGGGCCCGTGGAAGGCAAGGCGCTGCGACGGCACGTAGGGCCCGGGGCCGCGGCCCTTCCGCGCGCGGGACAGCCACTGGCTGATGGTGTCCTCGGACACGCTCATGTCCCGGGCAACTTCACGGACGGACTCTCCGCGCGCCACCCGCGCCATCGCCCGCGTGCGCAGCTCGCGGAACTCCTCCGCGGTGGTGGCGCCACGCCGGAAGAAGCGCACGCGCTCCTCGGGCCGCTTCGGCTTGCAGCTCACGGGGCACCTTCCTTCCGCAGGTCCCGGGTGCCGCAGTCACGCAGCACGTACGTCCCCCGGCGGCACATGCGCGACACCACGCGCTCCCCCGCCCAGGCGCGGAAGGCGCTCGGCGCTCCGTCGACAGCGTGGACGGAGAGGTTGGTGGTGTAGCCCGTCACCAACCCAGGCCTGTCCCGGCGGTCGGCGAGTTCCTCCAACAGCTCGCGGTGCCGGGCCCCCAGCGCCTCCCCCGGCATGCCGCCCAGGTCGTCGAGTACCAGGACGCGCACCGTGCACGCGCGGTGGTACAGCGCCCGGTCCTCGGCGTGGTAGTCGCTGACGCGCTTGAGCTGCGTCCAGCGCAGGAAGAGGCCCGCGCTGTAGTCCCACTCCGGCAGGCGCTGGCCGGTGCGCGTCTCCACCCGCGTCGCCGCGCGGAAGAGCTCGCACGCGCCCACCGTCTTCCCGGCGCCCGTGAAGCCGGACAGCAGCACCGTGCGCAACTGCTCCTTCAGCGCCTGGCGGGCCGTCTCCAGCGCCGGTGTCGCCAGGGGCGCCTTGCCGGTGAGGGCCGCCACCGCCTCCACCGGGGCGCCGCACAGGCGGAGGTGCATGGGCCACGTCTGCGCCTGGGCGGCCTCGTGCGCCCGGCGCTCCTCCACTTCGCGCTGCTGCCACTCGCGCTCGAGCGCCGCCAGTTCCTCCGGCGTGCGCTTCCGTGCGTTGGCCAGCCCGCGGCGCAGCAACTCCGCCAGGCGCGGCGCTCCCCAGCGTCCGGGGGCGGTCTCGATGATTTCTCCAGGCGTCTTCACAGGGCCTCCACGGGGCCTTCGCGGTAGTCGTCACGGTTGAGGGAGCGGGCGGGGGGCTTCCCGGGCCGGGCCCCAGAGCGCTCAGGCGGCGCCGTCGCGTGGTCGTTCCAGAAGCGCACGAGATCGGCCCACTTCGAGCAGCGCCCGTACCCGGTGACGGCGATGCCGATGCGCCACCGGCGGCGGATCTCCGCCGGGGCACCCCGGGCGAGGAGCTCGCCCATGGCCGCCGGGTCGCTCCGGTCCCGCCGGTACTCGGCCCCGCGCAGCGCCTGGAAGTCGGCGTCGAGCAGATCCCCCAGCGCCGGCTCCGTGCTGGGCGGGGGCTCGTGGGGCAGTAGATCCTGCTGGCCCAGCGACTGCGCCTGCTCGCCCTCGCGCGCGTGAGGGGGTTGCTTCTTCTCTGTCTCCCTCTCCTTCTCTATCTCCTTCTCAGGCGGGACAGCGGTGGGACGTCCGTGGGACTGCGGCAGGACGTCCGCCGGACGTCCTGCGGACGCGGCGGGGACGTTGGCCCGGGCCGCGGAGTCCGCCGCAGCCTTCTTCGCAGCGCGAGCAGCCCGCTTCCGGGCGGCCTCGGAGGCGGCCCGCTCTGCGTGGACCGCCTGCTCCTCGGCCCACTCCAAGTCGACGAGGGCCTCGCCTTCGCGAGCAAGAAGCCCAGCATGTACGAGGGCTTCCACGAGGGCCCCCTCCTCGCCGCCCCATTCGCACCCGCGCTCCAGGGCGTGGACGGGCTCGGGCCCGGAGTACCTGCCGCTGGGGGCGTACGAGGCCAGCCAGGCGCGGAGGCGAACGAGGTAGGCGAGGGCAGCCGGGCCGACGGCGCGCTCCAGGGCCCGGACGCGCGGGTCCGACGGCAACGCGGTGGGCAACTTGAACCAGGGTAGGCAGGCCACGGCTACGCCTCCTCGTGGGGGGCAGCGCCCCGGTGGTTGGTGACGTCCCGCTTCGCGTCCGCGAGCGTCCGGCGGACGTCCGGCGGACGTCCGCCGGACACGTCATGGACGTCCGTGGCGCCGGCAAAGAGTCCCATCTGCCCGGAGCGGGCCGCGCTCAGCGACAGCCCCTGCGCCTCCGCCGCCAGCCAGCCCCGGGCCGCGTCGGCGTAGTGGGCCTGCATCTCGACGCCCAGGTAGCGGCGGCCCAGGCGGAGGCAGGCGACGCCCAGGCTGCCACTGCCGGCGAAGGGGTCGAGGATGAGCTCGCCCGGCTCCGTGAACTGGGCCACCAACTCCATCCAGAGGGACACGGGCGTCTGGGTGGTGTGGATCCGCTCCCCGGTAGCGATGGGATGCGTCCAGACGGCGTGGTGGCCGCCGCCATTCCAGCGCAGGCGCTCCCCGCGGACGTGCGCCACCTCGAAGGCCTCGTGCCCAACGGCGGGCCGGTCCCCGGACAACTGCGGCTGGGCGCCCAGCTTGTGCCAGACGCCCACCCGGACGTGGCGGGCCCCCGCGCGCTCCAGTTCCGCCTGCCACGCGGCCTGGCCTTCGGCGTCGCACTTCACGACGAGCCACCGCTGGGCCACGCGGGGGAGGTGCACGCCGCACAGGCGGCGGAGCTCCGGTGTGAGGGCGTCGAACCCCAGGGGCGCAAACGCGACGCGATGGGTGCCGGTCGCGGAGTTCTTGCTGCCGGAGCCGAGCTTCATCCGTCGCTGGAGCCGGTGAACCGCAGGCGAGTACGGCGGATCCGTCAGGACGTGAGCCACCGCGCGCCGGGGCAGGTGCGGGAGAATGTCCTCGGCGCGGCCGTGGACTAGCGCCCAGTCCGCGCGCCCTGAGAGGACGCTGTCGATGGTGGGGGGCGGGCAGGTCATGCCGCGTACCCCTCAAAGCCCGGGCGGAACCAGAAGTCGCTCACCAGCGACCAGCCGTGGCCCAGCTTCGACTTGAGCGCGGCGAGGAGTTGCTCCTCCTGCCACACGAGGGCACCACCCGCAGGGATGCCGTCGCCCACCATGCTGCGCACGCGCGCGTCGCTGGAGGAGACGAACTCCAGCGGCTGCCCATCCACCACCGGCGGCAGTCCCTGGAGGACGGCCAACTCCAGCGTCGTGAGTGGCCGGTGCCAGCAGCCCGACAGCGGGGAGAGGATAGCCGGCGCCAGCGCTCCCTTCGGCGGCTCCCAGCCCTCCGCGAGCAGCGCCAGCGCCAGGTGGATGCTGATGACGGGCCGTGGCGCGGGGCGCGGGTCCGCGATGGCTGCGGAGCCGTTGTCCACCTGGAGGCTGCCCGTCACGGTGCGCGCGGGCGCGTCCCACTCCAGCACGCCGTAGAAGCCGTTGCGGCAGGTGGGCCCGACGCCCAGCGCGTCGAGCGCCGCCGCCGCGCGCGAGTCCGCGAGCGCGGCCGGCGTGTTGCTGCTGCTCACCGCCGCGGAGCCGGAGACCGTGGGCGCCGGGGCGCGCTCGTCCATGACGCCGAAGAGGCCGGGGCGGCCCGCGTAGGTGCCCGCGCCCGTGGCCGTCTGGCCCAGGCCGACGAGCTCCAGGACGCGCTGGTCCGCCACTGACGGGGCACCGCTGCCGGGACGCGAGGCGGCCGTCACCGTGCCCGACGGGCTGCCCCATCCCGTCACCGCGTACTTGTTCCGGTGGCGCAGCGGGTTGTCCGTCCCCATGGCGATGCCGTCCAGGGGGCGTGGGTCGGCCACGGCCGCTCCGCCGTTGTCATGCCGGGCCACACCGCGCACCGTGGGCGCCGGCCCGTCCCAGGCCGTCACGCCCTCCGCGCCGCGTCGCGGGGAATGCCCGAGCCCGAGCGCATCCAGGGGACGCGGGTCCTCGACCGCGCACAACCCCGCGCCCCCGGGTCCGGCCACCGTCGGCGCCGGCTCTGCCCAGGCCTGCACCGGGTGCCGACGATGCACCTCGCGGCGCTGCTGGCCCTGCTGCACGGGCGTGCCGAGCTGCTCCTCCACCAGGTCGCGGAAGGGGCCCGTGTCCACGCCGGCCGGCCACAGCCCGCGCGCCTCCAGCCACGCCACCACGCCGCCGCGGGGCGGCAGGTCCCTCCAGTCCCCGCCCGGAGGGACGAGCGCCAAACGCACCGCGTTCAGCCACTCGATGCGTGGCAGCTTGTGGTGCTTCCCCGCGCGCGGGTCGTCCGGGAAGGGCAGCGGCCCGAGCACCTCCCCCACGCCGCGCAGGCGCTTCTTGCTGGGCATCGCCACCGGCACCGGGCAGCGCTTCGTGTCGCGCCAGCCGATGGTGAGGCGCGTGCGGTGCTGGGCAAGCCCGGCTTCCTCGCCCAGGTCGTGCTCAACGACGGACACCTCGTAGCCCGCGCGGCGGCCCAGGCGCAGCACCTCCGCGAGGTTCTCCGGGCAGCGGTGCCGATACGCCGGCACGTTCTCAATGACGACCATGACGGGCCGCTCGTCGCCCTGCCACGCGGCCAGCACCTTGCGCGCGGCCTTCACCGCGAGACGGTTCATGTCCTGGTACTTCTTCGTCGCGGCGCGCTCCTTCGAGGTGAGCCGGCTGGCTCCCTTGCACGGCGGGCTCCACTTCATGAAGTAGGGCGCGCGCTCGCCGAAGAAGGCGCGCAGCTCGCGCGGGCGCATGCGGCCGATGTCCGCGCAGAGGGACTTCGCGCCCGTCAGTTTCGTGAAGGTGTCGCAGCGCTCCTGCTCGAAGTCGATGCCGCCCACGTTGCGGACGGTGGCGCGGTGACCATCCACCTCCACCTGAGCGCAGTCCGCGCCGTATGCACCCACACCCGCGCCGCAGAAGAGGTACCCGACGGTGAACTCGTGCTCCTGAATGCAGCTCATGGACGGCTCCGGGTGCAGCGGGTGTTGTCGACGACGAGCCGCAGGTGGAGTGCGGCCGGGGTGGACTCGGGCTGAGGACGGCGACGCCAGACGCGCAGCCAGAAGGCGGTGACGCATGCCACGTAGGCGGCAGCGGCGAGCCACCACCACGCGGAGCCGCGCACCAGGTACGCGGCGGCGAAGAGCGCCACCGCGGTGATGAGGAGGGCGGCGTCACGCATGGCGCGCCACCGCCTGCTGCTGGGCCTGCCGGCGCGCGACGATGTCCCGTCCCGCCTCGGTGAGCTGGAGGGTGCGCGCCACGTCCGGCACCCAGGTGACGAGGTGCTTGGCCTTGAGCGCGTCCAGGTGACAGACGGCGGCCGTATGACTGGCCCAGCCGAAGTGCTCGCTGATGTCCCGGCTGGTGGGCGCGAAGCCGCGCTCCTGCAGGTGCTGCGCGATGAAGGCGAGGACGTCGTCCTGGCGCTCGGTGGTGACGACGTTCGGGGCACCGCCCCGGTCCGTGCGCGGGGGCTTGGGGCAGCTCATACGGCACCAGCCTTTCGGGTGCGCCGCTGGGGTTTCGCCGCGCGGCGCTCGCGGTAGATGGCGCCCAGGTGCTGCGCGAGAAGGGCCACCTCCTTGGGGGTGTTCTGCAACTCGTTCCACCGGCGCGTGCCGGAGGGGAAAGCCCAGGTGCCGGACATCCAGGCGCAGGCGTCGCGCACCAGCGCGAGCTCGCGCTCGAAGTCGCCCTGGATGGGCGTGGCGTTGCCCTCCTGCGCGAGGAAGTGGCAGGCGGCGTCCATGAGAAGAGATAGGGCGCGCACCCCCGCGCCGTGCGAAAGGCGCGACTCCTTGGGCTGCCGGGCCCAGGCGTCCGGCCAGGTGCTGGCGACGGCGGCCCACCACGCGGACACGCGCGACACCATGGCGTCGACGCCCGCGCCCGTGCGCTCCAAGTCGTAGAGGGTGCCGTCCGCGAGGGAGTCCTCCAGCGCGGACAGCAGGGACGTGTCCTTGATGACGGCGCTGAAGTGCTTCCCTCCAGTCTTCCCGGTGGAGCGCGGGCACGTCTGGGTGATGACGAGGCCGCGCAGACTGCTGCCCTCATCCAGGTTGAGGCGGGCCAGGATCTGCGCCGGCAGGCGCTTGCGCTCCAGTGCTGCTGGCAGCGCCGCCGTCGTGCTGGGCAGCAGTTCGTGGATGAGCCCCTTGGGTAGGGGCTTCGTGGAGTTGACCAGGATGAACTGCTCGGCCTGCTGGCCGACCGTCTCCGCGACGAAGCCGGTGCACGCCAACGGGAAGGCCCTCACCGCCGCGTCACGCACGGCGGCCAGGCGCTGCTGGCCGTCCACGATGAAGCCCGGAGCGTCCGGTGCGTCCGGCGCGGTGGCGCGCGGGATGACGAGGTGCCCGTGGCGGGCGCCCTCCCCTTCCCCGGGCAGCGCCTCGAAGCGCACGCGCGAGTCGAAGGCAAGAACCACGGCGTTGGGCACCAGGGCTCCCGCGCTCTCCATGTACTCGCGGATGGCCGTCACGTGGGCGAGCACCTCGGGGCGCTGGTAGCCCTCCAGGACGCCTTCGGTGCGACGCACGCGAGATACAGTGGCGAAGGAGGGCACCTGCTTGCCGTCCACCGCGAAGAGGTAGAGGCGCCGGCCGGAGGGCTGCTCCACCTCCAGCGCGGGCAGGCGCAGCGGAGCCCGCGCCGCCACGCGCATCCGGCTCGCCTCCGCGAGGATGCGCAGGCGCGCGCCCTGGGTGGCGCCCTTGAGCGGCTCCACGAGCGTCCACCCTTCATGCGGCACGGCTGCGAGCGCGTCCTGGATGGGCTCCGCGTACGCACGACCCGCGTAGACGATGAGCTCAACGGCACCGGCCGGGTAGAGGCGCACGAGCGCGTCCACCACCTGCCGTCCCCAGGCAGCGCGCTTCTCGTCCAGCATGCCGCGGAGGGTGACGTCGTAGGGCGCCACCTTCTCGTCCAGCGGGAGCAAGCCGTGGAGGGCCGACAGCACGTAGACGTGCGGCGTCATGGCCTCGGCCTCGGCCAGGTGCGCGCGGAAGAGGTTGCCCGTGTAGAGGTCGCGCGCGGGGGCGCTGTGCCTCAGCTTCGCCTTGCCGCAGCCTACGAGAGCAATTCGACAGGGCTCAACCACGGGACACCTCCGGCTCATCGCAGACGGGGCAGACGTCGCCCATGGGGCAGCCGTGCTGCTGGGGCGTGGTGGGAGCCTCGGCGGTGCTCCACTCCGCGCGCTCGGACGCGGGGGCACAGGTGGCGGTCGCTGCCGCGGTCAGCGCCTCCCGAGCGCGCTTCGCCCACCACTCCAAGCGGCCAATCACAGACGGGGAGGCGCCCGCGAAGTCGCCGTGGAAGGACACCTGCATCCCCGTCTTGGGCCGGCGGTGGTGGGCGACGGCAGCCTCGGCGGTGGCGGCGAAGGCCACCGCGAAGGCCTGGAGGGCGTCGCGCTGGGATTCGGCAGCCTCGGCGCGCGCCTCTTGCTGGCGCTTCACCTCGGACACCTTCCAACGCTCCTCCATCTCGCTGTCGCGCTCGCGCGTCAGTTGGTTGATGCGCGCCAGCGACTCCGCGAGCTTGCCCTCCAGGTTCTTCCCGTCGGCATCGCGCGCCTCGCGCTCCTCCCGCAGCGACTGCTGGAGCGCATCCACCATGCCGAGCAGGTCCCGCACGTCCTCCCAAGACGCCGCGATGAAGCGCGCGTCCGGGTGGTTGATGTCGGTGACGCGGCCGCGCCCCGGCGTCGTGTCGGGCACGACGAGGTCGGCCAGCTTTTCGAGGATCCCCTTCACCGACCAGCGCGGCTGCGCACCGGACATACCCCAACGAGTGAAGTCCATGACGGTGTCGCGGCCTCCCTCCAGGCTCACCTCGCGCGTCCGCAGGTAGCCGAACCAGCGCCACGGGCCCCGGCTCGCAGCGGCATGCCGCGCGCGGATGGCCGCCAGCTTCTCCGTATCGGTGCCGCTCACCGGGCACCGCCCTTCGTGACGGCCTGCATCTGGAGCAGCAGCCCGTCCAGCACCTGGCCCGTGGGAGTGCCGTCGAAGGCCTCGGCCGCGCCGCGCACCAGGGCCTGCACGGTGGCGAGCTGCTGCCGGAGGGACTTCAACTCCGCTTCGTTCCTGGCCTCGGTCGTGACCACCGCGTCCTGCGCTTCAAGGAGGCGAGTCATCGCGTCGCGGCCCGGTGACTTGGCCTCCACCCCGAGCGCGTCGCACACGTCGTGCGCGGCCCTCGCCAGTTCGTCGTAGAAGGCGGCGCGGACGAGCGCCACGCCCTCGGTTGCCGTCGTGCTGCTGGTGCTGCGCGGCGCCGAGCGGGCGCCCCTCTTCCTCGACATGGCACGTCTCCCTCGCGCACGTGGCGCGGCCCTGTGACGGGCTGGGGTGGAGACCCGGCTGCGCTGCTGCTGCGCTCGCGCGGGGGACTGCGTGCCGTGCTCCAACTGCCGGAGCAGAGGGACCGCCCGGAGGCGGGTGCTGCCGTCAGGCCCTCACCGGGCCGAGGCGCGTGGTGATGGTGCTGCTACTTCGTGGCGGACAGGAAGCAGAACTCCACGCGCCAGACCCAGGGATTGACGTCCCAGGACTCGGCGCCGTTGATGGACTCCCAGAGGATGCGGAAGCCGTCGCGGTAGGGGCCGCCGAGGCTCGGGACGATGCGCGTGCCGCGTGCCTCATCCCGGAAGGTGATGCCGATGGGCTTAGCACCCTCCGCCTTCGCGTCCTCCTCGGTGATGTCGTGCAGCCGCTCGGCGCGGACGGACACCACCTCCAGCGTCAGGCGCGAGGCCCGACGCGGCATGTGGATGGAGGGACGCCACCGGAAGCGCGCGCAGGCGAGGCATTCGAAGTCGCGCTCACCGAGTTCCCGCTTCGCTTCTGTGCAGGCGTTGATGTGCTCGCGGCGGTCGGTGTCGCTCACCCTTCCGTCGGCCGCGTACACGTAGTCGTAGCAAGGGTAGACGTCGCGATGGTCCGGGCTCCACGTCTCCCGGACCCAGAGCCGGTCCCCGGGCTGGCCGAAGGGACATGGGAGCACCGCCAACTCGCGCAGCGCAGCCGCCACTCCGATAGCGCTACACCTCCGGTGGAACTCCGGCCGGAAGTGGCGCTCCTTGACGAGCCGCCGCGTGACCGTCTTCCGGCCGGCGAGGAGCGCCTTCACCATCGGCGCGGAGAAGAGGATGGGCCGCTCGCGGACGGCGGGCGCGGGCGCGACGGGGGCCGGGCTACCCACGGACCACCTCCATCGCCTTGACGCCCATCAACTCCAGGCAGCGGGAGCACTTCGTCCACGGCATGTCGCCGTGCCCGGCCTCGACGTGGAGCACCTCGCACAGCCGCTCCATCGCGCCCACGGCCGCGAAGGCGGCGACCTTGGCGTTCTCCTTCCTCTCGCGGCCGGAGCCCGCCGCCATCACCCCCAGGGACTGCCGGATGACGGCGCCCGGGAGGGGTTGGGAGGCTGTCACGGCGTGGTGACAGGCGGGTGGCGCAGCATGCGCCAACGTGGCGGGCACGACGGTCAAACGCCCGGAATCCTGGGGCTCGGTGGCGCTCGGTGACGCACCCTGCGCCTTGACGTACGGGTTCAAGTCCCGTACTCCTCGCCACTAGAGAGGCCCGGAACCGAAAGGTTCCGGGCCTTTCGCTTTTCTGGCCCTCCCGGCCGCGGACGACGGCTCCTGACGACGGTCGTTGGCGCGCTCCTCCACGCAGCCCCGAGCATCGCCCGCTTGCCTTTAATTGCAACCAAGTTACATTAACAACCCTCACCCATGAGGCCCTGGCTTTCACATCCTCGGCGCCTTGGAGCGGGGGTTCTCGCGGCCGTGTGGCTGCTCGTGCCCCTGCTGGCGCTGCTGCACGGCACCCACGCCCACCGCTTTTGCGCCGCGCATGGGACCTTCGAGGACGCGGCGCCGGCGGCGGATGACGGGCCCCGGCTGGCCGTGGCGGACACCGCCGTGCCGCGCGTCCTCCACGCCGCCCCCGAGGGCTTCGGGGGTGGGGGGCATGAGCAGTGCCCACTGCTCGGCGCATGGGCGCGTCAGGGGCTGAGCGGCCCGAGCCAGGCCTGGGGGACGGGTGTCTCCCCCCAGGAGGCGTCCCGGGCCGTGAGCCTGTCGCGGGTGCCCCCCCAGCTCGAACCGCTGTTCACCGCGCCGAAGGGCTCTCCTCCCCGCGCGTAGTCAGTGTCGTGCCGTCTCTTGAGCGCGGTGCGCTGGCGCCCCCGTGCGCCCGCTCGCGCTCCCCCTGACCCCGCCTTCAAGGACTCGCGCCATGCCCAAGGGCAACCGCACCATCATCCATCTCGTCTCGACCGCGAACACCGGCTACTTCTACACAACGACGAAGAACAAGCGGAAGTCGCAGGAGAAGCTCCAGCTCAAGAAGTACGACCCGCGCGTCCGCAAGCACGTGCTCTTCGTGGAGGGCAAGCCTTGAGCGCGCTGGAGGCTCCGGCCCGGCTGCCCGTCACCGTCCTCTCCGGGTTCCTCGGCGCGGGGAAGACGACGATCCTCAACCACGTCCTGCACAACCGCGAGGGGCTGCGCGTGGCGGTCATCGTCAACGACATGAGCGAGGTGAACATCGACGCGAAGCTCGTCGGCGGCGCCGCGGCGCTGAGCCGCGTGGACGAGCAGCTCGTGGAGCTGTCCAACGGCTGCATCTGCTGCACGCTGCGCGAGGACCTGCTCCGGGAGGTCGCCCGGCTCGCCCGGCAGGGGCGCTTCGACTACCTCCTCATCGAATCCACCGGCATCTCCGAGCCGCTGCCCGTGGCGGAGACGTTCACCTTCACGGACGAATCCGGCCAGGGCCTGTCGGACGTGGCCCGGCTCGACACCCTGGTGACGGTGGTGGACGCGCTCAACTTCCTGAGGGACTGGGAGGGGGCGGACGCGCTGGCGGAGCGCGGACTCACCGCGGCGCAGGAGGACGAGCGCACGGTGGTGGACCTGCTGGTGGAGCAGGTGGAGTTCGCGGATGTGCTCGTCCTCAACAAGACGGACCTCGTCCCGCCGGAGGACGTGGCCCGGCTGGCCCAGGTGCTGCGCAAGCTCAACCCGGAGGCGAGCCTCGTCACGGCGGAGCGGGGGCGCGTCCCGCTCGCGGCGGTGCTGAACACGGGCCGCTTCGACTTCGAGCGCGCCCGGCGCGCTCCGGGATGGCTCAAGGAGCTGCGGGGCGAGCACACCCCGGAGACGGAGGAGTACGGCATCCGCAGCTTCGTCTTCCGCAGCCGGGTGCCCTTCCATCCCTCCAGGCTGTGGCGCTTCATCCACGGCAGTTGGAAGGGCGTGCTCCGCTCCAAGGGCTTCTTCTGGCTCGCCACGCGCCATGACCTGGCCGGGCTGTGGGCCCAGGCGGGGGGCGCGTGCAGCTTCGAGCCCGGCGGGCTGTGGTGGGACGCCGTCCCCCGCTCCGAGTGGCCGGACGACGCGGAGGCGCGGGCGGAGATCGAGCGCGAACGGGTGGGCCCGCATGGAGACCGGCGGCAGGAGCTCGTCTTCATCACCCGGGACGCGGACCATGAGGTGATGGCGCGGCAGCTCGAGGCGTGCCTGCTGACCGCCGAGGAGCTGGCGCGCGGGCCGGCGCGCTGGGCCCGGATGAAGGACCCCTTTCCGGACTGGGTGGTGACGCGGGCCGCGGACGACGCACCCGCGGAGGAGGTGGCGTGATGCACGCGGCCCCGTCACTGCCCTCCCGCGAGCAGGCGCCCTGTTCGACGCGTGGGTGGAGGACCTGAACTTCCTGCCGCGGCTCTAGGTGGACCTGCTGGGCGCCGGGTCGCTCGGCGTGCGGCTGCACACGCTGGGGCGGGACCTGTGTCCGCGCTTCCACGTGGACCGGGTGGGGGTGCGGCTGCTGTGCACCTATGCGGGCCCCGCCACCGGGTGGCTGGAGAACCCCCAGGTCGTCCGGAGCGCGTTGGGCCCCGACGGTCAGGTGGCGCGCCCGGGCGCCTTCGTCCGGCCCCTGGAGCGCTTCGACGTCGCGCTCCTCAAGGGCGAGGCGTGGCCCGGGAACATCGGCAACGGCGTCGTCCACCGCTCGCCCGCCATCGCGAAGGACAGGATGCGGCGCCTCTTCTTCTCCATTGAAGCGGTTTGAGGAAACCACCATGTCCAAAGTCTGTCAGGTCACCGGGAAGGGGCCGCTCCCGTGAGGTCCGCTAGGAACAGGGGAACACGGAGGCCAGGGTCAGCCCTTCCATCATGCCGCTGTGGACCAGGTAGCTGACGCGCTCACCGTAGTACTTCTGGCTCCGGTACAGCCCATGCTTCAGGTACGGGCGCTGCGAACCCTTGGTGGCGGTCGTCATCACGTTCCAGGACCCCATCGGCTGGGGAAGGTCCGTCCCCGTGCTGTACCAGAGCTCGACTTCACCGACCGGGTGCCCGTCCTTCGTCTTGTTCGAGAACTTCACCCGCACCACGAAGTTGTGCCATTCGTTGTATTCGAACGGAACGGTCCAACTGGGCTCATTTCCATCAAACTCGAGCCCGATGTAAGGCTTCTTGTTCTTGTTCTTGACGCTGAAGGCGATGGGCGGGCTCCCCTGGTCACTGGCCTGATGCCATTGCGTGAAGACCTGCCAGACGCCCCGCTCGCCCGGCCCGATGGGGAAGAGCTTCTTCCCCTGGGCGTCCTCCTTCGGAAACCAGGTACTCCAGCGATAGAAGTATTGCTGTCCATCCTTGGAGCCGTTCTTCGGGAAGTGGACGAGCTCGCTCCTGCTGACGCCATCGGTCCGCTTCCTCACCGTGACATAGAAGTTGTAGGGCTCACCGAAGTGACGGAGGGCCGGGTCGGCGACGGGACGGACGCTCATCACGCTGTTTGCCATCTCCGGGGTCTTGGAGATGGTGCTGCCCGTTCTCGAGTCCTGGACCTGCGTCTGGTCCCAAGCCGCGAAGGTCGGGCTGTCAAAGCCTCGCCACAGCGGAGCGGCGGCGGACGGGCTGGCGAATGTCTCTGGAGCGATGATGGGCCAGCGTTCAACCTCGCGGACGTCCGTCTCCTCAAGCTGCGTCTCGGTTCCCGGTTCTTGCATTTCAGCCTCCGTGCGACTCCACGAGAACCTGATTTCACGCCGAAGGAGGCGCACCTCCCTGACCGCGAAGCGGCACCTTCGCTGATTGCGCTGGGACGGCACGACGGGACGCTGACCTGCCGGGCCGGGTGGCCAGCCCAGCCCGGGCGGGCGCCTACTTCCCCTACGCCATGGGCTCCGCGTCGGAGACAAGGCCACGGCGCAGCACCTGGCGGTGTGCGTGCGCAGCGCGCCGCCTCCCGCCCAGCATGTCTGCCGGGTGCCGGCGGGCGGGCTCAGCGCGTGGGCCCGCCCTCGGAGGCTCCCTTGAAGTCGGCGGCGGACAGGCCGTGCCGCTTGAGCAGGTCGTAGAAGTCGCTCCGGTTGCGCCCCGCCATCCGGGCCGCGGCGCTGACGCTGCCGCTGCTGCGCCGCATCGCCTCCGCGAGGTACGCGCGCTCGAAGGCGTCACGGGCTTCGCGCAGCGAGGGCAAGGCCTCGGTCCCACTTGGGATGCCCGGCAACTGCGCGCTCTCCGCCGGGGGCCGCTCCAGCGCCTGCCCCAGGCGCGGCACGTGGCGCGGCTGGAGCTCGTCCGCGCCGGCCAGGAGCACCGCGGCCTCCATCTCGTGGATGAGCTCCCGGACGTTCCCAGGCCAGCCATAGCGCTGCATGAGCTCCACCGTCGCGGGCGCGAGGCGCGGCGGACGCAGGCCATAGCGGTTCGCCGTGCGCTCCAGGAAGAGCTGCGCGAGCAGGGGGATGTCCTCCAGCCGCTCGCGCAGGGGCGGCAGCTCGATGGGCACCACGTGCAGCCGGAAGTAGAGGTCCTGACGGAAGCGCTTCGCGGCCACCTCCTCCGCGAGGTCCCGGTTGGTGGCGGCGACCACCCGCACGTCCACGGGCTCCTCCGCGTCCGCGCCCACGCGCGTGAGCCGCTGCTCCTGCAGTACGCGCAGGAGCTTCACCTGCACGGACGGGGACGCCTCGCCCACCTCGTCCAGGAACAGCGTGCCGCCGTTGGCCGCGCCAAACAGGCCCTCTCGCTCGCGCACGGCCCCGGAGAACGCGCCCTTCACGTGTCCGAACAGCTCGCTCTCCAGCAGCTCTGGAGGCAGGGCGCCGCAGTTGACGGCGACGAAGCGCTCCTTGCCGCGGCGCGAGAGCACGTGGAGCATCCGCGCCGCCAGCTCCTTGCCGGTGCCGCTCTCGCCGGTGAGCAGGACCGTGGCGTCGGTGGGGGCGATGCGGGCAATCACCTCGCGCACGCGCGAGATGGCATCGCTGATGCCCAGCAGCAGCGGCTCGCCGTCCTCCCCCATGCGCCGCCGCAGCTCCGCCACCTCCCGGCGCAGCAGCGAGCGCTCGAGCGCGTGCGTGAGCTTCTGCATGAGCTCGTGGTCGTGGAACGGCTTGGTGAGGAAGCCGTAGGCCCCCTCCTGCATGGCCTGCACCGCGGTCTCGATGGAGCCGTGCGCGGTGAGCATGATGACGGGCAGCTCGGGAGCGCACTGCCTCGCGGCCCGGAGCACGTCCATGCCGTCCATGTCCTCCAGGCGCAGGTCGAGCACCATCGCGTCCACGCGCTCCCGCGCGATCCGCTGCAGCGCGCTCCTGCCCTCGCCCTCCACGGTCACGCGGTAGCCGCGTGACATCATCCGCATGGACATGAGCTCCGCGAGTTGGAGGTCATCGTCCACCAGGAGCACGTGGGGCTGCTGGACGGTGGTCTCAGGCGTCAAGGCGGACTCCAGGGGTCGCGGGGTCTTCAAGGGGAATCCAGAAGGTGAAGGTGGCGCCGGGCCCGGACGTCTCCGCGAGCGACAGCTCCCCTCCGTGCGCGGTGATCATCTCCCGCGCGATGGTCAGGCCCAGCCCCGTGCTGCGGCGCCCGCCGACCTCCAGGCTCGCGAAGGGCCGGAAGATCCACTCGCGCGCGTGCGCGGGCACGCCCGGGCCCTCGTCCGACACGGACAGTTGGACCGCGGGCACGGTGCTGGCGGCGCCAGGGCGCTTGCGGCTCACCAGCTCACACGTGATCCGCACCGTCTTGCCCGCGCTGGAGACGGAGATGGCGTTGCTCACCAGGTTGGACAGGGCGCGCTCGACCAGCGCGGTATCCATGGGCGCACGCACGGGCTTGGAGGACGCGTCGTACACCAGGTGGACCTTGCGCTCATCCGCTTCGAAGGCGAGGTCCTGGAGGACGTGCTGGACGATCTGCTCCACCGAGGCCCCGGCGTTGCGCTGCAGCGGCTGGCCGGACTGCACGCGCGACAGGTCCAGCACGGAGGTCACCATGCGAATCTCCCGCTCGCACGCCGCCTGGGCGAGCTTCACCACGCGGGCCTGCTGCTGCGTCAGGGGGCCCGTGCTGCCATCGCCCAGGAGCGAGAGGGCCTCGCGCACCCGGGCCAGCGGCGTGCGCAGGTCGTGGGACACCGAGGCCACGAACGCGCTCTTGAGCTGATCCAACTCCGCCAGCCGCCCCCGCATGCGGTCCAGGTCCAGCGAGAGCGCGCGCAGCTCCTCGGGGCCGCGCAACGGGGGCAGCGGGCTGAAGTCCCCCTGGCCGATGCGGCGCGCGTGCGTGGAGAGCAGCGCCACCGAGTTCGACACCGCGCGCGCCTGAGACAAGGCGAGCGCCCCCGCGGCGAGGATGCCCAGCAGGCCGAAGAGTCCACCGGAGCGCAGCGCCGCCGAGCCGATGGCGCGCGCGTGGTCCTCCTTCGCCTGGATGGCCAGGCGCATGTCCCGCGTGCGCTCGGACCACACCGTGGTGAGGACCTCATCCAACTGAAGCCGCCGCTCCCGCAGGGGGAACGACACCATCGACTCACAGGTGCCGGCCTGCTCCAGTTGCAGCGCGTACTGCACGTAGTCCTGGGCGCTCGCGCGGAAGCCCGCATCGAGCCGCTCCGTGCCGGCGCGGAGCGCGGCCTGGAGGTCCTGGCGTGCGTTGGCGACAGCGTGGTGCACGGAGACCGCGCTGCTGTCGTGCTGCTCGCAGGCCACCACCCCGCGCCGCACCGCCAGCTCGAGCGCCCAGGCCGCGACGTACACACGCTGCTCCCGCTCGAAGGACGCGAGCTCCTCCTGGCCCACGCTCGCCACCACCTCGTGGGTGTGCATGAGGCCCACGGCCATCTGGGAGAACGCGGCCACCAGCAGCGCGGTGACCACCGCGTAGGACAACAGGAGCCGGGCGCGCAGTCGGAGCACCAACATGGCGCGCAATCTAACGCGCGTCCGCGCGCCCGGCCCGTCCCTTCGCACGGCCGTCTGTCGGTCCCGACAGTGTCGGTCCGGGCCGACAGGGGCGCTGCTGGGGTGGACCGACAGCGGGATACGCCGCCCTCTGGAACAGCGGCTGGCACGGCACCTGAAAGGTGCGTTCGTCCATGCGTTCGACAACCGCTCTCTCCAAGCGATCTTTCTCGACCCGGCGTGCGGGCGAGCTCCTCCAAAGCTGGCGCGAGATGGTGCACCCAAGCAGCCTGCCAGCCGACGCCGCCGCGGGCCTGAGCGTGGCCTGCGTCGCCCTTCCCCTCAACGTCGCGCTGGCCACCGCGGCGGGACTGCCCGCGAGCGTGGGGCTCGTCTCCGGCGTGGTGGCCGGCGTCGTGGGCGGGCTGCTCAGCGGCAGCCGCTTCCAGGTCACGGGCCCGGAGGCGGCGCTGCTGCCCCTGGCCGCCGCCATCGTGGCGGCGCACGGGGCCGCGGGGCTCGCCATCGCCACGGTGCTCGCGGGCTTCATGCAGGTGGCGCTGGGGCTCGTGCGCGCCGGGCGCTTCGCGCGGCTCATCCCCCGGCCGGTGGTGATGGGCTTCACGGTGGGCATCGGGCTGCTGCTGCTCAACACGCAGCTTCCGCGGCTGTTCGCGGTGGAGGACACGCACGCGAACGCCGTGGCGCTCGTGATGCAGCGCACCTGGGGGAGCCACGTGGGCTGGCTCGGGGTCGCGGCCGGAGCGCTCACCGCGCTGGCCATGGTGACCCTGCCCCGGGTGCACAAGCGCATCCCCGCGGTGCTCGTGGGGCTGACGCTCGGCACCGTGCTCATGGTCTCGCTGGGGGCGGGCTACGACGCGGTGGGCGCCCTGCCGCGCTCGCTGCCCGTGCCGGCGCTGCCGTCCTTCGAGGGCGTGCACCTCGCGAGCCTCCTGCCGGCGGCCGTGGGCCTCGCGCTGCTGGCGTCGCTCGGCTCGCTGCTCGCGACCAGCTCCCTGGATGCGCTGACGGGGGCGCGCACCCACAGCGACCTGGACCAGGACCTCATCGGCATGGGCCTGGCCAACATCGCGGCCGGAGTGTTCGGCGGCTTCCCCGTGATGGGCGCCATCGTGCGCGCCAGCGCGTCCATCCAGGCGGGTGCGCGCACCCGCGCCGCCTCTGTCCTGCACGCCCTGTGGCTCTTCGTGGCCATGGCGCTGCTCGCGTCCCTGGTGGCGCGCATCCCCATCGCCGCACTCACCGCCATCCTGCTCGTCGTGGGGGTGCGCCTGCTCAATCTGGAGGGCCTTGTTGCCATGTGGAATCAATCCAAGTCGACGTTGAGCGTGGTGGTCGTCACCGCGCTGGGCATTGCAGTGTTCAACGTGTTCGCCGGCATCGGGGCCGGGCTCGCGCTGGCGAGCATCCTCTACGTGCGGCGCCACGGCGCCCTGCGGCTGGAGGTGCAGCGGGTGACGGATGCGTCGCAGCTCCAGCGCGGCCTGCACATGCAGCCCCCGGAGGCCTCCAACTCCCCGGAGGCGATGGACCTCATGGTCGCCCGCGTGGACGGGCCCATCCTGTTCATCAACCACCTCAAGCTCTACGACCTCGTCGAGGGTCCGCCCTGGGCGAAGCTCGTGGTGGTCGACCTGTCGCGGGTGTCGCTCGTGGACGCCGCGGGGGTGGCGACGCTCCAGTACCTGGCGGAGTTCCTCGCCGTGCGCGGCTCGCACCTGGCCCTGGTGAAGGTGCCGCCCCACCTGGAGGCCGCGCTCGAGCCGCTCACGCAGCACCTGCTCGAGAAGCGGCTGCACGGCTCGCTCGAGGGCGCGCTCCTGGGGGCGGGCCTCATGCCCCCCGCGCCCCTGGAGCCGGCCGTCGCGCTCCCGGCGCACCCCGTGCCCCTGGAGCCTGTCGCCCGCCCCGCGCACTCCGCGCACCCGTGAAGCGCGGTGCACGGCGTCCACAGCCCTGGACGCCGGAGCCCCAGGCGTGACGGCGGACCGCGAGGTCCGTCTGGAGGGCAGGCAGGTGTTGGATTCCGCGCAGGGGGCCGCGAACTCCTGGCATCCGCCAGGGTCGCACATGACGCTGGAGAGGGTTTGCCTTCACCCTTTCCAGACGGCGGTAGTATGACCGTCAGTCATTGCCCTGGAGTCACCGCCATGCCCCGCCCCATCCGCGATTCCTCGCCCAAACTGCATACGGCGAAGCCCTACGACCGTCCCGCCGCGACGTCCTCCTCGGAGAAGAAGCCCCGGCCGCTGCCCGCGGGCTTCGCTCCCACCGAGACGGGGAAATACCAGACGAAGGAAGGCGACAAGGTCGTCTTCGCGAGGACGGAGCCCGGCCGCCCCGCCACGCCGCCGCTGGGTGCGGAGAAGAGTGGCCAGAGCAGCTACACGAGTGGCACGGCCCAGTACGACAAGTTCGAATACAAGCAGAAGCGCGTCCCGGACTGCCTGTTCACCACCGAAGAGCTGATGAATGACAAGCAGTACGACCCCCGAGGCAAGGGGACCATCAACAGCAAGGTGGCCGTGACGGGTGAGGACTTCGGCGTGAGCAACAAGGCCAACATCCAGGCGTCGAAGAAGGCCAAGAAGACAGACGCGGCCCAGGTCAACGAGCACGTCGATCCCCAGGTGGGAGACGGGGTCGCCATCGTCCGGCAGGGAAAGCCAGGGGTTGGCGAGTCGCCCTACCACGCGGCGCCCGTGGTGGCGCGGGACGGCAATCAGTTCCTCACCGCGGAGGTGAGCGCGCCCGCCAGCGGCAACGCGGTCAAGGAGCGCACCACCATCCCCAAGGTCCATGCCTTCACGGTGGGCGATGCGAACAACTCCTTCCACGGCCAGCTCGCGACGGCGGACCAGTACGGAGAGGACGCCATCACCATCGGCCTGAAGAAGAAGGACCCCTGAGCCACGCCGCGTGAGCGCCCCGCCCGGCCCTACGCGCCGCGCGGGTCCACGCTCCGGAGGAAGGCGGGCTTGCGCCGCGCGCGCGCGGCCTGCTCGTAGGCATGGGCGAGCTTGAGCAGCACGGGCTCGCTCCAGGCGCGGCCGATGAAGGACACCCCCACCGGCAGCCCGTGCACGTCGCCCGCGGGCACGGTGATGCTCGGGTAGCCGGACACGGCGGCGGGCGTGGAGCTGCTGCCCAGCCAGTGGTCGCCCAGCACGAGGTCGATGGGGCCCGCCGGCGCCTGGGTCGGGGCCACGAGCGCATCCAGCTTGTGCTTGTTCATCACCGCGTCCAGGCCCTCGGCGCGCGAATACCGGCGGCACGCCGCCAGCGCCTTCTTGTAGGCGGCGTCGGTCAGCGGGCCCTTCTCCTGCGCCTGGAGCAGCAGCTCCTGCCCGAAGTACGGCATCTCGCGCTCGCGGTGCTTCTCGTTGAAGGCGATGAGGTCCGCGAGCGTCCGCACCGGGGCGCCCTCGCCGAACTGCGCGAGCCAGGCCTCCAGGCCCGCCTTGAACTCATACAGCAGCACCTCCAGCTCCGGCGCGTCGAGCTTCGCCGCGTTGGGCAGCACCACCGGGTCCACCAGCACGGCCCCCTGCGCCTTCATCACTTCCAGCGCGCGCTCCACGACCGCGTCCGTGGCCGGGTGGTAGCCGAAGAACCGCTCGCGCGGCACGCCGATGCGCGCCCCCTTGAGCCCCTGGGGGTCCAGGAACTTCGTGTAGTCCGGGTGGGCGCGGCCCCTGCCCACGGCGGTGGCGGGGTCGCGCGGGTCCTCGCCCGCGAGCACGCCCAGCAGCGCCGCGGCGTCCGCCACGGTGCGCGTCATGGGGCCCGCGGTGTCCTGGGTCGAGGAGATGGGGATGATGCCCGCGCGGCTGACGAGCCCCACCGTGGGCTTCAGGCCCACCAGCGAACACGCGGACGCGGGCGAGACGATGGAGCCGTCCGTCTCCGTGCCCACCGACACGGCGCAGAAGCTGGCCGCCGTGGCCGCGCCCGAGCCGGAGCTTGAACCGGACGGGGTCCGGTCGAGCGCGTAGGGATTGCGGCACAGGCCGCCGCGTCCGCTCCAGCCGCTGGTCGAGTGCGTGGAGCGGAAGTTGGCCCACTCGCTGAGGTTCGTCTTGCCCAGCAGGACGGCGCCGGCGGCGCGCAGCCGCTCCACGATGAAGGCGTCACGCGGAGGGACGGCGCCCACCAGCGCGAGCGAGCCCGCGGTGGTCTGCATCTTGTCGGCCGTGGCGATGTTGTCCTTGATGAGCACGGGGATGCCGTGCAGCGGCCCGCGCGCGCCCTTCGCCTTGCGCTCGGCGTCCAGCGCGTCCGCCTGCGAGAGCGCGTCGGGGTTGAGCTCGATGACCGAGCACAGCGGCAGGTCCCCGGTGCGGTCGAGCGCGCGGATCCGCCCGAGGTAGGCCTCCGTCAGCCCGCGCGCGGTGTGCCGGCCGGACTCCAGGCCCGCGCGCAGCTCCGCGACCGTCGCCTCCTCCAGCGCGAAGGCCCCGGGCGCGGCGGCGGGCGGCGCGGCGGCACGCGCGTCCCGGGCGGCCAGCGCCCCCGTCACGGCGGCCGCGGCCCCGAGGAGCGTGCGGCGGGAGAGACCCGTCGGGTCCGGTTCCGAGGCAGCCGTCTTCTTCGTCATGGCACAAGGCGTAGCCGAGGCCGGCCCGTCGTGACAAGGCTGACACAATCCCAGTCAGGGGCGGTGTCACTGGCGTGTGATACACGGAATTCCTCACCTGGAGATCCCCATGCGTCTACGCGCCCTTGCCTTGACCTGCTTCGCCGCGCTCGCGGCCTGTGACAACACCCCCATCGACTCCGAGTCCCCGGAGGAGCTGGGCGTCAGCACCGCCGCGGCGACGGCGACCCGCCTCTACGCCGCGGTGGGCGACAACGAGCTGAGCTTCGAGACGCTCGGCACCTTCGAGCAGCGGGACGGCGTCCGCGCCCTCGTCATCCGCGCCACCGCGAACCGCTACCTCGCGGACGTGCTCAGCTTCGTCCCCGATGACGCCTTCGGCGACGCGAACATCATCAGCGAGCGCCGGTTCGAGATCGTCCTGCACGACGGCTACGAGCTGAACACGGTGCTCTCCGGCCTGCCGCTCTTCGTCAAGGTCACCACGAACACGGGGACGCCGCGTGCGTACACCGCGCGCATCGTGGTGGCCCCGCGCTTCTTCGACTTCCGCGGCGACTCGGGCATCTGGATCGACGAGGCCGTCACGCCCCGCTACGTCGTCCAGCCGAACAACAACCTGCTGTACCGGGGCCACGCCTCGGTCTCCGGGTACGTCGACTGGCTCAGCGTCACGGCGCCGGACGGCATCCCGTCCGTCTACGGCCGGCCCAACTACAAGCTCGACTGGTCCTACCCGACGCTCCAGCAGGCCATGGATCCGCACACGGTCCCGCTCGCCTTCAGCGCGGGGGGCGACGACGGCGCGACGATGCAGAAGACCGCCCGGCTGGTGGCGCGCGTGACGGAGCTCGCGCTCACGGACGGCGACGCCTACGACGTCTGGCCCAGCCCGCCCTGCGACCCCGTCGTCTCCAACTGCTACCACTCGCAGCCCGCGGGCACGACGGACTTCAGCCAGTGCGGCACCTACCGCCAGGTCCTGCGCTGCACGTACTGAGCGCCCCGCGGCAGGCGTAACCCAGCAGGGGGTGGGCTCGCGCCACGAAGCCAGGCGCGGGCAGCCCCTCCAGCCCATGCATCGCGCCTCCGAGCCCCCGCCGCCTCTCCTGGCCGAGGGCTGGCGTCCTTCGCTCGCCTGGACCGCCGTCGCGCCTCCAGGTTGCCGGCCCTGCCACCCTCCCGCCAGCGCCGCACGCCCTCCGCGCCTCCGGTCCAGGCCTTAGCTTCCTCTTGAAGAAGCCCACGGCGGTCGCGGTCCGGCCGCGGTCGCACACGAGGAGGGGCGCCATGGCAGGGACCCAGAAGCAGAAGAGGACGCGAGGCAATGGAGGACATCGGCCGGAGGCGCTGGCCGAGCCACGGGAATTGAGCAAGGGAGTGTCCGACGGCCCGACCGCGGCGAAGCTCCGGCCGCTGATCGACGTCATCGACAAGGCCGTGGCCGCCATTCCAGACACGAAGCAACGCGACGAGGCGGGACGGATCCTCAAGCGGGTCGTGGGTGGCGCCATCCACGACGTGGGGCGCCTGCGGGCAGTCGCTCGCGGCGAGGAAATGGGCGCGACCGCGCAGAGCGCCATGGCCACGGCGAAGCAGGTGAAGGAGCTGGGCTTCGTCGAGTTCACGGCGGGCCTGATTGACGGCACCTTCAATGCCATCATCGCCGCCACCATCAAGCAGATGGAGGCCTACTCGAAGCTCGTCGCCGACCTGAGCAAGAGCCTGTCCGAGTTCCAGGCCGAGAACGTCACGGACGCGCAGGTCACGGCCTACCTGGAGCGCAAGTACCCCGACGGCAAGGGCAGCACCTGCGTCCGCCCGGATTTCATCTTCGAGAACACCCCGGCGGATCCCGTCACCGGGGCCCCAGAAAAGACAGGCAACGCGAAGCTGAAGGAGGTGGCCCGGGCCCTCGAGCTGGAGACCCGGGACCTCAAGCCGCCGCTCACGCTCACCGTGGGTGACGACGTCGCGTCGTTCACCTCGGATCAGATCCTCACCATCCGCCAGGCGCTCGCCCAGACCCTGGCGGTGAGCATGATTGAGCACCTTCGCGCGATGGCGCGAGAGGGCATGGCCCGCATCGTCATCTCGGAAGGCGAGCTGCTCTCCAAGCTCACCTTCAAGGTGAACTCGACCGAGACCGATGCCATGCAGCAGAGCAAGTTCAATCAGAGCAACTACAACGTGGGCTTGAGCGTCGGCGGCAGCTCTCCCTGGATCAGGGCGTCGCTCAACATGGGCTACAGCCACGTGAGCGTCTCGACCATGAACGAGAGCTCCTTCGACGCCATCACCATGAGCACGGAGATCATCGGGCAGGTGAAGATCAACTTCCGGACGCAGACCTTCGAGCCCGTGGTCGTGGAAGGCCCCATCACCTGAGAGAGGCCCGTGGGGTCCCAGCGCTGGAGTGACCCTCCGGCCCCCGGGGCCTCCCTTCCCGCCATGGCCGCCATCCCACTCGCGAATCTGCTCACCCTTTTCATCGAGGGGCTCGTCGACCAGCGCGAGCGGGCCTCTCCCGAGGCGGCGCTGCGATTGCTCGTCGAGGAGGTGGAGCTCCAGGTCCCGCTCTTCCTCCATCTGGTCGCGGACGGGGCCACCGCTGCGCCCGAGTCCTCCCGGAGGCTCCTGCTCACCCTGCCTGACGTCCGTGAAGCACCGGCCCCGCGCGCGCTGGGGCGCCTGCGGGTGACCCTCGTCCCCCGCAGCGGGGAACCCACTCCCGTCGAGGAGGAAGCGGAGTCATGAAGGTCCCGACGATCTCCCAGTCCCTGGAGGCTCCCACAGGGGATGGTGGCACCTGGCGCATGGTGGCCGAGGACAACCAGGAGTGGCAGCTCGCGGAGATGATTGACGCCATCGCGGCCGAAGTCGACCGGGCGGAGGACACGCTCGCGCTGAAGTCCTACGCGAGAAGGGTCTCCTTCGCGGTGAAGGCGCTCAAGCTCGACCTCAGCGTCACCGTCCGCCGCTCGGGGGATGGGGGCGTCTGGTTCAGGACGATGATGCCTGGCGAATCAGGGGGCACCCTGCTCAACCTGGACTTCTCGCAGATTCTCGAGAGCCAGCTCAGCGAGCTTCGGGCGCCGCTTGAAAGCAGCACGGCCCAGCCGCTCCACACGCTGCCCGGAATCCGCGAGCGGGAGATACAGGCGCTCGCGGCGGTCTCCATCTTCTCGCTCGGGGATCTGGAGCGCTACACGCGGGCGGCGCCCCTGATGGCGGAGGTGGGGCGCAAGACGGGCATTCCCGAGCACAAGCTCCGGAGGTGGCGCAAGCTGCCGGCGCTTCTCTCGATTTCGCCTCCGGGTGGAGCGTCCGGGGACACCGTCGTCGTGCGAGGCACGCATCTCGGGCGCCAGCCACCTCCAGGCGCGACGGTGTTGTTCCAGGAGCGTCCCGCGGAGATCCTCGACTGGGGCGAGACGCACATGACCGTCCGGATTCCCCCGGACGTCTCCGGGCCGGGGACGTTGTACGCGGTGCTGGAGGGCGAACCCACGAACCTCTTGAGCTGGGAGGCGCACACGCAAGCCCGGCGCGGCACCGCGCATGAAGGCTCCGCGAGGGAGCATGTCCCTCATGGCCGGAAGAGCCCCCGGTCCGGCCGGCGTCCCTTGAGGAGCCCGCGCAAGCCGCGCCACCGGTAGCGCGGGGATGAGCCCTTCGAGGGGAGCGGGCGGGCTTCAGGGGCGCGGCTCACGCCCCTGGGACTGGGGCACCCGCGCGCGCCGCCGGGACAGCCCCACCAGCGTGAGCAGGACCCACGGCAGGCTCGCGGATGCGCCCGCGCCCGCGCAGCCACAGCCGGAGTCCTCCGGCTCCGCGCCTCCCCCCGTACCGGCGTCCGTCCTCGTGCCGGCATCCACCGCGGCTCCCGCGTCCGGGAGACCCGAATCCACGGCGCCGGCGTCCGGCAGGCCCGCGTCCACGGTCCCCGCGCCGGCGTCCGTGCCCGCGTCCGTGCCGGCATCCACGACCGGCGCGGGGAGCACGGTCACCTGGAACTGGCACGCCGCGCGGTTGCCCGCCGCGTCCGAGGCCTCGGCCTGGACGGTGTGCTGGCCCACCGGGAGCACCGTGTCGGGCGTGACGCGGAGGACGGGCGCGGCGTCGATGGCGTCCGTCGCCTTCACGTCGTAGGCCGGCGTCGCGCCCTCGGTGACGACGAGGTCCGCCGGGCAGCGCACCGTGGGCGGCGTCGTGTCCCGCTTCACGTTCACCGTGAACGGAGTGGCGCCCCCGAGCGAGTACGCCGTGCACGTGATGCTCCGCCCGGGCGTGTCGTCCGTCACCGTCAGCGGCTCACAGCCCACGGTGGAGAGCGCCGTGCCGGACTCCGGGTCCCAGGCCTGGAAGCGGACCGTGACGTCACTCCGGTAGAAGCCTCCGCCCCCCTGCGTCCCCTCCACCGAGGCGTTCACCGAGGGCCCCGTCCCGTCCAGCTCGATGGCGAACGGCTCGCGCCCCTCCTCCAAGGCCGTGGCGGCGAACACCATCCGGGGACCCGCGAACACAGGCACGCCGGGCGCCGAGCCCAGCGGCCCGGGAGTTACATCCGCCAGCAGCGTGGAGGTGCTCGCCCCGGGCAGGTAGTAGCGCGGCTCCAGGCCCGTGGCGGGCTCCGCCCCGTCGAACAGCAGCGCGCCGCCCCGGGAGACGAGCCACGTCGCGCCCGGCGCCTCGGCGACCGTCACCGTGCCCGCCGGGGTGCCGTCCGTCCTCACCAGGAAGCGGCCCTGCGCGTTCTGCAGCAGCAGGTAGGGCGTGCCGTGGTGCAGCGTCGTCGCGAGCAGCCGGCTCGACCCCTCCCCCGGCTGGAAGTCCGCGAGCCGGCGCGTCCCCTCCACCGTGCCGTCCGACACCCAGGGCTCCCGCCCCACGCCCGCCTCCGTCGCGGTGAAGAAGAGCAGCCCGCCCGTCGCCTTCAGGTCCTCCGGCGCGAGCGCAGCGGATGCCGTCAGCGCCAGCGTGCCCGCCGCCGTGGCGTCGCTGCGCCACACCACGCCCTGGGTCACGAACCAGACCCGGTTGCCCGCGCTGGTGAAGGACTCCATCCGGGCCGGCATCTGCTTGAGCAGGGTGGTGCCCGAGGCGGTGCCATTGGTCCGCGTCAGGTTCCAGCGATACGCCGTCGGATTGTAGAAGGAGAACACCAGCACGTCCCCGACCGGGAACAGGTCCGACGCGTAGTCATACGAGCCGTACAGCGACACCAGCCGCGTCGTGGTCGTGGAGCTCTCCGTGTGCGTCCACAGTTGGAAGTACGGGCTCTGCCACCACAGGCCCACCAGCTTCGTCCCCACCGGCTTGAAGTCCAATGGGCTCCCCTCCCCCTGGGACGAAGTGGCCGTGCCCTTCGCGGGGTCGCCCACGTAGAGGCTGGAGTAGGTCTGCCGGAAGGCGAGCTTGCCGCCCGCGAAGGGGGTGAGCTGGCTGGGATATCCGGAGCTCGACCAGAAGGTCAGCGCGATGGCGTCCCGGGTCCCCGCCGGGGTGCCGTCCGTCTGGACGATGGGGTTGGGCTTCGAGCCCTTCAGGTCCGGGACAAAGTACGCCGTCGCGCCCACGGAGACGAAGCTCGCGGGGTTCGAGCTGCCATTGGACGTGGCCCTCACCTGGAAGGGCGGCGGGTCGGTGACGGTGCCGTCGCTGAGCCAGGCCTTCATCCGCCCGTCCTCCTTCGCGGCGAAGAACGCGTGGCCCAGCGTGTCGGGGGACCACATCAGGTGCATGTCCGGATCCACCGCCTTCACCCGCCGCGTCCCCGCGACCGTGCCATCCGTGGCCCACACCTCCTTGCGGCCCTCCACCGTGGCCAGGAAGTGCACCCGGTCGCCGGTCACCGCGAACTCATCCGGCGCGGAGCCTGTCGCGCCAGGGTTCAGGTCCCCCAGCAGCACCGTGCCCTCCGCCGTGCCGTCGCTGCCCCAGAGCTCGACGCCCGTCACGCCGTCGTCCGCGGTGAAGACGAGCGCGGCGCCCGCCCGGCGCAGGTCCACCGCCGTGGGCAGCTTCGCGGCGAAGGTCTTCACCTCCACGGTGCCCTCCGCCGTCCCGTCCGTCCGCCACAGCGCGGAGCCCGTCACCGTGTTGGCGAGGAAGTAGACGGACTCCCCCAGCAGGGTGCCCCGCGTCGGGTTGGAGGACTCGGTGCCGGGCACCAGGTCCTTCACCAGGACCGTGCCCGCGGCCGTGCCGTCCGTGCGCCACAGCTCCGTGCCCTCCGCGGTGGTGGTCCACCCGAAGAGGAGCTGCGAGCCAACCTTCCCGAACGGCGTCATGTCGGCATACGAGCGGCTCGACGACACGGACTTGAGGAACCGGGTGGAGGCCGGGTCCTCCTGCGAGAGCGATAGGGAGTGGGAGTACGGAGCGCGGGAGCCGCTGACGCTCTCGTAGTAGAGCCGGTCGCCATCCTCCGCGACGGCGGTGCCGGAGCCACCGCTGACGCGGCGGGTGCCCTCGGCCGTGCCGTCGCTGGTCCAGAGCGACCAGTTGCCGGTGTAGCCGACGCTGGCGTACAGCCGCTCCGCGCGGGAGAAGGTGCGCGTCTCCAGCGAGTGCGCGCTGTCGTCGAACGCCTTGAGCAGGCGGGTGCCCTCGACCGTGCCGTCGGAGCGGTAGAGCTTGTTGCTCGACCCGAAGTAGAGGGCGTCCCCCACCACCGTCACCGCCTTGACCTCGTGGTTGTTGTACTGGCCGTAATCGCTCCGCGCGAGCCGCCAGGTGCCCTCGGGCGTGGCGTCCGTGCGCCACAGCTCCCAGGCCGTGAGGCCGTTGTCCGCGATGAAGTAGAAGACGCCGTTCATCACCGCCCCCTGGCCGGTGACGCCCCGCGTTCCCTCCACGCTGTCCTTGATGAAGCGCGTGCCCTCCGGGGTGCCGTCCGTCACCCACCACTCGGTGCCGTGCACGGCGTCGTACAGTGGGATCAGCACCCGCGGCCCGAAGGGGATCCGCACGTTCACGCTGATGCTTCCACCGGGGCCCGGGTTGAGGTCGCCCAGCGGCCGGGTGCCCTCCGGGGTGCCGTCCGTCACCCAGGGCTCATAGCCGTTGCCGTCGGTGTCCGCGAAGAGGACCTTCCCGCCCGCCACGCCCAGGAGGGACGGGGAGGTGTACGAAGGGTCCTCCACCACGCCCGTGCGGAGGTCCCCCAGCAGGACCGGAGCGCCGGCGCCTCCGGACAGCGCCGCCCGGGAGTGTGCGGGCTCCGTGCCGCTGGAGGACGTGCCCTCCGGCGTAGGAGGAGCGCAGGAGACGAAGGTGGACAGGAGGAGCACGAGCCCCGGGAGCGAACGCATGGGGCCGGGACCTTATCCGCTCCCCCCCTGCAAGGCATTGCCCCCCGCACTCGACGCGTCGAGTCGACGTCGAACGGGTGCTTTCGACGCGTCGAAGGAGGGCAATCCCAGACGCTCCGAGGCGTCCGTGTGCTGGCACGCCCTGTGTACTGAGGGATGCGTCGTGAGCGGCATGAAGCCGCTCCGGTCCAGCCCTCTCACGCTCAGGAGAAATCCACCATGTCCAGCACCAATGCCTTCACCTCCACCACCTGCGGCTCCTCGATTGGCACGGCCACGGGTGGCCCGATGCTCCCCGGCACCGCCCTGGTGTCCATCAACGGCAGCACGGACCTCTCGCAGTGCATCAAGGGCGACGGCGGCTCGTACGTGCAGAAGATCTCCATCGAGAGCTACGAAGGCGCCGTCTACACCAACAAGATCGTCGTCACGGGCCGCGGCCCGACCGGCACGGGCCACCGCTCCGACTTCACCTTCACCATGTCGAGCGGCGAGGCCGTCACGCTCACGATCGCGAGCACGTCGCTGGAGGACCACACGGTGAAGTGCAGGACGACCGGGCTCGTGCAGATCGACTGGAACCTGAAGGACCTCTAGGTCCACCCGAGGCCGCGCCGCACGCGGCTTCGTACTCCTGGAGCCTGTGCTCGAAGCGCTCGCGTTCCGGGGTGGGCCACCCGATGGGTAGCTCCTCCACGGCCTGCCGCTGCGCGGCCAGCGCCTCGGTGCACTGCTTCAGCCCGAAGTGCGCGGCGGCGGCGGTCTCCAGCACGTAGGGGTTGGGGTGTTCCCGCTGCTTGGAGTCATGCAGCGCGGGCCGGATGGCCGAAAGGGCGGCGGCGTACTGCCCCGCCTGGACCTGCCGCCACGCATGCTCGGTGGCGAACCACCGGGCGCGGGGCGCCAGCGCATACGCCCGCTCGATGACCGCCGGGTACTCCGGAGCCTGGGGCTCGTACAGGGAGAGCTGCACGGCCAGGTTGGTCCAGGCCGCCGGGCTCTCCGGGAAGCGGGACACCCTCAGCCGGGCCCAGCCCATCTTCTGCTCCAGGGGCAGCTTGTATTTGTAACTCCCTCCCCGGCTGCACGTGACGGCGAACATGTACGTCGAAGCGAACCGGTGCCCGGCGAGCGTCGCGGGCCGGAAGCGATGCTCGCCCAACTGCTCGATGAAGCTCCGGGCGAACCCGCGCGCCCCGTCCTCGATGACATCGCAGCCCTGCATCTGGCCGTCCGCGGCGATATGGCATTGGAGGACGACCACCGCGAACTCGACGCCCCCCGGGAGCTTCTCGACGTCCGGGTAGCGCAACCGGTAGCCGCCGCGCTGGGGCTCCTGGAACTCCTCGTCCAGGTACGTGCATGCCGGAACATGGCCCGCGTCGCACGCGGCGCGCAGGTCCTCCAGGGCCCGGACGACCTCGCCTTCCGTGGGCTTGCCCTTCAAGGTCCTGACGACCTCTTCATGGACGAGGGCCGCCTGTCCGGCATCCAGCTCCAGGGCGGGAGCAGCGGTCTCCGCCAGACGGGGGACGGGCTCCCCCAGGTTCACCGCGTCCAGGAGCCACGGATAGGAGGCCTTGTTCCTCAGATAGCCTTCCATCGCCAGGGTCAGGTGACCATGGCTCGCATGGGGGGGAGGAAGACCGTAGTGGCTGCATCCGGACAGCAGCCCCAGCAGTGAAAGAGAGACAAGGCACCCGCGCATGGGCGCGCAATCTAGACGGCCCCATGTCCAGACGGGAATCGCCGTCCGGTGTGGGGCTCCACACCGGGAGCGCGGGCGGCGTCAGCCAGGACGGGGCCCCCGCTGGGAATCCGTGGCGGCATGACTCGCCTGTCAGCACTCCGCGGCCCCCGGTTGGCGCAACGCCCCTCCGCTTCCCTGGCAGGGCTTTCCTGGCATGGTGGTTGCCTATGGGGCACGCCACCATGACGCCACGTTTCATCTGCCTGCTCATGTTGTCGTTGGCCGTCCCTGGCGCTTCCGCCAGCGCCGGGGAGCCCGCGCCCGAGCCGCCTCCGGCCTCGGCCCGGGGTTGGTTCGAGAACCCCACCCGCACGCGCGGACTGCTCGGTTCGACCGCGTTGCCGCTGCATGCGGGAGAGGGCTTCGTCGGGCAGCAGGCGCTCTTCGCCACCGTCGCGGAGGTGGGCCTGAGCGAAGGCGTGTCGGTGAACGTGGCGACGGCCTCCTTCATCTATTCGATGGCCCGCGCCTTTCAAGACGTCCCCTTCAGCCTCATGGGAGGCATCAAGGTTTCACGGCCACTGACAGCGCGGCTGCATCTGGCATGGGGCGTCCAGGGCGGCAGCTTCGACACCGACCTCTATCTGCTGGACACGCTCAACGCCGTCTCCGTCTACGGCATCCTCACCTATGGGACGCCTGACGCCCATGTGTCGCTCACGGTCCGGCCCTTCTTCGCCTGGGGGACCCACCACTCCGGAAGCCTGATGGTTTTGCCCATGCTGGGCGGCTTCGTCCGGCTGGGAGAGCGCTGGGGCCTCGCGGGGGAGGTCGCGCTCTCACCGGTCGCTGGCATCAGCGGCACGTTTGGCTTCGCGACGGCGGGCGCGCGGTTCATGGGGCGCCAGTGGTCCCTGGACCTGGGGCTCCTCGCGGAGCAGCAATGGAAGGACACGGACAACCCCTCCGTGCTGCCCGGGCTCTCATTCCTGTTCCACTGGCGCTGAGTCCGTGGAGCATCGAGGGGGAAATCATGACACCACGTTTCATCTGCCTGCTCCTGTTGTCGTTGGCCGTCCCAGGCACCTCCGCCGCCGGAGACTGGTTCGAGAATCCCGCCCGCACGCGCGGACTGCTCGGCTCAACGGCGCTGCCACTGCATGCGGGAGAGGGCTTCATTGGACAGCAGGCGTTCTTCTTCACCGTCGCGGAGGTGGGCCTGAGCGAGCGCGTGTCCCTGCACGCGGCCACGGCCACCCCGTTCCAATTGGTATACTCCGAGAGAATCTTCAGCCTCATGGGAGGCATCAAGGTGAGCACGCCGCTGAGCGGGAAGCTGCATCTGGCGTTCGGCGCGCAGGGAGGCTCCTACGACAGCGACTTCCCGGGCTCGCTGGGGCCCCACAACGCCGTCGCCGCCTACGGCACCCTCACCTATGGGACCGCCGACGCGAACCTCTCCCTCACGGTCCAGCCCATCTACGTCTGGGCCCGGGACCAATATGGGGGCCTGATGGTGCTCCCCATGCTGGGAGGCTTCCTGCGCGTCGGGGAGCACTGGGGCTTCGCGGGGGAGCTCGCCCTCTCACCAGTGGAGGCCATGGCCGACCCGTTCGCCTTCGCGACGGCGGGAGCGCGGTTCATGGGGCCGCGGTGGTCCGTGGACCTGGGGGTCCTCGCCGGAACCCAGTTGCAGCATCAGGACACCCCCGCCATCGTCCCCGGCGCGACCTTCCTGTTTCACTGGCGCTGAGACGCAAAGGCAGACGCGCTCCCGGTCGAAACAGGCCGAGAGGGCAATGACAGATGTTCCAGAAAGACCTGCCCCCTCAGCAGGGGGCATCAGGGATGCCAGCACCCGCTTGCGGCCTCCACACAGAGAGCAGTCGAAGACATCCAGCGCGAAACTACGGCGCAGCAGCCTCGCCCCATCCAATCGCTGCGTACGCTGCTTCATCGACTCCACCAGCGCAGCCGGGGCTGGTCCCTCCTCCTACGACTCCGGCACCGCATGAGGGAGCGAGGAGACGGTGGCCGACTTCTGACCGCTCACCGGCTCAGCGCGCGATGTCGAACTCCACGTCGGCGCGGGCCTTGTGGGTGGCGCACTGTCCCGACGAGGTTCCCGAGACATCCAGGACGAGATGGCCCGCGAAGCGCGTGGCATCGTTCACCCGCAGCTCCAGCGCCCCGGTCACATCCTGGCTCACGCCGTCCTCCTGAATGGGCCCATAGCAGGCCGTTTGTGCCCACACCGCCCGCACGCCCGGACTGTGTGTCTCGTCAGGGGTGAAGGTGGGCTCGAACCAGGACAACAGGGGCACCTCCACCGCTCCGTCGATGACGAAGGTCGCGGGCCCGGCGCCCAGAAGTGCCGTGTCGAAGCGCAGATTGAAGCAAAGGCTCGAATTGTCGAACAATCCCTTACCGGCGGTTTCCGTTCCGCAGACCGCAAGGCTGCTGACCTCCGGCCAATCGGGGTCGTATGGAGAGGCGAGGTCCCCCTGTTGGACGTCACTGAAATACTTCCATTCTCCATCGTACTCCGCATGGATCGCCCCCATCTCTCCAAGGGGTTCATCGGAATCACAGCCAGGAAGTGACAACATCATCAGGGCGAGGAGTCCTCTGGGAGAGAAGAGGAGGGACCGAAGGTTCATCTTGGAATGAGGGCGCATCATGTCCGCACGTTTATATATGAAGTGGCTCCCGTCCCTGCTGCTCCTGGCGTTCGTGGGCTGTGCCGACCCACGGCGCTCGGAGCCACCCGAGGCTCCGCTCGGTGCGTTCAACTTCACGCTGGAGTCGCGGCCGGTCGCCGCGCAGGTGGAGCTGCTCGACTCGCTCGGCTATTCCGGGGTGACGCTGTTCTGGCCGGGCCGCGAGGCCTTTGACAGCCATGCGCGCCAGCCCGCCGTGGTGGCGGGGCGGGTGCGGCTCCCCGCAGTCTTCTTCAGTCTGCCCTTCGACACGGCCTGGGACCGCCAGGAGCTGGATGGGATGTTGGCGGCGCTCGCCCCCACGCGGACCGCGCTCTGGCTCATCCTGAGCGGGCCTCCGGACGCGAAGGCGTCCATGGTCGCCTCGGTTCGCGACGTGGTGGACCTGGCCACCGCGCAGGGCGTGGACGTCGTCCTGTACCCGCATGACGGCGCGGCCATCGAGAACGTCGAGGAGTCGCTCGCCCTGATGGCCGCGGTCGACCGTCCCCGCTTGAAGACCTCGCTCCACCTCTGTCACGAGCTCCGGGCGGGAAACCGCGACCGGCTGGAGGCCATCATCACCACCGCCGCCCCCCAGCTCGCCCTCGTGAGCATCCACGGCGCCGCGCGCGAGTTCGATCCGGACGCCTCCACCTGGTCCGACGTCATCCAGCCGCTGGACCGGGGCGACTTCGACGTGGGGACCGGCTACCTGCTCCCCTTGCGCCGGGCCGGCTACGAGGGCCCCGTGCTGCTCCACACCTTCGGCCTCCAGGACCCACCGGAGGACCACCTCCGCCGCTCGATGGGGAGGTGGCGTGAGCTGTCGCGCTCGGTGGCCGACGCGCTCGTGAACGCGGAGGGGTCCGGCTGAGGAGCGCCCCCGCTCAGGGCTCGCTGAAGCCGCCGCGCACCCACGCGTTGGCGGTGTCCCGGGTGAACTTGAAGTTCACCGGCACGCGGTGCTTCGCGACGGTCTCGCCCGCGTCGTCGAGGGCGGAGAGCAGCGCGTGGGGCTCGTACTCATCGGCCACCATCTCGAGGCGGACCTCGTACCAGCGGCCCTCCCAGGCAATGGAGAGCTTCTTGGTCATGGCCTGTTCACGCTGCCGCGCGGAGCGGTCCAGGACCTCCGAGGCCGTCTTCACGAAGGTCGCGAACGCCGTCGCGTCGAAGGGCTTGGGGTTCTTCTTGTCGCGGCCCATCACCCACGGACTGATGAGGACGGGCTCCGGGATGCCCTGCTTGCGGATCTCCACGGCCCAGCCGTCGTCCTCCTCGTTCTTGATGACCCTGGCCGACCAGCCGTTCTTCCGCCAGAACGTAGGCTCCATGACCTCGGACTCGGCGGGCGTGTGCTCGTTGCTCATGGCCATCCCTCTTAACCTCACGAGCGTCTGCCGTGCGGACCGAAATGCGTGGATGATGGGCGCATGTCGTCGCCCTCGGCCCACCCCTCCCTGACCTCTCTCGTGCCCCCACCGGGCGAGCTTCTTCGCACGCAGCGAAAAGCGGGCCGGTCCGCCGTGGTCGGCCTGATGCTCCTCTGGGGCGCCGCCTTCGTGAGCCCCTTCGTGACCTACCAGGCGGACGTGAAGGCCGCGGAGGGCGAGCTGCTCGTCCACCTGTCGGACCGCGCGGGCCTCCAGGCCCAGGCGCTGGGCGCGCACCTCGGGCTGCTGCGCTCGGAGCTGCAGCGGCTGGCGGAGCACCCGTCGCTCAGGCCTGAGGACGGCGCCGCGCCCCCCGAGGTCGCGCTCCTGGAGAACGCCTTCGGCCACACGTCCCTCTTCTCGGCGGGCGTCGCGCTGGTGTCGGTGGACGGCGAGCGCATCTGGAGCGACCCGGCGAGCATGTCGCTCGGGCGCACCCCGCTCGCCTCGCGCCCGTGGTTCCGGCGGATGATGGAGAAGCGGGCCGCGTCGGTCGGGCTGCTGGACGAGGAGGGCGGAGGCATCGTCGCGGTCGCGGTCCCCATCGTGCGCGACGAGCGCATCGTGGGCCTCCTCGTGGGCGAGCTCGCGACGGCGAGCGAGCTGCTCCCGCCCCATCGCGGGACGAACGAGTCCATGGTCGCCCTGCTCGGCGAACGCGGCCGGCTCCTTTTGCCGGCGACGCCCCCGCCCCTGCTGCGCCAGCCGGAGCTGGCCGCGCACCTCCGCCCCCTGGTGGACTCGCCCGCGGCCATCACGCTCGGAGGCACGCGGCTGCTGGGCGCGGCGGCGCTCGTCCCGGGAACGGACATGCTGCTCGCCGTGCTCGAGGACGAGGCGCGGGACCGCGAGCTGCTCAAGCGCCGCTACCTCGGGCAGCTCGGCTTCCACACCGCGCTGCTCGGCGGCGTGCTCCTGCTCTTCACGGTGCTCCTGCGCCGCTCCTACCGCTCGCTGATGGCCGCCGAGGAACAACTGCGGCGCCAGGAGACGATGGCGGCGCTCGGCACGGCCTCCTCGCTCATCGCGCACGAGGTGAAGAACGCGCTCAACAGCATGCAGGCCGCGCTCAGCATGATCCGCGCGAAGGGTGGTGAGACGACCCTGCCCGTCCAGGCGCTGCGCTCCCAGGCGGACCGGCTCGGCCACCTCGCCCGCTCGTTGCTGAGCTTCGCCTCCCCCCAGTCCACGCAGCGGCGCAGTTGCGAGATGCACCTGCTGGTCCAGGACGCGCTCCAAGCCGTGAGGCTGCTGCCGGAAGCCGCGGACGTCACCATCGAGACCCGGCTGCAGGAGGGGCTCTTCGTGAAGGGGGACCCGACGCTGCTGGTCTCCGCCGTGGACAACCTCATCCGCAACGCCGTGGAAGCCGGCGCCGTGGCCCATGACACAGGCCAGCAACCCACGCCGCGCGTCGAGGTCCAGCTTCTGCGCGAGGACATGGAGGTGGTGCTCGTCGTGGAGGACAACGCGGGAGGAGTGCCCCTGGCCTTCGAGCCCAGGCTCTGGGAGCCCTTCGCGGTGGGCCGCTCGCGAGGCATCGGGCTCGGGCTTCCGATGGTGCGCACGGCCATCCGTGCGCATGATGGAGGAAGCGTCTCCTACACCCGCGTGCCCGGAGGCAGCCGCTTCACGGTCCGCCTTCCCCTTGAGAAGATGGCTTCATGAGCACCTCCCTCCTGCTCGTCGATGACGACCGGACCTTCTCCTCGCTCGCGGCGTCCATGCTGAGCCAGGAGGGCTTCCGCGTCCGCGTCGCGCGCTCGCTGCATGAGACCCGCGTCGCGCTCGCCGCCGAGGCGCCGGACCTGGTCGTGCTGGACCGCCGGCTGCCGGACGGAGATGGGCTCGTCTTCCTGCCCGAGCTGCGCGCCCAGCTCCCGGCGACCATCGTGCTGATGGTGACCGCGCACGGCGACATCGAGAGCGCCGTCGAGGCCATCCGGGCGGGGGCTCGCGACTACCTGAGCAAGCCGGTCGAGATCGACGACCTGGTGATGCGCGCGCGCCGCGCGGCGAGCGACCTCCAAATCCAGGAGCGGCTGCGCCAGGCCGAGAGCGTCCTCGAAGGACGGCACCGGATGGCGGAGCCCCGCTCTCCGGCGATGCAGCGGACGCTCCAGATGCTGGAGCGGATCGCCACCACGCCGCGCAGCCCCGTCCTGCTGCTCGGGGAGACCGGGACGGGCAAGGCGGTGCTCGCCCGCCATCTCCACGCCCTGCGCCAGAAGCAGGGCGCCTTCGTGCAGATCAACTGCGCCGCGCTCCCGGACACGATGATGGAGAGCGAGCTCTTCGGCCACGAGCGCGGCGCCTTCACGGACGCGAAGACGGCGCGGCGCGGGCTCGTGGAGCTCGCGAACGACGGGCTCCTGTTCCTCGACGAGGTGGGGGAGCTGCCGCTCGCGCTCCAGGCCAAGCTGCTCACGTTCCTGGACAAGGGGGCCTTCCGGCGGCTTGGTGGAACGACGGAGCTCACGAGCACCGCCCGCATCGTGGCGGCCACCAACAAGGACCTCGAAGCGGAGGTCGCCGCCGGGCGCTTTCGCGAGGACCTGCTCTTCCGGCTGAGCGTGTTCCGCGTGGACGTGCCCCCCTTGCGCGAGCGTCGCGAGGACGTGCTGCCGCTCGCGCGGACGCTCGTGCTGGAGCTCAGCTCGGAGCTCGGCCGGCGCCCGGTCCCCTTCTCCCCCGCCGCGGAGGAGCGCCTGCTGAGCTACCCCTTCCCCGGCAACGTCCGCGAGCTGCGCAACGTGCTCGAGCGGGCGCTCGTGCTCGAAGGCGGGCCCGTGCTCGAGCTGCAGTCGCTCGCCAAGGGAGGCGGCACGCCCGCCTGGAGCGACCCCAACGCCTTCTCCGTGTCAGGGCCCCCCCGGCCGCTCGATGAAGTGGAGCGGCTCTACGTCCGGCACGTGCTCGAGCAGCTTGGAGGCAGGCGCATGGAGGCGGCCCGCGCGCTGGGCCTGTCCTATCCGACCTTCCTCCGCCGCCTGGAGGAGAGCCCTCCCTCGGAGTGACGGACTTTAAAATTCGTTCATCGCCCGGACCGGCGGCTTCAAGATTCTTTCATCGCCCCGTCCGGAGGTGCCCCGCCCTCGACGGAAGACGTCTGGAACGGTCTGGCACAACGCTTGCGTAGTCCCCCATGTCACGCCGGGCCCAGGTGAGGCCTGGCAGATGGCAGGGGAGCTCAAGCAATGACTTCGGATGTAAAGGCAGCAGAGGCGAGACCGTCGTTGAAGACGATCCTCGCCTCGGATTTGCCAGCTTCGCTGGTGGTGTTCCTGGTGGCCCTGCCCCTGTGTATGGGCATCGCGCTCGCCTCTGGAGCGCCCATCATGGCGGGACTCATTGCCGGCGTCGTGGGAGGCCTGGTGGTGGGCCTCCTGGGCGGCGTGCCGCTGCTCGTGAGCGGCCCCGCGGCGGGCCTCGCGGTGATGGTGTTCGGCTTCATCCAGCAGTTGGGCTTCGCCGTGACGTGCGCGGCGGTGGCCGCGGCGGGCCTCGTGCAGGTGGCGCTCGGCGGGCTGAAGGTGGCGCGTTCGGCGCTGGCCATCTCTCCGGCGGTGATCCACGGAATGCTCGCGGGCATCGGCATTCTCATCGTGCTGGGGCAGGTCCACATCGTCCTGGGCGGCTCGCCGCAGAGCAACGCCTGGAACAACCTGCGGGAGCTGCCCGGGCAGGTGCTCGACCTGCATGGGCCGGCCACGCTGCTGGGCCTGCTCACGCTGGGCATCCTCATCGCGTGGCAGTTCCTGCCGAACGGGCGCCTGAAGAAGGTCCCGGGGCCGCTGGTGGCGGTCCTGGGCGGCACCGTGGTCGCGGCGGTCATGAACGCGGACGTGGCGCGGGTGAAGCTGGCGGAGAACGCGCTGTCCGCCATCCAGCTTCCGTCCCTTCCGGAAGGGTCCATGTGGGGCGCCTTCATCGTGGCGGTGCTGTCGCTCGCCCTGGTGGCGAGCGCCGAGTCGCTCCTGAGCGCGGTGGCGACCGACAAGCTGCACACGGGCCCGCGGGCGAACCTGGATCGCGAGCTGCTCGCGCAGGGCGTGGCGAACACGGTCTCCGGTCTGGTGGGCGGCCTGCCCATCACCGGCGTCATCGTGCGCAGCGCGGCGAATATCAACGCCGGCGCGAAGACGCGCTGGTCGGCGGTCCTGCACGCGGTGTGGATGCTGGCGTTCGTGACGCTGCTGGGGGGGCTCGCGTCCTACGTGCCCCTGACGGTGCTCGCCGGCCTGCTCGTGCACGTGGGCCTGAAGCTCGTGAACCTCGCCCACATCCGCGAGCTGCGGCACCGCGGCGAGCTGCCCGTCTACCTCATCACCGTGGCCGGCGTCGTGGGCATCAACCTGCTCGCGGGCATCGGCCTGGGGCTCGGCGCGGCCATCCTCCGGCTGCTGTGGCAGTTGGGCCAGGTGCGCGTGGAGATCCACGCCGACAAGGGCGTCCACCAGGTCTGCATCAGCGGGGCGCTGACGTTCGTCGGGGTGCCGAAGCTGTCCTCGGCGCTCGCGAGGATTCCGGCGGGCTCCCGGGTGGAGGTGGACGTGGCGGTGAACACGCTCGACCACTCCGGCTTCGAGGCGCTCGAGAGCTGGGCTGACACGTATCGCAAGACGGGCGGCACCGTGACCATGGAGCCGCTCGAGGACGTCTGGACCCGGCGCAGTGCGCGCGCGGTCCCCGGCATGGGGTCCGCCGCTTCATCCCCTTCCTCCCCCGTTCATCACGTTTCGACTCTCTCTCCCGGAGGTGTGCAGTGAAGAAGCTCATCCGAGGCCTTCTCGATTTCCAGCGCCACACCCTGCCCTCGTACCGGGCGACCTTCGCGAGGCTCGCGAAGGGGCAGTCCCCTGATTGCCTCTTCATCAGTTGCTCGGACAGCCGCGTGGTGCCGAACCTGCTGGTGTCCACGGACCCCGGCGACCTGTTCACCGTGCGCAACGTGGGCAACCTCGTGCCGCCGGCCGCGCAGGGTGGACACTCCACGGCGGACCGCTCGGAGGCGGCGGCCATCGAGTTCTCCCTGGGCTTCCTGCCCATCGAGGACGTGGTGGTCTGCGGGCACTCGAGCTGCGGCGCGATGAAGGCGATCCTGGCCGGCGGCGCCGTGGACGGCTCCCCGAACCTGGAGCACTGGCTCGGGCACGGAAAGGTCTCGCTCAAGAAGCTGCGCGAGAACACGCGGGTGGGCGAGGGGCTGCCCGACGCGGATCGCCTCTCCCAGCTCAACGTCCTCGAGCAGTTGGAGCACCTGAAGACCTACCCCATCGTGCGCGACCGGCTCGCGGCGGGGACGCTGCGGCTGCACGGCTGGTGGTTCGACATCGGGGCGGCGCAGGTCCACGCCTACCGCGCCGACCTCGGCCGCTTCGTGCCCATCGATGAGACCGAGGGCGATCGGCTCCTGACGGCGCTGTCCGACGAGCAGCCGAGTCTGCGCGCCGTCCAGTAAGGCCTCGCGCCCTGGCGCACGCCGGGGGCTACGGGTTCAAGTCCCGTACTCCTCGGTACTTTGTCCCCTGCAAGCCTTCGGGTTTGCGGGGGTTTTGTTTTGCGCGGGGTCCTCCGTAGCAGCGCATGGCTCAGCCACGGGCAGCGCCATCGGCTGGGTCCGCACAGCGCTGAAAGCTGCGACGCCATGGAGGAGCTGGAGCCGCTGGAGGACGAGGGTGGCATCGTCCCGGCCTTTACGCCGCTGAATCAGGACGCCATCCGCACAGAGCCGCGCCAGGTGCCGGGCTGAGTGTCAGACGTGTGTCCTTTGCTCTCCTCGGAGGTGTCACTCCCAGGGAGCGTGGATGCGAATGACGCGAAGTGGGGCTGTCTGGCTGTGGCTGATATTGCCGGTCGCAGCATGGGCCGAGGACATTCCGAAGGTGCCGCCCGTGGAGGAGGAACGGCGCCCCATGGACGAGGCCTGGCGCAACCTGCTGCGCGTGGAGGCGACGACGTTGTCCTTCCTGCCGCGCGCGAGTGTCGGCACGGACGAGGGCTTCCTCCAGGTGGAGCCGACCGTCATTCTCGACGGAGGCGCGGAGTTCGGCCTCAACCTGGGCACGCCCGTGCGGTTGCGCCTCTGGGGTGGTGAAGGGGCCGCGGGCATCGTGCGGAAGGAGGACTGGGACAGCCTCTCTGATTGGGGCCAACTCGTTCGAGGCCTCAAGCTGGGCTCAGACGCGACGCCCGTGGGCGTGTGGCTCGGCGCCCTGGAGGACTACAGCCTGCTGTCGGCGCATCTGGTGCGCCGCTACTCCAACCGGACGAACCCGGACTACCACCCGGCCGGAGGCTTCCTCACGGGCACCGTGGGGCCCTTCTACACGGAGGCCTTCGCCTCGGATGTGTTGGGCGCGCGGTTGATGGGGGCGGAGGTCGCGCTGGACGTGGGGCGCGTTCTCTTTGGCGCCGCGCACTCGCCGGGGCGTTACTCGCTCGCTGTTTCCGCCGTGCACGACTGGGGACGGGCCGGAGGCCGCGCGCCGTCCGTGACGCTGGCGCACCTGGACGGAACGACGGTGGTGCTCAGACGTCCGGGCTTGGAAGCGCACCTGCTGGCGGGATGGGGAGGACGGCCGGGCGTTGGAGGTGCCTGGGGCGCGGTGCTGGGCATGGGGGCGGATGTGGTGGCCTCCGCGTGGGATGTGTCGGTGCGCCTGGAGGCACGCAGGCAGCACGGCGGCTTCCGGCAAGGCTTCTTCGGCCCGGACTACGAGCTGGCGCGATTCCAGGCAGTGGGCCCGGAGGGCGCGCCGCTGGCGTCCGCTCCCCTTCCGGACGGGTACTCGCTCCAGGCCGAGGCTCGTGTGGGCTGGGATGCCGCGGGCTATCGAGGCCTTCAACGGCACCTGATGCTGTCGCTGAGCGCGGAGGCTTTCTCCTGGGGCCGCTTGGACGCAGATGGGCGCGTGGCGGTGCAGTTCCTGGATCGCAGCCTGGAAGTGGCGGTGAAGGGGCTGGGCGTGGGCTTGGGCCAACCTGGGGCGCGCTACCTGGGAGCGGCGGAAGCACGCTGGCGAGTCATGGCGGGGAAGCTCTACGCGGTGGCCACGGGCGGCACGCTGCTGTTCCCAGAAGGTGACGGGACGCTGCGGCCGGGCGCCTTCGCGTCGGTGGGCCTGGGGGTGGACAATGCGCGCTGACGTCCTGCTCACGTGCGTGGCCCTCCTCTTCACCGGCTGCGCATCCGTGCCCCACGCGCCCGGAAGGACGCTGAGCTACGCGTCCCCTACGGCAATGGATTCCCCGAGGGCGTGGGAATCGAACGACGGGGCCGCGCGTGCATCCGCTCCAGCGCCGAGCGTCACGCCCAAAGAGGAAGCGCCGCCGCTGTACCGCCGCAAGGCCGTGCGCGAAGTGATGACGGGGGCAAGCCCCGTTCTCACGGTGGCCATGGCGGACGTCACCAGCCCTGACGATTTGCAGCCGGACGTCTGGGAGCGGTTGCTGACGAACGCGGGCCTGGAGGCGCGGGACGAGCGCCCTCTGGGAGGGGGGCTGACGCCCGCACAAGCCGCACGTCTGATGGATGTGCTGGTGGGCAAGGCCGTCACGTTGAGCGCCTTCCCGCCTCGCATGGCCGCAGGCTTCATCCTGCGCGAAGTGATGGAGGGAGGCGAAGTCACTCGACAGGAGCTGTTTCGGCGGGTCGAGCGTTTCTCTCGGGAGCAGATCGCGGTGTTGCGACCGGACGGCTATCTGGCGTGGGCCCTCACTGGGCGCACGCAGCAGAAGGTGGCGACGGTCGAATGGCAGGACGGCGCCTTCCGAGCGCATGGCTTCGAGCTGGGCCGCTTCTACAGCGGCAAGGGCGGTGTCTTCCGCGCCATGGACGCGAAGCTCCAAGCCTCGGATTGGCGGCCCATGGCCGAGGTCTACGACGACGCGGACGTCATCAGCCGCACCCTGGATGGCGCGGAAGACGCGTTCGTGGAGCTGTACCACGCGCTGGGCCAGTTGCTTACGCGCCCCGTGGACAGTCTCGCAGGGCTGAGCAACCTGCCAGCAGGCGTGGCCGCGCTCATCGCGTCCTCGCCCATGTACTGGGAGCGCTTCCAGTTCATGACCCGTGGCGAGCAGATCCGCGAGGTGTCGCGGCTCACGACGGGCCTGCTCATTACCGGGGGCGCGGCTTCGGCCACGAAGCGGACGCTGAAAGGGATCGCGCTAGGCGCGGAAGTCTCGGTGCCGGTGCTCTCGCTGTCGGCGGAGGGCGCGCTGGCGTTGGAGCGCGTCGCGACGCCAGCAGGGCGCGCGGCGGCGGCACTCAGCGGCGGACCTGGGGCGGCCCTCATCCTCCAGCGGGCGAACACGACGTCGAAGGGAGGAGCGCCTTCCCAGGGGCCAGGGCAGTGGGGGCCCGCGAAGGAGTCGATGTCCACGCGCGCCCGGCGCTATCAGGAGCAGATCACGGGACACTCCGCCGATGATGCCTACTGGGTCGGAGGCACGAGCACGCAGACGGGCGGCGTGAAGTTCGACGGCTTCAAGGACAGCGTGCTGCTGGAGGCCAAGGGACCTGGCTATGCGAAGTTCTTTGAAGACCTTGACCCGAAGCGGTGGTTCCGAAACTCGGGAGCCCGGCAGCTCATCGAACAGGCCCAGCGACAGGTGGAAATGGTTCGTGGCACGGGCATCCGGATTGAGTGGCACGTGGCCGAAGCCGATGCCGCGAAGGCCATCCGAAGGCTCCTGGACGGGGCCAGTGTCGAAGGCATAAAGGTCATCCATACCCCGGCGACTTGAGTGGAGCCATCATGGCAAAGAGACCGACAGCCGAAGCCTATTATGCGGGTGCGTACTGGGGACCGCGCGAGGAAACGCCGGAGGCGTGTGCAAGGCGCACTGCGAACTTCCTAAACCTCTTGGCCCCGTGTGACCCGTTCCTCGCCGAATGGTACAGGCCGGCCAAGTCACTAAAGGACGCGCGCACACACCCGCTCATGCCGCCCGACGTCACTGCCCTCTCCAACTTGTTTCGAAGTGGCGTCAACCGCGAGCGCGGAGGGCCCGCCATTGAGCAACTGGGCTTTACTTTCTGGTTCGACAACGGAGGCCCGGATGCGGATTGCGCTGCCCTGCGCATCACGTGTGGCGCCTACTCGGAAGCGGTCCCCAACTCGTGCGTGATGACGCTCCCGAAGCGCGGACCGAACGCGGACAGGATCCAAACCGCCCATGTGTTAACGGGGGTGGTGCAGAGCATGGCGTTGGCCTGGGACCCTGACTGGTGCGTCTCTACATCATGGGACCACCGCGAACTTCTCCCAGACGAAGGCAGAACCGGAACGTTCGTGGGATGGGGCACGTACCTGTCGCGGCGTCGCGGCGAGGTGCCGCCACTTCCCGCCCCGGTGCGAATCGAGCCGGTCGAGGACAAGGGCACGCTCATCGTCCTGACTCCGGAGCGATTCACGGTGGCCAACCCGGAGCATGTGGCGCTGGCGCATCGCGTTCGTGAGCTGCTGACAAGGGCCGGTCTCATGCAGCCCGTTTTGTCCTGACCGGACTCCAGCGCGCATCGAGGCGGCACACCCGCGAACGGCACGGGTCGGGCTCCCCCGGTTCCCTCCGGAGGCGGGCGCTGACTCGCGGTCCGGCGGGCCTCCGCTTTCTCAGACGATGAGTCCAGGCCCCCTTCGCCGTGCCGTGCGTTTCCCCTGAATAAATGCGCGGGCGGTGCGTGAAGAGGGCACGGCGGCGAGAGAGCCCAGCGCTCCGACCGCGCCCCAACCCGCTTCCCACCAGGACTCCCCATGAACCGCATCGTCCGTGCCGCACTCGTTTCGTCCCTGTTCTTCTCGTCCGCCAGCTTCGCGCAGGACGCGGAGTTCAACATGCAGGTGGATGTCGATGACCAGGACATGCCCTCCGCGCGCGTCAAGATGAAGACCACGACGAACGTGAACGGCGAGGAGACGACCACCGTGAAGGTGCGCGGCGGCGGCGCCCGGATGGACGTGCGCGTGACGGGCGGCACGATGGAGTCGGAGAGCCACAGCGAGACGCGGACGACCGAGACCCGGCGGGAGCCCCGGATGGAGCCCCGGCATGAGATGCCGATGGCCGCCGAGCCCTCCTACCGCGACTGTGGCACGCGCTCGGACGAGGGCTGCACGATGAGGCGGGACGGGCAGTACCCGATGGACGCCTCCACCTGGCGCGGCTTCTACCAGTCGCTCAAGAGCGAGAACAACGAGATCGTCCGCCAGGAGAAGGCGGAGAAGATGCTCAAGCGCGTCTACCTGACCGCGGTGCAGTTCGGCATGGTGCTGGACCTGTTCAACAATGAGATCACCCGCCTGGAGGTGGCCAAGGAGGCCGCCCCGCACGTGGTGGATCCGCAGCACGCGCTGGGCTTCTCCTCCAAGTGGCGCAACTCCATCAGCGGCAGCGAGTACACCGACATCATCACCCAGTAATCCCAGACAGGGACAGACGTCGGGGACCTCACGTTGACCCCTCCCCGGAGTCGGGGCAGTCCTTGCGCTAGGATTGCCCCATGGCAAACCGGCACCGCGTCTATCTGGTCCCCGGCTTCTTTGGCTTCACGCAGATGGGTGACAAGGAAACGGAGCGCATCGCCTATTTCCAGAACGTCCCCCGTCTGCTCGAGCAGCGCTTCAAGGAGCGCGGCGTCCATGCACGGGTGCACGCCATCGCCTCGGCCCCCACCTCCGGGCTGGAGGCGCGCGCCCGGGACGTGTTCCGGGAGATGGCGCGGACCGCGAACGAGGACGACGCGCACCTCCACCTCGTCGGCCACTCCACGGGCGGGCTGGATGCACGCAGCGTCGTCTCACCGCGCATGGCGCGGGAGGCGCCGGCCTTCGTGAAGCGGGTGCGCTCGGTGGTGACCATCGCCACCCCGCATCACGGCACCCCGCTGGCCAGCTACTTCCACCAGGGCGGCGTGGGGAAGACGCTGCTGCGCTACCTGTGGCTCTTCACCTTCCTCACCCTGCACCGCAAGGCCATGCCCCTGCGGACCGCCGCGCTCCAGGCGTGCTACTGGCTGGTGCTGAGGAGCGAAGAGGCGAAGCTCCCGCCCAACCTCTTCAATCAAATCGTCCGGCTGACGGCGGACCTCTCGGAGGGCGAGCGCGAGGACCTCATCCGGTTCTTCGGCCAGGTGGGCGAGAACCAGGCGCTCATCCAGGAGCTCATGCCGGCCAGCGTGAGGACCTTCAACGCGAACACACCGGACCGGGAGGGCGTGCGCTACGGCTGCGTCGTCACGGGCGCGCCGCCGCCCACGCTGGCGTCGCGCCTGCTGCTCACCACGGACGCGCTGCTCTACGCGCTCTTCGCCTTCCTGTATGAGCAGAGCGCGCCGCTCTCCCGGGAGCTCCAGGTTCCCGAGCGCACGCCGGCCCAGACCCAGGCCCTCCAGGACGTGCTCGGCCGGAGGTTCGAGTCCCGGAGCGACGGCATCGTCCCTAGCCGCGCCCAGGTCTGGGGACAGGTCCTCCACGTCGCGCGCGCGGACCACCTGGACGTCATGGGCCACTTCGATCAGCCCCCGGAGCACATCAGTTGGCTGAAGTCGGGCTCCGACTTCCAGGAGCCGCAGTTCGAGGCGCTGTGGGACCGGGTGCTCGACTTCACGGTGGGCGGCGCCGCGACTGTTCACCCAGGCAACGAAGAGGCGCGACGCGTGTCCCTCGACGGGTGACGCCCGGCCCGTCCCGGCGGAGAGTCACCCCATGCGCCATGGACTCGTGACCTCGCTCATCGCCTCCCTCCTGCTCGGCGCCGCCCCTGAAGCGGCGGCCCAGACGCCCCGGCCGCTGGAGACCGCGCCCCCCAACGTCCCGGAGTTCAAGCCCGCGTTCCCGCAGCAGACGCGCGCCCCGGCGGTGAAGACGCGCACGCCCATCGTGGTGACGGAGCTCGCCTCGGGCTTCAACAAGCCGTGGGCCCTCGCGTTCCTGCCGGATGGCCGCTTCCTCGTCACGGAGAAGCCCACGGGCTCGCTCTACATCGTCACCGCCGCGGGCAAGAAGTCGCCCCCGGTGGCGGGCCTCCCCAAGGTGGACGGCCGGGGACAGGGCGGGCTGCTCGACGTGGAGGTGGGGCCCGACTACGCGAAGAGCGGCCTCATCTACTGGACCTATTACGAGCCGCGCGAGGGCGGCAACGGGCTCGCGGTTGCGCGCGCGAAGCTGGTGGACGGCCCGAAGCCGCGCATCGAGGGGCTCCAGGTCATCTTCCGCATGCAGCCCACGCTCGAGTCCACGATGCACGCGGGCGGGCGGCTCGTCTTCACGCCGGACGGCAAGCTCTTCGTCACGCTCGGTGAGCGCTCCATCCTCCCCGGCCGCGTCCAGGCGCAGGACCTCAAGAGCGACTTCGGGAAGGTGGTCCGCATCCTCCCGGATGGCGCCATCCCCCAGGACAACCCCTTCGTGGGCAGGAAGGACGCCCGGCCCGAGATCTGGTCCTCCGGACACCGCAACATCCTCTCCGCGGCCCTGGATGCCCGGAACCGGCTGTGGATCGTGGAGATGGGGCCACGCGGAGGCGACGAGCTCAACCGCCCGGAGGCCGGCAAGGACTACGGCTGGCCCACGATTGGCTATGGCGAGGAGTACTCGGGCGAGCCCATCCACAAGACGACGCAGGCCGCGGGCATGGAGCAGCCTGTCTATTATTGGGATCCGGTCATCTCGCCCTCGGGGCTCACCATCTACTCGGGGGCGCTCTTCCCGGAGTGGAAGGGGAACTTCTTCATCGGAGGCCTGTCCAGCCAGGCGCTGGTGCGGCTGGTCTTGAAGGACGACCGCGTGGTCGGCGAGGAGCGCCTGCTCACGGAGCGCAAGGCGCGGATCCGCGAGGTGGTCCAGGGGCCCGACGGCGCGCTCTATCTGCTGACGGACGATTCAAACGGCCGTCTGTGGAAGCTCACGCCGGGGACCCCCTGAATTCCCGGGTTGAGCTATGCTTCAAACCGAAACATCCACACCGGGAGACACACACATGATGACGTCGTTGAAGAAGGCGGGCCGGGTGCTGTTCGCGATGGGCGCGGGTGCCTTTGTTTCCTTTGGCGCCACGCTGGCGCTGTCCACGCCCGCGACCGCGGAGGCCTCTCAGGTGGAGTGCTACGCGGAGGAGTGCAACGCGAGCTGTGTCGCGAAGGGCTTCCGCCTGGGCAAGTGTTACAAGGCCGCCTGCACCTGTTTCTAGGCTCGCCCGGGGTGAGGCCCGGCGCCAGCGTGCGCCTGGGCCTCGCCATCAGCTCCGGCCCGGGTCCAGGCCGTACCGCTCCAGCAGGCGCCGCAGTTGCGTGCGGTGCATCCCGAGCGCGCGCGCGGTCGCGGCCACGTTGCCATTGTGGTGGCGCAAGGCCTGCTCGACGCGGGCCCGCTCGTCTTCATCCAGGGGACGCGCGCGGGCGGAAGGGGGCCTGTCGGGGAGCGCCGGCGGGGCCTCCATTGGCGCGGAGGCCGCGCCGAACGCCGTCCCCGCTCCGGGCGCGAGGTGGGCGGCCTCGACGCGGTCGGCGCCCTGGAGCAGGGCCTGCTGCGCGGCCGCGCGCGCCTCGACGCGCAGCTCGCGGACGTTGCCGGGCCAGGGCCGCGACAGACAGGCCTCGAAGAGCGTGACGTGCGGCGGCAGGCCCGGCGCCAGCTCCGCCACGGCGCGCGCCACCAGGAAGGGGAGCTCCTCCGGACGCCGCCGCAGCGGAGGCAGGGAGACCTCCGGCCTGCCGATGCGGAAGTACAGGTCCTCGCGCAGCCGCCCCTGGGCCACCTGCGCGCGCAGGTCGCGGTTGCCCGCGGAGCAGACCTGGACGTCGACCTTCCGGGGCTTCGAGCCGCCCAGCGGGAGCACCTCGCGCGTCTCCAGCGCCCGCAGCAGCTTCGCCTGCACGCCCATGTCCAGCTCCGCCACCTCGTCGAGGAACAGGGTCCCTCCGTCGGCGGCCTGCAGGTAGCCCTCCGCGTCGTCGGCGCCGGAGAAGGCGCCGCGGCGGGCGCCGAAGAGCAGCCGCTCCGCGAGCGCGGCGGGGATGGCCGCGCAGTTGACCGCCACGAAGGGGCCCCGGCTCCGGGGGCCGCGGTCGTGGAAGGTGCGGGCCACCTGCTCCTTGCCGGTGCCGCTCTCCCCGTGGATGTGCAGCGTGAAGCCGTGCTGGGCGGAGCGCGCCACCTCCTCCAGCAGCCGCTGGAAGGCGGGGCCGCGCACGAAGCCCTCCACCTCTCGCACGCCCTGGCGCGCCAGGGGGCCCACGTCCGGGGTGGGCATGAAGAGCGAGTCTCCCAGCCGGATGAGCCGCTGGGCCTCGCGCGGCACGTTCGCCGGTAGGGGCTCGCCGTCCACCGAGGTCCCGTTCTGGCTGCCCAGGTCCGTCACCCAGAACCGGCGCCCGTCGTGGTGCACCCGCGCGTGGCTGCGCGACATCCGCGGATCCTGGAGCGCGCCCAGCCCGGGGCTCGCGCGGCCGAGCGTCATCGTCCCCTGGAGGGGCACCGCCACCGCCATCGGCGTCCCCGCGCACGTCAGGCGCAGCAGCCCCGGCACCGGCGCGTCGTCCGCGGAGGCCCGCTGCGCGAGGGCGCCGCTCGGTTGCAGGGTCGACGGGTCGTGTTCCATGCCGCGCCAGCATAGCCGGGCCCACCGGAGGCACAGGCCCCGTGTGCCACCGCGCGTGCCAGCCCGCGCCCCCAGGGCCTGGGAGGCCCCGGCGCCCGGGCCCGGCGTTCGTGGGCCATATTGGCATGGGGCTCGCACAAGGAGCCGCGAACGGCTCCGGTCCGGAGCCCTTCTCGAGGAGACATCGGGTGAAGCTTCATCGCGTGTGGTTCGGCTGTCTGGCATTGATGATGGGGAGCGGCGGCTGCCGGCTGACCGCCCCCGTGCGGGTCCCCCCCAACGAAGCGAAGCCGGAGCCCTCCGGCGCAAGCGGTTGCCCCACGGGCCAGTGCGATCCGGATCCGAACGGCCTGGGCATCTACATCGCGGAGGGGCAGAGCCACTGCTTCGTGTTCGAGCGGACGGCCCCCCTGTGTCCGGAGGGCTTCGTCAACACCCCCGAGGGCGTGCGCATGAGGGTCCGCTCCCGGGAGGGTCGGCGCGCGGTGCTCGAGGTCCCGGTCGAGCTGGCCGGAGCGTCAGGCGCGGCGCCGCGCCTGCACGGCATCCATGCCACGCCCACGGACCTCTTCCTCGCGGTGGCCGGTCCGGACGGCGACGTGCGGAAGCTCCGGGGAACAGAGCTGGCGAAGCAGACCTTCACCTTCTCGCTGCCCGTCACCCCCGCGGACGGAGACCCCCGGAACGCGAGCTATGAGATGAGGTGGACGCCGCTCGGCGCCAGCCGCTTCCAGGTGCACTACCGCCAGGTGGGGATGCCGGACTGGCGGCCCCAATGCGCGGCGCCCGAGAAGCAGCGGGTCGCCTCGCTGCTGCTGCCGGGACGGCACGTGGACGGCCTGAACGCCGCGGTCCAACCGGACGCCAGCGCGGTCACGCTCGCGTGCGAGACGGGCGCCATCGGCGCGTGCCTGGACTGGGGCTATCCGCCGTGGGACCCGGCGTCGCGCATGGACACGCCGGAGCGGGCGGCCGTCTATGGCGCGTGTCTCCAGGCCAAGCGCGCCGCGTACTTCGTGGGGCTCGGAGACGCGCGGACGTTCACGGTGAGCGGCACGGACTTCCTCCGGCGGGACGCGCACGGCTTCGGCACGCGCTCCAGCGACCGGCTGGAGGAGCTTGAGCACCTGGAGGCGCTCTGGAGTCCCCAGGGCGCCGTCTGCCTCAACCCCGAGAACCGCAGGACCGCCCTGCCGCTGCCCGCGGGCCTCCAGTTGCCGCCCTGTGGCGCCGTGCGCGGGTGGAGCGCGCCCGCCGTGATGGCGACGGGCGTGCCCCACCCCCTGAAACAGTAGGCCCCGCCGCGGAGGCTATGACCCGCCGGGCTCCAGCGCCGCGTCGCGGAGCCACGGGGCGTAGTCCTCGCGCAGCCGCGGGGCCTGTTCGACGGCGCGAGCGAGCGCGGCGCGGGCCTCGTCCCGCGCTCCCGCCGCCTCCCGTCCACGCGCGCCCGCGAGCAGCAGCACGCCCCGCAGGGCATGCGCCTCCGCTCGCGCCGGGTCGAGCCGCAGCGCCTGGTCCACCTGTTCGAGCCCCTCGCGCACCACCGCCCGCGCCGCGCGGGGGGCCAGCGCCCACGCGAGCTGTCCGCACGCCCGCGCGCGCTCCACGTGCGCGTCCGCGTAGGGCTGGGCCTCCGTCGCGCGCCGTGCCTCGTCGAGCGCCCGGCGCAGGTGGGGCACGGCGTCCTGGCCCTGGCGCCGCGCGTGCTCCGCCGCCAGGCGCGCCAGCTCCGCGCCCTGGACGCGGCAGTCCGCGCAGGCCGGCGAGCGCCGCAGGGCCTCCGCCAGCGATTGGGCGGAGCGGGCGAGCGCCGACGCCGGGGTGCCGCCCTCGCGCAGCGCGATGCGGGCCTCCAGGGCGTGCGCGCGGGCCCGGTGCAGCAGCGCGCGGTCCGACGCCGGGTTGAGCTCCAGCGCGCGCGCCGCGTGCTGGAGCGCGCTCGAAATCGAAGGGCGCGCGTCCGCTCCGGTATCGAAGAGGTAGTGTCCCTGCGCCAGCTCCGCCGCGGCCAGGTGGTGCAGCACGGCGGCGAAGCGGGCGTCCAGCGCGAGCGCCCTCGCGCCCGCGTCCCTCGCCCGCTGGACGTCCGCCGCTGGCTCCTCCCCCCTCGATTGCCGCCACGCGGCCTGCTCCGCGTGCAGCTCCGTCAGGTTGGAGAGGGCGAAGAGATAGGAGGGGTCCGCCTCCGCCGCCCGCTGGAAGCACCGCTCCGCCTCCGCGTAGGCCCCGGAGGGGTCCCCCCCGCGCTCCCGCTGGTGGTTGCCGCGCCAGCGGTGCACGAGCCCCAGGTCGTTGAGCGCCCAGGGGTAGCGCGGCTGCTTCGCGATGGCGCGCGACAACCACGTGACGGCCTGCGCGAAGGACGCGTCCGGCGACTCGCCGGCCCGGGCCTGCCGCAGGCCCCGCATGAAGTGGCCATACCCCAGCGAGTCATGCGCGAGCACGTCGTCCGGCGCCAGCGCCACGGCGCGCTCCGCGGCCCGCAGCCACGCGTCCAGCAGGGCCGGCGCGCCACGGGGGTCGGCCTCGCCCTGGAACGTCACCCGCCGGTACTGGTTCATCAGCACCTGGGCCCTGCGGGTGTGCCCCGAGGCCCGGTCCGGATCCGCCTGGAGGCCCTGGTCCGCCGCGGCCTCGGCCCGCTCCAGCGCCACGCGCCGGGACCGGCCCTCCCGCCGGTCCAGCTCCGACACCTGCAACCAGACCTCCGCGAGCGCCTCGTGGGCCGCCGCGTCGCTGCGCGCCACCTCCAGGGTCTCACCATAGCGTCCGGCCGCGGCCTCGAAGCCCGCCCGCGCCCCCGCGTAGTCGCCCCGCTCCAGCAGCGCCAGGGCCCGCGCGGCGGTGACGTCCGCCAGCAGCTTCCGGGGCTCGGAGAGCCACGGGGTCCGCGTCACGGCCTCCCGCGCGGCCCGCTCCGCGCCAGCGAGGTCCCGCCGATACAAGGCGATGAGGCCCTCCAGGTAGCTCGGCGACTCCAGCGCCAGTCCCCTTCCCTGCTCCAGGGACCGCAGCGCGGGCTGAAGGAAGCGCGCCTCCAGCTCCGCTCGCCGGTGCTCCACCCACGCCGCGCCGCCGCTGCGCCGCGCGTCCTCCAGGGCCATGCGGTAGCGCTCCCCCAGCACCTGCCCCAGCGCGGAGTGCAGCTCCGGCGTGTCGACGCCCAGCGCTCGCGCGCGCTCCAGGGCGCGGTGCGCGGCCTCGAACTCGCGCAGCGCCAGCAGCCCGCGTCCGAGCGCCAGTTGCACGAGCCCGTCGCCCCGGGCGCCCAGGCCGTGCTGGAGGGAGGCCATGGCCGCCAGCCGCTCGCGCACCCGCGCCTGCTCGGGCCGGGTGTCGTGAAGCGGCAGGGCCTGGTAGGCGCGCACGAACCACTCGGACTCGCGCACCTGCTGCCCCAGTTGCTCCGCCAATTGGACGCGCGCCGCGCTCACTGACTGGAGTTCCCGCTCCGCCAGCCACGAGCGCGCCGCGAGTCCGGCGAGCAGCAGCATGCCCGCGAGCGACACGCCCGACACGGCCACCAGCGCGCGGTGCCTGCGCACGAGCCGGCGCACCCGGTGGACGGGCCCCGGGCGCCGCCCGAGGATGGGCTCGCCGTCCAGGTAGCGTCCCAGGTCCTCGGCCAGCGCGCGCGCGGAGGCGTAGCGCAGCGCCGGGTCCTTGCTCAGGCACTTGAGGCAGAGCGTCTCCAGCTCCGCGTCCAGGTGCGGCACCAGCGCGCGCGGCGGACGGGGCTCGTCGTGCAGCACGCCCTGCAGCGTCTCCAGCGGGGTGGCGCCGCGAAAGGGAGGCACCCCCGCGAGCAGCTCGTACAGCGTGGCCCCCAGGCCGTAGACGTCGCTGCGCCGGTCGATGGCGCGCACGTCGCCCCGCGCCTGCTCCGGAGCCATGTACGCGGGCGTGCCCATGACGTCGCCCGAGGCGGTGAGGCCGTGGCCCAGGTCGGCGTCGTACGCCAGCCCGAAGTCCACGATGACGGGCACGGGGCGGCCGTCCGCGTCCCGGGTGAGCAGCAGGTTGGAGGGCTTGAGGTCGCGGTGGATGACGCCCAGCCGGTGGGCCTCGTGCACGGCCTCCGCGGCGGCCTTCATCACGCGGACCTTCTCCGGCAGGGAGAGCGCGGCGGCGGCCCGGTCCAGCGGCTCGCCCTCCACCAGTTGCATGGCGATGTAGGGCCGGCCGTTCAGCTCGCCGGCCTCGTGCACCCGGCAGATGTTCGGGTGGTCCAGGCGCGCCTGGGCGCGGGCCTCCTGGAGCAGCCGCAGGGAGCGCTCCGGGGACGCGCCCCGCAGGAACTTGAGCGCCACCTCGCGGCCCAGGCGCAGGTCGCGCGCCCGGTGGACCTCGCCCATGCCGCCCCGGCCCAGGAGCGACAGCAGCACGTAGCGCTCCCGGCCGGGCGAGGGCGCGGCCTCCACGGGGACGGGGCGCTCCCCCTCCTGCGTGCTCAGGTCCACCGGCGCGGGTCCGGGCGCCGTCGGTTCGCTGGGCGGAGGACTGGCGGGTGCGTCGCCGCCGGAGGATGCCATCGTCAAAGCCTATCAAACGCGCTGGCACACTGGCACGTCGCGCGCGTGCCGGTGGCACACCCGGCCCCGTGCCATCCACGCGCCCGGAAGGCAGCGCTTCCGAGGGGCCGGCCCTCCCAGTCCTTCCGGCACACGCATTGCTCAAGGGACGGGCATGGCGCTGCGGCGCACCGCGGCCCGCGGGCGGCGCACGCCATCCATCCCATCACAAGGACATCCCCATCATGTCGAAGCTCCGTCACGCCCTGGTCGCCCTGTCGCTCCCCGCCCTGCTCTGGGGCTGCGGTCCGGAGGACCTGCCGCTGGACGCGGAAGTCCCCGCCGCGCCCGCGCTGGCCACGCAGGAGGAGGAGATCGCCGCGACCGACGAGTACACCTGGGCGCAGGGCCAGTCCCTCACGCCGCTGGGCGCCAGCTCGGGCCGGGCGTGCTTCCTCACCCGCGTGGGCGGAGACTTCGAGGGCGGCGGCGAGCGCATCGACATCACGGAGAGCGGCGGCTCCTGGTACCTCGGCGGGGCCTCCAGCCAGTCCGGCATCCGGGGCGCGGCGCGCTGCGTGGCCACGACCGCCTCCCAGCAATACGAGTGGACCCAGTCGATGGCGTACCCGGTCTCCATGGGGTCGGCGGCGGGCCGCGTGTGCTTCATCACCGGCATCGCCGGCAAGTTCCACGGCAGCGGAGAGTGGGTCCACGCCTATGTCGAGAACGGCTACTGGTACCTGAACGGCAACTCCAGCCAGAGCGGCGTGCGGGTGCGGGCGCGTTGCGTCGCCTCCTCGTCGTACACGAACGAGGTCGGCTGGGGACAGGGCGGCGCCGCGAAGCTGCTGGATCCCGTGCTCAACCGCTCCTGCGCCCTGACGTTCGTGCGGGGCAAGTTCGAGGGCGGCGGCGAGTACGTCCGGACCTTCCAGAGCAACGGGTACTGGTACCTGGGCGGCGCCTCCGGCCAGGTCGACGTGTCCGGCCGGGCGCGCTGCTTCTGACCGCGACGGCCTGCTCGTAACGAAGGCAGGGCATGGGTGTGTGCCGTGCCACACCCATGCATGCGCCATGCGTTGGACGCGGCGATGGCGCCGCGCCGCTTGACGCCCTGCCTGAATCAGGCGACGAACCCGGCCCATGCCCTACACCCCCATCGTCGCCACGCTGGGCTACGTGATGTCGCCGGACGGCCAGCAGGTGCTGCTCATCCACCGGAACGCGCGTCCGGAGGATGCCCACTACGGCAAGTACAACGGCCTGGGCGGCAAGATGGACCGCGACGAGGACATCGCCGCGTGCATGCGCCGCGAAATCCGCGAGGAGGCCGGCATCGAGTGCACGCGCATGGTCCTGCGCGGCACCCTGTCCTGGCCGGGCTTCGGCAAGCACGGCGAGGACTGGCTGGGCTTCATCTTCCGCATCGACGCCTTCGAGGGCACGCCCCTGGAGAAGAACCCCGAGGGCTCCCTGTCCTGGGTCCCCGTGTCCTCCATCCTGTCCCTGAACCTGTGGGACGGAGACCGGCACTTCCTGCCGCTCGTGTTCGACGCGGACCCGCGCCCCTTCCACGGCGTCATGCCCTACGAGGGCGGCCGCGCGCTGAGCTGGTCCTTCACCCGACTGTAGCGCCCCCTCCGGGCGTCCTCCGACCAACGCTCGCGCTGCTTTTTCCGGCCACCGCCCCGGTCCGGACCGCTACAACCACCGCCTCCCATCCGGGACTCACGTGAACGTGAAGGAGCGCGGCGCATGGACCTCATCGGACAGCTCTCGCAGCAGCTTGGAGTGGACGGCACGCAGGCACAGGGGCTCGCGGGCTCGCTCCTGAAGCTGGTGCAGGGCACGGTGCAGGAGAAGGTCGGCCCGGACGCGGCCCGGCAGATGGACCAGGCCATCCCGGAGCTGCAGGGCTGGCAGCAGCAGGCGGCGGCCCAGGCCCCCTCGGGTGACGGCGGCGGCCTCATGGGCGCGCTGGGCGGCATGCTCGGCGGCGCGGGCGGCGGTGGTGGTGGCGGCCTCATGGGCGCCCTGGGCGGCGCGGCGGCCCACGCGGGAGAGGTCGCGGGCGTGGTGGCCATCCTCCAGCGCTTCAACCTGGACGCGAGCAAGGCCACCCTGGTGGCGCCCCTGCTCCTCGACTTCCTCAAGTCCCGCCTGGACCCGGGCCTGGTGGGGAAGATCCTCGCCGTGGTGCCCCTGCTCGCGGGCGGCTCCGGTGGCGGCGGCCCCCAGGGCGGCGGCGGGCTGGGCGGAATGCTCGGCGGCCTCCTGGGGAAGTAGCAACGCCAGGGGCCCTGGGCAGCCGCGTGAGGCTACAGGGCCATCGTCCCGGCGATGATCTCCTTCATCACCTCGGACGTACCTCCGCCGATGGTGAGCATGCGCACGTCGCGCCACGCCCGCGCGACGTGTGACTCCTCCACGTAGCCCATGCCGCCGTAGAACTGCTGGCAGTCATAGGCCACGCGCTGCGCCAGCTCCGTGGTGAGGAGCTTCGCCATGGCGATCTCCTTCACCGGCTTCTGTTTGCGTTTGCGATTGAAGAGCTGCACCGCCTGATAGGTGAGCTGCCTCGCCGCCTCCACGCGGGTGGCGTGGTCCACGAAGGTGTGGCGCCACACCTGGAAGTCCAGCAGCCGCTTTCCAAATGCCTGACGCTCGCGGCCGTAGCGGATGGCTTCCCGGATGAGGTCGTCCATCACCGCCACCGTGTGGAGCGCCGTCACCAGGCGCTCCGCGTGGAAGCTGTTCATGATGTGGAAGAAGCCGTCGTTCTCCCGGCCCAGCACGTAGCGGGCGGGGATGCGGCAGTCCTCGAAGTAGAGGATGGCCATGTCCGACGAGCGGTGGCCCACCTTCTGGAGCTTCTTCGACACGCTGAAGCCCTTCACGTCCGTGGGCAGCGTCACCAGCGAGATGCCCGGCGCGCCCTCCCCTCCCGTGCGCACCGCCAGCACCAGGAAGTCCGCGCGGGCGCCGTTGGAGATCCACGTCTTCGCGCCCTGGATGACGTAGTCGTCACCATCCCTGCGCGCGGTGGTGCGCAGGCGGGCCAGGTCCGAGCCCGCGTCCGGCTCGCTCATCGCCAATGCGGCGATGCGCTCCCCGGTGAGCGCGGGGGCCAGGAACTCGCGCTTCTGCTCGTCGGTGCCCAGCTCGTTGATGACCGGCGTGGCCATCTGCCCCTGCACCAGGAGCGACATCGCCACGCCCCCGTTGCGCGCTCGCGCCAGCTCCTCCGCGAAGGCGGCCACGTACCAGTAATCCAGCCCGCTGCCGCCATGGGCCGGATCATGGCTGATGCCGAAGAAGCCCAGCTCGCCGCAGCGGCGGAACACGTCGCGAGGGAACTCGCCGGCCTGGTCCCACTCCAGCGCGTGCGGGGCCAGCTCCTTCTCGACGAACTGACGCACGGTGCGGCGGAACGCCTCGTGCTCCGGGGTGAAGCGCTCATCCATGGCGCGGGATGCTGTCAGGGCCCACCCCGCGCTTTCAAGCCGCGCCTCCTTCAGCGTGCGCGGATGAACGTGAGGGACAGCGCCTGGCCGCCTCGCTGGAGCGCGAGCACCGCGGGGCTGCCCGGCGCGCCCAGCTCGCGCCGCCGCGCCTCGCCCGTGTCCAGCACCACCGCCCCGTCGATGGAGCGCACCACGTCCCCCACCTGGAGGCCCGCCACGTCCGAGCCTTCCGCGATGCCGCTGATGACGACGTCCCGTCCCGTCATGCCGAAGCTCAGGCCCAGCCGCCCCGGCTCCACGCGCTGGAGCCCCAGGCGCCAGTCCCCCAGCGCCTGCGTCTTCCCCGCGGCGAGCGTCACCCGCCGGTCCACCAGCTCCCGCCCCCGGCTCCACGCGGTGAGCCGGTGCGCGCCCGGGGCCAGGTCCTTCAACTCGAAGCGCCCGTCCGGGCCCGTGGTGGGGGACGCGATGCCGTCCGCGTCCACGTACGCGCCCGCGAGCGGCTCGTTCGTGCGCGCGTCCACCAGCCGTCCGGACACGCCGCCGCCCGCGTCCACCACCACCTCCACGGCGGCCTCCACGCCGGACGCGAGCGTCACGTCCACCTTGCCCGCGCGCCCGTCCGGCAGCGTGGCCGTGACCGTGACGCGCGTGGGGAAGACGTCGTCCACCTGGAACGCGTCCCCGGAGAACCGGCGCTCCACGGAGGAGAGGAAGTCGTCCTCGCCGCGCGCCGCGGTCACGGTCAGCGTGAAGCCCCGCACGTCGCGGCCTCCGGCGGAGCGCACGGTGCCCCTCAGCCGGGCCGCGGGCTTCAACTGGAGCGTGAGTTCCTTCCGGGTCGCGGACACGCTCGCGGCCTCGCCCTGCCGCCCGCCATTCGTGGACCAGACGCGCCACGCGTCCGAGCCCAGGCCGTCCAGTGGCAGCACCGCCTGCCCGGACGCGTCCGTCATCTCCTCCGCCTGGATGTCCGTGTGGCCCGCCTCCGTGGCCATCACCGTCGCGTGGACGCTGGGCGCGCCGTTGGGCTCCAGCACCGTCACGCGGAGCGGCTTCTTGGGCTCGCCCACCACCAGGTCCACGTGGCGCCGCCCGCCGGCCTCCAGCTCCACCACCTGCTGCTGGTCGCCGTTCTGGAAGCGCAGCGAGGACAGCCACGCGCTCAACTGGTAGCGCCCCACGCCCACGCGCATCGACCACGTCCCATCCGGCTTCGCGGGCACGTCGACGGACTCGAAGGGCGGCGCGCCCACCCGGTGCGCGGAGACCGTCACCGCCCCGGACGGCCGCGCTCCGTCCTCCTTGCGCACGGTGCCCTCCAGCACGCCTTCGTCCACGAGCTTCAGCCGCGCCGTCGCCGTCCTCCCCGCCTCCACGCGCACCGGCTGGCGCACCGCGTCCTCGCTGTCCGCGCGGCGCGCCGTGACGTACACGGTGCCCTCCGGCACGTCCTCCAGCGTGAAGCGCCCCTGCGCGTCCGTCACCGAGGGCAGCGCGTCCGGCAAGGGCATCCACCGGAGCCGTGCCACCACCGTCACGCCGGGGAGCGGCGCCTCCGCGCCATCCACCACCGTGCCCTCGATGCGTCCAGGCGCCGCGAGATCCAGCACCAGTTCGAAGCGCTGCCCCGCGAGCACGCCCAGCCCCGTGCGCGTGAGCGGCTGGAGGCCCGGAGCGCGCACCTGCACGTCGTACGCACCCGGCGCGAGCCCGCGGACCTCGAAGCGGCCATCCGCCTCCGAGCGAGTCTGGAGCAACTCCGCGCGGTCGCCATGCGCGCGCACGCCCACCGTGGCCCCCGCGATGGCCTCGCCCGAGTCCTTGCGCCGCACCACGCCCGCGAGCGACGCCGCGCCGCCCAGGCGGATCCGCACGTCCTTCACCGTCATGCCCGGCCCCACGACGATCGGGCCCTCGGCCGCGCCGCTCTCCTCCGGCCCTGTCCTGCCCGGCGTCGCGACGACCGGGCCGGTCTCCGCCCCGAGACGGGCCGTCACCTGGAACGACCCGGGCGGCACGTCCAGCGAGAAGCTCCCCGTGTCTCCAGCCTCCACCTCCACGGCGCCGTCCTCGCCCCAGGCGCTCACGCGCGCTCCCGGCGCGGGCGTGCCATCCGCGCGGGTGACGAAGCCCTCGATGAACGCGGAGCCGTCCAGCTCCACGCGCACGTCCGTGCCCGGCACGTGCACGCGCGCGATGCGGCGGGGCGCGTGGCCCGGGGCTCGCGCGTCCAGTTGATATTCACCGCGCGCCAGCCCGTGGAACCCGAACGCGCCCCGTGCGTCGCTGAGCGCCTCCTGCCGCGCCTCGTCCGGCACCGACGCGCCCGTCTGGAGGAACACGGGGAGCGCGTCCTCGAAGCCGGTGTGCGGCGTGAGCGTCAGCTCCGCCATCGGCACCGGCGCGCCGCCCGCGCGCTCCACCGTCAGGCCTGTCAGCGACACGCCGGGCTCCAGCAGGAGGCGGACCGGGGTCACCGCTTCTCCATGAGGGCGCGTCACCTCCGCGCGCGCCAGCGCCAGCCCCTCCGCACGCGCGGTGACGAGGTAGGGCCCGGGACGCGCGGGCAGCACCAGCGCTCCCGCCGCGTCCGTCCGGCCCTGCCCCGCCACGCGCCACGACGGCAGCCGTGAGCCCGGGGACGCGGGCCCTCGCAGGTACAGCGTCACCTCCGCGCCCGCGAACGGCCCCGACGCCGTGACGGTCTCCACGCGCAGCGCGCCGTCCGCGTCCCGCATGGGCTGCTCCACGGGCGCGGTCGCCTTGCCGTCATCGCGCACCGGGGCCCGCGCCGGGCCGGACGCGGGCCGCTCGGGGGACGTCACCACCGCATCGCGCGCCGCCACGGCGGGCACGGAGGCACGCATCCAGACGAAGGCGCCGGCCAGCAGGAGCGCCAGCCCGGCCACCACGACGAACACCTTTCGAGACGCCATGCACCCTCCGGGAGAGGTGCGCCCCAAGACACCTCACCCGGTCCCCAGGTTCCACGGGGTGCCTGCTTTTTCACCGCCACCCGGTGCTACAGGGGCAGGAACGCCACGCGGATGCCAATGGTGAACAGCGCGTGGAAGCCGTCATCCACGGGCGTGAGCCCCTGGTCGCGGCTGCCCACGCCGGTGATGTCCAGCGTCTGCGTCCCGGTGCGCACCGTGTACTGGCCCACGGACGCGCTGATGATGGGCCCCACCGCCAGGGCCCGCGTCAGCCGCAGGTCGCCGCCCAGCGTGAGGCGCGCGATGGTGGGCCCCCGGTCCGTGACGTGCGTGTCCACGTGCGTGGGCAGGAACACGCCCGGCGCCACCTGCACCTGCGTGTCCCCCTCCACGTGGCTCTTCAGGATTTCCAGGCCCACGCCCAGGCCAATCCACGGGTCGAAGCTCGCGTCCGGCCGGATGTGGTAGCGGACCTCCGGCCCCACGCGCCACTGGAAGGTGTCGCAACTGAAGCCCTCCGGGCACGACAGCTCGTTCGTCTTCGTCAGCACCGGCTCCCAACTGCCCCACACGCCCAGGTAGAAGCGCGGCGTCACCCGGAAGCCCAGCTCCGCGATGATGGGGAAGGAGATCTTCGCGGACTGGGTGATCTTCAGGTCCTCCAGCCCACCAGACGGCGCCTGGCCGTTCGTGTAGACGTAGCCCAGGCCGAAGCCCACGTTGCCGCTCACCGCGAACTGCGGCCCGATGCGCCCCTGGGGCTTCACCGGCTTCGCCATCTCCTCCGAGCTCATCGTCGTGGTCGTGGTCGTCGTCTCCGTCTGGGGCTCCGGCTCCTGCGCCCCCGCCGACGTGGCGATTCCCAGCGCGGCTGCGAGCGACAGCGTCCAGCGGAACGGCGCGTTCTTCGAGGTCATCCGGTGCATCCTCCGTGTTCGGGATGGATGCGGACGGAAGCAAGCCGCGAGTGCCGTTAGAAGCCACCCGCGCCCGGTGCGCGCCGCCATTCGACAGACACCCCCCTTCAGCGACCAGTCGCGGACATCCACCCCACCCCATGGGGAGGCAACCTGGCGGGGTGGATGGGAAGCGCGCGCGCGGGAGGACCCGGGACGCAGGACGGGCGCCTTCACCGCGATCCTCAATCTAGCAAGTCGGCCCGGAAATCCAACGGGTTGACCCGGAGGTAGCCAGCGTTCACCTTGCCCGCTCCACGAACGCCCGCGGGCGGAAAGGAAAGACATCATGGCCGGCCAGGAGCAGGAGCTGTCGCCCGAGGCGCTCGCGCTCATCGCCGAGGAGGAAGCCCTGCTGTCCCGCGTGCAGCAGGCGCTGGCGGAGGCGCGACGTCAGGCCGCGGAGCGCACGCTGGACACGCAGGGGCTGATGGCCCAGCTCCAGGTGTTGCGCGACGACGCCACCACGGCGCACGCCGCGGACCTGCCGCACGTCTTCACCCAGATGAACGAGGTGCGCTCCATGCTGGAGCGGCAGGAGGCCGTCCCGCTGCCGGACGCGAACGCCCCCTACTTCGCGCACCTGCGCCTGTCCGGGCCCACCGGCTCGCGCGACTACCTGCTCGGCCGCACCAGCTTCGCCAACCTCTCCGCCGGCGTGCGCGTCATCGACTGGAGGTTCGCCCCCGTCGCCCGCGTCTTCTACAACTACGAGGAGGGTGACGCGTTCGAGGAGTCCTTCGGAGACCGGCTCTCCGAAGGCGACGTGGAGGCGCGCCGGCTGGTCATCATCGAGAAGGGCGTCCTCACCCGCATCAGCACCGGCCCGCACCTGCTCCAGCGCGACGCCCACGGCCGCTGGCACGCGCGCGGGCGTGACGCGGCCTCCGTGCTCGCGGGCGGCAGCGGCACCGCCGCGCGCCCGGGCTTCCTGGGCGTGGGCCAGGGCGCCACGCGCGTGGAGGACGCCTTCGGCGTGACGGCGCTGCTGGACGCGGAGCAGTACGCCGCCGTCAGCACCGGCCCGGAGCAGCCGCTGCTGGTGCTGGGCAGCGCGGGCAGCGGCAAGACGACGGTGGCGCTGCACCGGCTGGCCAAGGTCATCTTCGACGACGCCAAGACGTACCCGCAGGCGCGCACCAAGGTCGTCGTCCCGGAGGAGGGCCTGGCCCGGCTCACGCGCCGGCTGCTGGCGCCGCTGGGCCTGGGCAAGGTGTCCGTGGAGACGCTGGAGGCCTGGTCGCTGGCCACCGCGCGGTCCGCCTTCAGCGTGCCGGGCATCAAGCTGTCCCCGGAGGCGCCCGCGCTCGTATCGCGCTTCAAGCGCCACCCCGCCCTGCGCCGCGCGCTCGCCGGCCGGGTGCCCGTGTTCAAGGGCAAGCCCCTGCCCCCCACGCTGGACCGGCTGCGCATCAAGCTGGCGGACGCGTACATGGACCGCGCCTTCCTGGAGGCCGTGGTGGCGGACGCGAAGGGTGAGCTGCCGCGCACCGTGGTGGCGGAGGTGCTGGAGCACACCCGGCAGCAGCTCGCCACGCCGCTGTCGCGCCAGTACAAGGGCTTCGACGAGGACCGCCTCATCACCGTGGACGGGCGCGCGATTGAAGCGGACACGCCGGACGCGCTCGCGGGCACGGTGGACGCGGACGACCTGCCCGTCCTCATGTTCCTCAAGGCGCAGCGGGGCGCGCTGGGCGTGGAGCGGCTGGCGCACGTGGTGCTGGACGAGGCGGAGGACTTCTCCCTCTTCGAGCTCTTCGTCGTCAGCCAACTGCTCGGTGACAGCCGGAGCTGCACGCTCGCCGGGGACGAGGTGCAACAGACGACCGCGGGCTTCGCCGGCTGGGACGCCGCGCTGGAGGAGCTGGGCATCCGCGACGCCGCCACCTGCCGGCTCCAGGTGTCCTACCGCTGCCCGCGCCCGGTGGTGGAGCTGGCGCAGCACGTGCTGGGCACCCAGTCCCCCGCCACCGCCGCGAAGGCCGGCCGCGAGGGCGCGCCCGTGGGCTTCCACCACTTCCCGGACGAGGCCCAGGCGTGGCTCTTCCTGGCGGACGCCCTGCGGGACCTGGTGCTGCGCGAGCCGCACGCGTCGGTGGGCGTCATCGCCAGCAGCCGCGAGTCCGCCCAGTCCTTCCACCGCGTCATCCGGGAGATGCCCTGGGCGCGGCTGGTGCTGGAGGGCGACTTCTCCTTCGAGCCCGGCGTGGACGTGACGGACGTGGACAACGTGAAGGGCCTGGAGTTCGACTACGTCGTCCTGCCGGACGTCACCGCGCGCGCCTACCCCACGGACGACGAGGCCCGCCGCAGGCTGCACGTCGCCGTCACCCGCTCCTCCCACCAGTTGTGGGTGGCCTCCTCCGCCGTGCGCTCCCCGCTCATCCGCACCTTCCCCGGCGCGGAAGCGTCGCTTCAGGGCTGACGGCCGCCGCCGGCCCGCCACTCCTTCTGCCGCTGGGCGTGGGCCTCGCGGCGCGACAGCGCCTCCGCCTCCTGGCGGGGGAGCTCCGCCAGGCGCGTGCGGTGCATGTTCACGCTCAGCTCCAGGAGGCCCCGGTGCTCCGAGGGCAGCTTGTCGCCGTAGTCCTGCAGCATCGTGGTGGCGAAGGCGATGGCGTCCTCGGACACCTGGCGGCGGTGCTCGTAGTACTGGTGCACCTCCTCCTCGGAGGCCTCGTTGGACAGCACCTTGCCGTAGAGCGCGTTCCACTTCGCCTTCACGCCCTCGCGGCGGCTGAGCTCCGCCGGGTCCTTCGTGGGCGCGTCCATTTCGAAGTACAGGTTGCCCGGCAGCTTCGCGCGCAGGGCCTCCAGGTCCACCGGATAGGGGGCGGGCTCCGGGTCCGGCGCCGCCTGCACCTGCGCCGTCGCCGCGCCCACCAGGTCCAGCCCGCCGTCCTTCGCGCGGGGCACCGCCGGCGTGGACGCGAACACGGGCGGCGGCGCGGGGGCCTGCGTCACGGGCGCGGGCACCGGGACCGGCGCGGCGTCCTCAGGCGCCGGCCCGCCAAAGACAAGCCACGCCCCCACCGCCAGGACCAGGACTCCCGCCGTGCCCAGGGGCAGCTTCCAACGCGCGTGCGTGCTCATGCCCAAGGCCATACCCCGCGCCCCGCACCCGCCGCAACCCGCGCCACCCCCGCCATGCGACGCATTGCGCAATTGATACATTTAAAACATGTCACGACGCGTCAATTCTTGAGTCCCGGCTGACGCGCGACGGCAATTCCAATCCTTTCAGATGGAATGCTGCACCCAACATGGAATTCACTATTTTCACCGCAAGCGAAGTTTCCCCGCTTCCGGCTGATAAACAAAAACGTATCATTCGCGGCCGCAACCCCACTCCCTACTCCCCCTTTGGAGGAAGCCGCATGAGAAGTTTTCTCTGGATGAGCCTTCTGGCCCTCTCCGCCCCCGTGGGCGCCGCGCATGCCGAAGTGCTGGTGGAAGGCATCGTCGACGTGCTGGTGGACGGCGGCAACACCTACCCCTGGCAGAAGGTGGCGCTGCCGGGCCTGAAGTGTGGCAACGGCTCGCAGTACAAGTTCTTCGTGCACAAGACGGGCTCGCCCAACCTGCTGTTCATGATGGAGGGCGGCGGCGCGTGCTGGGACTACGATTCCTGTAGCGGCCGCCTGGGCATCCTGGGCGCGGCGAACCCCAACGGCATCGCCGACGACTACATGACGCAGTTCACGGCCAAGTACGTGTCCCCCATCGTCAACGGGGCGGACCCGGGCCTGCCCTTCCGCGACCGCAAGGACATCGTCACCAAGGGCTGGAACATCGTCTACCTGCCGTACTGCACGGGCGACGTGCACATCGGCAACAACGCCAAGACGTACGTAGACGCCACCGGCGGCCAGGCGCCGCTGACCTGGTACCACAACGGCTACAACAACACGCTGGCCGCGGCGAACTACGCCAAGCAGAACTTCCCCAGCGTGCAGAAGCTGCTGGTGACGGGCTACAGCGCGGGCGGCACGTCCACCTCCGCCGGGTACTACTTCATCCGCAAGGCCATCAACCCGGCCAAGGGGTACATGATCAACGACTCCGGCCCCATCTTCATGGCGCCGAACGCGAACTCCCTGTCGCGCCCGCTGCACGACAAGATCCGCTCGTCGTGGAACCTGGACTCGGTGTTCAGCCAGCTTCCGGCCAGCTTCAACATCAACGACATGGGCTCCATCAACAAGATGGTGGCCACGGAGTTCCCGAACGACCAGCTCGCGTACACGGGCTACACGATGGACTACAACTACTCGCGCTACTCGTATGAGCGCTTCAAGACGCCCAACGACGAAGCGTCCATCCACGCGTACTGGAAGCAGGACCAGGACGCGTTCGTGAACGAGCTGAACAAGTACAACAACTTCAGCTATTTCATCCCGCACCACCGCGCCATCAACGCCAGCCACTGCAGCACCATCATCACCTTCGTGGGCGCGCACGCCTGCCAGCGGATGGAGAAGAAGTACTGGTACGAGTACATCGACAGCCCGTGGCAGTCCTGGGCCTGCCACAGCGAGTTCGTCCCCATGGACGTCTTCCTGTCGCGCTTCATCAACAACAACCAGCGCATCCGCATCTACGAGCCGGCCAACAACTACAACAACGAGGACGCGGGCATGAGCATCCTCGCGCCCCTCATCAACGGCGCGCTCGGCGGGTAGTCCCCACCGTCCTTCGCTGGAATGAAAACGGGAGCGGGCCCTGGGGGTCCGCTCCCGTTGTCTTTTCAGGAAGCCTCAGGTGAGGCCGGGCAGCGTGCCCACGTAGTCCTCGTGCCCGAAGCGGTCCACGTTCACGCCGAAGGCCTGGGCAATGGAGGTGAGCAGCTTGTTGTGCGCCACCGCGCCCTGGAGCGGCTTGCCCGGCCCGTCCCAGGAGCCCAGCGGATCCTGGCCGGGGCGCAGGGACAGCATCCGGCCCATGCGGAACTTCCCGCCCGCGCCGCCCGCCAGCACCGTGGGGATGGACACGTTCATGTGCCCGGCCGCGTCCCCCAGCTCGTTCCCCCACAGGATGAGGGTGTTGTCGAGCACCGTGCCGCTGCCCTCCGGGATGGACTTGAGGGTGTCCATCAGCCGCGCCACCTGCTCGGAGTACCACCGCTGCACCTGCACCATGCGCAGGCGGATCTGCGTGCGCGCGGGCTCCGACTGGGTGTCCGTGCGGTGGGCGATGTCGTTGTGGATGTCCTCGTCGATGCCAATCCACGGCATGGACGGCCCGGGGATGGTCATGGTCACCACGCGCGTCAGGTCACACGCGAACGCGCGGGCGATGAGGTCCATGTGCAGCTCGGTGAGGCCGGGCATGTTGTTGATGTCGCCCAGGTCGCTCAGCGCCTCGGAGGGCGCCTCCGGCCGGGCGCAGTTGAGCGCGCCGGTGTTGGTGAGCCGCCGCTCGATGTCGCGCAGCGCCGCCAGGTGCGTGTCCAGCTTGGTGCCCTCCGCGGCCGCCAGCCGCGACTTCAGCCGAGTGGCGTCCTTGATGAGGTAGTCCAGCAGGCTCTTGCGCCGGGCCAGGATGGCCTGCGCCTCCGCCGCGGAGCCGCCCAGGCCGCCGAAGAGGCGCTTGTAGACGTTGGCGGGGTTCAGCTCGAAGGGGACGCGCGAGCCGTTCTCCGTGAAGGAGATGCTGTTGTAGACGTGCTGGGCGCCGAACTGCTCGAAGGCGTGCAGTTGCAGCGAGCGGAACTGGGTGGCGCCGCCCACCGCGTTGCCAATCACCTGGTCCAGGGACGCGCCGGAGGGCAGCTCGTCACCGCTGGACACCTCCACCTGGCTGCCGGTGAGGAAGGTGACGGGGCCGCCCTCGTGGCCGGTGCGGCCGTGCTCGTAGAGGACGCGGTAGTCCAGGCCGTCCAGCACCAGGAGCTTGTCCCGGTGGCGCTGGAGCGGCTGGAGGACGGAGTTCTCGAAGTCGATGTCGAAGCTCGTGTCATTGCCCTTGGGCACCCAGTACTCCGGCAGGAAGCCGTGCGGGGTGAACAGGGCGATGAAGCGCAGGGGCGCGGCGTCAGCCGCTTCGGCGACGGAGCTGGTGAGCAGGTGCGCGAAGGGCGCCGCCATGGCCGTGCCGGACAGGAGCTTCAGGATGCTGCGTCGGGAGAAGTCGCGGGGCATGGGAGTCAAAGCTCAACGGGTGGGCAGGCGCCGCTGGGTGAAGGAAGACGAGCGCACCAGGCTGACCAGCGCCTCGGTGATTTTCAGGCGGTCCGTGCGGTAGGGGCCCGTGCGCATGGCGGAGAGCAGCGCCGCGTCCGACACGTGCTCGTCACGCCCCATGGCGTAGCGCAGGAACTGCAGCGGCACGCAGTGGGCCAGCTCCTCGCTCGTCGTCAGGTAGCGCGCGAGCTGCGCGCCGCCGGTGAAGCTGCTCAGGCGGGTGGTGCCGTCCTTCGCGATGACCGCGCCGCTGGCGTCCACCGTGCGGCCGTTCTCCTCCGTGCGGTGCTGGCCCAGGCCGTCGAAGTCCTCCATGCCGAAGCCCATGGGGTCGATGGTCTTGTGGCAACTGGCGCACGCGGGGTTGTCGGTGTGCGCCGCGAAGCGCTCGCGGGTGGTGGCGTTCTCCGACAGCGCCGGGGGGATGGTGGACACGTTGGCCGGCGGCGCGGGCACCGTGCGGCACAGCATGCGCGTGAGCACGAACTTGCCGCGCTTGATGGGCGAGGACGAGTCGAAGTGGGCGTACGTGGACATCACGCCCGCCTGCGTGAGGATGCCCAGGCGCTCCGGCGGCAGCGTCACGCGGCCCAGGCCCGTGTCGGCATCCACGTTGGTGCGCTCCAGCGCCCCGTAGAAGTTCGCCAGCGTCTCGTCCACGAACGAGTAGTTGGCGCTCAGGAGTTCCTCCACGGAGCCCGAGTGGTTCTTCACGATGAAGTCGATGAACGCGTCGCGCTCGCGGACCATGGAGTCGCGGAAGTCCACGCTGTAGTCCGGGTACACGAGGTTGTTCTTGTTGACCTTGGCCAGGCCGCCCAGCCCCAGCCACTCCACGAAGAACTGGCGCAGCTTCACCTGCGCGGCCGGCGTCTTGAGCAGGCGGCGCGCCTGGGCCTCGCGCTCGTCGGGCGAGGCCAGCGTGCCGGCCTTGGCGGAGGCGAGCAGCGTGGCGTCCGGCGGTCCACCGGTCACCATGAAGGACAGCTCGGAGGCGAGCTCGTAGGCGGTCAGCTCCACCACCTGGCCCTTGCGGGCGCCCTCCGGCCCCAGCTCCGTGCGGTACAGGAACGACGCGGAGGAGAAGAGCGCCTGGAGCACCAGCTCCGCGCCCGTCTCCATGGTCCCGCCCTTCTTGCCCTCGTTGAAGAGGGCCAGCAGGTCCGCCTCCTCGTCCGCCGTCACCGGCCGGCGGAAGGCGCGCTCGCCCACGCGCTGGATGAAGGACCGCGCGCACTCGTCCTGCGTCCTGCCCTGCGGGCACGCGTAGAAGTCACTGAGCTGTGACTTGCCCTGCTCCGCCAGCGACACCGCGGCGGTGTCGATTTGATCCGCCAGCAGCGACGTCACCTGGAGCCGCTCGTGCGTGGAGAAGCCGAGGATGGTGTCCTCGGCGGCGAAGCCCTGGGCGATGTCGACCGGCGTGCCCAGCACCGCGGAGGCGGACTTGTTGTACTCGTCGCGCGTCAGCCGGCGCACCCGCGCGGGTGCCGCCGCGCTTTCAAGCTCCGCGTCCTGCCCACCGATGTTGCCGGTGCAGGCGGAGGCGGACAGCACGAGAGCGGAGGACAGATAGAAACGACGCAATGGCATGATGTCTGACTTTCCTCGCACCCGCGCGGCCTGACGGACGACCGGCGCACAGGCGGCCCGCATTGTACTGGTTGCCCCCCCCGCGGACAGGGGGAATTCATTTCCGGACGTTTCCCCGCTTTCCCGAGGAAGAAGCCGCCCTCACGGAGCAGGAAGTGCGAACGCACCTGTCAGGTGCGCACACGGTGCGAAGCGACTCAGGGAGGAACTTCCTCACCTCGCGCCTTCCACCAGTTCTCCCCGTAGCTGATGAAGATCTGCTCACCCGGGTGGATGTCCCGCAGTGCGTGATACCGGAACACATCGCGATCCTCCGCGCGGCTGTAGGACGCGTTGGGGTCGCTGGCGTGATTGTAGATCATCCCGTAGCCCATCACGAGCGCGACCCAGTCGCCCTTGCGGGGCTCCTCGTGGCGGTGCCAACGAATCTCGAAAACATAGTCGTCGAGTGGTTCGCCGCGGCACTGCCGCTGCGGGACCTTGAGGTAGTGGCACTCCTCGATGAGCTCGCCCGCGGCGATGAAGGTGTCGGTGAAGACGCCCATGCCCCACTCGCACGGCCGCACCTTCACGCCGGGGTGGAGGAACAGCGCCGGGCCCAGGTTCATGAGTGCTTCGCTCTCGCTTCCGGTGTCGTCCACGCGGGGCGAACCATCGCGCAAGACGGGCGGGCTCGGGAAGCGGCGGCGTGGGCCCGGGCCCTTCCCGGTGGGGTCAGCCTGCCTGCCCTCCGGGCACGGGGCGGCGGCGGAAGGAGTGGCGCAGCATGTACAGGCCGGGGAGCAGGGGCAGCCAGAGCGTGAAGCCGCGCAGCAGCAGCGTGCCCGCGAGCGCCGCCTCCACCGGGACGCCGAAGAGGTTGAGCATGCCCACGGACGCGGCCTCGTAGGTGCCCACGCCGCCGGGGATGATGGACACCGTCTCCGCCATGGAGGCCACCATGAAGCTGACGAACACGGTGCTCAGGGAGGCCTCCTGCCCCAGCGCGTGGAGCATGGCGCCGAGCGTGGCCGCGTCCAGCACGTAGACGCCCAGTTGCAGCAGGACGCCGCGCACGAGCAGGCCGGGGTCGAGCAGCATGCCGGGCGGCACCTCCGCGATGGCCTTGAGCAGCGTGCCCAGGGACGGGATGCGGCGGGCGAAGCGGCCCGGCGTCCACTCGCGGTGGCGCGTGGCCCAGAGGATGCCCAGCGGGATGATCAACGCCACCACGCCGAAGGCGGTGACGAGCCATTGGATCCACTCGTTCAGCTCGGCCCTGCGCCAGAGGAAGAAGAGGCTCGCGCCCACGCCCAGCGCCTGCGCGATGTAGAAGCACAGCACCGTGAGCAGCACCGCGCCCGCGGCGGTGCCCGGGCTGGCCCCGTGGCGGCGCAGCCCGCGCCCCACGAGCAGCGACCCGCCCACGCCGCCGGTGGGAATCACCTGGTCGAACGCGAGCTTCATCAAGGACAGCCGCGACAGCGACCAGAGCGACGTCTGGATGCGCGAGCGGTGCAGGACCGTCCACCAGATGCCCGCCACGCACAGGTACGTGCCCACCTGGCACGCGGCGGCCACCAGCAGCCACGCGGGCCGGGCCTGCCGCAGGAGTTCCAGGAACTCCTCCTCCTCGTGGTGCCGCGAGAAGATGAACGCCAGCAGCGCGACGAGCACCAGCAGCCCTGGAATCCACCAGCCCCGCCGGCGCTTCGCTGGCAGGTCCAGCGGCTCGTCCAGCGCGGGAATGGGTTCGGCGCGAGTGCCCTCCATGCGTCTCCTTCCGGGGATGGGATGGCTCCAGAAAGGATGCGCTTCGCTGCCCCACGGGGCAGGCCGTCAGGCACGGCGGCCCGCCTGCCCTCCGTGCGGGCGGACGGGAGCCGCGGGCCCTGGCGGCTTCAGGGGCGGTTCGTCAGCGGGCGCAGTCGCCCGTCACCTGCGGGGCCGCCGCGCCGTTGACGGTGTTGCCGCTGAAGGTGTTGCCCGGGCCCAGCACGAGCTCGGTGGCGTCGCCGCTGCCCCGGTTGCAGACGATGACGCCCCCGGCGCCGGCCTGGTTGCCGGTGAAGGTGTTGCCGCGCAGGGTGACGCCCGCGTTGGGCACGTCCTCCAGGTAGAGGGCCGCCCCGGGCCCGCGCACGGCGGCGTTGTTCTCGAAGACGTTGTCCTCGATGAGGTCGTGGTCCGGCTGGAAGTAGTGCAGCGCTCCTCCGCCGCCCAGGTCGTAGTGGTTCGCCCCGTTGGGCCACACCTCGTAGGCGCGCGGCTGGAGCGCGTTGGACTGGCTGCCCCGGAAGGCGGACAGCGTGTTGTTCCGGAAGGTGTTGCCGCGCACGATGGAGTTGCGCCCGTGGGTGACGCACATGGCGCCGCCGCCGGACGTGGCCCCGTCGCCGGTGGCGAAGCGGTCGATGTCCCGGGTGCGGTTGTTCTCGAAGAGGGTGTCCGTCACCACCGAGCCGTCGGTGAACATCAGGTCCAGCGCGCCGCACTTGCCGGAGGACTCGTTGTCCCGGAAGAGCGAGTGCTCGATGGTGACCGGCCCCGGGTAGTAGGCCCACAGCGCGCCGCGCGTGCGGTCCCGGTCGCCGTTGTAGTCGTTCTTGCGCACCTTCTCGAAGACCATGTGCTGGAAGACGGGGTCGCCGTCCCCCTTGGACTGGTCTCCGAAGAAGTTCATGCCCCACCAGCCATGGGGGTTCGTGGAGGTGAGGGTCACCGGAGCGCTGGCGGTGCCCTGCACCAGGATGCGGCCGTACACGCGCAGCTCCACGCGGCCGTTCTGGTGGTTCATCACGTCCTGCGCGCCGTCGCGCACGTCCGCCTCCGTCACGGCCGGGTTCCCCTTGAAGTCGATGACCACGCCCGGCTCCACCGTCGTCGTCTGTCCCTTGGGGATGGTGACGACGTACTGGGCGTTGCCCACGACGCGGTACGGAGAGCCGGCCAGGGTCAGGCGCGCGGGCATCGTGCCCGCCACCTGCGTGCCGCCATCCGCGGGGATGACCCCGCCGCCATCCGCGGCGCCCGCGTCCGGGGTGCCCGCATCCGCGCCGGCATCGGATGTCCCCGCGTCGGGGGTGCCCGCGTCGGACGTGCCGGCGTCATCCCTTCCCGCGTCGGACGTGCCCGCGTCGCGGTCCGGGGTGCCGCTGTCGGGCACGACGCCGGACGGGGTCTCCCCGGCGGGTCCGGTCTCCCCGGAGCACCCCACTCCGCCTCCCAGCAGGCAGAGGACGGACAGGACGATATGGAGCGTGGCGGAGCGGTTCATGGTCTCTCTTCCCGGAAGCGCTCTGGTAGAAGCCCGCGCATGTCCGATGACATCCTCGTGCTGGCGTACTCCGGCTGTGACACCTGCAAGAAGGCGCTGAAGTGGTTGGAGGCGCGAGGCGTCTCCTACAAGACGCGCCCCATCGTGGACCAGCCCCCCAGCGTGGCGGAGCTGCGCCAGTGGATTCCCCGAAGCGGCGTGTCCGTGCGCAAGTGGCTCAACACCAGCGGGCAGAGCTACCGCGCGCTCGGCAAGGAGAAGGTGGACGCGGCCTCCGACGCGGAGCTGGTGGAGTGGCTCGCGAAGGACGGGAAGCTGGTGAAGCGGCCGGTGCTCGTCACCCGGAGCGCCGTCACGGTGGGCTTCAAGCCGGAGGCCTACGAGGCGCTCTTCCCGCTTCACGCGTCTTGAGGGCAGGCGGGCGGACGGGCCCCCGCCCGACCGTCGTCGCGGGCCGGACGGGTTGCCACGTTGAGTGGGCATGGAAATCGGAACCAGACGCCCGTTGGGGGAGATCCTCCTGGAGCTGGGAGTGGTCGACAAAGGCCAGCTCCGGTTGGGGCTGGTGCACCACCACGAGGTCCATGTCCCGCTGGGCCGCGCCCTGGTGAGCGAGGGCGTGTGCACGGAGGCGGACGTCCTGCGCGCGCTGGCCATCCAGTTCGACGTGGAGGCCGTGGACCTGGACCGGCACCCGCTCGACCGCGCCCTCACCCGGCTGGTGCCCGCGCGCATCGCCCGGCAGTACGGCGTGGTGCCGCTGCGGCTGGAGACGCGCGAGGACCGGGAGGTGCTCCACCTGGCCGTGCCCGCGCCTCTGTCGCTGGACGCGGTGGATGACGTGCGGGCCGTGTCCGGCAAGGCGCGCGTGGAGCCGCACCTGGCCTCGGACGGCGCCCTGTCCCGCGCGCTCAGCGCCCTCTATGGCATCCGCGAAACGGCCGGGGCCGCGCAGGGGCCGAGCCGCCCCGCCGTGCCCAGCCCGCCGCTGATGCTCTACGGCTGGCCGCCCGTCACGGCGGTGCTCATCTCCCGCACGCTCTCGCGCAACGGCATCCCGTCCCGCGTCGCCACGCCGCTGGAGGTGCTGCACACGCGCGACACCGACGTGGTGCTCGCCCCCCTCCAGGCCATGGAGGGGCTGCTCGCGGGCGAGGTCCACATCGAGGGCGCGCTCATCGTCCACGGCACGTCGGACGACGAGGGCTTCGACCGGGCGCGGAAGCTGGAGGCGCGCGGCTTCCTGGCCAACCCGCGCGACGAGGAGCTGCTCCTGCGCGCCGTGCGCAGGCTGCGTCCCGACGCGGGCAGCGAGAGCTCCTGGCCGCGCCACTCCTGAAGCGGGAGGGCCGCTACGGCGCCGCCGGAGCCGGGGGGGCCGCCGGGGCCAGGGCCTGCATCGCAGGCTTCACGGGCGCGGCGGCGGGGCGCGTGGTGTGCTGGGGACCGGGCTCCGCGTGCTCCAGGCCCAGCACGCCCAGCACCTCCGGGTAGACCTTGTTCGCGAAGTAGCGCCCGCCGGCCACGGTGAAGTGCACGCCGTCCGTCATGCGCAGGCGCATGGGCTTGCGGAAGCCCTCCACGCGGGCCTGCTTCAGCGCCCTGCCGCGCGCGTCCGTGAAGTAGGGCCGCGTCTCCAGGTGCACGGCGTCCCCGCGCGCGGCGATGACCTCCCGCTGCAGGTCGCGGATCACCGTGAGCTTCTGCTCGAAGCGCTGGCGGCCCGTGGCGGGCAGCTCCAGCCAGACAATCTTGCGGCCCGGCGCGGAGATGGCCGTGACGAAGTCCGTGAGCCGCTGGCGGTACTCGCCCTGCCAGTCCGGCTTGCCCCAGGCCACGGTGGCGCGCCCCTGCCGCGTGTGCAGGGCCTGCCCGTCGTTGCCGCCCAGGATGACCACCACCACGTCCGGCTGGTGCTGCCGCACCTCCTGCTGACCGACCTCCAGCCAGTCGAAGAAGTCCGGGCGCGCGAGCCCCGTGGACGACTTCGCGCGGCGCTCGCAGCGGATGCTCGGGTGCGCGGCCAGTTGGTTCTGGAGGTACTCCCCGAAGCCCGTGGCGATGAGGCTGTCGCCCAGCAGCAGCACGGTGCGGCGGGGCGCGGGCGCCGGAGCGGCGGCCCGGGCCGGAGCGGTGGGCAGCACGGGCGAGGCCGTCAGGGCCGGAACGGATTCCGCGGCGGCCTGTGCCGTCGTGGACAGGAACGCCAGGAAGAGGAGCGCGCGAAGAGGACGGGTCGACATCGGCGGAGGCGAAGCTACTTCCCGCGCCCGCATCCGTACACCCCCCCGACGGGCGGACGGATCCGTCGCGCCGCAGGCGGGTTGTCAAGGCCGCGCGCGGCGTCAGGCCGCGGAGCCCACGTCCGGAGTCAGTCCGCGGGCCGCCAGCGCCGCGAGCCCCGCGGGCGCGAGCGCCTGGAGCCACGGCGTGAGCAGCCGCGCGCACTCCTCCGGGTGCGAGAAATAGGGCACGTGGCCCGCGCCGCGCAGCAGGTGCCGGGGCGTGCCCTCCGGCAGCGACGCGGCCAGCCGCTCCAGCGAGGACGGCGGCACCAGCACGTCGCGGTCCCCCTGGATGCACAGACACGACACGCTCAGCGGGCGCAGGTCCGGCGGCGGAGGCTCCGCGTGGATGGAGAACGCGCGCCGCAGCGTCGTCAGCCGCTCCAGCGCCGTGGTGGGCACCACGTCCGCCACCTGCCCGGAGCCCACCGGCCGCCACGCCGCCAGCGACGCCGCGACGCGCCCGGGGCGTCCCAGCACCGCGATGGGGCCCATCATCGCGATGAGCCTGCCGCGAGGCCCCACCTGCGAGGTGCGGGTGAAGGCCCCCAGGAACGCCACGCCACGCGTCGCGCCGCCCGCGGCCAGGTGCGCCGCCACCATGCCGCCAAAGGAGCTGGCCACCACCGCGTCCACGCTCCCCGTCACGCGCAGCACCTGCTCCGCCAGGGCCCTCGCGCCGCACGCGGCGTGCTCGCCCTCCGGGTACTCGACCATGACGGGGCGCGCCACGTCCGTCAGCCGCAGGGCGAGCTCGCGGAAGCCTGATCCACGCGCGCCCAGCCCGGGCAACAAGAGGACGCGAGGCCCCTCGTCATTCCCTGCCATGTCCGTCAGCTCCACCGTGCGACGCATGTCTCTCGCTTTCCTTGAAACGAAACGCGCCGGAGAACAACGCCGGACCCCTGGGTCTGCCCGATCCCACGGGGTGGCCCGCTCGACCCACGGCCCGGGCGAAATGCTCCCGGTCCCTCGCCTGCCAGGACGGAGAGTGATACATGATTCATCCCACCACCCTTTTCCACCGACACGATTCACGGTGTCCGGAAGCCAAGGTTTTTCGCGGCCAGCGTTCTGACAGCGTGGGGGCGAAGGGTTAAGAATGGTCACCGTGAATCTGCATGCCTTCGGGGAGTTTGTTCGCAAGCATCGTCCGGCCCTGGAGGTTCGGGCCGCGAGGCTTTGCGCTGGGAGTGCGGTCGACTCCACGGAGCTGGTCGGCGAGACGCTGGAGCGCGCCCTGTCCGTGTTCGAGCGGCTCCAGGACCAGGACACCGCCGCCGTGACGCAGTGGCTGGATGGCGCCATGAGCCGCTGCTTCGCGCGGATGGGCGGGCAGTTGCCGGACGCGCGCGCCGCGGCGCCGGACCTCCAGCAGACGTTCGACCTGCTGCGCGCGCGCTTCCGTGAGGTGTACGCGCAGCCGGCGTTCGGCAAGAGCGCGGGCGTGCCTGGCGGCTGGCGGATGTAACAAGTCCCGCGCCCTGTGTTTCAGGGCGCCGGGCGGTGGCCGGACAGCGTCTCCACGTAGGACGCGGCCACCCGGAGGAAGCGCCCCCCCCGCACGCCGGTGAGGTACTGGCGCTTCATCGCGCGGGTCGCCCCCACGTAGAACATCGCGCGGCGGATGCGTTCGTTCTCGCGCTCGTTGCGCTGGCGCCCGCCCGCCATCCACGCCTCGATGGAGTCCAGGGCCTCCAGCCCCGCGAAGAAGACGACGGGGCACTCGTGGCCCTTGCAGGAGAACACCGTGGTGGCGCGCACGTGGTCCACGCCGCTCACCCGGAAGTCCGTCACGTCCCGCCCGCCCTTGCCGCCGTAGGCCTCCGCGGGCACGCCCGCCTTGCGCAGCGCGTCCGTGAACGACGCGGGCATCACCGGCGCCACCACCAGGATGTCGCCGGGGTGGACGCCCTCCTCACGCACGAGCCGGGCAATCTCCTTCGCCACCCAGCGCGCCTCGCTGGTGCTGGAGGCGAAGTCCTTCACCTGGGGCAGCACGCCGCCGCGCTCGGTGGACTGCACGCGGTAGAGGCCCTCCAGCGTCTCCTCCGGCAGCCACAGGAGCCGCTCGCGGGCCAGCTCCCCGGCCTTCATGTATTCGCGCATGCCGGGGTCGGTGACGCGGTGCTGGCGCAAGGGGTCCAGCACGACGTTGAAGGCCACGTCGAGGATGTCGCGCGTGGCGCGGAAGGTCTCCTTGAGCACGCGGGTGCGGCCCCGGAAGGACAGCCCTTCGGGGAGCTGCTCCTTGAGGCTGTCGATGGGCACCTGGCCGTAGACGTTCTGCGAGTCGTCCATGAACAACTGGAAGCAGCGGGACTCGCGGCCGTCCGCGTCCACGCGGGGGCGCACCAGCGCGTGCAGGGCCGCCAGGCCCCTGGCGTCCATGTCCTGCGCCTCGTCCACGAAGACGGCGTCGAAGGCGTGCGGCTCCAGGCGCCGGAGCGCGCCCACGTGCTTCACCGTCACCTGGGCCCGGAGCGGGCGGACCTGCTCCGGGCCCGCGCGCACGGTGAGCGCCTCCATGAGCAGCTTGTCCACGAGCGGCGCGAGCGAGCGGTTGTAGAAGGACACCAGCACCCGGGCGCGCGGGTTCTCCAGCAGGTAGCGCGCGGCCCAGTGCGCCAGCACGTACGTCTTGCCGCTGCCGGCCACGCCGCGCACCAGGTGGTGGCCGTCGTCGAAGCGGCGCTCGAAGAGGGAGACCTGCTCCTGCGTGAAGAGGGGCCCCGTGTCCCTGCCGCCGGCGATTTCGCCGCCCAGCCCCATGGGCACCAGCGGCGGCGGGGGCGGCGGAGGCGGGCGCGGCTGGGTGGCGAGCAGCTCCAGCTTCGGCGGCGTGCCGGCGTGGACGCGCACGCGGGGGAGCAGCGACAGGAAGCGCGCGGGGACGGGCGAGGCGCGGGCCTCCGCGCGCGAGGCGAGCACCAGCAGGTATTCCTTCGCGCGGCTGGCGGCGACGTTGAGGATGGGCACCAGCGTGTGCGGCGGGAAGGGCCGGCCGCCGGCCACCGTGTCCACCATCACCACGTCGTACTGGGTGCCCTGCTGGCGGTGGATGGTGGAGGCGCTGAACATGTCGTGGCGCAGCCCCGCCGCGTTGCCCAGCTTGCGCAGGAGCGCCGCCTGGGCGCGGTAGGGCGTCACGCACAGCACCGTGAGGCCCAGGCGCACGGCCTGGCGGGCCAGCGTCACGGCGAGCTCCGCGGACAGCTCGCGCTGGTAGCCGGAGCCCGTCTCGCCCCGGCCGTGCGTGAGGCGGCGGGTGTCGCGGCTCAGGCCGTCCAGCACCAGCCACATCGCGCGGGACGGGAAGGCGGGCACGGGCGCGGGCTTCAGGGCCCGGTCCTTCACCAGGTCGCCGTCCTCCAGCGCGCCGCCGTAGCAGAAGTGGCTCACCACCTTCGCGATGTCCGGGTGCATGCGGTGCTGGGTGCGCAGGAGCAGCACGTCCGGGCGCTCCGCGTCCTTCACCGCATCCTCCAGGTGGGACAGGGCGCTGGCGCGCAGCCACGTCTGGGTGCCCTTCCCAGCTCCTTCCGCCGCGCGGCTCACGGGGCCGATCTGCTTGGGGTCGCCCGCGAGCGTCACCTGCTTCGCCAGCGGGGCGAGCAGCGCCGTCGCCGCGCGCGTCACCATGCCGGCCTCGTCCACCACGAGCCGCTGGAAGGTCTCCTCGCCCTCCAGCTCCGACACCAGCCGCAGGGCGCGGTGCACGGTGAGGACCATGAGGGGGCTGTCGCCCTTCTCCGCTTCCTTGAGCGTGGGGTCCTTCACGCGGCCGCGCAGGCTGCGCAGCTCCGCCTGCATGCGGGCGAGCTCCGGCGCGGGGCCGCCCCGGGAGCGCTCCAGGGTGAGCTCGCGCTCGCGCTGCTGGATGGTGTTGAGCAGCTTGCTCGTCTTGTTCTCCTCCAGCGCCACGGTGGGCAGCTTGTGGAGGGCCTCGCTGGCGCCAGTGCCGCCCCGGAAGATGGTGCGGGCCAGGGGGCGCAGGGGGATGGGGTCTCGCTCCAGCAGGGCGCTGACGCGGATCACCAGCTCGTCCGCGGCGCGGTTGGTGGGGGCCACGGCGAGGATGCGCTCATTCGGGAACGCACGCAGGGCGCGGGCGATGAGGTCCGCGACGGCGGTCGTCTTGCCGGTGCCGGGAGGGCCCCAGATGCTGCCCCACGGCTGGCGCCACAGCCGGTCCACGGGGATGAGCTCCGCGTCGCGGGGGGACGGCGTGGACGGGAGGAGCTCGCCCTTCGCGCGCGACAGGGCGGTGGTGAGGGCGGGGACGCGGTCCTCGTAGGCGGCCGCGGCGGCGCAGAGGGCCTCCGCGAAGTCGTAGGGCCGGTAGCACCAGCGCTCGCAGGACAGGACGCGGCGGTCCAGGTCCTCGCCGGAGTCGGAGGCGGCGAAGACGCGGCCGGACTCGAAGTCCAGGTGGACGATGTTGCCGGCGAAGACGAGCTCCTCGCCGAGGAAGCCGAGCAGCGAGCCACCGGACCAGTCCGGATCCGCGGCGGGAACGGGCACGAGCCCCAGCACGCCGGGCCCGGCCAGCCCCACTTCACGGGCCTCCTGGAGCCGCTGCGCGCGGTACTGGCTGCGCTCGGCCACCAGCGCGTCGCGGAGGTCCTCCGGAAGATAGGTGGGGGCCACCCACTGTTCGCGGCGGCGCCCGGAGGACACGGCGGCCTGCATGGCCTCGCGCTCCGCGGGGGTGACGTCGCCGGAGGCGGATACATCGCGGGCCGGCGCCTCCCGAGGGGGACGTGCGTCGGCCACGTCGTCCACGCGGACGAGGTCCGGCGCGGGTGCCTCCACAGGCGGACGCGCGGCGGCTGCGTCGTCCACACGAAGGCGGTCCGGCGTGGAGGCATCGGCCACGGGAGCGTCACCCGGCACGGCGGGACGCGCTCGGTTCACGCGGTGGGAGGCCGGCATGGAGGCCAGCGCCGCGGAGTCCAGCTCGCGGAACGTCAGCGTCCTCGCCTTCGCGGACGCCCTGCCCTTCACCTCCGTCGCCTTCGGCGCGGGCGCGGCGTCCTCCGACTCTCGCGGCGGCCACGACGAGCGGACCCGGAGCACGGGCGCGACATGGCCCTCCTGGACGTCGGTGTCGTACTCCACGCGGAGCACGGGCATGAGGTCATCCGGAGCACGCTCGTCCCGCGGCGCCTCCCCCTGACCCGACTCCTCGTCCGTCCTGCGCATCATACGGGGTGCTCGCGGCGCGGCCCTTCCTGTCCTCGGAAAGGGGCGGTGCCGGGAGCCGGCCAAGCTAGGGGAGGCGTCGATCTGCGTCAACGCACGCGCGGGCCCCTCGCACGCCTGCACCCGGGGTGAAAGCCCGCGCTCCCCCTCCACGCACGACAGCCCGGGCCGCGCACACTCGCGGACCCGGGCCGTCATCCACCACCTTGAAGCTCCGTGGGGACTACAGCAGCGGGCAGAGCAGCCCGCCGCCCGTGTTCGCCGGGCAGTCCGTGCCCTGGCAGTACACGGGGCCCAGCCCCACGGAGAGGACGCCCTGGAGGCTGGGCACCTTCACCTTGCAGGTGCCGAGGGTCGCGTTACCGGACGCGTCCGCCACCGAGTACACCATCGTGTAGACGCGGCCGTTGCCCAGCAGGCTGGACTCCGCGCGCAACTGCGCGGACTTGCGGTCCGCGCTCAGCACGATGTCCCGGCACTTGAAGAGGGCCAGGCTGAACAGCGCGTCCTCGGACTCGTCCGACTCCACGCGCACGATGGAGGCCGACTGCTGCAGGTCCAGCGTCCCGCCGCAGGTGTCCGCCGCCGGCTGCGCGCAGTCCGCCAGCGTCACCGTCTTGTAGTCCGCGCCCAGCGTGCGGGCCAGCACCAGGTCCTTGCTCGCCCCGGCCACCGGCGCCGTCGCGTCCACCACCGTCACCGTGGCCGAGCACGTGGCCGAGTCCATCCCGTCCGACACCGTGAGCGTCACCGGCGTCGTCCCCACCGGGTACAGGCCCGCCGGGCTGGCCGTGACGCTCAGCGGCTGCGGGAAGCCATCCGGATCATACGAGCCATTGTCGATGGACGCCGCCGCCGAGCACGACGCGTTCGCCGTCACCGTCACGTTCTTGCAGAGCGCCACCGGCGGCTGGTTCACCAGACAGCCGCCGCCAGCCGCCAGCGTCAGCGTCGCCGTGTTGTTCTCCTCGCTGTCCTCCGGGAAGAAGTTCGTGTGGTCCGCGACCACGAACAGCTTCTGCGTGCCCTCCGGCAGCACCACCGGGACCTCGAACGCATAGCGCTCCTTGCCCACCAGCCAGGGCACGTTCACCGTCGCCAGCAGCGTGCCGCCCTGGGCCGGCTCCCCCGCGTAGATGCCCGCCACCGACGGGTCGATGCCCGTCGGCGCCTCGTTGACGATGGCGCCCGTCACCGTCGCCACCTGGCCGTCGTCACACGTCACGCCCAGCCCGGTCGCCGACAGGTCGATGCCCGTGTGCAGCGCGGCCGCGGACTGACGCGGCGCCGCGCCCTCCTCCAGGGTTTCGGCACCGCAGCCGCCCAGCATCAGCAGGGAGGCGAAGAACGACAGAGGACGGCGCAAGGACATGACTCTCTCCAATGAGAAGGGCGGTGCGGGGATGAGGGGAACGGCCCAGACGCCAGTCAATGACAGCCAGGCCCATGAGCATTCTTTGCCATGAACGGACTTTTCTAGCAATACGGGCAAAGTTGTACCCAGGTCCAGGTGTACACAAACACCCCGTTGGCGCCCCAATGACCCCGCTGTCTGTCTTTGCGAGGAGTCGAGAAACGGCGCACTCACTGTCTGGGTTTGAACGACCTGGCGGGTTGCCGGTCTCTCGGGGAACAGGGGGGCAGGCGGCCGTCGCAGTGGACAGCGCCCGCCCTGATGGGGTTGGTTGGGCCTTCCCCCAGTGTTGAGGGGAGCACACCCATGGCCTCCATCACCCCACGCCACGCCCACCCGTTCCTCCCCGTCACCCGCGCCGACATGCAGGCCCGGGGGTGGGAGCAGTGCGACATCATCATCGTGAGCGGCGACGCCTACGTGGACCACCCGGCCTTCGGGCCGGTGCTCATCGCGCGCTTCCTGGAGGGGCGGGGCTTCAAGGTGGGGCTCATCCCCCAGCCGGACTGGCACTCGGCGGAGCCCTTCAAGGCGCTGGGAGCGCCCCGGCTCTTCTTCGGGGTGGCGGCGGGCAACCTGGACTCGATGCTCAACCGGCTGACGGCCCAGAAGAAGAACCGCTCGGAGGACCAGTACAGCCCGGGCGGGCGCACCAACTGCCGGCCGGACCGGGCCTCCATCGTCTACGCGCAGCGCTGCCGCGAGGCCTTCCCGGACGTGCCCATCGTCCTGGGCGGCATCGAGGCCAGCCTCCGGCGCATCGCGCACTTCGACTACTGGAGCGAGAAGGTGCGCCGCTCCATCCTCTTCGACGCCAAGGCGGACCTGCTGGTGTTCGGCATGGGCGAGCGGCCCATCTGGGAGATCGCCGACCGGCTGAACCGGGGCGAGCGCATCGAGGACCTGAAGGACATCCGGGGCACCGCTCACCTCATCAACGACGCGGCGATGAAGGTCCTGGAGGCGGACCCGGCGAGGCGCGCGGCGGACAAGGACAAGGTGGTGGTGCTGCCCTCCTATGAAGAGGTGGTGGCGGACACGCGCGCCTTCGCGGTGATGAGCCGGGACTTCCAGTTGGAGACCAACCCCGGCAACGCGCGCGCCATCGCGCAGCGCCACGGCAACCGCGCCATCTACATGAACCCGCCCGCCCGGCCGCTGGAGGACGGCGCCGGAGACAGGCCCGGGGACACGGCCACGGTGGCCATGGATGAGCTGTACGACCTGAAGTTCAACCGCGTGCCGCACCCCATGTACCGGGAGCCCATCCCCGCGTACGAGACGGTGAAGCACTCGGTGGTGCTGATGCGCGGGTGCTTTGGCGGCTGCACCTTCTGCTCCATCACGGAGCACGAGGGGCGCGTCATCCAGAGCCGCTCCGCCGCGAGCGTGCTGCGCGAGGTGCGCGAGCTGCGGCGCATGGGGGACTTCCGGGGGACCATCACGGACCTGGGGGGGCCCACGGCGAACATGTACAAGCTCAAGTGCAAGAGCGAGGACATCGAGAGCCGCTGCCGCAAGCTGTCCTGCGTGCACCCGGGCGTGTGCGAGAACCTCCAGACGGACCACGGGCCGCTCATCTCGCTGATGAAGCAGGTGCGCGAGGAGCCGGGCGTGAAGCACGTCTTCATCGCGAGCGGCGTGCGGTACGACCTGGCGGAGCGCTCGCCGGAGTACGTGAAGGAGCTGGCGGCGCACCACGTGGGCGGCCAGTTGTCCGTGGCGCCGGAGCACGTGTCGCCGCGCGTGCTGGAGAAGATGAAGAAGCCCGGCATCGAGAGCTTCGAGCGCTTCCAGCACATGTTCGCGTGCGCCAGCGAGGACGCGGGCAAGGAGCAGTACGACATCGCCTACTTCATCAGCGGCCACCCCGGCTCCACGCTGGAGGACATGGTGATGCTGGCGCAGTGGCTGAAGGAGAAGGGCAAGCGGCCCCGGCAGGTGCAGGACTTCATCCCCACGCCCATGTCGGTGGCCACGGCCATGTACTACACGGGCCTGGACCCGCTGAAGATGGAGCCCGTGTACACGGCGAAGGGCCTGCGCGAGAAGCGGCTGCAGAAGGCGCTCCTGCTCTACTGGAACCCGGAGCACTGGCCGCTGGCGCGCGAGGCGCTGAAGCTGGCGGGGCGCGAGGACCTGATTGGCCGGGGGCCCAAGGCGCTGGTGCCGCCGGAGTCCGCCGCGGAGGCCGCGCGCCTGCGCCGCGCCTCGGAGGGCTCCAATGCCGAGGAGGGCCTGGCGACGAACGCGTGGCCCCGCCCCGCGCAGCCGCGTCCGTCGGGGCCTCGCGGCGGGGGGCGCACGCCGCGTCCGGGCCCGCGCGGGCGGTAGCGGCCCCCTGGCTTTGTTCCGGGGGGAGGCTCGGGTATAGGGTGCGCCGCCTTTCTTCATGCGGCCACACCGCCGGAGCCACACCGCCATGCCCAGGACTTCCCAGGAGCAGTCGCAGGAGCGTCACGCGTTCCTGCTCGACCTCTTCCGCAACCAGCCCGACCTGAGCCGCCAGGACGCCCTGGAGAGCTTCAAGGACCGCTTCGGCGCCACCATCAACCTGCGCACGTTCAACGAGCTGCGCGAACAGGCGAAGAAGGAGCTGGCCTCGCAGCCCGCCGCTCCGGTCGCCGCCCCCAAGGAGGAGCAGGACGTGGACGTGCAGGACGAGCGGGCCGAGGTGACGGCGGAGGACGCGGGGACGCTGCTGAAGGCCGCGGCGGCGCCGGAGCTGCACGCGGGTGCGGCGCCTGCGAAGAAGCCCAAGGCGAAGGGCCCGGGGTCGCGCAACGTGTTCGTGGACGCGTCCGCGGAGCAGCTCCAGTTCCTGGAGCGCGTGGTGCAGCAGCTCCAGGAGGCCGGCGCCGCCAACGTGCGCATCGACCACGCCACCGACCGGTGGATGGTGCTGGTGGTGGATTCCAAGTAAGCGTCTGGACAGCCAATGCCTGACATCCAAGGCCCGCCTCTCCCAAACGGAGAGTGCGGGCCTTGCTGCTGACTGCAATGACTCATCAGGAGCGCGGTCCCGCCAGGGGCAGTGACACCGTGAAGGTGGCGCCGCCCCCTGGCGTCTCGGACACGCCGACGGTGCCGCCGTGGGCCTCCACCACCTGACGGGCGATCCACAAGCCCAGGCCCAGGCCTCCGAAGTTGCGCACGGACACCGCGCGCTCGAAGCGCTCCCAGATGCGCTCCCGGTCCTCCGGACGCACGCCCATGCCGTGGTCCACCACCGTCAGGCGCGCGCACGGGCCCGCCTGCTCCACGCGCACCTCCACCGGCTTGCCCGCGCCGTACTTCAGCGCGTTGGACAGCAGGCCCTGCACCACCTGCTCCAGGCGCCCCCGGTCGAACCGGCCCCGCACCGGGCCCGCGATGCGCAAGCGCACCTCGCAGCCCTCCCGGCCCAGCTCCTCCCGTGCCTGGGCCACCTCCTCCGTCACCAGCGCGGAGAGGTCCGCGTCCTCCACGTCCAGGTGCACCGGCCCCGAGGACAACTGGGACATGTCGAGCAGCGTCTCCACCACCGTGGCCAGCCGGTGCACCTGCCGCCGCGTGAACAGGAGCCGCTCGCCCAACCGGGCGCGCTCCTCCGACCCCAGGCTCCGCTCGATGAGATCCAACTGGAGGCGGAAGCCCGCCAGCGGCGTCTTCAGTTCGTGGCTCACCACCGACAGGAACTCGTCCCGCGCGCGGACCGCCTCCTGCAACACCGCCTCGCGCGCCGCCAGCGCCGCCACCTCGCGGCGCACCCGCGCCATCTCCAGTTGGGTGCGCACCCGCGCCGCCAGCTCGCGCGCGGAGAAGGGCTTCACCAGGTAGTCATCCGCGCCCGCCTCCAGCCCCTCCACCGAGGACTCCTCGCCCGCGCGCGCGGAGAGCAGGACGAACGGGATGGCCCGCAGCCGGGGGTCCGCGCGCAGCTCGCGCAGCAGCCCGAAGCCGCCCAGGCGCGGCATCATCACGTCGCTCAACACCAGGTCGGGCGGGCGCGCGCGGATGGCCTGGAGCGCGGCGAAGCCGTCCTCCGCCGTCTCCACCGTCACGGACGCGTCCAGCAGGCCCGTGATGTACGTGCGCAGGTCCGCGTTGTCGTCCACCACCAGCACCCGCGCGGACATGGGTGGCAGGAGCGGGGTGGCCTTCGCTGCTTCCGACGCTCGCGGCCCGAGCTCCGGGCCCGCCGGGCCCATCCAGCCGCGGATCTCCTCGACGTAGGCGGACGCGCTCCGCGCGATGGAGTGCGCGGGACCTCTTCCCTCGGGGACGCGCTGCTCGCGCGGCAGGTGGCCGTGGCCCAGGGGCACCGCGACGCAGAAGGTCGCGCCCTGCCCCAGCGTGCTCGTCACGTCCACGGTGCCGCCGTGCAGCTTCGCCAGCTCCTGCACCAGGCTCAGGCCAATGCCGCTGCCCTCGTGGCTGCGCGAGCGGGCGTTCTCCACGCGGTGGAAGCGCTCGAAGATGTGCGGCAGCTCCTGCTCCGGGATGCCGCTGCCGGTGTCCCGGACCGTCAGCCGCGCCTGGCCGCCCTCGGTTCGCAGCCGGACGTGGACGCCGCCCTCGAAGGTGAACTTCATCGCGTTGGAGAGCAGGTTGAAGACAATCTTCTCCCACATCTCACGGTCCACCCAGACGGGCTCCGGCAGCGCCGGCAGGTCGAGCGTGAGGGTGAGCTGGGCGCGCTTCGCGATGGACTCGAAGTGGCTCACCAGCTCCGCGGTGAAGGCGGACAGGTCCGTGGGCTGGAAGGCCGCGCGCACGCGTCCGGCCTCCGTGCGGGTGAAGTCGAGCAGCGTGTTGACCAGCTTGAGCAGCCGGGTGGCGTTGCGCTGGACCAGGGACAGCCGCTCCGCCTGACGCGGCCCCAGCGGCTCCGCCGGATCCACCAGCGCGTCCTCCACGGGCCCGAGCATCAGCGTCAGGGGCGTGCGGAACTCGTGGCTCACGTTGCTGAAGAAGGCCGTCTTGGCCCGGTCCAACGCCGCGAGCTGCTCCATCCGCGCGCGGGCCTCCTGCTGCGCGCGGGCGCTGGAGACCGCCGTGGCCAGGGCCCCCGCCACCAGTTCGAGGAAGCCGCGATACTCGCCCTCCAGCCGCAGCACGGGGCTCAGGCCCGCCACCAGGAAGCCCAGGTCCCGGTCCCCTTCCGCGTGCGGCAGCGGCAGCACCAGGGCCGGCCGGGGCGGCTCCGAGGGCGGCGCTCCGAGCCAGCCGTTCACGTCCTCCACGCGCTGGGCCTGGCGCGTCCCCGCCGCCGGAGCCAACAGCCCTCCCGGGGGCCCCCGGTCCTCCGGCGCGCGCAGGCCGAGGTGCGCGGGCACCTCCGCGCCCCGGTCGCCCATGCCGGTGGAGCCCACGAGCGAGGCCCGCGTCCCCTGCGCGTCCGTGACGTAGAGCCACGTGAAGGGCAGGTCGGCGGGGTTCTCCGTCAGGACGTCCAGGCCGGCCCGGCACGCCTCCTCCACGGAGCCCGCGCCGCCCGCGCGCTGGGTGAGCAGGTGCAGCGTGCGCAGACGCCGCTGCCCCAGGACCTGCCCCGTGGTCTCCAGGGCCGGCGTGTAGAAGCCCGCCACCGTGCCGTCGTCATCCAGCACCGGCGTGTAGGACCAGGTGAAGTAGGCCTCCTCGGCGGTGCCATCCCGCTGGATGGGCAGCGAATGGCTCTCCGCCCAGTTCGCCTGCTTCGTGCGCTCCAGTTCGTCGAACATGGGCCCCAGTTGAGGCCACAGCTCCGGGAAGACGTCGCGCAGCGGCCCCAGCGCATGGTCCGGGTGCTTGGCGCCCATGATGGGGATGCCCGCGTCGTTGTAGAGCTGCACGCGCTCCGGTCCCCAGTAGATGAACATGGGGAAGCGCGTCGTCAGACACATGCTCACCAGGGTGCGCAGCACGGACGGCCACGACGCGATGGGTCCCAGCGGCGTCCCGGACCAGTCCCGCTCCAGGATGAGCCGCCCCATCACGCTGCCGCCGCGCAGCGTGTCCAGCCAGCCCTCCGCACGCGGCGCGGCCCCGGTGACTTCGGTCAGCCCCGGTGCGTTCTGTTCGTTCGTCGGACGGCTCAGGGGAGGCTCGAGGGGTGCGGGACGCGTGGACGAGGTGACCTGATGTGGACGTATCCAGCCGGTCTCCCCACTTCAACGCTGGAGTCTCCGAGGGCGGCCCCTTCCGTCGCCTGGCGAGCAGGCTCTCTCAGCGGGGAAGACCTCGAACCTCCTCCCTTGTTCTCCAGGGAGGCGGACGGGGCTCCCCCGGGCCTTGGGGCCCTCCCTCCTTGTGTCCGGGAGCGGCGGTCGCACCGCTTTCAGACGGGCAATGGCGGCGCGGTCTGGGTGAGATGACGGGATGACGCGAATCCCTTTCGTCCTCGTCCTCGCGCTGTCCCTTGGCTGTGCCAGCAGGCAGCAGCCCTCCCCTCCTCCCGCGCGGGAGTGGGCCACGACGCTGTACCGGGACCACCCGCTGGTGGGCCGCGTCTGGGACGTGGCGGCAGGCCGCTTCGTGGACGAGAGCGCCCTGCGCGCGGCCGTGGTGCCCGCGCGCTTCGTGCTCCTGGGTGAAAGGCACGACCACCCGGACCACCACCGGCTCCAGGCGGAGCTGGTGCGCGCGAGGACGGCCTCCGGGCAGCGGCCCGCGCTCGCCTTCGAGATGCTGGACGTCACGCAGCAGCCCGCCGTGGACGCGGCGCTGAGGGCCCATCCGGAGGACGTGGAGGGGCTGGCGAAGGCGGTGGATTGGGCGAACAGCGGCTGGCCCGCCTTCAGCCTCTACGCGCCCGTGTTCGCCGCGGGCCTCCAGGCGCGCCTGCCCATCGTCGCCGCCAACCTGCCCCGAGCGCGGGTGCGGGAGCTGGTGATGAAGGGACCGGAGGCGCTCCCCTCCGACCTGCGCTCGCGTCTGGGATTGGAGGCGCCCGTGCCCGAAGCGGAGGCGCAGGCGGTCCGCGAGGAATTGGACCGCTCGCACTGCGGACAGCTTCCCCAGCAGATGCTGGAGCCCATGGCGCTGGCGCAGCGGGCGCGCGACGCGATGATGGCGGACCGGCTGCTGGAGACCGTGCCCCGGGACGGCGCGATCCTCATCGCCGGCAACGGCCACGTCCGCGAGGACCGGGGCGTCCCCGCGCACCTGGAGCGCCGCGTGAAGGACGTCACGGTCTTGAGCGTGGCCTTGCTGGAGGTGTCACCGGACGCGCTGAACCCCCAGGACTACGCGGCTGTCGTTGGCGCCACCTCCCTGCCCTACGACTACGTCTGGTTCACGCCGGCCATGCCGGAGGACGACCCGTGCAAGGCGTTGCGGGAGCGCAACAAGAAGTCATAGAGCAAGGGAGCATCCATCCGCGCCGACGCAACTCGCGGCTTTGGCTAAGCTGTCATGGATGACCATGACAACCGCACTCACAGGTCACCGTCTCGCGAGCGCCGCTGCGCTCATCGCCCTCGTGGGCTGCGGCTCAGCAACCGTTGGCGGGGCCAACAGTCCGGCGCGTGGGAAATGGGTCAGCCCCATCCTCACGACGCCTGACGGAGGACAACTGCGCACGACCATCTACTACGGACCTTGGCAGTGCAGCGCCGCACTCCTGTCCCGCTGCGAGTCGAAGTGCTCGGCACAGGGGCTTCCCCTCATGGGCTGCATGTGGCTGGCCGACATCAAGGGGGACTGGAAGGGGCGCTACTTCTTCATGCCAGCGGAGGCCGGCGGCCGCATGGCCATCACCCACTGCTGCTGTGACTATCCGAAGGTCAGCAACGTGCAACGCCTTCGAGACCAGTGGTCCAACGCGAGGGACCGGTTTCGCGATGACTGGGCCTCCGAGTTCGGCGCGTGGCCCACGACGAGCGCAGGGAAGAACTTCCCCGGACACCACATCTTCGACCTGGGCCACGGCGGTCCTCCAGTCGCTCCGGGTAACATCCTCCCCGTACCGGCCGACATCCACCAGACGTTCAACGACGAGTACCCCGCCTGCTACGCGCCGGGCGGAAAGTGGCTGACGCCAGGGCTCGAGCGTCCGTACGCGGACTGAGGATTCCCCCGTGCACATGGACAACCTGCTGGCCGAGTTCTTCCGGCACCACTTTCCGAATCCTCCTGCGAGTTCCCAGCAGATCGCTGCCTTCGAGGCACGCATGGGTTGGCGGTTGGATGAGGAGATGCGCGTCTTCTACCTGCACTCCAATGGAGGGGGGCTCTTCGCGCCGATGCCGAATCCGAAGTACGGCATCCTGCCACTGGACGAGATCCAGCGGGCTCGCGTCGCCATCCGGGGCCGAGACCAGGAGAGCGCGGGTCCAGCCTCTCACTTCACGCTGGTGGACATGCAGGACACCGACTTCGTGATCGTGGACGTGGCAAGGAGAGAGAACGACCGGTACCCGCTGCTTGACGCCTTCCATGAGACGTATCCGGACGAGACACCCCTCATCGCGTCGAGCTTCGGGGAGTTCCTGGACAAGGCCCTTCGCAGTCAGGGCCGAACCTTCTGGCTGGGAAGATGATCGCCCGTGCAAGGCGTTGCGGGAGCGCAACAACAAGTCCTAGCACCGGCATTATCAGAGCCCGATGGCACGTGAATTGGCGGCACCGGCTGGCGCGGGTGCCATGACAGCAATTGATTCGTCTCCACTTCGTACCCCATCGGCTGTCTTCCCCCCCTGACAGTCCGAATCACAATCCAAGAGAATGACCATGATGACTCGAGACCTCGGGTTTCGTGCGTGGCGTTGGAGCACGGCGCCGGGCGCCTCGTGGTGACAGTGTCATCAGGGACGACACTCCGGGTGTGGGCGGCCCGGTATGCTGACGCACATGCTCTGTCCTGCCTGTACGGAACCGCGTGTGCCGGACTCCGGGCCCCTGTGCCCGGAGTGCGGTGCCGCCCTCGTGCCCGCCGCCGGGCGGCACCTGGATGACTTCGTGCTGGCGCGGATGCGACGGCGCATCGAGCACTGGCGCTTCGACGGGTTGCTGGATGCGGCCACGGCGGACCGGCTGGAGGCCTCGCTCGCGACGCATCCTGAAGCGGTCGCGAGCGTTCCAGAGGTTCCCGCGCCCGAGGCCGTGGGGGTTCCGGTTCCGGAGGAGCCGGTGCTCGACTCCGCGGCGCGCGTGGAGGCCTGGGCGGATGGCGTGGCGCACTCGCTGCGTCGCGCGGGCGGGTGGCGACCGGGGTGGCTGGCTTCGCTCGCGCACTCGCTGGAGGAGACGGCGCGGGCGGAGCGGGAACAGCAGGCGGCACTGCGGGTGCCGTCGCTGGACGTTGGAGAGTCCTCCCGTGTGGAGGACCTGGGTGACGAGGCAGCCCGGGTGGAGCGTGCACGGGTGGCTCGGCGGAGCGTGGTGGCTCCGGAGGACGGTGAGTCCTCCAGCGAGGAGGATCTGGGGTCGGCGCTGGGGTCGGGTCAGGCGTTGTTCGGCCGGGGGCACCTGGACTCTCTGGGAGGCAGTGGGCTGGAGGCCGTCATCGCGCTCGATGACGGCGACAACCCTCCCCGACTCAACGAGTACATCTGGTGGTTCCTCGGCGCGGTGCTTGTGCTGGGCGGCTCGCTCATGGGCGTGCGCGAGGCATGGCGGGCGCTGGGCGGAGTTCCCCGGCAGCTCATCGTCACGGGCGCGCTGCTGGGCTACCACGCGGCCTTCATCGGGCTGGGCGCGTTCCTTTCGCGGCGCTCCCGGTCGGCGGGGCGCGTGCTCGCGAGTATCGGACTCGCCTTGCTGCCGGTGGTGTTCATCGCGCTGTCGGCCCTGGTGGCCCTGACGCCCGCCGTTGGCATCCCCACCGCGCTCGGCGTCGCCGCCATCGCGCTCCTTCCGCTCCGGGCCGCGGGGCGGCTGTGGCATGGGACTTCGGCCACGTCCTTCGCGGTGGCGCTGTTCCCGTCGCTCCTGGCGGGGCTGCCGCTGATGGGTTGGGACGACGCGCCCTGGCTGCGTGCGCTGTGCGCGTTCGCGGGCGTGGTGGCGCTGGCGGCTTCGGTGTGGCGGGCTCGGTCGGGTACTGCTTCGTTCACCAGCGTGGGCGCCGCGCTCTACGGCGCGCTCTGGCTGGCGGTCTTCTGCGTGGCGAGCGCTCCCTCCGGTTTCGACGCGCTGGAGCCGGGGGCGCCCCTGTTCGCGGGGCTCGTGCTGTGGGCGGTGGCGCTGGGCGCGGTGGTGGCCGCGGGGGCGTCCGCGGATTCCGTCCGGGCGGCCCATCCCCGCGCGGCCCCGGTGTTCGAGACGCTGGCGCACGCGGTGGTCGCCAGCGGCGCGCTCGCGGGGGCGCTCGGCGCCTTCTCGGCCTTCCCGGGCGAGGACACCTGGGTGGATACCGCATCCGCCTGCGCGCCCGTGCTGGCCGCGCTCGTCTTCTTCCTGCTGGAGTTCCGTCGGCGGGCCCTGGTGCATCCGGCCGTCATGGCCTCGCTGCTCGCGGGGGCGCTGGTCGCTCGCGTGCAGGCGCCGGGCGATCCGGCGTGGTGGTGCTTCGGGGTCGCGGCGGTGGCGTCCGGGCTGATGCTCCTGGCGCGCGTGACGTCCTCCGCCGTCCTTCGCAACCGGATGCTCGCGTGGAGTGTCGTCGTCTCGCTGGCGACGATGCCCGCGTTCTCCGCGGTGACGTGGACGCAGGGGACGAGCGCGCCCTGGCCCCAGGCGTACACGGGTGCGGTCATCGCGTTCGCGGCCCACCTCGCGGGGCGGTGGAGATGGCGGGGCCTCCACTACCTGGGCGGTGTCGCGCTGCTCTTCGGCGCGCTCTCGGCGGTGGACGGGACTCCGTGGCTCGCGTCCAGCGCGGCGGGCCTGGGCGTCTTCGCGCTCGCGGCGGTGCTTTATGGCCTGGGCGGGCTCGCACAGTCCGCGTGGCTGGAGCGCCAGGGGCTGCGGGACGCGCTCCGCCCCCTGGAGGACCTGTCGCTGTGCATCGCCGCGCTCGGGGTGGCTCGGGCGCTGGGGGTCGCGCCCGTATTGCCGGATGCGCTCGCGGAGGTCGCGGGCTCACAGGCGGCGCTGCTCGCCTGCGTGCCCACCGCGCTGGCCACGGCGGTGCTGCTGCTTCGCGTCCGGCGCGATGGCAGCCGGCTCGTCGGATTCCTGGCGGCCACGGGGCTCGCGCTCACGGTGTCGCAGGGCCTGGGGACGGTCTCCGACTTCGCCTCGGCCCGGGCCGCGCTCGTGGCGGCGGGCCTGGCCTTCGGCTTCACGCTCTTCGCGATGCTTCGCGGCCCGGGCCTCGACAGGGTGAAGGGCCGGCGGCTGCTGGACGTCGTCCCCCTGCCGTTCGGCGCGCGGGGACGGCCGCTCTTCACGGACGGCTTCGCGGGCGCCGCGCTCGTGCAGGCCGTGCTCGCGGTCATCACGCTCGTCAACTGGGTCGCCCTGCCCGACAGCGCCGGGCGTCCGGTGGCCCTGCTCGCGGGCGGGCTGCTCACCGCGGGCGCGCTGCTGGCGTTCGTGTCCCGTGGCTTCGTGGCGTTCCATCTGCGGGGTTCGGTGGTGACGCTCGCCGTGAGCGGCGGGTTCATCGCGCTCACCGGGGTCGTCAATCGCGCGGGCCGGCCGCTTCCGCCCGATGTGTCCGCGTGGCGCCTGCCCCTCATCGGCATCGCGCTGTGGGCCCTGGCGCTGGTGCTCCGGCGCGTGGGGCCGTGGGTGGCCCAGCGCCTGGAGAACCCCAGGCACGGGCCGCTGTACCACGCGGTGCCCCACCTGGGTGTGGCCGTGCTGGCCGTGCTGCTCCTGCGCTCGGCCGTCGTCGTGGGCCTGCCGGATCCGTCCCGCGCGCTGGGGCTGGTGCCTCCGCTCCTGGTGCTGGGGCCCGCGCTGCTGACGGTCCTGCTGGCGGCCTCGTTCCGCTCGCGCATCCTCGCGCATGGGGGGCTCCTGCTGGGGCTCCCCGGCGCCGCGCTCTGGGCCGCGCAACAGTCGCTGCTCGGGAGTCCGCTGGTGGCCCTGCGGCCTCCCGACGGGCAGTGGATCCGCGCCACGGCGGCGCACCTCATCAGCCCTTCGCTGAGCGCGTCGCACCCCGCGGCCTGGATGCCCCCGGGCAGCACGCACTTCCTCCTGTGGCAGCAGGCGTTCGCGGGCATCGCCGCCGCCGGGCTCGTCTACGCGGTGTTCGCGGTCGCGGTGGCCCGGGTGGACGCGGGACGTGCGTTCTTCCGGCGGCTGCTGTCCCTGGGCACCGATGACCGCCCGGGCCCCTTCCTCGATGCCCTGAGCAGGGAAACGCTCACCGCCGTGGTGCTCGTGGCGGGGGCGGCCTTCTTCCAGCCCGGCGTGCTCGCGGCGGACCTCGTCCTCGCCACCGGTGCCGTGCTGTTCGTGGGGGGCGCGCGAGGCCGTGGGCGCGGAGTGGTGGGCCTGGGGCTCCTGCTGCTCGTCCATGCATTGGCCCACCTGATGCCGCACCTCGAACCGTGGCCGGGCCCCACGCTGGCGCTGCTGGGGCTCGGGGTGGTGGTCGTCGCGCCCTGGCTCGCGAAGCGGCGGGGCCACGACGAGGGCCGCACGCGGCTGCGCGCCCACCTGGCCGTGCTGCCCTACTTCATCGCCGCGACGGTGTATGCGCTGGCCGTCGAAGGGCACACGTCCTCGACGCTGGCGGTTCCCGTCCTCGTGTGGGAGATGATCTCGGGGCTGACGGGCGCATGGATGAGGTCCTCCGCCTTCCCCCTGACGCTGGGGCTCCTCTCCGCTGCGCTCCTCGTGGCGGCCTTCCAGTGGCGCGGGGCGCTCGCCGGCTTCATCGCGGGGCTCGGGACGATGGTCGCCGGGGGCGCGGTCGTCGCCACGGGGCTGGCGCTCCTCGCGCAAGCCAGGGCCCCCTGGGACCCCACGTACCTGCCCCTCTTCACCCGGTCCGGAGCGGAGCTGGCGCTGGCCGCGGCGGGGAGCGCGCTGGCCCTTCACATCGCCCGCCGCATGACGTCCCGCCGCCGGAGCGACGTCGCGGGAGGCATGGGGTGGGGCCGCGACCTGTGGCTGGTGGCGAGCGCGGCGCTGCTGGCGGCCGTCGCCGTGGGAGGCCAGGCCTCCGAGGACGTGCTGCCCGTGGCGCTGGCGGCCATCGGGCTGGCCGTGGGCGTGTCCCTGCACGCCGCGTGGCGCGAGCACACGGGCCGCCATGTCTACTTCGTGCAGCTCGCGGTGGTGGGCGTCTACGCGCTGGTGCGCGGGCTGTACGCGCAGGGCCTCCGCCCCGAGCATGACGCCCTCTTCGCGCTGTCGCTGGGCTTCGTCCTGGTCGGCGTGACGGTGCTGGCGCGCAGGGCGGGCGTGCGCCCCGTGGAGCAGGCGACGCGGCGGTTCGCGGCGCTCCTGCCCATCGCGGTGGCGCTCATCCTCCCCGGCGACGCGACGGGGGACGCCGCCCTGCTCGCGGGAGGCTCCGGCCTGCTGTACGCGGCGCTGGGCGCGGTGGAGCGCAGCCGGATGTTCGGCGCGTTCGCCGCGGCGGCCTGCAACCTGGCGCTGCTCATCGCCGCGCTCGCGTTCGGCCTGGAGGGGCTGGAGGTGTACCTGGCGCCGCTGGGGCTGCTGCTCCTGATGATGGGACAGCTCTTCACGTCCAGCCTCCCGCACGCGGCGCGCAACGCGGTGCGCATCCTGGGCGGCCTGCTGCTGTACGTGCCCGCGGCGGCGAAGCTGGCGGCCCGCATGGGCGAGTCCGCGGACGGCACGTATGCGATTGTCTTCGGCGCTGTCTGTCTTCTGGGCGTGGCGGTGGGCATGGCCCTGCGCATCCGCGCCTACCTGGCGCTGGGGACGCTGTTCCTGCTCCTGGACGTGGTGGCCAACCTGCTGGACGCGGGCCTCCGGGACCACCGCATCGGCTTCCTGGTGATGACACTCACCGGCCTCACCATCGTCACCGGGCGCGTGATGGCGACCTTGAAGCGCCAGGAGTGGGACCTGCTGCTGCGGCGGGTGCGCGTCCAACTGCGCGGCTGGGATTGACGGCCCCGTGCGGGGGGCGGACGGATTCCGTGCATCGATTTCAGGCCCGGGGTCTCATCCGAAGCGATGAGCGCGTCCTTCCGAACCCTGCCGGTGTGCCTGTTCCTGCTCCTGTCCTCGCCAGGACAGGCCGCGCCGCCCGCCGCCGCCCCGAAGCCCGCCCCCACCCGGACCGTGAGCGGCCCGACCGACGCCGAGCGCTACGCGCGCCGGTGCCAGTCCCAGACGGCCCAGCGCATCGCCCGGCCCCAGGGCACCATGCTGTGGGGAACCAAGCGCGGCTGGGATGAGAAGCCGACGGACGAGCGCACCAGCGTGCTCGTCTCCGTGGCGCTGGACGCCCCCCGGCAGGCGGAGGACGGGGTGAAGGCGCTGCGCTTCGAGAATGGCCGGCTGTGGCCGGTCCCCGCGCCGGAGGCAGGGGCGACGGCCAGCGACGTGGTGGGCACCGTGCTCCAGGGCACCGCCAGCGACGGCAAGCCCGTGGAGGTGGCCCTCTGCGGCGCGGAGCCCGCGGCGGACGACCCCACCCGCGTCTTCTACCGCATCGAGGCCTGGAACCCCGTGGCGCGAGAGTGGGAGAACCCCTGCGTCGCGCTGGAGCGCTCTCCCGCGCCCCGGGCCCTGGCGGTGGGCGGCGTGTGGGACGCGAGCGGCGCCCACGCCGACGCAGCGGACCGGATCACCTTCGCGTGTGAGAACGGCGCCATCTCCAAGTGCATCCTCTGGGGCTACGCGCCCTGGGCCACGCGCGACGGGCAGTCGCTGGCCGGCCTCCACCAGGCGTGCACCCGGCTGGCCCGCGCGGACTACTGCGGCAACGGCCGGAGCCACACGCGCCAGGACACCACCATCGACATCTACGACGGGCTGGGCGTGCTGGAGCGCGCGACGGAGGTGACGCGGGAGTGGGACCCGGCGAAGGGGTCCTTCGAGGCGGCCTGGGCGCCCGACGGCGCTACCTGCCTGTCCCGCACCCGCGACGGCCGCGCGCTGGAGGGCATCCTCCAGGAGTGCCCCGGCCGGTTCCAGGCGGACACGGCGGACGCACGCGAGGACGCAGAGGCGTGCACGGTGCGCCGCGGCGACGTGAAGCCCGGGGCCGCGCTCTTGCGCAACCTCTCCTATGGCCCCCCGAAGGCGGACCCCGCGCGAGCGCGGTAGGTCAACCGTCCGACGAGGGCTCGCGCTTCTCGTCGAGGAGCTGGCTCAAGGTCAGGTCGAGCTGGCTGTCCACGAAGGCGATGAAGCTCTGGAAGTCCTCCGTGGAGAGGCCCAGTTGTTCCTGCAGGCGGCGCCGGGTCTCCGCGTAGACCTGCTGCTGCACCCGCTTCAGCCAGCGGGAGATGGTGGACTGGTTGACGCGGAAGAGCGGCGCCATCTCATACGTGGAGAGCCGGTCGGCGAAGTGGAGGCGGAGCAGATGGCGGTCCTCGGCCGACAACGTGGCGGCGGCTTCGCGCACGGCCTGACGGAAGGCCGCGTGGTGGCGGCGCTTCATCACGTCCAGCTCCGGGTCCAGCCCCTGCGCGGGCAGCGCCTTGAACAGCTCCTCCGCGTCGTCCTCCGTGGAGGGCTTCTCCTGCCCGCGCAGCTTGTGGGTGATGCGGCTGGCGATGACGACCACCCAGCTCAAGAGGCCCCCCCGCCCCGTGTAGTCCGCGATGGCGGGCACCTGGCCCGCGCTGGCCACCAGGAGCTTCACGCCCACGCGCTGGCGGACCTCGTCGATCATCGCGTCCGGTTGGCGCAGGCTGCGCAGCCGCTCCGGCAGCCGGGACAGGTAGTGGCGCTCGAAGGCCTCCAGCGCGGCGGAGTGGCCCTGGAGGCACGCGCACGCCAGGTACAGCTCCGGCAGGGACAGGGCGGAGACGAGCGGCGCGACGGGCGCGGTGGGGCTCGCCGGGGGGAGCCGCTCCGCGACGTGGGTCACGAAGCGCTCGGCGGGCAGCGGGATGCCCGGCCAGCGGGCCTGCGCGTCCTCCCAGGCGCGAGACAGCAAGGCGTCGAGCTCCGCGAGCGCTTCCGGCGAGGGGGCCACGAAGCGCGTCTTCGTGTGCGAGAGGAAGGTCGTGGCCAGTGCGGACACCTGGGACATGGCAACGCCATACCATGCCGGGCCCCCGCCCGCGCCCCAAGCGCATCTCGCGCACGGTGCGTGGCGCCGTGTCCGCGTGTGTCATTGAACGCCGCGCGCGGCGTGACTAGCGTGAGGGTCCCCACTCCGTGAGCGCGCTCCCTTCCAGTTGCCTGACCGACGACGTCCTGGTCCAGCTCCTGGAGGACCAGCTCACGGACGAGGCGCTGGCGCAGGTGCACCGCCACGCCTCGGGGTGCGGCGAGTGCCGGAGCCTGCTGGCCACGCTCACGCCCGGCATCCAGCGCTCGTCCGTGGAGGACGCGGAGCCCCCCGACGCGCGGGAGACGGACCTGCTGCCGCCGCCGGAGCCGGAGCCCTGGACGCCGCCGCCGTCGTTCGATGCGTTCCGCCTGGAGCGCCCGCTGGGCCGGGGCGGGATGGGCATCGTCTACCTGGCGCATGACACGTCGTTGGATCGGCGCGTGGCGGTGAAGTTCATGGCGGCGGCGCGGCCGGATGAGCGCTTCCGCGACCTGTTCACCACGGAGGCCCGGGCGCTCGCGCGGCTGCAACACGCGAACATCGTCAGCGTGTTCAGCGTGGGCGCGGTGGACGGCCACCCGTACATCGTCTCCGAGTACGTCGTCGGCGAGACGCTCGCGGAGCTGCCCCTGCCGGTGCCGTGGCGCCGGGTGCTGTCCCTGGGCGTGGGCCTGGCGCGGGGGCTGGCGGCGGCGCACCGCCAGGGCGTCCTGCACCGCGACCTCAAGCCCTCCAACGCGCTCGTCACGCGCGAGGGGGAGGTGAAGCTGCTCGACTTCGGGCTCGCCGAGCGCTTCGAGGTGGGCTCGGAGCTGGCGTCCGGCTCGCCGCTGCTCGTGGGCACCCTGCCCTACCTGGCGCCGGAGGTGCTCACCGGGGGCCCTGCCTCCGCGCGCAGCGACCTGTACGCGCTGGGCCTCATCCTCCATGAGCTGTGCACGGGCCAGGTGCCCCGCCGCGCCTCGCGGAGGCCCGAGGACGCCCCGCCCCGCGCCGCGCTGGGCCCGGAGGTGGACCCCGACTTCGCCGCCCTCATCCAGCGCTGCCTCGCGGTGGAGCCGCTGGAGCGCTTCAACTCAGCGGAGGCGTTGAGCGAGGCCTTGGAGCAGTTGGAGCGCTCCATCGCGCCCGCGCCGCTGGGCGCCGGCAATCCCTATCGCGGGCTCGCGCCGTTCGCGGCCGAGCACCGGGCGCTCTTCTTCGGACGCGAGGGCGACATCCGCGCCGTGCTGGAGCGCCTGCGCACGCGGCCGCTGGTGCTCGTCGCTGGCGATTCCGGGACGGGCAAGTCCTCGCTGTGCCGCGCGGGCGTGCTGCCCCGGGTGGCGGCCGGAGACCTGGGCGACGGACGCGAGCCGCACGTCGTCACGCTGTGGCCCGGCCATCGCCCGCTCGACGCGCTGGCCGCCGCGCTCGCGCCGGTGCTGGGGCGGAGGGAGGCGGAGCTCGTCACCGCGCTCACGGACACGCCGGCCTGGCTGGGACAGGCGCTGCGCGAGGCGCATGCCCGCGGGCGGGGGCTGCTGCTCTTCGTCGACCAGTTGGAGGAGCTGCTCACCCTCTCCGACCCCGGGCAGGCCGCGCACTTCGCCCGCGTCCTGGGGGAGCTGGCCCTGCCGTCACCGGGCGTGCACGTGCTGCTGGCGGTGCGGGGCGACTTCCTCACGCGCCTGTGCGCGCTGCCGGGCCTGGGGGAGGAGGCGGAGCGGGCGCTCTACATCCTCCGGCCCCTGTCGCCCGAGGGCGTACGCGAGGCCATCATCGGCCCGGCCCGTGCGCGGGGCGTGGCCTTCGAGTCGCCGGAGCTGGTGCGGACGCTCGTCGACTCCACGGCGCATGGCGTGGGCAGCCTGCCGCTGCTCCAGTTCGCGCTCGCGGAGCTATGGGAGCGCCGCGACGCCGCGCGGGGCCGCATCACGCGCTCGGCGCTGGAGGCGATGGGCGGCGTGGCCGGAGCGCTGTCCCGGCACGCGGACGGCGTGCTCGCGCGCATGAGCCCCGCGGAGCACGCGGCGGCGCGGCGGCTGCTGCTCCAGTTGGTGACGGCCGAGGGCACGCGCATCGAGCGCGGCGCGGAGGACCTCGCGGACGCCTCGGATGACACCTCCCGCGCGGCGCTGCGCATGCTCGTGGAAGGCCGCCTGCTGCACACGCGCACGGTGAGCGGCCTGCCGCGCTGGGAGATCGCCCACGAGTCGCTCATCTCGAGCTGGGGCACGCTGCGCGACTGGCTGGACGACGACATCGGGCACCGCGTGCTGCGCAAGCGCGTGGAGGCGGCCAGCGCGGAGTGGGACCGCCTGCGCCGCGCCAGCGAGGCCCTCTGGGGTCAGCGCCAGTTGGATGAGGTGCGGGTGCTGGAGCCCGCCACGCTGGGCCCCCGGGAGCAGGCCTTCCTCCGGGCGTCCCACCGGGCCGTGCGCCGCGCGCGCTGGGGACGGGGCCTCACCGCGCTGGTGCTCGCGCTCGCCGTCCTGGCGTCGTATGGCGGCCTCCGGCTCCAGGCGTACCTGGAGGACGCGCGCCACATCGCCGCGGAGCTGGGCACCGCGAAGGAGGCGCTGGCCTCGGGCCGCACCCTCGCCGCGCGGGCGCTCGCGAGCCGCGAGGAGTCGCTGGCCATGTTCGACGGCCGCCCTCCTTCCTCACTGGGGCCGGAGACCGCGACGGATGCCACGGGCCTGCGCAGCGCCGCGGAGAAGCGCTGGACGGAGACGCTCGCCCTGCGCGACCAGGCGGAGGCCGCCTTCACCCGCGCCAGCCGGAGCCTGGAGCGCGGCCTGGACCGCGACCGCCACCATGCCGACACGCGCCGGCTCATCGCGGAGGTCCTGTCCGAGCGCGTCCTGCTCGCGGAGGCCTTCCACCAGCGCCACGAGCGCGACGCGTGGCTCCAGCGCCTGGAGCAGGAGGTGGACTCCGCCAGGGAGGGCGAGGCCTCCCTGCGGCGGTTCCACGAGCCCGCGGAGCTGCTGGTCGAGAGCACGCCACCGGGGGCCCGCGTGTCCATCACGCGCGTCCTGCGGAGCGACGGGCCCTTCCGCCGCGAACCCGTGCCGGCCGCGGGAGGCTCGCGCTTCGTCCTCCCGGAGGGTTCCTACCTGCTCCACGTCACGCAGCCGGGCCGGGTGCCCCTGGACGTCCCGGTGTTCCTCACGCACGGCTCGCGTGAAGCGCTGCGCCTCACGCTCCCCACCCAGGTGCCGGAGGGCTACGTCTACATCCCGCCGGGCTGCTTCCTCCTGGGCAGCGCGGAGCCGGAGGTGGTGCGCCGCTTCACCTTCAGCCCGCCCATGCACCGCTACTGCCTCACCGGCGGCTATCTGGTGGGCCGCGACGAGGTGACGTTCGGGGACTGGCTGACCTACCTGGAGGACCTGCCCCCGGACGCGCCCGCGAGGAGGATCCTCGAACAGCCGCACTTCGGCGACGGAGGCACCATCACGCTGCGGTGGCGGCAGGGCACGGGCTGGGTCTTCACCTTCCACCGCACCCGCGAGGAGTTCCGCACCGCGAAGGAGGGCGAGCCCCTGCTCTACTCGGAGCGCACGCGGCACGCGAGCGTCGACTGGAAGCGGCTGCCGCTGTCCGGCGTCTCCGCGCAGGACCTGGAGGGCTACTTCTACTGGCTCCACCGGACGAAGCGGCTGCCGGGAGCGCGCCTGTGCGGCCAGCACGAATGGGAGTACGCGGCCCGGGGCGCGGACGGCCGCCGCTATCCGCACGGCGACCAGCTCCAGCCCGACGACGCCAACATCGACGCGACGTATGACCGGCGGCCGTTGGCCTTTGGCCCGGACGCGGTAGGGACACACCCCGCGTCGGTGAGCCCGTTCGGCCTGCGGGACATGGCGGGCAACGCCTACGAGCTCACGCGCTCCGTGACGCCGGAGTTCGGCAGCGTCGTGCTGCGGGGAGGCTCCTGGTATTACGACTCGTTCGTCGCGGCGAGCGCCGACCTGTCCCCCGGCGACGCGACCGCGCGGGACGTGCGCAGCGGCGTGCGCGTGTGCGCTTCCTTCGACCCGCGCTGACGCGAGCGTCAGCGAATCACATACACGCGGTTCGGGATGCCGTCCTCGGTGACGTGGCGGTCCAGGTGCATCCCCAGCCGCTCCGCCACGCGGAGGGACGCGGCGTTCTCCGGGTGGATGATGGCGACGAGGGGCACGTGCGGCAGGTGCCGGGCCGCCAGCGCCAGCGCGACGCGGGACACCTCCGTGGCGTACCCGGAGCCCCAGGTCTGGGGCACGAAGCGGTAGGCGAGGTTGAGCACGCGCTGGCCCTCCAGCTCCTTGTGGCGCAGGCCGCCCAGGCCCACGACGACGCCGGGCGCCTCCAGCCGCTCCACCAGCCAGTACCCCACGCCCTCGCGCGCCCAGTCCTCCAGCCAGAGGCCCATGATCCGCCGCGCGTCGTCCAGCGTCTGCATGTAGCCACGGCGGCTGAACTGGTTCGTCGTGGGGTCCGAATGGAGGGCGAAGACCGCGTCCAGGTCGTCTTCGCGGATGGCGCGGAGCAGCAGCCGGCCGGTGGTCTGGCGTTCGAAGTGCGGACGAAGCATGCCGGGCAGTCTACGTGAGCCAGTCCAGGGCGTTGTCCTCCAGCGGCGGGAGCCAGCCCCTGCGGCGCCGGGTGGTGACCTCCTCGCGCCAGGTCTCGCGTCCCCCCGGGATGGGCCAGGCGCGCGAGACGGTCCCCCTGGGGTCGGGGGTGAAGCTGTGCACCAGCATGCGGTTGACGCGGTCGACGGTCTCTGGCGTCGCGCCCGCGCGCAGTTGGAACTCCGCGCTGAACAGGGCGCCCTCCTCGCGCACGGCGCTCGCGGGACGCGGCGGGGTGACGAAGGGCCACAAGCCCAGCAGCGGAGGCTCCACGCCTTCGAGCAGCGCCGCGTGCAGCCGGTCATGACCATCCAGCACCAGCCACTTCGCGAGGATGTCCACGTACAGCAGCAGCACGGGCGGCAACGTCCCGTCCCGTGCGCGCTTGCGCCAGCTCTTCACGCGTCCATCCTCCGGCGACGAGGGCACGCGAAGCGCGAGCACGGCGCCCGGCCGCTGCTCGGGGAGCGACTCCCACCAGTCCTCCTTCCAGGCCGTGAGGAACCGCGTCACCGCGGAGAGCGAGTGCGGCGGCAGGGGCGGCTGACCGAAGCCCCACTCCATGGGGGAGACGGGATGCCGCTCCGCCTGCTCCGCGGCGATGGCGCGCACGGGGCGCAGACACCAGGAGCCGGCGTGGAGCACCGGCAGCGGAGCCTCCACGAGCGCACGCGCCACCCGCCAGGCCCAGGCCTCCCACCAGGGCCCGGTGCCGGACGCGGCCTCCACGGCCCGGACCTCGGGCGCGGACAGGGGCGGCAGGACCTGGGGGAAGAGGGCCGTTCCCCGGAGGAAGACGGCGCGGTCCCAGTAGGAGTCGATGCGGGTCCAGAGCAGCGTCTGTCGCATGCCGCGCAGCCGGAGGCGGTAGCCGGGAGCCGCGTCCAGGTGCATGGCGGGCCGTTGCGCCCAGCGGCCCGCGGCGGGGACGTGCAGCAGCAGGCCAGGGCCCGGGGTCTCCATTCCCCAGCTCCGCGTGTCATCGGCGACGATGGAGACTCCTGCGTTCATGCGCCGCGTTCCTCCAGAGGCCCGGCTCCCACGGGCTCCTCCAGCGTACTCCGTGGGACGCCCGTGCCGCCGACCGCACGCCAGGCATGCGGCCGTGCACGGAGGGCCCGCCGCCCCCTGCCGCCCCGCGCGGACGCACCCCACCTTGGGGCAGGAGGTGAGGCGCGATGGCGGACAGGATTCTCGAGCAGCAGCACGAGCATGAACGGGAGCAGGAGCGCGAGCGGCTGCGCGAGCAGGAGCAGAAGGACCTGGAGGTGGAGTCGCGTCGCGGCGCTCGGCCCCTGGAGGGCTTCGCGGGCGGGCACACCACGTGGACCGGAGACCAGGACGACGCGGCCGCAGCCCGCGTGCACGCCGGTGACGCCGAGGCCTCCTGGGAGGCCAGTGAACGGCAGGCCCGTCTGGAGCCGCCCGAGCCCGACGCCGAGGACGACACCCGGTGAGCGTGCCGCCCTGATCCGCCCGGTGCCCGGACGGTATCAGGCGACCCCGCGCAGCACCGTGAGCCCCCGCTGGAAGTCCTCCGGCGGCGGTGACTCCACCTGGATGAGCTGTCCCGTCGCGGAGGACGGCACCTCCAGCCGCCACGCGTGCAGGGCCTGACGCCCCACCGCGAGCGCCGCCGGGTGCCTGCGCGCCTCCTCCGGGCCATAGAGCGAGTCCCCCAGCACCGGGAACCCGGCCTCCGACAACTGCACGCGGATCTGATGCGTGCGCCCGGTGTCCAGGTCGATGTCCAGGAGCGCCCCCTCCCGGAACCGCTCGCGCACCGTGAACGTCAGCGCCGCCCGGCGCGCGGAGGGCACGCGGGTCGTGAAGCGGCGCGGATCCTTCGGGTCCCTCGCGTACGGCCCCTCCAGGTGCCCCGTGTCCGGCGGGCGGCCCAGCACCAGCGTCTGGTAGCGCTTGTCCACGCGCTTCTCCTGGAACGCCTTCAAGAGCGCCGCCACCGCGTCATCCGTCCGGGCCAATGCCAGACATCCGCTCGTCTCGCGGTCCAACCGGTGCACCACGCCCGGCTGGGCCACGCCCTCCACGTCGAAGGGCGGGCACCGCGCCGCGAGCAGCCCCACCACCGACGCCGCCCGCCCCTCCGGCTCCACCACCAGCCCCGGCGGCTTCGCCACGATGACGAGCGCCGCGTCGTCGTACAGCACCGGCAGCTCCGGCCCCTCCCGCGAGGCATGCGGCGACGGCCGGGGCTCCGGCGTCTCCAGGGTGAGCTCCTCGCCGCCCCACAGCTTGCGCGTGGCCTGCGCCTTCTTGCCCCGGATGCGCACCCGGCCCGCGTCCAGCAACGCCCGGGCCCGCTCCGGCGTGAGGCCCGGGACGTGCTTCGTCAGGAACCGGTCGAGCCGCTCGCCGGCAATCTCCCGGGGAACCACGAGAACCTTGTGCCGCGTCATGGCTTTCCCCGTCTCCCATGGCGGCCAGGGAGTCAACCACCGTGTAGGCGTGCGCCCACCGAGCACGCGTCAGGGGCGCGCTGTAGAAGGAGTGTCTCCGTGGCCACCTCCCTGTTCTCCCGTTCGGGCTCCGCCCGGGCCCTGTCCCATCGCGACTTCACCCTTCTGTGGTTGGGCACGCTCGTGTCCAACATCGGCACGTGGATGGAGTCCGTGTCGCTGGGGGTCTACGTCACGCAGGTGACGGGCCAGGCCGCCTGGACGGGCGGCGTCGCCGCGCTGACGCACCTGCCCTCGCTGGTGCTCGCGCCCCTGGGCGGCGCGCTCGCGGACCGCTTCGACCGGCGCACCTTCATGGCCGTGTGCATCTGCGTCCAGGCCCTGCTCGCCGCGCTGCTGACGGTGCTGGCCGGGACGAACAACCTGTCGGTGCCGTGGGTGGCGGCCATCTCGCTGCTCAACGGCGCGTTCAGCACGCTGGTCATCCCCTGCGCCACGGCGCTCACCGTGGCCGTGGTGCCGCCGGAGGACCTGCACAACGCGCTCAGCCTGGACTCGGCGCAGTTCAACCTGGGCCGCATCATCGGCCCCGTGCTGGCCGCGCTCGTGCTGACGAAGGTGGGCATCGCCGGGGCGCTGTTCGTCAACACGCTGTCCTTCCTCGCCGTGCTGCTGGCGCTCGCGGGCATGCGCGGCGCGGCCAGCACCCTGCCTCCCAAGGCCGAGGCGCTGTGGGCCGGCATCATGCGCGGCGTGCGGCTGGCGTGGACGGACCCGGGCATCGCGCTCGCGCTGGGCTCCGGCGCGCTGGTGGGGCTGCTAATCTCCCCCTTCGTGGGGCTGGTGCCGGTGTTCGCGCTGAAGGTGCTGGGCGGGGACGCGACCACCACGTCCATGCTGCTCACGGCGCAGGGGACGGGCGCGGTCATCGCGGCGTTCGGCTCCGGCGCGCTCGCCGCGCGGATGGGGCGGCGGGCCTTCCTGGAGACGTCGTTGCTGCTGGTGGGGCTGTGCTCCGCCGCGTACTGGCTCTCCCCCACGCTGCCGGTGGCCCTGGTGACGCTGTTCATCCTGGGCGCGGTGTACCTGGTCGCCTTCACCGGCCTGAAGACGGTGTGTCAGGCGCGCACGCCGCCGGAGCTGCAGGCGCGCGTGAGCAGCCTGTTCCTGCTCCTGGTGAACGCGGGCTACATCCTGGGCGTCTGGGGCCAGGGCGCGCTGTCGGACCGGGTGGGCGTGCGGCCCATCACCGCGGGCTGCGCCCTGCTCTTCTTCGGCATCGTGGTGGGGATGCGGACCCTGCGCGCCAGGGGCCTGGCCGCGCTGGGCACCTGAGCCTTCAGCCCCCCGCGGCCCCCTTCACGGGCAGCAGCGCCAGCACGCGCGCGAGCACCGCGACGCCCTCCTCGTACTCCGGCAGGTCGATGTGCTCGTGGGGCGTGTGGTCCAACGCCGCGTCGCCGGGGCCGTACGCCACGGTGGGCACGGCCCACGCGGAGGCCACGGTGTTCCAGTCGGACGTGCCCGTCTTCAGGCGCAGCGTGGGCTTCACGCCGCGCTCGCGGATGGCCTGCTTGAAGACGCGGGAGAGCGCGTCGTTGCCGTTCGTGGACACGGCGCTCTTCCGCGCCACGGTGCGCACCGTCACGGTGGGCACGGTGGCCAGCGCCGCGAGCAGCGCGTCGGTGTCCGTGGACGGGCCGGTGCGGATGCTCACGGCGGCCGTGGCCCACTCCTCCGTCTCCGTGGCGCCGGTGTGGAAGGCGTTGAGGGAGGGGAGGTTCTGCTCGAAGAGGGACGGGCGCTCGCGGTTCCAGTCGTCACACAGGCGCTTGAGCGCGTTCCACGCGTCGATGACGTGCTCGGCGGCGGCGCGGTAGTCGCGGCTCGCGGTGTGGCGGCGGCCGGCGCGGTGCTCCAGGTCCAGGCGCAGCAGCCCCTTGTAGCCGATTGTCACCGCGTGCGCGCCGCTGGGCTCGCCGTTGATGACGAAGTCCGGGGCGTACTGGTCGCGCACGTGCAGGGCGCCGCGGGTGATGGCGACCTCCTCCTCCACGCAGCCCAGGAGCAGGAACTGCTTGCCGGCGCGCTCCGCGTCGTCCAGCAGCTCCACGGCTTCGATGAACGCGCACAGCGGCCCCTTGGCGTCCACCGCGCCCCGGCCGTAGAGCTTCTGCCCCTCCAGCCGCACGGGCACCTCCCCGGGCACGGTGTCGATGTGGCCCAGGAACGCGATGACGGTGTCCCCGTCACCGTAGCGGGCGACGGCGTTGCCCACGGCGTCGGTGTGCGCCCGCCAGCCGCGTGTGCCCAGCCGCTCCACCAGCGCTCCGGCGAAGGAGTCCTCCTGGTGGCTGGGGCTGTACTGCTCCACCATCCACCGCAACAAGTCGACGCCTGGCTCACGCGTCCGCATCCGCCCTGCCTCCCTCGCGAAGGGTGAACTTCGTACCGCCCGCCTCCTCCAGCGCGGAGAACACCGGCCGCGCCACGCGCGACGCGCTCACGTACGCGGTCGGGACGCCGCCCAGCAGCGCCCGGCGCACGGCCTCCAGCTTGTAGCGCATGCGACCGCCCGCGAGCGGCATGCAGCCCTCCACGTCGTCGCTCGAGCGCACCAGCGAGGCAGGGTCCTTCGGATCCGCCAGCAGCCCCGGCACGTTGGAGAGGATGACCAGGGCCCTCGCGCCCAGCGCCGCCGCGATGGACGACGCCACGTGGTCCGCGTCCACGTTCACGAGCACGCCGTCCTCCGTCACCGCGGGAGGGCACACGACGGGCACGTAGCCGCCCTCCAGCAGCGTCCCCAGGAGCGCCGAGTTCACCGAGGAGACCTCACCGGCCAGGTGCTCGCGGTCGATGCGCATCCGTCCGCCGGGGTCCTGCAGCTTGAGCGGTGGCCGCCTGCGAGCGGTGAGCACGCGGCCGTCCGCGCCGCACAGGCCCAGCGCGGTGACGCCCTTCGCGAGCAGCGCGAGCACCACGGCCTTGTTGACCTCGCCCACCCACGCCATGGTGAGCGCGCGGAGCGTGGGCGCGTAGGTGAGGCGCACGACGTTGCCGTTCGCGGTGGTGGCCTCCGGGCGCTCCAGGCCCAGCGAGCCCAGCAGCCGCTCCCCGGCCTCCGAACCGCCGTTGACGACGACGACGCGCTCGCCCTGGCGGACGAGCTCCACGACGTCCGCGCAGACATTCTCCAGGTCCACGCCCGCCGCGCCGCCAATCTTCACGACGACGGGACGGCGGGACGGGGCGGCGGAGGTGGCGCTCATCCGATGACGCTCGCGCCACCGTCCACGAGCTGCACGGTGCCGGTGATGAAGGAGGCGCGCTCGCTGGCGAGGAACACCGCGGCGGCGGCGAACTCCTCCGGGAGCCCCACGCGCTTGAGCGGGATGTGCGCGCCCATGGCGCGAAGCCCCGCCTCCACGTCACCCGCGTTGCCGGCGGTGCGCTCCACCGGAGGCGTGCGCATGTAGCCCGGCGCCAGCACGTTGACGGTGATGCCGGCGTCGCCCAGCTCCTGCACCAGCGCGGCGGAGAAGCCGACGATGCCCATGCGAGCGAAGCCGGACAGCGCGAAGCGGGCCACGGGCCGGTGCACGGTCTCCGAGGTGATGAACAGCACGCGTCCCCATCCGGCCTTCTTCAGGTGGGGCAGCGCCGCGAGCGCCAGGGAGATGGGCGGCAGCAGCACCGCGTCCGTCGCGTTCCGGTACGCGTCCACGCCAAAGGAGGAGGCCGGGCCGGGAGGAGGTCCCCCGCTGTTGGTGACAACGACGTGCAGCGCGCCCAGCTTCGCGGCCACGTCCTCCACCCAGCGGCGCACGTCCGCGTCGTCCTTCACGTCCACACGAGTCGCCATGATCCGGCCGCCCCGGGCCACGGACTTGAGCCGGGCCTCCGCCTGGGCCAACCGGTCCGTGTCCCGAGCGCCAATGGCGACATGCGCGCCCTCCTTCGCCAGTTCCTCCGCGACGGCGAGTCCCAGCCCGCTGGAGCCACCAGCGACGAGCGCGACCTTGTTGGCGAGTCCCAGTTCCATCCGCGTTCCTCCAGAAGTTGGCGCACGGCCGCCGAACGAAAGCGCCGCACGACAAAGAACCGCACCAGCACGTGTCGAGGCCATCCAGCCCGGCCCCGCACGACACAACGAAAGCCACCCGGGAAATGGCAATCGTCACCCAGCCCCAGACCCCCTCCCCGAGCACTTCGCACCGGCCCGGACCGCGTTGCCCCAGTCGTCCCTCATGGTCCCCACAGCCCCGGGGTTACGGCCCGCGAATCGCCAGCCGTCCCAGCGCCCCCCCACCCGGAACGGGCAAACCTGTCCGACAGTCCAACAAGTTTCCCCGCCAGGCTGAGGTAGGCAGCCATCCAGAGACAGCGTTCCCAAACCTGTCCGACTGTCCGACAAGTTTCCGCGGCCCCAGACGAACACTGCCTCCAGCCAAGGAGCGCCCAGACCCGTCCAACAGTCCGACAGCCCCAGATGGAACGACGCCCCCAGCCACGGAGCACCAAAACCTGTCCGACAGTCCGACAGGCTTCCGCAGCCCCGGATGGAACGACGCCCCCAGCCACGGAGCGCCCAAACCTGTCCGACAGTCCGACAGGTTTCCGCTGCCCGGTCGGACCAACCGCCCCGGCCGCGGTGCGCCAAAACCAGCCCGAGTGTCCGACAGGTTTCCGCTGCCCGGTCGGACCAACCGCCCCGGCCGCAGTGAGCCCAAACCGGTCCGACTGTCCGACAGGTTTCCGCTGCCCAGGTGGACCAACTGTCCCCGGCCGCAGTGCACCAGCACCGGTCCGACAGGCTTCCGCTGCCCGGTTGGAACAACTGCTCACGGCTGCGGGGCACCAGAACCGGTCCGAGCGTCCGGAGAGCTCCCCGGCTTGGGCGGAACGAGGTCCCCGGCCTCGGGTCTCCGAGACCAGTCCGACTGGAGGTCTGCGCGGAATAAGCAGTCCTACGAGCCGCATAGAGGTGGGGTGACATCGCAAGAAGAAGCCCCCAGCGGG